>CAVXOH010000009.1:0-102500 GCA_963763295.1 uncultured Alphaproteobacteria bacterium
TGGTCTCGGCGCTCCAGGGCGCGAAGCATTCCGGGTCCGCGCCGGGCCCGGCGACGACCTCGGGTCCCGCGAACGCGGCGCTGCTGCCAAGCAGCAGGGCCGCGGCCGCGGCAAGTCGGTGCATGGTCTTCATGGTTCTCCTCCCCGAATACGTGCCCGCAGGGCACGGTTTGCCGATGGGAACTTGCGCCCCATTCGGCGGAGATTGTCGTTGCGCGGCCGGTTCGTGTCAATCGCGCCGAGAGGAGGGAAGGGTGGGACCGGGCCGCCACCGGGCAGACAAGGAGCGGCCGCCGCGGGGGGAGCGCGGCGGCCGCTCGGATCGCGGTCGAAGGGTGTGGGGCGGCTAGCCCTCGACCTCCTCGTAGACCGGTCGATCCTTCAACGCCTCGGGGGTCAGGTTGGTGAGGACGAACAGGGTCTCGTCCGCATCCTTGACGACGGTGAGCTCGTCCATGGTCACGAGGACGGTGGTCTCGCCGAAGCCGAGGAAGCCGCCGAACCGGGCCACCACGCTCTCCGCCTGGCCGTCCGGGCTCAGGAGCACATCCTGAATCGAGGCGACCGTCTCCTGGTCGTAGGTAAGGATGTCGGCACCGATCAGCGAATCCGTCGAGATGGTCGCGACGTCGACCTCGCTCCAGCCCTCCTCCAGCGGCACGCCGCCGGCTGGCGCGGCCGGGTCCTCGGCCATGGTGTCGGCCGGGGTCTCGACCGCCGGGTCCTCGGCCATGGTGTCGGCTGGGGTTTCGGCTGCCGGGTCCTCGGCCATGGTGTCGGCCGGGGTCTCGACCGCCGGGTCCTCGGCCATGGTGTCCGCCGGAGTCTCGGTCGCCGGATCCTCGGCGATGGTGTCCGCCGGAGTCTCGGTCGCCGGATCCTCGGCCATGGTGCCGGCCGGCGGCTTGGCGGCCGGATCCTCGGCAACGCTTTCGGCTGGGGCGGCGGGGTCGGCTTCGGCCTCGGCCTCGCTGTCCTCGACCATCGGCGAATCCGGCGCCATCTCGCTCTCCAGTCGCGGCGGCGTCGGCGGCTCGCCGCCGGCGGCCGGGGCGTCCTGGGCCTGTACGCCGACCGCCGCGAGCGCGGCGACGGCGGTCGTTGCGAGAAGGGTCTTGAGCATAGCACTACTCCTTTGCTTGGCGGCCCATCGACGCTGCCGGCATACTTGGCCAGCGCGCAGACGTGCCGCGCTTGTGCAGACCGACAACGTGGGGAGGTAGCGGGAGTTCCGGGCCGGAGGCCGGGGGCAGGGTTCCGCCTATCGGGCGCCCGGCGACTGCAAAGCGGCGATCAGCGCCGCGTGCAGGGCCTGGCCGGAATACGGCTTCTCGACCGCAGGCACCCCGCGCAGCGGCTCGGGCAGGCTCGCGGGGTCGCCGAGGCCGCTGGCGAAGACCACGGGAACCGCGGCCGCGACCAGGCGATCGGCGAGGGTTTCGGCGCGGTGGTTGCCGATCACGAGATCGAGAACGGCGACGTCGACGGCATGGCGGGCGAGGATCGCCTCGGCCTCGTCGATCGTATGGGCGACCAGCACCTCGGCGGCGCCGAGCGAAATCAGCATGTCCTCGGTGTCGAGGCAGATCAGCGCATCGTCCTCCAGCAGGAGGATGCGCACGTTCTGCAGAGCCGTCGGCCGTTCGCTCACGGGGGGAGTTCCTTTTTCCGCCGCGGACAGGCCGCCAGACGCGTGCAGGGGTTGGGCGACCGTTGCAATCGCCGGAGGGCCGCCCCCGTCGAGGCGAGCGGCCGCGGGTCTGGTCGACGCCTACCGTCGCATATGGCGCGCCCGGCCGCATTAACATTTGTCAAGGATCGCGCCGGGAACGATCGGAACGCTCTCTGGTTGATTCAGTCCAACCGACAGCCGCGGACGGTGGCGCCAGGAGACCAGGATGCCCGACCTGACACGCTTCGCCGGATACGAATCGCCGGCCTCCCTGGCGCGGGATCCCTCATTGAGCCGCGAGGACAAGATCAGCGCGCTTCGTACTTGGGAGGGGCTTCTCCACCGCTTCCACGGTCTCGGCGCGGGCGATCCTCCGGCCGAGCAGAACATGCTCGACGAGATCGAGCGCGCACTGGCCGGATTGGATCATCGCTAGTTCGGTCCGGGGCTCAGGCGGCGATCAGACGGTCCTCGGGGAACACGATCTCGCAGACCACACCGGCGCTTCGGAAGTCGAGGTCGACCGAGCCGTTGAGCGTGGCGCCGATCAAGCGCTCGAGGAGGACGCGGCCGAAGCCGCGGCGCTCGGGCCTGGTGACCTCGGGCCCGCCCTGTTCCTTCCATACGATGCGCACCTCGCCGTCCTGCACGTCCCAGGTTACGGCGAGCTGGCCGGCGTCGGCGGCGAGGGCGCCGTACTTGCTCGCGTTCGTCGCCAGCTCGTGGAAGGCCAGGCCGAGGTTCTGCGCGGTATCGGGCGCCAGCATCAGCGCCGGGCCCTCGATGTGCACCTGCTCCGCGGTCGGCGCGATCGTCTGGGCGACGCTGGCGCGGATCAGATCGCCGAGATCGGCGCCGTGCCAGGACTGCGAGACGAGGAGATCGTGCGCGGCCGCCATCGCCTGGAGCCGCGACGAAAAGTCGATGATGAAGCTGTCGGTGTCCTCCGAAAGCGTGGCGGTCTTGCGGGCCATCGCCTGGATCACCGCGAGCAGGTTCTTCGAGCGGTGGGTCAGCTCGCGCATCATCAGCCGCATCCGTTTCTCGTCGCGCCGATGCTCGGTGAGGTCGACCGCCGTCGAGACGACGCCGGTCGTGCTTCCGGTGTCGTCGGACTTCGCCTCGAGACGAAGGTCGAAGAAGCGCAGCTCGCCGCCGATCTCGATCTCCACCTCGAAGGCCTCGCGCTCGCCCGACGCGAGCACGCGCTGCTTGCGGGGCACGAGCTTGCGGGCCTCGGCATCGGGAAAGAGGTCGAGGTCGGTTCGCTGCAGGAAGTCGTCGGGCGTCGTCCCGGGCGGCGGATTGTAGACGTAGGTGTAGCGAAGCTCGGCGTCCTGCTCGAAGACGGTGATCGCGGAGTTCTCCAGCGCGAGCTCGAAGCGCTGGTAGGCGGTGGCGAGCTGGGCCGCCATCGCTGCGAGGCGGACCTCGAAGAGCTGCTTCTCGGTCACATCCAAGGCGGTGCAGAGCACGCCGTCGGCCATCCCGTTGGCGTCGAGGGTCGGACTGACCGTCATGTCGAGGTAGATACGCGCCTCGTCCTCGGTCGCGACGGCGACCGTCGCGTTCACCGTCTGCCCGGTCTCGAGCGCCCGGCGCTTCAATGCGCGCGACGCGTCGGCAGCGTGCGGCGGCAGGATCTCCTCGTCGGTACGGCCGACGATCTCGTCGGCGGCGCGGCCGAGGCGGGGATTGTGGATCCACGTGTAGCGAAGATCGGTGTCCTGGGTGAAGACGGTGATGTTCGAGCGCTGCAACGCCTGCTCGAAGCGCTGGTTCGCGACCTCGAGCTCCTGGGTGCGCCAGTCCACCGCCGTCTCGAGCGAGGCGTTCGCCTCGGCGAGCGCGTTCGCTCGTTCGAGGTCGCGCGGGGCGGGCGGCGCCAGCAGACGCGGGACCTGCGGCCAGACGGCGATGGCGGCCAGCGTCGCGGCTCCGGCGGTGACGACCTTCAGAAGCGCCTCGACGCCGTAGATCGGCGTCCAGAGCGTCAGGAGGCCTGCGGTCTGCGTCAGGCCGGCGGCGAGAAGCCCGAGCGCGAGCAGCGTCGCCGCCCGTCGGGAATCGCGGGGAAGGTCGGAACGCCGGGCGACGACGGCGACCGCCGCGGCGATGACGAGAAAGGCGATCGCGACAAGCGCATCGCCCGCCGCGGTCCAGGCGATCAGCGGCGGGTGCCCGCGCATGGCCTCGCCGAGCGGCAGGAGATCGGCGAGGCCGAACGGGTCGAATGCTTGTGTCATCATGCAGCCGGGTTCCGGGAACTAACACTTCGAACGTGGGGCGAAACCGTTGGTTTCCTCGCCTGCCGCACCGGGCGGAACCGGAATTGCGGGAGGACGTTGATCTGTCGTGAAACCAATCGAACCCGAGAGGAGGACAAGATGAACTGGGATGAGATCCAAGGCAACTGGAAGCAATTCAAGGGCAAGGTTCAGGAGCAGTGGGGCTCGCTGACCAACGACGATCTCGACAAGATCGAGGGGAACCAGGAGCGGCTCGAGGGGCTGATCCAGGAGCGCTATGGCAAGTCCCGCGAAGAGGCGAAGACGATGGTCGACAACTGGCTGTCGCGTCCCTGATTGCTGACTGGAGGAAGAGGCCCGGCATCCAACTGCCGGGCCTTTCGTTTGCCGGTTCCGCTCTGATCAGGCGTCGAGCGATGCCGTCGTCCGGAAGAACAGGGCCTGGCTGATCGCCGCCTTCACCGCGTTCGGATCGTAGGGCTTGGTGATCAGGAACGTCGGTTCCGGCCGTTGGCCGGTCAGCAGCCGCTCCGGGAACGAGGTGATAAAGATCACGGGCACCTCGAACATGGTCAGGATGTCGCGGACCGCGTCGAGCCCCGAGGAGCCGTCGGCGAGCTGGATGTCGGCGAGGACGAGGCCCGGCTCGTCCGATCCGGCGGCGCGCACCGCCTGGGTCGCGGTTCGGGCGATGGTGGTGACCTCGTGACCGAGGCTCTCGACGATCTCCGCCAAATCCATCGAGATCAGCGGTTCGTCCTCGATGATCAGGACGCGGGTGGCAATCTGCCGGTCGATCTCGGCGATGGCCGCGGCGACGAGGCGATGGACCTCGGTCTCGCTGTGGCCAGTGATCGCGGCGGCCTCGGCGGACCGGAAACCTTCCAGGGTGGTGAGAAGCAGGACCTGCCGGCTTTCCGGTGGCATCGCCGACAGCCGCTCCCGGGCGGTTCGCTCGCCAAAGGAGGGGGCGGACTCGTCGGGCCTGTCGTCGATCTGGAGGCCGTGCCAGAGCTCTTGGAAGAGCTTGTAGAGGCCGATCTTGACTCCGTCGGCGCGATCGAAGATCGCCGGTTCGGCGATGATCGCTTCCAGGCAGGCGGTGACATGGGCGTCGCCGCTCGTCTGCGAACCGGTCAGCGCGCGCGCGTAGCGGCGCAGGTACGGCAGGTGGGGCGCGATTTCCTGGGATAGGCTGGCGGGCATCGTCGGTTCTGTCCTCTGGGCAGCACCCGGGGCGCGCGCGCGGCTGGCGGCGCCCGGCGGGCCGATTGTCGCACGGGCATAAAGCGCCGACGAGCGGAAAAGTTCCCCGCTCATGGAACCGCGCCGCCTGCCCGCGCATTTGACGCCCGAGTAGTGCCTTGGGATAAGAGAGTGCGCAAGTTGGAAGCCGGTGTTGGAGGGTCGATGAAAGGCAGTGGTCCGGGGGGCCCCGACCGTCCCGAGCGCCCCGGGGCTCGCAAGCAGGACTGGATCGGCAGTCAGCTCCGCCGCATCTACGACGATGCGCTGCAGGAGGAGATCCCGCCCGAGATGATGGCCCTGCTCGAGAAGCTCGACAAGAAGCCCGAGGGGGAGAGCGGCGCGTGAGCGGCGGGTTCAAGGACGATCTCGTCGCGGCGATCCCGATGCTGCGCGGCTTCGCTCGGTCGCTGAGCGGCAACCGCGACCGGGCCGACGACCTGGTCCAGGAGACGCTCGCCAAGGCGATCGCCAACCGGGACAAGTATCGCCAGGGCACCAACCTGCACGCGTGGCTGGTGACAATTCTGCGCAACCAGTACTACTCGGAGGGGCGCCGGCGCTGGCGCGAGGTCTCGGATGCCGAGGGCACCCATGCGGCGCGGATGACCCAGCCGCCCGGCCACGACAGCCACCTCGAGATGCGCGAGTTCCTGTCGGCGCTGCAGGTGCTGCCGCCGGACCAGCGCGAGGCGCTGATCCTCGTCGGGGCCAGCGGCCTCTCGTACGAGGAGGCGGCGCAGGTGCTCGACACCCGGATCGGCACGGTCAAGAGCCGGGTGTCGCGGGCGCGGGCGCGGCTCGAGGTGCTGCTCGCCGGCGGCGAGGGCTTCGCGCGCGACGACGGGACGGTGGCGCTGTCGATGGCGCAGCTGAAGCGGGCGCTTTCCGCCTGAGGCCTGTCAGCCAAGTTATTGAATCGACACGGGATCAGCGATAGAAGACGTTGCCGCCGATGGTGCCGACGCGCTTGCGCCCGGCGAACCAGCCCGGCGCGGCCTTGGCGGAGTGGAAGAAGAGCGCGCCGTTCGTCGGGTCGTCGCCGGCGGCGAGCACGGCCTCGGCGGCGCGGAAGGCGCGGGCCCGCGCCTTCGGGTCGGCGAGCGCGTCGGAGCGGCCGTCGCAGCGGTAGGAGAACTGGCAGCCGTCGGCCACGACGCCGCAGACCGTGTCGGGGAATTTCGGGTCGTTGGAACGGTTTACGACCACATGTGCAACCGCCGTCTCACCTGCGGCGCCGGTGCCGCGGGCCTCGAAATAGACCGCCTCGGCGAGGCAGGCGAGCTCGCGCTCGGGGCGGCTGTCGGCGTGGGCGAGGGCGGGCGCGGCGGCGAGGCCGGCGAGGGCGAGGAGGATACGCAAGGTACAGGGTCCGCAACTGCTACATCGGCCGGACAGGTAGCCATGCCGGGGGGCGGTGAGTCCACCCGCGGCGGAGGCGTCGGCGGAAAGCTGCCGGTGGCGGGCGGATTCCGGAGGCGGGGCAGGCACTTGGCCGATATGGAACGCGTATGGAAGCCGTATGGAGCGCGGCCATACGATTTGAGGAGAATTTTAGGGGTTCTGCGGCAGGCTGGCGGGCGTCACCGAAATCACCCGGAGGGGGCCATGGCCGGCAAGAACGACGAGTTGAACAACGGGCGCAACCTCGCCGAGGAGATCGCCTACAACCAGATGATGATCGAGCTCGGCGAGGTCAGGCGCTGGGTGGAGAACCACAAGCTCAAGGAGAGCCTGATCCCGTCGGACTGGCACAAGGTCGAGAAGGAGGTGCCGGTGCGGCGGCGCAAGACCAAGGTCACCGCCGACTTCGACGCCGACATGGTGAAGTGGTTCCGGGCGATGGGGCTCGGCTACCAGGCGCGGATGAACCAGGTGCTCAGGACCTGGATGCTCGCGGTGATCTCGAAGGAGATCGAGCGCCAGGGCGACCGCGACTGGAAGGGCGACCGGCTGCGGCGGCGCTGAGAGCGGCCCGGCGGAAGCCGCCGGGGTCGCGCGAGGAGGTCCGGCGGACGCCCCTGCCGCCGCTCAGCGGTAGACCGGCCGGCCGTAGCGGTCGTAGCCGACAAAGACGGGCTGTTGCGGGTAGCGGCCGTAGGCGACCTGCTGGCCGTAGACCGGCGGCTGCCCGTAGGCGACCTGCTGGCCGTAGGCCTGGGGCTGGCATCGCGGGCTGGTGGCGGCGATGAGCCCGCCGACGGTCGCCCCGGCGGCGGTGGCGAGGTCCTGGCCCTGGCCCTGGCCGATCTGGTTGCCGGCGAGGCCGCCGAGCACGGCGGCGCCGAGGACGCCGGCGCCACAGTTGACGTTCTGCGCGCTCATCCCGTCGCCGTAGGGCGAGGGGGTCGTGGCGCAGGCGGAGAGGCCGAGCGCCGCGACAGTCAGGCCGATGCGAAACATGGTGCGTGCTCCCGGTTGCACCCGTCCTTGACGTGGACGCTGTATGAACGCGAAACGGCCCCGGTTCCGTCGCAGTCGGGGAGCGATCGGCGGAAAATTGCCCGGGGATGCGCCCTCCTGTCTGGGGATTCCTTCCGGCTGGGCGCGGGTGCCGGTCTTTCCCGAACCGGGAGAAGCGAGGCACTGCCTCGCTCCGGTTCGTCGGCCGGAGCGCGTGAGCGCGGAGGCCGAGGGGGGTGCCGCCGGGACCGTCGGGTCGTAATCCGCGCGCGCCTGCCTGGGCTGGCGCGGACTCGCGCCTGCCAAGGGGCAGGCAGGCGCGCGCGGATTTGTCGACGGACAAATCCGCGGAGAATGCGGCATCGTCGCGCCCGACGTTGGGGGTGGGGAGGACGGGCGGCTAGCGGGGTGTGGGGATCGCGGGCGGGTTGGGGGTGAGGCGGCGTAGCGCGTCGCTATGGATTCGTCTTCACGAGTGGGGCCAAAGTCTCTGCGGTGAGTTGGCTGAGACCGGCGTGGGCGAGCTCGAACGCCTTCTGAGCGCGTTCAGCCGAGGCGGCGTCAATTCCCTTGCCTTGCAGCATTTCATTAATAGACGAAAGGAGCTTTGCCTCTATAGTATCAAGCAAAGTTATAGTTCCGGGCACGCCAAACTTAATAAGAAAGTCATTATACTCTGGCATAATAGCTTGCACTGACTTTACGACATCATCGCTCTTCAGAATCCTATCGGAGGACAATCCGGAGTTCCAAGTAAACCAAATCGCAATGCAGTGCCAAAGTATCGTCTCATAAATTGAGTAGTACGACCAAACCTCAACACTCAAGAATGGCCGGAACAGCTCCCCGTCCGGGTTTGGAAGCGTCTTCGTTTGTACGTCGAATGGAAGCGCACTAGAAAGATCCTTAATGACTGCTCGGATCTTGGGATCATTGATCGACTGATTCATCGCATCGATCTTGAGGGGCTTCAAAAGGGAGGCAGCCATCTGTAGCTTTTTGTTCTGACAGTGACATTTCCATATACCTTCGATAGCCTCTATGCGCTTGGAAATGACAGCTTGCGATTCTGAGGAAATAGCTTGAAGTAAATGGTTTCGGTAACTATCCACTTCCTGTTCTTTGTTTCGCAGCTGGCTTTGAAAGATAGAGAGCCGCTCGTCAAATTGGACGTTGATGCGACCGGACACATAACGCAGCAAAGTCTCGCGGAAAATAAATCCTAGTGCTGCTGAGGAGTAGCGGTACAGCGTTGAAGCCAACCGTGAATGAAATCTGACGTGAGTTGCGGGGGATTCCCGCCAGCTGAATCGGCGTGCGAAGTCTGGTGCATGCGCACCGGAATCTCCTCTCGACGTCTCGCCCGCCGACCGCCGCCGCCTGGAGGCGCTGGTCCGCGACCGCAACACGGCCCAGAAGCACGTCTGGCGGGCCGAGATCGTGCTGCTGAGCGCCGACGGCCTCGGCACGGTCGCGATCATGCGCCGGACGGGCAAGTCGAAGACCTGCGTCTGGCGCTGGCAGGAGCGCTTTAGCCGAGGAAGGCTGCGAAGGCCTCCTGCGCGACAAGACGCGGCCGCCGCGCAGGCCCCGGCTCGGGGCTGAAGTGGCGGAGCGCGTGGTCGCGCTGACGCTGACCGATCCGCCGGCGCGAGACGACCCACTGGACCGCCGCGATGATGGCGAAGGCGGCCGGCATCGGCGTCAGCTCGGTCCAGCGCATCTGGCGCGCCCACGGGCTCCAGCCGCACCGGGTCCGGCAGTTCAAGCTCTCCAACGATCCGGGGTTCGTCGAGAAGCTGCATGACGTGGTCGGGCTCTATCCTCGACCCGCCGGCGCACGCCATCGTGCTCTCGGTCGACGAGAAGACCCAGATCCAGGCGCTCGACCGGACCCAGCCCGGTCTGCCGACTGAAGAAGGGTCGCGCCGGCACGATGACCCACGACTACAAGCGGCATGGCACGACGACGCTCTTCGCGGCGCTCGAACGTGCTCGACGGAACCGTGATCGGCCGCAACATGGCCCGGCATCGCCATCAGGAGTTCATCCGCTTCCTCAACGCCATCGAGCGCCGCGGTCCCGGATGGCAAGCACGTCCACGCGATCCTCGACAACTACGCCGCGCACAAACACCCGAAGGTCCGCCGGCTGGCTCGACCGCCACCCGCGCTGGACCTTCCACTTCATGCCGACATCCTGCTCCTGGCTCAACGCCGTCGAGGGCTTCTTCGCCAAGCTCTCGAAGCGCCGGCTCAAGCGCGGCGTCTTCCGCTCCATCGTCGACCTCCAGGCCGCCATCAACCGCTTCGTCAGCGAGCACAACACAGAACCCGCAAACCCTTCGTCTGGACCGCCGATCCGGACAGCGATCATCGCACGCCGTCGAAACGTAGGGTACCAAACGTTGGAATTCGAATCCATAGCAAGCTAGGAGGAGTAGCGGAGTGACAGCGGGTTGAAGCCAACCTAGAAGGTCTTGCCAGTTCATCAAGCAACCTCCCTATCCCTGCAACGACCGCACCCGCAGGTCCCCCTCGAGCCGGTCCCGCATCGCCAGCGCCGCCGCCCGCGCCCCGGCGGCGGTGGTGTAGTACGGGATCCGCCCCGACAGCGTCAGCGCGCGGATGGCGCGGCTGTCGGCGATGGATTGGGTGCCCTCGGTGGTGTTGAAGACGATCTGGACGCCGCCGTCCTTGAGGGTGTCGACGATGTGGGGGCGGCCTTCGTAGACCTTGTTGACGCGGGTGGCGGGGATGGCGTGGGACGCGAGGAAGCGCTGGGTGCCGTCGGTGGCGAGGATCTTGAAGCCGAGCTCGTGCAGGATGCGGGAGGCTTCGAGGAGGACGCCGTTCTTGTCGCCTTCCTTGACGGAGACGAAGAGGGTGCCGGTCAGGGGGAGGGCGGTGCCGGCGCCCATCTGCGCTTTCAGGAAGGCGCGGGGGAAGGAGCGGTCCCAGCCCATGACCTCGCCGGTCGAGCGCATCTCGGGGCCGAGCAGGGTGTCGACGCCGGGGAAGCGGTTGAAGGGCATCACCGCCTCCTTGACCGAGAACCAGGGCATGGCGGGGTCGGCGAGCGTCATCGGGTCGGCGAAGGGCAGGGTGTCGTCGGGGCCGGTGCCCTGCGGGTAGGGCTCGCGGAGCGGGAAGGACGACAGCGGCTCGCCGGCCATGACGCGGGCGGCGATGGCGGCGATGGCGCTGTCGGTGGCCTTGGCGACGAAGGGCACGGTGCGCGAGGCGCGGGGGTTGACCTCGAGCACGTAGATGTCGCCGTCCTGGATCGCGAACTGGACGTTCATCAGGCCGACGACGCCGAGGCTGAGCGCCATCAGCTCGGTCTGGCGCTCGAGCTCGGCGACCGTCACCTCGTCGAGCGACCAGGGCGGGAGCGAGCAGGCGCTGTCGCCGGAATGGACGCCGGCCTCCTCGATGTGCTCCATGACGCCGGCGATGTGGACGATCGTGCCGTCGGAGATGGCGTCGACGTCGACCTCGATGGCGTTCGAGAGGTAGCTGTCGAGGAGGACGGGGGTGTCGCCCGAGACCTGCACGGCGTCGCGGATGTAGCGGGTGAGCCCTGCGTCGTCGCGGACGATCTCCATGGCGCGGCCGCCGAGGACGTAGCTCGGGCGGATGACGAGCGGGTAGCCGATCTCCTTCGCGACCGCCATCGCCTCGGCGGGGGAGCGGGCGATGCCGTTCACCGGCTGGCGGAGGCCGAGGCGGTGCAGGAGCGCCTGGAAGCGCTCGCGGTCCTCGGCGAGGTCGATTGCGTCGGGCGTGGTGCCGAGGATGGGGATGCCGGCGTCGTGCAGGGCGTTAGCGAGCTTGAGCGGCGTCTGGCCGCCGAACTGGACGATGACGCCGTGCAGCGTGCCGTTCTCCTGCTCGACGCGGAGGATCTCGAGGACGTGCTCGAGGGTCAGCGGCTCGAAGTAGAGGCGGTCGGAGGTGTCGTAGTCGGTCGAGACGGTCTCGGGGTTGCAGTTGACCATGATGGTCTCGTAGCCGGCCTTGGTGAGCGCGAAGCAGGCGTGGCAACAGCAGTAGTCGAACTCGATGCCCTGGCCGATGCGGTTCGGGCCGCCGCCGAGGATGACCACCTTCTTGCGGTCGGTGGGCCGGGCCTCGCATTCGACCGCGCCCATCGCCTCGGTCTCGTAGGTCGAGTACATGTAGGGGGTCTGCGCCTCGAATTCGGCGCCGCAGGTGTCGATGCGCTTGAAGACGGCGCGCACGCCGAGGCGCTGGCGCTCGGCGCGGACGTTGGTCTCGGTGCGGGCGGTGAGCGTCGCGAGGCGGGCGTCGGAGAAGCCGAGCATCTTCAGCCGGCGCAGCGCGTGGGTCTCGCGCGGGAGGCCGTCGGCGCGGAGGCGGGCCTCCTCGTCGACGATCTCGCGGATGCGGGCGAGGAACCAGGGGTCGTACCTGGTGACGGCGTGGATCTCGTCGTCGGTCAGGCCGTGGCGCATGGCCTGGGCGGCGAGGCGGAGGCGGTCGGGGGTCTGGGCGGAGAGGGCGCGGGTGATGGTGGCCTTGGCGTCGGGGCCTTCGGCGATTCCGGTCAGCCCGGGGATCTCGATCTCGTCGAAGCCGGTGAGGCCGGTCTCGAGCGAGCAGAGCGCCTTCTGCACGCTCTCGTGGAAGGTGCGGCCGATCGCCATCGCCTCGCCGACGGACTTCATCGCGGTGGTGAGGAGGGGCTCGGCGCCGGGGAACTTTTCGAAGGCGAAGCGGGGGATCTTGGTCACGACGTAGTCGATCGTCGGCTCGAAGGAGGCGGGGGTCACCTGGGTGATGTCGTTGTCGAGCTCGTCGAGGGTGTAGCCCACCGCGAGTTTCGCGGCGATCTTGGCGATCGGGAAGCCGGTCGCCTTGGAGGCGAGGGCGGAGGAGCGGGAGACCCGGGGGTTCATCTCGATGACGACGAGACGGCCGGTCTCCGGGTGGACGGCGAACTGGACGTTGGAGCCGCCGGTCTCGACGCCGATCTCGCGCAGCACCGCGATCGAGGCGTTGCGCATCATCTGGTATTCCTTGTCGGTCAAGGTCAGCGCCGGGGCGACGGTGATCGAGTTGCCGGTGTGCACGCCCATCGGGTCGACGTTCTCGATCGAGCAGACGATGATGCAGTTGTCGCGCTTGTCGCGGACCACCTCCATCTCGAACTCCTTCCAGCCGAGGAGCGACTCGTCGATCAGGATCTGGGAGACGGGGGAGGCGTCGAGGCCGGTCTTGCAGATGCGCTCGTAGTCCTCGCGGTTGTAGGCGACGCCGCCGCCGGTGCCGCCGAGGGTGAAGGCGGGGCGGATGATGGCGGGGAGGCCGACGTGCTCGATGGCGGCCAGCGCCTCCTCGACGGTGGTGGCGACGGTGGCCTTGGGGTTTTCCAGGCCGATCCGCTCCATCGCCTCGCGGAAGAGCTTGCGGTCCTCGGCCTTCTCGATCGCGTGGCGCTTGGCGCCGATCAGCTCGACGTTGAAGCGGGCGAGCACGCCCATGTCGTCGAGCGCGAGCGCGGTGTTGAGGCCGGTCTGGCCGCCCATGGTCGGCAGTAGCGCGTCGGGGCGCTCGGCCTCGATGATCTTGGCGACGATCTCCGGGATGATCGGCTCGACGTAGGTGGCGTCGGCCATCTCCGGGTCGGTCATGATCGTGGCCGGGTTCGAGTTGACGAGGATGACCCGGTAGCCCTCCTCGCGCAGCGCCTTGCAGGCCTGGGCGCCCGAGTAGTCGAACTCGCAGGCCTGGCCGATGACGATGGGGCCCGCGCCGATGATCATGATCGAGCGGATGTCGGTGCGCCTGGGCATATGGGGCCTTGCAAGGTCTGGT
Organism: uncultured Alphaproteobacteria bacterium; assembly: GCA_963763295.1. Classification (GTDB taxonomy): domain Bacteria; phylum Pseudomonadota; class Alphaproteobacteria; order Rhodobacterales; family Rhodobacteraceae; genus Amaricoccus. The sequence continues at coordinate 13,410 of CAVXOH010000009.1, forward strand.
CCGCCGCTCGGGCGAGCGGCAGGGGATGCGGATTCGTGGGTCGCAAATTGCCGCGGTTATAGAGAGGCGGGCCGGGTGTGCAAGGGCCAACCGGGCGTCGCGTCCGGCGCGGTTGAAGTTCCGCCGGCGCGCGTCATTGTTCCTGCGTCGGAGCCGCAAGGGGGGGCCATGGTCGAGCGGGCCGGAGGCGAAGGCGGGACCGAGGCGGTGCTGGCGGCCGAGTTCGCCGTGCTCTATGTCGCGCTGCCGCTCGTCATGGCGCTGGCGCTGCCGGCAGATTGGCTCTGGCCGATCGTTCTCGCGGCGACGCTGGTCGCCGTCGTGCTGCTGGCCCGGACCCCCGGCTTCGCCTGGGCCGAGCTCGGACGCGGGTGGCGGTGCCTCCCTTGGGGGAAGGTTGCCACGCTGGGGGCGGCGACGGCGGTCGTGGCCGGCCTTCTGGTCTGGTGGCTGGTGCCCTGGCAGGCGTTCGTCCTGCCGCGCCGCGCCACCGGCCTGTGGCTCGCGATCCTCGCGCTCTACCCGGTCCTCTCGGCGCTACCGCAGGAGCTGATCTTCCGGGTGCTCTTCTTCAGGCGCTATGCGCGGCTCTTCCCGCCGCGCGCGGCGGTGGTCCTGAACGGCCTCGTCTTCGCGCTCGCCCACCTGATGTTCTGGAACCCGGTGGCGCTCGGGCTGACCTTCATCGGCGGGGTCGTCTTCGCCCGGGCCTATCTCGGCCGGGGCGGGTTCGCGCTGGCCGTGGTCCTGCACGCGGTCGCCGGCACGGTTATCTTCACCAGCGGCCTCGGCGCCTTCTTCTATCACGGTGCGGTGGCGCGCTGAGCCGGTCCCGGCTATCCGCCGCTCGCGAGGCGGAGGTGGGGCGGCGCCGGGTTGCCCGTGGCGTCGGCGACGGGTGCGGGTGCCGGGATCTCGTCGGTCACCACCGTGAAGCCGACGAGCCGCGAGGCGCCGAAGCTCGTCGAGATCGCGACGTCGGTGGCGTCGCGCCCGGTCGCCATCAGGATGCGGCCGATGCGCGGCCGGTTGTGCCGGGCGTCGAACGTGTGCCAGTGCCCGCCGAGCCAGGCTTCGAACCAGGCGCTGAAGTCCATCGGGTCGGGCACCGGCGGCACGCCGATGTCGCCGAGGTAGCCGGTGCAGTAGCGCGCCGGGATGTTCATCGCCCGGCACAGCGTGATCGCCAGATGCGCGAAGTCGCGGCAGACGCCGGTGCGGTCGGTGAAGCCGCCATGGGCGGTGCGCAGCGGATCGGCGTTCTGGTAGTTGAAGGCGATGTGGCCGTGCACGAAGTCGCAGATGGCCTGGACGCGGCTCCAGCCGGGCGCGGTCTGGCCGAACTGCGCCCAGGCGAAGTCGCCGAGCCGGTCGGTGTCGCAGTAGCGGCTGCCGAGGAGAAAGACGAGCACCTCGTCGGGCAGGTCGCGGATGTCGTGCTGCACGGCGTCGGGGACCACCGGGTCGGGCCGTCCGTGGTCGTAGATCTCGAAGGAGGTCGCGATGGTCGTCACTCCGGCCGGCGCGACGATGCGGGTGCAGACGTTGCCGAAGCCGTCGACGTAGTCGCGCACTTCGACCGGGGGCGTGAAGGTCAGTCGCTGCTCGGTCAGGAGGTCGGCCCGGCGGGATGGATGGATGTTGAGCGCGAGGAGCATCGGCGTCGGCTGCGGGCACTCGAAGATCAGCTCGTATCCGGCACGTATGCGCATTTTTCGGGCGGTCCTTCCTGGCTTCGGAGCGATGCAATGGCCGGACAACGCCGCCTTGCGGGCGAAGTTCCCGCGCCGGTCACGCCGGCGGCGTGGCGCCCTCCGCCGTCTCGGTCGTGACGTTAACCTGGACCGACATGCCGGCGAAGTCGGTCGCGCGGCCGCGGTAGCTGCCGCTGAGCGGGACCGCCTGCCTGGGGTCGCGGGCGACCGCGACGCGGATCAGGCCGTGGTTGCCGACGATGCCGTTCGTCGGGATCGAACTCGACCCAGCCGGCGCCGGGCAGGTAGACTTGGCACCAGGCATGCGTCGCGCCGCCGCCGAGCATGGGCGCGCCGTCGCGGTCGGGGACGTAGACGTAGCCGGTGACGAAGCGTGCGGCGAGGCCGAGCGTGCGGACCGCCTCCATCATCAGGAGCGCGAAGTCGCGGCAGGTGCCGCGGCCGAGCTGCAGCGTGAGCCGCGGCGGCTGGGTGCCCGGCTCGACGCGGCGCGAATAGGCGAAGCCCTCGTGGATCGCGTAGCAGAGCGTCATCAGCAGGTGCCCGGTCCGCCGGCGGCGGCCGGCGGGCACGAAGCGGCGCGCCCACTTCTCGACGTCGGGATCGGGGTAGTGCGGCCGGATGGTCGCCGCGAGGTCGGCGGCCTCGTCGGGGCCGTAGTCGAACGGATAGGTCAGCGCGGCGCGGTCGATCTCGAGGTCGGGGAGCGCCTGGGGCGTGTGCTCGAGCCGGATGCGGGTCTCGAAGCGGAGCTCCGCGGCGGCGGCCTCGACCGCGACATGGGCGACGCAGTTCCCGAAGACGTCGTGGATCCAGCGCACCGCCGCCGGCTGCGGGTCGACGCGCAGCTCGGCCTCGTGCAGCCGCTGGTCGTAGCTGTCGCGCGGCCGGAACATGACCTGGTGGTCGCCGAAGCGCACCGGCCGGCGGTAGCTGTAGGTGGTTAGGTGGCGGACCCGGAAGATCGTCATCGCCGCACCTTCGGCCGGGGCGCGGCGACGGGCAAGCCCGGCGGGGCGGGTGAGCGCGTCGCCGGGGCCGGGACCGCTGCGCCAGGACGCGACGGTGCCGGGCGGCGCGGGCGCGGCGTCCGGGGCCGCGCGACGCCGACGCGCCGCCACCGCCGACCGGCGCAGGAGGCGAAAGCCTCCGGAGCCGGGCGGCAGCGCGCCGGCCGGGTCAGGAGGTGAGGCTGCGCAGCGGCGCGACCTCGGCAAGCGGGGCGTCGTGCAGGCTCGCATAGTCGGGGAAGGCGAGTCTCGGCCTCGGCAAGGCGGGCCATCGCCTCGGGGACGTAGGCGCGGGTCAGCGGCACCCGGGTCTGGTCGAGGGCGAGCTGCAGGTGGAAGACGTGGATCGAGTTGTAGCGGAAGGCCGCCTCCGAGCCCGCGAGGTAGAATTCCCACATCCGGATGAAGCGCTCGTCGTAGAGCTCGAGGACGCGCTCGCGGTTGGCGAGAAAGCGGCGGCGCCACGCGCGGGTGGTCTCGGCGTAGTGCAGCGACAGGATCTCGGCGTCGCGAACCAGCAGGCCGGCTTTCTCCGCGGCGGGGAAGACCTCGGAGAGGGCGGGGATGTAGCCGCCGGGGAAGATGTACTTCTCGAAGAAGGGCTGGTTGTAGCGCGCGGGCGCCGGCTGGGCCATCGCGTGCAGGAGCATTACGCCGTCGGGCGCGAGCAGGCGCCGCGCGGTGCGGAAGTAGGCCGGGAACTGGCGCAGGCCGACATGCTCGAACATGCCGACCGAGACGATGTTGTCGAAGGTCTCGGCGACCTCGCGGTAGTCCTGCAGGCGGAAGCGCACCCGGTCCGAGAGCCCGGCGGCCGCGGCGCGCTCGGTGGCGACGCGGAGCTGCTCCTGGCTGAGCGTGATGCCGGTGACGTCGGCGCCGCAGACGCGGGCGAGGTAGAGCGCCATGCCGCCCCAGCCGCAGCCGATGTCGAGGACGCGGGCGCCGGGGCGGACCAGGAGCTTGGCGGCGATCAGCCGCTTCTTGGCGAGCTGCGCCTGGTCGAGCGTCATGCCGGGGCGCTCGAAGAAGGCGCAGGAGTATTGCATGTCGCCGTCGAGGAAGAGCCGGTAGAGCCGCTCGTCGAGATCGTAGTGGTGGGCGACGTTGCGCCGCGCCGCCTGGATGCCGACCGCGTGCAGCACCGGGGCCGCGGTCACGCTGCGGCGCAGGTGCTGGACCCAGGCGAACGGCGTCGAGACCTCGGGGCGGGTGTTGGCCTTGGCGAGCGCGATCAGGTCGTAGACCTCGCCCTCCTCGAGGACGAGCCGGCCCTCCATGTACATCTCGGGGACCGAGAGCCCGGGATCGAACACGATGGCGCGCAGCGCCGCGGGGTCGGCGATCCTGAGCGCGAGCGGCGCGCCGCTGCCGTCGCCGTACCTTTCGGTGCGGCCGGACGGATAGGTCACCCGGAGGCTTCCCGCGGCGATCTCTTTGCGGAAGATGGCGTGAAGGGTGTTCTCGAGCATTCGGTTCGGCGGGCTGTTGTCAACGCCGGTCAAGCTAGCGTTAAGCGATGCGCTTGCCAAGGTATTTGAAGGACTTGCGGCTCAGGGCTCGGTGGTGTGCGCTTCGAATGCCGCCTGGGCGCCGGGGTGAAGCGGCGCGGTCAGGCCGCGCTCGCGCATCTCGGCGGGGTCGAGGCCGGCCGGCACCGGCGCGCGCAGCGGCAGCTCGGGGAGGTCGGCGAGCGTCTCGCCGACCAGCGCCTGGACGATGTCGGCGGCCAGGTCTGCCCGCGTGACGAGTGTCGCGATCACCGCGTAGGTCGAGACGTCCGCGGCGAGTCCGGGATAGAGCGCGTCCGCGATGACGTAAGGGACGTAGTCGCGGCCGGCGCCGAGCAGCGCCTCGACCTCGTGGCCACGCAGCGGCACGAGCACGGCGGCGCAGCGCTCGAGCGCGTGCTCCACCGCCGGGTTCGGATGCCCCATGATCAGGATCGTCGCGTCGACCCGGCCTGCACAGAGCTCGTCGATCGCGACGCCGGCGGGAAACTCGCGGATCGCCGCGAAGTCGGCGGTGCCGAGGCCGAGGGCGTCGAGCAACTGCATCACGGTGGCGCGGCGGCCGGAAGCCGGGTGGCCGACATCGACACGCTTGCCGGGAAGGTCGGCGATCTGGGCGATCCCCGAGCTTCGGCTCGCCAGCACCGTGATCGCCTCGGGGTAGAGCGACATGACGCTGCGCATGTCGGTCATCGGCCCGGCGGCAGCGAAGCTCTCGGTCCCCTCGTAGGCGTAGCGCTGCCAGTCGGACTGGACGAGCGCGAAGTCGAGCTGCCGGTCGCGCAGGGCCGCGAGGTTGTAGATCGATCCCGGCGTCGCCTCGGGACTGCAGCGCAGGACGCCGCGGCGCTCGCGGTTCAGCGACTTGCAGATCGCGTTCGCCGCGGCGAAGTAGCCGCCGCCCACTTCGCCGGAGCCGAGGGTGAAGAGCCTGAGGTCGATCGCGCCGGCCGGCAGCCCGGCGGCGGCGAGGGCGGCGGCGAGAAGGAATGCGCGAAGCATGTGGGCCTCCGGCCGAGGGCGTTCGCCAATGCCGGAAAGGATAAAGCACCGCGGCAAGGCGGGGCCAAGAATTTTCTGCTTCGTCGCGGCCGCCTGTTCGCGCTAGTCTCCGCGCGTCTCAGCCGCGTCGCGGGAGGGACGGGGGAAATGCCCGAGTTCGTCTACGACATCCCGCTGCGGCAGCTCGCGATCTATTTCGCGTTGATCGCTGTCGGCGCCATGTTCGTCGGCATCCTGTTCTTCAAGCCGATCCTGCGGCTGGTGATGGGCGGGGGACGGGTTCTTCGCCTGGAAGACGACGGTGGACGGGCACGGGCGGGTGGCGATCAACGCGCCGGGGCCGGTCGAGACTGTCGAGGTCAGCGACGGCGAGCTGCGCGTGCAGGGGCGGCTGGTGCTCGGGCGGACCCGCGGCCTCGGGTTCACCTCGCAGCGCTCGGCGGCCTTCCCGCGCAACCTGATCTCGGGGCAGCGGCGGCTGCGCGTCTTTGGCGGCAGCGGCAGGGCGCTGGTCTGCTGGACGCCGTACTGGAACGAGCACCTCTACAAGCGGATGACCGGCGAGAGCATCGAAGGATCGCTGTTCGAGTAGTCGGCCCCCATTGACCCCGCGCACGGCGCTGGCGCAGTTGGCGGCGTCGGGCCTGAGCGGAGTCGGAGGTGGCTGAACCCTTCATCGAGGTGGATCACGGGCCGGCAGGGCTTCCGGCCCGCTTCGAGCGCCCGGCGGAGATCGTCGCGGCCCGGCGGCTCGAGGAGGTGCCGGCGGCGCTCGCGGCGCTCGACCGGGCGCTGGGGCGCGGCGACTGGATCGCGGGATTCGCGTCCTACGAGCTCGGCTATGCCTTCGAGCCGCGGCTCGCGCCGCTGCTGCCGGCGGAGCGGCGATTGCCGTTGCTGGCGTTCGGCGTCTTCGGGCCGCCGGGGCCGGCGGCGCCGGCGGCGGCCGGGGGAGCGGTCGGGCCGTTCCGGCCGGCCTGGGACTTCGCCACCTATCGCGCGGCCTTCGACCGGGTCGCCGGCTATATCCGGGCCGGCGACATCTATCAGGCGAACCTGACCATGCCGCTGCGGGGCCGCTGGCACGGCGACCCGGCGGCGATCGCCGCGCGCCTGGCCGAACGCCAGCCGGTCGGGTATGGGGCGGTGGTGCTGCTGCCCGGCGCGACGCTGGTCTCGCGCTCGCCGGAGCTGTTTTTCGCCCTCGACGGCACCGGCGGGATCGAGGCGCGGCCGATGAAGGGGACCGCGCCGCGCGACGCCGACCCGGCCCGCGACGCCGCCCTGCGGGCGGAGCTCGGACACGACGTGAAGAACCGGGCGGAGAACCTGATGATCGTCGACCTCCTGCGCAACGACATCGGGCGGATCGCCGAGATCGGGTCGGTGCGGGTGCCGGAGCTGTTCACGGTCGAGACCTATGCCACGGTGCACCAGATGGTGTCGCGGGTGACCGGACGACTCGCGCCCGGCACGCGGCTCTCGCGGGTGTTCAGGGCGCTCTTCCCCTGCGGCTCGGTCACCGGGGCGCCGAAGCTCAGGGCGATGGAGATCATCCGCGAGCTCGAGCCCTGGCCGCGCGAGGCCTATTGCGGGGCGATCGGCTGGGCGGCGCCGGACGGGCGGGCCTCGTTCAACGTGGCGATCCGCACGATCGCGCTCCATCCGGGCGGCGAGGCGGTCTTGAACGTGGGCGGGGGGCTCGTCGCCGACTCGAGCGCGGCGTCGGAGTACGAGGAGGCCTTGTGGAAAGCGCGCTTCGCGGGTCCGCTCCCGCCGATCTGAAGCTGATCGAGACGCTTCGCTGGGAGCCCGGCGCGGGCTTCGTGCGGCTCGACGCGCATCTCGCACGGCTGGCGGCAGAAGCGGCGGTGCTCGGGATCGCGGCCGGGCGCGCGGCGATCGAGCGGGCGCTGGCGGCGGTGGGCGGGGCCGAGGTGCTGCGGGTGCGCCTGACGCTGGCGCTCGACGGGACGGGTGGAGGTGGCGGCGGCGCCGCTCGGCCCGGCGCGGCCGGCCTGGACCGTGGTCCTGGCGGACGCCGCGCTCGAACTCGCGCGATCCGTGGCTGGCGATCAAGTCGACCGAGCGGGGGCGCTACGACGCGGCACGGGGCGCGCTGCCGCCGGGCGTGGACGAGGCGGTGTTCCTGAACGAGCGCGGCGAGGTCTGCGAGGGGACGATCACCAACGTCTTCGTCGATGTCGGCGCAGGGCTGGTCACGCCGCCGCTGACGTCGGGCCTGCTTGCCCGGGGTGCTGCGCGCCGAGCTGCTGGCGCGGGGGGAGTGCCGCGAGGCGGTGCTGCGGGCGGCGGACCTGCGGCGGGGGCCGATCTTTGTCGGGAACTCGCTCAGGGGGCTGATCCCGGCGCGGCTCGAGGCTTGACAGCGGCGGGACCGCGGGGTGTATCCGCGCGAGACTTTTCCCGAGGAGCGGGCCGATGCACGCCTACCGCAGCCACACCTGCGCCGAGCTGAACACGTCGCACGTCGGCGAGACGGTGCGCCTCGCCGGCTGGGTGCACCGGAGGCGCGACCACGGCGGCGTGCTCTTCATCGACCTGCGCGACCACTACGGCATCACCCAGGTGCTGGCCGACGGCGAGAGCCCGGCCTTCGCGGCGCTCGAGGAGGTGCGGGCGGAATGGGTGATCCGGGTCGACGGCGTGGTGAAGGCGCGCGACGCGGGGCTCGTCAACCCGAAGCTGCCGACCGGGGAGATCGAGGTCTATGTGCGCGAGGTCGAAGTGCTCGGGCCGGCCGAGGAGCTGCCGCTGCCGGTGTTCGGCGAGGCGGATTATCCCGAGGAAACAAGGCTCACGTACCGGTTCCTCGACCTGCGGCGGGAGGGGCTGCACGCGAACATCATGCTGCGGAGCCGGGTGATCGCGAGTCTCCGGCGGCGGATGGAGGCGCAGGGGTTCACCGAGTTCCAGACGCCGATCCTGACCGCGTCCTCGCCGGAGGGGGCGCGGGATTTCCTGGTGCCGTCGCGGCTGCACCAGGGCAAGTTCTACGCGCTGCCGCAGGCGCCGCAGCAGTTCAAGCAGCTGATCATGGTGGCGGGGTTCGACCGCTACTTCCAGATCGCGCCGTGCTTCCGGGACGAGGATCCGCGCGCCGACCGGTCGCCGGGCGAGTTCTACCAGCTCGACATGGAGATGAGCTTCGCCACGCAAGATGATGTTTTTGCTGCGATAGAGCCGGTCATGCGTGGCGTGTTCGAGGAGTTCGGCGGCGGGCGGCCGGTGACGCCGGAGTTCCCGCGGATCGCCTATCGGGACGCGATGCTCTGGTACGGGTCGGACAAGCCGGACTTGCGTAACCCGTTGAAGATGCAGGTCGTTTCAGAGCATTTCCGCGGGTCGGGGTTCAAGGTCTTCGCGGGGCTGCTGGAGCAGGCGGGGAACGAGGTCCGCGCGATTCCGGCGCCGACGGGCGGCAGCCGGGCGTTCTGCGACCGGATGAACGCCTATGCCCAGTCCGAGGGGCTGCCGGGGATGGGGTATGTCTTCTGGCGCGAGGGCATCGAGGCGGCGGGGCCGATTGCCAAGGCGCTCGGGCCGGAGCGGACGGAAGCTATCCGGATCCAGTTAGGATTGGGTGAAGGGGACGCGGCGTTCTTCCTCGCCGGGCAGCCGGCGAAGTTCGAGGCGGTGGCGGGGAAGGCGCGCAACGTCATCGGGCGCGAGCTGGGGCTGACGGCGGAAGACCGGTTCGAGTTCTGCTGGATCGTGGACTTCCCGATGTACGAGAAGGACCCGGAGACCGGGGCGCTCGACTTCTCGCACAATCCCTTCTCCATGCCGCAGGGGGGACTGGAGGCGCTGGGCGCGGCCGATCCGCTGGAAGTGCTGGGATATCAGTACGATATCGTCTGCAACGGAGTGGAGCTCTCCTCGGGCGCGGTGCGGAACCACAAGCCCGAGATCATGTACGAGGCGTTCCGCATCGTCGGCTACGACAAGAACTACGTGAACGCGCATTTCGGCGGCATGCTGTCGGCGTTCCGCTATGGGGCGCCGCCGCATGCGGGGATCGCGCCGGGGATCGACCGGATCGTGATGCTGCTCGCCGGGGCGGAGAACATCCGCGAGGTCATCATGTTCCCGATGAACCAGCGGGCGGAGGACCTGATGATGGGGGCGCCGTCGGAGCCGACGCTCGAGCAGTTGCGTGAGCTCGGGATTCGGGTCGTCGCGCGGGCCTGAGCCGGGCGCGCTTTGCGCCCGGCGGGGGGAGCGCCGGCCTCGAGGAGCCGCAAGGGCTCCCGCTCGGCCGGCGCTTGGCGGTCGGCCGCCTTTGCGGCCTCCCTCCGGCGGAAGCGGGCTTGCGCCCGCTGAGAAGAGATTCTCCCCGCCTGTTGGCGGGGCCCCGGTCCTGCCCGATAGGGTTTCATGCCAGTATGAAATCCTGGGAAGCGCCACGGGAGACGGTGGGGATCCATTGCGACGTCGGGGTCGGAAACGGTGCGGCGGTGCGCAGGTGGTCCAGCGCGCCGCGGGCGGGACGGTGCGGCGTGCGGGCGGCCGACGCGGCGCTTCCGTCGGCGGTCAGGCGTCGCGGCGGGCGATCCAGTCGTGGTCGGGGTGGTTCTGGAAGCGCCATTTGCGCAGCCGGCCGGCCATCACGTTCAGGTAGTACATGTCGTAGCCGTAGGGGGCGGCGCAGGGGTGGTGGCCCTTGGGGACCAGGACGACGTCGTGGCTGGCGACGGACAGCGTTTCGTCGAGGGCGCCGTCCTCGGTGAAGACACGCTGGAGGCCGAAGCCGCGGGCGGGGTTCAGGCGGTGGTAGTAGGTCTCCTCGAGGTAGGTCATGCGCGGGAAGTCGTCCTCGTCGTGGCGGTGCGGCGGGTAGGAGGACCAGTGGCCGGCGGGGGTGAAGACCTCGGTGACGAGCAGCGAGGCGGCGACGTCGCGCTCCTCCATCGCGATCGGGTGGATGTGGCGGGTGTTGGTGCCCTTGCCGCGGGTGACCCGGTCGATGCCGGTGGGGCCGATGACCGTGGCGGTGCGGCCGGGCTTACCGGGGGCGGTGCAGACGGCGAGGGTGGCGGCGGTCATGGCGGTCGCCGACCAGTCGGAGTCCATCGGCACGTAGATCGCGTGCGGCGGCGTCGCCTCGAAGACGTCGATCCGGTCGCCGAGCTCGCCGAAGTCGAGCTCGCCGGCGCCGATGCGGGCCTTGCCCTCGACGAGGACGAGGATGACCTCGGTGCCGAGGGTCTCCTCGGCGACGGTCTCGCCGGGGGCGAGGCGGTAGAGGCCGAAGCCGACGTAGCTCCAGCCGGCGGAGGCGGGGGTGATGTCGTGGACCTTGCCGCGGTCGCCGGTCGGGTGGCGGAGGAGCGCGGTCATGCCGTGGCCCGGTCGAGGCCGGTTTCGCGCGCGACCTGCCTGAGCGCGGCGAGGCCCATCGACTGGTAGCGGAGCGGGTTCCTGACCGCCGGATCCTGCTCGGCCTCGATGACGAGCCAGCCGGAGTAGCCGTGCTCGGCGGCGATCCTCAGGACCGGGGCGAAGTCGACGCCGCCCTCGGGGTCGCCGGGGACGGTGAAGACGCCGCGGCGCACGCCCTCGAGGAAGGAGAGGTGGCCGGCCTCAACTTCGGCGGCGATGGTGGGACGGACGTTCTTGGCGTGGATGTGGCCGACGCGTGGCATGTACTTCCGCGCGAGTTCGGCCGGGTCGCCGCCGCCGAAGAAGCAGTGGCCGGTGTCGAGCAGGAGCTTCGTCGCCGGGCCGGTCGCCGCCATGAAGTGGTCGATCTCGTGCGGGCTCTCGACGATGGTGCCCATGTGGTGGTGGTAGACGAGGGTCAGGCCCTGGGCGGCGGTGAAGGCGGCGATCGCCTCGACTCCGGCGCCGAACTTCTCCCACTCGCCGGGGTGGAGCTCGGGGCCGTCGGCGAGCGGGCGGTCGTCGCGGCCGTGGATGGCGTTCGAGGTCTCGCAGACGATGCAGACCCGGCAGCCCATCGCCTTCAGGAGGTCGAGATGCGGCTGGATCGCGCGCTTCTCGTCCTCGACCGAGCGGGCGAGGAGGTTCAGCGAGTGCCAGCCGGAGACGAACCTGAGGCCGTGGGGGGCGAGGGCGGCCTTCAGCGCGGCGGGGTCGGTCGGCATCTTGTGGCCCTTCTCGATGCCGTCGAAGCCGATCTCGGCGGCTTCCATCAGGCACTGCTCGAGGGAGATGTCGGCGCCGAGGCTGTGGTCGTCGTCGTTCGACCAGGCGATGGGGTTGGTGCCGTAGAGGATCATCGGCGTCAGTCCGCCAGGCGCTGGAGTTCGCGGTGGCTCTCGTAGTCGCGGCGGGCCTCCTGCACCTCGCGGCGGGCGGAGACCTCAGGGACGGCGACGTCCCACCAGGCGCCGCCGGCCTCGGTGGTGGCGAGCGGGTCGGTGTCGATGACGATGGCGTAGCTGCGGTCGCTGGCGCGGGCGCGGCCCATCGCCGCCTCGAGCTCGGCGATGGAGCCGACCTTCTCGGAGCGGGCGCCCATCGATGCGGCATGGGCGGCGAAGTCGATCGAGGAGGGGACGACGTGGCGGGCGGTGTCGATGAGGTTGTTGAAGCTGGCGCCGCCGGTGGCGAGCTGGAGCCGGTTGATGCAGCCGTAGCCGCGGTTGTCGAGCACGACGACGACGAGCTTGCGGCCGAGCATCACCGAGGTGGCGAGCTCGGAGTTCATCATCATGTAGCTGCCATCGCCGAGCATCACCACGACCTCGCGGTCGGGGTGGGCCATCTTGACGCCGAGGCCGCCGGCGATCTCGTAGCCCATGGTCGAGAAGCCGTATTCGAGGTGGTAGCCGTTCGGCCGCGTGGCGCGCCAGAGCTTGTGGAGCTCGCCCGGGAGGCCGCCCGAGGCGCAGACGACGATCGCGTCCTCGCCGACCGTGCGGTTGACGGCGCCGATGACCTGCATGTCGGTGGCGAGCGCGTTGGTCTCCTTCGGGGCCGCGGTCACGGCGTCGACGGCGGCGGTCCATTCGGCCTTGAGCGCGCCGGTTTCGGGCGCGCGGTAGCCGGCGAGGAGACCGGAGAGCTCCTCGAGCGCGAGCTTCGCGTCGGCGATCAGCGGCAGCGCGTTGTGCTTGTGGGCGTCGTAGGGGGTGACGTTGATCGCGACGATCCGCCGGTCGGGGTGCTTGAAGAGCGCCCAGGAGCCGGTGGTGAAGTCCTGGAGCCGGGTGCCGACGGCGACGATGACGTCGGCCGCCTCGGCGACGGCGTTCGCGGCCGAGGAGCCGGTGACGCCGATCGAGCCGAGGTTGAGCGGGTGGTCGTGCGGCAGCGACGACTTGCCGGCCTGGGTTTCGCCGACCGGCACGTTGTGCGTCTCGGCGAAGGCCCTGAGCGCGTCGGTGGCGCCGGCGTAGAGGACGCCGCCGCCGGCGATGACGAGCGGCCGCCGGGCGCTGCGGATCGCGTCGGCGGCGACCTTGACCTCGCGCAGGCCGGGGCGCGGGCGGCGGCGGTGCCACTCCTTGCGCGCGAAGAACTCGGCCGGCCAGTCGAAGGCCTCGGTCTGGACGTCCTGGCAGAAGGCGAGGGTCACGGGGCCGCAGTCGGCGGGGTCGGTCATGGTGGCGAAGGCGCGCGGCAGCGCGGTCAGGAGCTGCTCGGGGCGGTTGATGCGGTCGAAGTAGCGGCTGACCGGGCGGAAGGCGTCGTTCGCGGAGACGGTGCCGTCGCCGAAGTCCTCGACCTGCTGCAGCACCGGGTCGGGGGCGCGGTTGGCGAAGACGTCGCCGGGGATGAGGAGGACGGGGAGGCGGTTGACGTGGGCGAGCGCGGCGGCGGTGACCATGTTGAGCGCGCCGGGGCCGATCGAGGTGGTGACGGCCATGGCGCGCTTGCGGTTCAGGGCCTTGGCGTAGGCGATGGCGGCGTGGGCCATGCCCTGCTCGTTGTGCGCGCGCCAGGTCGGGAAGTCGTCGCCGGCGGCGTGGAGCGCCTCGCCGATGCCGGCGACGTTGCCGTGGCCGAAGATCGCCCAGGCGCCGGCGAGGAAGGGCACGCCGTCCTCGTTGAGCTGGCGGGCGAGGTAGCGGACCATGGCCTGGGCGGCGGTCAGGCGGATCGTCTTCATGCGGCGGCTCCCTTTCGCGCGCGCGCCTCGTCCCAGGCGCGGCAGAGGCGGTCGTATCTCTCGGCCATGTCGGCGACCGCCTCGGCGTCGGTGACCCTGCCGGCGAGCCAGCCGCGGGCGGCGTCGGCGAAGATGGTGCGGCCGACGGCGAAGCCTTTCACGAGGTCGTGCCCGGCGGCAACCGCAAAGCTCGCGGCGAGCTCCTCGGCCGGCGCCTCGAGGCCGAGGACGACGATGCCGCGGGTGTGGGGGTCGTTGCGGGTGATGGCGGCGCAGGCGGCGCGCCAGGCGGCGTCGCTGCTGCATCGGCTCGAGCTTCCACCAGTCGGGGTAGACGCCGAGGTCGTAGAAGCGCTCGATGATCTCGGCCGCGGTGGTGTCGGTGACGGGCGCGACCTTGGAGGGGATGATCTCGAGCAGGAACTCGAGGCCGGTTGGCGCGGGCGGCGCGGGCGAGGCGGACGACAGTCGCCTCCTGGTCGGCCTTCATCTCGGGCGTGTCGTCGGGGTGGTAGAAGCAGAGCACCTTGACGACGTGCTCGAGCGGCCACTCGGCTAGCGCCGAGCCGTAGTCGGGCTCGATCTCCGAGGCGGAGCGGGCGGGTGCCCGGGATCCTCGACCGGGCGGCCGATCCAGAGGCCGGTGCCGGCGGCGGCGTAGAGCGCGTCGCGCCCGAGCCGGCCGTCGCAGAGGAGGCCGTAGCCGGGGCGGCCGGCGGCGACCTCGCGGACGGCCTGCAGGCAGAGCAGCTTGAAGGCGCCGATGCGCTCGCGCGGCTGCCCGAGCTCGTCGGCGACGTTCTCGAGCTGGATGCGGTGGTCGAAGGCGAAGACCCGCATCTCGGGCCAGTCGCGCAGGCGGTTGGTCGACCAGTGGATCTGCTCGAGCTCGGCGTCCTTGCGCAGCGCCGGGCTGCGGATGCCGCGGTCGAGGAAGAAGCGGAGCTCTTCCCACGACGGGTAGGCGGGGGTGCAGCCGTGGCGGGAGACGGCGAAGGCGCCGCAGGCGTTGGCGTAGGTGAGCGCGGTCGGCCAGTCCTGGTCGGTCAGCCAGCCCTTGAGCAGGCCGGACATGAAGCCGTCGCCGGCGCCGAGCACGTTGAAGACCTCGATCGGGAAGCCGGGGCCGCGCTCGCCGTCGTCGAGGCTGTCGGGGATGGCGCCGGTGAAGGCGGCGGCGCCCATCGGGCCGCGCTTGCAGACGAGGGTGGCGGCGGAGACGGCGCGGACGGCGCGCAGCGCGGCGATGGTGTCGGTCGAGCCGCCGGCGATGTGGAACTCCTCCTCGGTGCCGACGATCAGGTCGAAGAGGGGGAGGGTCGACTGCAGCTTGGCGGTGACGGCGGCGCTCTCGATGAAGCGCTCCTCGCCCGCCGCGTGGCCGGCGAGGCCCCAGAGGTTCGGGCGGTAGTCGATGTCGAGCGCGGTGCGGGCGCCGTTCGCGCGGGCGAGGCGCAGCGCCTTCAGGACGGCGGCCTCGGTGCGCGGGTGGCTGAGGTGGGTGCCGGTGGCGACGACGGCGCGGGTGTCGGCGATGAGGGCGGGGTCGATGTCGTCCTCGCAGAGCGCCATGTCGGCGCAGTTCTCGCGGTAGAAGATCAGCGGGAAGCGCTCCTGGTCGCGGATGCCGAGGATGACGAGGGCGGTCAGGCGCTCGGGGTCGGTGACGACGCCGCGGGTGTCGACGCCCTCGGCGGCCAGCGTCTCGCGGATGAAGCGGCCCATGTGCTCGTCGCCGACGCGGGTGATCAGGCCGGAGCTGCAGGCCGAGGCGGGCGGTGCCGCAGGCCATGTTGGTGGGCGAGCCGCCGATGTACTTGTGGAAGCTCGCCATGTCCTCGAGCCGGCCGCCGATCTGCGCGCCGTAGAGGTCGACCGAGGAGCGGCCGATGGTGATGACGTCGAGCTTCGGCATCCCCGCGCTCCTCCCCCTGAACCGCGTACTCGAATCGCGTGCGCCGCGCCGAAGTCAGAAATAGAATATTCGTTCCGTTCTGGGAACCCGGAAATCAGCGGCCGGAGGCGTTTCCCTCGCGCCGGGCGCCGAGCGGCGACCGCGAGCGCGATGGCGAGGGCGAAGGTGGCCGAGAGCGCGCGGAAGGCGCCGACATCGACCTCGGAGACGAGGAGCGGGCAGGACGTCGAGGCGCTGCAGCGGGCTCGACAGGCTGTCGGTGATGGCGACGACCGGGTGGCCGGCGGCGCGGGCGGCCTCGGCGAAGGCGACGGTCTCGGCGCTGTAGGGGGCGAAGGTGATGGCGAGGACGGCGTCGCCGGGGCGGAGCGCGTGGGCGGTGGCAGGTGGCCGACGGCGGAGTGGAGCACGCAGGGGATCGCCATCTTCTCGAGCGCATAGGCGAGGTAGCTCGCGACCGGGTAGGCGCGGCGGTAGCCGACGAGGTGGATCACCGGCGCGGCGGCGAGGGTGTCGACCGCGCGCTCGAGATGGTCGGGGTCGACGGTCGTCATCAGGTTCTCGAGCGAGGCGCGGCCGGCCTCGACGAACTCGGCGAGCAGGACGCCGGGGCGCTGCTCGCCGGAGGCGCGCAGGTTCTGCAGGCGGGTCGCGTAGTCGGGCCACTTGCGCGAGTACTCGTCGCGGAACAGGCGCTGCATCTGGCTGAAGCCGGAGAAGCCGAGCTCCTGGCAGAAGCGCATCATCGCCGAGGGCTGGACGTCGGCGAGCGGCGGCGAGCTCGGCGACGGTCGAGACGGCGACGCGGTCGGGGTTGCGGGCGATGAAGTCGGCGCACTGGCGCAGGCGCTTGGGCAGCGCGTCGACGCGCGCGCCGATCAGGCGGTAGAGCTCCTCGACGCTGTCGGGTGCGGCCGGGGCGGTCGTCTGGTCCATGCCGGTGCGGTTCCCTTGACAGCGCCATCTGATCACAGGCAGGTCGGCGACGGAATATCTATTCCACAACTGGCCGGGTGGGGAGGGGGCAAATGGCGGGCTCGGGGTCGGGCTGATCGGAAGCGGCTTCATGGGCAAGTGCCATGCGCTGGCGCTGGGCCGCGGTCGGCCGGGTGTTCGGTGACGTCGCGGCGCCGCGGCTCGAGCTCATCTGCGACGCGCCGCGGGAGCGGGCGGAGGCGATGGCGGGGCAGCTCGGCTTCGCGCGGGCGACCGACGACTGGCGGGCGCTGGTCGCGGATCGGGCGGTCGACCTGGTGTCGATCACCACGCCGAACCGGCTGCACCGCGAGATGGCGCTGGCGGCGATCGCTGCGGGCAAGCACGTCTGGTGCGAGAAGCCGCTGGCGCTGACGCTCGGCGAGGCGGAGGAGATGGCGGCGGCCGCCGAGGCGGCGGGGGTGACGACGATCGTCGGATACAACTACCTGAGGAACCCGGCCTTCGCCCATGCCGAGCGGCTGGTGAAGGCGGGGGCGATCGGGCGGGTCGTGCATTTCCGCGGCGTCGTCGACGAGGACTACCAGGCCGATCCGGAGCTGGCCTGGACCTGGCGGGCGACGGTGGCGGAGGCGGGGCTCGGGACGCTCGGCGACCTCGGCTGCCACCTGGTCAGCCTCGCCTGCGCGCTGATGGGGCCGGTCGAGAGCCTGGTCGCCGAGACGGCGACCGTGCACGCGACGCGGCCGCTGGCGGACGGCGTCGGGGCGGGCGGCGGTCGAGAACGAGGACGTGGCGAGCGCGCTCGTGCGTTTCGCGGGCGGGGTGACGGGGGTGCTGATGAGCTCGCGCTCGGCCTGGGGGCGGAAGAACCGGCTCGGGTTCGAGGTGCACGGCGAGCGGGGGATGATCGTCTTCGAGCAGGAGCGGATGAACGAGCTCAGGCTCTTCGTCAACGAGGGGCCGGCGCGATCGCCAGGGGTTCCGCACCATCCTGACCGGGCCGGCGCACCCGCCCTACGCCGCCTTCGTGCCGGCAGCCGGGCACCAGCTCGGGTTCAACGACCTGAAGGTGATCGAGGCGGCGGCGCTGCTCAGGGCGATCGCGGCGGGGGAGCGGGCGTATCCGGATTTCCGCGACGCGCTGGGGTTCGAGCGGGTGATCCACGCGGTGGCCCGCTCCGCCCGCGAGGGCGGGCGGGTGGCGGTGTGAACAGGCGTGTTCGGCGCGGTGATGGCCACCCTCACTGGGCCAGGAGCGGTCGAGCCATCAGGATGACGCCGCTGAGCACGAGGGCGGCACCTGCAAGCCGGGCGAGGATCGGCCCGCCGGGCATCATCTTCTGCGCCAGCACGAAGATGGCGATGACGGCAACCCAGACCAGGTTCATGACGCCGCCGACAAAGAGCAGCAGCATCAGCACCCAGCAGCAGCCGACGCAATAGGCGCCATGCTCGAGCCCCATGCGGAACCCGCCCCCCCGACCGGGCCGCATATGGCGCGGTATCCATTCGAGCGGCGACCGGCAACGGGTCAGGCAACGGTTCTTCAGCGGCGTGAATTCGTAGAGTCCCGCCGCGACGAATATTCCGCCTGCCAGCAGCGTGCTGGTGGCCGCCATCCGCGGGGACACCAGGCCGGCGTGCGCGAGCAGCGTCTGCGCCGCCGCCGCGGCCACTGCGAACAGGCTCCATATCGCCAGGTAGCCGACGACGAAGGCCGCGGTCCTGCCGCCGATCGCGCGCTCCGCGCGCTTGCGCTCCAATGCCGCGAACAGGAGGATGGTCGGCGACGCGCTCGGCAGCATCATCCCGACCATCATCACCGCCCACATCAGCGCAAGCAGGGCGAATTCCACCCTCGCATCGGCAAGCGTCCCCGCGTCGGGGCGCATCGCTGCGCCGGCCATGCCCGGCATGCCGTCAGCGGCCGGCATATCCATCATGCCGCCCGTCATCTCGGCCATTCCGTCCATCTGGCTGGCGACATGAACGAGATAGAGCCAGGCCAGCAGGCATAGCGCGGCCAGGCTCACGGCGACGACAAGCCGATCGCGCGTCAGCGCTTGCTCAAGCGCGGTGCCGGGCAAGGCGCAGCCTCAATGGATGACGCCGTTCGGCCCCATGTGCAGCATGCAGAGATGGGCGTGGCGACCGGTCCAGTCGTTCTCGATCGGGCCGGTGGATTTCGACGCGCTGCTGGCAAACTCGGCTTCGATGTATTCGAAGCCATGCGGCAGCACGATCCTGGCGCGATGTTCCTCTCCGGTGACGGGGTTTCGGATCGGCTCGACCTTGGCCTCCGCAATTCCCGAGACCGAGAAATGCCCGGTGCGCGCCTCCTGATCGGCCTGGAACTCGATCGGCTTGAAGACCGGCTCGTGAAAGGTCGAAACCATCGCCGCGACGACGCTGAAGATCGTGGCGAAGGGCTCTGTCTCCTGGCCGCCGAGGATTTTCAGGAGCGCCTCGCGCTGCTCGGGGCTCGCCCGCTCGTCGATCACCGCGAGACCCTCGCCATTTCCCTCGTGGATCGCGCCGGGCCAAGCAAAAACCGCCACAGCCTTCAGGCCGTCGAGCGGCACGTCACCGAAATGACCCTTGTCGATCTGCATTCCCACGATCGCGCGACAATTGCCGTGGGAGGGCAGTGCGTTGAATTGACAGGGACACCCCCAATTGCAGTTGCACGTGCTGATTTGCGGTCCGCGGATCATCCAGTCGACGTGGCTCATGCGCCTCCTCCGGGTTGCGGCATAGGGATACGGTACACGAGAACGGAATTCTCGGCCACATGCGAGACGCAGGCGACACGCCGCAACCCCGAGGCGCTCCAAAGGGACCCCGCACGGGTGACGCGCGCCTTCTTCGGGAGCGCCGGGGGGCGGGGTCAGGGGGCCGGCGGGGCGGCGAGCTCGGTGGTGCCGGCGCGGCGCTCGCGGTGGAGGACGTAGAGGCCGGCGGCGATGGTGACGGCGATGCCGAGGGCGGCGAGGCCGTCCGGCAGGTCGCCGAAAACCAGGAAGCCGATCAGGGTCGCGAAGGGGATCTCGAGGTACTGGATCGGCGCCAGCGTCGCCGAGGGGGCGAAGCGCAGCGACCAGGTCATCACGAGATGCGCCGAGGTGCCGAGGACGCCGAGGAGCAGGAGGAGGAACGCCTGATGCAGGGAGACCGGCACCGGGGCGAGGTCGGCCCAGCCGACGACGGCGCCGAGGAGTACGAGGGGCGCGAGGACGGCGGCGGCGGCGAGGCCGCTCGCGGCCTGCAGCACCACGGGGTCGGCGTCGCGGGCGATCCGGCGGGTGAGGAGCATGAAGAGGGCGAAGGTGAGCGCGGCGAGGAGCGGCAGGAGCGCGGGGGCGCCGACCTCGGCGAAGCTCGGCTGCACGACCATCAGCGTGCCGACGAAGCCTATGGCGCAGGCGCCGAGCCGGTGCGGGCCGACCTCCTCGCCGAGGAAGAAGCGGCCGAGGAGGAGGAGGATGAAGGGCAGCACGAAGCAGATCGCCACCGCGTCGGCGATCGGCAGGAAGCGCAGCGACGCGACGAAGGCGGTGAAGGAGGCGACGTGGAGCAGGGTGCGGGCGATGGTCAGCCGCCAGATCCGCGGGCCGAGGTCGAGGCCGCGCCCGGTGGCGCCGACGAGCGGCAGCAGGAGCGCCGCCTGCATCGCGTAGCGCACGAGCATGATCTGCGCGAGCGGCAGGACGCCGAGGATCTTGGCGGTGGCGTCGCCGAGCGGCGCGAGGATGCAGAAGACCACCATCAGCAGCACCCCGAAGAGCGGGCGGTCGGCGTGGACCGCCGGGGGGCTCGGGACCGTGGTGGTCATGGCATCGGCGTCAGGCGCGCTCGACGTATTCCATCGACTCGGTCGAGACGATGATCGCTTCGCCCTCGCCGACGAAGGGCGGGATCATCACGCGGACGCCGTTGTCGAGGATCGCTGGCTTGAACGAGTTGGCGGCGGTCTGGCCCTTCACCGCCGGCTCGGTCTCGACGACGGTGCAGGTGACCTTGTCGGGGAGCATGGCGTTCAGCGCCTCGTCCTCGTAGTACTCGACCTGGATGGTCATGCCGTCCTGCAGGAACGGGCGGCGCTCGCCGAAGATGTCGGCGGGGATCGTCACCTGCTCGAAGGTGTCGGCGTCCATGAAGTGCAGGAGGCCGTCGGATTCGTAGAGAAACTGCTGGTCCTTCTGGTCGAGGCGCACGCGCTCGACCTTGTCGGCGGAGCGGAAGCGCTCGTTGAGCTTGCGGCCGTCGCGGATGTTCTTGAGCTCGACCTGGGCGAAGGCGCCGCCCTTGCCCGGCTTGACGTGGCTGGTCTTCACGGCGACCCAGAGGCCGCCGTCGTGCTCGATGATGTAGCCGGGGCGGATCTCGTTGCCGTTGATCTTGGGCATTTCGGGTGCGGTCCGTTCATCTGTCGGAAATTCGCGCGTGCTATAGAGGCAAGTTCGGGTGCTGGCAAGCTCAGGCCTGCTCATGCACACGCGCGGGACGACCGCCTGAGGCTCCGGCTCGGGGCGGCGTCCGGCGCGCGTGGGGGGCGAATTCCGGGGAAGAGTAATGATTACCTGTCAGGGGCAGTTGCCCAAGGCTTTTGCGCGCGCGCTCCTCGCTCGCGGTTATCGACGGTTGACGCCGGTGCAGCGGGCGGTGCTGCGGGTCGAGGCGGCGGACGCCGATCTCCTGGTTTCCGCCCGCACCGGCTCGGGCAAGACGGTGGCGTTCGGGCTGGCGCTGGCGCGGCGGCTCGTCGGCCCCGACGGGCGCGTGGCGCCGGCGGCCGGGCCGCGGGCGCTGGTGGTGACGCCGACGCGCGAGCTCGCCATGCAGGTCAGAAGCGAGCTCGGCTGGCTCTTCGAGGGCACCGGAGCGCGCGTCGGCTGCCTGACCGGCGGCGCCGACCGGCGGGCGGAGCGGGCGGCGCTGGCCGCGGGGCTCGACCTCGTGGTCGGCACGCCGGGGCGGCTCGGCGACCACCTGGCGGACGGGGCGCTCGAGGCCGGCTCTGTCGGATGCGTCGTGCTCGACGAGGCCGACGGCATGCTGGAGCCGGGCTTCCGGGCCGAGCTCGACGCCGTGCTCGGCGCGCTGCCGCCGGGGCGGCAGACGCTGCTCTTCTCGGCCACGGTGGGACCGGAGGTCGAGACGCTGGCGCGCCGGGTGCAGCGGGGGGCGCTGCGGCTCGACATCGGCGGGCCGGCGCCGGCGCCGGGGCTGGTGCTGCAGGCGGTGCCGGTCGCGGCGGCGGACGCGGAGGCGGCGATCGTCAACCTGCTTCGGTTGCACGAGGCGCCGGCGGCGCTCGTCTTCTGCAGCCGGCGCGAGGCGGTGGCGCGGCTCGCGCGGCGGCTGGCGGGGCGCGGCTTCCAGGTGGTCGCGCTGTCGGGCGCCTTGAGCCAGCGCAGCCGGAACCTTGCGGTGGCGGCGATGCGCGACGGGCGCGCCCGGGTCTGCGTCGCGACCGACCTCGCGGCGCGCGGCATGGACCTGCCGGGGCTCGACCTCGTGCTGCATGCCGACCTCCCGGCCAGCGCCGAGCTCCTGCTGCACCGCTGCGGCCGCACCGGGCGGGCCGGGCGAGCCGGGCTCGCGATCCTGGTGGTGCCGCCCGGCCAGCGGCGGCGGGCGCGGGCGCTGATCGCCCGGGCCGGGCTCGCGGCCGAGTGGATCGCGCCTCCAGGCCCGGCGGAAGTCGCGGCGCGCGACGTCGAGCGGATGCTCGAGGCGGTGGCGCGGCCCGGTCCGGGCGCGGCGGCGGCGGTCGCGCGCCTCCTCGCCGTGCATCGGCCGGAGCGGATCGCGGCGGCCTTCGCCCGGCTCTGGGGCCTGGCGCGGCCGGCACCGGCCGAGCTCGGCGGGCGGCGCCGGCCCGCCTGACGTCGGGCCGGGGGAGCGGCGCGCCGGCGTCGTGCGTGTGGCGGCGGGGCGCCCGCGCCGCGCTCGGGCGGAATCGCGGGTTTCGGCGTCGCAAGTCAGAGAAGATCTGCGCCGAGGCGCTGATGAAGCGGCTGCTTCATCAGGCGCCTTTCCGATTGTGGGGGTGCGAGTCGGGCCGGCGTCAAGGGCAGGCGGGCTTGCGCCCGCGGCTTCGCCGCCCTTGACCCCGGCCCGACTCGCGAAAAGAAGGGGGGCCGGGGTGGGCGTGTCGGCCGCTCGTCTGCCGCGTATTTTAGTGCGGTGCTCCGGCGTCGGGCGTGTATGCTGTCGGCGCGGAAGCGAGGGAGGGACGGGTCATGACGAAGCCTGATGCGCTGCTCGTGTTCGGCGACAGCCTGAGCGACGCCGGCGAGGCCTACGATCTCTCGGGGCGGGTGGTGAAGGTGCCGATCCCGCCGGACTCGGCCGGCTACAACGGCTGGTTCTCGAACGGGCTGATCCAGTCCAGGGTGACCGCCGACCTGCTCGCGGTGCCGGCCGAGGTCTATGCCGTGGGCGGCGCGCGGGCGGTCGGGTCGCGTACGGTCGAGCAGTATCTCGAAGAGAACGACTTCGACACGCCGGAGATCATGCTGGCGAACCCCGACGAGGCGGCGCTCGCCACCGACACCTATCTCGGCGGGCAGCTCCGGCACTACCTGCTCGATGCGGTGACGAACCCGCCCGAGCCCGGCACCGCGGCGGCGCTCTGGTTCGGTGCCAACGACTACAACGCCCTGCCGCCCGACGCCTCGCCGGAGCTGGTGGCGCAGACGATCGCGGCCGTGGTCGGCCACATCCTCGGGGCGGCGGCGGCGATCGCCGCGACCGGGGTCGGGCGGACGCTGCTCTACAACCTGCCGTCGCCCGGGTTCCTGCCGCTGCCGCTGCCGCCGACGTTCGAGCTGGTCGTCGATGCGCACAACGCCGCCTTGGCACAAGGGGCGGCGTTCCTCGCGAGCCAGGGGATCGACGCCGAGATCGTCGACATGCACCGCATGGCCGGCGAGATCAGCGCCGATCCGCGCACCTTCGGGCTGAACCCGGCCTACATGGACCAGCCCCTGCTGCTCGGCATCGGCAGCCAGCCGATGTGGATCCCGGAGGCCCAGAACTGGTTCATTCCGCCGAATCCGGTGGTGGCGGGCGCCAACCCGTCGCAGGTGGCCTTCGCCGACCTGCTGCATCCGAGCTCGGCCACCCACGGCGTGCTCGGCAGCTTCGTGGCCGATTTCCTGAGCAAGGACTCGACGTTCCTCGGCGACGGCGACGACGCCCGCTGGTTCGGGCCGGCCGACGACTTCGTGCTCGGCGGCGGCGGCGACGATCTGCTCTTCACCCGCGGCGGACAGGACACCGTGCTCGCGGGGATCGGCAACGACCGTGTGTTCGTCGGCGCGGGCGACGACATCGCAGCCGGCGGCGCCGGCCGCGACCATGTCGACGGAGGCGCGGGCGACGACGTGGTCGCGGGCTCGGACGGCGACGACGTCCAGACCGGCGGCGCCGGCCGCGACCTCCTGGTCGACGGGCTCGGGTTCGACCTGCTGCGGGGCGACGGCGGCCGCGACGCGTTCCTCTACACCGAGGCGGCGCTGATCGGCGGCAGCAACGCGCTCGACGGCGGCTGCTTCAGCGGCGGCGTCGGTCGCGACACCCTCTACCTCGCGCTGTCGGACGCGACGCGGGCGGCGGTCGAGGCCGAGCTCGCGCCCGGCGCCGCGGCGCAGCGGCTCGCCGCGATCGGCCTGGTGACCGCCTCGATCGAGCGCTACGTCTTCGTCGATCCCGCCGATCCGGCGGCCGGCATCGACACGCCGGCCGAGCTGGACCGCGCCGACCTCTGGGGCATCGTCTGACGCGCGCTCAGGCGCCGAGGGATGCGCGGGCCGCCACCCCGCGCATCGCCTCGGCGATCTCCCGAACGGCCGTCGCCGCGGTGGAGCGCGGCACCAGGAGCTCGAACCCGTCGGCCTCCCGCACGATCAGGAGCGGCAGGTGGCGCAGCTGACTGCGCGCCGCGGTGCCTTCCGGGAACGCCTGCGGCGCGAGGTCGAGCGGCACCAGCCGGGCCAGCACCGCCTCGGCGTTGGGGCCGGCGAGCGCGAGCCCGGCCCAGGCGTCGGTCTGGTCGGCGAGGGCCGCGAGGCCGTCGAGCCCCGCGACCGCCGGGCCCTCTACGAGCCAGAGCCCGATCGCCGCCCAGACGACGCGCCCCTGCGGCAGCGCCTGCGCGCGACCGGGCGGCGGCAGCGCCATGCCGAGCCGCGCGGCGACGGCGGCTTCCTGCCCGGCGAACGGCGCAACCGACGTGCGGAGCACCGGCGGCAGCGGCGACAGCCGGCCGCGGCTCGCCGCCACCGGCAGGCCGAGGCCCTCGAACGGGCCGGCGGCGGCGAGGTCAGCCACGCAGCCGCCCTCCGTCCGGATCGACGAAGACCGGAGGCACGATCTCGCAGCCGACATCGAGCCCGCGCAGCTTGCAGACCGCTCGCACCCGCTCGCCGATGCGCGCCCGCCCGTCTCGCACGAAGCCGAGCGCGATGTCGTGCCCGAGCGTCGGCGAGAAGCAGCGCGAGGTCAGGTACCCCTCGTCGTTCTCCGCCGTGAACGCCGCGCCCGGCGCGAGCACGTGCGCCCCGGCCACGAGCCGCCCGCCGGGCTCGAGCGGCCTGAGGCCCACGAGCTGCTCGCGCTCCGGACCCGCGAGCCCGGGGCGCGCCGCGCCGGCCTTGCCGATGCAGTCCTTCGTCTTCGCCAGCATCCGCGCAAGCCCGAGGTCGTCGAGGGTGGTCCGGCCGTGCAGCTCGGCGTGGGTCAGGAGCCCCTTCTCGATCCGGAGCACGTTCAGCGCCTCGAGCCCGTAGGGCCCGCCGCCGAGCCCGCGCGCCACCTCGACCAGGCGCGCGAAGAGGGCCGCGCCGTAGCGGGCCGGCACCGCGACCTCGCACGCCTGCTCGCCCGAGAACGAGATGCGGAAGAGCCGCCCCGCCACCCCGGCCACCACCGCCGCGCCGCAGGCCATGAACGGGAACGACGCGTTGTCGACCGGCACCGCCAGCACCGCGTTCAGGAGCTCGCGCGAGCGCGGTCCCGCCACGGCGACCTGCGCCCACTGCTCGGTCACCGACACCACCTGGACGTCGAGCTCCGGCCACAGGCATTGGAGGCAGAACTCGAGATGCGCCATCACCTCGCCGGCCGCCGCCGTCGTCGTCGTCAGCAGGAACTGCGCCGGCGCCAGCCGTGCCGCGGTGCCGTCGTCCATGACGAAGCCGTCCTCGCGCAGCATCAGGCCGTAGCGCACCCTCCCGACGGCGAGCGTCGAGATCGTGTTGGCGTAGACGCGGTCGAGAAAGGCGGCTGCGTCAGGGCCTTGCACGTCGATCTTTCCGAGCGTCGTCACGTCGCAGACCCCGACCGCGCCGCGCACCCAGCCGACCTCGCGGTCGCAGCTCTGCTGCCAGGCGGTCTCGCCGGGCGCGGGGAACCAGCTCGCCCGGTACCAGTGCCCGGCCTCGACGAACGGCGCGCCGAGCCGCGCCGCCTCGCCGTGCGCCGGGGTGAAGCGCTGCGGCGCGAAGCCCGCGCCGTCGCCGCCGGCGCCGAGCGCCGCGATCGGCACGGGCGTGTAGGGTGGCCTGAACGTCGTCGTGCCGGTCTCGCCGATGCCGCGCCCGGTCAGCTTGGCGAGCACCGCGAGGCCGGCGACGCCCGCGGTCTTGCCCTGGTCGGTCGCCATGCCGAGCGTCGTGTAGCGCTTCATGTGCTCGACCGAGCGGAAGTTCTCCCGCGCCGCCAAGGCTACGTCCTTCACCGTCACGTCGTTCTGGAGGTCGAGCCAGGCGCGCCCCGGCGCTTCCTCCACCTGCCAGAACGCGGCGACGCGCAGCGGCGCGTCCTCGGCCGCGGGCAGCTCGCCCGGGGCCGCGGCGATCCCGAGGTCGTCGAGTGCCGCCGCCGCCATCGCCGCGCCGCCGGCAAGCGCCGCGTGCGTGGAGAAGTCGCCCGCGGCCGCTCCGGCGACCCGCATCCCCGGCACCGCCCCCGCGACGGCCAGGAACGCCGCCCGCGCGGGGTCCCAGGACGGCCGGCCGCCGAGGTGCGAGGCGAGATGGATGGCCGGATTCCAGCCGCCCGCCACCGCCAGGCAGTCGGCCGCCACCCGGTGCTCGCGCCCGTCGTGGCGCACGAGCACCTCCCGCAGCCGCGTTCGTCCGCGCGTCCCGACCACGACGCCGCCGGCGAAGGTCGGCCAGGGACCCTGCGGCGGCGCCGCGTCGGCCCGCACGTCGACGAGCGCCGTCACCTCGACTCCGGCCGCCGCGAGGTCGGCCGCCGTCCGCCCGCCGTCGTCGCCCGCGGTGAACACCGCCGCGCGCGTCGGCGCGACGGCCCAGCGGTTCAGGTAGGCGCGCACCGCGCCTGCCAGCATCACGCCCGGACGGTCGTTCGCCGGAAACGCGATCGCGCGCTCGATCGCCCCGGCCGCCAGCACCGCCCGCCGTGCGGCGATGCGCCAGAAGCACATGAGCGGCGCGTCATGCGGCCGGCGGGCGACGTGCTCGGCCACCCGCTCGAGCGCGCCGTAGGTGCCGCCGTCATAGGCGCCGGTGACCGTCGTGCGCGTCATCACACGCACGTTCGGCATCGCCGCGAGCTCGGCCGCGGCCGCCGCGGCCCAGTCGGCGGCCGGCCGGCCGCCGACCTCGAGCCGCTCGGCGTTCAGCCGCCCGCCGGGCAGGAAGTCCTCGTCGGCCAGGATCACCCGCGCCCCGGCCCGCCCGGCGACGAGCGCCGCCATCAGCCCGGCCGGTCCGGCGCCGATCACCAGGAGGTCGCAGAAGGCGAAGGCCTTCTCGCAGCGGTCCGGGTCGCGCGCCCCGGAAAGCCGCCCGAGCCCCGCCGCACGCCGGATCGCCGGCTCGTAGAGCCGCTCCCAGAACGCCCGCGGCCACATGAAGGTCTTGTAGTAGAACCCCGCCCCGATCAGCGGCGCGAGGAGATCGTTCGCGGCCAGCAAGTCGAACCCGAGCGACGGCCAGCGGTTCTGGCTCGCCGCCACGAGCCCGTCATAGGCTTCCTGCGTCGTCGCCCAAGTGTTCGGCGTCGCAGCGGCGCCCTCGCCGACGGTCACGAGCGCGTTCGGCTCCTCCGAGCCGGCGCTCGAGGACTCCGCGCGGCCGGTGATACTTGAAGCTCCGCCCCACCACCGACACGCCGGCGGCGAGCAACGCCGAGGCGAGCGTGTCGCCCGGATGCGCCGCGATGCGCCGGCCGTCGAAGCTGACCGCGAGTTGCCGCGTCCGGTCGATCCGCCCGCCCGCCGCGAGCCGCCTCACCGCGGCGCCTCGCGCGCCAGCTCGACCGTCAGCACATCGTGGGTTCGCGTGTCGCGTACCACCCGGAGCCAGGCCCGACAGCCCCAGGCGTGGTGCCAGAGCTCGGGGTTCGGCCCGGCCGGGTTGTCGCGGATGTTCAGGTAGTCGTGGAACGCTTCCGCCCCGGCGTCCGCCGCGGGCCTCGCCATCAGCTTCGCCGACCCGCGGTAGTTGAACTCGCGCAGGTCGCGCGCGCCGCAGATCGGACAGGTCAGGCGCACCGCTGCCCCCGCGCCAGGGAGCCGAATCGCGCCTCATGCGTTACGGTGGCAAGACCGAAGCCAGGAGATTAGGATGCGAACCGTCGCCGCTGTCGTCTGTGTTGCCGCCATGCTTTCGCTCGCCGCCTGCGGCAGGGGCGCAACGACGCGCGCCGTGACCGGCGGGCTTGGCGGCGCGGCGGTCGGCACCGTGGTCGGCGGGCCGGTGGTCGGCACCGCGGTCGGCGGCGCCGCCGGCGCCGGGGTCGGCGCGGCCACCGCCGACGACTGAAGCCGCCTCAGTGCAGGTTCGGCTGGGCACCGGTTCCCTCCTCGTCGAGCACCCGGCCGCTGGCGAAGCGCTCCATCCCGAGCCGCGCCGCCGCCGGATGCCGCTCGCCAGTGGCGATCAGGTGCGCGAAGCACCAGCCTGACGCCGGCGTCGCCTTGAACCCGCCGTAGCACCAGCCGCCGTTGAAGAAGAGCCCGTCGACCGGCGTCCTGTCGATGATCGGCGAGCCGTCCATCGTCATGTCGGTGATGCCGCCCCAGGAGCGCAGCACCCGCGCCTTGCCGATCATCGGCATCATCGCCATCCCGGCTTCCATCACGTGCTCGACGGTCGGCAGGTTTCCCCGCGCCGCGTACGAGTTGTAGAAGTCGAGGTCGCCGCCGAAGACCAGCCCGCCCTTGTCGGACTGGCTGATGTAGAAATGCCCCATGCCGTAGGTGACGACGCCGGGGACGACCGGCTTCAACCCCTCGGTGACGAAGGCCTGCAGCACGTGGCTCTCGATGGGCAGCCTGAGGCCAGCCATCGCGCCGACCTGGCTCGACCGCCCGGCCACCGCCATCCCGACCTTGCCGGCCGCGATCGTGCCGCGCGTCGTCTCCACGCCCCGGATCCGGCCGTCCTCGATGCGCAGGCCCGTCACCTCGCAGTTCTGGATCAGGTCGACCCCGCGCGCGTCCGCGGCGCGCGCGTAGCCCCAGGCGACCGCGTCGT
Source organism: uncultured Alphaproteobacteria bacterium (assembly GCA_963763295.1). Classification (GTDB taxonomy): domain Bacteria; phylum Pseudomonadota; class Alphaproteobacteria; order Rhodobacterales; family Rhodobacteraceae; genus Amaricoccus. The sequence continues at coordinate 42,115 of CAVXOH010000009.1, forward strand.
GCCGCGCCGTCCCCGCCCGCCGCTGCAGGAGGCCGCCATAGACGGGGAAGCGCGCGTCATCGAAATTGAGGAACGGCCAGCCGGCGCGCACCTCCTCGCGCGTCAGCAGCTCCGCATCGGCGCCTTGCAGCCGCATCGCGTTGCCGCGCCGGGCGTAGGCGTCGAACTGGCCGTCGGAGTGGCAGAGGTTCAGGACGCCGCGCTGCGACATCATGACGTTGTAGTTGAGCTCCTGCTCGAGCCCCTCCCAGAGCTTGAGCGAATGCGAGTAGAACGCGCCGTTGCCCCGGAGCAGGTAGTTCGCCCGCACGATCGTCGTGTTCCGCCCGACGTTGCCGCCGCCGAGATAGCCGCGCTCGAGCACGGCGACGCGCGTTATGCCGTGGTTCTTCGCAAGGTAGAACGCGGTCGCCAGCCCGTGCCCGCCGCCGCCGATGATGACGACGTCGTAGGCGGGCTGCGGCGCCGGGTCGCGCCAGACCGGCGGCCAGTGCCGGCCGCCGGTCAGCGCATTCTTGACGATCGCCCAGGCCGAGTAGCGCATGCTGCCTCCCCGCGACGACCAAAGCGGCTCGCCGCCGCCCGCGCAAGGGGGAGACCGCGTCAGGCCACGGCGGTCAGGCGCCGAGCGCCTGGCCGGTGCCGATCGGGCAGCTGACCCCGGTGCCGCCGACGCCGCAGTAGCCGCCGGGGTTCTTCGCCAGGTACTGCTGGTGGTAGTCCTCGGCGTAGTAGAACGGCGGCGCGTCGGTGATCTCGGTGGTGATGCGCCCGAGGCCGGCCGCCTTCAGCCGCGCCTGGTAAGCCTCGCGCGATGCCTCGGCCGCTGCCCGCTGCTCGGGCGTGAAGACGTAGATGCCCGAGCGGTACTGCGTGCCGACGTCGTTGCCCTGGCGCATGCCCTGGGTCGGGTCGTGCCCCTCCCAGAAGACCTTCAGCAGCGTCTCGTAGCTCGTCTGTGCCGGGTCCCAGGTGACGAGCACCACCTCGTTGTGCCCGGTCTGGCCCGAGCAGACCTCGCGGTAGGTTGGGTTCGGCGTCGCGCCCGCGGCGTAGCCGGCGGCGGTCACCCAGACCCCCGGCAGCTTCCAGAACATCCGCTCGACGCCCCAGAAGCAGCCCATCCCGAACATCGCCTGCGCGAGCCCGTCGGGATGCGGGCCCTTGAGCGGCCGCCCGTTGACGAAATGCGTCTCGGCGGTCGGGATGGGCTCGGCCCGACCGGGCAGGGCGGCGCCCTTCGCGGGCAACTCGCTGGACTTGAAGAGACCGAACAGCATCGAATGCGCTCCTCTCGCTGGTTGTGTCGGAATCTAGGCGGGAACCCGACGCTTTCCAACCGTCGCCGGCCCGCCGGTGCCTGGCCATACGTTGCCGATGCCCGCGATGTTACAGCGCGCTCAGGTCGCCAGCACGTTCTGGAACTGCCAGGGGTCGCTCTCGTCGATTTCCTCGGCGAACTGCGGCCAGCGGGTCGCGATCGGCGTCCAGTCGGTGTAGTGCGCCTCGATACGACCGAGATACGGGCGCTGCACTCCGAGGCAGAAGGCGTGGTCCATCTCCTCGGTCTCGACGATGCCGGCGTTCGGGTTGGCGAGCGCCCAGGCCATGCCCGCGATCACCGCACTCGTCACCTGCAGCCCGGTCGCGTTCTGGAACGGCGCGAGCCGCCGGGTTTCCTGGATCGACAGCCGCGAGCCGTACCAGAGCGCGTTCCTCGTGTGGCCGTAGAGCAGCACCCCGAGGTCGTCCGCGCCCCAGAGGATCTCGTTCTCGTCGAGGATCTTGAAGCTGTCCTGCACCCGTCCCGAGCCGAGCGCCTCGTGCAGGCTCAGCACCGCCTGGTCGCAGGGATGGTAGGCGTAGTGGCAGGTCGGCCGGAACTCCGGCGCGTCGCCCTCGCCGATCGTGAAGTAGTCGGCGATCGAGATCGCCTCGTTGTGGGTGACGAGGAAGCCGTATTGCGGCCCGGCCGCCGGCGTCCAGGTATGCACCTTGGTCAGGATCCCCGGCGTATCGAGATAGATCGCCGCGCGGCAGCCGCCCTGGTGCCGGTGGCCGTTCGGCGGGAACCAGCCTTCGTGCGTGCCCCAGCCGAGCTCGGCCGGCTGGAAGCTCTCGGAGACGAAGCCCTCGACCGACCAGGTGTTGACGAAGCTGCCGATCGGCTTGGCGTCGCGCCCGGCCTGGGTGTCGCGCTCGGCGATGTGCACGCCCTTGACGCCGAGCCGCCGCATCAGCCGCGCCCAGCCGATCCGGTCGTGCGGCGCCTCCGCCGGATGGCCGGTGTCGGCGGCGAGCCGGAGCAGCGCCTCCTTCAGGAGCCACGACACCATGCCGGGGTTGGCGCCGCAGCAGCTGACCGCCGTCGGGGCGCCCGGGAAGCGCCGCTTCTCCGCCCGCATCGCTTCGCGCAGGGCGTAGTTGGTGCGGTCCGGCGCGGCGAGCGACAGGTCGAAGTAGTGCCCGGCCCAGGGCTCCACCACCGTATCGATGTAGGGAACGCCGAGCTCGCGGCAGAGCCGCATCAGCTCGAGCGAGCTGGTGTCGACCGAGAGGTTCACGCAGAAGCCGCGGCCGTCGGGGAAGAGCTGGGTCAGGAGCGCCCGGGCGTTGTCGCGGGTCACCGGGTGGTGGATGAAGTGCACGCCGCGCTGCTCGAGGAAGGTCCGGTGCTCGTCCGACGGCTCGATCACGTGCACCCGGTGCGGGTCGTAGGTGAAGTGACGCTCGATCAGCGGCAGCGTGCCCTGCCCGATCGAGCCGAAGCCGATGATCACGACCGGACCGTCGATCCTGCCGTGGTTCGGATAGGTCGCCATTCCCCGATGCCCCCTCTTCGGCCGCGGCCCCCAGCCCATGCCAAAGCCGCCGGTCCGGGTAAAGGTCATAGTTCCGTCTGGAGCGCCGCGCGATCCGGGCTACCATTGCCTCCCGCCGGGACCGGAGAAGCTGGGGTGGCGAGCGACCGACCACAGGAGCCAGGGCTTGACGCAGGCCGCAGGGCCTACGGCGAGCGCGCCTGGGCCGATGCCCATGCGATCCTCTCGCGCATTGACCGGGAGATGCCGCTCGGCGCCGAGGACCTCGAGCGCCTGGCGATGGCGGCTTACCTTTCCAATCGCGACGCCGACTGTCTGCCGGCGCTCGAGCGCTGCCACCACGCCTGGCTTGGCGAGGAAGAGCCGGCGCGGGCTGCACGCGCGGCTTTCTGGCTCGGCTTCCGCCTCGCCAGCCGCGGCGAGGCCGGCCCGGCGACCGGCTGGTTCGCCCGCGGCCGCCGGGTGCTCGACGGGGCGGCGGCCGACTGCGTCGAACGCGGCTACCTCCTCGTGCCCATTGTCGAGCAGCGGCTCGCCGAGGGAGACGCCACCGGGGCCTTCGAGGCGGCGGAGGCGGCGGCCGAGATCGCCAAGCGCTTCCGCGACACCGACCTCGTCGCGTGCGCGCTGCACCAGCAGGGTCGCTCGCTGATCCGGAGCGGCGAGGTCGAGACCGGGCTCGCGCTCCTCGACGAGGCAATGGTCGCGGTCGTCGCCGGAGAGCTCTCGCCGCTGATGGCTGGCCTCGTCTACTGCAGCGTGATCCTGGCCTGCCGCGACGTCTACGCCTTTGGCCGCTCCCGGCAGTGGACCGATGCGCTCGCCCGCTGGTGCGACGCCCAGCCGCAGCTCATCGCCTTCACCGGCGCCTGCCGCGTGCACCGCGCCGAGATCATGCAGCTCCGCGGCGCCTGGCGCGACGCGATCGAGGAGGCCGGTCAGGCCTGCGCGCGCTTCCGTACCGGCGCCGACCCGCAGCCGCCCGCGCCCGCCTTCTACCAGCGCGGCGAGATGCACCGGCTGCGCGGCGAGTTCTCCGCCGCCGAGGCCGACTACCGCCGCGCCAGCCGGTTCGGCTGCGAGCCGCAGCCGGGGCTCGCGCTGCTGCGCCTCGCCCAAGGGCGCAGGCGCGCCGCGGCGGCGGCGATCCGGCGGGCGCTGATCGCCGCCGGCGAGCCGGCCGGCGGGTCGCGGCTGCGCGGCTCGCACCTCACGCGCGCGCGCCTCCTTCCCGCGCAGATCGAGATCGCGCTCGCCGCCGGCGCGATCGAAGAGGCGGACCGCGCCTGCTGCGAGCTCGAGCGGATCGCGACGGCCATCGGGCGCGGCGTGCCCGAGGCGATCGCCGCCCACGGCCGCGCCGCGATCTTGCTGGCAGAAGGCGCCACCGCCGCCGCGCTCGGCCCCCTCCGCCGCGCGCTCGATGTGTGGCAGGAGATCGGCGCCCCCTACGAGGCCGCCCGGGCCCGGCTGCTCCTCGGCCTCGCCTGCCGCGCGCTCGGCGACGCGGATGGGGCCGCGCTCGAGCTCGCCGCGGCCCGGACGAGCTTCGACGATCTCGGGGCGAGACCCGACGTCGCGCGCGTCGACGCCATCCTGGCCGGCCGTTCCGCAGGCGACAGCCGCGGCCTCAGCCCCCGCGAGCTGCAGGTGCTGCGCCTGGTGTCGGCGGGCAAGACCAACGCGGCCATCGCCGCCGAGCTCTACCTCAGCGAGCGCACGGTCGAGCGCCACCTCAGCAACATCTTCGTCAAGCTCGACCTGTCGACGCGGGCGGCGGCGACCGCCTGGGCCTACGAGCACGACCTGGTCTGACCCGGCGCCGCCGCATGGGTGGAAACACCCACGCCGCCGATCCGGCAGATTGCGTGGTTCCGCCGAAGCGCGGGCTCCCGTCTCCAGCCTACGCTCGAATGCGTCCATGCGAAGGAGACGAACCCATGTCCGAAGCGAACAAGGCCCAGATCCGCCGCGTCATCGAGGAGGTCTACAACCGTGGCGATCTTGCGGTCGTCGACGAAGTGGCGGCCAGCGATCTCGTCATCCATGCCCCGTCCCAGGAGATCCGCGGCCGCGAGGGGGCCAAGCACTACGTCGCGGCCCTGCGGGCGGGGTTCCCGAACCTCCACTTCACCATCGAGGACCAGATCGCCGAAGGCGACCGGGTGGTGACCCGCTGGGTCGCGCGCGGCACCCACGGCGGCACGTTCCAGAACGTGCCGGCCACCGGCAGGGACGTCCGTCTCGTGGGCACCGACATCGACCGCATGGCCGGCGGCAAGGTGGTGGAGTGCTGGACGCACGTGGACGAGCTCGGGCTGATGCAGCAGCTCGGCGTGGTCGAGGCGTGAGGCCGCCATGGCCCGCCCATTCGATGCGATCGTCGTCGGCGCGCGCTGCGCCGGGTCGCCGCTGGCGATGCTGCTGGCGCGCCGGGGATACCGGGTCCTGCTGCTCGACCGGGCGACCTTCCCGAGCGACACCGTCTCGACCCACATCCTGCACCCCCTCGGCGTGGCGGCGCTGTCGCGCTGGGGCCTGCTCGACCGCCTGACCGCGACCGGGTGCCCGCCGGTCGACACCTACGCGTTCGACTTCGGCGCCTTCACGCTCGCCGGCGCACCGGGCACGGCCGAGGCGCCGGTCGGCTACTGCCCGCGCCGGACCGTCCTCGACAGCATCCTCGTCGACGCCGCCGGCGAAGCAGGCGCCGAAGTCCGCGAGGGCTTCGCCGTCGAGGAGCTCCTGACCGAGGACGGATGCGTGACAGGCATCCGCGGCCGCTCGAAGCATGGCGACGCCGTCGAGCGCGCCCGGGTGGTCGTCGGCGCCGACGGCTGGCGCTCGCGCGTGGCCGAAGCGGCACGGGCCGAGCGCTACGACGAGAAGCCGCGGCTGCTCGCCGGCTACTACAGCTACTGGAGTGGGCTGCCGATGAACGGCCGCTTCGAGACACACATCCGCGACCGGCGCGGCTTCGCGGCCGTTCCGACCCATGACGGCCTGACCATGGTCATCGTCGGCTGGCCCCATGCCGAGTTCGCCGCCAACCGGACGGACATCGAAGGCAACTACCTGCGGGCGATCGCCATGGCGCCGGCCTTCGCCGACCGGCTGCGCGGCGCCCGGCGCGCGGCGCGCTTCGCCGGCGCGGCGGTGCCGAACTACTTCCGCAAGCCCTACGGCCCCGGCTGGGCGCTGGTCGGCGACGCCGGCTACAACCGCGACTTCATCACCGGGCAGGGCATGATGGACGCCTTCCTCGACGCCGAGCTCTGCGCGGCCGCGCTCGACGGCGCCTTGTCCGGGACGCTGCCGTTCGGCGCGGCGATGGAGGCCTGGCGGCGGACGCGCGACGCGCGCGTGAAGGCGATGTACGACTTCACCTGCGAGCTGGCGAGGCTCGAACCGCCGCCGCCCGAGCTCCAGGCGCTGCTCGCCGCGGCCTCGGGCAACCAGGAGGCCATGGACGCCTTCGCGCGGATGAACGCCGGGACCATCTCCCCCGCCGAGTTCTTCGCGCCGGAGAACGTCGATGCCATCATGGCCGCCGCCTAGGGCGCCATATCAACGGGCGTCAACCGGGACTGCCACCCGGCTGGCGCCCGCGCATCCATCCGATCATACCGGAAGCCCGGCATGACTGCGCAGCGCGCGCAATCAGCATGCTCAGTTTTTCGCGTAGTACTCGACGACGAGGTTCGGCTCCATCATCACCGGGTAGGGCACGTCGGTGAGCGCCGGCGCCCGCACGAACTCGGCGGTGAGCTTCGAGTGATCGACGGCGAGATACTCCGGCACGTCGCGCTCCGGCGACCCGATCGCCTCGAGCACGATCGCGAGCTGGCGCGACTTGTCGCGCACGCTGACGACGTCACCCTCCTTGACGCGGTAGGAGGCGATGTTCACCCGCCGTCCGTTCACCGCGACATGGCCGTGATTGACGAACTGCCGGGCCGCGAAGACCGTCGGCACGAACTTCGCCCGGTAGACGACGGCGTCGAGCCGGCGCTCGAGGAGCCCGATCAGCTGCTCCGAGGTGTCGCCGCGCTGCCGCTCGGCGTCGGCGTAGATGCGGCGGAACTGCTTCTCGGTCAGGTCGCCGTAGTAGCCCTTGAGCTTCTGCTTGGCGCGCAGCTGCGTGCCGAAGTCCGACATCTTGCCCTTGCGGCGCTGGCCGTGCTGACCGGGGCCGTATTCGCGCTTGTTCACCGGGGACTTCGGGCGGCCCCAGATGTTCTCGCCCATCCGGCGATCGATCTTGTATTTCCCACTCGTGCGCTTCGTCACGTCGTCTTCCTCTCAAAAGGTGCGGCGGTCTCCTCTGCCGGTTTCCCGGCCGACAGGATTCCCCTTGCGGGGTCCGCGAACGCCAAAGCCTCCCGCCGCCCCAAATCGGACGGCAGGCGTGCGCGCTTATAGCCGGCGCGCTCCCGGTGTCAATGCCGCGCCGTCCTGCGGCCGCCGCTAGCCTTGACGCGGGCGTGGGGGCGCGCGTATGCGCAGCCGTCCACCGGAGGCCGCCCATGCCGCTGATCCGCGCCACCAGCGCCGTTGCCGGCGAGCCGGCCGCGCGCGCGCTGCGCGACGCCCTCGACGAGCTCGACCCGGCGCCGCTGGCGAGCGACCTCTACGACCGCGATGACGGGTCGGGGTTGTGGGACGTGGCCGGGATCTTCGATGGGACGCCCGACGTCGCCGGGCTCGCGCTGCTCGCGCGCCTGCACCGGGCGCCGGACTTCGCGGTCGCGCGGGTGGAGAACCGGGACTGGGTCGCGCAGGTACGCGCCGAGCTGACCCCGGTCGAGGCGGGCCGGTTCGTCGTCTTCGGCAGCCACGACCGCGGCCGGGTGGCGCCGAACCGGATCGGGCTCGAGATCGAGGCGGCGCAGGCCTTCGGCACCGGCCACCACGCGACGACCCAAGGCTGCCTCCTCGCCCTCGACCGGCTGGCGCGGGCAGGCTTCGCCGCCCGGCGCGTCGCCGACGTCGGCGCCGGCACCGGGGTGCTGGCGATGGCGGCCACCGCCGCCTGGCCGGCGCGCGCGCTCGCCGGCGACGTCGACCCGCTCGCAACCATGACGGCTAAGGAAAATGTCGCGGCGAACGGCCTCGGCGGCCGAATTCGGCTGCGTGACGGCCGCGGGCTTCCGCCATCCGCGGCTGCACGAAGGGGCGCCATACGACCTCGTCCTCGCCAACATCCTCGCGGGACCGCTGCGCCGGCTCGCGCCCGACATGGCCGCGCACCAGGATTCCGGCGGGATCGCGGTCCTCTCCGGCATCCTGGCGCGCCAGGCGCCGGGGGTGACGTCGGTCTATCGCAGCTGGGGCTATGCGCCGCTTTTAACGGTACGGATCGGCGACTGGACGACGCTGGTGCTGCGGCGGGCGCGCGGTTAGCGGCGGGCGAGGGCGTTGGCGATGTCGGGGATTTCGCCGCGGTGGAGGCCGATGTCGGCGAGCTGGTCGTCGGACAGCGAGCGCAGCGCGGCGCGGGTGCCGCGGGCACGCTGCCAGGCGGTGGCGGCATTGAGGGCGCGATCGAGGAACGAGACGGTGCGGAACGTGGCGATGGCCCCGAGGGGGACCGAGCGGTTGGTATCGAGGACGGACATGATATCAGGGGCTTTCGGCGATCGCCTCCGGCGGATCCGGGGCGCAGGAGGGATGTGGCCCTCCCGCGGCCGGGGCACAATCGCGATTGCTGCAAGGCCGCCATGCAGCCGCTGCAACGCCGCGGCGGCTTTCTTCGCGTCGACAGCCGCATGGAGGAATTCACTCATGCACGAAGCATGCACAACGTATGCACAACTCATATGCTAAGGAAAAGACTCAGGAATGCAGCGAGCGTCCGAGCTGCTCAGCCGGCGACGGCGTCAGCCCCTGGGCAGCCGGCGGTGGCGGGCGGCGCTGCCGCGCTCGATCGCGGCGGCGTGAAAGTCGAAACCAGGTCAGCGGACGACGGCGACCAGCGTCCGGCCGATCCGCCGCTTGACGGCGGGGACGCTCAGGGCGACCGAGGCGAGGATCACGATGAACAGCACCAGCGAGATCGGCCGAGTGAAGAAGGGCGACGGGTCGCCATCCGTGAGCAGGAGTCCCCGGCGCAGGTTCACGTCGATCAGGTCGCCGAGGATGATCCCGAGCACGAGCGGCGCCATCGGGTACTTCATCTCGCGCAGCAGGAAGCCGACGATGCCGAAGAACAGCATGACGTAGACGTCGAACATCCGCTGGGTGATCGCGAAGGCGCCGACAAGGCAGAGGACGTAGACGACCGCCATCAGCCGCTCGCGGGGGACGAGCAGGACCTTGATGAAGAGGCGGGTGAGCGAGAGGCCGTAGGCGAGGATCATCACGGTCGCGAGCAGCAGCATCGCGACGATCTGGTAGAGGAAGGTCGGGTTCTCGATCATCAGCATCGGTCCGGGCCGGATGCCGTGGATGAACATGGCCGCGATGAGCACGGCCGAAGCGGCCGAACCCGGGATGGCGAGGGTGAGCGTCGGGATCATCGCGCCGGGGATCACCGCGTTGTCGCCGGTCTCGGCCGCGATCAGCCCCTCCTGGCTGCCCTTGCCGAATTCCTCGGGCTTCTTCGAGAAGCGCCGGGCCGCCGCGTAGGAGGACCAGGCGCCGACGTCCTCGCCGACGCCGGGGATGATGCCGATGAAGGTGCCGATCACGCCCGAGCGGATGATGGTGCGCCAGTATTGGAACACCTCGCGAAACGAGGGGACGACGCGATCGTTGACCGAGGCCACGTGGGCCTGGATGCCGCGCTTCACCGTGCCGAGGATCTCGGCGAGGCCGAATGCGCCGACCATCGCCGGGATGAGGTCGATGCCGCCGCCGAGCGCCGGCATGCCGAAGGTGAAGCGGCGGTAGGCGTGCAGGCCCTCCATGCCGACCATCGCGACGATGAGGCCGAGGATGCCGGCGATGTAGCCCTTGAGCGGATTGTCGGACGCGGTCATCTGGCCCGAGATCAGCACGCCGAAGAGGCCGAGCCAGAAGAATTCGTAGGAGCCGAACTTGAGCGCCGTCTCGCCGAGAAGCGGCGCGAGGAGGGCGAGGAAGACGACGCCGACGACGGTGCCGAGTGCGGAGGAGGTGGTCGCAAGCCCCATCGCGAGGCCGGCCTTGCCCTGCCGCGCCAGCGGATGGCCGTCGAGGGTGGTCGCGGCACTCGCCGGGGTTCCGGGGATGTTGAGCAGGATCGCCGTCCGGCTGCCGCCGTAGATCGCCCCGACATAGACGCACATCAGCGTCAAGATCGCCTGGTCGGGCGCCATCGGGTAGGTGAAGGTGACGAGGAGGGCCACGCCCATCGTCGCGGTCAGCCCGGGCAGGATGCCGATCGCGATGCCGAGCAGCGTCGCCCAGGCGGCGTTGAAGATGGCAAGCGGCGTCAGCAGGCTTGTGAGGCCCTGGCCGAGGTAGGAAAGTCCCTCGAACACGCGCGCCTCTCCCTACGGCAGCCGGACGAGGAAGCCGCGCTCGAAGACGAGCACGACGGCCCAGCCGGCGACGAGCGCGACCGTCGCGCCCCAGAGGAGCGTCCGGCGCGGCACGTAGGCGCCGTTCGGCAACAGCTGCTCGAAGCAGAGAATGAAGGCGAAGACGAAGAGCGCGGTCGCGAGCCAGAAGGGGAGCCAGCCGACGAGCCCGAGCGTGTAGACGAGGACGAGCACGACCGCCGACCCGACCCGCGCCGCCCCCGGACCGCGGAAGATCGCGGCGAGCGCCCGCAGGCCTTCGCCGATGCCGCCGCGCCGGGCGCCGGCGGCGAGCAGCCCGCCGCAGAGGATGAGGGCGATCGCGAGGCCGCCGGGGACGAGCCCAGGCGCGGTCAGCGGGTGGACGCCGCGGTTCTCGAGCGTCGGCATGGTCACGGCCCCGTAGAGGAGCGCGATGCCGAGGAGCACGAAGGCGACGCCGGAGAGGAAATCTGCCGCGTTGTCGCGCGCCCGCTCGGCCGCGCGCTCTACCGGTCCGGAGGCTTGCATCGGTCGGGCTACTGCGTGGTCACTTCCGACATCGTCTCGCAGTTGACGCCGATGACGCTGGGCGGGTTGACCGCCTCGCCGCGCTCGACCGCCGAGCAGGCCTCGTGGATCACGATCGGCATCGACTGTTTCCGGGCGTCCTCTCCGTAGGCGGGCGCGAAGACCGCGCCGAAGGTCTGGGAGTAGGTCTTGATCGCGTCTGAGTTCATCACGTGCTCGGCCCAGATACGGTCCACCGTCGCGACGACCTCGTCCGGCACGCCGCGCGGGATGAAGATGCCGAAATAGTCGGGCGCCAGATCGATCTCGAGCCAGTCGGTCACCGGCGGGACGGGATCGACCCCCTCGACGATCAGCGGCTGGGTGCTCATGACCGCGAGCGGCCGGAGCCGGCCGCCGCGCACGAGCTCGGTCTGCTCGACCGCGAGCTGGGTCGTCACCATCGCCTCGCCGGCGGCGGTGGCGATCGCCGCCGGGCCGCCGCCGTCGTAGGCGACCATGCGGTAGTCGAAGTTGCCCGCCTGGGCGAGGCCGGCGATCGCGGTGCCGCCGGACGAAGTGACGCCGGCGGTCGCGACGGTGATCTCCTCGCCCCGGGCGCGGAAGGCTTCGAGGAGCTGGCCGAAGTCCTGGAACTCGCTGTCGGCCGGCACCGAGATCAGGGGCGCGTTGGCGACCGAGAGGTAGATGTGCCAGTCGTCGATGTCGGTGCCTTCGAGCAGGCCGCTGACCGCGTAGGTCGCGTTGTTGGCGATGGCGTTGGCCGTCCAGGTCAGCCCGTCGCGCGGGGCGTCGAGCACCGCCTGGGTGCCGATCGCGCCCGAGGCGCCCGGCTGGTTGACGACGACGACGCTGACGCCGAGCTGCTCGGCAAGGATCGGCGCGGTCACGCGGGTGATCTGGTCGGTCGATCCCCCGGCGCCCCACGGCACGATGATGTTGATCGGCCCCTCGGGCTTCCACTCCTGGGCCGCCGCCGGGGCCGCCGCCAGCAGAAGGAGGGCCGCACCGCGCCAAATGGTCTTCATCGTCGCTTCTCCCTGGATCGGTCTTGTCGGTCGGTTTTCCGCGATCCTGCGTGCGGCCGCGGCTTGCTGTCAAGCAAAAGTAACCAACCGGTTCACCTGGGCAGGCGGCGGTGGCGGGCGGCGCTGCCGCGCTCGATCGCGGCGGCGTGCAGGCGGTCGATGTCGAGCTCGTGGCGGAGCTCGAGCAGGAAGCGGAGCTCGGCCTGGAAGGCGTGGCCGTCGGCGGCGGCGACGTCGCAGCAGAGCGCGTAGGCGGTCTCGTTCAGGCTCTTCGGCAGCGCGTCGCGCACCAGCCCGAACAGCGCCTCGAGGCCGTCGTCCTCGGTGAAGAGGTCGAACACGGTCTGCCCGACGGTGCGCAGCCGGTCGTTGTCGTAGCCCTCGAAGATCGGCAGCGTGTCGACCATCCGGCTGATCGACAGCAGCTCCTTGGTGGTGATGTTCTCGTCCGAGGCCGACACGCCGACCATGCACGCCACCAGGGCGTCCTGGACGGTCAGCGAGGCGAGCGAATAGTCGACAGCGGCCATGACACCCCCGGGTACGGTCGAACCGCTTGTATTGTCAGAGCCCCGTTCCCGCAAGCGCGTCGCGACCGTCGATCAGCCGGTCAGATCACCCGCTCGCGGACGTAGAAGTTCCTGACGCGGGGATCGAGCAGCAGCGGCCGATGCACCTGGAACAACCCGAGCTCCGGCCGGCTGTTCGCCTCGATGATCGCCCAGCCGTCGGGCGTCATGACGATGTCCCATCCGACATAGGCGGGCGCGAAGCGCCGGCAGACGCGGAGGAGCTCGCTGCACATCCTCGCGAAGCCCGGGACCTCGGTGCCCTCGATCCGGGCGCCGGTGTCGGGGTGCTGCCGCCACCAGGTCCGGGTCGGGTCATGGTCCTCGCGGCGGATCGCCGCGCCGAGGCGCGCGGTCGCGAGGTCGACGGCGGCGCTGACGCCGCCGCGCGACCAGTTGTCGACGCGCCCTGCGCGGGCGGTCCCGAACCGGTGCACGGCCGCGGCGACGAAGGCGTCGCCCGCGTCCTCGTCCCAGGCCGTGAGCACGCGGATCGTCTTGACCGACGGCGCGTGGATCGCGGCGGCGTAGGGGTGCTGCTCGACCTTCGCCGAGACGAACTCGCCGGGCTCGGGAAGCCTGTCCGCGTCACCGGGGGCGGACGATGCGAACGCCCTTGCCTCCGTGGCCCTCCCGGGGCTTCACGACCAGCTCGCCGCGGGCTGCGAGCAGGGCCTCGTAGTCGTCGCAGTCGGTGAAGAAGATCAGGCGGCCGGCCGCATTCTCCGCGACGACCTCAGGCGTGCTGGCGCCGAGCGCCCGCAACTGAAAGTAGAAGGCGACCTTCGGCGCACCGCCCGCGGTAGGCCGCGTCCGGGCAGTCGTTCGGGAACCCGACGCCATCCGGAACGTAGTCCCTCGGGCTATAGGTGCGGAAGTCGAAGGACCGGGCCTTCTCGGGATAGAACCCGTTCTGCCAGCTGCTTGAGCTGCTCGAAGCCGATCGCGTCCTTGCCCCGGAGATAGCGGTTCCAGGTGAGGAGCGTGCGCCAGCTCCTCGGAGCGTAGGATCGGGCCATCACGAAAACCTCGTACTCGCAACGCGCGGAACACAGGGCGCGCGTCGCGCACTGTTATTGACCGCCGGCGCTTCGGGCAATACGACGCCGATCGGTTGGGTTAAGGATGCGGCCATGGATGATCTGCGCGCGGCGGCGACGACGTCGAAGGCCTGGCCTTTCGAGGAGGCGCGGCGGCTGGTGCGGCGCTACGAGGACGCGCCGCCGGCCAAGGGCCACGTGCTGTTCGAGACCGGCTACGGGCCGTCGGGACTGCCGCATATCGGCACCTTCGGCGAAGTGGCGCGCACGACGATGGTCCGGCGCGCCTTCGAGACGATCTCCGACATCCCGACCCGGCTGATCTGCTTCTCCGACGACCTCGACGGCATGCGCAAGGTGCCCGACAACGTGCCTAACCAGGAGATGCTGCGCGCGAACCTGCAGCGGCCGCTGACCGCCGTGCCCGATCCGTTCGGCCAGTACGAGAGCTTCGGCGCGCACAACAACGCGATGCTGCGCCGCTTCCTCGACACCTTCGGCTTCGAGTACGAGTTCGTCAGCGCGACGGAGTTCTACCGCTCGGGGCGCTTCGACGCGGTGCTGCGCCGGGCGGCGGAGCGCTACGACGCGCTGATGGAAGTGATGCTCGCGAGCCTGCGCGAGGAGCGGCAGCAGACCTACTCGATCTTCCTGCCGATCTCGCCGCAGTCGGGCCGCGTGCTCTACGTGCCGCTGAAGGAGGTGAACGCGGCCGCGGGCACGATCACCTTCGACGACGAGGACGGCACCGAGACGACGCTGCCGGTGACCGGCGGCAACGTGAAGCTGCAGTGGAAGCCCGACTTCGGCGCGCGCTGGGCGGCGCTCGACGTCGACTTCGAGATGTACGGCAAGGACCATTCGACCAACGCGCCGATCTACGATGCGATCTGCGAGATCCTCGGCGGGCGGGCGCCGAACCATTTCGTCTTCGAGCTCTTCCTCGACGAGAGGGGCGAGAAGATCTCGAAGTCGCGCGGCAACGGCCTGACCATCGACGAATGGCTGCGCTACGCCGGGCCGGAGAGCCTCGCCTACTTCATGTACCAGAAGCCGAAGACGGCGAAGCGCCTCCATTTCGACGTGATCCCGAAGGCGGTGGACGAGTACCACCAGCAGCTGCGCGCCTATCCGGGGCAGGACACCGCGGCGCGGCTCGCCAACCCGGTCTGGCACATCCACCGCGGCCAGCCGCCGGCCTCCGACATGGTGGTGAGCTTCGCGATGCTCCTGAACCTCGCGAGCGCGGCCAACGCCCACGATAAGGCGGTGCTCTGGGGCTTCATCCGCAAGTACGCGCCGGAGGCATCGTCCTTGACCCATCCGGGGCTCGACGCCGCCGCCGGCGGCGCGGTGCGCTACTTCGAGGACTTCGTGAAGCCCGCCAAGCGGTATCGGGCCGCGGCCCCGCACGAGGCGGCGGCGCTCGCCGACCTGCGCGACCGGCTCGCCGCCTGGGACGGGCCGGCCGAGGCGGAGGCGCTGCAGAACCTGGTCTTCGCGGTCGGCAACGAGCACGGGTTCGAGCCGCTGCGCGCCTGGTTCGCCGCGATCTACGAGGTGCTGCTCGGCGAGACGCAGGGGCCGCGCTTCGGCGGCTTCATCGCCGTCTATGGCATCGCCGAGACGATCGCGCTGATCGAGGCCGGGCTCGACGGAAGGCTGGCGGAGGCCGGGCGGGTCTCCGCCTGATCGACGGTGCAGAGGATGTACCCCGAACCGGCGAAAGCGAGGCACTGCCTCGCGCCGGTTCGTCGGCCGGAGCGCGCGAGCG
This sequence comes from uncultured Alphaproteobacteria bacterium, assembly GCA_963763295.1. GTDB lineage: Bacteria > Pseudomonadota > Alphaproteobacteria > Rhodobacterales > Rhodobacteraceae > Amaricoccus. The sequence continues at coordinate 57,360 of CAVXOH010000009.1, forward strand.
CGGAGGCCGAGGGGGTCGGGCATCACTCTCGGCTGGTAATCCGCACGCGCCTGCCTGGCAGGTGCGTTGACGGGCCTGCAAGGGGCAGGCAGTGGAGTGCGCCCCTTTCGTTGGACAGGGTCAGGCGGCGGTTTTGACCGGGTCGGGGGCGTTGCGGTTCTCGAACTCGATGGGGCTGAGATAGCCGAGGGCGAAGTGCAGCCGCCGCGCGTTGTAGACCTCCTCCATGAAGCGGGGCAGGTCGGCAGCGACCTCCTCGTAGGTGTCGTATTCGGTGAGATAGACCGCCTCGGCCTTCAATGTCTTCATGAAGCTCTCCGCCTTGGCGTTGTCGTATGGGTTGCCGCGGCGGCTCATCGAGCCTGTGAGGCCGTGGGCGGCGAGCAGCGCGCGGTGCGCCTGGGAGGCGTACTGCACGCCGCGGTCGGAGTGGAAGACGCAGCCCGGCGGCGGGCGGCGGAGCGCGATCGCCCGTTCGAGGGCGGCGACGCTGTGCCGGGCCTCGAGGTCGCGGGCGAGCGCATGGCCGATGACCCGCCGCGACCAAGCGTCGAGGATCACCGAGAGATAGACGAAGCCCTGTGCGATCGCGACGTAGGTGATGTCGCCGACCCAGAGCTGGTCGGGGCCGTCGACGGCGAGGTTGCGGGCCACGAACGGAAAGACCGGGCCGTCGTGGTCGCTGTCGGTCGTGTGGGCGAAACCCCGCCTTTTCCGTGGGTTGAGGTCGTTCTCGCGCATCAGCCGGCGCACCTTCTTGGCATTGACCACCTGGCCGCGGTGGCGCAGCTCGGCGCCGACCCGGCGGTAGCCGTAGCACTCGAACGCGTCGGTGATCTCCCGGATCTCGGCGACGAGCACCGCTTCGGCGGGCGCCGCCTCGCGGGCTGCATAGTAGGTCGAGCGTGACAGTCCCATCAGCGCGCATCCCCGTTCGACGGAGAGCCCGTCGGGCCGGTGGTCGCGGACGAGGGCGCGCTTGTCCCCGACCGGACGATCTTCTGCGCTTTCTTTAGGAACTCGATCTCCAGCGTCTGCTGGCCGACCAGCCGCTCCAACGCGGCGATGCGCGCCTCGTAGGCGCCGAGCAGGTCGGCCGCCACCACCTCCTGGTCGAGCTGGCCGGCCCCGGCCTTCTCGACCCAGATGCGGATCAGGTTGCGCGACAGATCGTGGCGCCGGCCGAGCACGTGCGCCGACTCGCCGGCGAGATACTCGGCGACGACCTGGCGCTTGAACTCGACGCTATGTCTTCGGTGTCTGGACATGGACCTTCTTCCTCGAAAGGCCCCGCCCCGGTCAATTCCAACCGACCCGATCTGTCCAATCCCAGGGGCGCACTCCACAGGCGCGCGCGGATTTGTCACTCGCCAAATCCGCGAAGTGATTGCGGCACCGTTGCGCGGACCGCGGCTACCGGCGGCGGCGGCCGTCGTCCGCCTCGGCGCGCAGGGCGGGCAGATCCCGCGCGAGGAGCCGGCCGACGAAAAGCTTGGCGCCTTCGAGGCTCCAGTGGTCGCCGTCGCGCCAGTAAAGTTCGTCGCAGGTCATGAACTCGCGCTTCGGATCGAACTGGACCGCGTCGATCAGCGAGACGTAGCGCACGCCCGCGGCGGCCGAGGCGACCGCGAGTCTGCGGTCGAGCTCGGTGAAGAGCGCGTCGAGCCCCGGGCGCAGCTCGTAGGCGTGGTCGCACCCGGCATTGAGCATGTAGTTGAGCCCGATGTGGGGCTCGATGCGCGGCCCGACCCAGACGAGGGGGCTCAGCTCCGCGAGCCGGGCGAGGTAGGGAAGCCCGGCCGCCGCGCGGCTCTCGAGGATGCGGAACTCGCCCGGTTGCACCTCGGTGTACTCCGGGATGCGCTCGAAGAGCTCGCGCTGGGCGGTGATCGAGTTCGACGCGAGGAAGCGGTAGCCGGCCTGATGGAAGATCACCCGCTCGAAGAGCCCCGGATGGTCGCTGAGCAGGCGCGCGAAGCCCTCGAAGTCGCAGTTCCGGCTGCCGCTGCCCAGCCAGCAGCTGGCGTAGGTCATCGCGAACACGAACTCGCCGTCGTGGAGCGCATCGAGCCCGTTGAAGAAGTCGACGCCGTGGCTGTCGCCGAGCACGGCGATGCCGGGGCCGTGGGTGCCGCGGCAGGCGCGGAGGCGCTCGACGACGGCCGCGTCGAGCCTTGGCACGTTGAACTGGCAGGCGCCGTCGTCGCGGTAGACGCCGTCGATCGCATCCGCCGCCATGGCCATGCCGTAGACCCCGGCCCGCTCGGGGTTGGCCGCCATCCAGGCGTCGAACCGGCCGGCGGTCGCCTGGCCGTAGAGGCCGACGCCGACGAAGACGGCCGCCGCCGCGCCCGAGGCGGCGAAGACGGCCGGCCGGGTGGAGAGCACCGGTGTGCGACCGCGGAACGGCTGCTCGACGAACCGCCAGCTCAGATAGGCGAGGGCGAAGGTCGCGAGCACGAGGCCGAGCATCAGCTCCGGCGAGGGATGGGCGACGCTGCGGACCCGGGCCAGCGCGAAGAGCGGCTGGTGCCACAGGTACGCGCTGTAGCTGACGAGGCCGATGCCGACCATCGCCCGGAGCGACAGGAGCCGGGCGACCGGCGAGCCCGCCCGGGCGAAGAGGATGACGAGCGCCGTGCCGCCGACCGGGGCGAGCGCATAGAGCGACGGGAACGGGGTCTCGTCGTCGAAGGCGAAGACCGCGACGGCGATCAGTCCGAGGCCGAGGCCGGCGAGGAGCGGGCGTCCCCGTACCGGGCCTTCGCGCAGGACCAGGGCACAGAGCGCGCCGGCCCCGAGCTCCCACGCGCGCGTCGGCAGGAGGAAGAAGCTCGCGGCCGGCTCGTTGCGCCAGCCCCACTCGGCGAGCGCGAGGCTCGCCAGCGACAGCGCGCCGATGGTCGGGACCATCCGGCGGCGGCCGAACCGCCAGAGCAGGAGCAGGAAGATCGGGAAGGCGATGTAGAACTGCTCCTCGACCGCGAGGCTCCAGGTGTGGAGCAGCGGATCGAGCTCGGCGGCGGGGGCGAAGTAGTCCTCGGCCCGCCAGAAGTGGACGTTCGAGACGAAGAGGACGACGGCGACCAGCGCCCGGGCATAGGAGTCGAGCTGCGAGGGTACCATCCAGGCCCAGGCGAGCGCCGTGGTGCACAGGAGCACGAGGAAGAGCGCCGGCAGGATCCTCCGCGCGCGGCGCTCGTAGAACCGGGCGATCGAGAAGCGCCCGGCGGCGAGATCCTCGACCAGGATCGAGGTGATCAGATAGCCGCTGATGACGAAGAAGACGTCGACGCCGACGTAGCCGCCGGAAAACAGGTCGGACCCGGCGTGATAGAGGATGACGGGCACGACCGCGACGGCGCGCAGTCCGTCGATTTCAGATTCTGTAGCGCACTCGAACCGGATCCCCGTGGCATCGTGCTCACGTCGGCCGGCCCGCGGGCCGGCATGGGCTCAGCCTGCCGTTGACCGGCGGGCAGTACGGGAGCGGGGATCGGCGCTGGTGTCGCAGCCGGGGCCGAGGGCGCCGAGGAACTCCGCGGTGGAGACCACCCGCTCCTGACCGATTTGCTCGCGGCGCCCGCAGGGGCCGTCGGTCAGCGCTGAGCCGTTGTCCGGCGGATCGGCGGCCGGAATAGCCACCCGGGAGTCGCACCCGAGTCCATGCGATGCCCAAGCGTTACAGCCGCGGGGCTGCGCTGCCAAGCGGTGGTCGCGCGCAAGTGATCGGGGTCCGGCGCGCGTCGGCGGCGTTCCGCGCTGCCGTTGACAGGCGCCGGCGCCGCGCCACTCTCATTCGGACGGGCAACGGAGGGACGGCGCATGCGTGCATTCCTGCTCGGCGCGATCCTGGCGGCGGCATCGGGCGCGGCGGCCCCGGCGCAGGACACGACGGCTCAGATCAAGGAGGTGATCTCCGACCAGATCGAGGCGTTCCGCGTCGACGACGTCGCCACCGCCTTCAGCTTCGCCTCGCCGGCGATCCGCGACCTCTTCGGCACCGCGGACCGCTTCGGCGAGATGGTGCGCGAGGGCTACCCGATGGTCTGGCACCCGGGCAACGTCCGCTTCGCCGACCTCAAGGAGCGCGGCGGCAAGGCGCTGCAGCGGGTGCTGGTGACCGACGAGGCGGGAGCGCTCCATCTGCTCGAGTACGAGATGGTCCCGCTCGACGGCGACTGGCGGATCGACGGGGTGCGGCTGCTCGACGCGGGCGCGACACGAGCCTGAGGGGTCGATTCGTCCGCGGGGGGGAGCGCCGGCCTCGGGGAGCCGCGAGGGCTCCCGCTCGGCCGGCGCTTGGCGGTCGGCCGCCTTTGCGGCCTCCCTCCGGCGGAAGCGGGCTTGCGCCCGCTGAGAAGAGATTCTCCCCGCCTGTTGGCGGGGCCCCGGACTGCTCGATAGGGTTTCATGCCTGTATGAATACCTTGAGGGAATCGCGATCTTCCGGTGGGCTGCGTACCTGACATGGCCATCGGGGAGGGGTGAAGCCGGCGTCTTGGCCTGCGGGAATGGCTAACGCTCCGTTAACCGCGGCGTGCTAGCCGGGCGGGGGCGCCCGACCGGCGCTCGATCGCCAAGGCCGCGGCTTGCGCCGTGGCCCGGGGCCGCCAGACGAGGGTCTTCATGAACTTCCACGCCCATCCCGAGCCCGACCTGATGCCGCCTGCCTTCGTCGAGGGTCTCGACGACTGGTCCCGCGGCGACGGCACGCCGAACAGCCCGACCTGGGAGACGGCGGACAACGCCCGGCTGACCCGCGAGGACGCGGACTTCGGGATCTGCCTCGAGGTGCGCAAGGTCGCGGCGGTCGAGCGGCTGCGCTACATGGGCGAGGTGCCGGTGCGTCCGGGCGCCTATATCGAGGTCGCGACACGGGTCAAGGCGGTGCGCGGCGCGCTGCCGCGGGCGCGCATCGCCGCCTGGCCCGGCGGCGCGCAGGGCGGCGCGGTGCCCGACCTGCCGACGGCGGCGGCGGCCGTCGAGATCGGCGGCCACGGCAGGATCGTCGAGATCACCGCGGTGATCGGGCCGGAGGCGCGGGCCGGCGTCGATCTGGTCTGGGACCCGCGCGTGCTCTACGCCCATGTCGGGCTCGACCTGGTCGGCGCGACCGGCGGGGTCGTGCGCATCGAGTCGGTCGCGGTACGCGAGGTGACGCGGCGGTTCACGCCGCTCGGGCGGGCGCTGCCCGGCTTCGAGGACGTCGGCGGCTGACTCGGCGCGGCGACCTGCTAGACTGGGCGGAGGAGGAGGCCCCGATGCCCAGCATTTCCCGCGACACCCAGCTCCAGACGGTGATCACCACCTTCGAGGTGAACCCCGGCACTTGCCACGACCTCCTCGACCTCCTGCGCGACGCCTATGCGGCCTTCATCACCCGCCAGCCCGGCTTCATCGGCGCGGCGCTGCATGTCAACGACGCCCAGGCGCGGATCGCCAGCTACTCGCAGTGGCAGCGGCGCGAGGACTTCCAGGCGATGCTGCGAACCGACGAGATGCGCCGGCGCAACCGCGAGATCTCGGCGCTCTGCAAGAGCTTCGAGCCGGTGATGTACGACGTCACCGAGACCTACTGACGCGCGCGAACCGGCAGCGGCCGGTTCGTGCGCTTCTCGGCCGCGCTACCGCTCGGGCATGCAGAGCTGGTTCCAGTCCTCGAGGTCGTCGGGGTTCGACGGCGGCGAGTTGCAGTACCCGATGCCCTCGGCGCCCGCCGATCCGCCGGTGGGCGCCGGCGTCGTCGCCGTGTTGTCGGCACACGCAGCGAGCGCAAGCAGGCTTGTGACGAGCAGCGCTTCGATTGCCTTCATGTGGCTGTCCCCTTCCTTTCAACGCGGGCCGGGCCCGCCGCCACCGGGCCGGTGACGCGGGCAGGCTAGCGCCGGCGAGCGGGCAACAGAAGCGGTTTCGGCTGCCGTCAGCGGTTGATCTCGACGAGCAGCACCCACGCGTCGAGCGCGGCCTTGACGAAGCAGAGGATCAGCCCGAGCGCCACCGCGTGCAGCGCGCCGGCCGCCCCGGCGAGCAGCATCGCCCCGCCGACCAGGTAGGGAACGAGCGTGATCTGCAGGAGCGCCAGGTTCATCGTCGCGAAGCGGCGTCCCGCCGCGGCCTGCCGGCGGAGGATGCCGAGCGCCAGCGCCGTGGCGGCGATCCAGGTTGCGCCGGAGACCGCGACGATCTCGGCGCCGACGGCGGTTGCGCTCTGGTCGGGGATCAGCGCGACCGAGGAGACGACGAGCTGGAGCGTCAGCAGCATGAGCGAGATCAGCGCGCGCGGCGGCAGCGCCGGATCGGCAAGGATGCGCGAGAGGTTCATCGACAGCCCGACGAACAGGAGCCCGAGCAGCGCCGCCCCGGCGCCGAGCTGACCGGAGAAGAACGCCTGCCAGGCCGCGAGCTGGGTGTCGAAGGGGGTCATCGCCGGAGAAGATATCATGGGATGGCCGTGGTGGGCGGGATTGCCTGTTCCCCTTGCTGGCCTCCCGTTTTGTTGCGCCGGCGCCGGCCGCCGCCGCGCTGGAAACCGTCTTCAGGCACGGATCGGGTCGCCGTTGTGCCTTACCGCATCCGCTTCTGGCTCTTGCCCCTGTAGGTCCGCGTGCCGCCGCGCCCGGCCTTCGAGCGAGGCACGCTCGCCTCGACCTCGGCCTCGATCGCCGATTGGCGGGCGAGGGGGTCGTCTGCGACGGCGAGCTCGACGGTCTCGAGCCGCTTGATCTCGTCGCGCAGCCGCGCGGCCTCCTCGAACTCGAGGTTCTCGGCCGCCTTGAGCATCGCCTTGCGCAGCCCGTCGAGATGCGCGGCGAGGTTGGCGCCGACCAGCGGCTTCTCGACCCGGGCGGTGATCCGCGCCGCGTCGGTGTCGCCGGCCCAGAGGCCGTCGAGCACGTCGGCGACGTTCTTGCGCACGGTCTCCGGGGTGATGCCGTGCGCGAGGTTGTAGGCCATCTGCTTCTCGCGGCGGCGGTTGGTCTCGGCGAGCGCCCGCTCCATCGAGCCGGTGATGCCGTCGGCGTACATGATGACCCGGCCGTCGACGTTGCGCGCGGCGCGGCCGATGGTCTGTACGAGCGAGGTCTCCGAGCGCAGGAACCCCTCCTTGTCGGCGTCGAGGATGGCGACGAGCGCGCATTCGGGAATGTCGAGCCCCTCGCGCAGGAGGTTGATGCCGACCAGCACGTCGAAGGCGCCGAGCCGGAGGTCGCGCAGGATCTCGATGCGCTCGAGGGTGTCGATGTCGGAGTGCATGTAGCGCACCCGGATGCCCTGCTCGTGCAGGTACTCGGTCAGGTCCTCGGCCATCCGCTTGGTCAGCACGGTGACGAGCGTGCGGTGGCCGGCGGCCGCGACCTTCCTCACCTCGTCGAGCAGGTCGTCGACCTGCATCGTGACCGGGCGGATTTCGACCGGCGGGTCGAGGAGTCCGGTCGGGCGGATCACCTGCTCGGTGAAGACGCCGCCGGCCTGCTCGATCTCCCAGGCAGCCGGCGTCGCCGAGACGAAGACCGACTGCGGCCGCATCGCGTCCCACTCCTCGAACTTGAGCGGGCGGTTGTCCATGCAGGAGGGCAGCCGGAAGCCGTGCTCGGCGAGGGTGAACTTGCGCCGGTAGTCGCCCTTGTACATGCCGCCGATCTGCGGCACCGAGACGTGGCTCTCGTCGGCGAAGACGATGGCGTTGTCGGGGATGTACTCGAAGAGGGTGGGGGGCGGCTCGCCGGGCTTGCGGCCGGTCAGGTAGCGCGAGTAGTTCTCGATGCCGGCGCAGGAGCCGGTCGCGTCCAGCATCTCGAGGTCGAACTTGGTGCGCTGCTCGAGGCGCTGGGCCTCGAGGAGCTTGCCCTCGGCGACGAGCTGGTCGAGCCGCTGGCGCAGCTCCTCGCGGATGCCCTTGATCGCCTGCTGCAGCGTCGGGCGCGGCGTCACGTAGTGCGAGTTGGCGTAGACGCGGACCTGATCGAGCGAATCGGTGCGGGCGCCGGTCAGCGGGTCGAACTCGGCGATCGATTCGAGCTCCTCGCCGAAGAACGACAGCCGCCAGGCGCGGTCCTCGAGGTGGGCCGGCCAGACCTCGAGCGAATCACCGCGCACGCGGAAGTTGCCGCGCTGGAAGCCCTGGTCGCTGCGGCGGTACTGCTGGGTGACGAGGTCGTTGATCACCCCGCGCTGCTGGTAGCTGTGCCCGACGACGAGGTCCTGCGCCATGCGCCCGTAGGTCTCGGCCGAGCCGATGCCGTAGATGCAGGAGACCGAGGCGACGATGATGACGTCGTCGCGCTCGAGCAGCGCCCGGGTCGCCGAGTGGCGCATCCGGTCGATCTGCTCGTTGATCTGGCTTTCCTTCTCGATGTAGGTGTCGGTCCGCGGCACGTAGGCCTCGGGCTGGTAATAATCGTAATACGATACGAAGTACTCGACGGCGTTCTCGGGAAAGAAGCCCTTGAACTCGCCATATAGTTGAGCGGCCAGGGTCTTGTTCGGGGCGAGGATGATCGCGGGGCGCTGGGTCGCCTCGATGATCTTGGCGGCGGTGAAGGTCTTGCCGGTCCCGGTGGCGCCGAGCAGCACCTGGTTGCGCTCGCCGGAGACGACGCCCGCGACCAGCTCGGCGATCGCGGTCGGCTGGTCGCCCGCCGGCTGGAACTCGGAGGCGAGCCGGAAGGGCTTGCCGCCTTCCAGCTTGGCGCGCTGGGGATCCTGCGGCGTGACGGTGAGGGTGTCGATCAGGGGCATCCGGGAGGGCCTGCTTTGGCGACTAGGTGGTGATCTTCGCGCGGGCGGCAAGGTTAAGTCGAGCTGAAGATCGCGGCGGATCGCGGCTTCGAGCTTTGATGAATTTTAGATAACTAAACCCTTGCGTGTGGAGCGCATACGCGTTAGACAGGTAGTTGCAAGCAGCAAAGTGGTCGTCGTCCGGGTGCGTACACCCACCCCACCCCTCGCTCCCACGCAGACGGACGACGACCCGCTTCCCGCCCCCCGCCAGCGCCGGCTTGATCCCGCATCGCGGTATTCGCGATAAGCGGTGAGGCTTAACCTCCGGGACGCGCCCATGCTTGCCAAGATCTTCCAGCCGAGCCGCAGCGCGATGCAGTCGGGCCAGGCCAAGACCCGCGAGTGGATCCTCGAGTTCGTGCCGGCGGACGCGCGCTGGATCGACCCGCTGATGGGCTGGACCGGCAGCGACGACATGAACAGCCAGGTGCGGCTCAGCTTCGCCACCCGCGAGGCGGCGGTCGCCTATGCCGAGCGGCACGGCATCGCCTACCAGACCTTCGAGCCGAAGCGGCGCAGCCACATCCTGCGGCAGAACGGCTACGGCGACAACTTCGCCTCCGGACGCCGCATCGCCTGGACCCACTGAGGGTGGCGCGCCTCCGACCCCGTAGCTCAACCGGATAGAGCACCGACCTTCTAAGTCGATGGTTGCAGGTTCGAGTCCTGCCGGGGTCGCCACCTACCGCAAACGTCGTAGAAGACGCTTGTTCGAGCATTTGGAAACCGAGGGAGATCTCCGCGCACCGCGTCGGCGGTGATTCAGTCGGGCGTGGAAGGATGGCAGGGCTCTCCTCCACCTGCATCGAGATGTAGCCGATCTGGACGAGGTAGACGGCGCAGGGACGTCGGCCTCGTCACCGGGGTAGCCGAACCTCTCGAACATCTCCCAAATCGCTGCCAGGCGGCGCTCGTCCGCCGCGTTGACGCGAGCGGTCACCGCGTCCGACTGGTATACGGCGCAAAGTCAACGGAGACACGCCATGTCCAGCGATCCGCTCCTCCAGCCGTACCGGCTCAAGCACCTGACGCTGAAGAACCGGCTGCTGATCACCAGCCACGAGCCGGCCTATCCCGAGGACGGGATGCCGAAGGAGCGCTACCGCGCCTACCACGTCGAACGCGCGCGGGCGGGGATCGCGATGACGATGACGGCCGGCTCCGCCTCGGTCGCCCGCGACAGCCCGCCGGTCTTCAACAACCTTCTCGCCTGGAAGGACGAGATCGTCGGCTGGATGCAGACGCTCGCCGACGAGTGCCACGAGCACGGCTGCGCGGTGATGATCCAGCTCACCCACCTCGGGCGCCGCACCCGCTGGGACAAGGCCGACTGGCTGCCGGTGGTCTCGGCCGGCCACGAGCGCGAGGCCGCGCACCGGGCCTTCCCGAAGAAGGTCGAGGACTGGGATATCGCCCGGATCATCGAGGACTATGCCGACGCGGCGGAGCGCATGCAGGCGGCCGGGCTCGACGGAATCGAGATCCAGGCCTACGGCCACCTGATGGACCAGTTCTGGTCGCCGCTGACCAACGAGCTCGACGCGCCCTACGGCGGCAGCCTCGACAATCGGCTCCGCTTCACCTTCGACACGCTGAAGGCGATCCGCGCCCGCGTCGGCGACGACTTCATCGTCGGCATCCGCTACACCGGCGACGAGGGGCTGCCGGGCGGCCTGACCAGGGCCGACGGGCTGGAGATTTCCCGCCGCCTCAAGCACTGCGGCATGGTCGACTTCCTCAACGTGGTGAAGGGCCATATCGACACCGACGCCGGGCTGACCGACGTGATCCCCGTCCAGGGCATGCGGTCGGCGCCGCACCTCGACTTCGCCGGCGAGGTCCGCGCCGCCACCAACTTCCCCACCTTCCACGCCGCCAAGATCCAGGACGTCGCCACGGCCCGCTTCGCCATCTCCAGCGGCAAGCTCGACATGGTCGGCATGACGCGCGCCCACATAGCCGACCCGCACATCGTCGCGAAGATCCTGCGCGGCGAGGAGGAGCGCATCCGCCCCTGCGTCGGAGCCAACTACTGCCTCGACCGCATCTACCAGGGCGGCATGGCGCTCTGCCTGCACAACCCCTCCACCGGCCGCGAGCTCGAGCAGCCGCACGTGATCGCCAGGGCCGAGGCACCGCGCCGCGTCGTGGTCGTCGGCGCCGGCCCCGCCGGGCTCGAGGCGGCACGCGTCGCCGCCGAGCGTGGGCACGAGGTCATTCTCCACGAGGCCGCGAACGATCCCGGCGGTCAGGTCCGCCTGACCGCCCAGACCCCCCGGCGGCACGAGATGATCTCGCTGATCGACTGGCGCTTCGCGGAGTGCACCCGGATGGGCGTGACCTTCCACTTCAACAGCTTCGCCGACGCCGACACCGTGCTCGTAGACAACCCCGACGTCGTGATCATCGCCACCGGCGGCCTGCCCCACACCGACGTGCTGGACGAAGGCGACGACCTCATCGTCTCCACCTGGGAGATCCTCTCGGGCGACGCCCGGCCGGGCTCCAACGTGCTGATCTACGACGACGCCGGCGATTACGCGGGGCTGCAGGCGGCCGAGAAGATCGCCGAGACCGGCGCCAGGGTCGAGATCATGACCCGCGACCGCAGCTTCGCGCCCGAGGTGATGGCGATGTCGCTCACCCCATCGATGCGCGAGCTCCAGAAGCGCGACGTCACCTTCACCGTGACCTGGAAGCTCGACGCGGTGCGCCGCCACGGCAACGGGCTCCTCGCCACGATCGGCAGCGACTACGGCGGCGTCACCCGCGAGCGGCAGGTCGACCAGGTCGTAGTGAACCACGGCACCCGACCGCTCGACGACGTCTACTTCGAGCTCCGCCCGGGCTCCACCAACCTCGGCGAGGTCGACTACGAGGCGCTGGTCGAGGGCCGCCCGCAAGCGGTCACCCGCAACCCGGAGGGCAGCTACCAGATCTTCCGCATCGGCGACGCCGTGGCGGCGCGCAACACCCACGCGGCGATCTACGACGCCCTGCGGCTGGTGCGGACGCTCTGAGATGCGTCCCGGACCATCCAGGCGATCTCCGCCGTTCCAGTCGCTCCCTGCGGCATCCCGCCCTCGCCTTCGTCGCCTATCGGCGCTGTTCTGGGCCGTCCCTTAGAGTGTCGGGTTCAGCGGCAGCCAGAGCGGTCCGCCGAAGAGATCAGCGTCGGCGGCGCGGCGACCGCGGCGATGGCGGCGACCGTCGACTATCTTGGCATGCCCCGGCGGCTGACCCCCGGACCTCGGCTCAGCGCCGCAGGCCGAGGTCGAGCGTCGGGTGCTGCCCGTCGGGGCCGGCGTTCGCGAGCCGGAGCGATGGGGCGGCCTGGCCGGCCGTCGCGCTCAGCCGCTCCCCCGCGTCGTCGGGGCGCAGGGTCTGGCTGGTGGTGGCGCGCCGCCAGCGCTCTATCGCCGAGCGCACGACCTCGCTCCGGGCGAAGGGACGGTCGCCCTCGCCGCGCGCGCCCGACTCGCTGCGCGGAATCGCGTCGCGCGACAGCGTGCTGAAGGTGATGCGGGCGACGAGCGGCAGGCCCTCGCCGATCCCGATCGCCTCCTGCGCCCCGAGCGAGGGGACGAAGCCGAGCAGGTTCGCCGCCGCCTCGGAGACCGCCGAGCGCAGCAGCGCCTGGTCGGCGTCGTTGGTCATCCGCATCACGAAGAAAGTCGAGCACTGGGAGATGATCGTCGGGTCGAGCTCGGCGGGCCGCTGGGTGACGAGGCCGAGGTGGACGCCGTACTTGCGCCCCTCGCGGGCGATCCGCTTCAATGCGCGGCGCGCCGGCGCGAAGCCCGAATGCTGGTCGGCCGAGGCGTAGCGGTGCGCCTCCTCGCAGACGAGGAGGATCGGGAGGGCGCCGTCGCTCCAGAGCGCGAAGTCGAAGGCGAGCCGCGCGAGCACGCAGACGACGGCATCGACCACCTCGTCGGGCAGGCTGGCGAGCTTCAGGATGGTGAGCGGCTGTTCCTCGGATTCGAGGCTGAAAACCTGGCACAGCACCTGCGCCATGGTGTCGCCGCCGAGGTTCGCGTTCTTGAACATGAACTCGTAGCGCGGATCGTTCCGGAGCATCTCGATCCGCATCGCCAGCCGGTGGTGGCTCATGCCGGACGAGCGGTTCTCGAGCTTGCCCATCCGCTCCTGGATCAGCGAGAGCAGGTCCTGCAGGTGGTAGGGCGAGGGCGTGTCCGCGGTGAAGCCCGCGTGCCGCGCCGGCTTCATCGCAAGGCGCTCGGATCCGGCCGTGTACTTCGCCTTGGCGATCGGGATTAGCTCGGCGAGGATCTCGACCTCCTCGGGCGCGGCCGGCTTGCCGGCGTAGATGACGTTCTGCATCTCCTCGAAGTTGAAGAGCCAGAATGGCAGCCGCAGGTTCTCCGCCCCGATCACGCTGGCGCGGCCGCCGAAGGCGGCACGGTACTCGTTGTGCACGTCGAGGAGCAGCACCCGGAGTTCGGGGCGCACGTCGACCATCTTGCCGAGGATCGAGGCGACCGCGCTCGACTTGCCGACGCCGGTCGATCCGACGACGGCGAAGTGCTTGGCGAGCATGTGGTCGGTGTCGACATAGGCCGGAATCGACGGGTCCTGGCTCAGGTGGCCGACCGTGATCGTCCGCGCCCCGCTCGCGGCGTAGATGAGGTTGAGCTCTGCCCGGCCGATCATCTCCACCGGATCGCCGATGGCCGCATATTCCCGCACGCCACGGCGGAAGCGCGCGGTGCCGTCAACCGACCGCTCGATCTCGCCGAGCAGGTCGACCCTGGCCATCGCCCGCGAGGCATGCGTCTCCTCGGCGCGCTGGTAGACCTGCGAGATCATGCCGACCAGCGACGTCCCGTGGCCCTTGATCGCGACGAATTTGCCGACCGTCGGACGATCCGCCCCGCCCGGCAGCGGGAAGGCGAGCCCGATCCGCGCCTCGGAGCCTTCGACCGCGAGCACGCTCCCGAGGCTGCCTTCGGCCGGCGTCGGGCCGCGTTCTTCCGCCCAGCCTTGCTCCATCGACATCGCCGGCCTCCACGATCCTTCGGCAACATCCTGTGCCTGCCGGCTTTCTTGCCACCGAACCCGTTGCCGGCGCGTAAACGACGCGGCGGCGGGCTTTCGGCGGCGGACCGGTTGCGGCTATGCTCGGCGGATCAGTCGGAGGACGACGATGGCCCCGCTCCGCCCGAGATCCGAGCTTGCGACTCACACCGTCGAGAACCAGCCGGCCGAGCGCGGCGACCTCGACCTCTGGGAAGGCGACCTGCCGCTGCGCGAGGCGCTGGCGCGGGCCGGGGCCGCGGCCCGCGCCGGCGCGCTCGCCGGCTTCGGCGCCGCCGCCGGCAGCGCCGAGATGCGCGCGGCCGGACGGCTCGCCAACCGCTGCCCGCCCGAGCTCCGCGTCTTCGACCGCGCCGGCCGGCGGATCGACGAAGTGGCGTTCCACCCCGCCTATCATGCGCTGATGACGCTCGGCATCGGCGCCGGCTACCCGTCGGTCGCCTGGGACGGCGGCGCCGGCGGCCACGCCGCGCACGCGGCGATGGTCTACCTGCTGAGCCAGGTCGAGCCCGGAGTTTGCTGCCCGATGACGATGACCTACGCCGCCGTCCCGGCCCTCGCCGCCGACGCGGAGATCGCCGCCGCCTGGGTGCCCCGCCTGCTCTCCACACGCTACGACCCCGCCGCCCGGCCGGCGCCGGAAAAGTCCGGTGCCACCGTCGGCATGGCGATGACCGAGAAGCAGGGCGGCTCCGACGTCCGTGCCAACACCACCCGCGCCGAGCAGGGCGGCGACGGCTGGCGGCTGACCGGGCACAAGTGGTTCTGCTCGGCGCCGATGTCCGACGCCTTCCTGACGCTCGCCCAGGCGCCGGCCGGCCTCACCTGCTTCCTCGTCCCGCGCTGGACCCCCGACGGCGCCCGCAACCCCATCCAGCTGATGCGGCTCAAGGACAAGCTCGGCAACCGCGCCAACGCCTCGGCCGAGATCGAGTACGTGGGCGCCTTCGCCTGGGCGCTCGGCGAACCGGGCGCCGGGGTGCGCACCATCATCGAGATGGTCCACCACACCCGCCTCGACACCGCGATGGCGCCGGCCGGGCTGATGCGCGCGGCGCTGTCCGAGGCGCTGTGGTGGTGCTCCGGCCGCACCGCCTTCCAGAAGCGGCTGATCGACCAGCCGCTGATGGAGAGCGTGCTCGCCGACCTCGCGCTCGAGGTCGAGAGCGCGCTCGCGCTCGGGCTCCGGGTGGCGCAGGCCTTCGACGAGGGCGACCGCGCCTTCGCCCGCATCGCGGTGGCGCTCGCCAAGTTCCTCAACAACAAGCGCTGCCCGCAGGCGATCTACGAGGCGATGGAGTGCCTCGGCGGCGTAGGCTATGTCGAGGAGGGGCCGATGCCGCTTCTCTACCGCGAGGCGCCGCTCAACTCGATCTGGGAGGGCTCCGGCAACGTGATCTGCCTCGACGTGCTGAGGACGCTCGCGCGCGACGCGGATGCGCGCACCCGCCTCGACGCGGAGCTCGACGCCGCCCGCGGCCGCGGCGCCGCCTACGATACCGCCCTCGACGGCTTCCGCAGGACCTGGCCCGGGCCCGCCGCCGAGTCCGAGGCGCGCCTCTTCGTCGAGCGGCTGGCGACGCTGCTCGCCGCGGGCGTCCTGCTCCGGGCCGAGGTCGAGCCGGTCGCCGAGGCTTACGTCGCGACCCGTCTCGCCGGGGAGGGCGGCCGGATCGCCGGCGCCTGGCCGAAGCGGCTCGACCGCGCCGGCCTGATCGCCCGGGCGATGCCGTGCTGAGGCGCCTGCTCCTCCTCGGGCTCGGCGGCCTCGCGGCCTGCGCCCGGGTCGACCTGCCTGAGGTCGCGATCCCCGGCTCCGGCAACGAGGGGATGGCGGCGGTGGTGGAGGATCGGGTCTGGATCGACACCGGCCCGGATGCGCCCGCGGGCGCGCTGCGCGCCTTCCTCTCCGACGGCACGCTGATCATGACGAGTTGCGTCGAGACCTATCGCCTCGCGCCGTGGCGCTGGGTCGAGGGGGCGATGCTGGTCTGGGAGGAGGACGGCCGGTCGATCCGCGCCGAGGTCGCCCTCGCCGAGCGCAACGAGATGGTGCTGGTCGTCGACCTCGGCGAGGAGAGCGTCACCCGCCACTTCCGGCGTGCGGAGTTGCCTGTCGTCTGTCCCGACCTGCCGCGTTAGAGCGGGATGAGGCTAGGCGGAGTCGGCCGGAGGCCGAACGTGTCCCTGGCGTTAACCTTGGTTGACGGGACGAGGCAAGGCGCGGATCTCGCTTGGGAAAGTCGCCGGAGGTGATCTCCGGGCAGGCATGCACAACGCATGCACATCATATGCACAATCCATGCACCAAAATCCGTGCAGGACCCGGCGGCCATCGCAGGGGCGCCCGCGGCATGGTTCCGGCAGTCGACAGTCGAAACGACAGGGACTCGCGCCGTCGGGCCAAGTCGATCCGCGGTTAATCATCGTTACGCGAAGGTCGTCGCGACGGTGCTTTGGCTTCCTGACCAAGCCAGGCATCGCCGATGCTTCGAGCTTTCGGGCATGGCCATCGCGGCCGCTGGATCATTTGGGGTTAGGACCTGGCCGGACGCGATCCGAGGAGACCGCATGGTCCGCACGCGTTCATGCTTCGGCCAGGTGCCGCTCAGCGGCAGAGGAACCGCAGGCTCGCCGGCAGGGCGGCGGCTTCGGCCGCGTGGTGGGCGGCGACCTTGCGGCGCCAGACCGCGTGGAAGCGCTCGTAGCGCCGGGCCTGGAACCGGTAGGCGATCAGCCACACCACGCTCAGCGCCAGCCCGACCCCCCAGCCGGCCGGCTGGAGCGGGATCGCCGGATGCATCAGCGCGACCAGCGGCAGCGCCGCGACGGCGACCGCGAACATCGACAGCTTCTCCGGCGGCATCGGCTGGGCGCCGAGCTCGTCCTCGGTCTCGCCTCGCAGCCGCTCGACGGCCGCCCGGTAGTACTGGAGATAGCCGTCGGCCGCGGGGGGCTCTTCGTCAGGGACATGGTCGAAGGCTGGCATCGGCTCATTCCATCGTGGTTAGCGCCCCCATTTCCCGGCAGTCTCGCTCAATAATCGCTGGAGTTCAACCTCTGCGTGAAGATCCCCGTGGCGTTTCTCCCGATCGGCAAAGCTCCGCCCAAACGCCAGGTTCGAGCCGGCTTGGCGCCGCCCCACGCTTCTCGTTGAAATGGCTGGATTTCCGATGGCCGGGGCGGGCGCCACGCGCCCGCCCCGCGGAGTCGTCAGCGGACGACCACGGTGATGGTGCGCGACTGCCGGTCGACGGTCACGGTGTCGTCGGAGGCGATTCCGGCCGACTCGGGCATCCCGGCGGCGGGGCTGTCCTGCCCGCCGCTGCGCCCCTCGTCGGAGCCGCGCACCTGGCGCGTGCCCGAGGTGCCGGTGCCGAGCCGGGCGACGTCCGGATCGGCGACGAGCGGGAAGCTCGGTCCGGTCGGCCGCCAGAACGTGTACCCCCAGTTGAGCGACCAGCGGTAGCTCCAGGCGTGCTTGTTGCCGTTGGCCCTAAGCAGGATGCGGTCGAAGGTCACGTCGTGGCCGGCGCGCGGCGCCAGCACGTTGCCGGGATTCGGCCGGTACTCGAACCGATCGATCTCGTTGGTCCAGGTCGGGTTGTGCGAGCTGAGCGTCAGGCCGTCGAGGCGGACGGTGTTGATGCCCGGGTTGAACATCCGGAGCTTCACCCGGATGAAGCAGGTCTTGCCCGTGCCGAGGAACACCGGCTTCACGGTGATCTCGTACCAGATCCGCGACGCCGCCTCGAGCGCCCGGCGCGCATTGATGCGGCCGAAGCCGAACTCGTCATCGCGCCCGGACGGCCCGAGGTCGTCGGCCGTCTGCTTGATGATGTCCTCGACTTCCCAGGAGCGGAGCTCCGGATCGACGGAGAGGATCAGCCCCATCAGTCCAGCGACGTGCGGGGTGGCCGAGGACGTCCCGTTAAAGTTCGGGATGTAGTTGCCCGCGCCGTAGCCGGCGCCGCCCATGATGTCGCTGGCGTAGATGTGGACGCCAGGCGCCCCGACATCGACCTCGGGACCATAGCTCGAGCCCCACCAGGTCTCGCCGTCGAGGCTCGTCGTGCTCTTGCGCTGGTCCCACTCGTTGGTCGCGCTGACCGCGAGGAAGCCGGGGATCGTCGGCGACAGGCGCGCCGGATAGATGACCGGCGGCACGTCGCGGTTGCCCGCCGCGGCCGCGATCGGGCAGCCCCGCCCGCCGCGGCCATTGGTCTGCGCATAGACGAAGGCGTTGGTGACGACCGAGCTGTCGAGAACCTGGTAGGAGTTCGACAGCACGTCGGCCCCGAGGTCGGTCGCCTGGCGGATGCCGTCGGCCACCTTGGCGTCGGTGGTGTCCCAAAAGCCGCCGCCGATGCCGCGGGCGATCCGGATGCCGACGACCCGGCAGCCCGGCGCGACGCCGACCCCGCCGAGGCCGTTGTCCTTGCGCGCCGCCGCGACCCCGGCGCAGGCGGTGCCGTGCGCGTCGTTGCCGTCTGGCTGCGGGTCGCCGTCGCCGGAGTAGGCGTCGTAGCCGCCCATGTAGACGATGTCCTCGTGGGACATGTCGCAGCCCTCGTCGATGATGGCGATCGAGACGCTCGGGCTGCCCTGCGAGATCTCCCATGCCTGCGGCGCGCTGATCTTCTGCAGGTTCCACTGCGAGGCGAACCCCGGATCGGCCATCGGCAGCTGGCCGGTCGCCGGTCCGGCCGGGCTCTCCTCCTCCGCCTCGGAGTCGAGGTCGCTGTCGAGGCCGAGCTTCGGAGCGATATGGACGAAGTTCGGTTGCGCGAGGTCGACGGCGTCGGATTCCTGCAGGGCGTTCGCCGCCGCGATGGCATCGCCCTCGGTGGTCATCAGGTCGGCGCCGGGCTCCGGATAGTCTTGCCGCTTCATCTCGAGCTTGTACCTGTCGAGGAGCTTGCGGCGGGCCTCGGCGGACGCGCCCGGCTTGAACTTGACGATGACCTCGCCGACCGGGATCACCGCCATGCCGCCGGCGCCCTCCGGCTCGAGGACCTCGGGGCCCTCGCTCAGCGAGCGTTCCGCGCCGACCATCGCGCTGAGCGCCTCGCGCGCCGCGCCGCGGGCCGCGGCCGGCGTGCCGCCGTTGGGCAGGATCAGCACCGACAGCCCGTATTCGGGCACGTCGTGGACCTGGACCGGCGCCATCGTGCTCGAGGCACGGGCGGCCATCGCGTCCAGCCTGCCGCGCGCGTCCTCGTCGGCCCTGACCGCCATGAAGCGGTCGGAAACCTCGAGCGGGATCTTCCGCCCGTCCGCGTAGTAATACTTGTCAGCCATCATCAACTCCTGCGTGAGAATACTGCCAATAGCAGGCTATGCGGGTCCGAAGGACCTGCCAGTTCCAAATGGGAAGTCTCAGTTCATCGATGCAGTATCGGCGTCGTTGAACGGTATGCTTCGTTAAAGGCGTACGGCTTCAAAAAGGTGTTGCGGTTACTCGAATCACTCGGCCCGGAACATGAACGTCCGCGAGCATACCACAGCGCGCGGCCGCCGGGCAGGGCTTTGTGCGTTTGGCGAGCTAAGCGCTACTCGCCCCGGTACGGCCGCACGTATTGCAGGGCCATGTCCCAGGGGAAGAAGATCCAGGTGTCTTGGCTGACCTCGGTGATGTAGGTGTCGACCAGCTTGCGCCCCTGCGGCTTTGCGTAGACGGTGGCGAAATGCGCCTTCGGGTAGAGCCGGCGCACGAGCTCGAGCGTCTTGCCGGTGTCGACGAGGTCGTCGACGATCAGGACCCCGGTGCCGTCGGCGCCCATCACCTCCGCCGCGGGAGCCTTGAGCAGCTGTGCCTCGGCCTGCTGCTGCCAGTCGTAGGACTTGACCGAGATCGTGTCGACGCAGCGGATGTCGAGCTCGCGCGCGACGATCATCGCCGGCGCCATGCCGCCGCGGGTGATGGCGACGACCGCGCGCCAGTCGCCGTCGTCAGGGCCGTGCTTGTCGAGCCGCCAGGCGAGCGCGCGGCTGTCGCGGTGGATCTGGTCCCAGGAGACGTGGAAGCCCTTCTCGTGCGGCAGCCGGTCGGCGGACATCTCAGGCCTCCTGCTTGCGCCCCGAGACCACGTCGATGTCGGGGGCGTCCTCGGCCTTCATGCCGACGACGTGATAGCCGGCGTCGACGTGATGGGTCTCGCCGGTGACGCCGGAGGAGAGGTCGGAGAGGAGATAGAGCGCCGACTTGCCGACGTCGGTCTGGGTGACGTTGCGCCTGAGCGGCGCGTTCAGCTCGTTCCACTTCATGATGTAGCGGAAGTCGCCGATGCCCGAGGCCGCGAGCGTCTTGATCGGCCCGGCGGAGAGCGCGTTCACCCGGATGCCGCGCGGGCCGAGGTCCATCGCCATGTACTTGACGGACGCCTCGAGCGCCGCCTTGGCGACCCCCATGACGTTGTAGTGCGGCATCACCTTCTCGGCGCCGTAATAGGTGAGGGTGACGAGCGAGCCGCCCTCGGTCATCAGCTTCTCGGCGCGCTGGGCGGCGGCGGTGAAGGAATAGACCGAGATCAGCATCGTCTGGGTGAAGTTCGCGGCCGTGGTGTTCGACGTGTAGGAGCCGCGCAGCTCGTTCTTGTCGGAAAAGCCGATGGCGTGGACGAGGAAGTCGAGCCGGCCCCATCGCTCGGCGAGTGTCGCGAAGGTGGCGTCGAGCGAGGCCTCGTCGGTCACGTCGCAGGGCAGCACGATGTCCGATCCGACCGAGGCGGCGAGCGGCTCGACCCGCTTGCCGAGGGCCTCGCCCTGGTAGGTGAAGGCGAGCTCGCCTCCGGCGTCGTGGCAGGCCTGCGCGATCCCCCAGGCGATGGACTTGTCGTTCGCGACCCCCATGATCAGGCCGCGCTTGCCGCTCATCAGTCCGGTTGCCATGATCCTCGCCCCACGGGTGGTTTTGGCCCTTGGGTGTACGGGAAAGGCCCCGGCGCTTCAAGGACAAGGGGCGGCCGCGAGGGCCGGGTCGGCCGGGTAGCGCGACAGCGTCTCCGGGCCCGATTCGCCGACCAGCACCTGCTCCTCGAGCTTGATCGAGAAGTCGCCGCCGGCCCGGCTGACCAGGCTCTCGACGCAGAGCACCATGCCGGGCGCGAGCACTCCTTCGAACGCTCCGGCCATCCGATCCTCGGGATAAACGATGTAGGGCCACTCGTCGCAGAGCCCGACCCCGTGCCAGATGCAGGAGTAGCGCTGCGCACGGTACGGCTCGGGCAGGACGAAGGCGCGGTCGTGCAGCTCCGCGAAGCCGGTGCCGGGCGCGAGGAGCGCGGTGTTCCAGGCGATCTGCTCGCAGGCGAGGGCATGGTCGGCGCGCATGTCGGCGCGCGGCGTTCCGTCGCCGATCCACCAGGTGCGCGAGATGTCGGCGCAATACCCGTAGGGGCCGATCAGGTCGGTGTCGAAGGCGACGATCTCGTTCGGCTGCACGATCCGCGGGCCGCATTCCTGGAACCACGGGTTGGTGCGCGGCCCCGAGGTCAGGAGCCGCGTCTCGATCCACTCTCCGCCGCGGCGGATGTTCTCGGCATGCAGCACCGCCCAGATGTCATCTTCGCTGAGCCCGGGCCGGGCCGCCACCCGCATCGCCGCCATCGCCGTCTCGCAGGCGTGGAGCGCACAGCGCATCGACCGGATCTCGTCGGGGCCCTTGATCGCGCGGGCGCGCTCGGTGACGGGCTCGCCGTCCTCGACCGCGAGCCCGCCGGCGGCGAGCGCGCGGAACCCGGCGAGCATGATCTTGTCGACCGCGAGCCGCCGGTTGGCGCCGGCATGCACGCGCAGGAGCTCCGCCACCTCGCCGGCGAAGGCGGCGGCGCAGGCGTCGGTCGCCTCGCCGGTGATGGAGTAGAAGAACGAGGCGCCGGAGCGCAGCTCGGCGACCAGCGGGTTGTGCGCGGCGAGGAACGGCGCGTGCTTGTAGTCCCAGAGCACCATGTGGCCGTCGGGCAGCACCAGGCAGGCGCGGAACGGGTTGTGGGTGTTCCAGACCTGCATGTTGGTGGAGTTGGTCGCGTAGCGGATGTTGAGCGGGTCGAACAGGAGGAGGCCCCCGAGGTCGCGCGCGACCACGGCGGCGACCAGCCGGTCGAGCCGCCAGCGCTGCATCCGCGGCAGGTCGGGGAGCTCGAGCCCGGCCGCGCGCCACTCGCCGAGAGCGAGCGCCGTCGGCCCGATCTCCACCCGGTCGTCGGGCGAAGCGTCGGCACGCGGCGGGAGGGTCGGGTCGATCCGGCGGTCCATCGGCCCCGAGCCTGCCCGCGCGACGCCCGGAGCGGCGGTCCGCCCGCGACGCGCGCGCGTCGCTTTCGGAGGCCCGGCGCTGCGGGCAAGGCTGAAACATCCGGCTGCGCGACCGGCATCCGACTGCAACAGGGCGACGCCATCCTGCGCGACGGCCGGACTCCGCCGGCCGATCGCGGCGAGCGCCCCGATGTCCGACGCCCGCAGCCCCGGCCGCTCCCTCCCCGCCGAACAGGGACGGCCCATCCATCCAGCGGGAGCGCGGCGAACGCGCCCCGAAGCGTCACGTGAGGATCGACGATGCACATGTCCGCAGCCTTCCGACATTTCCCGGACGCCCGGTTTCCGGAGATCGAGCACGAGCCGCGGGCGGCGGCGGTGCTCTGCTACCCGGGATTTCGGCTCGCCGATATCGCAGCGCCGTTCCGGCTCCTGTCCCGGGCGATGGTCACGACGGCCGCCGGCGATGCGGCTGCCGCGTTCCAGGTCGGCCTCGTCGCGCCGTCGCGCGGCCCGGTCCGCGGCGCCGGCGGGGAGCGCGTCGTCGCCGACTACGCGCTGGCCGACGTGACCTTCGCGCTCGATGACCTGATCGTCCCTTGCACCTTCCTCGGTTCGTCGCATTTCGCCACTGCGCCCGCCATCGAGGCGCTGGCGACGGCGGTCCGCCGCGCCGGTCGGGTCGGCCTGATCGCCGCGTCGCGCGTGCAGGCGCTCCGGGCGCAGGCGATCTTCGAGGCCGCCTCGTCGCGGTCGAACGGCGCGTTCCGGGATGCGTTCCGGCCGCGGGACGCCGAGGCGGGTACCGAATTCGTCGCGGACGGCCGCCTGCTCTGGGCCATCGGGCCCGACGCGGGCCCGGACCTCGCGATGCGCCTGGTCGGCGCGGCGACTGCCTGAAGACAGCATCCCGGACCAAGCCGTTCGCGCTGGCGCTCTCCCCACCCCTCTTGCGTCGCGCAACCGCGGGGGCTCTGCGCCCCTGCGCCGGCCGGGGGAGAGCTATGCTCCCCCGGCCGGGTCCTGGCTTTCCCTTGCCAGGGCAGCCGGATACGATCGTCCCGGCGCAGCATGGAGGCATGGGTGGCGGAGCGGGGCGGCATCTTCGCGGGCGACGACCCCTTCGTGATCGCGCGCGCCTGGCTCGCCGAGGCGGAGGCGAGCGAGCCGAATGACCCGAGCGCAATGGCGCTCGCCACCGTCGACGCGGCGGGCCTGCCGAACGTGCGAATGGTGCTCCTGAAGGAGATCGAGGCCAATGCCTTCGTGTTCTACACCAACTATGGAAGCGCCAAGGCCGGCGAGATCGACGCCACCGGCACCGCGGGCTTCGTCCTGCACTGGAAAAGCCTGCGCCGGCAGATCCGCGCGCGCGGCACGGTGACCCGCGAGGACGGGCCGCAGGCCGACGCCTACTATCGCTCGCGCAGCCTGCCGAGCCGGCTCGGCGCCTGGGCCTCGGCGCAGTCGCGCCCGCTCGCGAGCCGCGCGGCGCTGATGGCGGAGGTGGCGAAGGTGACGGCGCTCAGGGGCCTCGACCCGCCCAGGCCGCCGTTCTGGGGCGGCTACCGGATCACGCCGGTCGAGATCGAGTTCTGGGCCGACGGCGCGCACCGGCTGCACGACCGCTTCCGCTGGACCCGCGCGACCCCGGCCGACCCCTGGGAGGTCGTCCGCCTCAGCCCCTGACGCCTCTGGCGGTCCTTGCCACCGCCCGCGCGTACGCTAGGCTGTGGGCTGGATGTCCACAGGGGTCAGGCTGGGAGAGCGACGACATGGGTGGAATTGGCTGGCTGAGCTTTCTGATCGTCGGCCTGATCGCCGGCTGGGTGGCGGAAAAGGTGATGAAGCGCGGCCACGGGCTGGTCGAGAACCTCGTGGTCGGTGTCATCGGCGCCTATCTCGGGGCGTTCCTGTTCTGGCTGGTCGGGCTGGCGGCGACGGGGTTCGTCGGCGCGCTCGTCGTCGCCATTGTCGGGTCGGTGGCGCTGCTGGCGATCGTCGGCGCCGTCCGCGGCCGCGGGTGAGTTTTCCCCGCGGCGACAGGCAGATGGAGGAAGTCGCTTCTGCACAAGGCATGCACAAAGCATGCACAACGCATATGCTAAGGAAAAGAGTCAGGATTGCGGCGAGGTCCGAGCCGTTCAGGCACACTGCGCGGCGCCAGGCTCGGCGCCCGGTGCATCGCGAAACCCGCCTCATGAGGCTCCCTGCCGTCTGAGCCGCTTCGCGTGACCGTGCGCGGGTCGATTTCGGGCGCCCGCTCCTGATTTGCCAACCGACTCGGCGGAATCCGCTTGGTATCGCCCGCGCGGGCTTGTATCGAAGGTCCATCGCATGGACTCGGTGAGATTCCCGAGTGGCTCTTCCGGCCGCCGATCCGCCGGACAACCGCCTGATTGTCGTGACGAGTGATTGCTGACCGCCGGGCGGGAGAGCCCTTCGACGCAATCACTCGGACCCCCACGCCAATTGGAAGCCGGCAGAACCAGAGTATTGCAGTACAGGCCTGAAATCGACGGGTTGCGTGCGATCGCCGTGGTGCCAGTGGTCCTCTTCCACGCGGGGTTCGCGGGATTCTCGGGTGGCTACGTCGGGGTGGACGTGTTCTTCGTGATCAGCGGTTACCTGATCACGTCGATCCTGGTCGAAGATCTGCAGACCGGCCGCTTCTCCGTTACGCGCTTCTACGAAAGGCGCGCGCGCCGGATCCTGCCTGCGCTGTTCTTCGTGCTGATCTGCACGAGCATTGCCGGCTGGCTCTGGATGGTGCCGGCGCAGCTCGAGGAATATTCGCGCACGCTGGTGACGGTCGTGCTGTTCGTCTCGAACGCGTACATCTGGCGCGGCGACGATTATTTCGCGCCGGCGGCCGAGCTCAACCCGCTGCTGCACACCTGGAGCCTCGCGGTCGAGGAGCAGTTCTACATCATCTTTCCGATCCTGCTCCTGGCGATCTGGCGTTTCGCGGGCGGGCGGCTCTTGGGGACGATCGTCGCCCTGTCACTCGCTAGCCTGCTCCTGACGGAATGGGGCTGGCGCCACGCGCCGCGCGCGAACTTCTTCCTGTTGCCGACACGGGCCTGGGAGCTCGGCGCGGGATCGATCGCTGCCCTGATCATGCGCGACGCGCCGCCGCGGGCCAGCACGCTCCTTGCGGGCCTCGGCCTCGGGATGATCGTCTTTTCGGTCTTCGCCTTCGACGCCGAGACACCCTTTCCCTCGCTCTACGCCCTGGCGCCGGTCGGGGGCACGGCGCTGGTGATCCTCTTCGGCCGCGCGGGCACGCCGGTCGCAAGGCTGCTTTCGCTCCGCCTCATCGTGGGCGTCGGCCTGATCAGCTACAGCGCCTATCTGTGGCATCAGCCACTTCTCGCCTTCGCGCGCCTCCGCAGCCCCACGCATCCTCCGGCGGAGCTGATGGCCGCGCTGGTGCTGGCGGCCTTCGCCCTCGCCTACCTGAGCTGGCGGTTCGTCGAGCGGCCGTTCCATCGCCGGACCGCCCCGGTGCTGTTGTCGCGGCGCGCGGTCTTTGCCGCGTCGGGCGCCGTTGCCGCCGTGCTCGTCGGCGTCGGGCTCCATGGTCAGGCCACCGACGGCCGGATGCTGGCCTGGATCGAGGGCAACCCGTCGATCGCGCCGGTCTACAGGATGTACGACACGGCCTCGCGCCTGCAAGGCGTCTACCTCGACGACGGCGCCTGCCAGTTCAACGTGGAGACGCTCGATGCGGCCACGATCGAGCGGCTCCGCGGCTGTCGCGAGCGCCACGGCCCCGGGGTGGCGATCCTCGGAGACAGCCATGCGATCGACTTCTTCAACGGGATGGATGCGCTGCACGAGGGCGATTTTATCTTCGGCCTGACCATCGCGGGGGATAAGAACGCCTTTGCGTCGATGCTGCCGGACCATCCCGACCTTTTCGACCAGGTGGTCTTCCACAAGGCCGGATGGCGCTACTTCCAGTCACCCGACGGGTACATCGGCCGCGAGCTCTTCAGCCGGATCCCCGAGCACGCGGCGGTGCCGGCAGAAAAGTTCGACGTCGTCGAGCAACAGATCGAGTTGGACCTCGACTATCTCCGCCGGCTCTCGGATCAGGCAGTCGTCTGGGTCGGGCCGCGCATCGAGCCGCATGTCGGGCTGAACTTCATGCTGAGCCGCGGCTGCGGATATCGCTACCAGCTCCGCGACGGGCTCCATCCGCTGTTCGCGGACCTCGACAGCCGACTTGAAGGTGCCGCCGCCGCGGCCGACGTCGACTACGTCTCGCTGATCGACGCCACCGGGTTCGACATGGCGAGCGACTTCATGACCTGCGACCGCCTCTACTGGCGCGACGGCGACCATTGGAGCCTCAAGGGGGCCGAGCTGTTCGTCGGGCGGCTGATGCGCGACCTGCCGGAACTGCGGGCCGAAGCCGGCGACCGCCGCGAGGTGCGTCGGTGATCGTGCGGCCTCAGTCGCCGAAGACCGACCAGCCGGTGCGCTGGACCAGCTTCTCCAGCGCGACGATGCCGAGGAGCGAGTTGCCGGCCTGGTCGAGCCCCGGCGACCAGACGCAGATCGAGGCGTGGCCGGGCGCGACCGCCAGGATGCCGCCGCCGACTCCGCTCTTCGCGGGCAGCCCGACCCGGTAGGCGAAGTCGCCGGACGCGTCGTAGAGCCCGCAGGTCAGCATCAGCGCGTTGATCCGCCGCGCCCGCGCCGGCCGCACCACCGTGGTGCCGCTGGCCGGGTCGCGGCCGCCGGCGGCGAGGAACAGGCCGGCCCGCGCGAGCTGGCGGCAGCTCATCGCCACCGCGCAGTGATGGAAATAGACCCCGAGCACCCTGTCGACCGGATGGATCAGCCGGCCGTAGGAGCGCATGAACTGGGCGAGCGCAGCGTTGCGCGCGCCGGTCTCCTGCTCCGAGCGCGCCACTTCCGGGTCGATCCCGATCGTCTCGTCGTCGGCGAGGGAGCGGAGGAAGCGCAGGATCTCCCCGATCGCCTCGCGCGGCGTGTGCCCGGCCAGCACCAGGTCGGTGACGACGATCGCGCCGGCGTTGATGAACGGGTTGCGCGGCCGGCCCTGCTCGTGTTCGAGCTGCACGATCGAGTTGAACGGATCGCCCGACGGCTCCCGCCCGACCCGGGTCCACAGCCCCTCGCCATGCTTGCCGAGCGCGAGCGTCAGCAGGAACGTCTTGGAGATGCTCTGGATCGAGAACGGTTCGTCGGCGTCGCCGGCGGCATGGGTGACGCCCTCGAGCGTGGTCACCGCGATCCCGAAGCGGCGCGCATCGACGCGGGCGAGCTCGGGGATGTAGCCGGCTGGCTGACCGGCGCCGAAATGCGGCTCGAGCTCGGCGTGGATCGCCTCGACGATGGCCTGAAGGTCGGGCGGCGTCGGCTCGGGCATGGCGGATCTCCTCCGCCGGCAGGGTAGCGCGCCGGGGCAGGGGGCGGGAAGGGGCGCGCGTCCCCTGTCAATGCCCGCCGCGCCGTGCTAAGTGTGGAGGCTCAACAGGTTATGACGAACCATCGGCGGGCCCGCGCAGGCCGAGACCGAGGCAAGGGAGGTTGGCGATGATCCGACGCATTCTGGCGGCGTCCGCGCTCTTGGGGGCGCTGGCGCTGACGGCGCAGGCACCCGCGGCCGCGCAGGAGTCGCAGGACCCGATCCGGCTGACGCTGCACGACTGGACCGGGCAGCTCATCACCACCCGGATCATGGGCGAGGTCCTCCAGCGCGCCGGGCTCAACGTCGAGTACGTCCAGGCCGACTACCTCGCGCAGTTCGCCGGGCTGAAGACCGGCGACCTCCACGTCGCGATGGAGATCTGGGAGACCACGGGCCGCCAGGCGATGGACGAGGCGACCGGCACCGGCCAGGTGGTGAACCTCGGCGAGACCGGGATGCAGGCGATCGAGGAGTGGTGGTATCCGCTCTACATGAAGGAGGTCTGCCCCGGCCTGCCGGATTGGACGGCCCTGCTCGAGCCCGCCTGCGCCGAGGCCTTCGCGACCCCCGACACGCTGCCGGACGGGCGCTACCTCGGCGGGCCGGTGACCTGGGGCGGTTTCGAGGAGGAGCGCATCGAGGCGCTTGAGCTGCCGTTCCAGGTGATCCACGCCGGCACCGACGCGGCGCTCTTCGCCGAGCTGGAATCGGCGGTGCAGCGGCAGGATCCGATCCTGCTCTGGATCTATGCGCCGCACTGGGCGCCGATCAAGTACGAGGGGGAATGGGTGGCGTTCCCGTCCTACGAGCCCACCTGCTACGCCGATCCCGCCTGGGGCGGGAACCCGGACGCGACGCACGACTGCGGCAAGCCGCGCGGGCCGATCTGGAAGGTGGCCTGGGCGGGGCTCGCCGAGAAGTGGCCGCAGGCGAAGACCGCGATCGAGGCCTTCACCGTCGACAACTGGGAGATGGGCGACATGATCGCCGCCGTCGACCTCGACGGACAGAGCGTCGAGGCGGTGGTCGACGCCTGGATGGCCGCCAACGAGGCGCGCTGGTCGGCCTGGATCGGCCAGTGACCTGAGGGCAGGCGATGGATGCGGCCGCGCCGAAGATCGCCTGCCGCGGCCTCTGGAAGCTGTTCGGTCCCGGCGCGGAGGCCTTTCTCGCCCGCCGCCGCGCGCCGCCCGCGCCCGAGGAGATCGCCGCCGCGGGGTTCGTCCCGGCGGTGATCGACGCGAGCCTCGCGGTGCGGCCGGGCGAGATCTTCGTGATCATGGGGCTGTCGGGCTCGGGCAAGTCGACGCTGGTGCGATGCCTGTCGCGGCTGGTCGAGCCGAGCGCGGGGGAGGTGCGCTTCGAGGGGCGCGACCTGCGCGGGGTCTCGGACCGGGCGCTGATCGAGATCCGGCGCCACCGGATGGGGATGGTGTTCCAGAACTTCGCGCTGCTGCCGCATCTCTCGGTGCTGAGGAACGTGGCGTTTCCGCTCGAGGTGCAGGGCGTCGGGCGGGTGGAGCGCGAGCGCCGGGCGCACGAGATGATCGAGCTCGTCGGGCTCAAGGGGCGCGAGGGCAACCTGCCGCGCGAGCTCTCGGGCGGGCAGCAGCAGCGGGTGGGGATCGCCCGGTCGCTGGCGGTCGGGCCTGAGGTCTGGTTCCTCGACGAGCCGTTCTCGGCGCTCGATCCGCTGATCCGCCGCGAGATGCAGAACGAGTTCCTGCGGCTGCAGGCCGCCCTGCACAAGACCATCGTCTTCATCACCCACGACTTCGACGAGGCGATCCGGCTCGCCGACCGGATCGCGATCATGCGCGAC
The DNA here is from genome assembly GCA_963763295.1 of uncultured Alphaproteobacteria bacterium. Lineage (GTDB taxonomy): Bacteria > Pseudomonadota > Alphaproteobacteria > Rhodobacterales > Rhodobacteraceae > Amaricoccus. Next base: position 86,726 of record CAVXOH010000009.1, read on the forward strand.
GGGCGGATCGTGCAGGAGGGCACGGCGGAGGAGCTGATCCGCGCGCCGGCCGATCCTTACGTCGCCGCGTTCACCCGCGACGCCCCGCGGGCGCGGATCCTGTCGGCGCGGGCGGTGATGCGCCCGCTCGACGGGGCGCCGGTGGCGGGGGAGGTCGGAGCGCGGGCGAAGGTCGCCGACTTCGCCGCCGAGGTCGAGGCGGCCGAGCGGCCCTTCGCCGTCGTCGAGGACGGGCGGGCGATCGGCATGGTCGGGCGGGCCGAGGTCATGGCGGTGCTGCTCGGGCAGGCCGCGGGGGCCGGAGCCCGGCCATGAGCGCGACGGCGATCCCGGCGCCGCGCGCGGAGGGCGCCGGCTGGAGCGTCCGGGCGGTCGGCCTCGGTCTCCTCGCCGTCACGATCGGCTTCGCCTGGCTGCCGCGGGGCACGCTCGACGGGCTTTGGGACGAGGTGCCGCGCGGCCTGCAGCTGCCGGTCGCCGACTGGATCTCGGCGGCGATGGACTGGCTGGTGAACGAGGCGAGCTTCGGCCTCTTCAGCTTTCGCGACCTCACCCGGTGGATCGCGGCGCTGCTCGGGCTGCCGCTCGAGGCGGCGAAGGCGGTCTTCGCGACCGGCCTGATGCGCGGCCAGGGGTCGGCGGCCGTGCAGATCCTGCCGCCGCTGCCGTGGTTCGCCGTGGTGATCGCGGCGACGCTCGTCGCGCTCCACGCCGGCGGCTCGCGGCTCGCGGCGCTGGTCGGGGCGGCGCTCCTCTATCTCGCGGTCTTCGGCCAGTGGCAGAGCGCGATGGTGACGCTCGCCTCGATCGTCGTGGCGGTGCCGCTCGGCGTGCTCGGCGGGCTCGTCCTTGGCATCGCGGCCTACCGCCACCCGCGCGGCGAACGGATGCTGGCGCCGGCGCTCGACGCCATGCAGACGATGCCGGTCTTCGCCTATCTGCTGCCGATCCTGATCCTCTTCGGCTTCGGACCGGTGGCGGCGCTGATCGCGACGGTCATCTATGCCATGCCGCCGATGGTGCGGGTGACGCTGCTGGCGCTGCGCGGCGTCGCGCCCGAGATCGTCGAGTTCGGCCGCATGGCGGGGGCGACGCCGCGGCAGCTGATCTGGAAGGTGATGCTGCCGGCGGCGCGGGCGCCGCTGATGGTGGGGGTGAACCAGGTGATCATGCTGTCGCTCAACATGGTGATCATCGCCTCGATGATCGGTGCCGGCGGCCTCGGCTACGACGTGCTGGCGGCGCTGCGCCGGCTCGACATCGGCGGCGGCATCGAGGCCGGGCTCGCCATTGTCGTGCTGGCGGTGGTGCTCGACCGGCTGAGCCAGGCCTATGCGGTGCGCCCGCGCGGGGCCGGCGGGCGCGGGGTGCTGCTCGCGGCGGCGCTGGCGGCGGCCGGGCTCTGGGCGCTTGCCTTCGCGCTGCCGGGGCTCGCCCACTATCCCGAGCGGCTGGTGATCTCGACCTCGGCGTTCTGGTCGGGGCTGATCGAATGGCTGAACGTCAAGTTCTTCGACAGCCTCGAGGCGATCAAGGGCTGGGTGCTGGTCCATCTGCTGGTGCCGGTCCGGCGCGTGCTGGTGGCGGTGCCGTGGTGGTGGGGCGCGCTCGTCGTGACGCTGGCGATGGCGCGGATCGGCGGCGCACGGCGGGCGGCGATCGCCTGCGGCTTCATGCTCTTCGTCGCCTTCACCGGCTACTGGGCGCAGGCGATGGTCACCGTCTACCTCGTCGGCGTCTCGGTCGTGATCGCGACGCTGATCGGGTTGCCGATCGGCGTCGCCTCGGGCCTGAGCCGGCGGGTCTGGGGGGTGGTGCAGCCGGTCATCGACACGCTGCAGACGCTGCCCTCGTTCGTCTATCTCATCCCGGTGGTGATGCTGTTCCGGGTCGGCGAGTTCACCGCGATGATCGCCATCGTGCTCTACGCGCTGCCGCCGGCGATCCGCTACGCCGCGCTCGGCATCCGCGAGATCGACCCCGACCTCGTCGAGGCGACCCGGGCGATGGGGACGACGCCGTGGCAGCGGCTCCTGAAGCTGCGGCTGCCGCTGGCGCTGCCGGAGATCCTGCTCGGCATCAACCAGACGATCCTGCTCGCGGTCTCGATGCTGGTGATCACCGCGCTCGTCGGCACCCGCGACCTCGGCCAGGAGGTCTACATCGCGCTGACCCGCGCCGACGTCGGCGCCGGGCTGGTGGCGGGCGCCTGCATCGCGATGCTCGCGATGATCGCCGACCGGATGATGACCGCCGCCGCCGCCCGGACGCGGGCGCGGCTCGGGCTCGCGCCATGAGTGCCCGGCCGTCGCTCGGCTTCATCGGGCTCGGCGTGATGGGCGCGCCGATGACCCGGCGGCTGCTCGGGCAGGGCTTTCGCGTCGCGGTCTGGAACCGCGAGCCCGAGCGCGCGGCCGAGGTCGTGCCGCAAGGCGCGGTCTGGGCCGGGTCGCCGGCGGAGGTGCGCGCGGCGTGCGAGGTCGTGCTCACCTGCGTCCTCGACGGCGACGCGATGGAACGGGTCTGCTTCGCGGCGGACGGACTTGCCGCGGCGGCTGACGGCGCGGCGCTCCTCGTCGATTGCTCGACGGTGCCGCCGGTGCGCACGCGCGTGCTTGCCGCGCGTCTCGCGGCCGAGGCGGCGGTGTCCTGGGTCGATGCGCCGGTCTCGGGCGGCCCGCCGCTGGCCGAGACCGGCGAGCTCACCATCCTCGCCGGCGGCGCGGCGGCGGATTTCGAGCGCGCGCGGCCGGTGCTCGAGGCGATGTCGGCGAACCTGACCCGGATGGGCGAGCTCGGGGCCGGGCAGACCGCGAAGACGCTGAACCAGGCCATCGTCGGGGTGAACTACGTGCTGATGGCGGAGGTTCTGCGCCTCGCGGAGGCAGCCGGCGTCGACGCCGCAGCCCTGCCGGCGGCGCTCGCCGGCGGTGCCGCCAATTCCGCGATCCTGCAGCGGATCTTTCCGCAGATGCAGGCCCGCGACTACGACCCGCCCCGCGCCTATGCGCGCCAGCTCGACAAGGACCTGCAGGCGCTCGCCGCGTTCTGCGCGGCGCTCGACGTCGAGGTGCCGCTGGTCGCCACCGCGATCCGCCGTTACGCCGAGTACGTCGGCGCCGGCAACGCAATGGCCGATAGCGCGGCGATCGGACGCTTTTATTCCGAGGCATGACTTTCGCCGCGCCGACAGCCACATGCAGGAATTCGCTCATGCACAAAGCATGCACGGCGTATGCACAACTCATATGCTAAGGAAAAGAGTCAGGATTGCAGCGGAGGACGCCGCCCGATCTCGTTCAGGCGCGCGGTCAGGCCGGCGGGATTGCACGGGCCGTGCGTCGCGCGCCCGATGAACTCGGGGGTGAGCAGGGTGCGTCGCGGCCGCGCGGCGGGCAAGGCGATCTCGAGGCGCCAGTGCAGCGTCTGCAATGCGATGGCGCCGATCTCATGCATCGGCTGGCGCACGGTCGAGAGCTTGAGCCCGAGTTGCGAGGCCGAGTGCGAGTCGTTCGATCCGATGACCGAGACGTGCTGCGGGATCCTGAAGCCGAGCTCCATCAGGGCCCAGGCCACGCTCAGCGCCACGAAGTCGGTGGCGCCGGCGACGGCGGTCGGGTGGCCCGCGGCCCCGAGCGTGCGCAGGAGCACGTCCTGCAGGTCGGCGTCGGGATCGAACGGGACCGGCGGCAGGACGGTGCCGCCGTGGACCCGCATCGCCTCGACGAGCCCCGCCTGGCGCAGGTTGCGGCCCTCGTCCTCCGGCGCGTCGGTGAAGAAGGCGATGCATCGGTGGCCGAGCCGTCCGAGCACGTCGCCGACCATGTAGCCGCCGTCGAAGTTCGCGGCCTGCACGCTGTCGATGGGTTCCATCGGGCGCGGGTGCCCGATCAGCACCTTCGGGATGTCGAGCTCGAGGAACGGCTCGAGCACCCCGCGCGAGCGCCGGCCGGCGAGGATCAGCCCATGGACGTTCCCCTGCAGCACGTCGGGGCCGCGGCCCGGCGCGAGCACGTCGATGGTCAGGCGATAGCCGATCGCCCGGGCCTCGGCCTCGGCGCCCGCGATGACCTCGACCCAGAAGCTCGAGTTGATGGCGTCAGCCTGCGGGATGATCAGGTGCACGACCCGCTCCTCCGCCTGGAGCTGGGCTGCGCCGGTGTGGTTGTAGCCGACCTCGCGCGCGAGCCGGAGCACCGCCTCGCGCGTCTGCCCGCTCACGCCCGGCTTTCCCGAGAGCGCCCGCGAGACCGAGAACTTCGACAGGCCGAGCTGCCGCGACAGATGGTCGAGCGTGATCCGTTGCGCCATTGGCCGCCCTCCACGCCGCCAGCCTCTCTGGCCACGACGTCGTGGCGGTGATTACCGCAATGTTGTTGCGTCAGCAAGCCGCAATATTGAGCCCCGTTGAGCGCAAATTCATTGCGCCAGGATGGTCGATGGGTTACGCAGGATTCGCGCAGGCGGCCGCGAGGCGACAGGGGGGCGACAAATGAGCGAGGATGGCGGCAAGCTGCGGGTTCTGCTGACCGGAGAGATCAACTCGGAGCGGCTGGCCGAGCTGAGGACGATCGCGCCCGACGCGGACGTCGCGTTCTTCGCCAAGCAGGCCGAGATGGAGGCCGCCGTCGACGACGCCGACGTCGTTGCCGGGCAGCTGAGCCCGGAGGCCCTTGCGCGCGGGCGCAAGCTCAAGTGGGTGCACAGCTGGGCGGCGGGGCCGAACACCCAGCTCTACCCCGACTTCGTCGAGAGCCCGGTCGTGCTGACCTGCTCCAAGGGCAATGGCGCCATCCCGCTGGCCGAGCACGCGATGATGCTGATGATGATGCTCAACCGCAACGCCATGCGGTGGGTCGAGGGTCAGCGCAACCGCAGGTGGGACGCCTTCTCCCACGGCGAGCTCAACGGCCTGACCGTCGGCATCATCGGCGCCGGCTATTCCGGCACCGATCTCGCGCTCAAGGCCAAGGCCTTCCACATGCGGGTGCTCGGGCTGCGGCGCAACGGAGACGTGGCCGAGAACTTCGACCGGATGTACGCGCGCGACCAATTGCACGCGTTCCTGGGCGAATGCGACTTCGTCGTGGTGACCGCCCCGAAGACGCCGGAGACGACCGACATGCTGGGCGAGGCCGAGTTCCGGGCGATGAAGCCCACGACCTTCTACGTCTGCTTCTCGCGCGGCGGGGTCGCGAACGACGCGGCGCTCTACAAGGCGCTGACCGAGGGCTGGATCGCGGGCGCCGGCCTCGATGCCCACGGAACCGAGCCGCTTCCGGCCGACAGCCCGTTCTGGGATGCTCCGAACACGATCGTCACTCCGCACAACGGCGCGACGACGCTGGCCACCAAGGCGCGCGGCTATCGCATCTTCGCCGACAATCTCAGGCGCTACGTGGCGGGCAAGCCGCTCGTCAACGTCGTCGACAAGCAGCTCGGCTACTGAGGCAGGTCATGGAACAGTTGGCAGCGACGACCTGCGAGCGCCTGATAATCGCCTCCTACAGCCTGATGGACCAGGGGCGCTACGAGGAGACCGCGGCGCTCTTCACCGAGGACGCCACCTGGGTGCGGGGCGGCAAGCCGGTCCGCGGCCGGGAGGCGATCCTCGCGGCGCTTCGCCAGCGCCCCGAGACCGACGTCTCCCGCCACATCGTCACCAACGTTCTGGTCGACGTGACGTCCGAGGACGAGGCGCGGGCCACGGCCTGCTTCATCCCGCTGCGCGGGGCCCGGCGCGAGGATGGCAGCGTCGCCACGCCGCCGATCACCAACGTCGGCGACCTCGCCTGCCGCTTCCGCCGGGAGGCGGACGGATGGCGGATCGCCCACCTGCAACCCGCGATGATCTTCAAGCCCTGAGACGGCGCCGGGCGCCGGCCGGAGAAGCAAACACATGGCCGACAACGGCCGCGAAGGGAGGGGAATATGCGAATGAAGCGATCACACGGCCGCGTGCTTCTGGGCATGGCCGCCGGCCTCCTGCTGCTCGATCCGAGCGGCGCGGCCGCGTTCAACCAGGCCCCCGCGCTGCAGCAGCAGGTCGATGCCGGGACCCTGCCGCCGGTGGACGAGCGCCTGCCCGCGGAGCCGCTGGTCCTGACCCCGATGAACGAGGTCGGCGCCTATGGCGGGTCGATGCGCACCGACCTCCTGGGCGGGACGGACCGCGGCTACGGCTGGCTGAACCGGATCATCGGCTACGAGCCGCTGATCCGCTTCGCCCCGGAAGGCGGCACCGTGGTTCCGAACATCGCCGAGTCCTGGGAGGTGAACGCCGACAGCACCGAGTTCACCTTCCATCTCCGCCCCGGCATGAAGTGGAGCGACGGCGCACCGGTCACGGCGGACGACATCGTCTTCTGGTACGAGGACATGGCGCGCAACGAGGAGCTCTACCCGGGAGGCCCGGGCGGCCACATGATGAACGCGGGCGAGCCCGTCACGCTCACCAAGGTCGACGACCTCACGGTCACGTTCGAGTTTGCCGCCCCCTACGGTCTGTTCCTCCTCCAGCTCGCCTCGGGCAACAACCAGCCGCCGATCGCGCCGCGCCACTACGGCGAGCAGTTCCTGCCCAAGTACAACGAGGCCGGCCTTCCGGCGCTGATGGAGGCGGCGGGGGTCTCGTCCTGGATCGACCTCTTCTACCAGAAGGTCGGCGGGCCGACCGGCAGCGACTTCGCCAAGTGGCTGAACCCGGAGCTGCCGGTCCTGAACGGCTGGACGGTGACGAGCCCCTACGACGGGTCGAGCACGCAGGTCGTGGCCCGGCGCAACGCCTACTACTGGAAGGTCGACACCGCCGAGAACCAGCTGCCCTACATCGACGAGGTGGTGTTTCCGATCGTCGGCGATCCCGAGGTCCTCAAGCTCATGGTCATGAACGGGCAGGTCGACTTCGTCTATCGGCCGCAGAACTTCACCATCACCGACAAGCCGACCTTCTTCGACAACCAGGAGGCGGGCGACTACCGGTTCATCGACCTGAGCGCCGACGTCTCGGCGGCCCATGCGCTGCACCTGAACCTGACCGTGCAGGACGAGGTGAAGCGGGAGCTGTTCCAGAACAAGGACTTCCGCGTCGCGCTGTCGCATGCCATCAACCGGCCCGAGCTCATCGACATCATCTATGTCGGCCAGGGCGAGCCCTACCAGGTCGCGCCGCGGCCGGAGTCCGAGTTCTACGACGAAGTCTTCGCGCACCAGTACACCGAGCACGATCCCGACCGCGCCAACCAGATGCTCGACGCGCTCGGCCTGACCGAGCGGGACGGCAGCGGCACCCGGCTGATGAGCAACGGGCAGCCGCTGACCATCCGGGTCGACGTGCGGACCGACACCACCCAGCAGATCGACAGCCTCGAGCTGATGCAGGGCTACTGGCGCGACGTCGGCATCGACCTCCAGGTCAACGTCATCGACAGCGCGCTCTACCGCGAGCGGCAGGTCGCGAACCTCTACGAGGCGATCTCGAACGTCGGCGCGGGCGGGCTCAACGAGCTGCTGAACCCGCGGCTCTACGTGCCGATCAACGACAATGCCCTCTACGCGGTGCCGTGGTCCTACTGGTACAACGGCGACGATCGCGGGATCGAGCCAGATGCGGCGACGGTGGAGCAGCTGAACCTCTACGACGCCGCGCTCGCCACCGCCGACGTCGAGAAACAGGCCGAGCTCTTCACTCAGGTGCTCGACATCGCCCGGGAGGAGTTCCGCAGCTTCGGCGTCTCGCTCCTGACCGGCACCTACGCCATCGCCACCAACCGCATGGGCAACGTGCCGGAACGGATGATCAACTCGGCGATCTATCCGACGCCGGCGCCGCTCAACCTGTCGACCTGGTACATCAAGGCGCAGTAGTCTGGCCGGCCCGCGGCGACCCCGCGGGCCGGCCGCCGACCCGGGAGGCGCACGATGATCGCGTTCATGCTCCGACGGCTGGGCTACATGCTCGTCACACTGGTGCTGATCTCGATCCTGACCTTCGCCATCATCCAGCTGCCGCCCGGCGACTACCTGAGCTCGATGGTGGCCGGGATGACGGCGGAGGGCGTCCAGGTCAACCAGGCCTTCATCGAGGGCATGCGCGAGCGCTACGGGCTCGGCGAGCCGTTCTACGTCCAGTACTGGAAGTGGATCTCCAACATCATCCTGCACGGGGACTTCGGCCAGTCGTTCGAGTGGAACCGGCCGGTCTCGACGCTGATCTACGAGCGGATGGGGCTGACGCTCGTGCTCTCGATCTCGACGCTCCTGTTCATCTGGGCGGTCGCGTTTCCGATCGGCATCTACTCCGCGATTCGCCGCAACTCGGTCGGCGCGCACCTCGCGACCTTCGTCGGGTTCATCGGCCTCGCGATCCCGAACTTCCTGATCGCCCTCGTCTTCATGTACGTCTCGTTCCGCTACATGGGGCAGTCGGTCGGCGGCCTGTTCTCGCCCGAGTACGAGAACGCCGCCTGGAGCCTCGCCAAGGTCGGCGACCTCATCAGCCATCTGTGGATCCCGGTCATCGTCCTCGGGCTGGCCGGCACCGCGAGCCTGATCCGGATCATGCGGGCGAACCTGATCGACGAGCTCAACAAGCCCTACGTCGTCACCGCGCGCGCGATGGGGCATCCGGAGCGGACGGTGCTCCTGAAGTACCCGGTGCGGGTGGCGCTCAACCCGTTCGTGTCCACCGTCGGCTGGGTGCTGCCGGCGCTGGTGTCCGGCGCGACGATCACGGCGATCGTGCTCAACCTGCCGACCTCGGGGCCGATGCTGCTGCGCTCGCTGCTGACGCAGGACATGTACCTGGCGGGGAGCTTCATCCTGCTTCTGTCGACGCTGACCGTCATCGGCACGCTCATCTCCGATATCCTGCTGGCGTGGCTCGACCCGCGCATCCGCTACAGCTGAGGAGCCGCGCGATGGCCGATCACGCGATCATTGCCGCCGGAGCCGTCCCCGACGTCGAGCAGCGGGAACAGGTGGCCGGGCAGTGGCAGCTGATCTGGTGGCGGTTCCGTCGCAACAAGGTCGCGCTCTTCAGCGGGGCGGTCGTCCTCGCGATCTATCTCGTCGCGATCTTCGCCGAGTTCCTCGCGCCGTTCCCGGCGGAGCACTACCAGGGCCGCTTTGCCTACGCGCCGCCGCAGCGGCTGCACCTGTTCCGCGCGGACGAGAGCGGCTGGCGCTTCGAGCCCCACGTCAACGGCTACTCGGCGTCAGTCGACCCGGTGTCGTTCCGGCGCACGTTCGTCCCCGATCCCGACAAGCCGGTGCCGGTGGCCTTCTTCGCCCGCGGCGAGCTCTACCAGCTCTTCGGGCTCATCCCCGCTGACATCCACCTGATCGCGCCGGTCAGGCCGGGCGACCCGATGTACCTGTTCGGGGCCGACCGCATCGGGCGCGACGTGCTGAGCCGGACCATCTACGGGACCCGGGTTTCCATGTCGATCGGCCTGATCGGCGTCGGGCTGAGCCTCGTCCTCGGCATCATCCTCGGCGGCATCTCCGGGTTCATGGGCGGCGCCGTCGACAACCTGATCCAGCGGACGATCGAGTTCCTGCAGTCGATCCCGACCATCCCGCTGTGGATGGGGCTCGCCGCGGCGATCCCGCAGAGCTGGTCGGCGCTGCAGGTCTATTTCGCCATCACGATCATCCTGTCGCTGGTCGGCTGGACCGGGCTCGCCCGCGAGGTCCGCGGCAAGTTCATGGCGCTCAAGCACGAGGACTTCGTCGTGGCGGCGCGCCTCGACGGCCTGGGCGAGATGGCGATCATCCGCAAGCATCTGGTGCCGTCGTTCCTCAGCCACATCGTCGCCTCGGTCACGCTGGCGATCCCGGCGATGATCCTGGCCGAGACCGCGCTGAGCTTCATCGGCATCGGGCTGAAGCCGCCGGTGGTGAGCTGGGGCGTGCTGCTGCAGGAGGCGCAGAACATCCGCTCGGTCGCCTCGGCGCCCTGGCTGTTCCTGCCGGGCGTGGCGATCGTGACCGCGGTCCTGTCGATGAACTTCCTCGGCGACGGCCTGATCGACGCGGCGGACCCCTATGGTCACTGACGAGAGGCCCCCGCTGCTCCGGATCGAGGGGCTGAAGACCCATTTCGGCGTCACCCGCGCGGTCGACGGCGTCGACCTCACCATCCGCGACGGCGAGACGGTCTGCGTCGTCGGCGAGTCGGGTTGCGGCAAGTCGATGCTGGCCCGCTCGATCCTGCGCATCGTCCCGCGGCCGGGCAAGGTCAACGCCGGCTCGATGCAGTTCCGCAAGGCGGACGGCACGGTCGTGGACCTCGCCGCGCTCGATCCGACCGGCGAGGCGATCCGGGCCGTGCGCGGCAAGGAGATCGCCATGATCTTCCAGGAGCCGATGACCTCGCTCGGCCCGGTCCAGACCATCGGGTCGCAGATCGTCGACGCGATCCGGCTGCACCTGAAGGTCGGCAAGCGCGAGGCGCGCGACCGGGCGACCGAGATCCTGCGCCGGGTGGGGATGCCGCGGCCGAAGGAGCGCCTCGACGCCTATCCTTTCCAGCTCTCGGGCGGGATGCGGCAGCGGGCGATGATCGCGCTCGCGCTGTCGTGCGGCCCGCGGCTCCTCATCGCCGACGAGCCGACGACGGCGCTCGACGTCACCACCCAGGCCGTCATCCTCGACCTCATCAAGGAGCTGCAGAGCGAGTTCGGCATGGCGGTGATGTTCATCACCCACGACCTCGGCGTCGTGGCCGAGGTCGCCGATGACGTGGCCGTCATGTACCTCGGCCGGATGGTCGAGCGCGCCAGCGTCGATGCGATCTTTCACGAGCCGAAGCACCCCTACACCCGCGGTCTGCTCCGCTCGATCCCGCGGCTCGGCATTCATGTCGGCGAGGATCTCGACACCATCGAGGGCATGGTCCCGAGCCCGTACAACCGGCCGGCCGGCTGCAGCTTCCATCCGCGCTGCCGCGAGGCGATCGCCGGGCTCTGCGACCGGATCGAGCCGAAGCGCACCGACCTCGCCGATGGCACGCAGGTGCGCTGCCTGCTCTACGAAGAGGTGAGCGCCGGGGCCGAGCCGGCCAGGGTCGCGCGATGACCGAGATGGCACCGATCAAGCCGGCGGCCGCCGCGCCGGTGCTGCTGCGGGTCGAGGGCCTGAAGGTGCATTTCCCCATCACCAGGGGGCTGCTGCGGCGCACCGTCGGGCAGGTGAAGGCCGTCGATGGCGTGAGCTTCGACGTGCACCAGGGCGAGGTGCTCGGGCTCGTCGGCGAGAGCGGATGCGGCAAGACGACGACGGGCCGCGCGCTCCTGCGCATCGTCGAGCCGACCGCGGGATCGGTGCGGTTCCGCCGCCGCGACGGCACCGAGGTCGACGTCCGCGCCGCCGGTCCGGCCGAGCGCAAGGCGCTGCGCCGCGACATGCGCATGGTGTTCCAGGATCCGAACGCGTCGCTGAACCCGCGGCTGCCGGTCGGCGAGATCATCGGCCAGAGCCTCGAGTACAACGGCGTTCCGAAGGCGGAGGCGGACGAGCGGGTGGCGACGCTGCTGCGGCGCGTCGGGCTGCGCCCCGAGTATGTGCGCCGCTATCCGCACGCCTTCTCGGGCGGGGAGCGGCAGCGCATCGGCATCGCCCGCGCGCTCGCGCTCAATCCCGCGTTCGTCGTCTGCGACGAGGCGGTCTCGGCGCTCGACGTCTCGGTGCAGGCGCAGATCCTGCGGCTGCTGCGCGAGCTCAAGCGGGAGTTCGGCCTGACCTATCTGGTCGTCGGCCACGATCTCGCCGTGATCCAGCATATCTGCGACCGCGTCGCCGCCATGTATGCGGGCAAGCTCGTCGAGGTCGGGCCGACCCGGGCGCTCTTCGACCGGCCGCGGCATCCCTACACCGAGGCGCTGCTCTCGGCGGTGCCGCGGCCCGATCCGCGGCTGCGGCGCAAGGGGGAGCGCATCCGTCTGCGCGGCGAGGTGGCCGACGTCACGAACCTGCCGCCGGGCTGCGCGTTTCATCCGCGCTGCCGCTATGCGACCGAGCTCTGCCGGCGCGAGACGCCGCCGCTGCGGCCGGTGGAGAACGCGACGTCGGTGGCTTGCCATCACGCGGAGACGCTGTCGCTCGCCGGCGCGATGTCATGATATGGAACGCGTACGGAACCCGTATGGAAAGCATATGGGGAGAAATGAGCCGATGCAGGTTGCCGGCGGTCAGGCCGTCAGCAGCACCTTGACGCTCGAGTTGCGGTCGAGGGCGAGGCGGAAGGCGTCGGGCGCGTCGGCGAGCGGGCGGCGGGCGGTGACGAGGGCGAGGGGGTCGACCCGGCCGCCGGCGATGAGGGCGACGGCCTCGGCGAACTCGCGGTCGAAGCGGAAGGAGCCGCGCAGGTCGAGCTCCTTCGACATCACGGCGCTGGCCGGGGCGGGGATCTGGCCACCGGGTAGGTTGCCGACCTGAACGACCGTCCCGCCGCGGCGGACCGCGGCGATCGCCGAGGCGAGGCCGGCGGGGGTGCCGGAGACCTCGAAGACGACGTCCGGCGGAGCGTGGCGGGCGAGGCCGTCGGGGTCGGCCGCGACGTCGACCACCGCGTCGGCGCCGAGCCGGGCCGCGAAGGCGAGGGGGGCGGCGGCGATGTCGACGACGGCGATGCGCGTGGCGCCGCCGAGCCGCGCGGCGAGGAGGGTGAAGAGCCCGATCGGCCCGGCGCCGACGATCGCGACGCTGCGGCCGGCGACCGTGCCGCGCGCCACCGCGTGCAGGCAGACCGCCAGCGGCTCGGCGAGCGCGGCGGCCTCGAGCGGCACGTGGTCGGGCACCGGCACGCACTGGCCGGGCGTGGTGTCGAACACGGTCGCGAAGCCGCCCTGCATGTGGGGCGTCTTCGAGGCCGAGCCCATGAAGAAGACGTTCTCGCAGAGGTTGGCCCGGCCCTCGGCGCAGCGCGGGCAATGGCCGCAGGGGCGGAACGGATTGACCGCGACCCGCGCGCCCGGGGCGAGGCCCCGCAACTCGGCGCCGACCTCCTCGACCACGCCCGCGATCTCGTGGCCGAGGACGAGCGGCTCGGTGACGACGAAGTCGCCGGTGCGGGCATGCCGGAAGTAGTGCATGTCCGAGCCGCAGAATCCCGCCGGCGGCGAAGCGGACCCGCACGCGGCCGGGCGCGAGCGCGCCGAGCGGCCGCTCGACCAGCCGGAGGTCCTCGGGCGCGAAGAGCGTGGCGGCGAGCGCGGAGGTCATGGCTGGATCAGTAAGCACTTCGCGGCGGACGGGATCAAGGATGGGTGCAGCGGAAGCCCGATATCCCACTGCGTCGTGCTATGATTGTCCACTTAGCCAGCGCACGGTCTCAAGGCCCTCCAACGCCATTTCCGGCACGCCGGCCGCGTCGCGCGTCAGACGGATCAGCGTCCCGGCGGACTGGCCGGTTGCCAGGACATAGCTGCCGTCGGGCATCCCCCGGACCCGATCGCCGGCGGCGCTGAGATGGAGGCGCAGCTCCCCGGCCGCGTCGAAGCCCAGCCGGTAGCCCCGCTGGTAGTAGCCGAGGAACGGAGCGATCGCGTCGGGGTCGACGGCCACCGACGCGGCCGCCATGTCGGTCAGCGATTTCGCCCCGCCCTCGTAATCGGACACGACCGTTTCGTTCAATCCGTGGTTGACGCCAAGGGTCTTGGCCAGCAGCAAATTCAGGACGTACTTGTAGAAGAAGCTGCTGGAGCCCACCGCCATGTTGGTGACAACGACGAGGCCGAGATCCTCCTCCGGGAGGAAGCCGATGAAGGATCCGAAACCGTCCCAGAAGCCGGTGTGCCAGACGAGGCGCCGGCCGCCCTTGTAGGTGTAGTCGATCCACCCCATTCCGTAGCCGTTGCTCTCGAGCTCGGAACCGTCCAGAGGGCCGACCGGAACCGGGATGTGCGGCCGCCAGCTCTGCTCCAGGTTCTGCTCCGAGACGACGCGCGCGCCGTTCGGCGCGACGCCGCGGCCGAGCTGCGTCCGGACGAAGGTGGCCATGTCCGTGACGGAGGCGAGCACGGCGCCTGCCGGGGCGATGCAGCCGATCGGAATCCAGTTCAGCGCCGTCGTCCCCTCCACGAAGTCGACGCCGTATCCGGTGGCGTAGTCGTCGGTGAACGGGCGCGGGTCGCTGCCGATGTACGTGCCGGCCATGCCGATCGGGGCGAAGACGCGCTCCTGCATCGCCTGCAGGTAGGCCGGATAGAGATCCTCCCCGGGAACGCCGTTGGCGAGGAGCGGCAGATAGCCGCCAGTGGAATAGACGACGTTGTTGTAGAACCACTCGGTGAAGGGCGGGGTCCGCACATCGAGCAGGGCGAACGCCTGCATGAGTTCGATCGAGGTGAAGGCGTCGTAGTGGAAGGCCAGAGGTCCCTCGCCGAGGCCGCTGTCCATCCCCATCAGGTCGCGCACCCGCAGGCCCTGGGTCAGCGCCGGCGTGGGCGCGCGGAAGCCGGGCCACACCTCGGCCACCGGCTGGTCCCAATCGAGCAGACCCTCGTCCACGAAGGTGCCGACAAGCAGCGAGGTCATCGACTTCGTCGCCGAGCCGACGCGAAAGAGCGTGTCCCTGGTGACGGGGGCGCCGCTCGCCCGGTCACGGACGCCGAATGTCTGATGATGGAGAACGCCGGCGCGGTCGACCACGGCAACGGCGGCGCCGACCATGCCGAAGGTCGACATCGCCGCCTGCACGTCCCGGTCGAACGATTGCCAATCCATGGCAAGCGTGGCGGCGCGGGCGCTGAAAGCCGCCAGCACCGGGACGGCGCCAGCTGCCGCGCCGAACCCTGTTGCGACCGTGCCCTTGAGGAGTGCGCGCCGCGAAACGCTGTCGGACGTCACCGGCACGTCGCATTGACCCTGTCGTCGATCCATGTCTGCCCCTGACTGCACTGCTCGTTCCTTCAGTCGACGTTGGACGCGGCGACTGTCGGTGTGGAAAATACCGACTCGATAGTGCAACAAGTTCGCTATCATGTCTCTGAATAAGTATCGAAGAGCGGCTGGATGACGAAACTCAACTGCAGGTGGCAGTTGCGGGCCGCCGCGTAGTCCGCATCGGGCCGCAATGCAGACGCGGTCTGCGCCGGATATTGGTCCATGGCCTCAGGCGATCGGCGACAGACAGGCCGTTCTCCGGCCGCGGCCAAGCGTCGGGGCGGGAAGCGGTTTTCCCGCGCCCCGGGGGCTTGAGCGGCGGGCCGCGGCGCCCATATTCGTGATGACTGGCCGCGCCGCGGGTGCGGGCGGCCGAAGAGGACTGAGGGCGTCGTCGAACTCGAGGCGCCCACGTGTTGCTTGAGGGAGAGAGACATGGATTTCGAGAAGTTCTCGGAACGGGCGCGGGGGTTCATTCAGGCCGGGCAGACGATCGCGCTCAGGGAGAACCACCAGCGCTTCCTGCCGGAGCACCTGCTGAAGGCGCTGCTCGACGACGACCAGGGGCTCGCCGCGAACCTGATCGCGCGCGCCGGCGGCGACGCGGCGGCGGCCCGGGCGGCGGTGGAGCGGGCGCTCGCCAAGCTGCCGCGCGTCGAGGGCGGCGACATGGTTGTCGACACCCAGACCGCGAAGGTGCTGGCCGAGGCGGAGAAGCTCGCGAGCCAGGCGGGCGACAGCTTCGTGACGGTGGAGCGGCTGCTGACCGCGCTCGCGGTGACGAAGTCGGGCGCCAACGACGCCCTGAAGGCGGCCGGCGTCACGGCGCAGGGCCTGAAAGCGGCGATCAACGACCTGCGCAAGGGGCGGACCGCCGACAGCGCCAGCG
>CAVXOH010000009.1:107500-365007 GCA_963763295.1 uncultured Alphaproteobacteria bacterium
CCGAGTGGGGGAGCGCCGCGTCCTGTGTCTGGCATTGTGCGAGGATGAACGTCCTCAAGCAGCGCAAGGCGCGATAGGACACCAAAGACAGTCTTTCCAAGTCTAATGACACTGACCGCGAGCCTCGCTGATCCTTCGGGATCGTCGAGGGTCGCAGCCGGCGCGCCGCCTGCCGAGGCGACGCGTCCGGGTCAATGACTTCCGTCCAGAGCATGGACACGGGTTGGGGTTGAACGACGTCCTCAAGTAGCGCGAAGCGCGGTAGGACAACGTGAGACTCCTCTGCAAAAGGGCCCGTCTTCTTCTGGATCGGATCAAGCGCGAGAAGGGCGTTTGGTGGATGCCTTGGCAGCAAGAGGCGATGAAGGACGTGGCACTCTGCGATAAGCCCGGGGGAGGCGAGAGCACCCTTTGATCCCGGGATGTCCGAATGGGGAAACCCACCTGACAATCGAAGATTGTCAGCTGTTTCAGTTGTTCCTGCGTTCCGCAGGAACGTCCGCTCCGCGCCGGCCCTTGGCCGGTTTGGTGGCGGTTCTGAGACGGTTGATGATCTTGGATTGAGCCAGGTACTTTGGGCCTGAATATATAGGGTTCAAAGAGCGAACCCGGGGAACTGAAACATCTCAGTACCCGGAGGAAAGGAAATCAACCGATACTCCGTTAGTAGTGGCGAGCGAACGCGGACCAGCCGAGCCAGACACGCGAGCAGAACCAGCTGGGAAGCTGGGCGAGAAGGGTGACAGCCCCGTATGCGAAAGCGTGAATGGACATATCAAGTAGGGCGGGACACGTGAAATCCTGTCTGAAGATCGGGGGACCACCCTCGAAGGCTAAGTACTCCTTGCTGACCGATAGCGAACCAGTACCGTGAGGGAAAGGTGAAAAGCACCCCGACAAGGGGAGTGAAACAGTCCCTGAAACCGGACGCCTACAAACAGTCGGAGCCTGCGATGGTCCCTTCGGGGACCGCGACGGGTGACGGCGTACCTTTTGTATAATGGGTCAACGACTTGGTCTCACGAGCAAGCTTAAGCCGGTAGGTGGAGGCGCAGCGAAAGCGAGTCTGAAGAGGGCGCTTCAGTTCGTGGGATCAGACCCGAAACCGAGTGATCTAGGCATGTCCAGGATGAAGGTGCGGTAACACGCACTGGAGGTCCGAACCCACACCTGTTGAAAAAGGTCGGGATGAGGTGTGCCTAGGGGTGAAAGGCCAATCAAACTCGGAGATAGCTGGTTCTCCGCGAAATCTATTTAGGTAGAGCGTCGGACGAATACCCTCGGGGGTAGAGCACTGCATGGGCTATGGGGGCTTACCGCCTTACTGATCCTAAGCAAACTCCGAATACCGAGGCGTACTATCCGGCAGACACACGGCGGGTGCTAACGTCCGTCGTGAAGAGGGAAACAACCCTGACCTGCAGCTAAGGCCCCCAATTCGTGGCTAAGTGGGAAAGCATGTGAGACGGCCAAAACAACCAGGATGTTGGCTTAGAAGCAGCCATCATTTAAAGAAAGCGTAACAGCTCACTGGTCTAGACAAGCTGTCTTGCGGCGAAGATGTACCGGGGCTCAAGCCACGAGCCGAAGCTCAGGGTGCGCGGCGCAAGCCGTGCGCGGTAGCGGAGCGTTCCGTCTAGTGGATCCTGCCTCTTAGCGCCCCCTTCGGGGAGCGCGCGGAGGTAAGGGTCTCGGCGATGAAGCCGGCCCGTGAGGGACCGGTGGAGCATTCGGAAGCGAGAATGTTGACATGAGTAGCGACAAAGCGGGTGAGAGACCCGCTCGCCGAAAGTCCAAGGGTTCCTGCTTAAAGCTAATCTGAGCAGGGTGAGCCGACCCCTAAGGCGAGGCCGAAAGGCGTAGTCGATGGGAACCGGGTTAATATTCCCGGGCCAGGAGGAAGTGACGGATCGCAAAGCTTGTCATCCCTTATCGGATTGGGATGGCCTGTCAGCGGTTCCTGGAAACAGCCCTCCATCAGATCGTACCCGAAACCGACACAGGTGGACTGGTAGAGCATACCAAGGCGCTTGAGAGAACTACGTTGAAGGAACTCGGCAAAATACCTCCGTAACTTCGGGAGAAGGAGGCCCCGTCTTTGGGCAACCAGGGGCGGGGGGCACAGACCAGGGGGTGGCGACTGTTTACTAAAAACACAGGACTCTGCGAAGCCCAAAGGCGACGTATAGGGTCTGACGCCTGCCCGGTGCCGGAAGGTTAAAGGGAGGGGTGCAAGCTCCGAACTGAAGCCCCGGTAAACGGCGGCCGTAACTATAACGGTCCTAAGGTAGCGAAATTCCTTGTCGGGTAAGTTCCGACCTGCACGAATGGCGTAACGACTTCCCCGCTGTCTCCAACGTAGACTCAGCGAAATTGAACTCCCCGTGAAGATGCGGGGTTCCCGCGGTCAGACGGAAAGACCCCGTGCACCTTTACTACAGCTTCACACTGGCATCAGGCCAGGCATGTGCAGGATAGGTGGCAGGCTTTGAAGCGGGGACGCCAGTTCCCGGGGAGCCGCCCTTGAGATACCACCCTTGCCTTGCCTGATGTCTAACCGCGGACCGTCATCCGGTTCCGGGACCCTGTGTGGCGGGTAGTTTGACTGGGGCGGTCGCCTCCCAAAGAGTAACGGAGGCGCGCGATGGTGGGCTCAGGTTGGTCGGAAATCAACCGTCGAGTGCAATGGCATAAGCCCGCCTGACTGCGAGACTGACAAGTCGAGCAGAGACGAAAGTCGGCCATAGTGATCCGGTGGTCCCGCGTGGAAGGGCCATCGCTCAACGGATAAAAGGTACGCCGGGGATAACAGGCTGATACTGCCCAAGAGTCCATATCGACGGCAGTGTTTGGCACCTCGATGTCGGCTCATCACATCCTGGGGCTGGAGAAGGTCCCAAGGGTACGGCTGTTCGCCGTTTAAAGTGGTACGTGAGCTGGGTTTAGAACGTCGTGAGACAGTTCGGTCCCTATCTGCCGTGGGTGTCGGAGACTTGAGAGGAGTTGCCCCTAGTACGAGAGGACCGGGGTGAACGCACCACTGGTGGACCTGTTGTCGTGCCAACGGCAGTGCAGGGTAGCTATGTGCGGACAGGATAACCGCTGAAGGCATCTAAGCGGGAAGCCCCCCTCGAAACCAGGTCTCCCCTGAGGGCCGTGGAAGACCACCACGTCGATAGGCCGGAGGTGCAAGCGCAGCAATGCGTTCAGCTGACCGGTACTAATCGCCCGACAGGCTTGATCCGATCCGGAAGCAGATGGGTCCCCCATCGCCCGGCGGAAGTCGACCCGAAGGCCAGGTCGCCAGACGACGGAACGACCGTCTCGTGTGCACGGGGGAGACAGCGACCCGGGCTTCACCGCCCGCGCCCGCCCCCCGTGGGCTTTGCCGGTTTGGTGGTCCTAGCGCGAGCGAAACACCCGATCCCATCCCGAACTCGGCCGTTAAGCGCCGCCGCGCCGATGGTACTGCGTCCCAAGACGCGGGAGAGTAGGTCGCCGCCAAACCTGGAAAGCCCACGCCCCCCGCGCTCTCTTCACCGCCCCGGCCGCCCGAGCCCCGCTCGGACCGGCCGGCCCAACACCGCCGCGGGGTGGAGCAGCCCGGTAGCTCGTCAGGCTCATAACCTGAAGGTCGTAGGTTCAAATCCTACCCCCGCAACCACTTTTGCCGAACAAAGCGCCCCAGCCTCTAACCCAGGCTGGGGCGCTTTCACTTTGGCGAGGCCCAAGGCCACAAGTGCGGCAATTTCACCCTGGACCTCGATCTCCCAGCCCTTTGGCCCGTGCCGGGCTACCACCTGTTCGATGAGGCCGCGCAGCACGCCGATCGCCTCATCGTGGATGCTTGGGTCGCCAAGCGACTCGCGCAGTGCCACAACCCGCTCCCGATAGAGCTCTGCAATGTTGGGGTGAAGGCGCACGGGCGAAGGCGTGGGCCGCGACAGCGTGACCTCGAGCCGCGCCCGGTCCGCCTCCAATCCCTCGATCTTGGCGAGCAGCCCCGGCGTTCGCAGGCCCCCGGCGACGGCGTCGTAGAGCCCGTCCAGTTTGGCGGAGAGGGCGGCCGCCTGCTGGCGCTGGCGCGCCTGGTTGGCCTCGGCCTCGCTCCGGCCAGCATTGACCTCCCGCGTGTAGGCAGCGACGAAGGCTCGAACGGCGTCCGGCTGCATCATGCGGTCACGGATCAGATCGAGAACGAAGTCTTCGAGCACCGCCCGGCGGATCGACTTGCGCTGCTCGCATTGCTTGAGCTTGCGGGCATTGGAGCAGGCCAGGTAATCGCGCCCAACCGCCGCCATATCGCCGCCGCAATGCCCGCAGGAAACTCGGCCGGTTAGCAGGTGCACGGGCCGTCGGCGTTCCCAGAACCGGCTTGCCTTGATCGCCCGAACCTTTGGATCGGCGTCGATCTCGGCTTGGCGGCGCTTCACCCGATCCCAAAGCGCCTCATCGACAATGCGGAGATCGGGGACCGCCGTGACGATCCACGCCTCGGGTGGGTTCAGCCGCGACAACCGCCGCCCACTGGTGGGATCCTTGACGTAGCGAAGACGGTTCCAGACGAGCCGCCCAACGTAGAGCTCGTTGTTGAGGAGGCCGGTTCCCCGCTGCCGATGGCCGCGGATGGCGGTGTCGCGCCAGAGACCGCCCCGCACCCCGGGAATGCCCTCGGCGTTCAGGGTCCGCGCGATCGCCAGCGGCGAACGGCCGTCGGCGAACTCGCGGAACACGCGGTGGATGACCTCCGCTTCAGCGGGTTTGATGGCGCGCTCGCCAGTGATCGGCGCGCCATCGACTCCCAGCCGGCGCACGACGTCGTACCCGTAACTATTGCCGCCACCCGAACGACCAGCCTCGACTCGTCCCCGCAGGCCTCGGCGCGTCTTGGCGGCGAGGTCTTTCAGGAACAACTGGTTCATCGTTCCTTTGAGGCCGACGTGCAGTTCGGTGATCTCGCCCTCGGCGAGGGTGACGATCTGCACGTCTTCGAAGATCAGCCGTTTGTAGAGAGCGGCGATGTCGGCTTGGTCTCGGCTCAGGCGGTCGAGCGCCTCGGCGAGAATAATCTCGAACCGTCCTGCCAAGGCCGCCTCCAAGAGGCCCTGCAGGCCCGGCCGGAGCATCGAGGCGCCTGAAAGCGCTCGATCGGAAAAAGCCGCGACGACGGTCCAGCCCTCGCGTTCCGCGCGCTCGCGGCACAGGCGCTCCTGGTCTTCGATCGAGGCCTCCCGCTGCCGTGCGGAAGAGTAGCGGGCGTAGATGGCGACACGGGTCATGGCGATCAATCTCGACCGGAGTTGCGTTGAATGTCGGCGAGCATAGTATGAACCTTCCGGCTCGCCTCCATCTGCAGAGCTCGAATGTAGTGCCGCTCGGTCGTGGAGAAGTAGCGGTGTCCGAGCAGCGGACCCGCGACGAGAGCATCCGTCGAGGAGCGGTCGGCGAGGCTGGTGGCGGCGCAGGCGCGAAAGCTGTGCGGGTTGATCTTTACGCCGAGCAGCCGTTGCGATGTGAGGAGGACGCGGCCGTAAATCGAATGCGCCGTCAACGGTCTTCCCTCGAACCCGAGCCAAAGCCGGTCGCAGGCTCCGCGAGTTCCAAAGCTCGGACGGATCCGATCCAGATAGACCTGGAGATACGGCAGCAGGTGCCGGGGCAACGGGTGGGTCAGCCGCTGCCGGTTCTTCGTCTCGTTCTCGTTGAATCTCAGCGTGGCACTGCTGCCCGTTATGTGCAGGTGCGTGCCGATCTCGATCATCGCGAGGTTGCGCAATCGGACAGGAGCGGCGCTGAGCACAAGCATGATCAGAGCATCGCGATAGGCAACGCGATCGATCCGGCGCACGAGCGGCGTCTGCTGAAGCCGGTCGAGCTCACGCAGACTGGCGTTGTGGATTCGCTCGAT
This sequence comes from uncultured Alphaproteobacteria bacterium, assembly GCA_963763295.1. Classification (GTDB taxonomy): domain Bacteria; phylum Pseudomonadota; class Alphaproteobacteria; order Rhodobacterales; family Rhodobacteraceae; genus Amaricoccus. The sequence continues at coordinate 113,409 of CAVXOH010000009.1, forward strand.
CGGGAGAGTCTGCGCCGTCCGGTCGACGCTGGGCCTCGCCCAGGTGTTGAGCCGATTGGTGAGGTCCATCAGCCAGCGCCAGTCCGCTTCGGGCTGCATCGCCTTCAGCACGACCTTGAGACCGATCAGCACTGACGCAACCGTCCGCGGAGCGACGTTTGCGAGGAGGTCCTCTCCGTAGCCCCGGATGCGTTCCGGGGTGGCCCGCTCCCAGGGTCGCGCGGTGGCGTCGAGCGCCCCCGAAGCCTCCAGCCAAGCCAACCATCGCCCGTAGTGATGTCGATTGGTTACCCGAGTGCGGGCCGCCCAGTGCCGACCGGTCCCGGCGTCTTCCAGCGGATCGCCGACGATGAAAAGCGCCTCCCATGCCTCCCGATCCGCCTCCGGCCACTCCTGGAACGGCAACTCGACCTTGCGCTCCCGAGTCCTCCGCATTCGCTTAGGCCTCGAGCAGGTCGGGATCGTCGCGGGCCTCGACAAGCATTCGGCTCAGCCTGCGGCTTGCGGCACGAGTCTCGGTGCCGAGGTACGAGCCGAGAGTGGTCGACATCGATCGATGGCCGAGGTGGCGTGACATTGCCACGCACATGGCCGGATCACGCTCCACCACGACCTTGGCGATGACATGGCGAAACAGATGCGGAGACACGGTGAGACCGCAATGCTTCATGATAGGCCTGGCCACGGCGTCGCGCATCGCGTTGTCGGACTTCGGTCCCCCGTCTTGTCCGGGAAAGAGGTAGGGTCCAGCTCTGCCGGGAAGCTGCGAGCGGTGATCGGCTAGATAGAGGTCGAGCAGCGCCAGCGTCGCGCGGTCCAACTCGAACTCCAAGGCCTGGCCGTTCTTTACCTCCGAGGCCTCCACCCTGAGCACGGCGCGGTCCCCAAAGCGGCGGATGTCGTCCGCATGCCGGATGTGCCGGAGGTTCTTGATCCGGAGTCCGGTGAAGATCAGCAGCGAAACCGCCAGCGCCCGCTCGATGCCCTTGGCGCGGCGGAACGCGTTCGCAGTTCGGAGCGCCCGGGCGGTCTCGGCCTCCGGAAACGCCAGGAGCTTCCGAACGTTCTCGGGGCCCTCGAACTGCTCGAGGCGGTCCCGGTTCCGTCGTCCCATGACCCGCGGCTGCTTCGGGTCAAGTCGCCGGCACACGAGATCGATGTCCTTCAGTATCGCCTCATCGACCTGAACGTAGTGACGCGCGACATGACGGAGCTTGGCGGCGATCCGGAACGCCACTGCCGTGCGAGGGTCTCCGGCTAGGACGCCTTGGGGAAGGAAATGGCGCAGACCATCCTTGAAGTTGCTGCCCTCGAAAAAGACCGCGAGGCCAGTGATCTCATTGATCGGTCGGATGTCCCGTCGCACCAGAGCCGAAGCGAAACGACGGAAGAAGACGATGTAACTGGCAATGGTCGCCGGCCTCAGGGCGCGAACCGGGGCGTCCGGATCGAGGGGCTCCGGCTGTGTCATCCGGGCAGTCCAGCGTTCGACATCGATACGGAAGCTCTCGGGGAACCGGGCCAGCGGCAGCGTGTCGGGCTCCGCGATGAACGGCGATGAGAGCTTCGTGGCCGGCCAGCCGTCGATGGTCCGCCCGAAATGGTTCCACATTGCGATCGTGTGCTTGATGACCTTGCGCGGGTGCTTGGTCATGCACTCTTCCTCAAGCGCATCCCGAAGGCCGACGAGATGTTCCGAGCGCACGTCACCCGGTGCGATGCCGAGGGCGGAGCAGTAGTGCGCCAGCCGCTTGATCCCCTGTCGGTAGGTTCGGTTCGCAACCCGCTCCAGGAGCGCCTCCCAGTCGCCGGTTAGCGGAACCCGCGATGTCAGCCGGGTGCGCTTCATACCGAAACGATCAACCGATCGAACAACTAGTGAGCGGATGTTGGCGAAGCGTTTGGCGTTCACGCCGAGGCCGGAGGGGTGTAGCGAATCGAAAAGTTCGCGCACTCCGCGTGCCGCCGCGGGCGTTGCGCCAAGATCGATGCCGGCTCGGGTCTGCAGGACGTTGAAGGCAGAGAGCACGTCGCGGCGCGCATTGCCCTCCCACAGGAGCTCGGCCTGCGCGCGAACATCGGCGAGCATGACGATGCCGTTCGGCCGGAAGAGCGTATCCCTGATCGGGGCGTTGAAGGTCATCTCGGGAGGTACCCTTGCTGTCAGCGGTGGTCTCGGGAGGTCACTGGTGGACTTATCTCACATTTAGTGACGCTGTACCAGTAGTATCTATCAGGAATACTATGGGTATGCGGTCACTATATGATGAATTAAATAGACTTAGCTGGCCGCTAGTGGTCACGCTGGGTCACCCGTGCCGGCGCTGCTGGATGTAGCGCTTGAGGTCGTCCGGGTGGATCCGGATCAGCCGGCCGTCCCGGATGACCGCGATCGCGCCCTGGCCGATACGGCGGCGAAGCGTCTTGATCGAGCAGCCGAGCACGGCGCAGGCTTCCTGGAGCGAGAGGAGCCGGAACTCCACCGCGGGGTCAGTCTTCGGCATCGGTGACAGCCTTCTGGTTGACGGAGGCACCTGAGGCGGCTTCCCGGGCGGCGGACCGCGCCAAGAGACAGGCAAGCGCAACGAGAGCGGGGTGAGGCCGGGTCGCGGGAATTGACGCCCGTTCTGGGCGCTTCCTCCCGTCGATCGCTGCTCTCCGTTCGCGGCGCAAGCCGACCTCCGAGGTCTCGGGGCCAATCGCAATGAATGGCCTTCACGGAGAGTTCGATGCCACGGCTGGCCGGGAGAGGTCATGGGACCATAAGTGCCCCGGCGGCAAGAAAGTGCACAGCCACTTCAGGTGGCAGCGGTGTGTATCGTCAATCTTCGTCGGCAATGTCCCTGCCCAACAGCCCGGCGCGCACTTTTTCGCGTCTCCATCGCCTGCCCAGGGCAGTCGGCGAGACTTCGGAGTCAGCGAAGGAGCCAGCGAGCGCCAACGACGCGAACTGGATAAACCGGCTACCCGGGGAATGCGGCAGCCGGCTGGGAAAGTCCGCGAACTTCGTGTGGCTCGCGAAAATATCCGCCAGCTGGTGGATCAGCGTGTGGATGTCATTCTTATGCGGACGATGCGGGGGAGTACGGTGACGGTACATCCGCTCGAGTTGTGCAGTGATCGACGGCGACGAACACCGCGACCTGACCATCCTCGACAGTGAGGGCTGCGGTCATGTCGGTTCCCCACATCGCGTCGATGACCTCGGGGACAATCGTGCCGTCGTGGCTGCGCGGGCCGCGGGGGCGGCCCGCCCGGGTCGCCGCCGCGAGGCCGTTCTCGCGCATCAGCCGGCGCACGCGCTCCTTCGAGGTGCGCAACCCGGCATGGCGCAGCCGCGCCCACACCTTGCGGTAGCCCTCGCCATGAAAGGGGCTGTCGGCGAGCACCTGCCGGATCGCCTCGACGAGGTCGGCGTCAGACATCGCCCCCACGGGCCCCGGCCGACGTCGCGGCGGGGGCGGCGCCATCGCCGCCCGGCGACCACGGTAGATGCCTGCCCGGGCGACGCCCCAGACCCGGCAGACCCGGGCGACACCGTAGCGGCGTTCCGTGGAGATCGAGATGACGGTGCTCATCGCTTCGACCTCCGCGCCGCAAAAGGGGTGCCGCCCGCCTCCAGCCGCGCGATCTTCGTCTGCAGAAGCTCGGTGTCCATGGTCAGCTCGCCGACCTTGGTCCGCAGCCGGTCGATCGTCTCGTCGCGCGCATCCCGTGGCCGCGATTTCAGGCTCGCAGAGCCGCCGTCGAGGAAGGCGTCGCGCCAGCCGCTCAGGTCGGCCGCCGTCACCGCGAGCTCGCGCGCCACGAGCTCCAGCGGCTCGCCTCGCAGAAGCCGCAACACCGCCTCCCGCTTGCGACCCGCCGTCATCCGCCGCTCACGGCCCGGAGCCGCGACCGCTCCGATATTCGAGGTCTCCGCGCCCGCGGCTCCTCCGCTCTCAACGTCATCCATCAAGGCACCTCCATCCCGGCTCAATAGGCCGTCTGGGGTGTCTCAGGAAACTCTGGGGCGGGGGACGACACATGTCACGGATCTCGGCTCGATCCGCTTCGCTGAGGTCCTCCCAGCGGATCGATACAATCGAAGCAGGCGTCCATCGGAGCGGCCACTGCTTACGCATTCTAGTGGATCGAATCCAACGTTTGGTGCCCTCGTTTGACGGCTGCGATGATCCTGTCCGGATCGGCGGTCCAGACGAAGGGCTTCGGTTCTGTGTTGTGCTCGCTGACGAAGCGGTTGATGGCGGCCTGGAGGTCGACGATGGAGCGGAAGACGCCGCGCTTGAGCCGGCGCTTCGAGAGCTTGGCGAAGAAGCCTTCGACGGCGTTGAGCCAGGAGCAGGATGTCGGCACGAAGTGGAAGGTCCAGCGCGGGTGGCGGTCGAGCCACCGGCGGACCTTCGGGTGTTTGTGCGCGGCGTAGTTGTCGAGGATCGCGTGGACGTGCTTGCCATCCGGGACCGCGGCCTCGATGGCGTTGAGGAAGCGGATGAACTCCTGATGGCGATGCCGGGCCATGTTGCGGCCGATCACGGTTCCGTCGAGGACGTTCAGCGCCGCGAAGAGCGTCGTCGTGCCATGCCGCTTGTAGTCGTGGGTCATCGTGCCGGCGCGACCCTTCTTCAGCGGCAGACCGGGCTGGGTCCGGTCGAGCGCCTGGATCTGGCTCTTCTCGTCGACCGAGAGCACGATGGCGTGCGCCGGCGGGTCGAGGTAGAGCCCGACCACGTCACGCAGCTTCTCGACGAACCGCGGATCGTTGGAGAGCTTGAACTGCCGGACCCGGTGCGGCTGGAGCCCGTGGGCGCGCCAGATGCGCTGGACCGAGCTGACGCTGATGCCGGCCGCCTTCGCCATCATCGCGGCGGTCCAGTGGGTGGTCTCCGCCGGCGGATCGGTCAGCGTCAGCGCGACCACGCGCTCCGCCACTTCAGCCCCGAGCCGGGGGATGCGCGGCGGCCGCGTCTTGTCGCGCAGGAGGCCTTCGCAGCCTTCCTCGGCAAAGCGCTCCTGCCAGCGCCAGACGCAGGTCTTCGACTTGCCCGTCCGGCGCATGATCGCGACCGTGCCGAGGCCGTCGGCGCTGAGCAGAACGATCTCGGCCCGCCAGACGTGCTTCTGGGCCGTGTTGCGGTCGCGGACCAGCGCCTCCAGGCGGCGGCGGTCGGCGGGCGAGACGTCGAGGGAGATTCCGGTGCGCATGCACCAGACTCGCACGCCATTCAGCTGGCGGGAATCCCCCGCCGGACTCCACCGTCAGATTTCATCCACTAGCGCTCAACCATTCCCAGAGTTCCCGCGCATACTTCGTACGATCAAGTGGATCTCTAGTGGATCGAATCCAACGTTTGGTGCCCTCGTTTGACGGCTGCGATGATCCTGTCCGGATCGGCGGTCCAGACGAAGGGCTTCGGTTCTGTGTTGTGCTCGCTGACGAAGCGGTTGATGGCGGCCTGGAGGTCGACGATGGAGCGGAAGACGCCGCGCTTGAGCCGGCGCTTCGAGAGCTTGGCGAAGAAGCCTTCGACGGCGTTGAGCCAGGAGCAGGATGTCGGCACGAAGTGGAAGGTCCAGCGCGGGTGGCGGTCGAGCCACCGGCGGACCTTCGGGTGTTTGTGCGCGGCGTAGTTGTCGAGGATCGCGTGGACGTGCTTGCCATCCGGGACCGCGGCCTCGATGGCGTTGAGGAAGCGGATGAACTCCTGATGGCGATGCCGGGCCATGTTGCGGCCGATCACGGTTCCGTCGAGGACGTTCAGCGCCGCGAAGAGCGTCGTCGTGCCATGCCGCTTGTAGTCGTGGGTCATCGTGCCGGCGCGACCCTTCTTCAGCGGCAGACCGGGCTGGGTGCGGTCGAGCGCCTGGATTTGGCTCTTCTCGTCGACCGAGAGCACGATGGCGTGCGCCGGCGGGTCGAGGTAGAGCCCGACCACGTCACGCAGCTTCTCGACGAACCGCGGATCGTTCGAGAGCTTGAACTGCCGGACCCGGTGCGGCTGGAGCCCGTGGGCGCGCCAGATGCGCTGGACCGAGCTGACGCTGATGCCGGCCGCCTTCGCCATCATCGCGGCGGTCCAGTGGGTGGTCTCGCGCCGGCGGATCGGTCAGCGTCAGCGCGACCACGCGCTCCGCCACTTCAGCCCCGAGCCGGCGGGATGCGCGGCGGCCGCGTCTTGTCGCGCAGGAGGCCTTCGCAGCCTTCCTCGGCAAAGCGCTCCTGCCAGCGCCAGACGCAGGTCTTCGACTTGCCCGTCCGGCGCATGATCGCGACCGTGCCGAGGCCGTCGGCGCTGAGCAGAACGATCTCGGCCCGCCAGACGTGCTTCTGGGCCGTGTTGCGGTCGCGGACCAGCGCCTCCAGGCGGCGGCGGTCGGCGGGCGAGACGTCGAGGGAGATTCCGGTGCGCATGCACCAGACTTGCACGCCATTCAGCTGGCGGGAATCCCCCGCCGGACTCGACCGTCAGATTTCATCCACTAGTGGATCAGAATCCAACACTTGGTGCCCTCGCCTGACGGCGGCGATGATGCTGTCGGGATCGGCGGTCCAGGTGAAGGGTTTCGGTTCTGCGTTGTGCTCATGGACGAAGCGGTTGATGGCGGCCTGGAGGTCGACGATGGAGTGGAAGACGCCGCGCTTGAGCCGGCGCTTCGAGAGCTTGGCGAAGAAGCCCTCGACGGCGTTGAGCCAGGAGCAGGATGTCGGCACGAAGTGGAAGGTCCAGCGCGGATGGCGGTCGAGCCACGCGCGGACCTTCGGGTGCTTGTGGGCGGCGTAGTTGTCGAGGATGGCGTGGACTTGCTTGCCAGCCGGCACCGCGGCCTCGATGGCGTTGAGGAAGCGGATGAACTCCTGGTGGCGGTGGCGCGGCATGTTGCGGCCGATGACGGTGCCGTCGAGCACGTTGAGCGCGGCGAAGAGCGTGGTGGTGCCGTGCCGCTTGTAGTCGTGGGTCATCGTGCCGGCGCGGCCCTTCTTCATCGGCAGGCCGGGCTGGGTGCGGTCGAGCGCCTGGATTTGGCTCTTCTCGTCGACCGAGAGCACGATGGCGTGCGCCGGCGGGTCGAGATAGAGCCCGACCACGTCGCGCAGCTTCTCGACGAACGCGGATCGTTGGAGAGCTTGAACTGCCGGACCCGGTGCGGCTGGAGCCCATGGGCGCGCCAGATGCGCTGGACCGAGCTGACGCTGATGCCGGCCGCCTTCGCCATCATCGCGGCGGTCCAGTGGGTGGTCTCCGCCGGCGGATCGGTCAGCGTCAGCGCGACCACGCGCTCCGCCACCTCGGGCCCGAGCGGCGGGATGCGCGGCGGCCGGGTCTTGTCGCGCAGGAGACCGTCGCAGCCTCCTCGGCATGAACCGCTCCTGCCAGCGCCAGACGCAGGTCTTGGACTTGCCCGTCCGGCGCATGATCTCGGCCGTGCCGAGGCCGTCGGCGGTCAGCAGAACGATCCCGGCCCGCCAGACGTGCTTCTGGGGCGTGTTGCGGTCGCGGACCAGCGCTTCCAAGCGGAGACGGTCGGCGGGCGAAACGTCGAAGGAGATTCCGGTGCGCATGCACCAGACTCGCACGCCATTCAGCTGGCGGGAATCCCCCTGCTGGACTCCACCGTCAGATTTCATCCACTAGCGCTCAACCATTCCCAGAGTTCCCGCGCATACTTCGTACGATCAAGTGGATCTCAGCTTTCGCAAGCTTGCGAAAACCTTTTGCCAGTTCTTTGTCGTCAGCCGGACTTCAAGGAATTCTCGCGTATAGCGGGCCTCTTCATCGTCGTCTCCGCCGGAGAGAATGCCGTTGGAGCGCAGGTCGTCGAGGAGCGCAGACCGATCGACGAGCCAATCTCCCGCAGCTCGTTGAACCAAATCCGCCATTTGCGCAAAGTCCGGCGCGGGAGAGACCACAGAGGGCAATGGCCGTGACGGGGACATGCAGTATGATCCATGAAGGCTATGCAATTATGGCACATGGTTCCTGGTCTGCCGCAAGTCTTGCGAAGGCAAGATGGAGGCAACTGAAATGTTTGTTGCCCGCTCGCGAAGCATGCCTAGCCGCCACTGGCGGCCCGATGACTGCGACTGAGGTGAGCCTTCGGTCGAGCCGATTTTTGAGCGACTTACCAGGGAACTCGTTGACGACGGTCGGCATCCGAAGCACCGTTTGACCTGCGTAAACAGGACGATCGTGGCCGAAGCCCCAAAGCTGGAGGTGATCCCCGATCTGCGGCCGGATAACAACACTTGACCGGACGACAGCCAAACGCGAGGGTCGTCGGCATCAAGAACGCCATCAACCAAACGGACATCGTTGCTCCTGCTAGCGCGGTTTCTCTCGTGCTCCCCTCTGATGGCTTCGTGTCGGCTGGTGAGCCCTTGAGTGAAGGCACAGGACGACCAGCCCCGGCTCTGCCGAGGTCGGTCCCGCTGCCTTCGCGTTTCGTGTCGGCCGGAGCCGCCCCGTCGCTTCAGGCCCTCGAGGTCGTTCAACCCTCGCCCCGAGGTCGGCCGCTACTTGCGGCACCGGGTAAGGTGCCGGAGGGCGCGCTTCGGCCTTTCGGACTGCGCTCGGCATAGGCCCTCGCCCCGTGGTGTGCCAGTGCCCAAACTGGCGCCACGGTCTGAGAACCCTTCGCCAAGTCGAGAGCCCACCTGGGCGGCGGACGTTCAAATGATATCTCAAGCGTAACCTATTGAATATATAGACATTGACGGACACAAGAGGACATGCGCGGACAATGGGACGGTTCGGGTAGATCGAGCCCATCGCCTGACCCTCTAAACATCAGGCTTGACGCTCGCGCGGGGGATCGTCACCCGCATGGGCCGAGACGCTCTGCGGCGGGCCGCAGGCTAGAGCCCGGGTCCGGCGGCTGCCGGACCCGCCAATAAGGAGACGTGGCGTATGGTCCGGCGGGGGCCGCCTGTGCCGCTCGCGGCATAGAGCAGGCTGTAGCGATCGAGTATGTAGCCGGCGGCGGAAGCAAGCGCGACCACGGCCAAGTTCCAGCCGAGTGCAGATGCTGTCGCGGTGCGCGCTACGTCGTCTAGCCGCGCCCAGTCGCGGAACACGCCGAGCCCGATCCCGAGCCCCGCCTGGGCGAGCAGTAGGACGAGGCGACCAAGAAGATCCCGTGGCGAACCGCTTCGATCAGCGGTAGTCGGAAGACATAGAATCCGACATCACGCCCGAGCAGCGGGTCCACGAACCCGAACTGTCCTCCATAGAGGAAGCGGACCGCGTCATCCCAGACGCTGGCGAACCCGATCGCAAGAAAGAGCGCCAGCAGGCCGGCCAATGCCCGCCGCAGCAGCGAGGAGCGTTCAAGCTCGGCGAGCGCCGGGTCCAGCGGCGCGCCGGTCGCCTGGCGCCATGCCGTCATCAACTGCATTGTCCGGCGAAGGTTCAGCGAGAAGTAGAGCGCCAACGGGATGAAGGCCGCCGCGAACAGCGCGAAGCGCAGATCGATGATCTGCCAGAACACAGGCCGATAGCCGAGGGTTCCCATCCAGAGCCAGTCGACCGTGCGCTCGGTCAGCCAGAACGCCGCGACGAGTGCCAAAAAGCAGCCAACGACCCACCAGACCAGCCGCCCCGCCGATGGGCGGGATGGTCCGGGTATCATCCTCATCCGGTCGTGCTCCGCCCGGCTTGTCGCCGATCGCGCCAGAAAAGCGCCTACAGGATCAGACGGCGTGGCTAAATCCACCCTGCCGAGCGTCCCGCATGAGCCGATCGAAGTCAGCGCCGGTAACGCTTATGAGGGAGCGGTGGTCGCCGCCTTCGAACCAAACCCGGTCGAGTCCCGACAGGCTACGGTCGAGGACGGTCGGCACGCTGTAGGCCGACCCGACGGGAGGCGCCGCCCCGAGCTCACAATCGTCGAAGAGCTCGCCGATCTCGGTTTCGCTGGCCAGCCCGAGCCGCCGGTCAAGTAGGCTCTGCAACTCGCTGAGGTCGAGCCGGTGGCTGCTCGGCACTACGGCGAGCACGGGACCGCTCTCGAGGTGCAGCACGACGGTCTTGGCTAACCGGCTGCCGGGCACGTGCGCTGCCTGCGCGGTTTCGCTGGCTGTCACGGTCCGGGGGTGGTCGATCGTCTCGTAGGTCACCCCCTCGGCTTCGAGGTGAGCCTTGAGGCGTTTGGCGATGGTCATGGGGTCCTCCTGCCGGGAAGGAGCGCGCCGGGCGAGGCCTGCGGATCGCCACGCCACGCGCGGGCTCCGTCAAGCCCCTAGAGTGCGCCTCGCCGGGCTGCCGGGCAAGGCTCCGGCCATGCCTTTTTTGTCAAGCGCGAAGGACTAAGCGAACTATCGAAAGCAGTCCAAGTGCCAAAGGTCGCAGCGCACTCCAGCCAAGTCCTGCGGCTCACGTTGCTGGCATCGGAAATCGTGGAGGCCGTGCTCGACGGGCGGGAGCCGGCGGAGCTGCAGCGGATGATCTGCTGGATGGGGTTCCGTTGGAGTGGCAGGGGCAATTCGGCCTCATCTGCGGGAAGCAGGATCGGCGGGAATGACACCGGGAAGCGGACATTGTTGGCCCGCCCCCACGAGTTCGCTTTGCGCCAAATAGCCGTCATGTCAGCCAAGTACGCGCAGGGTCCCAGTTGCGGGACAGAGCGACCAGTGTTGATCAAGAGACGGATGGTCGCTCTGGAAAATGGGGACGACTTAAACGGTCGTTAGGTCCGCCGCTGGCGGCGCAACCGAGGCGGAGCGGAAGGTAAGCCTTCCTCCGAGATGCCCGGCTCGAACCTCAGCGGTGCGCGACGAAGCAGACCTTTGGAGAACTCCGCTCTTGCCGCTATTCAATTAGAAGAGTTCGCGAGACGGCCGAGCGCCTAACGCTCTCCAAACATGGCCTTGACGCGCTCCATGTCGAAGGGATTTTCGTGCAAATTCTCCGGGTCCCACTCGCTGCGTTCGGCTTCGAAGAAGTCTCCACCGTAAACGTGAAGCGCGCCGGTCAGCTTTGAAATAGGATTGGTTACTGAATGGATGACGTCGGCACCCAAAGGGCACCAGTCTCCGGTGCCGAGGTTGCTCGCGCCGGCAGCCTCAATGCGGCCGTCGGGATCGTCCCTGATCCTCCGCCAAAAGATGTTGTCCTCACGTCCACCGTATATACCGATCACGGCCCACATCTCATGATTGTGGGGCTGGACGGTCATCGACGGCTGCCAGATCAGATTCAAGATTGTCAGGCTCGAGGACTTGTAAATCGGAACAATACCGGGCTTCTCGGGCACGCCGAGCGCGAGTGTCACAGCACCCGGGTCGCTCATGGCGCGGGCCATCAGCTCACCTATTTCCCTGTGATCCGTCGATCGATCCACCGCATCCCGGCAATCGGCAACAAATGTCGCGAGATTCCACATGGCGGCTTCCTTCGCTTGCATGGAGTAATCGAAATACCACACGTGGCGCTGCGGTCACATCATGTTCTCTGCGGCCTCGGTTCGCTGCTAGTGGATCGAATTCAACGTTTGGTGCCCTCGTTTGACGGCTGCGATGATCCTGTCCGGATCGGCGGTCCAGACGAAGGGCTTCGGTTCTGTGTTGTGCTCGCTGACGAAGCGGTTGATGGCGGCCTGGAGGTCGACGATGGAGCGGAAGACGCCGCGCTTGAGCCGGCGCTTCGAGAGCTTGGCGAAGAAGCCTTCGACGGCGTTGAGCCAGGAGCAGGATGTCGGCACGAAGTGGAAGGTCCAGCGCGGGTGGCGGTCGAGCCACCGGCGGACCTTCGGGTGTTTGTGCGCGGCGTAGTTGTCGAGGATCGCGTGGACGTGCTTGCCATCCGGGACCGCGGCCTCGATGGCGTTGAGGAAGCGGATGAACTCCTGATGGCGATGCCGGGCCATGTTGCGGCCGATCACGGTTCCGTCGAGGACGTTCAGCGCCGCGAAGAGCGTCGTCGTGCCATGCCGCTTGTAGTCGTGGGTCATCGTGCCGGCGCGACCCTTCTTCAGCGGCAGACCGGGCTGGGTCCGGTCGAGCGCCTGGATCTGGCTCTTCTCGTCGACCGAGAGCACGATGGCGTGCGCCGGCGGGTCGAGGTAGAGCCCGACCACGTCACGCAGCTTCTCGACGAACCGCGGATCGTTGGAGAGCTTGAACTGCCGGACCCGGTGCGGCTGGAGCCCGTGGGCGCGCCAGATGCGCTGGACCGAGCTGACGCTGATGCCGGCCGCCTTCGCCATCATCGCGGCGGTCCAGTGGGTGGTCTCCGCCGGCGGATCGGTCAGCGTCAGCGCGACCACGCGCTCCGCCACTTCAGCCCCGAGCCGGGGGATGCGCGGCGGCCGCGTCTTGTCGCGCAGGAGGCCTTCGCAGCCTTCCTCGGCAAAGCGCTCCTGCCAGCGCCAGACGCAGGTCTTCGACTTGCCCGTCCGGCGCATGATCGCGACCGTGCCGAGGCCGTCGGCGCTGAGCAGAACGATCTCGGCCCGCCAGACGTGCTTCTGGGCCGTGTTGCGGTCGCGGACCAGCGCCTCCAGGCGGCGGCGGTCGGCGGGCGAGACGTCGAGGGAGATTCCGGTGCGCATGCACCAGACTCGCACGCCATTCAGCTGGCGGGAATCCCCCGCCGGACTCCACCGTCAGATTTCATCCACTAGGTCCGCTTAGGGCCGAGGCTGTGTGAAAACGCTGGTCTGTAGTATACTCTGCGAAAAGTCAGGGGCAGACATGGCGGGCTTCATCGAGGGTATAGATCGGGAGCAGATCGCGCTTTTTCCGGATCGTCTTGAAGAGTGGGTTGGAGACGACAATCCTGTTCGTGTCGTTGATGCGTTTGTCGATGCTCTCGACCTTGAGGAAGCCGGTTTCGAGCGCACGTCGTCCGCGAGGACGGGGCGGCCAGGCTATCATCCTGCGGTGCTCTTGAAGCTCTTCATCTACGGCTACCTCAACCGTGTCGCCTCGAGCCGGCGCCTGGAACGGGAGGCGGGGCGCAACGTCGAGGTCATGTGGCTCACGGGACGGCTTGCGCCGGACCACAAGACGATCGCCCGATTTCCGCAAGGAGAACGGCGCGGCGATCCGGACGGCCTGCGCCCGTTTCGTCGAGCTCTGCCGCCGGATCGGGGTCCTCGGCGGCGGCTGCGTCGCCATCGACGGCAGCAAGTTCAAGGCGGTGAACCACCGGGACCGGAACTTCACGCCCGGCAAGGTAAAGCTCAGGATCGAACATCTGGAGGAGAGCGCCGGCCGGTATCTCGCGGAGATGGACCGGATCGACCGGCAGGAGGCGCATCGGGTCGACGCAACGAAGGTCGCCCGGATCGAGGAGAAGCTGGGCCGGATCCGGCAGGAGGTGCGGCGTCTGGAGGCCATCGCGCGCCAGTTGGACGAGACGCCGGACGGGCAGATCTCCCTGACCGATCCCGACGCCCGCTCCATGGCGACGTATGGCAAGGGCACCGGCCTCGTCGGCTACAACGTGCAGACGGCGGTCGATACCGACACCCACCTGATCGTCGCCCACGAGGTCACCAACGTCGGTAACGATCGGGCGCAGCTGGCGACGATGGCGCGGGCTGCCAAGGCGGCGCTCGAGACGGAGACGCTCGATGCGATCGCCGACCGCGGCTACTTCAACGGTGCCGAACTGCTCGCCTGTCATGAAGATCGGATCACCGCGACCGTGCCCAGGCCGGAGACGTCCGGGAACCGCAAGAAGGGCATGTTCGTGAAAGCGGACTTCGCCTACGACGCCGCGACGGACGTCTACCGCTGCCCGGCCGGCAAGGCTCTGACCTATCGCTACACGCGCGAGGAGGACGGCCTGATGCTGCGGCGCTACTGGCAGAACGACTGCCAGCACTGCCGCTGAAGAGCCGATGCACCACCGGCAAGGAACGGCGGATCACCCGCTGGGAGCACGAGCATCTCGTCGAGGCGATGTACGTCCGGATGGAGCGGGACCCCGACCTGATGCGCAGACGACGCAGCACGGTCGAACACCCTTTCGGCACGATCAAGGCCTGGATGGGCGCGACGCACTTCCAGATGCGGCGGCTGCGAAACGTCCGCACGGAGATGGCGCTGCATGTCCTCGCCTACAACATCAAGCGGATGATCGGACTCATCGGCATCGGCCCGCTGCTACGTGCGATCCGCATCTGAGGATCGGAAACGCTCGCTCCGGAAGAGGCTCGGCAACCACCGCTTCTCTGACCCCGAATGACGACACGGCCCCCTGACCGCGCCGTTTCCACACAGCCTCGGCCGATAGCGGACGGTTCACGGACGCCGTTGCGCCGCTAGCGAGTTGTGCCGACCGGCGTCAGGTCGATCAACTTCCGGCGATTTGGCGCATGCTTGGCTGGACTGGCGCAGCTTGCGGCGCAACGCTCTGGGGAATTCACCCGGCGGCGAAGTCCGCCTCAGGTACCAGGGAGGGTAACTGATGCGCCACTCGATCCGCGGCCACGTCGCGAGGCTACTGCTCGGCGGGATTGTGCTCGCCCTCTGGAGCGGCTTCGCCGCCGCGCACGTCCGCGGTGAGGTCACCGCGATCAACGGCGACGTTGCGACGGTGAAGACCGTCTCGGGCGAGACCGTCGAGGTGACCATGCGGCCGGACTTCGGCGTGTCGGTCTACCGCCGCATCACGATCGATGACCTGAAGCCCGACGACTATCTCTCCATTCCCTCGATCACCGCCCCCGACGGCAGCAAGAGCATCGCATCGGCATAGAGCCGCTTCAGCTTCGCGTTCTCCGCCTCGAGCGCCTTCAGCCGCCTCGCCTCGGACACGTCCATCCCGCCGAACTTGGCCTTCCACGCGTAGAACGTCGCCGACGATATCCCGTGCTTGCGGCAGAGCTCGGCGACCGGCCCACCCGCCTCATGCTCTCGCAGCACCCCGATGATCTGCTCTTCGGTGAACCTGCCTCGCTTCATCTCCGGTCCCTCTCTTGTGGTCCGGATTCCAGCAGCCCGTGGAGGAGAAACAAGGGGTCACGTCAGGAGAGTGAGTTTGCGGGAGGCTTTGGCGGAGCAACGGGGACTGGGGTCGAACACTCTCTGCCAATAGGGCGCTGAGATGCGTCGTCTGAGCCCGCTATGCGCCCGCCGTCAGCGACGCTGGCATTCGGGCCGGGCCGCGGATAGACAGACGCAGCCATGTTCGGACTCCGCCTGCACCAGGTCCTCGCGCTCCTTGTGCTGCTCGCCGCGGCCGCTTGGGTATTGACCGGCGAGTTCTCCCACACCGGCAGCGAGAATGACGAGGCGGCGGAGACCGCCTCACCACCACCGGAGGTCTCCGCAACCACCCAACGCACCGTCCTCGTCGCCCGGCCGGATCAGGAACGCTACTCGAGGGCGATCCGCATCGCCGGCCGGACCGAGCCTGACAAGACGTCGCTGCTGGCTGCGCGCGAGAGCGGGATCATCCGCGCCCTGCCTGCCATCGATGGGCAGTACGTTTCGGCGGGGAGCGTCCTCCTCAGGCTCGAGAGACCCGAGAAGCTCGCGGCTGTCGAGACCGCCAAGGCCCTGCTCGCCCAGCGACAGGCGCAGTCCCTGGCGGCGGAAGCGCTGCTTCAGCGCGGCGAGGGCGCCAAGATCGCCGCCGACATTGCCCGGGCTGAGCTCGCGGCGGCTGAGGCCCAACTCCGCGAGGCCCAAACCGCCGTCGAGCATCTCGATGTGATCGCGCCTTTCTCAGGAACCATCGACAATGTCCAGGTTGAGCGCGGCAGCTGGGTGCAAATCGGAACCCCCGTCGCCACCATCAACGCGATGAACCCTGTCGTGGTACGCGGCGAGGTGAGCGAGCGCGATCTCGCTGACGTCCGCGTTGGCACGCCTGCGACAGTCATTCTTGCGAGCGGCGCCTCGATCCAGGGCCGTGTCCGCTACGTCCGCCAGCAGGCGTCGCCACAGACCCGCACCTTCCAGCTTGAGGTGGAGATCCCCAACCGCGGCGGTGATGTGCCCGCCGGGATGAGCGCCGAGATCGTGCTGCATGCTGACGCGATCACCGCCGTCACCGTGCCGCGCTCAGTCGTGACGATTGCCGACAGCGGCGCGCTCGGCATCCGCGTTGTCGGCGAGGACGACACGGTGCGATTCTTGTCGGTCGAGGTCGTCGACGACACGCCTGATGGACTGGTCCTCGAGGGCGTGCCTGCCGGCGCCGATGTCATCATCTCCGGCCAAGATCTCGTTCGGGATGGCGAGACGGTGCGCACCGAGCGCGCGGCTTCGGTCGACCCTGCCGCCGCCCCGCCCGCCGGTCCGGCAGCACAGGCTTTGAGCCCGTGATGGATATCGTCGGGATCGCGATTCGCAATGCGCGGCTCACCATCTCGCTGATGCTATTCCTGACGCTCGCGGGTGCGCTCGCCTACCGCTCGATCCCGAAGGAGGCTGAGCCCGACGTACAGATCCCTATCATTTACGTCAGCATGAGCTATTCCGGCATCTCGCCTGAGGATTCCGAGCGGCTGCTGCTGCGCCCGATGGAGACGCGGCTCAAGACCATCGCCAACGTCAAGGAGATGACCGCCCGCGCCTACCAGGGTGGCGGCAACGTCGTGGTGGAGTTCCAGGCCGGTTCCGACCTCGACCGCGCGTTGGAGGACGTCCGCAACAAGGTTGCCGACGCAAAGCCGGATCTTCCCTCGGGGGCCGAGGAGCCGACCGTTAGCGAGGTGAATCTCTCCGAATTCCCGGTCTTGGTCGTGACGCTCTCGGGTGATGTCCCGGAGCGCGACCTAACCGTCGCTGCGCGCGAGCTGCGCGACCGCATCGAAGAGGTGCCGGGCGTCCTCGAGGCCGCGCTCAAAGGCGTGCGCGACGACCTCGTCGAGGTAATCATCGACCCGATGCGGCTCTCTACCTACGGGCTGCAGCTGGACCAGGTGATCGCGGCAGTCGGGGCCAACAACAGCCTGGTCGCCGCCGGCTCGATCGAGGGATCGGAGGGTCGCTACGCGATCAAAATCCCCTCGCTAATCGAGACGGCCGACGACGTCGCGAACCTCCCCGTGGTGGCGGGCGAGAACGCCGTCGTCCGGGCGCGCGACCTCGCTACTGTGCGGGCGACCTTCAAGGATCCCGAGACCATCACGCGCGTCAATGGCCAGTCTGCGATTGCAATAGAGGTCTCCAAGCGCACGGGCGCCAATCTGATCGGGACCGTCGACGCGGTAAAGGCGGTGGCGACCCAAGCGCAGGCCGTGCTGCCGGAAGGCGCGGTCGTCGGCTTCAGTCAGGACAAGTCGACCGACATCCGCCAACTCTTGATGGACCTGCAGAACAGCGTGTTGACCGCGGTGGTGCTGGTCTTCATCGTGATCCTCTTCGCGCTCTCCGGGCGGGCGGCGGTGCTGATCGGACTTGCCATCCCGGTCTCCTTCCTGATCGGCATCCTTGGCCTGTCGCTGGCGGGGCTTACCGTTAACATCGTCGTCCTGTTCAGCCTGATTCTCGCAGTCGGCATGCTCGTGGACGACGCGATCATCGTCACCGAGTTTGCTGAGCGGCGGATGACCGAGGGCATGGCGCGCGAGCAGGCCTTCGCGCTCGCCGCCCGGCGCATGGCCGGCCCGGTCATCGCCGCGACGCTGACCCGGATTGCGGCGTTCTCGCCGCTGCTGTTCTGGCCGGGCATCGTCGGCGAGTTCATGAAGTACATGCCGCTGACGCTGATCGCGACGCTGTCGGCCTCGATGCTCTACGCGCTTGTCTTCACCCCGACCCTCGGTGCGCTCTTCGCCAGGCCCGTGCCGCCGCACGAGCCGCGCGACGGCCCCTACATGGCGATCGTCGGATGGGGCGTCCGGCACCCGGCGATGGTGCTGGCGGCCGCCGTCGCTCTCCTCGTCGCGGTACCCGTCGCCTACGGCCGCTACGGCTCTGGTGTGGAGTTCTTCCCCAACGTCGAGCCGGACTACGGGCTTCTCTACGTGCACGCTCGTGGCAACCTCTCGATCGAGGAAAAGGATGTGCTGGTGCGGCAGGCTGAGGCGAGGATGGTCGGCTGGCCAAGCATCAAATCGATCTATACCCGCGTCGGCGGCAACGCGAGCGAGGGTGGCGAGGACGTCGACGAGGACGTGGTCGGCGTCATCCAGTACGAGTTCGTGGACTGGCGCCAGCGCCAGAGCGCCGCGGCGATCCTCGACCAGCTCCGCGCCGCGATGACCGGCATTGCCGGCGCCGACGTCGAGGTCTCGGTCCCGAATGCCGGTCCACCGACCGGCAAGGCGATCCAGGTCCGCCTCTCCGCCGTCGATCCGGCCGGCCTCAACGACGCCGCCCGCCGGGTGGCCGACACGCTGCGCGGCACGCCCGACGTGATCGACGTCTCCGACGGCCTGCCGGCGCCCGGTGTCGACTGGGAGCTCGAGGTCGACCGCGCCAGGGCCGCGCAATACGGCGTCTCGACCGCCGCCGTCGGCAGCGCCGTCCAGCTCGTCACCGACGGGCTGAAGCTGACCGAGTTCCGCCCGGCCGGCGCCGACGACGCCGTCGACATCCGCATCCGCCTGCCCGAGGACCGCCGCACCTTCGCCACCCTCGACAGCCTGCGCATCGAGACCGCGGCCGGGTCGGTGCCAATAGCCAACTTTGTCCAGCGCGTCCCGGCGCGGACCACCGGCACCCTGACCCGGATCGACGGCGCGCGGACAGTGACGGTCGAGGCCGGCATCCGCGCTGGGGTCCAGGCCGACCCGGTGCGCCAGGCGGTGGCCGCGGCCGTCGGCGGGATTGGCCTCGAGGCCGACAGCGTCCGCTGGAAGATGGCCGGCGAGGACGAGGAGCAGAAGGCGGCCGGTGCCTTCCTCGCCAACGCCTTCCTCGCGGCGGTGGCGCTGATCTTCGCCGTGCTGCTTGCGCAGTTCAATAATTTCGTTTCGGTCTTCCTGGTGCTCTCGGCCGTCGTCATGTCGACGATCGGTGTCTTCCTCGGCCTCCTTATCATGGGCCAGCCGTTCGGCATCGTGATGACCGGGATCGGCATCATCGCGCTCGCCGGCGTGGTGGTGAACAACAACATCGTCCTGATCGACACCTACGACCAGCTGCGCGGCGAGGGCGGGGCGAAGATCCCGGCGATCATGCAGACCTGCCGCGAGCGCGCTCGGCCGGTGGTGCTGACCGCCGCAACTGCGATCCTCGGTGTGCTGCCGATCGCCTTTGGGCTTAACCTCGAGCTCCTGAATCGCGAAACCACGATCGGGGCACCCTCTACCCAGTGGTGGATCTCGCTATCGAGCGCCATCGTCTTTGGCCTGGCCTTTTCCACCGTGCTGACGCTGGTGGTGACGCCGGCGATGCTGATGCTGTTCACCCGTGAGCGACAGGTGCCCGGCGCCCCGCTCCGTCCTGGCCTCGTGACCCGCCTCTTCCGCCGCCTGCGCGACCCGGTGCCCACCGGCGAGTGACAAGGGACACCCGCATTCGCGATCTGCTGGCCCGGATCAAATGACGGCACGTGCGGGGGATGACCGCTGTTGGCGCAAGCGGATGTGCAGAGGCTTAGGGGTACACGCGCTAGGGCGGCTGCGGGACCATCGAGAACCGTGGAAATGCTCGCCGCGGTGCAGAAATTGTTGTCGGGCCGGACGGCAACCTGGCGCTATGGTGGCCGGCGCGACCAAGAAGCCGTTCGGCACGAGACGGCAACGGGGAGAAACAGGGTGGATCAAGGCAGCCTGGAGGCCGCGGGAAGCGGCACGCGACCGCTCGTCCAGCTGCGGGGCGTGTCGAAGTCCTTCGCCGGGGTGCGCGTGCTGAAGAATGTCGATTTCGACATCCAGCCCGGCGAAGTACACGCGCTGCTCGGCGAGAACGGCGCCGGAAAATCAACCCTCATCAAGATCATAGCCGGTGTCCACGCGCCGGACTCCGGTATGATTCACGTCGGGGACGAGGAGTTCCGCACGATCACCCCGCGCGAGGCGACCCAGGGGGGCATCGCGACGGTCTATCAGGAGCTTCTGCTGTTCCCCGAACTCACCGTCGCGGAGAACGTGTTCCTCGGACATGCGCCGAAGAGCGGGGTCGGAACGCTCGACTGGGGCCGGATGCGCCGCACCGCCCGCGAGCTGCTCGACTCGCTCGATAGCCACGACCTCGATGTCGACGTGAAGGTCAGCACCCTCTCGGTCGCCAATCGCCAGCGGGTCGAGATCGCCAAGGCGCTGAGCCAGAACGCGAAGCTCTTGATCATGGACGAGCCGACCGCCGCGCTCGCCGATGCCGACGTGCTGCGGCTGATGGCCGTGGTGAAGCGTCTGCGCGCGCGGGGCGTCGGCATCGTCTACGTCAGTCACAAGCTGCCCGAAATCTTCGAGATCGCCGACCGGGTCACCGTGCTGCGCGACGGGGCGCTGATTGGCACGCGGCCGATCGTTGAGGTGAGGGAGCAGACGCTCGTCGCGATGATGGTCGGCCGCGAGATCGACCACCTGTTCCCGAAGCCCGAACCCGAGATCGGCGAAGCCGTGCTACGTGTGTCGAACCTGTCGTTCGGCGACCGGGTGCGCGACATCTCGTTCGAGCTGCGCCGCGGCGAGATCCTCGGACTGGCCGGGCTCGTAGGCTCCGGGCGGACCGAGCTCGCGCTGACGATCTTCGGCATCACCCCTGCGAGTTCGGGCACGATCATGCTCGACGGCAGCCCGGTCGTGATCGCTTCGCCGCGCCAGGCCCGCCGGCTCGGCATCGCCTACGTGCCCGAGGACCGCGGCCTGCAGGGGCTGGTACGCCCGATGACGATCGGTCAGAACGTCTCGATGGCGTCGCTCCGCCGCATCGCCCGCGGCATCTTCCTCGACCTCCGCGCCGAGGCGGTGCAGGCCGCGGCCTCGATCCGCCAGCTCGGCATCCGCGCCCGCGGCCCGGCGCAGGTCGTCGCCCAGCTCTCCGGCGGCAACCAACAGAAGGTCGTGCTCGGCAAGTGGCTCGAGACCGCGCCGCGCATCCTGATCATGGACGAGCCGACTCGCGGAATCGACGTTGGGGCCAAATCCGAGATCCACGCGCTGATGGGGCGGCTGGCGCAGCAGGGTCTGGCGATTCTGATGATCTCCTCTGAGTTGCCCGAGGTGCTCGGCATGAGCGACCGGGTGCTCGTTATGCACGGCGGGCGCCTCGTTGCGACCATCGACCGGGCCGAGGCCACCCCCGAGACGGTCGGCGCAGCCATGGCAGGCGCGAGCCGAGAGGCCGCCGCATGACGATTGACGTCGCGACGCCCCGCGCCCGGCGCTCCGGGCTCGCACGGCTTTTCTCGGCCTACGGGCAGGAGATCGTCATCGCCTGCGCCATCGTCGCGCTCTTCGTCATCGTCTCGGCGATCAACCCGCGCTTCCTCGGCGCCAACAACCTCAACACCATCGTCTCCGGCAACGCCTATATCGCCGTCGCCGCGATCGGCATGTCGATGATCATCATCACTGGCCACATCGACGTGTCGGTCGGGGCGCTGATCGGGGTCCTCGCGACGATCTCCGGCACCCTCGCGGTCTCCGGCTACCCGGTCTGGTTCGCCTGGATCGCGCCGGTCTTCATCGGCGCCGCGATCAACGGCCTGGTCGGTGCACTCGTCGCCTATGGCCGGCTGCCGTCGATCGTGGTCACGCTCGGGATGCTGTCGATTCTGCGCGGCGGCCTGGTCTTCGTCACCGGCGGCGCCTGGATCAACGACCTGCCACCCACCTTCCAGCTAGCCCAGACCCGCTGGTTCGGCGTGCTAGCGCCGATCTGGTGCTATTGCGCCCGCTGGTAGCGGCTGCGCCTGCGCCTGCGCGTCCTCGACAGGGGACCTCGGCCTATGCCGCAGACTTGCTCAAGGCCCTCGCCGACATCGCGACGGGCTTGCTAAGTCCCTCGACGCCGCCCTCGGTACCTCCGGCCTCGCCGCCGTCGCCAACGAGATGGCCCACACCGCCGAGGACCACGCCCGCCACTTCACCCACCCCGGTCCCGCCCGCGACGACGCCATCGCCCTCTTCTGGCAGGTGGCGCCCCAGGCCTTCGCCGACTCCGCCACCTTCGCCGCCGCCCACCTTGACCCGGCGCTGACCGCCGACCGCATGGTCACCGCCATCAAGGCCGGCCACCACGCCCGCGACTTCACCGCCGCGCCCCTGCCCGAAGCCTTCTTCCGCGCCGTCGCACAATCGACGCTGCAGGTGATGCTGAGCCGGGCCGACACCGTCGCCGCCCTCGCCCCCGCCCTCTGGCGCGAGTCGCTTAAGACAAGCGCCGCGATCAAGGACGAGACCGCCGAAATCCTCGCCCTTGTTCGCGAGTTGCACGCGGTCAAGCAGACCACGGTCCCCGAGATCACCCTGATCGCCATGGCCCGCAAGATCAGCCCACGCGTCACCGACCGCGCCGAGGCCCTGCGCGCCCTCGAAGCCGCCGTCGACCACGCCGCTGAGGCCCAGGCCCGCGGCGAAGCCGGCAGCAACGTCGACGACTTCGTCGACGCGACCCTCCGTCGCCTCGCCGCCATAACCGCCGAAGGCCGCCTCGACGAGGCCGCCGCCGCCGCCGATGACGCCGTCGATCAGGCCGAAGCTGGGCTGGCGCAACTGCTCGATGCCGCCATCAACCAGCACCTGCTCGGCTACGACGCAGAGGGAGCTGCGCGGCAGGTCGTCAAACGCCTGATGCTAGATACCCCGACCCCTTCTGGCCTTTTCGGTGCCATATTGCAGGAGGAGGACGTTTGGTTCGAGCGCGGCCGCGAAAAGGGTCTCCGACTCGACCTTGAGGTCGCCGTATCGCTCGCCCGGATGAGCCACACCTGGGCTCGCGACGCTGGCCAGCGAGGCGCGGGGCTAAACGGGCTCGGCACCGCGCTTTGGGCGCTCGGGGATTTGGAGAGCGACACAACGCGGTTGGAGGAGGCTGTGACTACCTTCCGGGCGGCGCTCGGCGAGTGGACCCGCGAGCGCGTACCGAACGCCTGGGCCATGATCCAGAATAATCTGGGCGTCGCGCTGAAGGCGCTAGGTGAGCGGCAAAGCGGCTCGGCGCGGTTGGAGGAGGCGGTAGTGGCACATCGCGCGGCGCTTGAGGAACGGACCCGCGAGGGGGACCCGCGCGACTGGGCCCACTCCCAGAACAACCTCGGCATCGCGCTCGCGAGGCTAGGGGAGCGCGAGAGAGCCACGGTGCGGCTGGAGGAGGCAGTGACAACCTTCCGCTCCGCACTACGCGAAATTACGCGGGAGCGAGAGCCGCACATTTGGGCCAAGGTTCAGTGCAACCTCGGGAATGCACTCCTGGCCCTTGGCGAGAGGTCCGGCGGGCTGGCGGATTTGGGGCAGGCGGTGGCCGCCTTCCGAGCCGCCGCCGGCGAGGTGTTCCGCGAGCAGGCGCCGCTTCAGTGGGCGGGGGTCCAGAACGGCCTTGGCGGTGCCCTGCGTGCGCTCGGGGAGGCGGAGAGGAGCGAAGAGCTCCTCAAGGAGGCGGTGGAGGCGCTCCATGCGTCCCTTGAGGAATGGACCCGTGAGCGCGTGCCGCTCGACTGGGCGGGGGCCCAGCATAACCTCGGCCTCGCGCTCCGGGCGCTTGGGGAGCGGGGGAGCGGCACGGCCCGATTGGAGGAGGCGGTGTCGGCGTTCCGCGCGGCGCTTGAAGAGCGGACCCGTGAACGCGTGCCGCTCGACTGGGCCCTGGCCAGATGCGATCAGGGGATTGCCCTCCGGATATTGGCTGAGCGCAGCCTTGACGTAACGATGGCGCGAGGGGCGCGCGACCAAATGATACCGGCAGTAGCAACGATGCGGTCGGGCGGTCATCTCTACTGGGCCGACCGCTACGCCGAGCAACTCGGTGCCGTCGAGGCTCTGGTGGATCGTTTGGCCGGTACGGTGTCCGGTGAGTGATGTTGCCGGCCGCGTCCCTGAAGGGAGGCGGGGGCCGGCGCTCGGGGTTGGCCCACTCGAGTAACTTGGCCGCGAGAGGATGGACCTCCCGCGCGCGGCCTGATCGCCGCAACCGTCATCCGGCGTCCCAAGGCCCCGATCCTAGAGCAGCATGTCACTAGCCGTCAGTGTACCTGAAAGCGCGATCTCGAAATCGGCGAGGCGGTCGCCGTTCAGATCGCCGGACAGGATGCCGGCTTGGACATGCAACTGGCCCGCGGCGCCGGAGAACCCCAGGGCGCCGATAAAGCTGAAGGCCTGGTTGCCGGCGTGCAGGCTGTCCGCGTCGATCCCGCGCAGGTCGAGCCTGTCGATGCCATGAGCGAAATCGAGCACTGCGTCGCGCGCCGCGCCGCGGCCGGTCTCGGCGGCCGCGGCAAACACGAACACGTCCGCAGCGGCGCCTCCGGTCATCCGGTCGGAGCCGAGGCCCCCGCTCAGCCGGTCGGCGCCGAGCCCGCCGAGTAACTGGTCGTTGCCGGCGCCTCCAGCCAGCACATTGGCAGCCGCGTTTCCGCGGAGGACGTTGGCCGCACCGTTGCCGGTGCCGTTGATCGCCGTGGTGCCCGTCAAGGTCAGGTTCTCGATGTTGACAGCGAGCACGTGCGCGACGCTGCTCTGCACCATGTCGGTGCCCGCGCCGGCGCCCTCCTGAACGTAGTCGCCTGCGTTGTCCACGACGTAGGTGTCGTTGCCGAGCCCGCCGAGCATCTGGTCGGCTCCCGCGCCGCCGTTAAGCACGTTCGCCACGCTGTTGCCGCGCAGCACGTTCGCAAGCGTGTTGCCGGTAGCGTTGACCCCGGCACCGCCAGCCAGCGTGAGGTTCTCGATATTGGCGGCTAGCACGTAGGTCACGCTGCTCTGCACCGTGTCGGTGCCCGCGCCGGCGCCCTCCTGAACGTAGTCGCCTGCGTTGTCCACGACGTAGGTGTCGTTGCCGAGCCCGCCGAGCATCTGGTCGGCTCCCGCGCCGCCGTTAAGCACGTTCGCCACGCTGTTGCCGCGCAGCACGTTCGCAAGCGTGTTGCCGGTAGCGTCGATCGCCGCGCTGCCGATCAGGGTCAGGTCCTCGACGTTCGCAGCGAGTGTGTGGGTGGCGCCGCTTTCGACGCGATCATTGCCATTGCCGGCAGCCTCAACGACGGCGTCGCCGACCCTGTCGACGGAATATACATCGTCGCCCGCGCCGCCTTCGAGGCTGTCGCTGCCTTCGCCACCGTCAAGGGTGTCGTCGCCCGCTTCGCCGAGTAGAAGGTCGTCGCCGAGCCCGCCGGCCAAGACATTATTCCAGTCGTTGCCGCCAATGATGTGGTTCGCCGCGTTGCCCGTTCCCCCGATATTGGCGAGGCCGCCGAGGCGTAGCACCTCGACTTCGTCGGGAAGTGCAAAGTCGACGACGGCCCCGACCCCATCAATTCCACCGCCTGCCTGCTCGAAAACGACGTCTCCGAGGTTGTCGACGAGGTAGAGGTCGTCGCCGGCGCCCCCTTCGAGCCAGTCACTGCCCTCGCCCCCATCTAGGCTGTCGTCACCGCTCTCGCCGAAGAGGCGGTCGTCGCCGAGCCCGCCAGCAAGGTCGTTGTTTCCATCATCGGGCTTCCCGTTGGCCCGGGTACGTCTAGGCTAATTGCTGAGATCGTCGCATCCGCTGTCGATATCGAGCTTCGGAAACGACTTAACTTAACGAGCCAGGACGCGTCTCGATACATAGACGACTATACGATCGGCGGGGATCACGGCCAATCGGGCGAGAGCCTTATAGCGGCCCTCCGTCAAGCGGCGGCATTCTACGAGTTGGAGTTAAACAATGACAAGTCGGCGGTGCATCCGACATCAAGCCGCCTAAACTCTGGCTGGAAGCAAGCAGTATTGGCATACGTTCCCAAGCCACCTTATCCGAACGTAGCGTTTCAGCGGTTTTTCTATGAGATTGGTCGGGCCTGCGACGCCCACCCAGAGATCAATGTCGAGAAATTTGCCCTTCAGAACGCCTTGGCCGCTCTGCCTCGAACATCTCCCAGATCGACTTGTCGCGAACCTCCGGGTGCGACTGAGCCCGTGACCAGGCGATGCAGCGGTCCAGGAGGCAGGCGTTCAGCTCCACGTAGCTCTTGACCCGAACCCGGGGAGAGAAGAACCGCTGCCGCACGGTGCCGACCTGGTTCTCGACCTGACCCTTCTCCCAGCCGGAAGCGGGCGTGCAGGCGACCGGTTCCACGAGGAAGTGGCTGCACATCTGCTGGAAGCGGCGGTTGTAGGCGCGCTCGCGGCCGACGAAGATCGCGTCGACCGCCGTCTTCATGTTGTCGTAGATCCCGCGTGTGCACGCCCCCTTGAAGAAGGCGAATACCCGGTCGTGGGCATCGAACACCATCTCCTGTGTCTCGCGCGGATACGCCCGCACGAACATCATCCGGCTGTGGCAGAGCCGGACATGCGCTACCTTCACGGTGACGGTCACCCCGTTGATCAGCACGATCTCATGGCTCCAGTCGAACTGGTAAGCTTCGCCCGGTGCGAAGCTCAGCGGCACGAAGGCCGTCGAGGTCGCCGACGATTGCTCGCGGCGCCATGAGGCCGCGTACCGGCGGACCGCGTCATAGCCGCCCGCATAGCCGAGCCCGCGCAGCTCCTCGAAAATCCGGATCAGCGTCAGCCGCTCTCGACTCGTCCGTGCCGCGTTCACCGCCAGGAGCCGGTCCAACTCCTCCCGCCACGACCCCAGCGTCGGCCGCGGCTGAACCGCCCGCTCGTACACAAACTCCGTCTCGCCGGACCGAAGGATCTTGCGCACCGTGTTGCGGGAGATGCTCAGCTCGCGCGCGATCTCCTTGATCGACCGCCCGCGCACCAAGTACTCGCGGCGCACCCGCGCGATCGTATGCACGCCCTTCATCCCCCAATCCACCCGTCCTGAAACAAGGACGGGCAGTGTTCGCGCTACGCGCGACAGGGGGTCAATTTTGGGCGATTATATACCTTGCAAACAAAAGGTATATAATCGCCCAATTTTGGACGCCGCTCCCGCCGCTCAGGGGGTCAACATTCCACGCCGATCCACACCGAATGGGGGCTCGGCGACTTCTGCCGGGTAGTGCCTGTCGTTATAGCCCGACAGGAACAGCATCGGTTTCGGCGCCGCGAGCCCGGCGACGTCGGGATAGTCAAGACGCCCACCCAGCGCCGGATGCAGCATGGCAAGCGGACTGGCCGCGCAGCTGATTGCCACCCGACCGCATCAGGTCGCTGAGCCGGCCCATCCAACTCGGAACCACCCGGGCGGCCACCTCTGGACAAAGCGTTGCCGGCTGCCAGGCGCGGTAGCCGCCGAAGGAAAAGTCGAGGCCCCGACCCGGCGCGCGTCCACCGCTGGATGCCGCGCCAGCCAGCGCACCAGCGACGCGTCCTCGGCGGCGATGACGCCCGCCAGAGTCAGGCCGAACTGCATCAGATTGGCGGCGAGCGCCTGCTGCGCCACGTAGCCGTTGCCCTGGGACCCAGATCACAGCGAAGCCGCGGGCCCGCAGCGCCTCGCCGAGCGAGACCCCGTCGTAGAGCCGCTCCTGCCAGGCGGCAGCTTGCGCCGCGAGCGGCGGGTCGTCCCACGGAGTGAGGACCTTTTCCTTTCCGATCGCGAACTCCGACCCGTGGTCGTGCAGCAGCAGCACCCCCGATGCGGCCCGGCGCTGGGCGGCAGCATCATCAGCGCCTCGGTTGCGGCCCCGGTCGAGAAGACCGCGCGGAGACGGTGCCGCAGCACGCCGCCGGTCTCGCTCCGGCTGACTTCTTCGACGGCTGCCTCGCCGTCGAGCGCCGATCCAACCGCGCCACGTAGCAACTCGAGTCCCGCACTGCGCCAGTCCTCGAACGCGCCGCTCCACCCGGCGAAAGGCGTGGGAGGAGCACGGCTCGTCGCGCAACCGATCGAGGAAGTCCGGTATGTCCTCACGATCGATCGAGAAGGAGTTCAGGCTCGGAGGCGGGCCGCCAGACGATCGCGACTGCCGCCGAGATGCATCCGCAGCGCCGCTCGCGCCCCGTCGCTATCCCCGGCTGCGATAGCCTCCACGATCATGCGGTGATCCGAGCTGATCCGGGCCTGAAACTCCCGCAGCGTCTTGGCGTCAGGGGGATTCGTCGACAGCTGAGCGCCCGACACCGATAGCCGCGCCCGCGTCATCAGCACTTCCCCAAGATAGTTGAACAGCCCGACGAAATGCCGATTGCCGGTGGCCTCGGCGATCGACCGGTGAAAGGCGATGTCCAGGGCGACCGTCTCCTCGCCCTTCCGGAGCGCCGCGTCCATCGCCTCACAGGCGGCCCAGATCGCCGCGAGCTGTTCGGTCGTCCGACGCCGCGCGGCCAGGGCTGCAGCCTCCGACTCGATGGCGATGCGAACCTCCAGCGCCTCGAGCAGATCTTCGGCGAGAGCGAGCTTGTCCTCGGAGATGCGGAACGACGGCACCCCCTCGTCCAGCACGAAGGCGCCCTTGCCCTGGCGGGTGGAGACGAGACCGCTGGCCTTCAGGTTCGAGATCGCCTCGCGCACCACGGTGCGGCTGACGCCGAACTCCTCGATCATGTCCTTCTCGGTCGGCAACTGGTCGCCGCGCTTGTACTGGCCGGAATGGATCCGCTCGGTGACGGCCTCGATCAGCATCGAGGTCAGCGACTGTCGCGGCGGCCGTCCCAAGTACATCTCCCTACGCAGCCCGGTCATAGTCGAGGCTCGCGCCGATCAGTTCCCGTGCATAGGGATCGGTCGCGTCGTTGCCGGGGATCGCCGCGCGGTCGAGCACTTCGACGATCCGCCCGTGCAGCATGATCGCGAACTGGTCGCACATGTGATCTATTACGGCAAGGTCGTGGCTCACCAGCAGGTAGGTGAGCTTCCGCTGCGCTCGGATGTCCGACAGGAGGTTCAGCACCTCCGCCTGCACCGAGACGTCGAGCGCCGAGGTCGGCTCGTCGAGCAGCAGCACCGAGGGCTCCAGCACCAGCGCCCGCGCGATCGCCACGCGCTGCCGCTGACCGCCCGAGAGCTCGTGCGGATAGCGGTCGAGGAAGGACGGCGGCAGGCCGACGTCGACCATCGCCTGCTCCATCCGCTGCGCTCGCCGGTCGAGGCCGTGGATGATCAAGGGTTCGGCGAGCGTGGTGCGGATCGAGTGCCGCGGATGCAGCGAGCCGTAGGGGTCCTGGAACACCATCTGCACGTCGCGGCAGTAGGCCTTGCGCGCGGTCTCGCGCACCGACTTGCCGCCGATCTCGATCCGGCCGGTCCAGGCGTTGAACAGCAGCCCGATGCACTTCAGGATCGTCGACTTGCCCGAGCCCGAACTCGCCGACGAGGCCGAAGCTCTGGCCCGAGCGGACCGAGAAGCTGACGTCGTCGAGGATCTTCCGGGCCTCGTCGCCGAGGCCGAGGGTGATGGTCAGGCCGTCGATCGTGATGTCGCTCATGCGTTAACCTCCGCAAGCGGTCGCTTCCAGCTCTCCTCCCGCCGCAGCACCGCCAGCGGCGCGCGGCTCCCGCCGATGTGCGGCTGCGCGGCGATGAGGCCGCGCGTGTAGTCGTGGCGGGCGTTCCCGAGCTCCGCCGCCGGCAGCGCCTCGACCACCTGGCCCGCGTACATGATCAGCACGCGGTCGCAGAAGTTGCGGACGAGGTTGAGGTCATGGGAGATCATGATCAGCCCGATGCCGCGCTCGCGCACCAGCGCGTCGAGGATGCCGAGCACCTTCATCCGCACCGTGACGTCGAGCGCCGAGGTCGGCTCGTCGGCGATGATCACCTCCGGCTCCGGCACCAGCATCATCGCGATCATCACCCGCTGGCCCATGCCGCCCGAGATCTCGTGCGGATAGAGCCGGTAGACCCGCTCGGGGTCGCGGATCTGCACCGCCTCCAGCATCTCCAGCGCCTTCTCGCGCGCCTCGCGCCGCTGCCCCGCGATGGTGCACCGCATAGGCCTCGGCGATCTGGTCGCCGACGCGCTGCACCGGGTTCAGCGAGAACTTCGGGTCCTGCAGGATCATCGAGATCCGCGCGCCGCGGATGTCGAGCATCCGCCGCTCCGAGGCGCCGGATCAGGTCGGTGCCCATGAAGTCCATGCGGTCGGCGGTGATCGTCGCGGTCGGCAGCAGCTTCAAGAGCGCCCGCCCGATCGTCGACTTCCCCGATCCGCTCTCACCGACGATCCCGAGCCGCTCGCGGCCGAGGGTGAAGGAGACGTTCCGCACCGCCTGCATCGCCGAGGCCCCGCGGCCGTAGGTGACGCAGAGGTTCCGCACATCCATCAGCGTTTCCATCAGTGCCGCCCCTTCCGCTGCTTGGGATCGAGCGCATCGCGCAGGCCGTCGCCGATCAGGTTGAAGGCGAGGCTGACGCAGAGGATCGCCGCGCCCGGAAAGGCCACCAGCCACCAGCTCTCGAGCATGTAGCGCCGCCCGATCGCGATCATCGCGCCCCACTCCGGCAGCGGCGGCTGCGCGCCGAGCCCGAGGAAGCCGAGGCCGGCCGCGGTCAGGATCACCGACGCCATCGACAGCGTCAGCCGCACCAGCACCGAGGGCATGCACATCGGCACGATCGACTTCCAGATGATCCGCCCGCTCGAGGCCCCCTGCAGCTTCGCCGCCGAGACGTAGTCCGCGTTCCGCAGCGTCAGCGTCTCGGCCCGCGCCAGCCGCGCGATCGGCGGCCACGAGGTCAGCGCGATCGCGACGATGGCGTTCTCGAGCCCGGCCCCGAGCGCCGCCACGAAGGCGAGCGACAGGATCAGCGACGGGAACGACAGGAAGATGTCGGTGATCCGCATCAGCACCGTGTCGAACCAGCCGCCGAAGTAGCCGGCGAGCGTCCCGACCGCGAGCCCGATCGGCCCGACGATGACCGCGACCAGCGCGATGATGGTCAGCGTGATCCGCGAGCCGTAGACGATCCGGCTGAACACGTCGCGCCCGACCTCGTCGGTGCCGAAGAAGTGGGCGCCGCTCGGCGGCTGCAGCACCGCCGACAGGTTCTGCAGGTAGGGGTCCTGCGTCGCGATCAGCGGCGCGAACACCGCCATCACGATCAGCACGGTGATCACCACCAGCCCGAAGGCCGACGAGGGGTTCCCCGCCAGGTGCCGAACGACGGTGCCGAGATAGTCGGCGCCCGAGCGCAGGCCGGCGAGGCGGGGGGAGGAGGCGGGTTGCATGGTCACGGCTGTCATCGCGTCCTCGGGTCGAAGACCTTGTAGAGCAGGTCGGAGAGCAGGTTCAGGGTGATGAAGATCACGCCGACCAGCAGCACGCAGGTCATCACCGCGTTCATGTCGCCGGTCAGCATGTTGTTGGTCATGTACTGGCCGAACCCCGGCCAGGAGAACACCGTCTCGATCAGCACCGCGCCCTCCGAGCAGCCCGCCGTAGGCCAGCGCCACGATGGTCACGAGCTGCACCCGGATGTTGGCGAAGGCGTGCCCCCAGATCGTCCGCCCGAACGACAGCCCCTTCACCCGCGCCGTGGTGATGTATTCCTGGTTCAGCTGGTCGAGCATGAAGCTCCGCGTCATCCGGGTGATGTAGGCGAGCGAGGCGAGCCCGAGGATCGACGCCGGCAGGATCAGGTGGTTGACCGCGTCCCAGAACACGTCCCAGTCGCCCGGCGAGCGCTGAGTCGATCAGCAGGAACCCGGTCACCGGATCGACCATCCCGTCGTAGAAGTCGCTGACCCGCCCGCCGCCGCCGACCCAGCCGAGCCAGGCGTAGAAGACGATCAGCCCGATCATGCCGGTCCAGAAGATCGGCATCGAATGCCCGAGCAGCGTCACCACCCGCACGATGTGGTCGGTCGGCCTGTTCTTCCGCACCGCCGCCCAGACCCCGAGCGGAATGCCGAGCCCGGCGCCGAGCAGGATCGCGAAGGTCGCGAGCTCGATCGTCGCCGGCATCACCGCCGCGATGTCCTCGGCCACCGGCTGCCCGGTCCGGAGCGACGTCCCGAAGTCGCCGCGCAGCGTGTCGCCGAGGTAGCGGGCGAACTGCACGTAGACCGGCTGGTCCATCCCCAGCTCCTCGTAGACCTGCTGGTAGGTCGCCGGGTCGGCCTCCTCGCCGACGATCGCCCGCACCGGGTCGACCGGCATCAGCCGCCCGATCGCGAAGGTGAGGACGAGAAGCCCGATCAGCGTGACGAGGATCGTCCCGGCCTGCCGGGCGAAGGCCGTCAAGGCCCGCGGAGGTCAGTCGCATCGCATCATCTCCCGAAGCCGTTGGACGGGCGCGCGCCCGGAGGGCGCGCCCTCGAGCGTCAGCGCGCCTTGGTGATGGCGCCGAGGTCGGTGCCCCAGGACGGGTTCAGCGCGAACCCCTCGAGGTCGGCGCGGTAGGCGACCAAGTCGAGCACCTCGGAGAAGGGCTGGATCGACGGCACCACCTCCTCGATCCGCTCCTGGATGTCCTCGTACATCGCCGCCTGCTTCGCCGGGTCGGTCTCGACCAGCGCCGCGTCGATCTGGGCGTTGAGCTCCGGGTCGAAGAACGAGGTCCGCCAGCCCTGGAAGTTGGTCAGCTTCGCCTCGTCGCTGTTGTCCGGGTTGTAGACCAGCGCCCGCAGGTTCGAGTCCGGGTGCGGCAGCTGCCCGCCGCCGCCGCGGCCGACCAGCAGCTCGAAGTTCCGCTCGCGCATCGCGCCGTAGATCTGCTCGCCCGAGCCCGAGATGATCTCGGCCTCGATGCCGGCCTGCGCCAGCGTCGCCTGGATCGCGGTCGCGGCGCTCATGAACGGCGCGTCGGCGAGCGCCCGCAGCGTCACCTTGAAGCCGTCCGGATAGCCGGCCTCGGCCAGCAGCGCCTTCGCCTTCTCGACGTCGAGCGTGTAGCCCGGATCGGGCAGCTCGCCGAGGAAGCCGGTGGCGATCGGCCGCTGATGCTCCTGCCCGTAGTAGGGCATGATCGCCGCGTTGATCCCCTGGTAGTCGATCAGGTAGCGCAGCGCCTCGCGGACCTTCGGGTTGGCGAAGCGCTCGTCCTTCATGCTGACCGCGAGATAGTAGTAACCGCTGCCCGGCTGCGAGATCACCTCGACCCCCTCCTCCTCGGAGAGCGCCTTGAGGTCCGGCCCGGCCAGCGAGAAGCCGATGTCGATGTCGCCCTTCTCCAGCATCAGCCGCTGGTTCTGCAACTCCGGGATGTGGCGCATGATGATGCGCTTCATCGCGCTCGGCTCGCCCCAGAACTCGTCGTTGCGGGTCAGGATCACCCGGTCGTTGGCCTTCCAGCCCTCGAAGCCGAACATGCCCGAGCCGGCCGAGTTGGTGTTGAGCCAGTCGGCGCCGAGGTCGCCGTCCTTCTCGTTCTCCATCACGAGCTTGCTGTCGAGCACCGATCCCGGCCCGACGATGCCGAGCGTCTGCACGATCACCTGCGGGTCGACCGGCTTCGGCAGCGTGACGACGACGGTCTTCGCGTCCGGCGCGGTGAAGCTCGCGGCGGCGTTCTCGGCGCTGAAGCCGTGGGTCTTCAGGAACGAGGCCTGCGCCAGGTTCAGCGTCATCAGCCGGTTCAGCGACCAGACCACGTCCTCGGCCGTCACCGGGTTGCCCGAGGCGAAGGTCGCGCCCTCGCGCAGGTGGAAGGTGATGCTCTTGCCGTCGGGCGCGATCTCCCAGCTCTCGGCGAGGTCCGGGTTCACCTTGGCCCGGTCGACTGGCGTCGAGGGAGACGAGGCCGTCGTAGACGTTGGCGAGGATCTGCACCGGCTCGCGGCCGGTGATCGCCGCCGGATCGAGCGTCAGCACGTTGGTCATCGAGAAGCCGACGACCAGCTGGTCGTCCGGCGTCTCGGCGAGGGCGGGGATCGCCGCGGTCGAAAGCAGCGCGGCGAGGGTGAAGGCACGGACGGAAAGCGTCATCAGGATATTCCTCCAGTGTGGTCGATCGTGTTCAGTCGACTTCGTTAACTTGTATGACATATTACATCATGACGCGCAAGCGATTCGCTTGTCAGCGGGCAAGCCAGCCTCCGTCGACCGGCAGGATCGTGCCGTGGACGTACTTCGCGGCCGGCGAGGCGAGGAAGACGGCGGCCCCGGCGATGTCCTCGGGCTCGCCCCAGCGGCCGGCCGGGATGCGGTCGAGGATCGCCTTGTTGCGCGCCGGGTCGGCGCGCAGCGCCTCGGTGTTGTTGGTCTCGATGTAGCCGGGCGCAATCGGCGTTGACGTTGATGCCCTTCGCCGCCCACTCGTTGGCGAGCAGCTTGGTCAGCCCGGCGACGCCGTGCTTGGCCGCGGTGTAGGACGGGATGCGGATGCCGCCCTGGAAGGCGAGCAGCGAGGCGATGTTGACGATCGCGCCGCCCGCCCCGCGCGCGAAGGCGGCCCGGGCGAAGGCCTGGCGAGAGGAAGAACACCGCCTTCAGGTTGACGTCGATCACGTCGTCCCAGTCGGCCTCGCTGAAGTCGACCGCGTCGGCCCGGCGGATGATGCCGGCGTTGTTGACGAGGATGTCGAGCGGACCGAGGGTCGAGAGCGTCTGCGCCGCGGCCGCCGGCTCGTCGAGCGCGAGCCGGAACGGCCGGCCCTTCAGCCCCTCGGCGGCGATCAGGTCGAGGGTCTGGTCGAGCGACGAGCGTCCGGCGGCGATCACCTCGGCCCCGGCGCGGGCGAGGCCGATCGCGATCGCCTGGCCGATGCCGGTGTTGGCGCCGGTGACGAGCGCGACCTTGCCGTCGAGGCGGAAGGGGTCGCTCATCGCAGATCGCCCATCGCCACCATCTCGACGTCCTTGTAGTCGACGTTGTCGCCGGCCATCGCCCAGATGAAGGCGTAGGCCGAGGTGCCGGCGCCGGCGTG
Source organism: uncultured Alphaproteobacteria bacterium (assembly GCA_963763295.1). GTDB lineage: Bacteria > Pseudomonadota > Alphaproteobacteria > Rhodobacterales > Rhodobacteraceae > Amaricoccus. The sequence goes on from CAVXOH010000009.1 coordinate 148,158, forward strand.
GATCGACCAGGGCGGCGAGATCGCGCCCTCCTCGTTCCTCAGCACCAGGTGCCGGGTCTCGTTCGGTTCGCCCATCAGGTGGATCGCCCGCGCGCTCTCGGCGAGGTCGATGTAGAGGTAGGCCTCCATCCGCCGGTCGTGGACGTGCGCCGGCATGGTGTTCCAGACCGAGCCCGGCTCGAGCTTGGTCATGCCGACGACGAGCTGGCAGGCCTTCATCACGTCCGGGTGCACGAACTGGTAGATGGTGCGGGCGTTCGAGGCCTCCGCCGAGCCGAGCGTCACGGTCGCCGCCTCGGCGATCCGGATCAGCCGGGTCGGGTGGGTGGCGTGCGCCGGAGCCGACAGGAGGTAGAAGCGGCCGGCGCCGGCGAAGGTGACCGGGCCCGAGCCCATGCCGAGGTAGAGCATGTCGCCCTTGACCATCGCGTGCGTCTCGCCCGCCGCCTCGACGGTGCCGTCGCCGCCGATGTTGACGACGACGAGCTCGCGCCGGTCGAGGAGCGAGGGCGTCCCGGCCTCGGCGACGCGGTCGAGCGTCAGGGCCGCGCCGTCCGGCACCGCGCCGCCGACGATCATCCGGTCGTAGTGGGTGTAGATCAGCCGGATCTCGCCGGGCACGAAGATGCCCCCGACGTGGAAGTGCTTGCGCAGCGCGTCGGTGTCGAAGCCGCGGGCGGTGGCGGGGTCGATGGCGTGGCGGGTCTCGACGGTCAGCATCAGAGGAAATCGTCCCTGCGGGGGGTGAAGGTGTCGAGAAGGACGCCCGGCCCCTCGAGGAGCTTGCAGCCGTGGGTGACGCCCGACGGGCACCACGAAGGCGTCGCCCGGACCGACCTCGAAGGTCTCGTCGCCGACGGTGAAGCGGTAGCGGCCGGCCTTGACGAAGGTCGACTGCACGTGCGGGTGCGCATGCGGCAGCCCCTCGCCGCCATCGGCGAAGGCGAACTCGACCAGCATGATCTCGGGGCTCTCGGCCAGAACCGTCCGGGTGACGCCGATGGCCCGCATCGACCGGTGGGCGGGGATTAATTTTCATGAATCCGTTCCATATCAGGGGGATGGCGGGAATTGCACGCGTGCGATTCCCGGATTTCCCGCCTTACTGCGGGCCAAGCTTGCCGATCAGGGCGGCCAGATCCTGCTCCTCGGCCTCGGTCAGGTCGGTCAACGGCGGCCGCACCGGACCGGCGCCATGCCCGACGAGCTTCGCCCCGGCCTTTACGATCGACACTGCATAGCCGGCCGACCGGTTCCGGATCGCGAGGTAGGGGAAGAAGAAGTCCTTCAGCAGCCGCTGGGTGGTCGCCCGGTTCCCGGCCCGCACCGCCTCGTAGAACTCCATCGCCGTCTTCGGGATGAAGTTGAACACCGCCGACGAATAGACCGGGAAGCCTGCCGCGTTGTAGGCCTCGGCGTACACCTCCGCCGTCGGCAGCCCGCCAAGATAGCTCAGCCGGTCCCCGAGCAGGTTCCGCACCGCCATCACCGCCTCGATGTCGCCGACCCCGTCCTTGAACCCGATCAGGTTAGCGTTCCGCTCGGCGAGCCGCGCCACCGTCTCCGCCTCGAGCTTGCAGACGTTGCGGTTGTAGACGATGACGCCGATCTTGATCGCCTTGCAGACCGCCTCGATATGCGCCGCGAGCCCCTTCTGGCTCGCCTCGGTCAGGTAGTGCGGCATCAGGAGGATCCCGCGGCCCCGGCCTTCTCCGCCGCCTGCGCCATCTCGATGGCGAGCCGCGTGCCATAGCCTGCGCCCGCGATGATCGGCGTATCCGATCCGCAGGTCTCGACCGCGACCTGGGTGACACGGGCGTGCTCGGCCGGCGTCATCGAGAAGACCTCGCCAGTTCCGCCCGCGGCAAAGAGAACGGTCGCCCCGTAGGGCATCAGCCACTCGAGCCGGTCGCGGTAGCCGGGTTCGTGGAAGTCGCCGTCCTTGTCGAAGTCGGTCAGCGGAAACGACATCAGCCCGGAGGACAGCACCTCCCTGAGCTCCACCGGAGAGAAGGCGCGCGCAGGCGATCGCGGAATCTGGTTCACGAGTCAGTCCTTTCGAAGGAAGCGCCGCGTCAGGCGACGGGATTTTGGGTGATGAAGTCGAAGTTGATGTCGAGCCCGAGGCCCGGCCGGACCGACAGATGGACGAACCCGTCCGCGTCCATCGGATCGGCGAGCTGGTTCAGGTAGTCGAACCCGTCGTCATACTCGAGGAACGGGTGCAGCAAGCCCCGCTCGTACCAGCGGCAATTTTTCGAGACGGCCGTGACGATCAGGTTCTCCGCCCCGTTGCCATGCACCTCGCAGCTCATCCCGAAGCTTTCCGCCAGCCGCATCGACTTCAGTGCCGGGGTGATCCCGCCGACGTCATGTACGCCGGTCCGCAGAATGTCGCAGGCACCGGCCTTGATCCATTCCGCCCGGGCGTAGTGCTTGCCAGCCGCGCTCTCGGGCCCCAGCACCGGGATGTCAAGGTTCTTCGCCAGCCACGCGTAGGCCGACATGCTCTGCTCGTCGAGCGGCTCCTCGATCCACGCGAACCCGAGCTTCTCGAGCCCACGCCCGAGCTCCAGCGCCTCGGTGCGGCTGTACCAATGGAAGGCGTCGATCATCAGATGGATGTCCGGCCCCACCGCCTCGCGCGCCGCGGCGCACGCCTTGAGGTCCATCTTCACGTCCGGCGCCCAGCTGACCGGAGGCATCCAGGTGTGGAGCTTGATCCCCTTGTAGCCGCGGGCGACAAGCTTCTCGCAGAAGCGCCCGTAGTCGTCCGGCGTCGCCAGCCCGCCCTCGAGCTCGTCTCCGCACATGATCGACCCGTAGGCCGGCACCTTGTCCCGGTACGCCCCGATCAGCTTGTGCACCGGCTGGTTCAGCGCCCGCCCCGCCAGGTCCCACAAGCGCGCAGTCGACGATGGCCAGCGTTCGGTCCGTCAGCTGCGCAGCGCTACCCCGCTGCCAATGCGCCAGCTCCTGCCAGAGCTTCTCCCGGTCGAACGGGTCAGCGCCGATCAGCACCTTCCGAACGAACTTCTCGAGCACGTGCTCGCGCACGATCTGCGGCGGCGAGAAACAGTAGCCCTCCGCGCCGGTGTCGGCGCGAACGGTGAGGATCGCCATCTCGACCTGATGCTCAGGCCCCGGATGCGCGTGACCGGCGGTGTCCGCGTGCCGCCGGGTCGTGGTCTTGAAGACTTGAGCCGACACTTCGTCGATACGCATTTCCGCTGCTTCCTCCCGCTCGACGGTGATTCTCCTCCCTTTGTACCAATTTGTATGATGACTGACAATAGGCGCAAGGCGTGATCTCCTCTTCGTGCATCGCAAGGAAGCGGCAATTTCCCTCGCGATCCGCGATTGGTGAGTAGACACTCCGAGGTTCCGACATTTCGCCGCTCAGAAGAAATCGCTCAGTGAGCCTATGAAACAAAATTTGCGTCCTCCGGCGTCGCGCGCCGCCCACTACGGCCGTCTCCGGCCTCCTCCCACCAAGATTTCGTCTGCTCCAACTCCGCGAAGAGCCATGCCCGGAAATCCCTGACCTTGGCGTGTCGGCCTTGGACCGCAACGTCACGAAGCCATGTCCCCGCACACTCATGGCGGTCTCGGGGAACAGCACGACAAGCCTGCCGCTGCGGAGTTCCTGCTCGGCGAGCAGCATGCTGTCGAGGCAAATACCGATTCCATCGACGGCGGCGCAGATCGCCATGAAAGAGCGGTCAAAGCGCGGTCCTCGATCGAGCTCGACGCGGGCCTTTCGGTTGCGGCGACTCCAGTCGCGCAAGCCAAGGATGGTGATCTCTCCGTGAATCGTGAACTCAGTTCCAGTCGCCTCGCCGATGGCTCTTCGCCAACGAAGCCTGCGCAGGAGAGTGAGAGAGACGCGACGCGTCCAACAGTGCTACCCTTCCCATGCCGGCCGGATCGCCCGGCAGGTCGAGGTCGGCGCCTGGAGCTGGCGGCTTGGCCAGGTTCCTACGCCCGGGCGATGCTTCTGGGGAGGGTGGAACCATGACAGCCTACAACGTGGTGCGCATGCGCGTGAAGCCGGGGCGGAACGAGGACTACCTCGAGGTGCACCGCGCCATCGGCCGAGATACTTTCCCTGGCATGAAGTCCGTCGCCATCATCCAGACCGGCGATCGCGACTTCTGCCTGATCGGCGAGTGGGACAGCATGGATGCGATCGTCGCGGCACGGCCGAAGATGATCGAGACGCTCGATCGCAGCCGCGAGATGCTCGAGGACCTCGGCAGTGATCTCGGCGTGACCGACCCAGTCTCCGGTGAGGTAGTCCTGGAGATGGACCGTGAGATGGCTTGATCGGTCGTAGCGTCGTCGTTCGGGGAGCCGACCGGCGTTCGGTTTGGAGCAACTGGAAGTCAGCGGAGGTCCTGATGGTGGAAGGCGTCTATAAGATCGTCGAGGTTGTCGGCGTGAGCGAGAAATCCTGGGCGGAGGCGGGACGGAACGCCGTCGAGGCGGCTGCGGGCTCGCTACGCGACCTGCGGGTGGCCGAGGTGACCAAGATGGACATGAAGGTCGAGAACGGGAAAGTCGTGGCGTTCCGCACGCGCGTCTCGCTTTCCTTCAAGTATGAAGCCTGATCCCGGCCCGGGCACCCGGTCGCTTGTGTCGGCGCCCGTGTGGGGCGCCGTTTTTCCGATGTTGCGCCGCAGCGTGTTGCTTCTTAGATACGGCAGGTGCCGTGGCCGCCCAACAAGCCATTGGCATGGCTTAAATCTGACACGCAGGCTTGATCCCGCTGCGATGCAGCATGGAGTCGTGCCCGTGGTGCCTCGCACCACACACGCCCTACGGGCGTTTCCTCCCTAAACTTGGGCCGGGGAGGCAAGGGTAAGTCATTGATCTCCGGCCTCTTTTTAGGTTTTGCCGCAAGGCCGTTGCCCAAATCTTGCCATCGGTCGGTTGAACGGGTGGCTTTTCGGGTCCTTATCCACCGCACGTCATCCAAAAATCGGCGCTCCGCGACATTGCTCGCGATGCGATACGACTTAGTCGCGAGTTGCAGTGCCCTCAATTGTCCCACGATTATGCTGCAGCGCGGCTGTCGCGCCGCACCTATGACGATGTTAAGAGTTTTGCGTATGCCACACTGCGGCTTTGCATGTGCGTTCTCGATCATCCACCAGTGCATCGCTCTATTTACGATTACGTGTCCGCTGCTCTCCCTTGCCCGGCGTGTGACGTGACGGGGGCCAGCCCCTTACCGGAAATGTCAAAGCAGCCAGCAGTTGCTTCAAAGCCCGCGGATATGGGGTGCGAGCTTCTTCCAGAAGTCCATCGGCGAACAAATGACGAGCGGGATGTGCCGCAGGACGACCGGGGCCTGCTTTGGCAGGCGCTTTTCAATAGTGAGGAAATGATCGCAATCGGCTGCGGCGGCATCCACCAGGAGCTGGCGGTCTTTGTAGCTAATCTTCTTGTGAAAGGTCGGCCCGGCTAGGAGCTCCGCCATAGTCTTGGCCGCATCTGAAGGGGGGTCTTCAGCCAAGCAGATGTCGGAGTGATCTATGATGTCTCGAGCATATCTGCTCCTCGAAGGATCCCCCGCGGCATCGATCTCGGCAAGTGAAGACGGTGCTACGATCCAGTCGAAGTTGGCGCGGTGGTTGAATGCGAAAATGGCTTTCAGACTGTCGAGGATGTCGCGACCGTCTGGCCGCCTGATAACCTGCGGCACCTCGCCAGACCGGAAATCCTCAATCCCAGGACAGGGGTCTTCACCGAAGACGTATCCGCCGCAGTCCGCGACCGCCTGGAATGCACAAGTATCGAGGGAAATTCGGTGTGGGACGATCCGTTCGGCGATGAAAGGCATGCTTAGCGGTCCTAGGCAAATGGCAATGACTCTATTTGGCCGGAACAGCCCCCGAAGAAACCTCGTGTGTTTTGCAATTTCCACCGTCCACCATCACGACGCCATGGCCTTCGGCCGAACTTCCTGGCCCTCCCCTTCTGCAGGCGCGTAGCTTCTCGCTCACCGCCGTCGCGGCGGTGACCGGGCTGCCGCGGGCCTCCGGGGTAGACCTCGACCCGCCGCGCCGGCGGCCGCTATGCGCTATGCCGCAGCCCCGAGGATGCCGTCGACTTAGTCAATGTCCCTTGGACATAGCCAGCGGTTCGGTCAAAGCCAAATCCCACCCCCGCAACCAAATATTCTGTCAAGATATCAAAGGCTCAGGCCGGAACGGACGCGAATATCGCGCCCGTTCCGTGTTGCAAAGCCTTCCGACACGTGACGTGACCCCCTTTGGTCATCCAGGGGTCACTGGAATCTGGGATTGAGAATTGCGCGTGAGCGCGACGGTAGCAACAACAGGTCGTGTAGGCTACGGTCTAAAGTTCCGAGGTCGCCATGCCCCTGTTCGACCCCGCGACAGTCCCAAGGGAAGTCTGCTCGCCCGCAGCCGTCGCGGATGTGAACGCCGCATCGACATGCAGGAACCTCCGCACGGATTTCGCGTGTCGAACAAGGCGCGGACCTATTGCCAGGACCAGCTTTGGCGGTGCCTCGATCTGGTGGAGGGAGCGGAGACGCTGCGGCTCGCCGGGCACGGATTGGGCACGATGCTGATGGTACGGGCGATCTACGAGACAGTCGCGGCGTTCGTCCACTTCGAAAAGAAGTTTGCGTCTAAGATGCGGCCTCTCGAGACCGAGCAGGACCTGAAGCGCATCTATGAATTCCTCCACGCGAAGACGTTTTCCACAAGAAAGGAAAGCCTTCTCGCGCAAGTCGGAGAGAACGAGGCGGTCAAGGCTACCCAAGTGCTCAATCAGATCGACGATATGAAGAAGATCTATCCTGCAGCTCGCGACGACTACGATTTCCTTTGCGAGTTCGCCCATCCGAACGCTTTCGGTGGCTATCTATGGTTCGCGAAGGATGATCGCCAGAGCGATGTCGTGCGACTATCAGCCAGTGGCCCTAATCCGGAGGAAACGTTGTTCTGGAGCATTCAGGGCGCGCATCTCCTCAAGCACTTTTCGGACGCACTCGATCGCATGAACAAGCAGCTAACAGATCTGAGCGTGTTTGGGCGGCAGCTCGACCGAGGATAGTGCCGAGTGCTGCCCGCGCCGTGTCGCAGAAATTCCTACTCGAGCTGAAACTCCTTCAGAGCATTCTGGCCCCCGGCGGTGCCCCCAGCGAGGGTGTCGCCGTCGCAGTCCGTCTCGGCGCCCGGGCCGCACCGTTCGGTCAATCTGTCCGGCGTCAGCGCCCATGGGACGGTTTGAGGTGATTGAGCACCGCAGGGTTTCTGGCTCATCGTAACCGCCAAGGAGTGGAGATGAGCCAGAAACGAGGTCTACCGCCTGCTCAAGGCGCACGACCTGATCAGCAGCCCCCCTTCATCGTGATGAGGGTCGCCGATGCGTTCACGGAGCAGACCACGGCGCCGAACCAGCTCTGGCAGACCGACTTCACCTACCTCAAGGTCATCGGCTGGGGCTGGTTCTACCTCTCGACGATCCTCGACGACCACTCCCGCTTCATCGTCGCCTGGAAGCTCTGCACCACCATGCGCGCCGGCGATGTGACTGACACGCTGGACCTCGCCCTCGCGGCTTCGGGCTGCGACACTGCCAAGGTTGTCCACCGCCCCCGGCTGCTCAGCGACAACGGCGCGTCCTATGTCGCCGGCGACCTCGCCCGGTGGCTCGAGGGCAAGGGCATCGCCCACATCCGAGGCGCGCCGAACCACCCCCAAACGCAGGGCAAGATCGAGCGCTGGCATCAGACCCTAAAGAACCGCGTCCTGCTGGAAAACTACTTCCTGCCCGGCCAGCTCGAGGCCGCTGTCGCCGACTTCGTCGACCACTACAACCACCACCGCTACCACGGGAGCCTCGGCAACCTGACCCCCGCCGACGTCTACTTCGCCCGGAGCGCAGCCATCCTCGAGGCAAGGGAGAAGATCAAGAAACTGACCATCCGAAACCGCCGCTTGAGCCATCACGGCCGAGCAGCATAACCTGAACCAGGTGAGCCAGAGCCTCCGATGCTCGGTCAGCTCAGTCGTTCCAAAAACCCTGACGACGGACAAGGAGTCCAGACGATCCGGTCGTGGTCGCCCTCAGACAGGCGGCGGCGACCGGAACCGATCGTGACATCAAGCACGCACGCGCGCTTTTCCTGAAGCTAAAGCCGGCCGATCGCAGAGCCGCCCTAGCCTCCTTGACCGAATAGGCACCGACAGCGGCTCTTCCGACAGGCTAAGCCGCCGCCTTCTTCGTGCGGGGCTTTCTGACCGTGGTCTTTGGCGCCGGCTCAACGATCCGCGGCTTCCGTCCCAGACCGATCTTCTTGGCCAGCTCCTGCCGCTTGAGGGCGTAGTTCGGCGCAACCATCGGGTAGTCTGGCTTCAGGCCCCACTTCGCCCGATACTCCTCGGGCGTCATGTTGTAGGCGGTCATCAGATGCCGCTTCAGCGTCTTCAGCTTCTTCCCGTCTTCGAGGCCGATGATGAAGTCCTCCGTGACGGAGCGGCGGACCGGAACTGCCGGGACCAGCTCGGCCGCCTCCGGCTCGGCGTCCGCGACGAGAGTCGTCAGCTTGCTGAAGACGGAGGCGATGAGATCGGGCAGCTCCTCCGGAGAAACCGCGTTGTTCGAAACATGGGAGGAGACGATTTCGACCGCTTTCTCGAGAAGTTCGACACGGCCAGTGCTCGGTTCTGGGGTCATCTCTGATAGCTTCCTCATGCTTGTCATGGTGAGCTCTAGCTAGCCGGGACGCTTCCTGGCCGCAAGGGCGACAGTTTGCTTGAGATTAAGTTCGCCAATTGTAAACGCAGGGAGACATTGACCGAACTTGACCTCCGCAGCGGAGTGACACCTGGCCTTAAAGTCTCGAGGAGATCGCGAGGAGCAGACCGAGCGCGGACAACGGGCGTTGACACCGGCCCGTATCCCTGGCGTGGGGAGCCCGGTTGCCGAGAGTTGGCCGCGGCGTTCCGCAAGCATGTCTCGACGGTGATGAAACGGCTGGACGGCCGGCGGCGGTTCTGGGCATCGACGCAACCGGCGCTCGGCCTTCCGCCGGTCAAGCGAACTCGGCCGCCTTGACACCCTTGTTGGTGCACACTCTTATCGCGGCTCTGCGTCTGGGATGACGCCTGCCATGATCGACATCCGCCCCGTCGGCTACATTGTCGGGTGGCTGATCCTCGGCCTCGGCGGCTTGATGCTGGTCCCCTTCTTCGTCGACTTCGCCAACGGCGACGCCAATGCTCGCGCCTTTGCTTTGGCCTCCGTTCTCTCCATGCTGATCGGCGCGTCGGTGGCGCTCGCCTGCGCCGACACCCGCCAGGTTACCCTCAGCCTCCGCCAAGGCTTCCTGCTCACCTCCGGCTCCTGGGCGGTCTTCCCCGCCTTCGCCGGCCTCCCGCTCATGTTCGGCGCCCCGCACCTCGACTTCACCGACGCCTACTTCGAGTTCACGTCGGCCCTTACACCACCGGCTCCACTATCATCATCGGCATCGACGACCTGCCGCAGGGCGCACTCCTCTGGCGGTGCATGGTGACCTGGGTGGGCGGGATCGGCGTGATCCTCCTCGCCATGATCCTGCTCCCGATCCTCAACATCGGCGGCATGCAGATGCTGAGGAGCGCCGATTTCAACACCCTGGGCAAGATCATGCCCGAGGCCAAGTCGATCGTTGTCTCGATCGGCTACGTCTACCTAGCGCTGACCGTCGCCTGCACCCTCGCCTATCTTTGGGTCGGAATGCCCGGGTTCGATGCTATCTCGCACGGCTTCTCCACCGTCGCCACCGGCGGCATGGCCAACCATGACAATTCGTTCGCCGGCTTTTCCCCGGCAGTTCAGTGGGTGGCCACCGTCTTCATGCTGCTGGGCGCGATGTCCTTCAGCCGCTTCGTTCAGCTCGCCCGCGGCGAGCCGCAGGCGCTCTTCCGCGACAGCCAAATCCGCGCCTTCCTTGCTGTCTACCTCTGCCTCGCTGCTGCCCTCCTGGCGGCGCGGCTCCTCGCCTCCGCTTCCCTCAGCGTCAGCACCCTGCGCGAGGTGCTGTTCAGCCTCGCCTCGGTCATCACCACCACCGGCTTTGCCGCCACCGACTATTCGCTTTGGGGGCCGATGGCCGACGTGATCTTCTTCTGTGCCATGATGATCTGCGGCTGTTCGGGCTCCACCAGCGGCGGGCCGAAGGTCTTCCGCTACCAGCTCCTGCTTGGAGCCGTCTCCGGCGAGGTCCGTCGACTGCACAGCCCGAACGTTGTCTTCACCCCGCGCTTCCAGGGCGTCGCGGTTCCGGACGACGTGATGGACTCGGTGATCGCCTTTTTCATGCTCTTCTTTCTCACTCTCGGTGGTGGCGCCGTGGCGCTGGTCCTGCTCGATGTCGACCCGGTGAGCGCCATCACCGGCGCCGCCGCCTCGATTACTAACGTCGGCCCCGGCCTCGGCCCGGTGCTCGGCCCCGCCGGCACCTACGCACCACTCCCCGAGCCCGCCAAATGGGTCTGTTCCTTCCTCATGCTTGTGGGCCGCCTGGAGATCATGACCGCCTACGTCCTCTTCACCGCCACCTTTTGGCGGGGGTGATCGACAAGACGCCACCATCACCTAAGCGGGCCGGCACTGACCGCGCGAGGGGCAGGTTGATCCACGCCGGGGGACCGGCCCGATAGCCTTTAGCCGTATTGGTTCCGCCTCGCTTAACGCAGCGGCCGGTGATCGCGGATAAATCGCAAGGTTAGGGGAGGTCCTGCTGGTGACCACGTTTTCGCTTCCAACCGCGACTGGTCGCCGCGCAGGGTCGGCACGGTCTGCCGCCGGCATGGCATCAGTTTGACAGATCGGGGCGGGGTCGTCATCAACGGACAGATCGTCGCCACCTACGAGCTTGCTGCTGGCACGCTTGTGCTGCGTGAACTCGCGCCAGGCTCACCGCTTATCGCAGCGCTTGATCTGCGGCCGGTAGAATGACGACAGACGACCATTCGCCAACTCCCACACGCTCGTCATTGCCAAGCTCGATCGGCTGTCGCGCAACGCCGCGGTCCTGCTGACGCTCCGCGACAGCGGAGTGAGGTTCGCCGCGGTCGACCTGCCGGAGGCCAATTGACCTGCCGGTGGGCATCACGGCGCTGGTCGCGCAGCAGGAGCGGGAAGCGATCTCCAGGCGGACCAAGGAGGCGCTGGCCGTAGCCATGAGCCGCGGTGTGCGGTTCGACAACCCCAACGGCGCGTAGGCGCTCAGGCGGGCTGGCAAGGGCGGTGCACCGCTCCGGGCGACCATCGCACGCAACGCCGACCGGCATGCGCGCATGCGCGGGACTTGGCGCCGGTGATCGACGACATCCGGGCGGGCGGGGCGGTGAGCCTCCGGGCGATCGCGGCAAGCTCAACGCCCGCGGCATGCTCATCCGGGGGGGCGGGCAGTGGCACGTGTCCCTGCTCGCGCGGCTGGGGCCCGCTGATCATCGCCTCGCCGACGCGGCCGACCGCGTCGATGCAGTGCAGATCGCGGCCGGCCCTCTCGACGAGTTGCTCTTGCAGCCGCAATTCCGCCCAGCCTGCTCACCATAGCACGCGGCCGATAAAATCGACATGAATGCCATGAAGAAGGAAGAGCCTGTGGAGGGCCTTGAGCGCAAGCTGCGCGGCCTCGCCCGGCTCGCCCTGCCCAGAGCACCGCGTCGCCTGCTTCTGATGAAAGGCGACATGCACCGCGCTTTGGGCCAGGGCGACGACAGCCGCATGCTCGGAGGCATAGAACTCGGCGAGGTCGACGGCGCAATCGAGCAGGGACCGTTTCATCCGATCGAAGATAAAATCGTCCTCCTCTGCGGTAGCCTCGAAGGCATAGGCCGAAGAGCGACCGGCAGGCGACCGCACTGCGCGAGAAGACTGCCCGCGGTGCGCCGAGTCCCTTGCCGGAGCCCACCCCACCTCCTTTGCCGGAGCCCACCCCACCTCCTTTGCCGGAGCCCACCCCACGCTCCTCCGGTCATCGAGCTCGTCGTCAGCCGCGAAGCGAGCTGAACGGTCCGCATGTGCCATCCGCTGGTCACGCAGCCAGTGCTCGAACTCCGGGTCGGGAACATCGAGCCCCTCGAGAAACTCGGCGTCGCCCCCGCCTTCGGTACGCACCAGCACACGGTCAGGATCGAGACCGATCCAGCCCGCCTCCGCCTTCAGGCAGTCGACGTGGGCGCCCAGGCCGACCCGAACGCAGTGCAGGCACTGCCGCAAGCTGGCCGCGCCCTGCTCCGGGCCACGATCACTCCAAAGCTTGTCTTGCAGCCAAGCCCGGCTGCGGCGCAGCCTTTTGGCGGCTCCGATGAGCGCCAGCAGGCCCTGTGCCTTCCGCGCTTTCGGGGTCAAGTCCTTGCCCGCGCCATCGCGGAGGCTGAGGGGCCCGACAAGGTCAAGGACGAGCTTGTGCGCCACCGACCCTTCGGACAGCGCTTCACCTGCAATTATCGAGCTGTGGTACATCGCGACCCTCCTTCCGGACCGGATCAAGGCGGTCCGGTGGGCGGACGATAGGTGAAGGGGATGTTATCGATCTGTAAATCAGTTCACATAAGCGGCCGATCATTTTTTGTGGGGATCGCCGATTTGTTCGAGGGCTGCACGATCGAGGATCCGGATCGCCCCGCGGGACAGCGCGACCCACTTGCGCGATCGCCAGAGCGCCAAACTCTTGGCGACGCCCTCCCTGGTAGCGCCCACGAAGTCCGCCAGGTCGGCCTGGGATACCTTGATCCCGCCCGCGTCGCCGAGCTTCGCATCGAGATAGAGCAGCCGATTGGCGAGCCGCACCGGAACCGGAAGGAACGCGCGCTGCTCGAGCTTGTCGCTCACCTTGCGCAGGCGGTCGCACAGCAGGTCGATGAAGTCTATCGCCAGCGCGGGCTCCCGGCGCAGCGTCGCGAGGACGTCGGCGCGCCGGATGCGGCGCAGCACGCAGGCCGTCAGGGCGGTCGCAGTGGCAGTGCGCTCGCCGCCGAAGAGCGCGATCTCGCCGAACATCTCCCCGTCGCGCAGGACGTCGAGAGTCAGCTTGCGCCCGTCGCTCGAGAGTACGCTGATCTCGATCTCGCCTCGTTCGATGACATAGAATGCGTCGCCTGCCTCACCTTGGCTGAAAAGAACCTCCCCGTTGCGCAGCGCCGTTCGAACCGCCACCGCCTCGATGGCCAGCCTCAGTTCCTGCGCCGCGGCAGAAAGAATTGAGCCACTGGTCCTTGCGTCAGGCAACCCGGCCTCGCCAAATCTTCTCTGGCCGCGAGTATAGACGGAAGTCTTTTCCTTTGAAGCGTTCGTTGGGGGGCTCGGCCTGTCTCGCTGTTGCGGGGTCCAGCAACCATCGGGCGTGTTGCACCCATGGCGGTCGGGTTGGGCTCGATCGTCCTCGCGGATTGGGACATTCCTAGCCGGATCGCTCTGCCGTTGCTTCCAGGATCTGTTCGCCGCTTCCGGGCGGGTCTGACTCCGCGGCCCTTTCCTGGCCGCTGCGGCCCTACGCGGGCGCGCCAGGCTCTTCAGGGACCCCTGTGTGGACGGTATCCCGGCGTGCACGCTATCTCGTGTTGATCGGCGTAGTAGGTGTATTCTCCTGCGATGATCCGAGGTCTGGTCTTTTGCGGATTCTGCGCGGTTGCAATTGCACTCGTTTCGGTATCCGCGGCGGGGCAGCAGCTTGAGCGCCAGATCGGGCTCGTGCTGCTCTACACGGCGCGCGGCGATCTGAAACCGCCGCAAGGGGCCCTGATCGTTGGTCTCGATCGCGCCTCCATCGGCTGGCTCCAGCGAAACATCCGAGACCTCAGGAAGGTTTCGCGGGGCCTTGACGGGTGCCTCTCCTCGCATGCGCAGGAGGTTCTGAGCCGGGCGCGCAACGTCAGTCAGCTGCCGCGTGCGCTCCACGCCTGTCTCATCCTCCGTCTCGCCGAGCGCTCCCCGAGCCTCGTGGTCTTCGACATCAACTTCAATGCGGAGACGCCCGACGACAGCGTCCTCGCCGATGCGCTGAAGCACGCGGGAAACGTGCTCCTCCTGGAGCGGGTCGAGGAGAACACCGCCGTGCACCGGCATCGCCCCTCGACCCCACTCGCGAACGCTGCGCTGGGGACAGTGTTCTTCCAGACTGACGGCTCCCCAAGCAGGGTCGTTACCGGCTATCCGACCCGCGACCCGTACTTTCCCCAAATCCCATCGCTGCCAATCGCGGCTTGGCACCATCGCACCGGCACCCTCGATTGGGCGTCGCCGGCGATGCCGCCCTTTCGCAGGTTCTGGCTTTACGGGCCAGCGGGCACGATTCCGACCCTTTCGATCCGAAGTGTCTTCGACGCGGAATCCTCGGCTCTCCCGGCCGACCTGTCGGGCGTCACCGTCTTCGTTGGCGCTTCCGACCCGTCCGAACGGACCGCATACGACCACTTTAAGGTTCCTATTCTCACGGCAGGGACCGACATGGTGGGCGGCGTCGAGCTCGCCGCGACGGCCTTTCTGAATCTCTTGCACGGAAAGCAGCTGTTCGCCCTGCCGCTCCTTGCCCGGGCCGGCGTCGTCTTCAGCTTCGCTCTCGCCATCCTAATCGCATCGCAGTTCCTCGGCGGCCGGCGCGGATTCGGCGGCGTCCTGGCGATCGCGTCCGCCTACGGCGCCGCCGCGGTGGCTGCCTTCGCCCTCGCCGGGCTGTGGCTGCCAGTAGCGGTTCCGATCCTCATCGTGACCCCGGTCGCGGTGCTATCCGCGTTCTCAGCACGCGTCGCCGTCGCGAACCGGGTGGTCGGGCGGCTGGCTCCTCGTCCGTTCGCACAGGAGCTCCTCAGGCACCCGGGAATCGGCCGCCGCCACGCGCAGGTCGAGGACGCCACGGTGATGTTCGCCGATATGGTCGGATCGTCGGCGCTCGCGGAGCGCCTTGGCGAGGACGCCTTCCGCACCTTGATGAACCGATACTATTCGGTGGCAACAACGGCGGTGGAGGCGAACGAGGGGATGGTCGTGGAGTACATGGGCGACGGTATCCTGGCCCTCTTTACCGCCGGCGTGGCCGGGCCGGACCATGCCACGAAGGCTTGCCGCGCGGCGCAGGCGGTCTCGGACAGCCCCCTGCGCCGGACGCACGACGCGGATCTGGAAGCGTCCGAGGGCTTCCGCCTGCGTTTTGGCCTTCATTCCGGGACGGTCATCACTGGGCCGACCGGCGCCGAGCATCGATATAGCTTCAAGGCACTCGGGGACAGCGTAATCGTTGCCGCCCGGCTTGAAGAGTATGCCAAGACATTGCGGCAAGATAGCGCGGATATTATACTGTTGACCGCCGATACTCGACGGCGTGCGGGGCTTAAAAGCGAACGGGTCGACCCGTTGGGCCTGATCATGCTGCGCGGCCGGTCATCGGAGGTGGAGATTTTTCGGTTGAGGGCCCCAGAGACCGGGGTGGAGTCCAAGTCGAATAGCCTTTCAAACAGGCGTATAGACGAGGTCGCAGAATGGGCCGACGGTCTCAGCTATTCCTACTGATACACCTACCAGCGATTGCTGTTCTCACGTCGGCCTCCAGCGCCCAAGTTCGGACTGCGTGTCCCAGCGGGACCGCGCCGCAGGGCATCGTGGTTGCGGTCGGCGGCGACGTCACCGCACGGAGCCAGGCCGGAAATCCGTTCGACGTGTCGGTGGGGACGGTCCTCTGCCCACTCGATCAGATCACCACGGGCAGCCGGTCCCGGGTCGAGTTCCGGCTGGCGGGCAAGGACACGACCACCGGCACCTCCAACAACGCGGTGACAGTGATTCCCGAGGCGGGTTCCGATTGTGTCACCCTTCTCGATGGCATTCTTGCGCTGATCAGCTCGGTCAGGGGCCGGCACTGCGTCCGCACCCCGTTCATCGATGCCGGGATCGAGGGGACCGAGGCGGTCGTCGCGGTGGACGGGCCGACCGGCAACTCGTTCGTCCTGGTGCGGGCCGGCGAGGTCGGCGTCGTCGACCGCCGGGCGCCCGGCGACCGGCTCCTGCTCGAAGCCGGCCAGGCCGGGGGCCGGACGGCGGCCTTCGCGACGCAGACCCAGCAGCTGACCGTGGCGACGCCCGCGAACGTCCCCGCGAAGTTCCGCGACTTCCTGCTGCGTCCGGAGGGCGCCACCGACTGGGCCGTCTACTATCCGCCGGTGCTGCTAGGCGCCGCCGATCCGGCGGTGCGGCAGGCCGCGGCGCTGCTCGAGGGCGGCGACCCAGCGGCGGCCGAGCAGGTGCTGGCGGCGGCGCCGCTCGAGGGGCGGTCCAAGGCCGCGGCGCTGGCGCTCCGGTCGGTCGCGGCCGTCTCGCTGAACGACGCGGCCCTCGGCCAGGCGCTCGCCGAGGAGGCGGTGGCGCTCGACCCGGGGCTCGCGACCGCGCAGGTCGCGCGGAGCTATGCACTGCAGGCGCAGGGCCAGCTCGACGCCGCGCGCGCCGCGGCCAAGGCGGCGGTCGAGGCGGCGCCGGACGACGCGTATGCGTGGGCCCGCCTAGCTGAGCTCGAACTGACGGTCGGCGAACGGCGCGCGGCCGAGGCGGCGGTGGCCCGGTCGCTGGAGATCGCCGAGACGGCGCTCGGGCGCTCGATCGAGGGCTTCGCGGCGCTCGCCGCCAACGACTTCCGCGCCGCCGAGGCCGCCTTCCGGCGGGCGATCGCGATCGACAGCGAGGCGCCGCTTCCGCGCCTCGGCCTGGGCCTCACCGCGATCCGCCAGGGCCGGGTGGCCGAGGGCAGGCTGGAGATCGAGACCGCCGTGGCGCTTGACCCGCGCCGCGCCAGCCTGCGCACCTGGCTCGCCCGCGCCTACCTCGAGGAGGAGCGGCCCGACAAGGCCGCCCCGCAGCTGGAGATAGCCAGGGAGATCGACCCGGACGATCCGAACGTCCACCTGTTCTCGGCGCTCGAGCGCTTCGAGGCCAACGATCCGATCGGCGCGCTGCGCGACCTCAAGTCGGCGGCCGGCGAGCGCCGGGCGGCGGTGCGCTCGCAAAGCGGCCTCGCGGAGGACGAGGCGGTCAGGAGCGTCGCCGCCGGCCGCGTCCTCGACGTGCTCGGCTTCGACGTGCTCGCCACGCAGAAGGCCGCCCGAGCCGTCGACCTGTTTCCGACCAGCCCGGAGGCGCACCGGTTCCTGTTCGACGCGTTCCGCGGCAGGCCCGGCTTCGAGATCGTCCAGACCAGCGAGCTCCTGCGCTACCAGCTGCTCTCGCCGCCGACCAACGACCCGGTGCAGCCGAGCCTCTCGGAGCCCAGCCTGGCGCTGGTGTCGATCCCGGGAGTAACGCGGCCGACATTCCACGAGTTCTCCCCGCTCTTCAACCGGGACGGCTGGTTCGGCGTAGGCTTCGCGGGAATCGGGAACAATGGTATACTTACTGATGAACTTGCTTTTAGTTACCTGAACCGGAATTTTTCAATTTCTGTTGGGCAGTACTATTACAAGGATGACGGATTTCGTTTCAACGACGACATTGAGCACAGCGTTGTCAGCATGCTAGCAAAATACGCACCGACACCGGAGGTGACTTTTACGGCCGAGGCGCGGGGCCGCGAGACGAACCAAGGGGACCGCTTCTTACGCTCGTTGGATGATCCGTTTATGAGTTGGATGAGACGAAGCCTTGAACCGGAGCTGCTTCGGCTTGGCATACACGCGAAACCATCGAGCAATATAGACCTGCTCGCGGTAGCCACCACGTCACAGCTGGACTTTGAACAGCGCGATTTTCTCCGGGGCGAGCCGGATAACGTCACGGACTGGTCTTACGACACCGTTGATCTTCAGGTCCAGGGCGTCTACCAGTTCGAACTAGGGCACGTGACAGCTGGAGCGAGCATATCTCGCTTGCAAGGCAACGGGGCCACGTTCTTCGGCGAATTCCCCCTCGACCAAGAGGCGAATCAGGCGACACTGTACGCCTATTCGATCCTTGCGCCGACGAACAGTATCGAGCTCACCTTGGGGATCAGCTACGACACGGCCGATGACCGCGAGACCTTGCATGATCCGGTATTTGGGGAAGATCCACTCACTGACCTAAACTTCGCGCAACTTAATCCAAAACTGGGAATTCGCGCGGAGGTTACCGACGAGCTGGTTCTCCGCGGCGCTGTCTTCAGAACCTCCAAGCGCCAGTTTGTGTCCGATCAGACGCTTGAACCAACGACCATAGCTGGCTTTGCGCAGTTCTTTGATGACTTCGATTGGACCGATGCATGGACAGGGGCCGCCGGCGTGGATTTTCGTGCTGCGAGTAATGTGTGGGTGGGTGCGGAGTATCTTTATCGATCGGTCGACATCCCTGCACCGTTAGGTGAAGCTACTTACGATGGCGAGGAGCAAGGCCTTCTCGGCTATGCCAATGCCACCGTGGGTGACCATCTGGCCGTGAGCGCTGGCGTTCAGTTCAGCGACAACAGTACCGAGGCATTTGGTCAACCGGCTGAAGTAAGGACTCTGCTGCTCCCGGTCGGCGCGAGATACTTCCATCCGTCTGGTTTTTTTGCGGCCGCCGAGGCAATTTGGGTCGACCAGTCGGCTGCGCTGACCGGTTCGCTCTTCGAGGAATCGCCACCCGAGGTCGATGAAGCAGGGGTCCTGATGAACGCGGCGGTCGGCTATCGCCTTCCGAGGAACCGCGGACTACTCTCGCTGGAGATCGATAATCTGTTTGACCGAAGCTTCAGCTTGCAGAACAGCCTTGTAAATTCTGCAAGACCTTCCACGCGACCACTCGCGGACGAGCTAAGTGTGGTCGCTCGCCTGACCCTGTCATTCTAAAGAAGAAGGAGAGCGCTGATGTCAGAGGATTTGCTCGAAGATGTGCATAGAATTATAGGTGAAGCACTTGATTCCATTCAATCAATATTGGCTAGTAAGAACGAGGAGTTAGCAGCGCTAACGCCTGATTTCCCATTTGCGTTCGAGTTAATTGGGGGAACTGTATACTTTAACAATCCGGATCTCTATCTCGTCTTTGATCACATGACAAGGCTCATGCCGGAACCGGATTATTCAAGTACTTCGCAAGACATCTCTTTCGCTTCAACGGAGCAGAGCGCAAACAAAACTCAGTATCGCTATTTATCGGCTCAGTGCACTTACGGAGAGTGTTGCGCCCCCGGAAGCAGAAGGAGCTGCAAGCTTGTTCCGAGCCCCAGCAGTCCTCCTCCTCGTAGGTGCGGTGGCAACCCGAAGTGTCCGTAGCCGCGCACGCTTGGAGCGGGCGAGCGCCCCCATCGACCTGCCGCGCGGTGACCTCGCCGGGCACTCGCGGTGGAGGGGCCGAGTTAAAGCGTGAAGCGGATGGGCAGGCTGACCGCGACGCCGAAGTCCGGGGCGTCTTCGGTCAGGCCGACGCTGACGCCCACGTCGAGAAGCATATTCTGCTGCAGGACGGTCGCGACCCCAAGGCTGAGCGAGGCGGCGAGCTGGTCGGACCCGGTCACCGGGTCGCCGCCCATCTCGAGGTCGTTGGTTTGGGCGACCGAAAGGCCGAACTGCAGTGACGTCGCCGGATTGACCGCGAGAAAGGCTCCGGCGGCGATGCTCCACTGATCGCCGGGCTGGATGTCGTCGTGGTCGAAGCTGCGCTGGTAGGCGAGGCGGCCGGAGAAGACCAGCGGATCCTGCCGGGTGGTGCCGGTCAGCGAAAACTCGAGCTCGTTGTAGCCGGAGCCGAGGAGGAACTGGTCCCGTGGCCGGTGTCGGCGTTCCAGGTCAGGCTCGCGATGACGTTGGGTCGGTCGGGGTGCAGGACAAGTGCTTCACGGCCTTCTCCGACGGGATCGGGCTGATCCCGCCCACCCGGTCGGCGGCGCAGGCGAGCAAGCACTATGCGCCCGGCCAGCCGATGGAGGTCTTCTACAAGCTCTCCGAGAAGCAGGGGATGCTCAGGCCGGTGACGCCGGGCTACGTGGTGCAGAGCCGGGTCTTCCAGAAGGCAGCGGGCGACATCGCCGACGGGGACGTGCCGACGGTGCTCGACACGGCGGTCGACGAGATCGACGCGGACATCGAGAACAACCAGGGCTACGGCCACCAGTGAGACGCACGCGTGCGGTTCGCGCCAACCCCTTGAGCTGAAATCGATGAAGATCAGCGCGTTAACCCGGCGTCGACGGGTTGGCGCACTGTTCCGGCCCTCCTCCTCCCAGGGGGCCGGATCCGAGCAACCCGATCCGGGAGAGGGCCGATGGCCGCAACACCCTCACGCCTCTTGTCATCCAACCGCGCCGGATGGGCCGTGGCGGCGCCGGCCGCCTTGCTCATCCTGCTTTTCATCATCGTGCCGTTCGCGCTGGCCTTCGGGCTCAGCTTCACCAACCAGCGGCTGTTCTCGCCCAACCCGACCTAGTGGGTCGGCACCGCGAACTTCAAGAGCCTGCTCGGCGTCGGCGTGCTGACGCTGGAGCCGGAGAGGGACGAGACCGGCGCGGTCGAGCTCGACCGCGACGGCAACCCCGAGTACCCGCGGCTGCGCGGCTACACCCGGAACAATCCGGACTATCCGCACCTGCAGGGCATGCAGGAGTGGTTCAGCTTCCAGCGGGCGAGAACCGGACCTACGCGCTGGCGAGCGACGTCGTCTTCATGAAGGCGCTCAGGAACACCTTCCTCTTCGTGCTGGTGGTGGCGCCGGTGCAGGGCGGGCTGGCGCTGCTCCTGGCCCTGATGATCAACCAGAAGCTCCGGGGGATAAGCTTCTTCCGGGCCGTCTACTTCATGCCGGTCGTCGTCTCGATTGTCGTGGTGTCGCTGCTCTGGCGGTTCATCTACGCGGGCGACAACGGGCTGCTCAACAACGTGCTGTCATGGCTCACGTTCGGCGCGTTCTCGCCTGTGGACTGGCTGGGCAATCCCTCGACGGCGCTGCCGGCGATCATCGCCATGTCGATCTGGCAGGCTGTGCGCTTTCACATGGTGATCTGGCTCGCGGGGCTGCAGAACATCTCGCCGACGCTCTACGAGGCGGCGAACATCGAGGGCGCGAGCCGCTGGCAGGCGTTCCGCTACGTCACTTGGCCGGGGCTGAGGAACACTGCGGTCCTCGTGCTCATCGTCATCACCATGCAGGCCTTCGCGCTCTTCGCGCAGATCGACGTGATGACCAAGGGCGGGCCGCTCGACTCGACGCAGACCATGGTCTTCCAAGCGGTCGAGCGCGGCTACCGCAAGCAGGACATCGCGGCGGGGTCAGTGATCTCGGTGGTGCTGTTCCTGATCGTGCTCAGCATCTCGCTGATCCAGCGCTACCTGACCAGGGAGAGGACCTGATGGCGACCGTGGAAGGCAAGAACCAAGGGCTCGACCGCGCCTGGCGGTACGGGCTCCTCGTCCTCGGGGCGGCGATCTTCAGTGGGCCGCTGCTCTTCATGGTGATGTCCTCGCTGAAGCCGGACGCGCAGCTCCTGAGCGACACCTCGAGCCTCAGGGCGTTCCTGCCGGTCGGCGACCTGTCACTCTCGAACTACGTGCTGGCGTTCCAGCGGGCGTCTGTGGCGACCTTCATCTTCAATTCGGTGCTGGTCACCGCGGTGACGGCTGTCGCTCTTCGTCTGCTCGCTGGCCGCGTTCGCCTTCGTCTTCCTGAAGTGGCGCGGCCGCGATCTGGTGCTGGCCATCATCATCGCCACGCTGATCGTGCCGTTCGAGACCATCGCCATCCCGATGCTGATCGTCGTCAACAACCTGCCCGTGGGTGTCCGCGGACGGGATCACCACCGGCTGGCTCAACAGCTACCGGGTGCAGATCGTGCCGTTCGTGGCGGACGGGCTGACGATCTTTCTCTTCGTGCAGTTCTTCAAGGACCTGCCGCGGGAGCTGATCGAGGCGTGCCGGGTGGAGGGCGCAACCTGGTTGCAGATCTACCGCAAGGTCGTGATGCCGCTCTCCGGCCCGGTGCTGGCGACGGCGGCGATCCTGAAGTTCCTTGCCATGTACAACCAGTATCTTTGGCCGCTGATGGTGACCCACGCCGAGAGTACCGCCCCCTGATGGTGGGCTTGCAGTACTTCTTCCAGCTCAACACCGCCTGGGGCGAGCTGATGGCCTACCTCTCGGTCATCACCGTGCCGGTGCTGGTCTTCTATCTGGGGCTGCAGCGGGCGTTCATCTCGTCGATCGCCTCGACAGGCGTGAAGGGCTGAGAAGGAAGAAATGACACTTGCACTGCCGACCAAGTGGATCTGGGACAGCTGGTACGTCCGCGACGGCGACCTCTGGCACGGATTCTTCCTCCAGGCCGACAAGTCGCTGCAGGATCCGGATCTGCGCCACTTCAAACGTGACCCAGGGGCACGCCACCAGCTGGGATCTTCGGAGCTGGGAGCATAAGGGCACGACCTTCGCGCCGGCGGAAGCGCCGGCGTGGGACGACTACACCACCTGGACGGGGTCCGTGGTGCAGGACGACGACGGGCTGTGGCACCTCTTCTACACCGGCGCCCGCCGGTCGGAGGACGGGCTGAAGCAGCGGATCGGGCATGCGACGAGCACCGACCTGCACACCTGGCAGCGCGTGGGCGACGGGCTGGCGCTCGACCTCTCGGGCGACCTCTACGAGGAGTATGCTCCCGACCACTGGCACGACCGCGCGATGCGCGATCCCTGGGTGATGCGTGACCCGCAAGGCGGCTGGATGATGTTCTTCACCGCGCGCATCCCCGGCGTTCCGGAGCCGAACGCCGGCGGCGCGATAGGCTTCGCCACCTCGCCGGATCTCTATGACTGGACGCTGCAGCCACCCGCCTATGCCGGCGGCACGTTCGGGCAGATGGAGGTGCCGCAGGTTCTCGAGAATGGCGGGCGGTGGTACTGCCTCTTCTGCACCGACGTGCAGCACTATTCGAAGGCCTATGCCACCTCCTACCCGGGCGAGCCGGTTCGAGGGACGCACTACATGGTCGCGGCCGACCCGAGGGGGCCGTGGCAGGTGGCGCCCGGACTGTTCCTGGACGGCGATCCGGCGGTCAACCGCTACGCGGCGCGGATCGTCGAGACCGAGGACGGGCTGAAGCTGCTCGGCTTCCTGCACAACCCCGGCGGCGCAGCGTTCGTGGGCGAGATCGCCGACCCAGTGCCGGTGACGATCGGCGAGGACGGCTGGCTCAGGCTCGGCTGAGCGGGGAGGGAG
Organism: uncultured Alphaproteobacteria bacterium; assembly: GCA_963763295.1. Lineage (GTDB taxonomy): Bacteria > Pseudomonadota > Alphaproteobacteria > Rhodobacterales > Rhodobacteraceae > Amaricoccus. The sequence goes on from CAVXOH010000009.1 coordinate 171,331, forward strand.
AGAGACAATGGCGGACGTGAAGCTGGTCGGCCTGAGGAAGAGCTTCGGCAGCGTCGACATCATCAAGGGCGTGAGCCTCGACATCAAGCACGGCGAGTTCGTTGTCTTCGTCGGACCGTCGGGCTGCGGCAAGTCCACGCTCCTCCGGATGATCTCCGGGCTCGAGGAGATCACTGACGGCGACCTCCACATCGACGGCAAGCGCGTCAACGACGAGCAGCCGCGGGAGCGCGGGATCGCCATGGTGTTCCAGAGCTACGCGATCTTTCCGCACATGACGGTGCGCGAGAACATCGGCTTCGGCCTGACGCTGGCGGGCACGCCGAAGGCGGAGAAGGAGAAGGCGGTGAACGAGGCCGCGCGCATCCTACAGATGGAGCACCTGCTCGACCGCAAGCCCTCGCAGCTCTCCGGCGGCCAGCGGCAGCGAGTTGCGATCGGGCGGTCGATCGTGCGCAAGCCGAAGGTATTCCTGTTCGACGAGCCGCTCTCCAACCTCGACGCGGCGCTGCACGTCGACATGCGGATGGAGATCGGAAAGCTGCACCACGATCTCGACGCGACGATGATCTACGTGACCCACGACCAAGTCGAGGCGATGACGCTCGCCGATAAGATCGTGGTGCTGCGCGCCGGCGAGGTGATGCAGGTCGGCTCGCCGCTCGAGCTCTACCAAAACCCGGCGAACCAGTTCGTCGCCGGGTTCCTGGGAAGCCCGAAGATGAACTTTCTCGACGTGGAGGTGAAGGAGGCGGGGGACGGCAGAGTGACGGTCTCATCGCCGGCGCTCGAGCCGGTGGCCATCCCGCACGCGGTGGGAAGCTTCCGAGCAGGGGGGAAGGCCATACTTGGGGTCAGGCCGCAGTTCCTCCACCCCGGCCAGTTCGCCGATCGGGGGCACCTGCACGGTAAGGTCGGGCTCATCGAGCGGCTGGGGACGGAGACGGTGCTCGCCATCGACCTGACGGCCGGGGGCAAGATCGTGGTCGCGCTGAACGGCGACCGGCCGTTCGACCTCGGATCGGAGGTGTTGCTCAACTTCGAGCCGGAGCGGGCGCATCTTTTCGAGGCGGCCTGACCGGCGCTGCGCCGGATTGAAACTGCGCAGCCGCTGCCGCGGCGAGGGTCGGCATGCTCCGCGACCCGCTACGAGACTTGGACCACATCCCGGAGGTTCCGAACGGTCCCGAAAGGAGGTCCGCGCCAGGCGTCCCGTCTGCACTGTTTGTCCGAGCCAGGTAGGCCGACTTCGCGCCGGGTGATCGGCCGTCTCATTGGGCCGACTTCCGAACCGCTTCTAAAAAATTCAATGCTTTAGGCCCAGGGAGTGTTCGACCGCAGTCCCCGTTGCTCCGCCAACCTCCCGACACAACCCGTTCTCCGCTTGTTCGCTTTGGCGAAATTTCCGTGGTTTTCGAGGGTTGTAGCGGCGGGGCTCCCCACTACGCCCATGCTGATCCGAAATCCGCGCTCTCCGGGCCAATGTTCTCCGGACCTGTTCACTTTGGGTAGTTTGGTGGGCGCCTTACCGTGCTGTTTTTATTTAGCATTTTCCGCGACTGCCGATCTGGCTTCCGACAAATACCTTGGGTGGCGAAGGAGTCTGAAATCCAACGTTGAGCTCTCTGCGGATGCCACCGGCGAAGTGCACAAGCCCTTATACCGCGGAGTAGATAACGTTACAAAGCCGGTAGGTCTGCCATGGTGATTTTCGGTAGGCTCGCCTTCGGATCAAACGCAACTTCGGCGGCGCGAAGAATAAGACATTTGGAGGTTTGTTCCAGCCAATTCCGTTCACCGCCGCTTAGAGGCACGCGAGCGCCCGCATCCTTTCTCGCCGCGGGGCCACCCTTGGTGGCGGTCAATTCTCCGAGCTTTTTAAGCAGGTTGATGTCTATCCCGTAGTTGGCCGTCGCCCTCTTCCGACCACCGGCGCGTCGCTCCAAGACTGTCAGGCAGAAATAGGCAGCATCGGGAAGAGTCCTGCGGCCTGCACAATACATTTGGTACGACAGGAACATCAAATCGACGTCTGCGTCGCGCTCGATGCCAGTCGGCGGTGGGGGATATTTCGAGCGCCCGATCCGCATTTGGACATCGGAACCCACGATAGCAAACGACCCGGCCTCAGCGTGGAGGACGCGGCTTCCGAGTGCAGGATTTCCGGTCAATAATGTCGCTGGACTCGTATTGAAATGCCAGCTCATCCCGCCCGAACCGGAGTACTGCGAGAAACTCCCAGTTGCGCAGAAAAGGCTCGACGGCAGCTCGGGCGGATTCAGCTGTGGGATAGTGATCCTTCATTTTGATTCGGGCCCGAAGATTCTCAATCTGAACACTGTACCCCGGCTCTTCGTGTTGAAGAGGCGCGGCCCTATCGTAGGCTACGCTCTCCGAATGCGAGACAGCATAGTGGAGAGTTTTAACGTGCGGGTCGTTCATTTCTCTGACGGGCTTGTGCATTCTCGTGCTCGAAGCATGCCGTTTTCGAGCGCGGAAGAGAACAGGGGTTACGCTATTGGCGTGCTCTCGGTCCTGTGGAACGCGAGCAGCTGCCCGAACGTCGCGTACACGCCCGTGCCCAGCATCTTCCGCCACCGGAACGCCCGCGCCAGCGCCTTGACCATGGCGTTGTCGACCCGCGGCCGCGGCGCCCACGTCGCGCCGTCCGGCATCACCACCGTCGTCCGAGAGCCACGAGTGGCGCCGGCCTTCTACTGCCAGATGTTGATGGTCGCGAGCGTTCGCATCAGGTGGTCAGAAACCAGCTGCTCAGCGCGCTTGCCGTCGCGCATGGCGATCGCATCGACGATTGCGCCGAGCTCCTTGTGGGTCTGTTGCCGCACCGGCAGGGGCGCGGGCCGGTCAGTGTCGCGCCCATCGAAGAGCACCGCGCGTCGATCGTCGAGGATCGACGCCATGATCTGCTCGAGGAACTTGTTCCTCGTCGCCGCGAACATCTGGCGGTGGAGCCCGTAGATGGCCTCCTTGAAGTCTTCCCAGGTTGGGGCGTCGAGGATCTCGCCGAGAATGCGGCGCATCTGGTCGATCTCGTGCTCCTGCACGCGGTTGACCACGAGGTGCATCATCGCCGGCTCGAACAGCAGCCGCCCCTCGATGATCTCGGGGAAGGACGGGATCGCCTCGTGCCGCGCCGCGTCAGTCTGGTCCATGCGGACGAAGATGTCGCGGGCGTCCTCGGTGAGGAAGGTGCCGCTGCCGACCCGGCGCCGCACGAGGCCCTGCCGCTCCATCATGGCAAGCGCTGCGCGGACGGCCGTGCGGCTCGTGTTGAGCTGCTGGGCCAGATCGCGCTCGTTGGGGAGCTTCGCGCCCGGCACCAGCAGCCCTTCCCTGATCGAGCGCAGAAGCGAGCGGTAGACGAGCGACGGCGTCGCCCGCTCGTTGGTCGAGATGGCCACCGTCGGCTGCATTGCGGGGACGCTCATCGGGCGGTCATCCTCACGGGCGGGTGGCGAAAATCGGTCGGCAATGAGCCCAATCGCTCAGCCATTGTCAACCATCGCGGAGCCCGCTCATCGTCTGACGTCGACCGGTTGCCCGCTACGCGCGGACTCCGCGAGGGCGTCGAGCACGGGGATAGCGTCGTAGGCCTCGCGATAGTGCTGCAGATAGGGCGCGCCGCTCAGGGTCGCCTTCAAGAAATGGTCGAGCTCGTCGGCGAGGCCGCCGCCGATCCGGCCGTTGATCTCGGGCCAGAGGTGCGTGTCGCCGCCGGTCGTCGCCGCATCGTCCGTGAAGTAGAGCCCCTGGTCGGAGACGTCGAGCGCCGCCGCCGTCCTCGTCCCGACGATCTCGAAGGCCGAGCGGAAGCCATTCATCAGCCCGTCGGGCCACGCCCAGGAATAGTCCAGGCTGCCGATGGCACCGTTCTCGAACTCCAGCACCGCGTAAAGGGCGTCCTCGTTGCCGGTGCCGAGCACCTCGCGCTTCCGCGCGTAGACCCGGGCGATGCGGGACCGGCCGATCCACTGCATGGCGTCGACGTCATGCACGCCATGAGTCATGCACGCCCATGTAGAAGAGGATCGAGCTTGCGGCCCCGAGCCGCCGCGCCGTCGAGCGGATGCCGTTGCGCTTCGCGCGGATGTGGATGGGCTCGCCGAGCCGCGCCGGATCGGCGGCCTCGTGCACCTGTACGTAGCGGGGGTCGAAGCGCAGGATGTGGCCGACCATCAGCCGCACGCCGTTGCGCTCGACCGCCTCGACGATGCGCCGCGCCGCGGCGGCGTCGTGCGCGAGCGGCTTCTCTAGCAGGATCGCCTTGCCCGCCTCGGCGGCGGCGATTGCGGCCTCTTCATGCCGGCGGTCCGGCAGGCAGATGCTCACCGCCTGGAGGCCTGGCTGCGCGAGCAGCTCCCGAAAGCTGCAGTACCCGGTCGCGCCGGTGGCGGAGGCGAGCTCCGCGACGCGGGCGCCGTCGATGTCGGCGACCGCGATGAGGTCGGCGGCCGGATGATCGGCATAGACCCGGGCGTGGCGACCGCCGAAGTAGCCCAATCCGATCACCCCGATCCTGAGCCTCACGGGTTCTCCGGGATGCGCCATGTGCGGAAGTCCCCGATGAAGGCGGCGAGCGCCTCGGCCGAGGCAGCGAAGAAGGCGGCGCCGGCGTCGGCCGACGCGAGCGACGGATCGCCGAGCGTGCCGGTCGGCGAAAGGTCCGCGAAGTCGTGGTAGACGCGCACGGCCTGGGCGCCGATGAGATCGGTCGTGAGGTAGGGCGAGCCGGGATCGGGATAGGTGGTCTCGGCCCGCTCTGGCTTGACCAGGTCCGGTCGGAGGTGCTGGACCATCGAGGTCTCGAACTCGCAGGCATGGCCCATGCCGCCGGGCGCGGACCGACGGAGCCGCGCGATCGCCTCGGCCGCCAGCGTGAAATAGGTGAGCGTGGCGATCCGGGCCCTGCCGTAGTGCAGGTGGCCGAGCGTGGCCGCGAGCAGGTCGATGACGGCCGCATTGCCGCCGTGGCCATTGACGATGAGGATGCGGCGGAAGCCGTGGGCGACGACGGAGCCGACGATGTCTTCGCAGAGGGCGATCAGGGTCTCGGCGCGCAGCGTGATCGAGCCCGGAAAGCGCATGTGGTGCGCCGAAAAGCCGTACCACGGCGGCGGCAGAACCGCTACGCCGGGCACCTTCTCCGCGGCCGCGAGGGCGACCGCGTGCGCCAGCATGGTGTCGGTGCCAAGCGGCATGTGCCGCCCGTGCTGTTCGACCGAGCCGAGCGGCAGGACGAGCACGGTCCGCTCGCGGTCGAGCGCCGCGATCTCGTGGGAACTCAGTTCCTCGAAACGCATCTGCTCAGTCCACCGTGATGGTCGCGGTCTTGAGATCCGACATCGCTTCGAGCGAATAGCGGCCGCCAATTCGGCCTGTGCCACTTGCCTTACCGGACATGCCGCCGAAGGGGATGTGCAGCTCCCAGTAGTTCGACGTGTCGTTCACATTGACGATCCCCGCCGGAATTTCCTCGATGAAGCGGAAGGCGCGGGCGAGATCGCGGGTGAAGACCGAGGCGACGAGACCATAGCGGTTGTCGCGCGCGAGGGCGATCGCCTCGTCGTCGCTCGCTGCCCTGAGGAGCGGCGCCACCGGGCCGAAGGTTTCCTCGCGGTTGATCAGGCTCTCCCGGGGCACATCGAGGAGGACAGTCGGCTCGAAATAGAGCGCGCTCGGCCGGTCGCGCGCCGGCCCGCCGCCTGCGATCGTGACCGCGCCGCGCTCGATTGCGTCCTGCACATGCGCCGCCACCTTGGCGGCGACGCCCGGGTTGTTCAGGGGCCCCATAGTGACGCCGGCCTCGCGCGGGTCGCCGAGCACGACCGCCCGCGCCGCGGCGGCCATCCGTTCGGCGAACTCGTCATAGACCGCGGCATGGACAATGATCCGCTCCGAGGACGAGCAGACCTGTCCGGCGTTGACGAAGCAGCCTGACGCGGTCGCCGCCGCGGCTTTCTCGAGGTCCGCGTCTGCGAGGATGATGACCGGCCCGTTGCCGCCCAACTCCATCAACTGCGCCTTGCCCGCCGCACGTTCGGCGATCCGCCGACCGGTTGCAGCGCTCCCGGTGAAGCCAACCGCGTCGGTCCCCGGATTGACGACGATCTCGTCGCCCACCTCCGGCCCGGCCCCGGTCACGAGGTTGAGCAGTCCGGGAGGAAGGTCGGCCTCCTCGATCACGCGCACCAGCTCCGCCGCGACAAGGGCGGTCGTCGGGGCGGGAGTCCAGACGATCGCGTTGCCGGCCGCGAGCCCGGGCGCGAGATATTCGACCGGGATGTTGACCGGGAAGTTCCACGGCGTGATCACGCCATATACACCGCGCGGTCGCCAGAAGGTCATCACCCGCTTGCCGACGTCCTCTGCAGGAATGGTCCGGCCTTCGAGATATTTGATGAGATCGGCCGCGAGGTCGAAGCCGTCCGCGGCCTTACCGACCTCGAAGCGCGCCTCGCCTACCGGCTTGCCCTGCTCCAGGGTCAGGAGCGCCGCGAGCGGCTCGAGCTGAGCGCGGATCGCGATGGCCGCCCGACGCAAATGCGCCGCGCGGTCCCAAAGCGAGGTCCTGCCCCAGCCGGGCTGTGCCGCCCGCGCGACCGCAATCGCCTCCCGCGCCGTTCCACGCCCGCTCCAGGCGATCGTCCCAATGGCGTTGCCGTCGATTGGGCTGGTGGCGGTGCGCACTGCTCCATCGGCATCTGCGAGCCATTCTCCGCCGATGTGGTTGGTTCTTCCTTCGACCATGACTGCATCCCGCGTCCCGGTTGCCGGTCAAATAGGTTGAAATTGCTCCAAATCGGTCCCTATAATTCATCTCGAAGGCCGGGGTGTCAACGACCATTCGCGCCGGCTTCGGCGGCCGCGCCGGCGGCTGTCAGGGAGGGTCTTACAGAAGGAAGCAGCAAGATGCAGCTTGCGCGGATACTTGCGGTCGGTGCGCTCGCGGGGGCCTTTGCCGGCGCCCAGCCGGTGCTATCGCAGGATGTCACTCTGGAGTTCGTCGTCTGGAACTACTCGCTCGAGACCATCCAGGACAACATCGCCAAGTTCGAGGCCGAGAACCCCGGGATCAAGGTCAACCTCACCGACTATGCCTGGCCCGACTACAACGACAGCCTGGTCCTCAGGATCCGCGGCAATACGCCGACCGATGTCATCTACGGCGGTCAGGATTGGTTGCCGGCCTGGGGCGCCGCCGGCTTCATCGCCCCGCTCGAGAGCGTCGCGCCGGAGGGGGCCGTGGACGAGCTCGCCTCCGACATCGCGGGCTTCGCGCTGACCGACGTAACCTACGACGGCAAAGTCTATGGCCTGCCCTACTATTCGGACACGATCAGCTTCATCTACAACAAGAAGATCCTCGAAGACCACGGCATTCCCGTCCCGACTACCTGGGAGGAGGTGACCGCTGCCGCGGAGAAGCTCAAGGCGGCCGGCATGGATAAGCCGATCATCTACGAATACGATCAGGAGCTGCCGAACTTCTACGACGCCTTCGTGGCCCAGGCGTACGGCCGCGGCGCCGAGCTCTTCGACGCGGACCTCAACCCGCTCTTCGCCGATCCCGAGAACGGCGCCTACAAGCAGCTCGAATGGCTCGCGGACGCCTGGTCGAAGGGCCTCGTCCAGCCCGACCCGCACGAGTCGACCATCATCCCGGCAATGAACACGGGCAACCACGCCTTCACCATCGTCTTTACCTACGTGCTTGCCGCGCTCAACGATGCGGCAACACAGCCGCTCGCCGGGCAGTTCGCGCTGGCGCCCATGCCGGGCGAAACGCATTCGACGCTCGGCTTCGCCAAGTCATATGTCGTCACGGCGAACGCCGCCGCCGATCCGCAGCGCGCAGAAGCGGCCTGGAAGTTCGTCGACTTCATGGCCGGCAAGCCATATGGGGTGGCGAAGCGCTGGGCCGTCGAGAAGGGGCTCGGCTTCGGCCAGCTGCCGCTTTTCGAGGATCAGGACGTTATCGCAGCCTGGGGCAAGTGGGCCGACGTCGAAGCGCTCGGCCAGCAGGCCTCCATCGCCAAGGCGGGCACATATACCGAGTATTCCTCGGTCTGGTCGGCCTACTTCCGCCCGCTCCTCGCCCAGGCCATGATCGGCGAGGCCCCGGTCGACGAGGTGATGCAGGCCGGCGCCCAGCGATGGAACGAGCTCAAGGAGCAGTTCGCGAGCCGCTAGGCGCGCCCGGACCCCTGCGGCGGGCGGCCACGCGCCGCCTCCCGCCACCATCAACACCGGCTGAGAGATGCTGACGCTCAAGCGGTTTCCGGGGCTCTGGCTCCTCCCGGCGTTGCTGCCCGTCATCCTGATGACGGTCTACCCGATTGCGCATACGCTCTGGACCTCACTGCACGAGGTGATGCTTCTGTTCCCCGGTGAACCCTTCGTGGGGCTCAGGAACTACCGGCGCGTCGTCACCGGCAACTACTTCAGCGTCGCGCTTCGGAACTCGCTGATCCTGACCGCCGTGGCGGCGCCAATCGTCGTGACCATCGGCACGCTGATCGCCCTCTTCCTACAGCGCCGCTTCCTCGGCTCGCAGGTGGTCCGCTCGGTGGTGCTGCTGCCGTGGGTGCTTCCCGGGGCCATCTCGGCGGTGCTTTGGGTCTGGGTGTTCCATCCGAGCTTCGGGTTCCTCAACGGGCTGATGCTCGATCTCGGCCTGATCGACAGGCCGATCGGCTGGCTCACCAACCCGCGCACCGCGCTCGGCGCCGTCATCGTGGCCCACGTCTGGACGCAGATCCCCTTCGCGGTGGTGCTCATGTTGGCGGCGCTCTCGACGATTAACCCGGAGACCCTGGAGGCGGCGGCGATCGACTGCCGCAGCGCGACGAAGCGCTTCCGCCACGTGATCTTTCCCGAGGTGAAGTCGATGATCGTGGTGCTGCTCGTCTACAACGCGCTCGTCGCCTTCACGAGCTACGACCTAGTCTATGCGATGACGGGCGGGGGGCCGGGCACGGCGACGACGCTGCTGAGCTTCCAGATCTGGCGCGAGAGCTTCTCGATGTACGACTTCGGCGCCGGCTCGGCGGTCGCCTTCATCGTCGTCCTCATCTCGGCGCTGCTGATTGTGGCGATCACGAGGGCGCTGCCCTCCGAACTTTTCGGGAGCAAGTGACGATGGTCGGCCGGCTCCATCCCGTCCTGACGTTCGTCTTCGCCGCACTTATCCTGATCTTCGCGGGCGGGCCGGTCCTGCTCTCGCTCTACGGCAGCCTCGTACCCGACCGCATCCTGCTGTCGCCGGACCAGTCGATCCTGACAGCGGGGCCGAACTTCGAGACCTACCGCTACGTCTTCACCGGGCAGCTTCCGGAGTCCTACCTTCAGGAAAGCGCCAACCGGGCGATGATCTCGGACGCCGCCAGGCAAGTTCCGCGGGCGCTGCTCAATTCGTCGCTCAACGCACTCGCGGTCATGGCGCTGAACCTTATCCTGGGCGCGCCGGCGGCCTTCGTCTTCGCGCGCTACCTCTTCCCCGGCAAGAGGATCTCGTTTCTCTACCTGATCCTGTCCCCGCTGGTCCCTGCCGTCGCACTGGTGACGCCGATCTACATGACGATGCAGTGGCTTGGCCTCGTCGGCACACCGGTCGGCATCATCCTCGTCCACACGGCGCGGGCGCTACCCTTCACGGTGCTCATCCTGTCGGTCTTTTTCCGTAGGATCCCGCCCGAGATCTTCGAGGCGGCGATGCTCGACCACTGCAGCCGGTTCCAGACGTTCTGGCGTGTGGCGGTGCCCCTCGCCCTGCCCTCGATCGGGGCGACGGGCCTGTTCGCCTTCATGCTCTCCTATTCGGAGTTCATGTTCTCGATGGTTCTCTCGGGCACGGCCGCGACCCGGCCGGTCTCGGTGGTGATGGCGGCGCTCGCGCGCAACACCGACGTGAGCTGGAGCCTGCTCAACACCGGCATCTTCCTCGCCATCGTGCCAACGCTCGTCCTGGTGATCCTCGTCTGGCGCTTCGTCGTCGAGGGCCTGCTGAGCGGCGCGGTAAAGGGATAGGCGATGACGGGTGAGGCCGGCGACGAAGCACCGCGTCCGCTGAAGCAGCGCCCGGCGATGGCGCGCCAGCACGCGACGGCAGGTCCCTATTCCCCCGTTCTCGAGGTCGAGGCGCGGCGTCTAGTCGTCATCTCCGGCCAGGTAGCGGTGGACCTGTACGGCGGGACCGTGGGCGAAACGGTCGAGGAGCAGACGGCGGCAACGCTCGGCAACTGCGCCAAGCAGCTCACGAGCGCCGGCAGTTCGCTCGCGGACGTGTTCAAGGTGAACGTCTATCTCGCCGACCTCCGTGACTGGGAGCGGTTCAACGCCGCCTACGCGGCGGTGATGCCTGCGCCCCTGCCGGTGCGGACCACCGTGCAGGCGGTCCTGCTGCCCGGCTACCTGGTCGAAATTGAGATGTGGGCAGTGAAGGCATAGCGGCCATGGCTTCCGTCGAGCTCGAGAACGTCTCCAAGAGCTTCGGGCAGGTCGAGGCGGTGCGCGACGTGACCCTCGCCGTCACCGACCGCGAGTTCGTCGTCTTCGTCGGCCCTTCCGGTTGCGGCAAGTCTACCCTGCTCAGGATGATCGCCGGCCTCGAGGAGATCACCTCAGGGCAGCTCCGGATCGGCGGCAGGCCGATGAACCGGGTGCCCGCCGCCGACCGCGGCATCGCGATGGTGTTCCAGTCCTATGCACTCTACCCGCACATGACCGTAGCCGAGAACATGGGCTTCGCGCTCCGGATGCTCGGCGTCGGCAGGGCCGAGGTCGAGGCAAAGGTACGCGACGCCGCGGCGACTCTGCGGCTCACCGAACTCCTCGACCGCAAGCCGCGCCAGCTGAGTGGCGGCCAGCGGCAGCGCGTCGCAATCGGCCGCGCCATCACACGATCGCCGGAGGTCTTCCTTTTCGACGAGCCGCTCAGCAACCTCGACGCTGACCTACGAGCCCAGATGCGCATCGAGATCGCGCGGCTCCACAACGAGCTCGAAACGACGATGATCTACGTCACGCACGACCAACTCGAGGCGATGACGCTCGCCGACCGCATCGTCGTGCTGAACGGCGGACGCATCGAGCAGGCGGGTCCCCCGCTCGAGCTATATGAGCGTCCCCGCAACCGGTTCGTCGCGGGCTTCCTCGGCCAGCCGAAGATGAACTTCATCAGCGCCGAGGCCGTGAGTACCGATGGTGGCACGGAGTTGAAGCTGCCAAGGGGACAATCCATGAGGACCACGCGGACCGGCATACCGGTCGGGGAGGTCGTCCTCGGCATCCGTCCGGACGCGATGGTCGTTGGGGCGAGCGGTGGCTTGCGCGCCACGGTCAGCGTGGTGGAGCGGCTAGGCGGCTCCACATTGGTTCACGCGAGCGTGGCGGGGCTCCCCGACCTGATCGCGGTCGAGCTGCCCGGCAAAGCTGCCGCCGAGCGTGGGGCCCATGTCGATCTCGTGATCGACCCTTCGCAGGTGCATGTCTTCGACCGCGACGGCCTAGCTCAGTATTAGGCGCAGGCCGGTCGATGACGAGGACGGTCCTCGAACTGCGCCAACTTGGCGCGCCACCTGGATGCCTAACACCGCCGCTCGCCGAATAGTTGGGACGCCCACTCCAACGGAAACCCCTCCAGCAAATCATCCAGCTGCAGCTCTGCGGGCTGCCGCCCATCGAGGATCGCCTCCACGATTTCCGGCGCCAGCAGCGTCAGCCGCAACACTCGGCTGACGTAGGTCGCGTTCACGCCCTTTGCCCGGGCCAGGTCCTCCAGCGTGGCATGCACGCCGGTGTCCAGCATCCTCCGCCACCGGAACGCCCGCGCCAGCGCCTTGACCATGGCATTGTCAGCCCGCGGCCGGGGACCTTCGTAGCCTTAGCCGCTTCCGGGGCTCGCCAGGCCAGTGCGCCACGTACCGTTTGAAGCTGCAAACCGGTCGCAATCGTCGGCTCGCGCTGGCCGGGGTCGGGAGGGTGACGATCTCATTCGTAGCCGGCGAGGTCGCGCGGAGCACTTCCCGCTCTGCTCGCCGTTGCATCGAGCTTAGCACAGTCCGACGCGCCCGAGAGAATGCCCTTCGCCGATCGTCTCATCCGACGGCCCACGTACGGAGTTTGTCGTTGGGCTTTGACGTGACGTGACGCAGGTATGTGGGCCATCCTCCGGATGCACCGCGGGGCCAGGACCCCTCAGCCCTCCCGCTCGACACGTACGGCGGCTTGCTCCTCCTCAAGCACCTCCGCTACCTCTTTGACGTCGAACTCCGCCTCGGGGTGCTCGCGCACCAGGCGTTTCGCTTCGGTGCTGACGTCAACTGGCTCCCCCCGCTCTTCAGCTTCGGCAGCCAAATCGGCGAGCTTGATTGCAAGTGCCAGGCTCTCCATGGGAATCTCCTTTCCTATGGGACCAACCTTGACCACGGGAGGGTGTTTCCGCATCTCGATCACGCCACGGGATGACCGCAGACGGGGCGTAGCGGAGCACTCTGCCCCCACTCGAGTTGGAGCCCCGCCGGGTGCCGCCCATAGAGGATCGCCTCAACGATCCCGGGCGCGAGCAGCTTCAGCCGCAGATGCGGTTGACCCGGGACGGTTCCACGCGCTTGGCCCTGGCCGGGTACTCCAGGCTACGCGGGCCAAAACCGAGGCCGAAGAGGCGCTCGCCTTGAGCAGTGCTCCGGAGAGCATGCCCGCCCTGATCGCAGCCCGCAGGTTGACGCGGTTAAATCGGATGGATCGGCGCCTAGGCTCATGACCCGTAAAAACGGCTGCAATTCGGCAAACGCACCGCAAACACGCACAAGTCAACGGAAAGCCCACATGCACGCGAACTCCGTTTCGACCGCTCGCTGGGGCCAGCGCTGGGGCGCAACTGCCAAGAGGCTAGCTATCTTCCTTGTTAACAACACATTACGCCAAATATTTGGCGGAGGAGGTGGGATTCGAACCCACGGAAGACTTGCGTCTTCGCCGGTTTTCAAGACCGGTGCGTTAGACCGCTCCGCCACTCCTCCGGAGGCGCCGTCATATCGTCGGCGCCGAACCTCGTCCAGCAGCCGGCCCTTTCCCCGCGGACGTGGGCCGGGTAAATCGCCCTCGGAGGCGCGGATGGCGGCGAGCGGCATAGGGCGGCGACGGGGCAGCAGCGGGACGAGCCTGGCGCTGGCGCTCGCCGTCGCGGCAACGCTCGCCGCCTGCGGCCGCCCCGGCGGCGGCGAGGCCCGGTCGGGCATCAGCTTCACCTTCGAGGACCGCGTCGCGCCCGGAGCGTTCCTCCTCGAGGGCGGCGCCGTGCGCGATCGCCCGGACGGCGCCGACGGGCTCTGGGCGGCGGTTCGGGGCCTGCCGCGGCCGGAGCGGGCGCTCGTCCTCAACACCGCGACCGGCGCCGAGGTCGTTGTGGCGCTCTTCGCGGCGAGCTCGGGGCCGCCGATCCGCCTCTCCAACGCCGCCGCCGACGCCATTGGCCTCGCCGACGCGCCGCAGGCGGTCCGCATCACCGCGTTGCGCCGGGCGCCGCGCCTTGATACAACCAAAGGTAGATTTTGACAGCCACCGCCGCTTGGCCTATCCCTGTCGGAAGCCGCCGCAGGGCGGACCTTGCGGGAGTTCGCGCAATGCATTCGAAATCCCTCCTCGCCGGCCTCTGCCTCGCCATCGCGGCGGCGCCGCTGGCCGCGGGCGCGTTCGAGACCCGGGCGCGCGAGGCGCTGATCATCGACGACGGCACCGGGATGGTGCTCTTCGAGAAGGACGCCGACAAGCCGATCCCGCCGGCGTCGATGTCGAAGCTGATGACGCTCTACCTGCTCTTCGAGGCGCTGCGCGACGGCCGCGTCACCCCCGAGACCACCTTCACCGTGAGCCCGAAGGCGCAGGCGATGGGCGGCTCGCGCATGTTCGTCGAGGCCGGCACCACGGTCCCGGTCGAGGCGCTGATCCACGGCATCATCGTCCAGTCCGGCAACGACGCCTGCGTGGTGGTGGCCGAGGGCCTCGCCGGCAGCGAGGCGACCTTCGCCGAGCAGATGACGACGCGCGCCCGCGAGCTCGGCATGACCGGCTCGAACTTCCGCAACGCCTCCGGCTGGCCGGAGGACGGCCACGTCATGAGCGCCCGCGACCTCGTGACCCTGTCACGCCACATCATCGACGACTTCCCCGAGTACTACGTGTACTTCCAGGAGACCGAGTTCACCTGGAACGGCATCACCCAGCCGAACCGCAACCCGCTCCTGAAGCTTGATATCGGCGTCGACGGCCTGAAGACCGGGCATACCGCCGAGGCCGGCTACGGCCTCGTCGGGTCGGCGGTGCAGAACGGGCAGCGGATGATCTTCATGGTCGGCGGGCTCGGGAGCGAGGCCGAGCGCGCCGAGGAGACCCAGGCGATCGTGAAATGGGCGTTCGGCGCCTTCGACACCGTCCGCTTCTACGACGCCGGCGCCGAGGTCGCCCGGGCCGAGGTCTGGCTCGGGGCGACGCCCGAGGTGGCGCTGGTCGCGCCGGCCGACCTGCAGATGCTGGTCCCGCGCGAGGAGCGCAGCGGCCTCAAGGCGCGGGTGCTCTTCCAGGCGCCGATCGAGGCGCCGATCGCCAAGGGCCAGAAGCTCGGCGCGCTCGAGGTGGCGGTGCCCGGCCACGCGCCAGTGCAGTTCGACCTCGTCGCCGCCGCCGACGTGCCGCGCGGTGGGCTGATGACGCGGATCAACGCCGCGGCGCGGCTCACCCGCGACCGCGCGGTCAGCTACCTGCCCGGCCGCTGAGGGCATGGCCCGGGGCCGGTTCATCAGCTTCGAGGGCATCGACGGATCGGGCAAGTCGACGCAGGTACGCGCTCTCGCGGCGACGCTGCGCGCGCAGGGCGCCGACGTGGTCGAGACCCGCGAGCCCGGCGGCGCCCCGGGCGCCGAGCTGATCCGCGGCCTCCTCGTCGAGGGCGACCCCGGCCGCTGGTCGCCCGAAACCGAGATTCTGCTCTTCACCGCCGCCCGCCGCGACCACCTCGAGCGCACCATCGGCCCGGCCCTCCACCGCGGCGCCATCGTGGTCTGCGACCGCTTCGCCGATTCGACCCGGGTCTATCAAGGCGTGGCGCGCGCCGCGCTGCGCGGCATGGTCGACGCGCTGCACGCGCTCGCGATCGGCCTCGAGCCCGACCTCACCCTGATCCTCGACCTGCCACCCGATGAGGCCGCCCGGCGCGAGCAGGCCCGCGGCAGCCGCGAGGACCGGTTCGAGCGCTTCGGCACCGATTTCCAGCAGCGGCTGCGCGCCGGGTTCCTCGCGCTCGCCGCCGAGTTCCCCGCCCGCTGCCGAATCGTGCCGGCCGGCGGCGATCCCGACGCCGTCGCCGCCCGCGTCGCGGCCCTGGTCGGATCATGAGCGAGCCCGAGGAACCCGACCGGCTGCCGGGGACGCCGCACCCGCGCGAGACCGCGGTGCTCTTCGGCCAGGACAACGCCGAGGCCACCTACCTCGCCGCCGCCGCAGCCGGCCGCCTGCCGCATGCCTGGCTCCTCACCGGTCCGCGCGGCGTCGGCAAGGCGACGCTCGCCTGGCGGATCGCCCGCCACCTGATCGCGGACTCACCACCGGGCGGCCTCGCGATGGACCCCGGCCATCCGGTCTTCCGCCAGCTCGCGGGCCTCGCCTCGCCGCAGCTCTTCCTCTGCCGCCGCCCGCGCGACGACAAGACCGAGCGCCTGCGGACCGCGATCACCGTCGACGAGGTCCGCGCGCTCAAGAGCTTCTTCCAGCTCTCCGCCGCCGACGGTGGCCGCCGCGTCGCCATCGTCGACGCCGCCGACGAGCTGAACGGCGCCGCCGCCAACGCGCTCTTGAAGATCCTCGAGGAGCCGCCCGCCCGCGCGGTGCTCCTCCTCGTCTGCCACCGCCCGGCCGCGCTGCTGCCGACGCTGCGCTCGCGCTGCCGCGAGCTGCGCCTGCGCCCGCTCGGCCCCGAGCCGCTCGCCGCCGCGCTCGCCGCTGCCGGCGCCGCCCCCGGTCCCACCGACGCCGCGCCGCTCGCCGCCCTCGCCGGCGGCTCGGTCGCCGCCGCGCACGGCCTCGTCGCCGGCGACGGCCTCGCCCTCTACGCCGAGATCCTCGAGCTCCTCGCCACCGCTCCCGGGCTCGACCGCCGCCGGGCGATCGCGCTCGCCGAGGCCGCCGCCGGCCGCGACGCCGCGCTGCGATATGCGCTGACCCTCGACCTCGTCCACCTAGCCCTCGGCCGCCTCGCGCGCGCCGCCGCGGGCGGCGATGTGGCGCCGGTGTCGCCCGCCGAGGCCGCGCTCCTCGACCGGCTCGGCGCCACCCCGGCGCAGGGCCGGCTCTGGGCCAACCTCCTCCCCGAGCTCACCGGGCGCGCCGTCCACGCCCGCGCGGTCAACCTTGACCCCGCCCAGGTGATCCTCGATACCTTGCTGCAGATCGATGCGGCGGCCGCCGAGGCGCGGGCCCACGCTGCCTGACCCCTCGCCTGCCGCAAGACGCCCCATGCCGCTTTCCCTGGTCGACAGCCATTGCCATCTCGACTTCCCCGACTTCGCGGGCGAGGTGGACGCCGTGGTCGCCCGCGCCGCCGCCGCCGGCGTCGGCCGGATCGTCACCATCTGCACCCGCCTGCGGCAGGCGCCGGCCGTCCGCGCCATCGCCGAAGCGCATCCGGGCGTCTTCTGGGCCGCCGGCACCCACCCGATGCACGCCGCCGAGGAGCCGATGGCGAGCGTCGATGCCCTGGTCGAGCTCGCCCGCCACCCGAAATTCGTCGGCATCGGCGAGACCGGCCTCGACTACCACTACACCGCCGAAAGCGCCGCCGTGCAGCAGGAGAGCCTGCGCATCCACATCGAGGCCGCCCGCCGCACCGCGCTGCCGCTCATCATCCACGCCCGCGACGCCGACGCCGACATCGGCCGCATCCTGAGTGAGGAGCATGCCGCCGCACCCTTCGCCTGCGTCATGCACTGCTTTACCTCCGGCCACGCGCTGGCCCAGACCGCGCTGGCCCTGGGCTTTTATTTGTCGGTCTCCGGCATCGCCACCTTCCGCAGCGCGGGCGACCTGCGCGCCATCTTCGCCGACGCGCCCCGCGACCGGCTGCTCCTCGAGACCGACAGCCCTTACCTCGCGCCCCAGCCGCACCGAGGCAGGCGCAACGAGCCCGCCTACACCGCCGACACCGCCCGGATCATCGCCGGGCATCTCGGGCTCGACCCGGCCGAGTTCGCCGCGCAGACCTCGGCGAACTTCGACCGCCTGTTCACCCGGGCCGCGGCATGAGCGCACGGCTGCGCGCGACCATCCTCGGCTGCGGCTCATCGGCCGGGGTGCCGCGCATCGGCGGCGACTGGGGCGAGTGCGACCCGGCGAACCCGAAGAACCGCCGCAGCCGCTGCTCGCTCCTCGTCGAGCGCATCACCGGCCATGGAGTCACCCGCGTGCTGATCGACACCACGCCCGACCTGCGCTCGCAGCTCCTCGCGGCCGGCATCGGCCTCCTCGACGGTGTCGTCTACACCCACTCGCATGCCGATCACATCCACGGCATCGACGACCTCAGGACCGTGGTGCAGAACCGCCGCGCCCGCCTGCCGGTCTGGGCCGACACCGACACGGCGGAGCTGTTGCTCTCGCGCTTCGCCTATGTCTTCGCGCAGCCGGCAGGCAGCCTCTATTCGGCGATCCTCGACCTCGCCACGATCGACGGCCCCTTCGTCGTCGACGGGGCGGGCGGCCCGATTCCGTTCCAGCCATTCCGGGTCCGGCACGGGCGCATCGACGCGCTCGGCTTCCGCATCCGCGACTTCGCCTACCTGCCGGACGCGTCTGAGATCCCCGACGACACCTGGCCCGACCTCGACCGGCTCGACACCTGGGTCGTCGATGCCCTCCGCCGGAAGCCGCACCCGACGCACGCCCATCTCGACATGACGCTCGCCTGGATCGCCCGTGCGGGGCCGCGCCACGGGGTGCTGACCAACATGCACAACGACCTCGACTACGCGACCCTCGCGGCCGAGCTCCCGCCGAACGTCACTCCCGCCTACGACGGCCTCGAGCTCGAGATCGCCGCGTGATCGCCCAGATCCTCTACGTCGTCCTGCCGGTCTTCCTCGTCATCGGCGGCGGCTACGCCGCCTCCCGCAGCGGCGTCTTCTCCTCGAGCGCCGTCGACGGGCTCATGGTCTTCACCCAGAGCTTCGCGATCCCGTGCCTGCTGTTCCGCGCACTGGTCGACCTCGACCTCGGCGCCGTCTTCGACCCGCAGCTACTCCTATCGTTCTACACCGGCGCCCTCGTCGCCTTCGCCCTCGGCGTCCTCGGCGCCCGGCGCCTGTTCCGCCGGCGTCCCGGCGAGGCGGTGGCGATCGGCTTCGGCGCCTTGTTCTCCAATTCGGTGCTGCTCGGGCTGCCGATCATGGAGCGCGCCTACGGCCCCGAGGCGCTGGCGCCGACCTTCGCCATCATCTCGGTCCACGCGCCGTTCTGCTACCTGGTCGGCATCACCCTGATGGAGCTCGTCCGCGCCGACGGCCGCGGCTTCGTCGACACCGCTCGCGCCATCGGCCGCGCTCTGTTCAGGAACGCGCTGATGATCGGCCTCCTGCTCGGCTTCGCCGCCAACGTCACCGACATTCCGATCCCCGGCCCGGTCCGCGCCGGCCTCGACATGATGGCCGATGCCGCGCTGCCGGCGGCCCTCTTCGGCCTCGGCGGCGTCCTCACCCGCTACGCGATCCGCGCCTCGCTCGCCGAGGCCGCGATGATCGCCGCGCTGTCGCTCGTCGTTCACCCGGCGATCACCTGGGGCCTCGCACAAGGCCTCTTCGCCCTGCCGCAGTCCTTCGTGCGCTCCGCGGTGATGACCGCCGCCATGGCGCCCGGCGTCAACAGCTACGTCTTCGCCAGCCTCTACGGCCGCGGCCAGGCCCAGGCGGCGAGCGCCATCCTGATCGCCACCGCCGCCTCGGTCCTCACCGCCTCGGCCTGGCTCGCCATCCTCGGCGGCGTCGGCTGAGCGCCGGCGTCGACGCCTGGACTACCCATATGCATTCCATACGCATTCCATACGCCTTCCATATCGAGCGAAGTCCCTCAGAACTCCGCAAGCGCCTTGAAATCCATCGCCTCGAGATAAGCCGTCTTGTCCTCGACGCTCGCATTGCCGCCGACGCTGATCAGCACCTTGCCGTCGACCACGCCCTGCAGGTCCTGCTCCGCCTGGGTGAATTCGGTGCGCTGGATGCGGATCGGCTTGCCGCCGCCGATCGCGGAGATCCCCGACATCATCGCCGCCATCCCGCTGATCATCGGCGAGTTGGCCAACAGCGTGATCGTCAGCTCGTCGGCACCGCGCCGATAGGTCGCCGCCGCGGTGCTGCCGCCCCCCAGCATGCCCATCATCCCGCTGCTCTCGGCCGCATCGGCCTCCTCGCGGGTCCAGCCGGGCAGGGCGGCCGGCAGGAACCTGGCGAGGCTCTCCGCCTTCAGCGCGGTCAGCAGCTTCAGCGCGTAGTCGAGATCCTCACGCGCCCCGGTGATGTCGCCGCCCCGGTAGGCCGAGAGCGCGCTGTCGACGGTGTCGGTGAACTCGTCGGCCGCGGCGGGCAGTGCCACGAGGCCGAGAGCGACGGCGGCAGGGATGAAGCGAAACATCGGTCTCCTCACGGGTTGTGCTCCCGCGCGACCCCGGCGCGCCGGGCCATCCTACCCGTGCGCGCGACCGCCGGTCCACCTCCAACGACAAGGCCGGCCTAGGCCGGGACCGAGCCGAGCCGGCGCAGCGCGGCGCTGATCTCACCATGGAGCGCTGCGCGCTCCCAGGGGCTGAGGAACGCCCCGAGCTCGATCTCGCGGCCGCCGCCCTCGAGCGTCAGGTACTTCTCGACGTGGGCGTCCTCGCGCAGGTGCGCCCGCACCCAGAACGGGTTGGCGTGCCAGCGCCGCACCCGGCCGCGCGGCTCCCGCCGGACCACGGTGATCAGATCGGGCCAGAGCCGAAGCTCCTCGGTGAGCCGCCCGTCGAGATAGCTGCGCCGGATCGCCCAGTAGAGGAGCATGAGCGCCGCGCCGAGGAACGGCAGCATTCCCCAGGCCGCCGTGGTTCCGGCCAAGAGCACCAGGGGCGGGGACAGCCCGGCGGCGGCGAGTCCGATCAGCCAGCTGCTGCCGGCCCGGCTCATCGAGCGGTTCGGCCAGAGCGTGAGCGCAAGGATCGGCGGATCGGCCCGGGCAAAAGGATCGGGGGCGGCCACCCCCGTTCCGATTGCGCTCTCGCCGTTCATGGTGCTCCGGTCAGTGCGCCTGATGGTCCCACATGTCGCGGGTGGGGAGGGTCTCGAAGGTGTGGGCCGGCGGCGGGTTCGACAGCGTCCACTCGAGCGTCGGATCCGGTTGCGGCCCCCAGTAGGCCGGATCGGTGACCCGCTGGCCGTAGCGCAGCGTGTAGAACACGATCCAGAAGAAGAACAGGAACGACGCGCCGGACAGGAACGCCCCCCAGGACGAAACCTGGTTCCAGAGCGCGAACTGCTCCGGGTAATCCATGTAGCGCCGCGGCATCCCCTGCCGGCCGAGGAAGTGCTGCGGGAAGAAGGTCAGGTTCGCACCGATGAACATCATCCAGAAATGGATCTTGCCGGCCCACTCCGGATACTGCCGCCCGCTCATCTTGCCGATCCAGTAGTAGAGGCCGGCGAAGACGCAGAAGACCGCGCCGAGGCTCATCACGTAGTGGAAGTGCGCGACCACGTAGTAGGTGTCGTGGTAAGCCCGGTCGATTGCCGCCTGGCTGAGCACCACGCCGGTGACGCCGCCGACCGTGAACAGGAACAGGAAGCCGAGCGCCCAGAGCATCGGCGTCCTGAGCTCGACCGAGCCGCCCCACATCGTCGCGATCCAGGAGAAGATCTTCACGCCCGTCGGCACCGCGATCACCATCGTCGCCAGCATGAAGTAGCTCTGCTGGGTGATCGACATGCCGACCGTGTACATGTGGTGCGCCCAGACGACGAAGCCGAGCGCCGCGATCGCGATCATGGCATAGACCATCGGCAGGTAGCCGAATATCGGCTTGCGCGAGAAGGTCGAGATCACGTGGGAGACGATGCCGAAGCCCGGCACGATGATGATGTAGACTTCGGGGTGGCCGAAGAACCACAGGATGTGCTGGTAGAGCACCGGGTCGCCGCCGCCCGACGGGTCGAAGAAGGTCGTCCCGAAGTTGCGGTCGGTCAGCAGCATGGTGATGGCGCCCGCGAGCACCGGCAGCGCCAGGAGGATCATGAAGGCGGTGACCATGATCGACCAGGCGAAGAGCGGCACCTTGTGCAGCGTCATGCCCGGCGCGCGCATGTTCATGAAGGTGGTGATCATGTTGATCGCGCCGAGGATCGACGAGGCGCCCGACAGATGCACGGCGAAGATCGCGAGATCCATCGACATGCCGGTCTCGGTCGTCGAGAGCGGCGCGTAGAGCACCCAGCCGACGCCGGTCCCCGCCAGTCCGTCGCCGCCCGGCGCCAGGATCGAGAGCACGGCGAGCGTCGAGCCGCCGACATAGAGCCAGTAGCTGAGGTTGTTGAGCCGCGGGAAGGCCATGTCCGGCGCGCCGATCATCAGCGGCATGAAGTAGTTGCCGAAGCCGCCGAAGAGCGCCGGGATCAGCACGAAGAACATCATCAGGATCCCGTGCCCGGTCACCAGCACGTTCCAGAGATGCCCGTTCGGCTCGCCGTCGACCAGCATGTACTGGACGCCGGGCACCATGAGCTCGAGGCGCATGTACATGGTGAAGGCGACCGCGACCAGTCCGAGGGTCGCCGCCGTCACGATGTAGAGGATGCCGATGTCCTTGTGGTTCGTCGACATGAACCAGCGGGTGAAGAAGCCCGGGGAATCGTGATCGGCATGCGGATGGGCGGCGGCGTCGGCCATGTCCTGTTCTCCCGGCTTCCCCGTCGGCCGACCCGGAGGCTGGCCCTTGCCTCCTCTCTAGCCTGCCCGTACCGGCGCCTCAAGTCCCGCCGGCGGGGCCATTTGTCGCGCCGGATGCACGCGACCGCTGCCTGGCCGCCCGGAACGCTTGACCACCTCCGCCCACGGCGCGATGCAGGGCCATGATCGACGCGCTTCTCCCCGGACAGCGGCTCGCCCGCGGCGTCAGCCGGCATCTGCGCGGCCTCGATTTCGCCACGCTGCTCGAGTTCGTGCCCGCGCCCGGGCTGCGCGTCGACGTCGCCGCGCTGGGCCCGCACGGCGAGCTCTGGGTCGTCGAGTGCAAGTCCTGCCGGACCGACTTCGTCTCCGACCTCAAGTGGGGCGGCTATCTCGAATGGTGCGACCGCTTTTTCTGGGCGGTCGACGCCGACTTCCCGACTGACCTCCTGCCCGCCGACGCCGGGCTGATCCTCGCCGACGCCTACGATGCCGAGATCCAGCGCTGGCCCGAGGCGACCCCGCTGCCCGGCGCCCGCCGCCGGGCGCTGACCCAGCGCTTCGCGCGCACCGCGGCGCTGCGTCTTGCCGCCGCCACCGATCCCGATTTGCCGCTCTCGCTGGCCCGAGCGGGGCGGACGTGAGCGCTAGCGCGGCTTGCCGCCCTTGCCCCGCCCAGGGCCGACCTTGACCGCCCGCGCCTTCTCGGCGGCGGCGCGCAGCTCCTCGGCGATCTCCTCGGCCTCGTTGGGATCGAAGTCGAGCGGCAGCTCGATCTCCTCGGTCTCGATGTAGAGCCGCACCATCCCGAGCGACGTCGGCCCGATCTGCAGATTTGCGGCGACCTCGCTCTCGCGGTTGATCCCCATGCGCGCGTCTCCTCCGGCCCGGCCCGACATTCTGGGCGCCGCCCGGCGCCGCCGCAAGAGACTTGCAATGCGCGCCCCGCGTCTGTAACTCCGGCCCGAGTGCCGACGTAGCTCAGCTGGTTAGAGCACCAGATTGTGGATCTGGGGGTCCCCCGTTCGAGCCGGGGCGTCGGTACCATGAAATCCGCACGGCATTCGACTGCCCTGGCCGGACGTGGCGAGCCGGCCGCTCGCGCTGCGTCTCCGAGGCCGAGGCGTGCGACCGCGTTGCTCGACCGTGGCGCGGCGGCTGGACACTTGCTATCCGGGTCAATGGGCAGAGTTCCCGGATGGGAGAGTGAGCCGATGTCGCACGCGAAGGCGCGGAATCTGATGCGGCTGGCGGAGATGGCGGCGGCGCGGCATTCGGGCGTCTCCCTCGCGGAGATCGCCGAGGCCTTCGACGCCGACCACCGCACCGCGCAACGCATGGCCCGGGCGCTCGAGGACACCTTCCCGGGCGTCGAAATCCGCATCGACGAGGACCGCCGGCGTCGCTGGAAGCTGCGCGACCCCGGCCTCGCCCGCTTCCAGGGCATCCGCGACGACGAGCTCGCCGCGCTCGAGATGTCGATCCGCCGCGCCGAGCGCGAGGGTGCCTCGCCCGACGTTGCCGCGCTTTCGGCGCTGCGCGACCGGCTGCTCGCGATCATGCCCGGCCCCCACGCCCGCCGTGCCGAGGCCGATGCCGAGGCGCTGCTCGAGGCCCAGGGCTTCGCCGCCCGCCCGGGACCGATGGTGCGCGCCGAACCCGGCGTCCTCGAGACGATCGCCGAGGCGCTCAAGGGCCCGTTTCTGCTCGCCATCACCTACGCCGGCGCCGACGGTGCACCGACCGACCGGCGCGTCGCGCCACACGGCGTCCTGCTCGGGATGCGCCGCTATCTCGTCGCCCGCGATGAAGACCGCGACTCGGCGCTCCGGCATTTCCGCGTCGACCGCATCCGCGCCGCGCGGCTGCTCGGGTCGAGCTTCGTCCGCGAGCCCGGCTTCGATATCGCCGCCCATGCCGGCCGGGCGTTCGGCTCCTATCAGGACGAGCCGCGCCATGGCGAGGTGGTCTGGCGATTCACCCCGGCCGCGGCGGCGACGGCGCGGGAGTTCGTCTTTCACCCGGACCAGACGATCGAAGCGCAGCCCGACGGGTCGCTTCTGGTGCGGTTTCGGGCCTCCGGCTGGCTCGAGATGGCCTGGCACCTCTACCAATGGGGCGACGCCGTCGAGGTCATCGCGCCCGGGGGCCTGCGCGCCTTGATCGAGGGGCACCGTCGGAGCGACTTCGACGCCCTGCCGTAGACGCCGGGCCCGCGTTATATACCTCCGGCTGCCGCTAATATTTCTCCGGCACGTACAGTTCCGGGGGAAGCACCTTTCGCTCATAGGCCGGGTTGAAGATCCGGTCGGGCAGGGTGATCTCCTCGTGCGGAACGTCGCTGTAGGGAACCTGCGACAGCAGATGAGCGATGCAGTTCAGACGCGCCCGCTTCTTGTCGTTGCCCTCGACGATGTACCAGGGCGCCTCGGGGATGTTGGTGCGGGCGAAAGTCTCTTCCTTGGCCTTGGTGTACGCCTCCCAGCGCACGCGCGACTCCAGGTCCATCGGCGACAGCTTCCACTGCTTGAGCGGATCGTGGATGCGCATCAGGAACCGCAGCTGCTGCTCCTCGTCGGTGATCGAGAACCAGTACTTGACCAGCCGGATCCCGGAGCGGACGAGCATCCGCTCGAACTCGGGGACGTCGTGGAAGAACTGCTCGACCTGGTCTTCCGTGGCGAACCCCATCACCCGCTCGACCCCGGAGCGGTTGTACCAGGACCGGTCGAAGAGCACGATCTCGCCGCCGGCGGGCAGGTGCGGAACGTAGCGCTGAAAGTACCACTGCGTGGTTTCCCGGTCGCTCGGCGCCGGCAGCGCCACGACGCGTGCAACGCGCGGGTCCAGCCGCTGGGTGATGCGCTTGATCACGCTGCCCTTGCCGGCGCTGTCGCGGCCTTCGAAGATCACGACGATCTTCTCCTTGTGGTGCGCGGTCCAGTCCTGCAGCTTGATCAGCTCCGCCTGCAGCGTGAGCAGCGCGCGAAAGTACTCGATGCGCGGCATCGAGGGCGGGTGGCTCGCCCGGTAGACCTTCCTGATCTCTTCCGAAAGTGCCGGCTCGGACAGTTCAAGCTCGATGTCCTCGTCGATGCCGTCCGCCAGCTCGGCCTCGAGCCAGTCCGCAGCGCCGCCGCTCCCGCTCATTCTTCAGCCTCCTGAACCACCCGCCCGCGGACTGTTTCAAAGCAGACGGGAGTACGAAAGTGAAGGTTTTCTGACCTGGCCGGATCGGCGTTTCGCACCACGAATTAAGCGCACGCTCTCGCGCCGCAGGAGAACACGTGCCGGCTCGGGGCCTTGCGGGCGCGTGCGGGCGCTGTCATTAGTCGTGTCATGTTGACGCATGGCAACGGCTCCAAGGGTTCCGGCCTGCCCGATACGGACATGCCGCCGGTCCGGCTTCCGCGCAGCGTGGTGGAGGCCCTGGACGAGTTCCGGCAGCTGCAGAGCGATCGGCCCAGCCGTTCGGACGCCGTCCGGATCGTCCTGACGAGCTGGCTGCTCGAGAAGGGCTATCTCGATTCCTTCTGAGCAGCCGCCGCCGTCGGCGCTGGCCTGATGCACCTGTGCACCGGCGCGTGAGCCCGCATGCCCGGCCTCGGCTCAGTGACAAAAATGCGGCAATTCGCCGGGTTCCTTCCCTGAAACGGCCGCGTGCCGAGCGCGGCGCCTTGCAGGCACTCCTCCGTCAGTTGTTCTGTTAAGGTGTTCCCGGCGGCGGGCGATCACCGCTCGTCGCCTGCCGCCGCAGGGATGCCGGCAAGCGAGGAGATCACCGATGGAGAGCCTGACTGCGTTCCTGACCACCATCAACGGTTTCGTCTGGGGTCCGCCGATGCTCGTGCTGATCCTCGGCACCGGCCTCTTCCTTCAGCTCCGCCTCAAGCTGATGCCGGTGCTCCGGATCCCGACCGGCTTCCGCATGGTGTGGAAGGGCCGCAAGCCCGCCCCGGACGCGCCGGGCGAGATCACCCCCTACGCCGCGCTCATGACCGCGCTCGCCGCCACGGTCGGCACCGGCAACATCGCCGGCGTTGCCACCGCGATCGCCATCGGCGGGCCGGGCGCGCTGTTCTGGATGTGGATGACCGCGCTCGTCGGGATGGCGACCAAGTATTCCGAGGTGCTTCTCGCCGTCCACTATCGCGAGGTCGACGACAAGGGCGAGCACGCGGGCGGGCCGATGTACGCCATCAAGAACGGCCTTGGGCCGAACTGGCGCTGGCTCGGCGCCGCCTTCGCGATCTTCGGCGGCATCGCCGGCTTCGGCATCGGCAACATGGTGCAGTCGAACTCGATCGCCGAGGTGGTCAACGAGAGCTTCGGGGTGTCTCACTGGATCACCGGCGTCGTGCTGGCGGCGTTCACCGGCTTCGTGCTGATCGGCGGCATCAAGCGCATCGGCGCGGTCGCCGAGAAGCTCGTGCCGTTCATGTGCATCGGCTACATCGTCGTCTCGCTGCTGGTGCTCGTCATCTACGCCGCCGACATCCCCGAGGCGCTCGGCCTCGTCTTCAGGCACGCCTTCAGCCCGGTCGCGGCCTCCGGCGGCTTCCTCGGCGCGACGATCATGCTGGCCATGCGCTACGGCGTGGCGCGCGGCATCTTCTCGAACGAGGCTGGCCTCGGCACCGCCGGCATCGCGCAGGCGGCAGGCCAGTCGAAGTCTCCCGTCCTCTCTGGGCTCGTCGGCATGATGGGGACCTTCATCGACACCATCATGGTCTGCTCGATGACCGGCCTCGTGCTGATGGTCACCGGGGTCTGGAACAGCGGCGAGTCGGGCGCGGCGCTGAGCTCGAACGCCTTCGCCACCGCTCTGCCGGGCTTCGGCGGCTACTTCCTCGCCATCGCGCTGGCGATCTTCGCCTACACCACCATCCTCGGCTGGGCCTACTACGGCGAGAAGTGCTGGGAGTTCCTGCTGGGGACCACCGCCTTCGAGATGCCCTACCGCGTGATCTGGACGGTCTTCGTGCTGATCGGGGCGGTCACCCAGCTTGACTTCGTATGGCTGTTGGCGGACACCCTCAACGCCTTCATGGCCTTCCCGAACCTCGTCTCGCTCGTGCTGCTGTCGCCGGTGGTGGTCAAGCTCACCAACGACTACTTCGCCGCCGAGGCCCACGCGAGCTAGCCCGCCGTGTCGGTCGGCGCCGTGCGCCGCCCGACACGTTCCCGGCCGCTGCTGCGCCGCAGCATATTGCGCGAATCAGCGGGATCGACTATGTACCACTCGCTGACGTAAGGACGTGCCGGGAGAAGGCGGGGCGACCCGCCGCCGAAGGAGCAACCGCCCCGGAAACTCTCAGGTCCCAGGACCGGCACGGCCTCAACACTCCGGAAAGCGGCCCTCGCCAGGGGCCCACCGAAGGAGAAAGCCCGGACGTTTCCGGGCGAAACTCTCAGGTCCAAGGCACGGAGGGGGCATGGCGGCGGGAGCCGCCCCGAGCCTTGGAGTGACCCAATGACCTCTGTTGCCGTGATCGGCGCCGGTGTGACCGGCCTGACGACCGCCTACGAGCTGCTCGACCGCGGGTTCGACGTGACCGTGTTCGACCGGCACCGCTATGCCGCCATGGAGACGAGCTTCGCCAACGGCGGCCAGCTCTCCGCCTCGAACGCCGAGACCTGGACCCAGTGGGGTACGGTGCTGAAGGGGCTGAAGTGGATGCTCTCGGCCGACGCGCCGCTGCTCGTCAACCCGGCGCCGACGCTGCACAAGATGCGCTGGATGGCCGAGTTCCTGTCGAACATCCCGAGCTACAAGGCGAACACCGTCGAGACGGTGCGGCTCGCGATCGCCGCGCGGGCGGTGCTCTTCGAGATGGCGGCGCGCGAGGGGATCGACTTCGACCTCGAGCGGCGCGGCATCCTGCACTTCTACGACCGGCAGAAGGACCTTGCGCATGCCCGCATTGTGAACGGTCTCCTCGCCGAGGGCGGGCTCGTGCGGCGCGAGCTGACGCCCGCCGAGATCCGCGAGGTCGAGCCGGCGCTCCATGGCGACTTCGTCGGCGGCTTCCTGACCGAGAGCGACAGCTCGGGCGACATCCACAAGTTCACGATGGGCCTCGCGCGGGCGTGCGCCCGGCGCGGCGCGTCGCTGCGCTTCGGCACCGAGGTCGACGGGGTCGAAGCCGTCGACGGCGGGGTGCGGATCGCGACCTGTGGCCGCGATGAGGCGTTCGACGGCGTCGTGGTCAGCGCGGGCATCCGCAGCCGGACCATCGCCCAGGCGCTCGGCGACCGGGTCAACATCTACCCGGTCAAGGGCTACTCGATCACCGTCGCGCTCGACGACGCCGAGAGCCAGGCGGCGGCGCCGTGGGTCAGCCTGCTCGACGACCGGGCGAAGATCGTCGCCAGCCGCTTCGGGGCCGACCGGTTCCGCATCGCAGGCACCGCCGAGTTCAACGGCGTCAACAAGGACATCCGCG
The DNA here is from genome assembly GCA_963763295.1 of uncultured Alphaproteobacteria bacterium. GTDB lineage: Bacteria > Pseudomonadota > Alphaproteobacteria > Rhodobacterales > Rhodobacteraceae > Amaricoccus. The sequence goes on from CAVXOH010000009.1 coordinate 199,746, forward strand.
CCGACCGCATCCGGCCGCTGACCGAGTGGTGCGAGAAGCACTTCCCGGGCATCTCGACCGAGCAGGTGACGCCGTGGGCCGGCCTGCGGCCGATGACGCCCTCGATGCTGCCCCGGGTCGGCCGCGGCAAGCGGCCGGGGGTGTTCTACAACACCGGCCACGGTCACCTCGGCTGGACGCTGTCGGCGGCGACCGCGCGCCTCGTCGCGACCTCGGTCGCCGAGGCGCTGGCGCCGCGCCCGTGCTTCGTGCCGACGCTGGTGGCCGCAGCCTGAAGCCCTGAGGGGCGCGGATTGGGCGCGTGCCCAGACCGCTATCCCACTGATACACCGTCCGGGTGAACAGGGCGGATCTCCGCCCGCCCGGCCCCGCGCTTCGTTAACCTTCCGGCTGCGCGCGCACTGCACGCGTACGCCTTGTGCATGCGTCGTGCATGATGTGTGCGATTTAAGGAATCGTCGTTAACCCTTGCGGCGTCGAGGAATCCTTCCTCCCCCCTCGCGCCCCGCCCGAACTCCCTAACGACCCGGATCGGTGGGCGGCGACGCTCCGATCGGGTCGAGGTCGCCGGTCTTCGACAGCAGGATCGCGAAGGGCCGGGTCGCCTCGACGTGGCTGAAGGCGATGATCAGGATGGCGGTCAGCGGCATGGCGACGAACATGCCGGTGACGCCCCAGAGCGCGCCCCAGAAGAACAGCGAGAAGATGGTGGCGACGAGGCTGATGTTGAGCGACTTGCCGGCGATTCGCGGCAGGACCACGTTGCCGATGAAGAACTGGACGAGGCCGACGCCGGCGAGCACCGCGACGGTGGGGCCGACCGCCTGGAACTGCAGCAGGGCGAACCCGGCCGGCACCACGGTGCCGAGGATCGAGCCGATCGTCGGGATGTAGTTGAGGAAGAAGATCGCGGTCGCGAGGAACACGGCATAGTCGAGGCCGACGGCACGCATGACCGCGTAGCTGGAGAGCGCGGTCAGGGCGCTGACGAAGGTCATGATCCATAGGTAGGTCTCGATGCTCGTCGCCACCTGCGCGAGCACGCGCACGTGTCCGCTCCCGCCGCTGCGGATCGGGCACCAGCGCGGCGAGCTTTCGTCCCAGGTACTGCCGGTCGACGAACATGAAGGCGACGTAGATCGCGACGATGCTGAAGTGGCTGACCGTGGCGGCCGTCGCGGCGGCGACCTGGCGCAGCGCCGCCCCGAGCCCGAGCGAGTTGATCATCCGGTCGAGAGCGTCGGGGCCGGGCACGCCGAAGCCGCCGGCGATCCGCTCGACCAGCGGTCCGACCGCCTCCCGGTACCCGGCGAACTGCGGACCCATCGCCACCACCGCCCGCACCGAGTTCTGCACGACCCAGAAGCCGACCGCGAAGGCGATGGCGGCGCAGAGCAGGAGTGCCACGGGAAACGGGACGAGCCGCCCGACGAGCGGCAGCCGCCGCACGGCGTTGGCGGCGGCGTTCAGCACGAAGCAGACGAGGAAAGCCTCGACCAGCGGCACCAGCAGCGCGGCGCCGAAGCGGAGCGCGATGACGACGAAGAAGGCGAGGCCGGCCAGCAGGAAGGCGCGGGCGAGCGGCGGCAGCGGATCAGGTCCCGTCATGCCGGTGTGCCCTCGGGTGCGCGGGCGGGCGGCATCGCTCAGACGCCCTCGAGCAGGCTGTCGAGGTCGAAGGTCGAGCGCACGCCGATGCTCGCGCGATGCTGGCGGCCGAACGCCTCGGCCGCGCGGCGGCCCTCGTCGCGAAGCATGGTCAGGAACGGCCACTCGGCGTTGAGCTTCGAGGACTCGCCGAGCCGGGACATGATGTCGCCGGCGATGCGGTGGATGCGCATCCCGGCCCAGCGGGCGCCTTCGCTGCCGCCGGCATCGACGACCTGGCGCAGGACGGCGATCATGCGCAGCTCCTTCAGAAGGACCGCGTTGAACGAGACCTCGTTCATTCGGCTGGCGATGGCGCGGGCGCTGCGTGGCGCCTCGCGCCGCTCGACGGGATTGATCTGGACGAGGAAGGTGTCCTGCGAGGCGCATTCGCGCACCAGCGGGGTCAGCGTCGGGTTGCCGCTGAAGCCGCCGTCCCAGTAGGGCTCGCCGTCGATCTCGACGGCCTGGAACATCGTCGGCAGGCAGGCCGAGGCGAGGAGGACGTCGGCCGTTACCTCGTGCTTGCGGAAGACGCGGCCGCGGCCCGTGCGCACGTTGGTGGCGGTGATGAAGAGCTTGACCGGCCCGTCCGCGAGCGCCTCGAAGTCGATCACCGCCAGCAGGATGTCGCGCAGCGGGTTCCCGGCGCCGAGCGCATAGGGCGAGATCAGCCGGGCCATCAGGTCCATCGCGAGGAAGCCCGGAGAATTGTCGAGCGACCAGTTCCCGGTCATCCGATCGAGCGGCGAGCGCTGGAGCGGGCTGAAGGTCGCGGCGCGGGAGACCCGGCGCCAGAAGTCCTCGAGCGCCTTGCGGGCTGCCTCGCGGCCGCCCTTCGCCATCCCATGGGCGAAGACGGCCGCGTTCATCGCGCCGGCGGAGGTCCCTGAAATCGCCTCGACCTCGAGCCAGGGCTCCTCGAGCAGGCGGTCGAGCACCCCCCAGGTGAAGGCGCCATGCGAGCCGCCGCCCTGCAGCGCCAGGTCGATCGGCAGGACCGCGCGCGCCGCCGCGGTCGCTTCGGGGCTCGTGTCTGGCGTCATCTCGGGCTCCGTCAGGCGTTGCGGGCGCTCCAGGCCGCCAAGTTACGCGCGAGCGCCGGCGCGCTGTCAAATGAACATGCTGTCGCGGAACGACTCCGGCCCCGGTGGCTTCCGCGCCGCGAGCGCAGGTGCTAAGGGACTCCGCGTCACGAGATCGGGGAGCCGGGATGCCTGCGTCGTCAGCAAGGAAGGCTTCCCGTGCGGGCAAGGGCGCCGCCGCGCGCCCGAAGCCGCCGCCCCGGGCGGGGCGGTCGCTGACCGGAGGCGTCCGCGCGCTCTGGCGGTCGTTCTCGGGCGTCGGGCTGGTCCTCGGCGCGGCATTCTTCGCGGCGTCGCTGACACCGTCGCTGATCCCGCGCGGCTTCGCGCTGCAGGGAGTGCTGGCCGGCGTCTGCTTCGCGGTTGGCTACGGGCTCGGCATCCTGATGCAGTTGTTCTGGGCCTACCTGCAGCTTCCGATCCCGAGCGAACGGATCCGTCGCGGCGCAACCTGGGCGGCGGCGGCCGTCGCCGGGCTCGTCGTCATCGTCTTCGTCTGGCAGGCGGCCGAGTGGCAGGATTCGATCCGCCTGCTGATGGGGATGGAGCCGGTCGAGACCGCGCATCCGCTCGAGGTGGCGCTGATCGCCGCGGTCGTCTTCGCGGTGCTGATCCTGCTCAGCCGGCTGTTCCGGACCGTCTTCCGCCAGGCCCGGAGCCGGGCTGCGCGCTATGTGCCCGAGCGAATCTCCCAAGTGATCGGGATCGCGGTGGCGGTGCTGCTCTTCGTGCTGATTGCCAACGGCGTGCTGTTCAGGACGTTCATCGAGATGTCCGACAGGTCGTTCGCTGCCCTCGACGCGCTGATCGAGCCCGAGTACGCGGCCCCGGCCGAGCCGAGCCGCACCGGCAGCGCCGCGTCGTTGGTCGACTGGGGCGACATGGGTCGCGCGGGGCGCGAGTTCGTCGCCACCGGGCCGACGCGCGAGGACCTGTCGGGCTACTTCGGCACCGAGGCGGCGCAGCCACTGCGGATCTATGTCGGACTCGGTTCCGCCGACGACCCCGAGGCGCGGGCCGAGCTTGCGCTCGCTGAGATGATCCGCGTCGGCGCCTTCGAACGGTCGGTGCTGGTGGTGGCGGTGCCGACCGGCACCGGGTGGATGGACCCGGCCGCCACCGACACGCTCGAGTACCTGCATCGCGGCGACACGGCGATCGTCGCGGTCCAGTACTCGTACCTGACGAGCCCGCTGTCGCTGCTGGTCGAGCCCGGCTTCTCGCAGCAGTCGGGGCGGGCGCTGTTCCGCCTGGTCTACGCCCAGTGGGCGGCGCTGCCGGAGGCGAGCCGCCCGCGGCTCTACCTCTACGGCCTCAGCCTCGGCGCCTATGGCTCCGAGCAGTCGTTCCGGCTGCACGAGGTGCTGGCCGACCCGTTCGACGGCGCGCTGTGGACCGGGCCGCCGTTCGCGACGCCGGAATGGCGGTCGGCGACGGACGAGCGCAATCCGGGCTCGCCGGAATGGCTGCCGATCTTCGGCGACAGCTCGCTGGTCCGATTCACCACCCAGGAGAACGCGCTCGACATCCCGGGGGCGCGCTGGGGGCCGATGCGGATCGTCTACCTGCAATACGCGAGCGATCCGATCACCTTCTTCAGCCCGAGTGCGCTCTATCGCGAGCCCGACTGGATGGACCCGCCGCGCGGGCCGGACGTGTCGCCCGAGCTGCGCTGGTACCCGGTCGTGACCTTCCTGCAGCTCGCCCTCGACATGGCGGTCGGGCTCACGGTGCCGATCGGCCACGGCCACTACTTCGCGCCGGCGCACTACGTCAACGCCTGGATCGCGGTGACGGCGCCGGAGGGCTGGACGCCCGCGGAGATCGAGCGGCTGAAGGCCAGCTTCGGCGGATGACGGTGCGGGAATGCGCCGGGCGCGATGGATCCTGATCGGAGCGGCCGCCTTCGCCGCCGCCCTGCTCCTGACGGTGGCGGGCAACTCGCTCGGCCACTACCGCGGCTGGAACGTGCCGCGGCTCGAGCCGGCGGCGCTCTCGGCCAAGCTCGCCCCCCACTACCGCACGATGAAGCCGCCGGGCGCCGGGCCGTTCCCGACGGCGCTGCTCTACTCCGGCTGCGATGGGCCGAAGGACAACGTCGTGCGCTGGGGGACAATGCTCAACGCGCAGGGCTGGGCGGCGATCATTGTCGACAGCCACACCCCGCGCGGCTTCTCCGCCTACGAGGTGTGGCGGCTGGTCTGCGCCGGGCAGATCTTCATGGGCTCCGAGCGCGCGGGCGACGTGCTCATCTCGATCGACGACGCCCGGCGGATGCGCTTCGTCGATCCCGACAGCCTCGTGCTGATCGGCTCCTCGCACGGCGGCTGGGCGATCATGGACCTCCTCGCCCTCGACCCGCCGCGGCGGCTGCCGTTCAACCTCGCGAAGCTTCCGGCCGGCGCGCCCGCGGATCCGCTGGCGGGCGTGGTCGGCGCGATGCTGCTCTACCCGTATTGCGGCCAGGCCAACCGCGCCCGCCGCGACGGCTGGCGCCGGCCGATCCCGACCCTGTTCCTGCTCAGCGCCGACGACATCGTTGCGCCGTCGGAGAACTGCCAGGAGATCGCCGACCGGCTGGTGGCGAGGGGCCTGCCGGTCGAAACGCTGACCTTCGAGGGCGTCAGCCACGGCTTCGATCAGGAGGTTCGCTCGGCGTTCAGTCCGCTCCATTTCGACGAGACCGCGACCGCAGAGGCCCTCCGGGCCGGCGCCGATTTCCTGCGCGAGGTTCGGGCGGCACCCTGAGCTCCGGCGCGTTCGTCATGCGCGGAGCCGAAGGGCCTCGAGCCCGTGGAAGTGGTAGCGGTCGGCGAAGACCGGCGGCGCGGCCAGCGCGAGGCCGGGAAGGCGCGCGAAGAGGATCGGCAGCGCGACCGCCAGCTCGAGCCGGGCGAGCGGCGCGCCGACGCAGAAGTGGATGCCGGCGCCCAAGGCGAGGTGCGGGGCAGGAGGCCGGGCCGGGTCGAACCGGTCCGGCTCGGCGAAGCGCACCGGGTCGCGGTTGGCGGCCGCGAGCAGGCAGCCGACCGTCGCGCCGCGGCGGAAGCGGTGGCCGAAGGCCTCGGCGTCGACGAGGGCCACGCGGCTGAAGAGGTGGAGCGGCGGAGCGAAGCGCAGCACCTCCTCGACCGTGGCCGCCGTCGCGGCGGCGTCGGCGAAGATCCGCTCCGGCGTGCACCCCGCCGCCAGGATCGCCGCGACGCCGTTGCCGATGGCATGCACGGTCGCTTCGTGCCCGGCGTTGAGCAGCAGCACGCAGGTGGCGACGAGCTCGTCGGTGTCGAGGCGGTCGCCTTCGCGCTCGGCGGCGATCAGCTCGGTGATCAGGTCGTCTCCCGGGCGGGTCCGGCGGGCGGCGACATGCGCACGCAGGAAGGCGGAGAAGTCGGTGGAGGCGGCGTTGGCGCGCTCCTCGACAGCGCGGTCGCGGCGCGCCTGGTACATCGCGACCATGTCGTGCGACCAGTCGAGGAGCTGGCCGGACATCGCCTCCGGCACACCGAGCAGTCGGGCGATCACCACGACCGGCAACGGCTCGGCGAAGCCCGTCAGCAGGTCGAACTCCGGCCGCTTGAGCCGGTCGATCAACTCATGCGCGAGGCTCGCGATCCCGGTTTCGAGCGCCGCGATGCGCCGCGAGGTGAAGGCGCGCAGCACGAGGCCGCGCAGCCGCGTATGCGCCGGGGGCTCGCGGTCGAGCATCGAGCGATCGTCGAGGGCGTAGAAGGCAGCGAGGTGCGGGGGGCGCGGCGGCTTAAGGTCGGCCGGCAGCTCGCGGCCGAAGCGGCGATCGCGCAGCAGCGCGCCGACCTCGGCATGGCCGGCGGCGCAGGGAAAGCCGTAGTCCTCCCAGAGGAAGAGCGGCCCGAGTCCGCGGGCGCGGTGGTAGAACGGGTAGGGGTCCTGGACGAAGGCAGGCTCCCGGGGCGATTGGCTCAGGCTGTTCATGGCCTCGCGATGGTGATGCCGGGGCTCCGGGCTGGCAAGCCGCCTTGCGGCGCCTGCGGGTCGGTTGGATCGCGCGAAGGGCGCCTTTTCGGCCGGGGAGGGCGGTTTCGGGTCAAGCACCGGAAATCGCGCGTTTTTTTCGATGCACGACCTATGCACAACGTATGCACGAAGCATGCACGCATTCTTGCGCGAAACGGGTCCGGAACGCATCCCGCGGGCGGATGAGGCGCGGAGGCGTCAGCCGGCGGCGACGGGCACGCTGTCGGCGAGGAGCGCGAGCGGGTCCGGGACCGGAGCGCCGGTGGCGTAGCCCTGGGCGTGGGTGAAGCCGGCGCGGCGCACCTGCGCGAGGTGCTCGGGCCGCTCGACACCCTCGGCGGTCACCGCGACGCCCTGGGCGCGGGCGAGCGCGATGATCGCGCGGATCAGCTCGGCGGTCGCGGGGTTGGAAAGGTCCTGGACGAAGGCCTTGTCGAGCTTGATCCGGTGGTGCGGCAGCCGGGCGAGGTAGGCGAGGGCGCTGTAGCCGGTGCCGAAGTCGTCGAGCGCGATCCGCACACCCCGGGCGATCAGCGCCCGCAGCTGCGCGGTCGTCTCGGGGTTGTCGCGCATCAAGACCGTCTCGGTGATCTCGAGCTCGAGCCGCCCCGCCGGGAAGTCGGTCGCCGCCAGCGCGGCGTCGACCTCGGCGAGGAAGCCCGGCTGGTGGAACTGCAGCGGCGAGATGTTGACGGCGAGATCGAGCCGCTCGGGCCAGTCCCGCGCGCGGGCGAGCGCCGCGCCGAGCGCCCAGCGGCCGATCGGCAGGATCAGCCCGGTGGTTTCGGCGAGCGGGATGAAGGATGCGGGCGGCAGCTCGCCGCGGGTCGGGTGGCGCCAGCGCAGCAGCGCTTCCGCGCCGCTGATCCGCCCGTCCCGGAGGTCGACATAGGGCTGGAAGGCGAGGTGCATCTGGCCGTTCGCCAGCGCATTGGCGAGGTCGAGCTCGAGCCGGCTCTTCTCGAGCGCCGCTCCGGCCTCGGCGGGCTCGTGCAGGACGAAGCGGTTGCGCCCGTCGGCCTTGGCCCGGCGCAGCGCGGTGTCTGCCCGCATCAGCAGCTCCGGCGCCGGGATCTCGGAGGCTGCCGCGACGACGCCGATGCTCGCCTGCATCACCACCGTGCGGCCGTCCAGGACCAGCGGCTGGCTGACCACCTGCAGCAGGCGCCGGGCCAGCGCCGGAAGCTCCGCGGCGTCGCGCTCCGCCACGACGACGAAGCGGTCGCCCTCGAGCCGCACCAGCCGCTCGCCCGGCCCGAGCGCCTGTTCGAGCCGTGCCCCGGTGACCGCGAGAAGCGCGTCCCCGGCCGCCGGCCCGAGCGCCTCGTTGACGGCGCGGAAGCGGTCGAGGTCGAGCATCATCAGCGCCGGCAGGCCGCCCACGCGCCGGGGGCGCAGCGCCGCCTCGACCATGCGCTGCGCCGCCGCGCGCGGCCGGATCGCGCCCTTGAGCGCGGTGGCCGATGTCGGCTGCGCCCGCCCCGGCGGCGGGCCGTCGCGCGGGACGACCGAAGAAGCCAGCGCCGCGGCATCGCCGAGGAGCCGCGCAAGCGACGGGGTCAGCCGGCGCGGGCGGCGGTCGGCGACCAGCAGGAAGCCGGTCGGGTCGGCCGCGCCGGGCGGAACGATCGGGGCGATGGCGGCGAAGGCGCCGGCGAGCCGGACCGAGCCGGGGTCGATCCGGACGGTGTCGCGAAGTGGCAGCTGCGGGGCCAGCCAGGGCCCGAGCGGCGGCAGGCGCAGCGCGTCGAGCTCCGTCGTGCCGGCGACGATCCGGCATCCCGACGGACCGAGCGCGAAGATCCCGGCCGCCCGTGCGCCCGGACGCGCCGCCAGCAGGCGAAAGAGCGCGTCCGCGAGGCGGTGGGGCGGGCGGGGCGGCATGTTCGTTGCGGTCCTCCGGACGTCAGTTGCGCATCGGCGCCGGGTGCAACCTAGAGTAGCATGATCGTGATCGGCTTGCCCAGCCAGATCAACGCTGGGTTGAGGAAATATCTTGCCCGCCGGCAACGGAGCCCCAGAGGTCGTAGTCGTCGGCCTCCTCGACGGTCACGGTCAGCACGTCGCCGGGCCGCAGCTGCGCAAATCCCTGGTCGATGAAAAGGTTGCCGTCGATCTCGGGGGCGTCGCCGCGGGTCCGGCAGGTCGCCGCCTCGGCGTCGACCTCGTCGACGATGACCTCGACCGAGGTGCCGACCCGCGTGGCGAGCTTCCGTGAGCTGATCGCCCGGGCCCTGGCCATGAAGCGCTCCCACCGCTCCTCTTTGACCGGCTCGGGGACGTGATCCGGGAGGGCGTTGGCGCGGGCGCCGGCGACGTTCTCGTACTTGAAGCAGCCGACTCGGTCGAGCTGCGCAGCGTCGAGCCAGTCCAGCAGGTGCGCGAACTCGGCTTCGGTCTCGCCCGGGTAGCCGACGATGAAGGTCGAGCGCAGCGTGATCGCCGGGCACTCCGCCCGCCAGCGGGCGATCTCGTCGAGGGTGCGCGCCCCGGCGGCCGGGCGGGCCATGCGGCGCAGCACCTCGGGGTGGCTGTGTTGGAACGGGATGTCGAGGTAGGGCAGCACCAGCCCCTCGGCCATCAGCGGGATCAGTTCGCGCACGTGCGGGTAGGGATAGACGTAGTGCAGCCGCACCCAGGCCCCGAGCGAGCCGAGCTCGCGGGCGAGGTCGGTGACGTGGCTGCGCACCGGGCGCCCGCGCCAGTCGTGGGTGTCATGCCGGCGGTCGACGCCGTAGGCGCTGGTGTCCTGGCTGATCACGAGGAGCTCGCGAACCCCGGCCGCGACCAGCCGCTCCGCCTCGCGCAGCACGGCGTGAGCCGGGCGCGACACTAGGCGGCCGCGCATGTCCGGGATGATGCAGAACCTGCACTTGTGGTTGCAACCCTCGGAAATCTTGAGGTAGCTGTAGTGGCGTGGCGTCAGGTGCACCGCGCCGGCCGGCACGAGGTCGATGAAGGGATCGGGGGCCGGCGGCACCGCCGCGTGCACGGCGTCGACGACCGCCTCGTACTGGTGGGGGCCGGTGACCGCGAGGACGGCGGGATGGGCGCCACGGATCAGCGTCTCGTCCGCACCGAGGCAACCGGTCACGATCACCCGGCCGTTGGCGCCGAGCGCCTCGCCGATCGCCTCGAGGCTCTCGGCCTTGGCGCTGTCGAGGAAGCCGCAGGTGTTGACGATCACCGCGTCGGCACCGGCGTAGTCGGGCGAGATCGCGTATCCCTCGGCGCGCAGCCGGGTCAGGATGCGCTCGGAATCGACCAGCGCCTTCGGGCAGCCGAGGCTGACCATGCCGACGCGCGGCTGACCCGGGCGCGCGGCGCCGTCGAAGCGCGGCAGCGGCGCGCGATCGGGGCGCAGGTCGGGCGGGTTCATGGCCATCGCCCGCGCGTATAGGGGGCTTCGGCTGCGGTTGCAAATGCAGCTACATCGAGCCGCCGTTCGCCTCCATGTAGGCGATGACCGCCTGGCGGTCCTCTTCGGACTTCAGCCCGGCGAAGGCCATCTTCGTTCCCTTCACCAGCGCCTTGGGGTCCAGAAGATAGGCCATCAGGTTCGCGTCGTCCCATACGAGGCCGTTCTTGCCGGCTTCGCTCATCGGATCCGAGTACTTGTAGCCCTCGCCGGTGCCGGCCTGCCGGCCGACGACGCCGTTCAGGCTCGGCCCGACGCCGTTCTTGGCGCCCTCGCCGATCTTGTGACAGGCGGCACAGCGCCTGAAGATCTGCTCGCCCTCGGCCAAAAGGTCGTCCTGCGCCATTGCGGGCAGCGCGGTCATGCCTGCGAGCGCAACGGCAAGGATCAGTCGGTTCGTCATGTCCACACCATTCGATATTCCGGCCGGAACGCGACGGGATCTGCCGCGGTTCCGGGCAGCGCCAACATAGGCGATCGGTCGCCGCCCGCAACCGCGACCGAGTCGGCGTGGCGGAGCCGGCGCGGGGGCGCTAGCGTCGTACGGACGCGACTCGGGACAGGCGATGCGGCGCGAGATCACCACCGGCTCACCCTTCGAGGAGGAATTCGCCTACAGCCGCGCCGTCGTGCGTGGCGACTGGTGCTTCGTCGCTGGAACGACCGGCTACGACTACGCGACGATGGCGATGCCCGACTCCGCCCTCGCCCAGGCGCGGGCGGCCTTCGCCACGATCGAGCGGGCGCTCGGCGACGCCGGCTTCGCCATCGCCGACATCGTGCGGGTGAACTACACGATCACCGACGCCCGCTACCGCGCCGAGGTCGCGCCGGCGCTGCGCGAGGCGCTGGGCGCGGTCAGGCCGGCGGCGACGATGGTGGTGGCCGGGCTGAACGAGCCGGAGATGAAGGTCGAGATCGAGGTCACCGCGTTCCGCGGCTGAGGCTTCCGCGCCACAAGCTCGCGGGAATTTCGGAGATGCCGCTGGACCCGAGCCGGGTAGGGGTCCATGTAGCTGGGCATCGTGAATTCTTCCAAGGGGGCGTCTCATGAGACAGATGGGAAAATATGCCGTCGCGGCGGTGGCACTCGCAGCCGGCGTGGCGCTTTCGGCGGGCGGCGCGGCCGCCCAGGGCCTGTTCGGCGGTGGGTTGGGGTATGTGAAGGGCTTCGGCGGCGCCACCTGGCCGCAGAACGACAACTCCGAGTTGGACATTAGAGGCGTCGGCACCCTGATCCCTGACTCGGGGCTCGACTTCGACACTGGTTATGTCCTCGGCATTGCCGGTGGGTACTATATCAGGCCGAACATTTCGGCGGAGCTCGAATACACCTATCGCAACGCGGACGCGGAGTTGAAGGGGACGAACACCGACAGCCATAAGACCGAGTCGAACGCCTGGATGGCGAACGCGATCTATTGGTTCGACCCGGTGGGCGCCGGCGCCACCGCCCAGCTGCGACCCTACGCCGGCGGCGGGCTCGGGGCGGCCGATTTCAACTTCGAGGGGGTCGACGAGTTGGGCGGCGGCGACTTCGACGGCGACTACGAGTTCGCCTACCAACTGATCGGCGGCGTCGCCTACGACGTCAATCCGCAGTTCAGCATCACGACCGAGGTGCGCTTCTTCGGCATCAGCGAACAGGATATCGAGAACGAGACTTTCGATTTCAAGAACAAGTACCAGACCTGGGATCTTCTAGTCGGCGCGGCCTATCGCTTCTGACGCCTCGACCGGACGCGCACATCGCGCGTCCGGTCAGGCTGCGCGGTTGCGCATGCGGGCGACGGCGATGATGATGCCGAGGGCGAGCAGCGCCAGGGCGAACAGCACCCACAGGTACTGCTCGACATAGGCGACGGCGGCGGTGCCGAGGCCGAGCGCCGCGCCGATGACAGCGACTCGCCAGTTGGTGTGCACGCCCGAGGTGAAGGTGCCGAGGGCGAGGATGGTGCCGTTCAGCAGGCCGGTGTCGGCGTTGGTGAGCCGGCCGGTGCTGATGAAGATGTAGACGAGCTCGATCGCCACCAGGACGCCCAGCCAGTGCAACGCCGTCCGGAGCGCGGCCTTCCACCAGGCGGTGCCGCGGGGCTCGTGCACCCAGTCGAGCGCGAGGCAGATGACGCCGAAGACGATGGCGAGCAGCGACCAGTAGGTCTGCGAGCCGCCGCCGGACACGTCCGACGCGGCGATGCCGACGAAGGCGAGCGCGAACATGACCACGCCGGCGCCGAGGTCGAAGGCCGGGCGCCACCACCGGAACCGGCGGTCCGCGGAGCCTGGGGAAAGGTCGGTCATCGCGCAGGGCCCCCGGATTCGTTTCGCGGCGATTGTGTCGGCGGCGCTCGGCCCTGACAACAGGGCTGTCGGGACGCGGGGTTGCGCGCGATCGCGTTTTGTTCTCCAATGCCGACTCGCATAATCGCCGCGAGACGCTATTTAAGGCGCTCGATCCAGGAGCGGGACATGCCGGAGCAGAAGTTCATCGAGATCCGCGGCGCGCGCGAGCACAACCTGAAGTCGATCGACATCGACATTCCGCGCGACCGGCTCGTGGTGATCACCGGGCTCTCAGGATCGGGCAAGTCGAGCCTCGCTTTCGACACCATCTATGCGGAAGGGCAGCGGCGCTACGTCGAGAGCCTGTCTGCCTATGCCCGGCAGTTCCTCGACATGATGCAGAAGCCCGAGGTCGACCACATCTCCGGCCTGTCGCCGGCGATCTCGATCGAGCAGAAGACCACGTCGAAGAACCCGCGCTCGACGGTCGGGACGGTCACCGAGATCTACGACTACCTCCGGCTGCTGTTTGCGCGGGTCGGGACGCCGTACTCTCCCGCGACCGGGCTGCCGATCGAGGCGCAGCAGATCAGCCAGATGGTCGACATCACCATGGCGCTGCCGGAGGGGACGCGAGCGTACCTGCTGGCGCCGATCGTGCGCGACCGCAAGGGCGAGTACCGCAAGGAGTTCCAGGACCTGCGCAAGCAGGGGTTCCAGCGGGTGAAGGTGAACGGGGAGTTCCACGACCTCGACGCACCGCCCGAGCTCGACAAAAAATACCGGCATAACATCGATGTCGTGGTCGACCGCATCGTCGTGCGCGAGGGGCTCGAGACGCGACTGGCCGACTCCTTGCGGACGGCGCTCGACCTTGCGGACGGGATCGCGATCCTGGAGACGGCGCCCCCGGAGGGCGAGGAGCCGCAGCGGATCACCTTCTCGGAGAATTTCGCCTGCCCGGTCAGCGGCTTCACCATTCCCGAGATCGAGCCGCGGCTGTTCTCGTTCAACGCGCCGTTCGGCGCCTGTCCGGCCTGCGACGGGCTCGGGGTCGAGCTGTTTTTCGACCCGCGGCTGATCGTGCCGGACGAGGGGCTGACGCTGATGCGTGGCGCGATCGCGCCGTGGGCCAAGGGGCAGTCGCCGTACTACAAGCAGACGATCGAGGCGCTGGCGCAGCATTACGGCTTCGACCGGACGAAGAAGTGGCGCGACGTGCCGGAGCAGGCGAGGCAGGTGCTGCTCTACGGCTCGGAGGGCGAGAAGATCCGCTTCCGCTACGACGAGGGCGGGCGGGTCTACGAGATTTCGCGACCGTTCGAGGGGGTGATCCCCAACATGGAGCGGCGGTACCGCGAAACCGACTCGGCCTGGTCGCGCGAGGAGATGGAGCGCTACCAGAACAACCGGCCCTGCGGCACCTGCCACGGCTTTCGGCTGAAGCCGGAGGCGCTGGCGGTGAAGATCGGCGGGCTGCACGTCGGCGAGGTGGTGCGGATGTCGATCCGCGAGGCGCAAGGCTGGGTCGAGACCGTGCCGGCGGCGCTGACCGCGCAGCGGAACGAGATCGCGCGGGCGATCCTGAAGGAGATCCGCGAGCGGCTCGGGTTCCTGGTCAATGTCGGGCTCGACTATCTGACGTTGGCGCGCAACGCCGGGACGCTGTCGGGGGGCGAGAGCCAGCGCATCCGGCTGGCGAGCCAGATTGGCTCGGGCCTGACCGGCGTGCTCTACGTGCTCGACGAGCCGTCGATCGGGCTGCACCAGCGCGACAACGACCGGCTGCTGACGACGCTGAAGAATTTGCGTGACGCCGGCAACACGGTGATCGTCGTCGAGCACGACGAGGAGGCGATCCGCGAGGCCGACCATGTAATCGACATCGGGCCGGGCGCCGGGGTGCACGGCGGCGAGATCATCGCCACCGGCACGCCGCAGGACATCGCGGCGGCGCCGCAATCGATCACCGGGCAGTACCTGACCGGTGAGCGGGCCATCCCGGTTCCGCGTGAGCGGCGCAAGGGCAGCGGACGGAACGTGGTGGTCAGGGGCGCGACGGGGAACAACCTGCGGAGCGTGACGGCGGCGTTTCCGCTCGGGACCTTCACCTGCGTGACCGGGGTGTCGGGTGGGGGCAAGTCGACGCTGACCGTCGAGACGCTGTTCAAGACGGCGTCGATGCGGCTGAACGGGGCGCGGCAGACGCCGGCGCCGGCGGAGGCGGTCGAGGGGCTCGAGCAGCTCGACAAGGTGATCGACATCGACCAGTCGCCGATCGGGCGGACGCCGCGAAGCAATCCGGCGACCTATACCGGCGCGTTCGGGCCGATCCGCGACTGGTTCGCCGGGCTGCCGGAGAGCAAGGCGCGGGGTTACAAACCGGGGCGGTTTTCGTTCAACGTCAAGGGCGGGAGGTGCGAGGCCTGCCAGGGCGACGGGGTGATCAAGATCGAGATGCACTTCCTGCCCGACGTGTACGTCACCTGCGAGACCTGCAAGGGCAAGCGGTACAACCGCGAGACGCTCGAGGTGCTGTTCAAGGGCAAGTCGATCGCCGACGTGCTCGACATGACGGTCGAGGACGCGGAGGGCTTCTTCGCGGCGGTGCCGGCGATCCGGGAGAAGATGACGACGCTGATGCGGGTGGGCCTCGGCTACGTCAAGGTCGGGCAGCAGGCGACGACGCTGTCGGGCGGCGAGGCGCAGCGGGTGAAGCTGTCGAAGGAGCTGGCGCGGCGATCGACGGGGCGGACGCTCTATATCCTCGACGAGCCGACGACGGGGCTGCACTTCGAGGATACCAGGAAGCTCCTCGAGGTGCTGCACGAGCTGGTCGACCAGGGGAACACCGTGGTCGTCATCGAGCACAACCTCGATGTCATCAAGACGGCCGACCACATCATCGACATCGGACCCGAGGGCGGCGACGGCGGCGGGATGATCGTGGCGACCGGCACGCCCGAGAAGATCGCCGGGGTGGGTGAGAGCCACACCGGCCGCTATCTCGCACCGCTCCTCGCGGCGCGGCGGGTGGCGGCGGAGTAGCCGAGAGGGCGGCGTACCGCGCTGGCAGGTGGGGGACCGCCGCGCGACGTTACTCGCTTTACAGGTGATCGCGCCGCCCTCTCGAAGAGAGATACGGGCGCGGCCGCGAAGAGTTTCAGCATCGTTCCCCGGACGCAGGATTCTGCCCATGGCCGCGATTGGACGGTCTCGGTCAGGTTGTGGCGATGCGTTCGACGTCGACTCGGACGGGAGCCGATTTGCTCCGCGACGACAGCCACATGGCAGAATTCGCTTATGCACGAGGCATGCACCAAACATGCACAACTCATATGCTAAGGAAAGAGTCAGGATTGCAGCGGAGCGGCCAGCGGCGGGCTACTCGATCCGGTAGGGCAGCAGGCCGCGCTCGTTCGGATCGACGGCGAGCGGGCGCTCGAGCGGGGGGACGGCGCGCTGGTGGCAGTCGCGCCGCTCGCAGATCCGGCAGGAGATGCCGATCGGCTGGTAGGCGGCGTCGTTGCGGATGTCGAGGTCGTCGGCATAGACGAGGGCGCCCGCATGGGAGATCTCGCAGCCGAGGCCGATCGCGTAGCGCTGGACCGGGGCGTGGAAGCTGCCGCCGGGCTTCGAGATGGCGCGGGCGAGGCAGAGGTAGCGGACACCGTCCGGGGTCTCGGCCAGCTGGCGCAGGAAGCGGCCGGGGAGCTCGAAAGCCTGGTGGACATTCCAGAGCGGGCAGCCGCCGCCGAAGCGGGCGAACTGCAGCCGGGTCGCCGAGTGACGCTTGGTGATGGTGCCGGCCTGGTCGACGCGGACGAAGAAGAACGGCACGCCCTTGGCCCCGATCCGCTGCAGCGTCGAGAGGCGCTGGGCGACCTGCTCGATCGAGGCGGCGAAGCCGCCGGCCAGCGCCTCGAGGTCGTGGCGCAGCGCCTGCGCCTGGTCGAGGAACCGGCCGTAGGGGAGGAGGGCGGCGCCGGCGAAGTAGTTGGCGAGGCCGGTCAGGCAGATCGCGCGCGCGGCTTCGCTGCGGAAGCGGGCGAGGTCGAGCGTGGCCTCGAGCAGGTCCCCGTGCTCGATCAGCGCGATCTGGTGCAGGACCTGGAAGGCCTGGGTCGCCGCCGCAGCGTGCGCGCCGAGCGTGAGCCGCCGGGCGGCCGGCTCGTAGCGGCGCAGCGGTGCCCCGGGCTCGACATGGACGGTGACACCGTGCCGTGCCTCGAGCCAGGCGGCGAGGGCGGCCCGGCGCTCGCCGGACGCGAGCCCGGCCGCGAAGCGCTCGGCGGCGCGGTCGATCGGGTCGATGTAGTTGTCGCAGTAGTGGAAGAAGTCGCGCACCTCCTCCCAGGGAAGCGGGTTGATCGCGCTCTCCTCGCGGCCGAGCGCCTCGTTGAGCTGCGCCAGCCGCTCCTGAGTCTGCCGGTGCGCGCGATGCAGGGTGAGGAAGGCGCGCGCGAAGTTGGGCGCGTTCGACGCGACCAAGAGGACGTCGGCGAGCGGGGTGGCGTCCCCGAACACGGGGTCGGCCAAGGCCTCGCGCATGTCCGCCACGGCTCGCTCGGCCGATCCGGTCGCGAGCTCGTTCACGTCGACGCCGAGCTCCCCGGTGAGGGCCAGCACGACCTGCGCCGAGATCGGCCGATTGTTGTTCTCCATCATGTTGAGGTAGGAGAGCGAGACTCCGAGCCGGGACGCATACTCGGCCTGGGTCAGGCCCAGGCGCCCCCGGATCTCGCGCAGCTTGACACCGGCATAGAGCTTCTGGCGCATTTCACAACTTTGCACTTCGCAAATTCGAGGTGCAACATGCTTTGCAAATGCACCGAAGTCTTGTTGCGGCACGCTTGGCGATCTGGCACTGCGGGGCAACGCCAGGGACGGGGGAGGCTGCGGTGAAGGAGATCCTCGAGGAGCTCGAGACGCGGCGGACGGCGGCGCGGCTCGGCGGCGGCAGGAAGCGGATCGCGGCCCAGCACGCCAAGGGCAAGCTCACGGCACGCGAACGGCTCGAGGTGCTGCTCGACGAGGGCAGCTTCGAGGAGTTCGACATGTTCGTGTCGCACCGCTGCACCGACTTCGGCATGGCGTCGACGCGGTTTTCCGGCGACGGCGTGGTGACCGGCTGGGGCACGATCAACGGCCGGCAGGTCTATGCGTTCAGCCAGGACTTCACGGTGTTCGGCGGCTCGCTCTCAGAGACGCATGCGGAGAAGATCTGCAAGATCATGGACATGGCGATGCAGAACGGCGCGCCGGTGATCGGGCTGAACGACAGTGGCGGCGCGCGGATCCAAGAGGGGGTGGCGAGCCTCGCCGGCTATGCCGACGTCTTCCAGCGCAATGTCATGGCCTCGGGGGTGGTGCCGCAGATCAGTGTGATCATGGGGCCCTGCGCCGGCGGCGCCGTCTATTCGCCGGCGATGACCGACTTCATCTTCATGGTGCGCGACTCGTCCTACATGTTCGTGACCGGGCCGGACGTGGTGAAGACGGTGACGAACGAGATCGTCACCGCCGAGGAGCTCGGCGGGGCGAAGACGCACACGACGAAGTCGTCGGTGGCGGACGGGGCGTACGAGAACGACCTGGTCGCGCTGATGGAGGTTCGGCGGCTCGTCGACTTCCTGCCGCTGTCGAACCGGGAGAAGCCGCCGGTGCGGCCGTTCTTCGATGCCCCCGACCGGATCGAGGCGAGCCTCGACACCCTGGTGCCCGCGAACGCGAACACGCCCTACGACATGAAGGAGCTGATCCAGAAGGTCGCCGACGAGGGGGACTTCTTCGAGATCCAGGCGGACTACGCGAGGAACATCCTGACCGGGTTCATCCGGATCGAGGGGTCGACGGTCGGCGTGGTGGCGAACCAGCCGATGGTGCTCGCCGGCTGCCTCGACATCGAACTCGGCGCGCAAGGCCGCGCGGTTCGTGCGGTTCTGCGACGCGTTCGAGATCCCGATCCTGACCTTCGTCGACGTGCCGGGATTCCTGCCGGGGACCGGGCAGGAGTTCGGCGGCATCATCAAGCACGGGGCGAAGCTGCTCTTCGCCTTCGGCGAGGCGACGGTGCCGAAGGTCACGGTGATCACGCGCAAGGCCTATGGCGGGGCCTACGACGTGATGAGCTCGAAGCATCTTCGGGGCGATTTCAACTACGCCTGGCCGACGGCGGAGATCGCGGTGATGGGGGCGAAGGGGGCGGTCGAGATCCTGTATCGCTCCGAGCTCGCCGACGCGGCGAAGATCGCGGCGCGGACGACGGACTACGAGGCGCGCTTCGCCAATCCGTTCGTCGCGGCCGAGCGCGGCTTCATCGACGAGGTGATCGTACCGCACTCGACCCGGCGGCGCGTCGCGCGGGCGTTCGCGAGCCTCAGGACCAAGCGGCAGAGCAATCCCTGGAAGAAGCACGACAACATTCCGCTGTAGTCGGAGGCTCGAGCAGGACGATGACGGCATCGGTTCAGCGGCGCGGAAGTGGACGCCAAGGGGAGGGCGCGCTAGCTTTGCCTTGTCCGAAGAAAGGCTCCGTCGATGATCCGGCGTCGCTGGATGCAGTTGCCGAAGCTCATTCGTTTCATGCTGATCCACATCGCGAACGGCATGGTGATCGGCTGCGCCTTCCTCTTCGTGCTGATCTGGCTCGACGTCGCGGGGCTCGGACGGCTGCTCGCCAAGGACGAGAGCGGGTTGGCCACGTTCGTGCTCTTCTTCCAGACGGCGCTGACCTTCGGTTCGGTGTCGATGGGGATCGCGGTCATGAGCCTCGGCGAGGACTGAGCGCCGGCGCGGGCGGCCGGCCGTGCTGAAGCACCGCGGCTTTCCCGGGCGGCTGCCGAGCTCGGATCTGCAGTTCACCATCCGGCGCGCCGACCCGAAGGGCGCGACGCCCTTGAAGGCGCGCGAGCGCTATGCCGACCGGCGAGCGATCGACCGGGCGGCGGACGCGGCGTTCCTGGCGGCGCTGTGGGAGCATTTCGGGGCCGAGCCGTTCGTGCGCGGCAACCTCGACGCCGGGCGGCTCGGCTGGCTGCTCGGGCGCGAGGTGGTGCCGGCCGAGGACCCGTTCGATCCGGCGAGCTACGAGGCGATGCTGCGGATCGATGTCGCGCGTGCCAGGTCGAGCTTTCCGGAGGCCTTCGATGGCTGAGCGGCGGAGGGCAACACTCGCGCGCTTCATGCGTTGGATTCGCGGCGGATCCGTTCCGGCAGGCGCGGAGCCTGCTATCAAGGCGTGCTGTCGGCGGCGAGCCGGCGTACCAGGGAAAGGAAACAACCGATGCAGAACCTCATTGCCATGGCGGCCGTCGCCTCGCTCGCCCTCCTCGCGGCCTGCGGCGAGACGCGGACCACCCGGGTCATCACTGGCGCGGCCGGTGGGGCTGTCGCCGGCGAGGTCATCGCCGATGAGCCGCTCATCGGCGCCGGCGTGGGCGCCGCGGCCGGCGCGCTGCGCCCGTAGCCCGCAAGCCCCGTCGGCGGGGCCACAGGATCCCCGAACGCACGGCCGTGCCCCGCGGGGTGCGGCCGTTGGCGTGCCTGCCCACCAGAAAGGAAGAAGACGATGGACATCGTGAAGATCACCGCCGCGCTCGTCGCCGCCGGCCTGCTTGCCGGTTGCGCCGACCCGTCCTACCGGACCACCGACGCCGATCCGGTGGCGGAGACCCAGGACTTGCTTGAGGACGAGATGCTGGCCCCCGATCCGGCGAACCCGGACACGATCCCGGACACGTCGGGAACCACGATCCCCTGAGAGTGTCGATGTTCAAGAAGATCCTGATCGCGAACCGGGGCGAGATCGCCTGCCGGGTCATCAAGACGGCGCGCCGGATGGGCATCGCCACGGTCGCGGTCCATTCCGACGCCGACGCCGAGGCGCTGCACGTCCGGATGGCGGACGAAGCGGTGCGGATCGGCCCGGCGCCGGTCGGCCAGTCCTACATCGTCATCGACCGCATCCTCGAGGCGATCGCGGCGACCGGCGCCGAGGCCGTGCATCCGGGCTACGGCTTCCTGTCGGAGCGCGCGGATTTCGCCGAGGCGCTGGCGGGCGCCGGAGTCGCCTTCATCGGACCGCCGGGCGCGGCGATCCGGGCGATGGGCGACAAGATCACCTCGAAGAAGCTCGCCGCCGAGGCGGGGGTGTCGACCGTGCCCGGGCACATGGGGCTGATCGACGACGCCGGGCACGCGGTGAGGATCGCGCGCGAGATCGGCTATCCGGTGATGATCAAGGCCTCGGCTGGCGGCGGCGGCAAGGGGATGCGGATCGCCTGGACCGACGAGGAGGCGCGCGAGGGGTTCGAGCGGTCGAAGTCGGAGGCGGCGTCGAGCTTCGGCGACGACCGGATCTTCATCGAGAAGTTTGTGACGCAGCCGCGGCACATCGAGATTCAGGTACTCGGCGACAGGCATGGCAACGTCGTCTACCTCGGCGAGCGCGAGTGCTCGATCCAGCGGCGGAACCAGAAGGTGATCGAGGAGGCGCCGTCGCCGTTCCTCGACGAAGGCACCCGCCGCGCGATGGGCGAGCAGGCGGTGGCGCTGGCGAAGGCGGTCGACTACGCCTCCGCCGGGACGGTCGAGTTCATCGTCGATGGCAGCCGCAACTTCTATTTCCTTGAAATGAATACGCGGCTGCAGGTCGAGCATCCGGTGACGGAGCTCGTCACCGGCATCGATCTCGTCGAGCAGATGATCCGGGTTGCGGCGGGCGAGAAGCTTGCGATCGAGCAGGACGAGGTCAGGCTGGACGGCTGGGCGATCGAGAGCCGGCTCTATGCCGAGGATCCGTACCGCAACTTCCTGCCGTCGATCGGGCGGCTGACCCGCTACCGGCCGCCGGAGGAGCGGCGGAGCGCGACGGTGGCGGTCAGGAACGACACCGGCGTGTTCGAGGGCGGCGAGATCTCGATGTTCTACGATCCGATGATCGCCAAGCTGTGCACCTGGGCGCCGGACCGCGCCGGGGCGATCGAGGCGATGCGCGGCGCGCTCGACGCCTTCGAGGTCGAGGGGATCGGGCACAACCTGCCGTTCCTTTCGGCGGTGATGGACCATCCGCGCTTCGGCGAGGGCGCGCTGACGACGGCGTTCATCTCCGAGGAGTGGCCCGACGGTTTCCAGGGCGTCACGCTACCCGAGATGACGCTGCGCCGGGTGGCCGCGGCCGCGGCGGCGATGCACCGGGTCGCCGAGATCCGGCGGGCGCGGATCTCCGGGCGGATGGACAACCACGAGCGCAAGGTCGGGGCCGACTGGGTGGTCGCGCTGCAGGGCGCTTCGTTCCCGGTCACGATCGACGCCGACCGCACCGGCGCGACGGTCCGCTTCGCGGACGGGGCGCGGATGCGCGTCGCCTCGGACTGGACGCCGGGCCAGACGTTGGCGCGGCTCGACGTTGACGGCGAGATCCTGCTGCTGAAGGTCGCGCGCATCCCGGCCGGCTACCGGATCCGGGTTCGGGGCGCCGACCTCAGGGTCGCGGTCATGTCGCCGCGCACGGCCGAGCTCGCGGCGCTGATGCCGGCGAAGGCGCCTCCCGACACCTCGAAGCTCCTGCTCTGCCCAATGCCGGGGCTGGTGGTTCGGATCGACGTGGGGGTCGGCGACGAGGTGTTCGACGGCCAGGCGCTCTGCATGATCGAGGCGATGAAGATGGAGAACGTGCTGCGCGCCGAGCGGAAGGCGAGGGTCTCGCGCATCCGGGCGACGGAAGGCGACAGCCTGGCGGTCGATGACGTCATCATGGAGTTCGAGTGAGGTCGACATGGCTCGAATAGACACTCTCACGGAAGTGCATATGGAGCGGAACTCAGTTCATGAACCAGTGCAAGCAACGTATGCGGTTTTCAGGGACGGCAAAGGAAATACTTACCTTCAGATTGACACATACGGATCTCTTGAAAGGCAGATACCTGGAAAGAAGAGTCAGTCGATTCAGCTTAGCCCCGATGGGCTCAAGGCACTTCGAGCGGTACTGGAGAGCATGCCGTGACCTACCGCACTATGGGCGGCGGGAGCCGGTCTCCTCGCGGCGCGAAGGCATGCGGTCGATGGTTCGGACGAGCTCGCGCACCGAGGTCGGCACCGGCCGGCGCTGTGCGACGCTGCCATCGATGTCGATGAGCACGATGCCGAAGTCGCGCGGGCGCAGCCGCTGGCGCAGCGGTCCGTTCGCCTCCGGGTCGGCATCGGAGAGGACGACGACGTTGCGCTCGACCAGCGGCTCGGGGTCGGCCTCGAGCATCCTCATCTGCTGGACGAAGCGCGGGTCGTCGGGCGTGTCGGCGAAGATGACGAGCGGGCGAGCCACCCAGAGCAGCTCCTCGAGCGTCGGCGGGGTCTCGGCCGGGGTGGCCGCCGGGGTGACGGCTTCGGTGGCGAGAACGGGGATGCTCTGCGGCGCGGCCACGGGCGGCGCCAGCGCAAGAGCCGCGATCAGGAGGATGCCCAGGCGCGTCATGTTTCCTTCCCCGGTCCTAGACATAAGCGCTCCGATCGGGGTTGCGAGAGGAAATGCGCCGACGAACGGCAACGGAGGCGTGAATGGCCGAGCTTGATGACTGGCGGGCGCTGGCGCGGCGCGAGCTGAAGGGGCGCGAGCCGGAGGCGCTGACCTGGGAGACGCCGGAGGGGATCCCGGTCGGCCCGCTCTATACCGAGGCCGACCTCGCGGGCCTCGGGCACCTCGGCAGCCTGCCCGGGCTCGCGCCCTATACGCGCGGGCCGCGGGCGACCATGTATGCCGGGCGGCCGTGGACGATCCGGCAGTACGCCGGGTTCTCGACGGCGGAGGAATCGAACGCGTTCTACCGCAAGGCGCTGGCGGCGGGGCAGCAGGGGGTCTCGGTCGCCTTCGACCTCGCCACCCATCGCGGCTACGACAGCGACCACGCGCGGGTGGTCGGCGATGTCGGCAAGGCCGGGGTGGCGATCGACTCGGTCGAGGACATGAAGGTGCTTTTCGACGGGATCCCGCTCGAGAAGGTCAGCGTGTCGATGACGATGAACGGGGCGGTGATCCCGGTGCTCGCGAGCTTCATCGTCGCGGGCGAGGAGCAGGGGGTGGCGCGGGCGGCGCTGTCGGGGACGATCCAGAACGACATCCTCAAGGAGTTCATGGTCCGCAACACCTATATCTACCCGCCCGAGCCGAGCATGCGGATCGTGTCGGACATCATCGCCTACACGGCGGCGGAAATGCCGAAGTTCAACTCGATCTCGATCTCCGGCTACCACATGCAGGAGGCCGGCGCGAACCTGGTGCAGGAGCTCGCCTTCACGCTGGCCGACGGCAAGGAGTACGTGAAGGCGGCGATCGAGGCGGGGATGGACGTCGACGCCTTCGCCGGGCGCCTGAGCTTCTTTTTCGCGATCGGCATGAACTTCTTCATGGAGGCGGCGAAGCTCAGGGCGGCGCGGCTGCTCTGGCACCGGATCATGCAGGGGTTCGGGGCGAAGAAGCCGGAGAGCCTGATGCTCAGGACGCACTGCCAGACCTCGGGCGTGAGCCTGCAGGAGCAGGATCCCTACAACAACGTGGTGCGGACGGCCTACGAGGCGCTGGCGGCGGTGCTCGGCGGCACGCAGAGCCTGCACACGAACTCGTTCGACGAAGCGATTGCACTGCCGACGGAATTTTCGGCGCGGATCGCGCGCAACACCCAGCTGATCCTGCAGCACGAGACCGGGGTCACCAACGTCGTCGACCCGCTGGCCGGGTCCTACTACGTCGAGAGCCTGACGGCGGAGCTGGCGGAGCGGGCCTGGGCGCTGATCGAGGAGGTCGATGCGCTCGGCGGCATGACCAAGGCGGTGGCCTCGGGGATGCCGAAGCTCAGGATCGAGGAGTTGGCGGCGCGGCGGCAGGCGGCGGTCGACCGCGGCGACGAGGTGATCGTCGGGGTCAACCGGTATCGGCTGGCGAAGGAGGACCATCTCGACATCCTCGATGTCGACAACGTGAAGGTGCGCGAGGCGCAGGTGGCGCGGCTCGAGCGGATGCGTGCGACGCGCGATCAGGCGGCGTGGGCGGCGGCGCTCGCGGGGCTCGAGGCGGCGGCGCGCGGCGGCGGCAACCTGCTCGCGGCGGCGGTGGAGGCGGCGCGGGCGCGCGCGAGCGTGGGGGAGATTTCGGACGCGATGGAGAAGGTGTTCGGGCGGCACCGGGCCGAGGTGAAGACGCTCGCGGGCGTCTATGGCGCGGCCTACGAGGGCGACGCGGGGTTCGCCGAGATCCAGGCGGACGTCGAGCGCTTCGCCGAGGAGGAGGGGCGCCGGCCGCGGATGCTGGTGGTGAAGATGGGGCAGGACGGCCACGACCGGGGGGCGAAGGTGATCGCCACGGCGTTTGCCGACATCGGCTTCGACGTCGATGTCGGGCCGCTGTTCCAGACGCCCGAGGAGGCGGCGCAGGACGCGGTCGACAACGACGTGCACGTGGTCGGCATCTCCTCGCAGGCCGCGGGGCACAAGACGCTGGCGCCGAAGCTGATCGCGGCGCTGAAGGCGCAGGGCGCGGGCGAGATCCTGGTGATCTGCGGCGGGGTGATCCCGCAGCAGGACTACAGCTTCCTGAGGGATGCCGGGGTCAGCGCCATCTTCGGGCCGGGAACCAACATCCCGGCGGCGGCGCGTGAGATCCTCGGGTTGATCCGAAGCGGCCATCGGCCCCAACCGGCGCCCTGAGGCGGGCGAGATCGCGTTACGGCTCTGCTTGCGGAATGGGGCCACCCGCTGGACGCAGCCGCCTATAACGATCTGTGGGTCGGCCGCGCCGTATCGTCAGAGCGCGTCCTTGCGGATGACCATGTGCACGCCCTTCTCGCCGTCGACGACCTGGGTGATCTTCAGGTCGCCGGCGAGGCTGAGGAGCATGTAGGCCCGGTCGCGGTCGAGGGTGGTGCGCTCGGTGATCAGGCCGACGAGGTCGCGGACCGCGCGGCGCATCGCCTCGTCGAGCGTCTCGTGGAAGCCCATCGACATCAGGAACTCGGGGGACTCGGCGAAGGGCGAGGCGAGCTTCATGTCCTTGCGGACGGTCAGGCGGAAGCGGCCGGTGAGCGCGGTCTCGAGCGCGGCGATGCAGACCTCGCCGTCGCCCTGGACGCCGTGGCCGTCGCCGGCGGAGAAGAGGGCGCCGTCGTTGAAGACGGGCAGGTAGAGCGTGGTTCCCGGGCGGAGGTCACGGTTGTCCATGTTGCCGCCGAAGGCGCGCGGCGGGGCGGCCGAGATGCGGCCCCATTCGGGCGGCGGCGCCACGGCGATCACCCCGAAGAACGGATCGAGCGCGAGCTCCTTGCCCCAGGGCAGGCGGCAGACGCGCCGGTCGAGGTCGATCGCGATCGGCAGGATCTGGTAGTTGGTGAACTCGTCCGGAAGGGCGCCGCACAGCGGCCGGATGGCGGTGTAGCCCCAGGTCTGGATCGGGGTGACGTCGAGGATGTCGACCTGCAGCACGTCGCCCGGCGCGGCCCCGCGGACGAAGACCGGTCCGGTCATGAAATGCGAGGTCGCGCCGCGGTCGGCGGCCTTGGCGGCCAGGGCCTCGCGATGGCCGGGCAGGACGCCGGCGCCGTCGGGCGGCAGGTCCTTCGCGGTGCAGGCCGGAAGGCAGTCGAGCATCACCTCGTCGCCGGAGTCGACCTCGAGGACGGCGGGCGTCGCCGCGTCGAAATAGCCCCAGAAGAGGTTGCGGGGCGAGAAATCGAGATGGTGCGTCCTGCTCATCGGGAAACCTTGCGGATGGCTGCCCCCCGTGCCGCGGAGGTCCGCGGGCCACCACGGTGCCTTTCCCTTGTCGCCGGGGCGGGATAGCAAGGGGGCAACGACAGCAAAGCAGGCGTAGGGGGAAGCGTCAATGAGCGACGGCGGCAGCGAGAACGCCCGGCAGGCGGCACTCGATTACCACGAGTTCCCGAAGCCCGGGAAGCTCGAGATCCGGGCGACCAAGCCGATGGCGAACCAGCGCGACCTCAGCCGCGCCTACTCGCCCGGCGTCGCCGAGGCCTGCCTCGAGATCAAGGCCGACCCGCAGGCCGCCGCGCGCTACACCGCCAAGGGCAACCTCGTCGCCGTCATCTCCAATGGCACGGCGGTGCTCGGCCTCGGCAACATCGGGGCGCTCGCCGGCAAGCCGGTGATGGAGGGCAAGGCCGTGCTCTTCAAGAAGTTCGCCAACATCGACTGCTTCGACATCGAGGTGAACGAGAGCGACCCGGTGAAGCTCGCCGAGATCGTCGCGAGCCTCGAGCCGACCTTCGGCGCGGTGAACCTCGAGGATATCAAGGCGCCGGAATGCTTCGTGGTCGAGCGGCTCTGCCGCGAGAAGATGAAGATCCCGGTGTTCCACGACGACCAGCACGGCACCGCGATCGTGGTCGGCGCCGCGGCGATCAACGCGCTCAGGGTGGCGAAGAAGAAGATCGAGGACATCAAGATAGTCTCGACCGGCGGCGGCGCCGCCGGCATCGCCTGCCTCAACATGCTGATCAAGCTCGGGGCGAAACGGGAAAACATCTTCCTCTGCGACCGCCAGGGGGTGATCTACCAGGGCCGCGGCGACGACATGGGGCCGGAGAAGGCGGCCTTCGCCCAGAAGACCGACGCGCGCACGGTGGCGGACATCATCCCGGGGGCCGACCTCTTCCTCGGCCTCTCGGGGCCGGGGGTACTGACGGGCGAGATGGTCAAGAAGATGGCCAAGGATCCGATCGTGCTGGCGCTCGCCAACCCCGACCCGGAGATCCGGCCCGAGGACGCGCGCGAGGCCGACCCCAACGTGATCATCGCCACCGGCCGGTCGGACTATCCGAATCAGGTCAACAACGTGCTCTGCTTCCCGTTCATCTTCCGCGGCGCGCTCGACGTCGGCGCGACCGAGATCAACGACGAGATGCAGATCGCCTGCGTCGAAGGGATCGCGGCGCTGGCGCGGGCATCCTCCTCGGCCGAGGCCGCGGCGGCCTACCAGGGCGAGCGGCTGAGCTTCGGGCGCGACTATCTGATCCCCAAGGCCTTCGACCCACGGCTGCTCGCCATCGTGGCGAGCGCGGTCGCCGAGGCGGCGATGGCGACGGGCGTGGCCACCCGGCCGCTCGAGGATCTCGACGCGTACCGCGCCGAGCTCAACCGGTCGGTCTATCGCTCGGCCTTCATCATGCGGCGCGTCTTCGAATCCGCGCGCAGCGTCGGCCGGCGCATCGTCTTCGCCGAGGGCGAGGACGAGCGGGTGCTCCACGCGGTGAACGCGATCAACGAGGAGGGGCTCGGGCGGCCGATCCTGATCGGGCGGCCGGAGGTGATCGAGCTGCGCTGCGAGCGCAATGCCATTCCGCTGCAGGCCGGCCGCGACTTCGAGCTCGTCAACCCGGAGGACGATCCGCGCTATCGCGAGTATTGGCATACCTACCATGCACTTATGGAGCGGCGCGGGGTCACCCCTGACCTGGCGCGGGCGATCATGCGCACCAACACGACGGCGATCGGCGCGGTGGCGGTGCATCGCGGCGACGCCGACAGTTTGATCTGCGGTACCTTCGGGCAGTATCTCTGGCATCTGAACTATATCAGGGAAGTGCTTGGCGGGACCGGGCTTCGGCCGATCGGAGCGCTTTCGCTGATGATCCATGAGCGGGGGATCGTCTTCGTCGCCGACACCCAGGTGAACCCCGAGCCCTCGCCACAGGAGATCGCCGACGTGGTGATCGCCGCCGCACGCCACGTGCGCCGTTTCGGCCTGGTTCCGAAGGTCGCGGTCTGCTCGCACTCGCAGTTCGGCAACCTCGACACCAGCTCGGGCCGGCGGACACGTGCGGCGCTCGAGATCCTCGACGGCCAGCGCCAGGATTTCGACTACGAGGGCGAGATGCATTCCGACGCGGCGCTCGATCCCGAGCTGCGCGCGCGCATCTTTCCGAACGCGCGCTTCGAGGGACCGGCCAACGTCCTGGTGTTCTCCAATACCGATGCGGCGAGCGGGGTGCGCAACATCATCAAGGTGGTCGCGGGCGGCCTCGAGGTCGGGCCGATCCTGATGGGGATGGGCAACAAGGCGCATATCGTCACGCCGTCGATCACCGCGCGGGGGCTGCTCAACATCGCGGCGCTCGCCGGGGCGCCGGTCCACACCTACGGGTAAGTAAGGGTCGGCGATGGGCTACCGCGCCGTCTACGCGGGCTGGAAGGCGGACCCGGAAGGGTTCTGGATGCGGGCGGCGGGCGCCATCGACTGGATCAGCCCCCCGACCCGCGCGCTCGACGACAGCCGCGCGCCGCTCTATGGCTGGTTCGCCGACGCGGTCTGCAACACCTGTCACAACGCCGTCGACCGGCACGTGGCGGCAGGCCACGGCGATCGTATTGCGATCATCCACGATTCGCCGGTCACCGGCGCCAAGGACCATGTGAGCTATGCCGAGCTGCTCGAGCGGGTGGCGCGGCTGGCCGGCGCGCTGGCGGCGCGCGGGGTGGCGAAGGGCGACCGGGTGGTCATCTACATGCCGATGGTGCCCGAGGCGCTGGTGGCGATGCTGGCCTGCGCGCGGCTCGGGGCGATCCATTCGGTGGTCTTCGGCGGCTTCGCGGCGCCCGAGCTCGCGGTCAGGATCGACGACGCCCGGCCGAAGGCGATCATCGCCGCCTCCTGCGGCATCGAGCCGGGCCGGATCGTCGCCTACAAGCCGCTGGTCGACGCCGCGATCGAGCAGGCGCGGCACAAGCCGGAGTTCTGCCTGGTGCTTCAGCGCGACCAGGCCCGGGCCGAGATGACCGAGGGCCGCGACCTCGACTGGCACGCGGCGCAGGAGGGCGTGGTGCCCGCGCCCTGCACGCCGGTCGGCGGCATGGACCCGCTCTACATTCTCTACACCTCGGGGACGACCGGGCAGCCGAAGGGGGTGGTGCGGCCGAATGCGGGGCACATGGTGGCGCTCGCCTGGACGATGGAGAACATCTACGCGATCGCGCCGGGGGAGGTTTTCTGGAGCGCGTCCGACGTCGGCTGGGTGGTCGGGCATTCGTATATCTGCTACGGGCCGCTGCTCGCCGGGGCGACGTCCGTGGTCTTCGAGGGCAAGCCGGTCGGCACGCCGGATGCCGGCACGTTCTGGCGGGTGATCGCCGAGCACGGCGTGCGCAGCTTCTTCACCGCGCCGACGGCGTTCCGGGCGATCAAGCGCGAGGATCCGGGCGGGGCACTGATCCGGGACTACGACCTGAGCGGGCTGCGCTACCTGTTCCTCGCCGGAGAGCGGGCGGATCCGGACACGATCGAGTGGGCCGCGGCGCATCTGAAGGTTCCGGTGATCGACCATTGGTGGCAGACCGAGACCGGCTGGGCGATCGCGGCCAACCCCGCCGGGATCGAGCTCCTGCCGGTGAAGCCCGGCTCCCCGACGGTGGCAATGCCGGGCTACGAGGTGGCGATCCTGTCGGAGGACGGCAAGCCGCTCGGCCCGGGCCAGCTCGGCGCGGTGGCGGTGAAGCTGCCGCTGCCGCCGGGGACGCTGCCGACTTTATGGAACGCCGACGAGCGTTTCGTGCGGTCGTATCTGACGACGTTTCCCGGGTACTATGAGACCGGGGATGCGGGGACCATCGACGAGGACGGCTATATCAACATCATGGCCCGCACGGACGACGTCATCAACGTCGCCGGCCACCGCCTGTCGACCGGAGCGCTGGAGGAGGTCCTGGCCGGGCATCCGGATGTGGCGGAGTGCGCGGTCGTGGGCGTCGCCGACGCGCTGAAGGGACAGCTCCCGGTGGGCTTCCTTTGCCTGAACAAGGGCTGTACCCGGGACGCCGACGTGGTGGCGGCCGAATGCGTGCAGCGGGTGCGCGACCAGATCGGGCCGGTGGCGGCGTTCAGGACCGCGGTGGTCGTCGACCGGCTGCCCAAGACGCGCTCGGGCAAGATCCTGCGCGGCATCATGAGTTCGATGGCCGACGGGCGCGACTGGAAGATGCCGGCGACGATCGACGATCCGGCAAGCCTGGGGGAGATCGGCGCCAGCCTCTCCCGGGCCGGCTACCCGCAGGATCGCTGACGCTGTCGCTGCCGCCGCGGCGTTTGCGATCCGCAAACCCTCCCGTGCCAGTTTCTCGAAATGCGATTGCAATCACTCGCGATTCGGGAAACAACGCCTTGTGCGAGCAAACACCGCTTGCTTTTCAACTTGGCATGGTAATTGCTAAGGTTAACTCGGGTTAAGCAGGTGCGAGGGGATCCCGCCTGAAAGACGGCAGGATCAACGGTCAAGGAGGATTGTATCTGTGATACCCAGGCTCTGCGCTGCGTCCCGAGCGCTGTCCCCCCTCGCCCTGGCACTCGCCCTCGGCCTCAGCCCCCAGCCGGCTGCCGCGGGTGCCGCGGCGCTCGAGCTGGTCGGTGCCGGCCAGCAGGACATGCTGGAGCTCTCCCTGGAAGAGCTCGCGGCGATGCCACAGGTCACGGTCGCGACTGAAAACGAATTCAGCGATGGCGTGGTCGACTATCGCGGACCGCTGGTGCGCGACGTCCTGGCGCGGCTTGGCCTCGACGTGCTCGAGACCGTTCGCTTCATCGCGGCCAACGACTACTACGTCGACATCCCGACGAGCGACTTCCACGACTATGACGCGATCCTCGCGATGGAAGCCGACGGGGAGAGGCTGTCGCGGCGCGAGAAGGGGCCGCTCTGGCTCATGTACCCGATCTCCGACCACGCCGAGCTCAATGACCCGATCTACCTGCGCCGCCTGATCTGGCAGGTCGTTCGCATCGAGGCGCAGTGAAACCCGCGCGGCCCATGCCCCGCTACCTGGGGCTCGTCGTTCTCCTGGCGATGGCGGGCTTCGCCGCCGTCGGGTTCCACACCATCCGCAAGGATATCGAGAACCTGCGGGTGATCAGCCAGGACAACACGCAGTGGGCCGCCTCGCAGATGGAGATCGAGCTGCTGCGCCTGCGACTGGCGCTGGCGGCGCTGCGCAACGATCCCTCGCCGGAAGCGGTCGAGGAGATGCTCGAGCGCTTCGACATCCTGTGGAGCCGGGTCTTCATGATGGGCCATGGCCGCGCCGGCGCCCGGCTGGAAGTGTACGATTCCGAGCATGGCTCGATCGAGGCCATCGCCGACTACATGGAGGAGATCGACCCGCAGGTGCAGGAGATCGCCGCCGACGACACGGCGACGGTGCGCGCGATCGAGGACAGGCTCGCCGAGTACCAGCTCGACCTGCGGCAGTACACGCTTCGGGTGATGCGGGCCGACGGCGCCGCCGGGGCGCTGGTGCGGGCGCGCATCCAGTCGAGCGCCCGCACGACCGCGGTGATCAGCCTCGCGGCGGTGCTGGTCAGCGTCCTGTCGCTGTTCCTGATCCTGCGCGAGAGCCGGCGGCAGCGTCAGCTCGCCGAGATCAGCCGGCGGAGCGCCGAGCAGGCCGAACTGGCGGCCCGCGCCAAGTCGCGCTTCCTGTCGATGATGAGCCACGAGATGCGCAACCCGCTGAACGGCATCCTCGGGCCGCTGGCGCTGCTCGGCCAGAGCGACCTCGCCGAGCGGCAGCATCGGCTGGTCGACCAGGCGAAGCAGTCCGGTCAGTCGATGCTGCAGATGCTGACCGGCCTGCTCGACTACGGCGAGATGCAGGATGGCAAGTTCCACCTGAAGAGCGAGCCGTTCCGGATGGCGGCGCTCGCCGACGCGATCCGCGGCGCGCTGCGTGGCGAAGGGGCCGACGCGGTGGCGGTGACGGTGTTGCCGGGCACGCCCGAGCGCATCCACGGCGATCTCGATCGGCTGCGCCAGGCGCTCGTGCATCTGACCCTCTACGTTCTCGAGGGACGCAACCCGACGACGGCAACGGTGCGCCTCGGACACGATGGAGGGAGCGTCATCGGCGACATCGCGCTCGCGTCGCACGGGGCGATGGTCGACTGGAAGCTCGACCTGCTGATGGGCCTGAGCGAGGTCGCCCCGGACCAGGTGACCGCGGAGGCGCTGCGCCCGCTGATCGCACGCGGCCTGATCTCGGCGGCGAGCGGCGTCCTGACGCTGGTCGAGGAGCCCGGCGGCGAGCGCACGATTCGGGTGACGGTGCCGGCGGAGCCGGTGCGCTTCGAGCAGATCCGCGTCTACCTCGAGACCAAGTCGGCGGCGCTGGCGACGATCTACCAGGCGGCGCTGAGATCGGAGCGGGTCGCGTTCGTGCCGGCGGCCAATCCGGGCGCGGTGGACGTGGTGCTGGTCGACAATACCAGCGTCGGCGAGGTTCCGCTGATGTCGCGGCTGCGCGCCCGGTTCCCCGGCGCCCTCTTCGTTTCCCTCGGGCCACCGCAGAGCCCGGATTTCTTTGACGATATCGTCGAGACGCCGAACGACATGTCGCGCCTCAGGACCAGCATCCTCGGTCGACTCGCCTCATAGGACCCAAAGGCCCTTTGCCTTTTGCCATTTGCGCGCACCTCCTGTATCATACGCTGAGCCCGCTTGCGGGAATTCAACTGTAGGTTACGGTAAGCCATGGTCCCGGCGACGATGCCGGGCCGGAGCGCAAGGAAGACATGACCGTCATCGACCCTTCCCTCGACGCGGGCCCCGGCGCCTCGGGCGGGAGGCTGCCGGAGGGGCGCGACGTGGCGATGCTGCGCCACGATATCCGCGGCGCGTTGCAGGGCGTGATCGGCGGCATCGGTCAGATCGATGCGGCGGGGCTGGACGCGCGGACGCGGGAGCAGGTCGACCGGGTCGCGGCGGCAGCCCAGACCTTGCGGGCACTGGTCTGCGCGGTGCTGGGCGATGAACCCGGCCCGGACGAGACGAGGCCGGTCGATGTCGCCGGCTTCCTGCGGTACGTGCGCCGTCGCCACGGCGGGGAGGCGAGCGAGCGCGGCCTCGTCCTCGAGGCCGCGGCGGAACCCGGCGTGCCGGACGGCCTGCGGCTCGACCTGATCCCGCTGGCGCGGATCGCGGACAACCTGATCGGCAACGCGATCAAGTTCAGCAAGGCGGGAACGGTGCGCCTGTCGGTCGCACAGGACCCCGACGGGGCGCTGATCGTGCGGGTGGCCGACGACGGCCCCGGCCTCGCTGCCGCACCGGCGGCCGGCGAGCCCGACCGTTCCGGCGAGGGCCTCGGGCTCAAGATTGTCCGGTCGCTTGCCGCAGGGCTGGGCGGCGAGGTGCAGCTTGCCAACCGCCCGTCCGGTGGCGCGGAGGCAACCGTCCGGATCCCGGCCGGTTCGGTGGCCGCTGCGGCGCGGGGCGACTCGTCCGCGCCCGACCTCGCGGGCCTCCATGTCCTCCTCGCCGAGGACAATCCGACCAATCAGATGGTCGCGTCCCAGATGCTGCGCTCGCTCAATGCCCGGGTGACCGTGTGCAACGACGGCGTCGAGGCGCTCGAGTGCTTCGAGAGCGAGCCGGCTGACCTCGTCGTCGTCGACATCGAGATGCCGCGGCTTTCCGGCCTCGACGTGATCCGGGCTATCCGTGCCCGCAGCGATGCGCGGGGCCAGGTGCCGATCGTCGCGCTGACCGCCTATGCGATGCGCGAACATCGCGAGCGCATTGCCGCCGCCGGGGCGAACGGCCTGATCTCGAAGCCGATCACCAGCGTCGATGCGCTCGGCCGCGGGCTGGCCGCGCATGTCGCGCCCTTGCTCCGCCGCAGCGCGCCGGCGATGCCGGCAGCGCCCGTGTCCGCGCCGGGGGCGGCCCCGGCCGGGCCGGTGATCGATCTCGGGATCTTCGATGCGCTCTGCGCGGCCATCGGGCCGGACACGATGGACGAGTTGCTCGACAAGGTCATCACCGACCTGTTGTCGGCGCAACGGGAACTCGCCGCTGCGCTCGATCCCCTTGAGCGCGCGTCGATCCGCGGTGCGTCGCACATCCTGATCTCGGTTGCGGGGGCGCTCGGGGCGGTGCGGCTCGAGGCCTGTGCCCGGCTGCTCAACGCCGCGGCCCATTCCGACCCGCCGGAGCAGGTCGTGCCGGGCGTGCGCGGCTGCATCGCCGAGATCGACGACGCCGTCGCCTTCGCGCGCGAGCGGCGCGGCCTGCGATGAGGGAGCTCAGGGTGCCCGATCGCGTCCTGCTCGTGGAAGATACGGCGTCGCTGTCGACGCTTTACCAGACCGTGCTCGCGCGGGCCGGTCACGGGGTGATCTGCGCCTTCAGCCTGGCCGAGGCGCGGGCGCACTGCGAGCGCT
The DNA here is from genome assembly GCA_963763295.1 of uncultured Alphaproteobacteria bacterium. Taxonomy (GTDB): domain Bacteria; phylum Pseudomonadota; class Alphaproteobacteria; order Rhodobacterales; family Rhodobacteraceae; genus Amaricoccus. The sequence continues at coordinate 234,379 of CAVXOH010000009.1, forward strand.
ACAAGCCGCATCTGGTGCTGCTCGACCTGCAGCTTCCCGACGGCGACGGCCTGGAGCTCCTGCAGACGATGCGGCGCGAGACGCCTGACTCGCGGGTGATCGTCATCACCGCGAACGGCTCGATCAACCGTGCCGTGCAGGCGATGCGCGCCGGCGCTTTCGACTTTCTGGTCAAGCCGTTCGACGAGGCGCGGCTTTTGAGCGCCGTGCAGAACGCGCTCGCCTCGGCGCCGCATCCGCACGAGGAGGCGGCGGCGCAGCTCGAGGAGGCGGCGAGCTTCCAGGGCTTCATCGGCCGCTCGCCGGCGATGACGGACATCTACCGGATGGTGCGCGCGATCGGCCGCTCGACCGCCACCGTCTTCATCAGCGGCGAGAGCGGCACCGGCAAGGAGGTCTGCGCGCGGGCGATCCACGCGATGTCGACGCGGGCGGCGCGGCCGTTCGTGCCGCTGAACTGCGCGGCCATCCCGCGCGACCTGCTCGAATCCGAGGTGTTCGGGCACCTGAAGGGCGCCTTCACCGGCGCGCTCGCCGACAAGCCGGGCGCGGCGGCGGTGGCGGACGGCGGCACGCTCTTCCTCGACGAGATCTGCGAGATGGACCTCAGCCTGCAGACGAAGCTCCTGCGCTTCCTGCAGACTTCGACGGTGCAGCCGGTCGGCGCGACCAAGGCGGTGTCGGTCGACGTGCGCATCGTCTGCGCGACGAACCGCGACCCGCTCGAGGAGGTGCGCGCCGGACGTTTCCGCGAGGATCTCTACTACAGGCTGCACGTGGTGCCGATCCAGATGCCGCCGCTCCGGGCCCGGCCCGAGGACATCCTCGAGATCGCCCAGGCGAGCCTGCTGCAGTTCGCCGCCGAGGAAGGCAAGACCTTCACCGGCTTCGATGCCGGCGTGGCGGCGATCCTGACCAGCCGGCCCTGGCCCGGCAACGTGCGCCAGCTGCTCAACGTGGTGCGCAACATCGTCGTCCTGCACGACGGCCCGCTCGTTACGGCCGAGATGCTGCCGGTCGACATCGCGCCCGGAGCGCCGGCCGGCGTCGCGCCGCCGGTTGCGCCGTTGCCGGCGCCGCGCGGCGTGCCGGGCTCGACCACCCGCGACCGGGTCGCGCTGCTCGTCGGGACGCCGATGGCCGAGATCGAGCGCGAGCTGATCGAGGCGACGATCGCCCACTGCGACGGCTCTATCCCGCGGGCGGCGAAGATGCTCGCGCTGTCGCCGTCGACGATCTACCGCAAGCTCGAGAGCTGGGGCGGCGGGCAGCGGCGCTCGGGGACCTGACCGGCGCCGCGCGCTCTTGCCAAGGCGACGGACGGGCGCCCATAGTCAGCGGGCAAGCCAGGGGGGCCGTCATGGATCTGTTCGAAGCCGCGCTCGGCGTCCGCGCGCATGCCTACGCGCCCTACTCCGGCTTCAAGGTGGGGGCGGCGATCCGCTGCCCGGACGGCAGCGTCTTCGCCGGCTGCAACGTCGAGAACGTCGCCTATCCGCAGGGCACCTGCGCCGAGGCCGGCGCGATCGCCGCCATGGTCGCCGCCGGCCGGACTGAGATCGCCGAGGTGCTGGTCGTGGCCGATGGGGCGGTGCTCGTGACGCCCTGCGGCGGGTGCCGGCAGAAGCTCGCCGAGTTCGCCCGGCCGGAGGTGCCGGTGGTGCTCGCCGACCTGCGGGGCGAGCGGGCGCGCAGCACCGTCGGCGACCTGCTGCCCGGCGCCTTCACGCCCGCGCATCTGGCGGGGGCGGTGTCATGAACGAGCGCGACATCGCGGCCCGTGGGCTGGCCTGCCTCGATCTCACCAACCTCGACGCAGCCTGCGACGCCGACGCGATCACCGAGCTGTGCCGCCGGGCGGTGACCCCGCACGGGCCGGTCGCCGCCGTCTGCATCTGGCCCGAGTTCGTCGCCCAGGCCAGGGGCGAGCTCGCCAACACGCCGGTCCGCGTCGCGACCGTGGTCAATTTCCCCGCCGGCGGCGATCCGCTCGAGGAGACGCGGGCGGAGACGCGCGAGGCGCTCTCCGACGGCGCCGACGAGATCGACTTCGTCGTGCCATGGCGGAGCCTTGCCGACGGCCACCCCGAGGCGATCGCCGCGTCGGTGCGCGAGATCAAGGACATCTGCGGCCCGGCGGTCCTGAAGGCGATCCTCGAGACCGGCGAGCTCCGCGACCCCGCGCTGGTCCGCCGGGCCGCCGACGAGGCGCTGGCCGGGGGCGCCGACTTCCTCAAGACCTCGACCGGCAAGGTCGCGGTCAACGCGACGCCGGAGGCGGCCGAGATCCTCCTCGAGGCCATCCGCGACAGCGGCCGGCCGGTCGGGCTGAAGCCGGCGGGGGGCGTGCGGACCACCGCCGACGCCGGGGCATATCTCGAGCTCTGCGACCGGATCATGGGCCCGGGCTGGGCGCGGCCGTCGCGGTTCCGCATCGGCGCCTCGGGCGTGCTGACCGCGCTGCTCGCCGCGCTCGACGGCGCGGAGGCGCCGGCGGAGGGCAGGGGCTACTGATGCTTCCCCAGGAGGTGATCGCCCGGAAGCGCGACGGCGGGCGGCTGTCGGCCGAGGAGGTGCGCTTCATCGTCGAGGGGCTGACCGCCGAGACGATCTCCGAGGGCCAGGCCGGGGCCTTCGCGATGGCGGTGTTCCTGCGCGGGCTCGAGGTCGACGAGCGGGTGGCGCTGACGCTCGCCATGCGCGACAGCGGCACGGTGCTGGAGTGGGACCTGCCGGGGCCGGTCGTCGACAAGCACTCGACCGGCGGCGTCGGCGACAACGTCAGTCTGATGCTCGCGCCGGCGCTCGCGGCCTGCGGCGCCTATGTGCCGATGATCTCGGGGCGCGGCCTCGGCCATACCGGCGGCACGCTCGACAAGTTCGACGCGATCCCCGGCTATACGACCCAGCCCGACGCCGAGACGTTTCGCCGCGTCGTCGCCGAGGTCGGCTGCGCGATCATCGGCCAGACCGCCGACATCGCCCCGGCCGACCGCCGGCTCTACGGCATCCGCGACGTCACCGGCACGGTGGAGTCGATCGACCTGATCACCGCCTCGATCCTGTCGAAGAAGCTCGCGGCCGGGCTCGATGCGCTGGTGCTCGACGTCAAGGCCGGGACGGGCGCCTTCATGCCGACGCATGCGCACGCCCACGAGCTCGCCCGCTCGCTCGTCGAGGTCGCGACCGGGGCCGGCTGCCCCACGCGGGCGCTGATCACCGACATGAACGAGCCGCTCGCCACCAGCGCCGGCAACGCGCTCGAGATGGCGGCGGCCGCGCGCTTCCTGCGCGGCGACGTCGTCGACGGCCGCCTCTTCGACGTGACCGTGGCGCTCGGAGCCGAGCTGCTCGACGCCACGGGGCTCGCGCCGACGCCGGCGGCGGGCGCCGACCGCCTGCGCGACGCCTTCGCCTCGGGCGCGGCCGCCGAGCGCTTCGAGCGCATGGTCGCGGCGCTCGGTGGGCCGGCGGACTTCCTCGATGCATTCGAGGCGCATCTGGCCGGCGCGGCGGAGATCGTGGACGTGGCCGCGGGGCGCGCGGGTTTGGTCACGGCGATCGACGCCCGGGGGCTCGGGCTCGCCGTGGTCGAGCTCGGCGGGGGGCGGCGCCGGGCCAGCGACGCCATCGACCACGCGGTGGGCCTCGAGAACCTGATCGGGCTCGGCGCCTCGGTCGAGCCGGATACGCCGCTCGTCCGTATCCACGCCGCCGATGAGGCGGCGCTGCGCCGCGCCGAGGCGCGCGTGCGTGCCGCCTACACGATCGGCGATGCCGCTCCGCCGGAAACCCCACTGATCCTCGAGCGGATCGCCTGATGCCGCGGGCGGCGCTGCTGGTCATGGACAGCGTCGGCTGCGGCGGCGCCCCCGACGCGGCCGCCTTCGGCGACGAAGGGGCCAACACGCTCGGGCACATCGTGCAGGCCTGCGCCGCGGGCCGGGCCGAGACCGGCCGGTCCGGGCCGCTCCACGTCCCGAACCTCGCCGCGCTCGGGCTCGGGCAGGCGATCCGGGCTGCCTCGGCGATCGAGCTACCGGGCTTCACCGCGCCGGCCGCAGGGGTCTGGGCGGCGGCGACGGAGGTGTCGCGCGGCAAGGACACGCCGTCGGGGCACTGGGAACTGGCCGGTGTTCCGGTGCCCTGGGAGTGGCACTACTTCCCGCGCACCGACCCGGCGATCCCGCCGTCGGTGACCGAGCCGCTGATCGCGCGCGCCGGGCTGCCCGGCACGCTCTGCAACGCGCATTCCTCGGGCATGCCGGTGATCCGCGACTTCGGCGTCGAGCACATCGCGACGGCCAAGCCGATCCTCTACACCTCGGCCGACAGCGTGCTGCAGATCGCGGCGCACGAGACGCATTTCGGGCTGGAGCGGCTGCTCGACGTCTGCCGGATCGCGGCGGAGATCGTGCATCCGCTGCGGGTCGGGCGGGTGATCGCGCGGCCGTTCACCGGCGAGACGCCGGAGAGCTTCGCGCGCACCGCCAACCGCAAGGACCTCGCGATCCCGCCGCCGGAGCCGACGATCCTCGACCGCGTCGTCGCCGCCGGCGGCCGTACCCACGGGATCGGCAAGATCGGCGACATCTTCGCCCATCGCGGCATCTCGACGCTCACGAAGGGCAAGGACGACATGGCGCTCGTCGACGCGACGCTGGCGGCGCTCGACTCAGCGGCCGACGGCGACCTCGTCTTCGCGAACTACGTCGATTTCGACACGCTCTACGGCCACCCGCGCGACGTCGCCGGCTACGCCCGGGCGCTCGAGGCGTTCGACGCGCGGATCCCGGAGATCGTCGCCCGCCTGCGGCCCGGCGACCTCGTCGTCATCACCGCCGACCATGGCAACGACCCGACCTGGGCCGGCACCGACCACACCCGCGAGCGGGTGCCGGTGCTCGCGACCGGGCCGGGGATCGCCCCGCGCGATGTCGGCCTCGTCGGCTTCGCCGATGTCGGCGAGACGGTCGCGGCCCACCTCGGCCTGGCACCGGGGCGCCACGGCCGGAGCTTCCTGTGACCGACTGGCGGGCGCTGCCCAAGGTCGAGCTCCACCTCCACCTCGAGGGCGCGGCGCCACCCGCGTTCATCCGGACGCTCGCCGCCGAGAAGGGGGTGGACCTGCCCGGCGTCTTCGATGCGCGGGGCGGCTATGCCTGGGCCGATTTCGCCGGGTTCCTGCGCACCTACGAGGCCGCCTGCTCGGTGCTGACGACGCCGGAGGACTACGCGCGGCTGACGGCGGCGGTGCTCGCGAAGTCGGCCGCCGACGGCGTCGTCTATGCCGAGATCTTCCTCGCGCCCGACCTCTGCGGCGGCGGCGATCCCGGCGCCTGGCCCGACTACCTCGCCGCGATCGTCGCGGGTGCCGCGGCGGCCGGCGCGATCGAGGCACGGTTCATCCCGGTCGCGATCCGGCACTTCGGGCCGGAGCGCGCCGAGGCCGCGGCCCGTCGCGTCGCCGCCGCGCCCTCGCCGTTCGTCACCGGCTTCGGGTTGGCCGGCGAGGAACGGCACGGCCATCCGGCCGACTTCGCCCGCGCCTTTGCGATCGCGGCCGAGGCGGGGCTCGGCCTGACCGTGCATGCCGGCGAGGTCGCGGGGGCCGAGAGCGTCCGCGCCGCGCTCGACGCGCTGCCGGTCACGCGCATCGGCCACGGAGTGCGCGCCGCCGAGGACCCGGAGCTCGTTCGCCGGATCGCCGCCGAGGGGCTGACGCTCGAGACCTGCCCGGGGTCGAACCTCGCGCTCGGGCTCTACCCCGACTGGGCGGCGCACCCGGTCGCGGCGCTGCGCGAGGCCGGCGTGAAGGTGACGGTCTCGACCGACGATCCGCCCTATTTCCACACCGACCTCGTCCGCGAGTACGCCGCGCTCGCCGCCGCGTTCGGCTGGGGCGCGGCCGACTTCCACGCGCTGAACCTGACCGCGGCCGAGGCCGCCTTCTGCGACCCCGCCACCCGCGCCGCGCTCCTCGCCCGCCTGACGGAGGCACCATGCCCGACCACCTGACGATCGTCGAGCACCCCCTGGTGCAGCACAAGCTGACGATCATGCGCGCGCGCGAGACGTCGACCGCCGGCTTCCGCCAGCTCCTGCGCGAGATCAGCCTGCTCCTCGCCTACGAGGTGACCCGCGACCTGCCGATGACGACGCGGACGATCGAGACGCCGCTGACCGAGATGGAGGCGCCGGTCCTGAAGGGCAAGAAGCTCGCGCTGGTCTCGATCCTGCGCGCCGGCAACGGCCTCCTCGACGGCGTGCTCGAGCTCGTGCCCTCGGCCCGGGTCGGCTTCATCGGTCTTTACCGCGACGAGGCGACGCTGCAGCCGGTCCAGTACTATTCGAAGGTCCCGGCCGACCTTGGCGAGCGGGTCACGATCGCGCTCGATCCGATGCTCGCCACCGGCAACTCCTCGGCCGCGGCGGTCACGCTGCTGAAGGAGGCCGGTGCCACCGACATCCGCTTCCTCTGCCTGCTCGCCGCGCCCGAGGGGGTCGCCCGCATGAAGGCGGCGCATCCGGACGTGCGCATCGTGACCGCCGCGGTCGACCGCCGGCTGAACGAGAAGGGCTATATCGTGCCGGGGCTCGGCGACGCCGGCGACCGGATGTTCGGGACGAAGTAGATTGGGGAGAAGCGACCATGGAGCTGTCGGGATCCTGCCACTGCGGCGCGGTGCGTTTCACGGTCGAGTCGCCGCACCCGTACCCGTTCATGCGCTGCTACTGCTCGATCTGCCGCAAGACCGCGGGTGCCGGCGGCTACGCGATCAACATCGGCGCCGAGACGGCCAGCCTGAAGATCGAGGGCGCGGAGCATATCCGCAGCTACCGCGCGCGCCTGCACGACGGCGAGACCAGTCCGGCCGAGCGCAAGTTCTGCGGCGCGTGCGGCTCGGCGCTCTGGGTCTGGGACCCGCGCTGGCCCGATCTCGTGCACCCGCACGCCTCGGCGATCGACACCGCCCTGCCACTCCCGCCCGAGCACACCCACCTCATGCTCGGCAGCCGCGCGCCCTGGGCCGAGCCCTGCGTCGGGCCGCAGGACAGGACCTTCGACGGCTACCCCGAGGAAAGCATCGCCGCCTGGCACCACCGTCTCGGGCTCGAGCGCTGAAGCGATTCCGTCGGGCTCGCGGCGGGGGGGGCGGGCGGTGGACATCGGCGGGGAAGTGTCGGAAGAACCGGGGCAACGCTGGCGGACGGACGGGGGAGGGAATGGATCGACTGAAGGGCAAGCGCTGCCTCGTCACGGCGGCGGGGCAGGGGATCGGGCGCGCGACCGCGCTCGCAATGGCCCGCGAGGGGGCCGAGGTCCTCGCCACCGACATCGACGCGGGGAAGCTCGAGGGCCTGGCCGGCGACCGGCTCGGCACCGAGCGGCTGGACGTGCGCGATCCCGCGGCGATCGCGGGGCTCGCCGGCCGCCTTGGCGGGGTCGACGTGCTCTTCAACTGCGCCGGGTGGGTCGAGTACGGCTCGATCCTCGAGACCGACGAGGAGAAGTGGGCGTTCTCGCTCGACCTCAACGTCACGGCCATGTACCGGATGATGCGCGCCTTCCTGCCCGGGATGATCGACGGCGGCGGAGGTGCGATCGTCAACATCGCCTCGACCACCGGCACGATCACCGCGGTGCCGCACCGCTTCGCCTACGGCGCGACCAAGGCGGCGGTGATCGGGATGACCAAGTCGGTCGCGGCCGACTACGTGAAGCAGGGCGTTCGCGCCAACGCGATCTGCCCGGGGGTGATCGAGACGCCCTCGCTCGAGGAGCGGCTGCGGGCGCGCGGCGGCGACTACGACGAGGTCCGCGCGGCGTTCACCGCCGCCTATCCGATGGGCCGGGTCGGCACGCCGGAGGAGGTCGCCGCGCTCGCCGTCTATCTCGCCTCGGACGAGTCGGCGTTCACGACCGGCGTCACCTACGTGATCGACGGCGGCTTCTCCAATCAGTGAGGCAAGGGAGCTAGTGGGATGAAACTGCTGCGTTACGGACCGAAGGGCCAGGAGAAGCCGGGGCTGCTCGATGCCGGCGGCACGATCCGCGACATTTCGGGGCTGGTCGGCGACATCGGCGGCGCGACCCTGTCGGACGAGGGGCTCGACCGGCTGCGCCGGCTCGACACGGCGAAGCTGCCCGAGGTCGGTCCCTCGGTGCGGATCGGTCCCTGCGTGGCGGGGGTCGGCAAGTTCATCTGCATCGGGCTCAACTATTCCGACCATGCGGCGGAGACCGGGGCCACGGTGCCGTCGGAGCCGATCATCTTCATGAAGGCGACGAGCGCGATCTGCGGGCCGGACGATCCGGTGATCATCCCGCGCGGATCGCAGAAGACCGACTGGGAGGTCGAGCTCGGCTTCGTGATCGGCAAGCGGGCGAAGTACGTCGCCGAGAAGGACGCCTTCGGCCATGTCGCCGGCTACTGCCTGGTCAACGACGTCTCCGAGCGGGCGTTCCAGACCGAGCGGCAGGGTCAGTGGACCAAGGGCAAGTCGGCCGACCACTTCGGGCCGACCGGTCCCTGGCTCGTCACCCGCGACGACGTCGCCGACCCGCAGAAGCTGCCGATGTGGCTCACTGTCAACGGGGCGAAGCGGCAGGACGGCTCGACCGCGACGATGGTCTACGGGGTCGCGCACCTGGTCAGCTACCTGAGCCAGTTCATGAGCCTCGAGCCCGGCGACATCGTCTCGACCGGCACCCCGCCGGGGGTGGGCATGGGGATGAAGCCGCCGACGTACCTCAAGGCCGGCGACGTCATCGAGCTCGGCATCGACGGGCTCGGCACGCAGCGGCAGGTCTGCATCGACGATCCGGACTGACGATGGTCCCGCTTCTCGACACCCACCAGCACCTGATCTACCCGGGCCCGCTCGAGTATGGCTGGACGGCGGACAGCCCGGCGCTCGCCGGGCGGGCCTTCACGCTGGAGGACTACCAGGCGGTGACCCGGGGGGCCGGCATCGCCGGCACGATCTTCATGGAAGCGGCCGTCGACCACGACGACCATCATGCCGAGGCCCAGATGGTGGCCGAGATCGCCCGCAGGCCGGGCAGCGGCATTCTCGGTATCATTTCCTCGATCCGTCCGGAGAACGCGCCCGGCTTCGACGAATGGGTGGAGGAAGGGCGCGATCTCGGCGTGGTCGGCTACCGCCGCATCCTGCACGTCGTGCCCGATGACGTCTCGCGCAGCGAGACGTTCCGGACGAACGTGCGCAAGCTCGGGGCGCGCGGGCTGCCGTTCGACATGTGCTTCCGGGCGCGGCAGCTGCCGATCGCGCTCGAGCTGGCGCGGGCTTGCGACGGCACGCGGCTGGTGCTCGACCACTGCGGGGTGCCGGACATCGCCGGGGGCGGGCTCGACCCGTGGCGGGAGGAGGTGTCCGAGCTGGCGCGGATGCCCAACGTCGTGGCCAAGATCTCGGGCGTCTTTGCCTATTGCGCGCCGGGGACGGCGACGCTGGAGACGGTGCGGCCGTATGTCGAGCACGTCATCGAGGTGTTCGGACCGGAGCGCTGCCTCTGGGGGAGCGACTGGCCGGTGGTGAACACGCGCGCCGATCTGCCGGCCTGGATCGCGGCGTTCCGGAGCATCCTCGCCGGCTTCTCGGAGGCGGAGGCGGCGGCGATGGCGCGGGGGACGGCGGAGCGGGTCTATGGCGTCTCGCTGGCTGGGTGAAGCCGGGTTTTGCTTGCGTGGCAATGGTTAACGGCGTTTTCTTAGATGCACGCTTCATGCACGACCTATGCACGACGCATGCACGTGCGGTGTGTGCGCGGCGGGAAGGTTAAGAAAGCGCGGGGTCGGGTCGCGCTTCAGGCGGTCGGGGCGTCGGGGCGCAGGAGGCCTTCGGTCTTGAGGTCGCTCCAGAGGGCGGGCGGGATCGGGGTCTCGAGGACGGCGAGGTTGGCGCGCGCCTCGTCGGGCGTCTGCGCGCCGGGGATCGCCGAGACGACGGCCGGGTGGCGGAGCGGGAACTGCAGCGCGGCGGCGACGAGCGGCACGGCGTGGGCGGCGCAGACCGCCTCGATGCGCCGGACCCGGTCGAGGACCGGCGGCGGCGCGGGCTCGTAGTTGTACCAGGCGCCGGGCCTGGCGCCGGTGGCGAGGATGCCGGAGTTGTAGGGGCCGCCGAGGACGATGCCGATGCCGCGGGCCTCGCAGAGCGGCAGCAGGCTGTCGAGGGCGTCCTGCTCGAGCAGCGTGTAGCGGCCGGCGAGGAGGAACAGGTCGAAGTCGCCGCGCTCGGCGAGGTGCTGGCAGACCTGCCATTCGTTGAGGCCGCCGCCGAAGGCGCGGATCGTGCCCTCGTCGCGGAGCGCGACCAGCGCGTCGTAGCCCGAGGTCATGAACTGGGCGATGCGGCGGTCCAACTCGGCGCGGGTGCCGTGCATGAAGGCGTCGAGGTCGTGGACGTAGAGGATGTCGATGCGGTCGAGCCCGAGGCGCTCGAGCGAGGCCTCGACCGAGCGCATGATGCCGTCGTAGCCGTAGGCGTAGACCTCTCGACGCGAGGGCACGTCGAAGAACTTGCCGATGCCGGTGCGCCGCTCGGGCGGGCAGGCCTGGAGCAGCCGGCCGACCTTGGTCGAGACCACGTAGTCGTCCCGGTGGCGGCCGTGCAGGAAGTGGTTGAGCGGGTCTCGGCGAGCCGAGCCCGTAGAGCGGCGCGGTGTCGAAGTAGCGCACGCCGGTCCGCCAGGCGGCCTCCAGCGTCGCCTCGGCGTCGGCGCCGGAAATGGCGCGGTAGAGGTTGCCGACCGGGGCGGTGCCGAAGCCGAGCTCGGTGAAGGTGAGGCTGCCGTCGCCGCGTCGGGTGAGGGTTCGGGTCTGCATGGGAGTCCTAAGGGTGTGTACTCATAAAAGGTGGCGCCTGTGCGTCCACTTTGCGCCCAACACCGGCCGTCGTGCCGTGAGCGATCCCGTAGGCGGCGCCCCGGCTAGTGGCCGGACAAGACCAAAGTCTGCACCGGCAGGAGCATGGCTTGGATCCGCAGGATCATCGCATGCACGACGCCGACCGTATCGACCATGTGCAGGAATAACCAGCGACCCACGCCCACGTCGCCCTTCTCGAGTTCGTCATGGTTGTCGGTGTAGGCGTTGGCGATGCAACTCCCCCCGGGCGGGACGCCCTCGAGTCCTCCTGGGTAGAGCGGCTCGAGACCCGCGGTGATCGTTCCGGGTCGGGCAGTCTGCACGACGTCGATGATCTGGTCGGTCGGGCGGAACTGCCCGGAGGCAATCACCTCCTGAACCAGTGTCACGACCATCGGGATGATCGTGAACGGCTTGCCGATGCACGTAACCTCTGCATACATGCCCGGCTTGATCACCTGGGCCTCGATCTGGTTGAAGCCCGCGAACACGCCTAGCCGGCCGGCTTCGGCGGGAACGAGAATGCCGGCGGGGCGGAGCATTGGATTGATCACGTCCCCGGGCCGAAGCGAAAACTGCTGAACCGATCCAGTTACACCGGCGCGAACCATGGTCCGGTCGAGCTCGACCTGCGCCTGGGCCAACGCCGCTTCGGCGCTCGCCTTCTGGGCAGGCAGAAGTGAGGTTAGCTTCGTCTGAAGCGTCGCCTTGTTGGCGATCGCAGCGTCCACTGCTCCTTCTTGACCATCGACCGTTATTTGGAGCCGCTCGATTTCTCGGAGCGGCACCGTGTTGGGATTGCGGCGGCGTAGCTCTTCACGCGCTTGGAGCTCGTCAAGCGCTTGTCGGTAGGCGCCTTGGGCCTGTCGTATCAGCCCGTCCGCTGCTGCAAGCTCGGTCTGCGCAACTTCAGTTGCGGCATCGACTTCGGCGACGGTCCGACGCGCTGTCTCGAGCGCGGCTTCCTGCATGGCGCTGTCCAGGCGGAAAAGCGCCTGGCCGGCCTCCACACTGTCGTTGGGGCCGACATAGACCTCTGCAACACGGCCACCGATCTCAGGCAGGATGGTCACCGTACGGTAGACTGCTGTGGCGGCCTTGGTACTAGGATGATAGTAAAAAATAACGGTTATTAGAGAAACCGTAAGAAGAAGGCATAACACTATCCCCCACCTGAGTTCATACCAGACCGTATAGATGGTGATTTCGCGCCCGAGACGCTTTCCTTGACCATAGCGTCGGTAGAGATAGTCCGGGAACACGGTGACCAATGAGCAGAGGAACAGTTCCAGCATGGTCAGGCGCTCGGCTCTTCTAACGGCTGGCCGTGCGCTTCGGTTGCGATGGACCGAGGACGCGCTTCGGTTGGAATGGGCTTATGCTCGATGGCTTGGCGTTCCGCGCTGCTCGCGAGTTTCTCGAGCGAGCGTTGGATGGGACCAAGCGTTTCGAGCGAACGCGCAACAGAGGCGACCGGAGTTGAAATGTCCGGGAACTCGATGAAGGCGAGCAGCAGGGCTGCGATCCAGAAAAGATGATTGTGCGTAAAGAGCGCAATCAGCGCCAGAACTGCGACGATCTCCATCTGAATGCGATTTGCTCTGTGCGCCATCTGCTCCGGAAGAGCATGCAGGCGAAGATAGAAGTTTCCGATGACTAGGATCATAACCAGAAGGAAGATCACGACCACGACGGTGAGCACGTCCGTTTGACCGGGCGCGATTGCGAACCACCCGGGCAGATGCGCAGTTAAGGCTGGATGCCGCTCCATGCTCTCGCTTCCTTAGGCCAGCAACGAGAACCCTCCGCTCGCGAGACCATAGCGGGCCGCCACGACCTTGAGTTTCCCCTCGGTGAGCGACGGCGAGCGAGACGGGCACGAATCTCAAGGGCCGACTGACCCTTCCGAATGGTGTTTGCTGTTGCAGGCCCAACCCGAAGCTGTTCGGGCGGAAGCTCCACCGGCGTCATTCGGATCCCCCATGGTCAGAACGACGTCTAGCGATAACTTACTGTCGCCGGCAGCATGCTCCTAAACTTCGTCGCATACAATGCCTCCGTCACCAAGGTCATCGCGACCCTTGGGGTGCCGCTTGGCGGGCCTGACGGCCGTACGGTATCCGGCCGCTTTGGGGCCGGGAGCGGACACCCAATCGATGATCAGGCTGCGGCGTTTATGAGTTCACGTCCTAGAGGATGCGGAGGTCGAGGCCGGGAAGGTCGATGCCGTCGAGCGCGGTCGTCCAGCGCTCGCCGGGCCGGATCGGCTGCGCGTCGGTCAGGGTGCCGGTGGTGACGATCTCGCCGGCGTGCAGCGGCTCGGCCTCCGGATCGGCGGCGAGCGTCTCGACGAGGAAAGCCCAAGGCGCGGAGCGGGCTGCCGAGAACGAACGCGCCGCTGCCTTGCTCCACCTCCGCGCCGTCGCGCCGCAGGCTGACGGTGAAGCGGCCGAGCGCCTCGGCCCAGGCGGCGCGGTCCTCGCCGAGCGGGTGCCGCGGGCCGATCGCGAGCGCGCCGTGGAGGGCGAAGGCGGCCGTCGCCTCGGGGAGCGTGAAGCGCCAGGCCGGATAGACCGACTGCACGAGCTCGAAGCCGTGGGCGACCCAGCCTATGCAGCCGAGGAGGGCGGCGTCGCCCATTCCGGCCGCCGGGGAGGCGGCGATGCCGAAGACGATCTCCGGCTCGATCCGCGGCTCGGCGAGCCCGGCGACCTCGAGGCCGCCTTCCGCGGCCGGGAGGTCGGTGACGGTGGTGTCGAAGACGTAGCCCCACATCGGGGCGGAGACGCCGTAGCGCGGCCAGATCGTCGTGTTGGTGAAGCCGATCTTGCGCCCGACCGGCCGCTCGCCGCGGGCTTCGCGCAAGCCGCGCAGGCGGGCGGCGATGCGGTAGGCGGCGGCGAGGTCGAGGCCTTCGGCGAGCGGTGGGGCGCTCGACCGGCCGGTGCCGAGGAGGTCGAGCAGCCGCCGTGCGGTGGCGTCGGGATCGGGCATCGCGTCACCTCCCTCGGGGCTCCGCGCCCTCCTTCGGAAACCTGCTAGGCTTCGCCCCGCAGCGCGCGCTGGCGCGCGAGGCCGCTGTCGACGTCGGAGACGCCGAGCAGGTTCGCCACCAGCCGCATCAGCCCGTGCTCGTCGGCGTTGACGCCGTCGGCCACGGCGACCCGCCACAGGGCCTCGATGACGCCGGTGCGCTCCTCGTAGGGGACGGCGTCCTTGATCAGCCGGGTGAACTGGACCGTGTCCTGCGCTGTCGCCTCGGCCCGCTCGGCCTCGGCCCGCACCCGGGCGGCCTCGGCGGGCGGCAGGCCGTAGCGGGTCTCGAGCATCGCGTCGATCCGGTGCCGCTCGGCCGCGGCGTAGCTGCCGTCGGTGCGCGAGATCCGCACCATCAGCGCCGCCAGCGCCAGGCGGGCGTCCTCCGGCGGCAGGAGCCCGGTCTCGGAGGGGGCGGCGAGGCGGCGGATGAGGTTCGCGAGCATGGGCGCCTTTATAGGAGGCCCGGCCGGCGCAGGCCAGACGCGACTGCGCGAGCGGGTGGCTGCGAGCAGGGGAGCGGCCGGTCGGCGCACAAGATGCTGTGGCGTGCCTCGACTTCGACGCGGTTTCCGGCACTAACTGTTCCCTGCAGACTCAGACAGGACCCGTCGATGAGCACAGAAATCGCCACCGAGCTCGAGCAGCGCATGGTCGCCCTGATCAACGAGGAGCGCGCAGCCGAGGGGCTTTCCCCGCTGAAGATCGAGGCGCATCTCAATTCGTCGGCCCAGTCCCACTCCGAGTGGATGGGGGAGACCGGGGATTTTTCCCACACCGGCGAGGGGGGATCGAGCGCCACGGAGAGGATCGAGGACGCGGGTTTTCCGCTGACCGGCTCCTGGACCGCGGAGAACGTCGCCTGGATCACCCCCAGCGGGGAGATGGACGCCGGCGAGGTCGACCGGATGCATGAGGGGCTGATGGAAAGCGCGGGGCATCGCGCCAACATCCTGGACCCGAACGCGGCCTATGTCGGTGTCGGCCTTGCGGAGGGAACCGTCACCCTGGACGGCATCGAGCGCGAAGCCGTCTTCCTCACGCAGAACTTCGCCGACACGGACGGGCAGGTCCTGGTGCAGGAGGAGGTCGGCGGGGAAACGGTGCTTCAGCCGTACCAGGACGGCGAGCCGGTCGGGGAGCCGCAGGTCCCGGAGGAATCCCGAAGAGGATCCGGACGATCCGAACGAGGAAGATCCGCAAGATGATGTCGAAACCGCTTCCGCCGGCGGGTGCTTCGTGGCGACCGCCGCGTATGGGGGCCGCTCGCATCCGGATGTCAGGGCTCTGCGCCGTTTCAGGGACGAGGTCCTCGTCAGGCATGCGGCGGGCCGGGCCTTCATCCGCGTCTACCGGGTCGTCGGTCCGAAGCTCGCCCACCGGGTGTCCGCCGAGGGCGTGTCCGGCCGGGCCGCGCGGGCCCTGATCGCGCCCTTGGCCCGGCTTGCCAGGGCGCGGAGGAGATGGCGGCGCGGCTGAGCTGCAGCCAGGGTAAACTGGTTAGCCGATGCGCACCCTCTGACATCACGCGTAGCACCCCGAGATGCGCACGGGAAGCGGCCTTGGCGCGACGTGGTTAGCCGATCCAGGCCCCGACCTGCACTGTACGACACTGGCGGCCATCACGCCCTTGCAGGAGACAGCGCTGGCCCGCTTTGTCGCTGCCCTCCTCTCGCGCGGATGCCGGTGCGGGACGGCGGGCACAGGTCCAATACCTGCACGGTCTTGTTCCACGACACCCCGGAAGGGGACGCGCCGGTTGCACCGTCCCGCCCGGGCCCCGAAGCCCGGGCAGCGGCCGACCGCCCCCCGGGCGGCCGCTTCTCGGCCGCCCGCGGTCGTGCCGCTGCCCTCGTCGCGGGCGGATGCCGGGTGCGGGACGGCGAGCACGGGGTCCATCTCCTGACTGTCTTGAAGTGTTCAACTTCCAGGTCAATCAGCCGGAGAGCGCATCACGGCAGTGCGATCTCCGGGATTGCCTGGCTCAAACGAGACGCGACTGCTCGAGCGCGGCGCGGACGAAGTCGGCGAAGAGCGGATGCGGCGCGAAGGGCTTCGACTTCAGCTCGGGGTGGAACTGCACGCCGATGAACCACGGGTGCCCGGGGACCTCGACGATCTCCGGCAGCCGGCCGTCCGGCGACAGCCCGGAGAAGAACAGCCCGCAGCCCTCGAGCTTGTCGCGGTAGGCGATGTCGACCTCGTAGCGGTGCCGGTGCCGTTCCGAGATCGTCGTCGTGTCGTAGATCTCCGCCGCCTGGCTGCCCGTGCTCAGGATCGCGTCGTAGGCGCCGAGCCGCATCGTGCCGCCCTTGTCGTCGGTGACCTCGCGCTTGATGGTCCGGTTGCCCTCGAGCCATTCCTTCAGGTGGTAGATGACGTGGGTGTAGCGCCGCTCGCCGGCCTCGTGGTCGAACTCCTCCGAGCCGGCGTCGCTGAGGCCGAGCAGGTTGCGCGACGCCTCGATCACCGCCATCTGCATGCCGAGGCAGATGCCGAGATAGGGCACCTTGCGCTCGCGCGCGAAGCGGGCGGCGCGGATCTTGCCCTCGGTGCCGCGCTCGCCGAAGCCGCCGGGCACCAGGATCGCGTGGTAGCCCTCGAGCATCGGCGCGATCTCGTCCTCGTGCTCGAAGCGCTCGGAATCGAGCCATTCCGCCCGGACCTTGACTCGGTTGGCGATGCCGCCATGGGTCAGCGCCTCGGCGATCGACTTGTAGGCGTCCTCGAGCTGGGTGTACTTGCCGACGATCGCGATCCGGACCTCGCCCTCGGGGTTGTGGATGCGATCGACCACGTCCTCCCACTTGACGAGGTTCGGCCGCGGCGCCGGCGAGATCATGAAGGCGTCGAGCACGGCCCGGTCGAGGCCTTCGGCATGGTAGGCGAGCGGCGCCTCGTAGATCGAGGCGAGGTCCTGCGCCGCGATCACCGCCTCGGGGCGGACGTTGCAGAAGAGGGCGAGCTTGTCGCGCTCCTTCTGCGGGATCGGCATCTCCGAGCGGCAGACCAGCACGTCCGGCGCGATGCCGATGGCGCGCAGCTCCTTGACCGAATGCTGGGTCGGCTTGGTCTTGAGCTCCCCCGAGGCCGCCATGTAGGGGAGCAGCGTCAGGTGCATGTAGATGCACTGGCCGCGCGGCTTGTCCTGGCCGAACTGGCGGATCGCCTCGAAGAAGGGCAGGCCCTCGATGTCGCCGACGGTGCCGCCGATCTCGCAGAGCATGAAGTCGACCTCGTCCTCGCCGATGCGGAGGAAGTCCTTGATCTCGTTGGTGACGTGCGGGATGACCTGGATGGTCTTGCCGAGGTAGTCGCCGCGGCGCTCCTTCTCCAGCACGTTCGAGTAGATGCGGCCCGACGACACGGAGTCGGTCCGGCGCGCGGGGACCCCGGTGAAGCGCTCGTAGTGGCCGAGGTCGAGGTCGGTCTCGGCGCCGTCGTCGGTGACGAAGACCTCGCCGTGCTCGAAGGGCGACATGGTGCCCGGGTCGACGTTCAGGTAGGGGTCGAGCTTCCGCAGCCGCACCGAGTAGCCGCGCGCCTGCAGGAGCGCGCCGAGCGCCGCCGAAGCGAGACCCTTGCCGAGCGACGAGACCACGCCGCCGGTGATGAAAATGAACCTCGCCATCCGGTACTGCTCCCGCGCCCTGGTCGATTTTGATTCTGCGAACGCCACAGGCTCACGGGACTCAATCTATACGGGAAGCGATCGGCCTCGGCAAGGGCCGCCGCGCAAGATGCTGTAGGTCTTCGTTTCAGGGCAACCAGAAGTTGCCCGGAGCTCGCGCGTGTCGCCTATTCCACCGGGGGCGGCGCCGCCGGTCCGTCGCCGCCCGGCGTCGGCGGCAGCAGGTCGCCCCCGAGCCCGGGAGCCGGCGCCGGGACATCGCGGCGCCGGCGTCGGTGCCGACGCGATCGATGACCGAGCCGGAGCCCGAGCTCTGCGCGGCGAGGATGGTCAGGGTCAGGCTCGTCACCACGAAGGCGATGCCGATCGCCCAGGTGAGCTTGGAGAGCGCCGTCGCGGCGCCGCGGCTGGTCATGATACCGCCACCGCCGCCGCCGATGCCGAGACCGCCGCCCTCGGAGCGCTGCAGCAGCACCACGAGGATCAGCGCGAGCGCGAGCAGGAGGTGAATGGTGAGTACGACGGCATGCATCGGCGGCCCCGGGGACGTGAGGATCAGCGGGGTCTGTAGACCCTGGGGCCCGGCTTGTCGATGGCAGAAAGCCGACGCGGACTCGAGAGTCCGGCTTCGGGATGGTCGAGGATCACCGGGACGACGAGCTCCTCCTCGTCAACGAGGTGCCGGTCGAGAAGCCGCCCGAACGCGCTGAGCCGCCCGAGCAGCGCGCCGGCCTCCGCGGTCGCGGCATCGCCGCCCTGGATCCCCGCCAGCACCGCGTTGGCCGCCCCGGCCAGGTCGTGGATCGCCGCGTCGAGCGCGTGGTGGTCGGCGTCCAGCAGGTCGAAGCCGGCGGCGAGCCGGGCGTCGAGCGTCGTCAGCAGCGGGAAGTAGTGATGGTCCTCGATCGTGTGGTGGCCGTGCAGGTCGTCGAGGAAGCTGCCGGCCAGCCGCGCGAGGCGGTTCGCGTAGGCGCGGGGATCGCGGCCGCGATCGATGAAGGCCTCGGTGTCGCCGACGAGCAGGCCCTGCATCCGCCGGAACCCGATGTGGCGGTCGAGCCAGAACCGCGTGAGCGCGGTGAAGTGCGGATGCGCCTCCCAGCCCGGCCGCGGATATTGCTCCACCAGAACGCGCAGCGGGTCGGGCAGGCCGGCGCGGGCCGCCAGCGCCAGCTCGTCGGTCATCTCAGCTCCCTCGCGCCGCGTCCCAGGCCTTGAGCGTGCGCTTCTTCGCCTGCGCCCGCCACACCCGCTCGATGTTCGCCCTCGCCCAGCCGGCATCGATGCGCTCGGGCCGCGCCAGCACCAGCGGCCACGGGCGGTGATGGTCGGTGGTGAAGAAGGTCTCCGGGTCGGCGTCGAGCAGGAAGTCACGCTCCTCGATCGGCACCTTGAAAACCGGGCAGTCGAAGGCCGGATGCCAGTAGACGATCACCTTGCCGTTCACCTTGGACGACCGCGCGTCCCAGGAGGTGGTCTCCTCGGTCTCCGGCAGCGCCAGGACCATGGCGCGCAGCTCTTCGAAGGTCAGCATCGGCAATCCCCGGCGGTCGCGCTCGCCGCGATCATCCAGGACGGCGGTCGAAAAGAAAACCCCGGCGACAGCCCAGTGAGGGACGCGTGCGCCGAGCGAACTCCGTAGTTGTCCGACTTCACGGAAGTCATTAGCATCTTGAAGCCGCAGGGAGTCCCGATGAAGACCGTGAAGGTAGAGCTGCCCGACGAGGATGCCGAGGCGCTCGAACGCGTCGCAGTGGAAGGCGGCTTTGCGTCCTCTTCCGAGCTCGTGCGGGCGACGATCGAAGACCTGATTGCCGATCCGATCGGGTATGACCCCGAGGCCCTCGCCCGCGACGTTGCCAAGCATGAGGCCGCGAAGCGGCGCGGCGACGCCGGCCTCAGTCTCGAGGAAGCCCGGGCCCGGCTCAAGAGCGTCCGGTCGCAGTAGTCGCGTGAGGTCGAAGCGACTGGTCCTGCGCGACGGCGCGCTGTGGGACATCGTCCGCCACGAGAAACGCCTCGCCGCCGTGCGCGGGGATGCCTTTGCCGAGGCGTGGACCGAAGCGCTGCTTCAGTGGCTCGAGAAGCTTGCCGACCTCGGCGCACAGTATGGGACCGCGCATTCGAAGCATCCTGGATACCGGACCTTTGGCTACCGCCGGCAAGCGACGATCCTTGCAGAATTCTCGGACGAAGCCATGGATGTCGTTCGCATTCGCTTCGCAGGCGAGGACTGGCAAGAGTAGCCCCGCCTCGGGGCCATTCGCGGAGAGGACCGGGGCGACGGTCCTTCAACGGCTCGCGGTCGTGGCTCCGAAGTCGCTCGACCACCGGCGGTCGGCATACCGTTTTACATGGCCGGCGCAATCGGCGATGCAGGGGTCGGGAGGGAAGTGCGATGCAGGTTCGGACCGTCAACGGAGTGCGGTTGCATTGCCGGGTCGAAGGCGACTTCGACGGGGCGCCGGTGGTCTTCGCGAACTCGCTCGGCACCGACCTCCGCGTCTGGGACCGCCTCCTGCCGCTGCTGCCGGCCGGGCTCCGGGTGCTGCGCTACGACATGCGCGGGCACGGGCTGAGCGACGCGCCGGAGGGCGACTACTTCATGGGCGATCTCGTCGCCGATGCGGCGGGGCTGATGGAGGCGCTCGGGTTCCGTGACGCGATCTTCGTCGGGCTCTCGATCGGCGGTGTCGTCGCGCAGGGGCTCGCGGCGGAGCGGCCCGACCTGGTTCGCGCGGCAGTGCTGTCGAACACCGCGGCGAAGATCGGCACCGAGGCGACCTGGCGCGACCGGATCGAAACGGTGCGGGCCGAAGGCATCGAGGCGATCGCGGACGGGGTGCTCGAGAAGTGGTTCACACGGGCCTTCCGTGCCGAGCGGGCGGAGGAGCTCGCCGGCTGGCGGCACATGCTGACGCGGACCCCGCTCGACGGCTACTGCGGCTGCTGCGCGGCGCTCGCGGGCACCGACCTGCGCAAGTCGACGGCCGGGCTCCGGCAGCCGGTGCTGGCCGTCGCCGGCTCGGATGACGGCTCGACCCCGCCGGACCTGGTGCGCGAGACGGCGGAAAGCATCGTCGGGGCGCGGTTCGAGATCATCCGAGGCGCCGGGCACATTCCCTGCGTCGTGGCGCCGGAGGCGCTGGCGCGGGTCATCGGGGAATTCCTGAAGGAGAAGGCACTTGTCTGAGCGGTTCGAGACGGGGATGGCGGTGCGGCGGCAGGTGCTCGGCGACGCGCATGTCGACCGGGCGGAGGCGAGCAAGACGCCGCTCGACGCCGACTTCCAGGCGTTCATCACCGAAGCCGCCTGGGGCTCGGTCTGGGCCCGGCCGCAGTTCACGCGGCGCGAACGGTCGCTGGTAACGCTGGCGCTGCTCGCGGCCCTGGGCAACTTCGAGGAGCTCGCGCTGCACACGCGGGCGACCGCCCGGACCGGAGCCACGCCCGAGGACATCGCCGAGGTCATGCTGCACGTCGCGGTCTATGCCGGCGTGCCGCGAGCGAACTACGGGCTCAAGGTGGTGAAGGAAACGCTGAAGGAGATGGGAACGTGAAGGAGGGGGCGTTCTACCACCGCGACCGGGACTGGCATCCGCCCGCCTATACGCCGGGCTACAAGACGTCGGTGCTGCGCGCGCCCACAAAGGCGCTCGTCGCGTTCGACGCCACGCTCAGCGAGATGACCGGACCGGTCTTCGGCCACGACATCATCGGCGAGCTCGACAACGACCTGATCCTGAACTTCGCCAAAGCCGGCGAGAGCGCGATCGGCCAGCGGATCATCGTGCACGGCCGCGTCCTCGACCAGGATGGCCGCGGCGTGCCCGGGGTGCTGCTCGAGGTCTGGCAGGCGAACGCAGGAGGCCGCTATCGGCACAAGAAGGACGGCTACCTCGCCGCGCTCGACCCGAACTTCGGCGGCTGCGGGCGGATCATCACCGGCGAGGACGGCAGCTACAGCTTCCGCACGATCAAGCCGGGCGCCTATCCCTGGCCGAACCGGGTCAACGACTGGCGGCCCGAGCACATCCATTTCTCGGTCTTCGGCAGCGGCTTCGCGCAGCGGCTGATCAGCCAGTTCTACTTCGAGGGCGACCCCCTGATCCGGCTCTGCCCGATCGTGGGCACGATCCCGTCGAAGGAGGCGGTCGAGGCGCTGATCGCGAAGTACGACTGGGAGAACACCATCCCGATGGACGCGCGCGCCTACCGCTTCGACATCGTGCTGCGCGGCCGGCGCTCGACCATGTTCGAGAACCGGCGGGAGGGGAACTGATGCTGAAGGAGACCCCGAGCCAGACCGCCGGGCCCTACGTCCATATCGGGGCGGTGCCGAACTTCTGCGGCATCGGCGGGGTCTATCCCGAGGATCTCGGGGCGCGCATGTTGGCGGACGGGGTGAAGGGCGAGCGGATCACGCTGCGGGGCCAGGTCTTCGACGGGCTCGGCACGCCGCTGCGCGACGCGCTGATCGAGGTCTGGCAGGCTGATGCCGACGGGCTCTATCCGTCGGCGAGCGAGACGCGCGGGCCGGCCGACCCGGCCTTCCGCGGCTGGGGGCGCACGCCCGGCGACATGGAGACGGGCGAGTTCGTCTTCGAGACGGTGAAGCCCGGGCGGGTGCCCTATCCGGACGGCCGGCTGCAGGCGCCGCATGTCACCTTCTGGATCGTGGCGCGCGGCATCAACATCGGGCTGCACACGCGGATGTACTTCCCCGACGAGGCGGCGGCGAACGCCGAGGATCCGGTGCTCGGCCGGATCGAGCACCGGCCGCGCGCCGACACGCTGATCGCGGAGAAGCTCGGGCCGGGCGAGTACCGCTTCGACATCCGGCTGCAGGGCGAGCGCGAGACGGTGTTCTTCGATGTCTGAGGCGGGGCCGTGCATCATCTGCGTGGCGATCACCGGCAGCCTGCCGCGCAAGGCGAACAACCCGGCGGTGCCGATCACCGTCGCCGAGCAGGTGGAGAGCACCCAGGCGGCGTTCGAGGCCGGCGCGTCGATCGCGCACTGCCACGTGAGGAACGACGACGAGAGCCCGAGCTCGGACCCCGAGCGCTTCGCGCGGCTGCTCGAGGGACTGCGCAAGCACTGCCCGGGGCTGATCGTGCAGTTCTCGACCGGCGGGCGGTCGGGGGCGGGGCAGGCGCGCGGAGGCATGCTGCCGCTCGGGCCGGACATGGCGAGCCTGTCGGTCGGGTCGAACAACTTCCCGACCCGGGTCTACGAGAACCCGCCGGACCTCGTCGACTGGCTGGCGGCGGAGATGCTCGCGTACGACGTGAAGCCTGAGATCGAAGCCTTTGATCTGAGCCACATTCATCAGGCGGCGGCGATGGCGGCGGATGGCCGGCTGAAGGGGCCGCTCTACGTCCAGTTCGTGATGGGCGTGAAGAACGCGATGCCGGTCGACAAGCCGAGCTTCGACTTCTACATCGAGACGGTGAAGCGGATCGCCCCGGACGCGCAGTGGTGCGGGGCGGGGATAGGGGCGAGCCAGATCGTGCTCAACGAATGGTCGATCGCGGCGGGCGGGCACACCCGGACCGGGCTCGAGGACAACCTCAGGCTCGACAAGGGCGTGCTGGCGCCGTCGAACGCGGCGCTGGTCGAGCGGGCGGTGGCGCTCTGCGCGAAATACGGGCGCAAGGTGGCGAGCGCGGCCGAGGCGCGCGGGATCCTCGGGCTCAAGGCGGCATGATCTCGCCCTTCGACGGGGCGCTGACTGCCGGGCTCTACGGCGACACCGAGGTGGCGGCGCTCTTCGCCGCCGGCGCCGAGGTGCGGGCGATGCTGCTGGTCGAGGGCGCGCTGGCGCGGGTCGAGGGGCGCCTCGGCGTGATCCCCGAGGTCAGCGGGCGGGCGATCGAGCGCGCTTCGCACGAGGTCGCGATCGACCCGGCGGCGCTGGCGGACGGCATGGCGAGGGCAGGGGTGCCGGTGGCGGCGCTGGTCGCGGCATTCCGGCGCGAGCTCGGCCCGGAGCATGGCGCCTGGCTGCACTGGGGCGCGACGAGCCAGGACATCGTCGATACCGCGCTGGTGCTGCGGCTGCGCCGGGTGCTCGAGATCCTCGACGGGCGCCTCGAGCGGCTGGTGGCGGCGCTCGGCGACCAGGCGGAGCGGCACCGGGCTACGGTGATCGCGGCGCGCACGCGCTTCCGGATCGCTACCCCGACGACGCTCGGCGCCAAGATCGCGGTCTGGACGATGCCGCTGATCCGGCACCGGACGCGGCTCGCCGAGTTGCGGCCGCGGCTGCTCAGGGTGTCGCTCGCCGGCGCCTCGGGCACCAGCGCGGCGCTCGAGGGGCGGGGCGGCGAGGTGATGCGGGGGCTCGCGGCCGAGCTCGGCCTGGCGCCGGCCGAGGTGCCGTGGCACGCGGCGCGCGACGGGGTGACCGAGCTCGGCGGCTGGCTGACGCTGGTCACCGGGTCGCTCGGAAAGATCGGCCAGGACCTGATCCTGCTCGGCCAGAGCGAGGTCGGCGAGGTGACGGCGGGGACGGGCGGCGGGTCGTCGACGATGCCGCACAAGGCGAATCCGGTCGGGGCCGAGGCGCTCGTCACGCTGGCGCGGCTCAATGCCGGCACGCTCGGGCAGCTGCACGCGGCGATGCTGCATGCGGAGGAGCGCGACGGCTCGGCGCTCGGGCTCGAGTGGTTCGCGCTGCCCTCGCTCTGCGCGGCGGCCGGGGCGGCGACGCGGATCGCCGCGGACCTCGCCGGCAGCCTCGCGGCGCACCCGGAGCGGATCGCCGCGACCTTCGCGGCCGACCGCGGGCTGATGCTGGCGGAGGCCGCGGTCTTCGCCCTCGCCGCGCGCATGCCGCGCCCGGCGGCGCAGGAGCTGGTGGCCGCGGCGGTGAAGGCGACCGACGCGGGCGGCACGCTCGGGCAGGCGCTCGCCGAGCGGGTCCCCGACCTCGCCTGGGACGACGTGCTCGATCCGGCGCGCCAGACCGGCGACGCCGAGGCGCTGGTCGACCGGCTCAGGGCCGCGATCGCGAGCGGGATGGCCTAGGTGGCGGTGCGGATGGGCGAGGCGGCGACGATCACCGCGACGCTCGGCCTCTCGCTGGTGGGGGTCGGGGTCTTCAGCGTGCTCGGGCTGCCGCTGCCCTGGCTGCTCGGGCCGATGTTCGCCTGCCTCGTCGCCGCGCTCCTGCACGCGCCGCTGGCGGCGCCGCCGGGGGTCTCGGCCGCGATGCGGACGGTGCTGGGCGTCGCGGTCGGGGCGGCGATCACCCCGGAGCTGCTCGGGCGGCTGCCGGGGATGGCGATCAGCGTCGCGCTCATCCCGGTCTTCATCATCGTGACCGGGCTGGTCGGCGTGCCCTACTTCCGGCGGGTCTGCGGCTTCGATGCGCCGACCGCCTATTTCGCCGCGATGCCGGGCGGGTTCCAGGACATGGTGCTGCTCGGCGAGGCGGCCGGCGGCGACCCGCGCGCGCTCAGCCTCGTGCATGCGACGCGGGTGCTCGCCATCGTCGCGGTGATGCCGGCGCTGCTCAGCGGACTCTGGGGCCGCTCGCTCGCCGGCCCGGCCGGCGTGCCGGCGGCCGAGGTGCCGGCGGCGGAGCTCGCGGTGATGCTCGGCTGCGCCGTCGTCGGCTGGTGGGTGGCGGTGCGGGTGCGGCTCTTCGGCGCGGCGATCCTCGGGCCGATGATCGCCGCGATCGCCGCGAGCCTCTTCGGGCTGATCCACCACCGCCCGCCGGCCGAGGCGATCCTGGCGGCGCAGTTCTTCATCGGGCTCGGCATCGGAGCCAAGTACCGCGGCATCACGCTCGGCGAGATCCGCGGCGTGGTGCTGGCGGCGCTCGGGTTCTGCGCGATCATGACCGCGATATCGGCGGCCTTTGCCGAGCTCGTCGTGCACTTGGGCTTCGCCGAGCCGGTCGAGGCGTTCCTCTCCTTCGCGCCGGGCGGGCAGGGGGAGATGGTGGTGCTGGCGATCGTCGCCGGCGCCGACGTCGCCTTCGTCGTCACGCATCACCTGGTGCGGCTGACCGTCGTGCTGCTCGGCGCGCCGCTCCTCGCCCGCCGGGCGCGGCTCGGCACCGGCGGCGCCCGCCCCTGATCTCCCGGCGGCGCCGTCAGGCGTTCATGTCGACGCGGTACCATGGGTTGTTGTCGCCTTCGACCTGGCCCTGGCTGGTGACCCGCTCGCCCTCCTTCTTCCAGTACTGGTAGTGGGTCAGCGTCAGGTAGACCTCGCCGCGCTTGTAGTCGAGGACGACCTTGCTGTTGTGCTTGTCGTCGAGGATGCCGGTGCCGGTGTACTCGGCGAAGCCGACCGGCCCGGTCGCCGAGCTGCCGAGCTTGTTCATCGTGCCCGAGGTGTCCTGGTAGTGCGTTTCGAAGGCGGCGGTCCTGTCCGGCGTGTCGCCCTTGTCGTGGGCGGGGAGGCTGCCCTCGGCGTTCATGTGCCAGCTCCTGAGCGCGCCGGGGGTGTCGGAGTTCAGCGTCCGGTTCGCCCGCTCGTCGTCGTCGCGCTCGTCGAGGATGCCGCCCTGCCGCCAGCTGCCGTAGATGTCGCGAAGCAGGCGCCAGAGCGGGGCGGGGAAGGTGCTCTTGGCCGAGGAGAACGCGATGGTGCGAATCTCGGGCGCGCCCTTGCGCTCCGGCTTGCGTCCGGGCGTGCCGGTGGCGACGGCGGCCTCCGCGCCCTTGACCGCGGAATCGACGCCGCCCCAGTTCGCCTTGTCCGACGCCTCGTAGCCGCTCGGCGCCTTTGACTGCGCGAAGGCGGCGTTGATCGCCGCGACGAGGGTCTCGAGCGCGGTGGCGGCGGCGGTCCAGGTGCCGGTTCCGCCCTTGGCGGCAAGGGTGGTCGTTCGCATCGCCGCGAAGGCGGTGGGGACGGCCTTGGCCAGCGTGTCGTCGGTGCAGTAGTCGCGCGCCATCTGCGCCATGCCGGCGATTTCGTAGCGGTCGACGTAGGCGCGGAGCCGCGCTTCGTCCGGCGCTGCGCCCGAGAGGAACGAGGTCAGGCCCTCGTGGATGCGGCGGCGCTGGATCGGCGCGGCGCCGGGCACGCGGGCGCGGGCGAGCGCGGCAAGGCCGGCGAGCTGGCGCACCCGGGCGCTGGCGTCGGCCATGGCCTGGAGCCGCCCGGCGCTGCCGGTCCGCGCCGCGTGCGGGGCGGCCAATGGCGTCTCGGGTCGGATGGCGGGTGCGCGCACCGGTCGTGACCTCCTGCCCCGCACTCCCGGCGGGGAGACTAGCGGCAAGGATCCGGTCAGTCCAGCGTCCGGCGGAACCGAGCGAGCGCGACGAGCGCGTAGGCGGCGACGAAGACGCCGAGGATGAGCATCTCGCGCGAGATCGTCCCGAGGTCGGCGCCCTTCAGCATCACCGCCCGGATCGCCCGGATGAAGTGGGTAAGCGGGAATAGCTCGCCCAGCACCTGCGCCCAGCCCGGCATGCCGCGGAACGGGAACATGAACCCCGAGAGCATGATCGACGGCAGGAAGAAGAAGAACGTCAGCTGCATCGCCTGCATCTGGGTCCGCGCGAAGCTCGAGATCGCGTAGCCGAGCAGCACCAGCGCCAGCACGAAGACGAAGACGGCGGCGATGAGCACGTCGAGCCGCCCGAGGAACGGCACCGCGAAGAGCCCGCGGGCGGCGAGCAGCACCACCGTCACCTGCACCGCGCCGACCGCGAGGTAGGGCAGGATCTTCGAGACCATCACCTCGCTCGCCGTCGCCGGCATCGCGAGCAGGCTCTCCATGGTGCCGCGCTCGGTCTCGCGGGTCAGCGCCATCGAGGTCATCATCACCATCGTCATCTGCAGGATGACCCCGAGCAGGCCCGGCACGATGTTGTACTGCGAGATGCCCTCGGGGTTGTAGCGGCGGTGGACGACGACCTCGAGCTGGCCGCGCGCCGCCTCGGCCGCCGCCGCTTCCGCGCCGGTCGCGCGCAGGAGCGCCTGCGCGGCGACGGTGCCGAGCGTCGAGATCGCGCCGCTCGCCGCCGCCGGGTCGGTGGCGTCGGCCTCGACGAGGATCTGCGGGCGGTCGCCGCGCACGACGCGGGCGCCGAAGTCGGAAGGGATGGTGACGACGAAGGCGACGTCGCCGCGCTGGATCAGCTCCTCCGCCTCGGCCGCGCTCGCGGTGACGTGGGTGAAGCGGTAGTAGCCGGTCAGCTCGAGCGCCGAGATCATCGCCCGACTGTACTGGTCGTGGCTCGCAGTGACGACCGCGGCCGGCAGCGCCTTCGGGTCGTTGTTGATCGCGAAGCCGAACAGCATGAGCTGGATCAGCGGCACCCCGAGCATCATCGCGAAGGTGATGCGGTCGCGCCGCATCTGGATGAACTCCTTGGCGAGGAGCGCGCGCAAGCGGCGGAGCGACAAGGGCGAGGTCATGCCATGTTGTCCTTCGAGTCCGCCATGAACTGGATGAAGACGTCCTCGAGGCTGGTCTCGGCCGGCGCCACGCTCACCCCCGGCGCGACCGCGACCTCGGCCAGCGCCGCGTCGAGCGCGCCGGCGTCGCGGCCGACCACGTGCAGCGACATCCCGAAGGCCGCCACCTGGTCGACCCCCGGCATGTCGCGCAAGCTGCGGGCGATCGCCTCGAGGCCCGGCCCGGTCACCACGCGCGTTGTGAGGCCGGCCTCGGCCACCACCTCGGCCACGGTCCCCTCGGCGATCAGCCGGCCGTAGGAGATGTAGTTGATCCGGTGGCAGCGCTCGGCCTCGTCCATGTAGTGGGTCGAGACCAGCACCGTGACGCCCTCGCCGGTCAGCGCGTGGATCTCGTCCCAGAACTCGCGGCGGGCCTTCGGGTCGACGCCCGCGGTCGGCTCGTCGAGCAGCAGGAGCTGCGGCGCGTGCATGATGCAGGCGGCGAGCGCGAGGCGCTGCTTCCAGCCGCCGGAGAGCTTGCCCGAGAGCTGCTGGCGCCGCGAGGTCAGGCCGAGGGTGGCGAGGGTGTCCTTCACCGCCGCGCGCGGGTCGGGCAGACGATAGAGCCCGGCGACGAGGTTCAGGTTCTCCTCGATCGAGAGATCCTCGTAGAGCGAGAACTTCTGGGTCATGTAGCCGACCTCGGCCTTGATGGCGTTGCTCTCGGTGCGCAGGTCGTGGCCGAGCACCTCGCCCTCGCCCTCGTCAAGCCGAAGCAGGCCGCAGATCAGCCGGATCGTCGTGGTCTTGCCCGAGCCGTTCGGGCCGAGGAAGCCGACGACCTCTCCGCGGCGCACCTGCATCGAGACGTCGTCGACGACCGCGCGCCCGCCGAAGCGCTTGGTCAGGTGGCGCACGTCGATGACCGTGTCCGGCGCGGGGTCAGGGCTCGGCGCGGCCGACATCGACGATCTGTCCCGGGCGCAGGATGCCGGCGGCGGGCGGCGGCCGCGCCTCGACGCGATAGACGAGCTTCTGGCGGTTCTCGACCGAATAGATGACCGGGGGCGTGAACTCGGGCTCGTCGGAGACGTAGCTCACCACCGCGGTCAGGCCGTCGGGGCAGCCGTCGCAGCGCACGTCGAGGCGGCTGCCGGCGGCGAGGGTCGAGATCTCGGCCTCGCCGACGAAGACGACGAGCTTGAAGGCGCCGTCGGGCAGGACCGAGAGGACCGGCGCGGTCGGGCCGGCGATCTCGCCGACGCGGCGGAAGACGTCGGTGACGGCGCCGTCAACCGGCGAGGCGAGATCGCGCTTCTCGAGCTGCCATGCCGCCTCGCGCACCGCCGCCTCGGCGCCGCGGAGCCGGCTCTCGGCCGCGGCGACCAGCTGGGCGCGGGCGGGCAGGCGCTCGACGGCGAGCTGCGCCTCGAGCTCCGCCACCTCGGTGCGGGCGGTGTCGCGGGCGGCGATGGTGGTGTCGAGATCTGCCTCGGCCACCACGCCGCGGCGGTTGAGCTCGGTCTGCCGCTCGGCCTGGCGCTCCGCCTCGCGGAACCGGACCTGCGCCGCCTCGAGCGAGGCTTCGGTGACGCGGATCTCCTCCGGGCGGCTGCCCTCGCGCAGGTTGGCGAGCTCGGCCTCGGCCTCCTCGCGGACGGCCTCGGCTTCGGCGAGCGCGATCTCGGCATCGGCCCGCTCCTGGCGGGCGACGATCTCGCCCTCGGCGACGCGGTCGCCCTGGCGTGGCGCCACCTCGGTCAGGGTGGCGGCCGTCACCGGAGCGAGGTGGACGTACTCGCCCTCGACATAGCCTACGGCCAGCACCTCCGGCATTGCGCAGGCGGCGAGGCGGGCGACGAGCGGCAGGGCGCAGAGGAACCCGATCATGCGGCCCCCCGGTCGGCGCGGAGCCGGGCGTCCAGGTTGCGGGCGACGGTGTCCGCGATCGCATCGACCTCGGCCGGACCGATCGCCGCCCAGCCCATCCGGCGCTCGACGACGGGCCTTCCGACGTGGAAGTAGAGGATCTGGCCGATGGTCGCGAAGACGGCGAGGCGGACCGCCTCGCTCTCGGGCTCGAGGCCGGTCGCGGCGCCCCAGAGCGCGCAGACCCGGCGATGCACGCGTTCGAAGAGCCCGGTGTAGATGGTGTCGAGCGCGCTCGACGGCGCCGCCATCTCGCGCAGCATGAACCCCGCCACCAGCCGCGCTTCCGGCTTCAGGAGCAGGAAGCGGGCGAAGTCGTGCACGAGCGCGCCGAGGGTGCGGGCGGCGATCTCGGGATCGGCCGGAACCTCGTCACCGGGGCGGGCCGCGTCGAGCACGCCGCCCATCAGCTCGACGATCTGCTCGGCGCAGGCGGCGCGCAGGCCCTCCTTGCCGCCGAAGTGGTAGGAGATCGAGGCGAGGTTCGTGCCGGCAAGCGCCGCGATCTCGCGCGTGCTGGTCGCGGCGAAGCCCTTCTCGGCGAAGCCGCGCATCGCCGCCTCGACGATGGCCTTGCGAGTGCTCTGCCCTCCGCCCTGGCTGCGTGCCATCCGAGTCGTCCATCCGGTTTCAATCAAACGTTTGATTACATCATCAGGCCGGGTTTCGCAAGGGCGTGCGACTCCGATGCGCTCACCTCGGCTTCGGTGAGCGCGCTCGCTAGCCGCGCAGGCGGTCGACGAAGCCGGCGAGGGCCGCGGACTCCCCGTCGGGGCGCGACCAGAGCTCGTCGCCGAGGGCGAGGAAGTCGGCGATCGGGGCGAGGTCGGCGGCGAGGGCGGGGGTGAGGCCGCCTTCGGCGACGACCGGGACCTCGATCATCTCCGACCACCACGCGAAGAGGTCGAGCGGCGCGGTCGTGCCGTCGCCGAGGCCGGAGGCGCCGACCGGGCCGAAGCTCACGTAGTCGGCGCCGATCTCGGCGGCGGTGAGGCCGTCGTGGCGCGAGGCGCGCGCGAAGGCGCCGACGATCGCGTCGGCCCCGAGCGCCTTGCGGACGGCGCGGACCTGGCGGGCGCCGTCGGTCAGGTGGACGCCGTCGAGGCCGAGGCGGGGGACGAGGCGGAAGTGGTCGACGACGACGAGCGGCACGTCGCGGGCGTGGCAGACCGGGCGCAGCGTGTCGGCGGCGCGGGCGACGTCGTCCTCGGCGGAGGTGGCGAGCGCGAGGCGGACGCAGGCGATCTCGGCCGCGTCGAGGAGGGCGGCGATCCGGTCGGGCAGGCCGGGCTCGAAGGCCGGCGGCGTGATCAGGTAGAGCCGGGCGGGACCGGGATCCTCGGCCATCGGGCCGGTCAGCGCCTGAGGATAGACCGCCCGGCATAGACGGCGTCGGCGCCGAGGTCCTCCTCGATGCGGATCAGCTGGTTGTACTTGGCGAGCCGGTCGGAGCGCGACAGCGAGCCGGTCTTGATCTGGCCGCAATTGGTGGCGACCGCGAGGTCGGCGATCGTCGCGTCCTCGGTCTCGCCCGAGCGGTGCGACATCACCGCGGTCATAGCCGGCGCGGTGCGCCATTTCGACCGCGGCCAGCGTCTCGGTCAGCGAGCCGATCTGGTTCACCTTGACGAGGATCGAGTTGGCGACGCCCTTCTTGATCCCCTCGGCGAGCCGGGTCGTGTTGGTGACGAAGAGGTCGTCGCCGACGAGCTGGCAACGGTCCCCGATCTTCTCGGTAAGGAGCTTCCAGCCCTCCCAGTCGTCCTCGGACATGCCGTCCTCGATCGAGATGATCGGATAGTCGTCGACGAGGCGGGCGAGGTAGTCGACGTTCTCGGCCGAGGAGCGCTTCTTGCCCTCGCCCTGCATGTCGTAGATGCCATCCCTGAAATACTCGGTGGCGGCGCAATCGAGCGCAAGGAAAACGTCCGTCCCCGGCTTGTAGCCGGTCATCTCGATCGATTTCATCACGAAGTCCAACGCTTCGGTCGTCGAGCTCAGGTTCGGCGCGAAGCCGCCCTCGTCGCCGACGGCGGTGTTATGGCCGGCCTTGGCGAGCCCTTTCTTCAGGGCGTGGAAGATCTCGGCGCCGGTGCGCACCGCCTCGGAGAGGCTCTCGGCGCCGACCGGCATCACCATGAATTCCTGGATGTCGATCGGGTTGTCGGCGTGCGCGCCGCCGTTGATGATGTTCATCATCGGCACCGGCAGCGTGCGGGCAGAGACGCCGCCGACGTAGCGGTAGAGCGGGGTGCCGAGGCTCTGGGCCGCGGCCTTGGCGGCGGCGAGGCTGGCGCCGAGGATGGCGTTGGCGCCGAGGCGGCCCTTGTTGGCGGTGCCGTCGAGCGCGATCAGCGTGTGGTCGATGCGGATCTGGTCGGTGGCGGCGAGCCCGGTCAGCGCGTCGCAGATCGGGCCGTTGACCGCCTCGACGGCGCGGCGGACGCCCTTGCCGCCGTAGCGGCCGGGATCGCTATCGCGCAGCTCCACCGCCTCGTGGGCGCCGGTCGAGGCGCCGGACGGGACCGCGGCGCGGCCCATGGCGCCGTCCTCGAGCAGGACGTCGACCTCGACGGTCGGATTGCCTCGGCTGTCGAGGATCTCGCGGCCCACGACATCAATGATGACCGACATCTGCGAACACTCCCCCGCTTCGCGTCGCCCCTTTGCGACCAAGTGCTTAGCCCAAAGCAACCGGAGGGGGAACCGAAAAACTCCGCGGTCAGGAGACGAGCTTGAGCCCGCCGATGCCGGCGACGATCATCCCGATGCAGAGCAGGCGGCCGACCGTGGCCGGGTCGCCGAAAAGCACGATGCCGAGCGCGGCGGTGCCGACCGCGCCGACGCCGGTCCAGACCGCGTAGGCGGTGCCGACCGGCAGGTCGCGGAGCGCGAGGCCGAGGAGCCCGAGGCTGATGATCATCGAGAGCACGGTCAGGACGGTCGGCAGCGGCCGGGTGAAGCCCTCGGTGTACTTGAGGCCGATCGCCCAGCCGATCTCGAAGAGGCCGGCGACGACGAGCAGGATCCAGGGCATGGGCGGCCTCCAGCATGTGCGCCACGCAGCAACGGCGCGGGGCGGGGCCGGAGTCAAGCGCCGACGCTTTCGCTTGCGATGGCGCGGTGTCCGGTTTTTACTGCGGGTGCACGGCTCGCGACGGACGGGCATGGCCGAGGACGACATCGGGGAGCTGCTGGCGCGCTGCGGCCTGGGGGACCGGGCGGCTTTCGCGCGCCTGTACGGCCAGGCCGGCGGGAAACTCTACGGCGTGGCGCTGCGTATTCTTGGCGACCGCAGCGATGCCGAGGAAGCCGTGCAGGAGGCGTTCGTCAAGATCTGGCACAGCGCCGGCCGCTTTCAGGCCGGCCGCGGCAGCGCGCAGGGCTGGCTGGTCTCGATCGCCCGCAACCAGGCGATCGACCTGCTGCGCACGCGGCGCGGCCCGACCCGCGACATCGCCGACATGGTCGAGCTTGCCGATCCGGGGCCGACGCCCGAGGCGAGCGCGCTCGGCGCCGACGACCGGCGGCGGATCGAGGACTGCCTCGGGCGGCTGCCGCGCGACCGCGCGCAGGCGGTGCAGGCGGCCTATGTCGAGGGCTGGAGCTACGACGAGCTCGCGCGGCGGTTCGACGTGCCGCTCAACACGATGCGGACCTGGCTCAGGCGGGCGCTGATCGCGCTGCGGGAGTGTCTGGGGCCATGACCGACATCCCCGACCGCGACCTGCCCGAGGACCCCGACACCGCGCTCGCCGGCGAGTACGTGCTGCGGCTGCTCGACCCGGAGGAGGCGGCCGCCTGCGCCGCGCGCGAGGCCCGCGACCCGGACTTCGCCGCCCGCGTCGCGGCTTGGCGGGCCGATCTCGAGCCGCTCGACGCCGCCTATGCCGAGGCGGCGCCGCCGGCGGGGCTCGAGCGGCGGATCGGGGAGCGGCTGTTCGGCGCCGAGCCGTCGGGGCTGGCGCGGCTCTGGCAGAGCGCGGGGTTGTGGCGCGGCGTCGCGGCGGCGGCGGTGCTGGCGGCGGCATGGTTCGCCTGGCTGCCGACGCAGGTTCCGGCGCCGGGCGAGGCGCCGGCGCGGCTGGTCTCGGCGCTGGCCTCGGCCGACACCGACGTCGAGCTCTTCGCGCTCTTCGAGCCGCAGGCCGCGGTTCTCAACATCAACCGCACCTCCGGGGCGCCGGCGCCGGGGCGGTCGCTCGAGCTCTGGGTGATCGAGGGCAACGCGGCGCCGGTCTCGCTCGGCGTGCTGCCGGACACGCCGCTCGCGCGGATTCCGCTGCCGCGCGAGCTTGCGGCGCGGCTCGGTCCGGGCAGCACGCTCGCGGTCAGCGACGAGGCGGCGGGCGGGTCGACGACGGGGGTTCCGGGGCCGGTGGTGGCGGCGGGGCCGGTCAGCGAGATCTGACAAAGGTTTACGCCGATTCGTGTCGTATGGAATCCATACGGAACGCATATGGAATCCGTATGGCAGGTAAAACGGTCAGGATTAAATCGTTAAGGCGATGCCGGCCACGCTGCACGACACAGCATCCCGAGTCGCTTGCTCAGGCGCGCGGTCCTGAACCTGCACTTCGTGCAGGTGCCTCCGGCGGGAGTATTTTGGCCAAGAAGATGGAGAGGCCTTCGAGGAGATCGCGAAGGATCGGCCGGTTTGGCAGGTGCAGGCCGGCATCGTGAAGCGTGGATGCCGGCGTTAACGGCCGAGGCAGTCGGCGAGGGCGTTGGCGAGGGCGAGGAGGAGGTCGGGGTAGAGGTTGGGGCCAGGGGGCAGGGCGGCGCCGATCGGGTCGAGGACGCCGGTGCGCACCTCGCTGCCCTCGATGACGGCGGCGAGCAGCTTCGGCTCGAACTGCGGCTCGGCGAAGGCGCAGACGATGCCCTCGCCCTGCACCCGGTCGCGCAGCGCCGCCACCCGCTCGGCGCTCGGCGCGGCGCCCTCCTGCAGCGCGACGCTGCCGGCGGCCGGGAAGGCGAAGCGGTGCTCGAAGTACTGGAGCGAGTCGTGGAAGACGATGAAGGGCCGGCCGCGCACCGGTGCGAGCCGGGCGTCGATCGCGGCCGCGAGGGCGTCGGCGTCGGCGGCGAAGGCCTCGGCGTTCGCGGCATAGGCAGCGGCGTTGGCCGGATCGGCGGCGCCGAGCGCGGCGGCGATCGCCCGCGCGGCGGCGACCGCGTTCGCGGGGTCGAGCCAGAGGTGGCCGTCGGCGGCGCCATGGGCGTGCCCGCCGTGATCGTGATCGTGGTCGTGCGCCTCGCGGATCGGCAGGCGCAGGACGCCGGGGGCGTCCTGGAGGGTGATCAGAGCAGCGTCGGGGGCGAGCGCGGCGATCGGCTCGGCGAGCCAAGGGGTGAGGTCGGGGCCGACCCAGACGACGACATCGGCGTCCTGCAGTTGCCGCGCCTCGGAGGGGCGCAGCGCATGGCCGTGCGGCGAGGCGCCCGGCGGGAGGATGCGGCCGGGGGTGCCGAGCTGGCCCATGACGCGGGCCGTGATCGATTGCACCGGCGCGATGTCGGTGGCGACGCGCGGCACCGCGCCGGCCGCCGAGGCGGCGAGAGCGAGCGCAAGCAGTCCGACGATCCGCGCGAGCATCCCCCACCTCCGGTTCCGAAACCGCGCAGAGTTCGCCCCTTGTGGCAGGCGGGCGGCGCGTCTAGGATGCCGGCTCCCGTCGGCAGGGGTGTTATAAAGTAACAGATGACACCGTCAAGCGAGTCCGCCGCCTTCGCTCCGCACGACCACCGGCAGTGCCGGGGCCGTGCGCTTGCCGCCGCCGAGGCGACCTGCGCCCGGCGCCGGGTGCGGCTGACGCCGGCGCGCGCCTTCGTGCTCGAGGCGCTGCTCGAGTCGCACCGGGCGCTGACCGCCTACGAGATCCTCGACAAGCTGGCGGCGGCAGGGCTCGGCAGCCAGCCGCCGGTCGCGTACCGGGCGCTCGACTTCCTGGTGGCAAACGGCTTCGTCCACCGGATCGAGCGATTGGGCGCCTTCGCCGCCTGCACCGAGGGGGCGGAGGCGCACAACGCCGCCTTCCTGATCTGCCGGTCGTGCCGGCGGGTGGCGGAGACGGCGATGGCGCGGCCGGCCCGGAGCCTCGCGGCGGCGGCGGCCGATGCGGGCTTCGCCATCGAGCGGACGGTGGTCGAGGCGGAGGGCCTCTGCGCCCGCTGCCGGGGCCGCCGGGAGGCGGGCACGTGACGGTGCTGATCGAGGCGCGCGGCCTCGGGGTGACGCTCGGCGGGCACCGCGTGCTCCGCGACGTCGACCTGGCGCTCCGGGCCGGCGAGATCGTGACGGTGGTCGGCCCGAACGGGTCGGGCAAGAGCACGCTCTTGCGGCTCCTGATCGGGGCGGAGCGGCCGGACAGCGGCGCGGTGACGCGCGCGCCGGGGCTCAGGATCGGCTACGTGCCGCAGAAGCTCGCGGTCGACCGGACGCTGCCGATCACCGTCGGCGGCTTTCTCGCGCTCACGGGCGGGACCGCGGCCGAGCTCGCGCAGGCCGTCGAGCGGGTGGGGATCGCCGGGCTCGAGCGGCGGCAGCTCGCGGCGCTGTCGGGCGGCCAGTTCCAGCGCGCGCTGCTCGCGCAGGCGGTGCTGCGGCGCCCGCAGCTCCTGGTGCTCGACGAGGCGGCGCAGGGGCTCGACCAGGCGGGCGAGGCGCGGCTCTACCGGCTGATCGAGCACCTGCGGGCGGAGCTCGGCTGCGGCGTCCTGATGGTGAGCCATGACCTGCACGTCGTGATGGCGGCGTCCGATCGGGTGATCTGCCTGAACGGCCACATCTGCTGCGAGGGGACGCCGACGGTGGTGTCGGCGGCGCCCGAGTATCGCGCGCTCTTCGGGCTCGGGACGCAGGGGGCGCTGGCGCTCTACCGGCACGACCACGACCACGGGCATGAGCACGAGCATGGGCACGACCATTACCATGGGCATCGCGAGGCGGCGTCTTGAGCCTGCTCGACGACTTCCTGGTCCGGGCGATGCTGGCGGGCGTGGGCGTGGCGCTGGCGGCCGGGCCGCTCGGCTGCTTCGTGGTGTGGCGGCGCATGGCCTATTTCGGCGACGCGACCGCGCATGCGGCGCTGCTCGGGGTGACGCTCGCGCTCGCGACCGAGCTGCCGGTCGTGCTCGGCGTGGCGGCCGCGGCGCTGGCGATGGCGCTGACGGTGGCGCTGGCGGCGGGGCGGAACTACGCGGCCGACACGCTGCTCGGCGTCGCCTCGCACGCGGCGCTGGCGGCGGGGCTCGTGGGCCTCAGCTTCCTGCCCGGGGTGCGCGTCGACCTGATGGGGTACCTGTTCGGCGACATCCTGGCGGTCACGCGCGGCGACCTCGTGGTGATCTGGGGCGGGGCGGCGCTGGTGGTGGCGCTGCTTCTCTGGCGCTGGCGCGGGCTCCTGCTCGCGACGCTGAGCGAGGATCTGGCGGCGGCGGCCGGGGTCGACGCACGGCGCGAGCGGCTGATCCTGACGCTGGCGCTGGCGCTCCTCGTCGCGGTCGCGCTCAAGGTCGTGGGCGTGCTCCTCGTCACCGCGATGCTGATCGTGCCGGCGGCGGCGGCGCGGGGCTTCGCGCGTTCGCCCGTAGCCATGGCGGTGGGGGCGGCGGCGGTCGGGGCGCTGGCGGCGGTGGCGGGGCTCGGCGCCTCGCTTCGCCTCGACACGCCGGCGGGGCCTTCGATCGTGGTGGCGGCGGTGCTGGCGCTGGTCGTGGTCAGCGGCGGGGCGGCGGCGGCGGGGTCTCGGGCAGAGTGAGGGCGTCGTCCTCGCCGGCGGCGGCGGCGCGGCGACGGGCGAAGCGGTCGAGGTCGCCCTCGAGGAACTCCTCGAGCCCGACGAGGTCGTCGGGCAGCGGCAGGCCGAGGGCCTGCATCTCGGCGAGCTTCTCGCGCAGCGACTCCTGCAGCTCGTGCGCGTCGGCCGGGTTGCGGGCGATCTCGTCCATCAGCATCGCGAGCTGAAGCCGGAATTCCTCGAACGCCATGTCATCCTCCCGGTTCCGCGCGGCCGGCCCGCGTGCCACAATGGCACGAGGCCGTGGCCCTGATCTATCGCATGGCCGGGCCGGGGGGGTCCAGCCGGCAGGCTCGGCTCCGAGGGGAAAAGGAGATTGCCGATGTCCTTCAAGACCGTTTTCCTGGCGGTCGGGGCGAGCCAGGACGATGCCGAGATCGACCGGGCGGTGGAGATCTGCGACGCGCTCGGGGCGCATCTCGTGGTGCTGGTGCTCGGGATCGCGCCGCCGCCGCCGGCCTCGCCCTACGGGGTCGTCTCGAACGACATCTGGGCCGGCGAGATCCGCGACGGGCAGTCCGAGGCGCAGGTCAGGGCCGACCAGCTCGAGGCGAAGCTCGCCGCGGCCACGGTCACGGCCACCTGCGAGGCGCAGTACATCGACCGCGGCACGGTGGCGACGCTCGCCGCCCGCTTCGCCCGCTACGCCGACCTGACGCTGATCCCGGCGCAGGCGCCGGGGCACGAGACGTTGCAGACCTGGGTGATGAACGGGGCGCTCTTCGAGTCGGGCCGTCCGATCCTGCTGCTGCCGAAGGGCGAGGTGGCGTTCCCCGCGGTCAAGACGGTGATGCTGGCCTGGGACGCCAGCGTCGAGGCGTCGAAGGCGGTGCGCGACGCGATCGGGCTGATGAAGCAGGCCGAGGCGGTGCACGCGGTGCTGATCGACCCGGTGCCGTCGTTCGAGGGCCACGGGCCGGAGCCGGGGGCCGACCTCGCCGCCTACCTGGCGCGCCACGGCATCAAGGCGACCGTGCATCGCCTGCCCAAGGAGGGCAAGGAAACCGGCGCGATGCTGCGGCGGACGGCGAACGACCTCGCGGCCGACCTGATCGTGATGGGCGGCTTCGGGCATTCGCGGCTCCGGGAGCGCATTTTCGGCGGCACGACGACCAGCATGACGAAGGAAGTCATCGTGCCGGTGCTGATGGCGCATTGAGCGCGACGTGGTATCATCAGGGCGCAGCCGGCGCCCCGGCTGCATTGCCGCCGAGTGAAGCGGCGCTTGGGGGTCGGCCGGTCCAGGCCTGGTCCCGGGACGCGGGGGTGGAAGCGGTCGTCCCTCCATCGGAGCGGGGAGACGACCCATGCCACATTATCTCTACCAGATCAGCTACACGCCGGAGGCGATCAAGGCGATGATCGCCAGCCCTTCCGACCGCAAGGCGGCGGCCGCGAAGCTCATCGAGGCGCTCGGCGGCAAGCTGCATCACCTGTTCTTCGCGTTCGGGACCTATGACGTGGTGTGCCTGATCGAGGGGCCGGACGACAAGATGATGGCGGCGGGCGCGCTGGTCGTCGCGAGCGCCGGCACGGTGTCCGCCGCGCATACGACGAAGCTGTTCACGATCGAGGAGGCGATGGCGGCGATGGAGATGGCCGGCAAGGCCACCGGCAGCTACAAGCCGCCGATGAACTGACGTCGCAGTGACAAGGCTGGCGCGGGATTCCGCGCCAGCCGCGGTGGCGTCAGGCCGCCTGGGCGCGGTCGGATGCGGCGAGCTGGCGCAATTCGGCCGTGGCGGCGGTGATGGCGGCGTCGCGGGCGTCGGCGCCGTAGCCGATCTTCTCGGCGTGGACGAAGGTCACGTCGGTGAGGCCGATGAAGCCGAGCAGGTGCCGGAGGTAGGGCTCCTGGAAGTCGATCGCCTGCGCCGGGCCTTCGCTGTAGAGGCCGCCGCGGCTCTCGACCACGATCACCCGCTTGCCCTCGAGCAGGCCCTTCGGGCCGGCCTCGGAGTAGCTGAAGGTCTGGCCGGCGCGGAGCACGTGGTCGAACCAGGCCCGCAGCGTCGTCGGGATGCTGAAGTTGTACATCGGCGCGCCGATCACGATGGTGTCGGCGTCGCGGAGCTCGGCGATCAGCGCGTCGGAGAGCGCACGCGACACGTGCTCGGCCTCGGTCGCCGGCTCGGCGCGGACGCCGGCGACGGTGGCTTCGGTCAGGTGCGGCACCGGCTCGGTGCCGAGGTCGCGGTAGATCACGTGCGAGGTCTTGCGCTCGGTCAGGGCGGCGACCGCCTCGCGGACGAGCTGGCGGGAGACCGATGCGTCGCCGCTGACGGCGCTGTCGATGACGAGAATGGTGTTCATGGGTGCGGTCCTTGCGGGGTTCGTGGCTTGGCCCGACGAATATGCGGTTGCAAAACCCGCGACGGTAGCCGCAGGATGACGCAAAGACTTTTGCAGGATGCGGAACGGGAGTTGCCCGATCTCGACGACATCCGCGCCTTCTGCGAGGTGGCCGCCAGCGGCAGCCTGACCCGCGCCGGGGCGCGGCTCGGCATGTCGAAGTCGATGATCAGCCGCCGGCTGGCGCGGCTCGAGGCCGAGCTCGGCGCCTCGCTCCTGGCGCGGACCACCCGCGGCATGTCGCTGACCGAGGCGGGCAGCGACTTCCGCCCCTATGCCGAGCGGATGGTGGCCGAGCTGCAGGCGGGGCGCGACGCGCTCAGCCGCCAGGGCGAGGCGAGCGGGCGGCTGCGCGTCGCCGCGCCGATCTCGTTCGGGAACTCGCACCTCGCGCCGGTGCTGGCCGAGCTCGCCGTGCGCAACCCGAGGCTCGAGATCAGCGCCTCCTACAGCGACCGGCTGGTCGACCTGGTCGGCGAGGGGTTCGACGCGGCGATCCGCATCGGCAACCTCCGCAACTCGAGCCTGATCGCGCGGCGCATCACCGCGGTCGGCGCCGTGCTGGTGGCGAGCCCGGCCTACCTGGCGCGGGCCGGGACGCCGCGGGTGCCGGCGGATCTCGCCGGGCACGACGCCGTCCCGCACGGCGATGCGGTCTGGGAGTTCCGCCGCGGCGGCAAGGCCTTCAGCTATCGGCCGCGCGGCCGGTTCACCGCAGACAGCGGAGTGGCCGAGCTCGCCGGCGTCGTGGCCGGCCTCGGCGTCGCCGTCATCCCGATCTTCCTCGCCGGGCCGGCGGTCGACCGGGGCGAGCTGGTCGTGCTGCTGCCCGACTACGCGATCCCCGAGGCCGGCATGTACGTCGTGCGCCCGCCGCCCGCCGAGCCGGTCGCGCACAAGATCCAGGTGCTGACCGACGCGATGGTCGAGAACTTCGGCAAGTCGGGCTGGGACCGTTGCGCGGCCCGGGTTCCGGCACCGGGCCATGGTCCTATGCAGCCTGGGGCGAGACACCCTTGAGGGTACTGTCAATCGGCACGGAAGCCGTTTGCGTGCCGATCGCCCTGTGCATGCTCTCATTCAACGGATCGCGGATCCGGCAGACAAGCGAACCTAGCCAACGGCTCGAGCAACGCGCTTGAGCACCGGGGCCTTGGCGCGGGCCGCCGCAGGGGTCCACCGGCCGGGCCCCCAGACTACTGCGTGGCCACCGCCTTGGCCTTCAGCGCCTCGCGCATCGCGGCGGCGCCGGCGTCGACCTCGGCCTTGAACTTTGCCTTGTCCACCATGTTGCCGTTCATCAGCGTGCTGCCGAGCCGCGTCAGCCCGGCGAACATGATCGCCTCCTTGATCTCCTCGTCCGTCGCCCCGAAGACCCGGGCGTCGGCGGTGTCGGCATAGACGCAGTACTCGCAAGGGATCTGCGACGAGACGGCCAGGCCGATCAGCGCCCGGTACTTCGGCGGGATGGTGGCGTCGTTGTCGATCAGCCAGGCGCGGGTCTGCGCCCAGGTCGAGGCGGCGAAGGCGTCAGGGAAAACGCCGGTCTGGACCGAGTCCGGCCCGAGCGTCGCCGCCATGTCCGCCTTGGCGGCGTCGAGCGCGTCATCGGCGGCCGCCGGCGAGCCCGCCAGGGCGAGCGTCGCGGCAAGGACGAGCGGCCAGATGGAGCGAGGCATGTCGTGTCCTCCGACGGGTCTGCGCCGGGCGGCGCAGGCGGATTGAGTGTGGTGGGAGATTGGCCGCCGCGGCCGAGCCGAGTCACGATCGGTCGACGATAAAGCGACGGCGGGTCGACGAATAAACGTCGGACTCACCCCGAACCACGAGTCGTGGCATACTGAACCCCGTGATCGCGGGGCGCCCGATGGACCTGGCTGCGGGGATCACCGTAAACGGAATCAGGATCGACTTCGCCGCCGAGACGCTGCGCGACCCCGCGCACCAGCCGGTGCCCTTGCGCCCGCAGGCCTTCGCC
The DNA here is from genome assembly GCA_963763295.1 of uncultured Alphaproteobacteria bacterium. Lineage (GTDB taxonomy): Bacteria > Pseudomonadota > Alphaproteobacteria > Rhodobacterales > Rhodobacteraceae > Amaricoccus. Next base: position 276,373 of record CAVXOH010000009.1, read on the forward strand.
GTGCTCCGCTTCCTGACCGCGAACGCCGGCCGCGTGGTGACCAAGGACGAGGTGATGCAGGCGGTCTGGCCGGGCGTCGCCGTGACTGACGACAGCCTGGTGCAATGTGTGAGCGAGATCCGCCTCGCCTTGCGGGACCAGGCCCACGCAATGCTGCAGACCGTCCCGCGCCGGGGCTACCGGCTCGTTCTCCCCGACAGGCCCGCCACGCCGGCCCGGCACCGCCGGTGGCAGGCCGCCGTCGTCGTCGGAGCCGCCCTCCTGTTCTCCCTTGGCGCATGGTGGAGCCGCGAGCCCCCCTCCGCCCCGCTGTCGGTCGCCGTGCTGCCCTTCGACCACCTCGGCGGCGAGGAGCGGCAGGCGCGTTTTGCCGACGCCTTCACCGAGGACGTGATCACGGAGCTGGCGCGCGCCGACGGCCTCCGAGTGATCGCCCGCAACTCCGTCGACGTCTACGCTGACAGGGCCGCCGACGTGCGCGATATCGGCCGCGAACTCGGCGTCACCCATGTGCTCGAGGGCAGCCTCGAGCTGCCGCCGGGCCGCATCCGCGTCACGGCGCAGCTCATCGACGCCAGCACCGGCGCCCATGTCTGGTCCGAGCGCTTCGACCGGCCCGCGGACGATCTCTTCGCCGTGCGCGACCAGGTGCTGACCCGGCTCGTCGGCACCCTGACCGGCTACGACGGGCCGCTCTGGCTCGAATGGATCGAGGCGGCGAAGCGGCGCCCGCCGGCGGATTCTGAAAGCCTTCGACTACACGCTGATGGCGAAGGAGCCCTACCGGCGGCACGACCAGGCCGGCGTGGCCGAAGCGCGCGACCTCCTGCTGAAGGCGGTGGCGCTCGACCCCCGGCTGGCCCGCGCCTGGGACTTCCTGGCGAACTGCTACATGCAGGACGCGATCAACGGCTGGGGCGACCGGGCGGCGGCCTGGGAGCGCTATCGTGACGCCACCCGGCGCGCCGCGGCGCTCGACCCGGCGGACGCCCACATCCAGCTCTCGCTCGGCTCCATGTACGTGGAGCGCGGCGACACCGCCCTCGGGATCGCGGCCTGGGAGCGGGCGCTGGAGCTGGCGCCGAACGACGCGCTGGTCAACCGCTACATCGGCACGATGCTTCCGATCACCGTCGGCGTCGAGCGCGCCGACGAAGGCGTGGCGCTGGTGAAGCGGGCGCTCTACGAGCTCGACCCGCTGCACCCGCCCTTCTACTGGCTGAACCTGGGGACTGTGCTCTACTTTGCCGGGCGCTATTCCGAGGCGGCCGAGGCGCTGCGCAGGATCCCCGATCCCTGGCTGGAGCCGCGCGTGATGCTCGCGCTGGCGCTCGCCCAGTCCGGCGAGCGCGACCCGGCCCGCGCCCAGGCCGCCGAGGTGCTCCGCCTCGATCCGGCGTTCTCGGCCGAGGCCTGGATCGCCAACGATTTATACCAGCCGGGCAACAGCTCGGGGCGGCGCTTCGCCGAGGGCGCCGCCAACGCGGGCCTTCCGGTCTGCACCGCCACACCCGAGGCCATCGCGCCGGCCGACCGCCTGGCGGAATGCGTGGCCGCCCAGCGCGCCTCGCAGCCGTGACCATCTCGTCGGTGTCGGCAATCGGGTCCTCTGTGAAGGCAGTCGTGGCGGCGCCGGTCCATAGCCTATGAGCACAGCCTAGACCGGCACGATGTTGCGGGCCGGGCCGTAGGGGAAGCCGGTGATGTTCTCGGCGCGGTCGGCGTGGATCACCAGGATGTCGTGCTCGCGGTAGCCGCCGGCGCCCGGGGTGTCGAGCGGGACGGTCAGCATCGGCTCCATCGAGACGACCATGCCGGGCTCGAGCACGGTGTCGATGTCCTCGCGGAACTCGAGGCCGGCCTCGCGGCCGTAGTAGTGCGACAGGATCCCGAACGAGTGGCCGTAGCCGAAGCTGCGGTACTGGAGGAGGTCGCGCTCGGCGAGGAAGGCGTTGATCCCGGCGACGACGTCGGAGCAGCGGGCGCCGGGGCGGATGAGGGAGAGGCCGAGCTCGTGGGCGGCGACGTTGGCCTCCCAGAGCGCGAGCGAGGCGGGGTCGGGGTCGCCGAGGAAGAGGGTGCGCTCGAGCGCGGTGTAGTAGCCGGAGATCATCGGGAAGGCGTTGAGCGAGAGGATGTCGCCGGGCTCGAGGCGGCGGGCGGTGACCGGGTTGTGGGCTCCGTCAGTGTTGAGGCCGGACTGGAACCAGACCCAGGTGTCGCGGATCTCGGAGTCGGGGAAGGCGCGGGCGATCTCGGCCTCCATCGCGTCGCGGCCGGCCATCGCGACGTCGATCTCGCGGACGCCGGGGCGGATCGCGTCGCGGATGGCGGCGCCGCCGAGGTCGGCGATGCGGGCGCCCTCGCGGATCAGCGCGATCTCGGCCGGCGACTTCACCATGCGCTGGCGCATCGCGGCGGGGGCGATGTCGGCGACGGCGGCGGGGGCGAGGAAGGCGTCGAGCCTGGCCCGGGCGTGAAGGGTCAGGTGGTCGCCCTCGATGCCGAGGCGGCGGCCGGGGCCGGTCAGAGAGGCGACGGCGCGCCAGAAGTTGTCGCGCTGCCAGTCGGTGTAGGTGAGCGCCTCGCCGTGGCAGCGCCGGAACGGCTGGCCGCCGTCGATGTTGGCGGCGACGGTCACGCTGCGCTCGGGGGTCACGACGAGGCCGAAGGGGCGGCCGAAGCTGCAGTAGAGGAAGCCCGAATAGTAGGCGATGCCGTGCATCGAGGTGAGGACGGCGGCGTCGAGGCCCTCGGCCGCGAGGAGCCGGCGCAGGCCGGCGAGGCGTGCCTCGTACTCGGCGGCGGCGAAGGGAAGCGGCGCCTTCGCGCCGTTCGGGAAGGGAAAGAACGCGGGGCGGTCGGTCATCGGCCGGTCCTGGGCTCGCGGGGATGCCCGCGTGGCATCCCGGCGTACAGGACGGATCGGGGATCGCCCGGGACGGAGGGCGGGATCGCCCCCCGGGGCGACGCCATCGCCCGAGTCCAGCGCCGATCCTGCCAAAGCTCGGGGCCGGGCTCAAGGGGCGACAGGGGGCCGGCGGCTGGCGCCGGCCGGCGGGAGCGGCGCGCCGGCGCCGCGCCCGTGGCGGCGCCGCGCCCGCGCCGCGCTGGGGCGTCGCGCGGGTTTCGGCGTCGCAAGGGAAGGGAAGGAAGATCCGCGCCGAGGCGCTGATGAAGCGGCTGCTTCATCAGGCGCCTTTTCCAGTGTGGGGCTGCGAGTCGGGCCGGCGTCAAGGGTGAACGGGCTTGCGCCCGCGGCTTCGCCGCCCTTGACCCCGGCCCGACTCGCGGAGAAGGGATGGCCGCGGCGGCGGATGGGTGTGTGCGCGAGGGGGCGGCGGCGATGGAGAGGGAAGGCGATCCCGGCCGGTCCGGCGTCGACTGGCGCGCGCTCGGGCTCGGCCTCGCGTTCGCCGCGATCTGGAGCTCGGCCTTCACCTCGTCGCGGATCGTGGTCGAGTCCTGGCCGCCGTTTCTCGTGCTCTCGGTGCGTTTCCTGGCTTCGGGGATCGTCGCGCTCGGCATCGGCTTCGCCCTCGGCCAGCGCATCCGGCTCACCGCGGCCGAGTGGCGCGCGGTCGTCGTCTTCGGCATCTGCCAGAACGCGCTCTACCTCGGGCTTTTCCACTTCGCGATGCGCACGATCGAGGCGGGGCTCGCCGCGATCATCGCGAGCGCGCTGCCGCTCTGCGTCGCCGCGCTCGGCCGGGTGTTCCTCGGCCAGCGCCTGCCGCCGGTCGCCATCGCGGGCCTCCTCGCCGGCTTCGCCGGCGTCCTCGTCATCATGACCGGCCGGCTCGGCCACGGCCTCGACTGGGGCGGCGTCGCCGCCTGCGTCACCGGCGTCCTCGCGCTCGCCGTGGCGACGCTGACGCTCAGGAACGCCGCCGCGAGCGGCAGCCTCTGGATCGTCGTCGGCCTGCAGATGCTGGTCGGCGCGCTCGCGCTGTTTCCGGCGAGCCTCGTGCTCGAGACCTGGCAGGTCTCGGTCTCGCCGCGCTTCCTCGCGGCCTTCCTCTACTCGGCGCTGGTCTCGGGCGTCGTCGCGACGATGATCTGGTTCGTGCTGGTGCGCCGGATCGGCGCCACCCGCGCGGCGACGTTCCATTTCCTCAACCCGTTCCTCGGCGTCGCCATCGCGGCCGCCATCCTCGGCGAGCGGGTCACGCTCCGCGACCTAGTCGGCGTCGCGGTCATCATGGCCGGCATCCTCGCCGTGCAGCTCGCGCGGGCGGCGCGCCCGTAGCGCCGATTGCGCTTCGGCGGCGGCGCGCAGTGTGGCCCAGATGCTGAGGGAGCGACCCGTGGACCAGACAGCCGAGCTCCGTGCGCGCTTCCGCGAGGTGGTGACCAGCGAGGCAGAGGTGCGCGCCGTGGCCGGCGACGCCCACCAGCGGGCGCTCGACAAGGTGGTGCGGGTGATCGACGACCACAGCCGCCGCTTCATCGCCGCGGCGCCCTTCGTCTTCATCGCCTCGGTCAGCGACGACGGCACCGCCGACGTCTCGCCCAAGGGCGACCCGGCGGGCTTCGTGAAGGTGCTCGACGAACGCACGCTCGCGATCCCCGACCGGCTCGGCAACCGGCGCTTCGACACCTTTCGCAACATCCTGCGCAACCCGGCGGTCGGCCTGATCTTCGTGATCCCACGCGTGACCTACACGCTGCGCGTCAGCGGAACGGCGATCATCGTGCGCGACGCCGACCTACGCGCGGAGCTCGCCATCAACGGCAAGTTGCCCGACCACGCCCTGGTCGTCCACGTCCGGCGCGTGCTGACGCATTGCCCGAAATGCATGATCCGCTCCGGGCTCTGGACGCCGGACGCGTGGCTCGACACCGGCTCGGTGCCGAGCTTCGCCGAGACGCTGATCGCGCATGCGCGGATCGGCGACAGCGTTGCGGAGGTCGAGGCGTCGATTGCGCGGGGCAACCGCGAGCGGCTGTACTGAAGTGGCTCGGCCCTAGGCTCTGGCCCTATAAACAGGATTGAACGAAGCCGCTGCGCGGCAGGGTTAGAGCTTCGCGGGCGGTGCTCCTGACTGGAAGGTTTGGGTTGCTGAGACCCCTTTCCAGACAGGAGCTTTCCGATGGCCGAGACCAGCCCTCTTCGCCGCCGCATGATCGAGGACATGACGGTCCGCAACCTCTCGCCGGCGACGCAGCGATCCTACGTCCACGCGGTGTCGAAGTTCAGCCGGTTTTTCGGCCGATCCCCGGAGACGCTGACGCTGGAGGACGTTCGCACCTATCAGGTCCACCTCGCGTCGAAGGGCGTGGCCTGGGCGAGCCTCAACCAGGCGGTGGCGGCGCTGAGGTTCTTCTATGGCGTGACGCTCGGGATAGCGGAGATCCCCGAGCGGATAGCTTACGCCCGCGAGCCCCGGCGGCTGCCGGTGGTGCTGAGCGCCGACGAGGTGGTGCGGTTCCTCGAGGCCGTTCCCAGCCTGAAGGCCCGCGCCGCGCTGACGACCGCCTACGCGGCCGGGCTGCGGGTGTCGGAGGTCACGGGCCTTAGGATCGCCGACATCGACAGTGGCCGGATGATGATCCGCATCGAGCACGGCAAGGGCGGCAAGCAGCGCTACGTGATGCTGTCGGCGCAGCTCTTGGCGATCCTGCGCACCTACTGGCGGCTGGCGCGTCCCGAGCACTGGCTGTTTCCGGGGCGCGACACGGGCCGACCGATCGAGCCGACGGTCCTGCATGCCGCCTGCCGGTCGGCGCGGGCGGCGGCGAGGATCGACAAGAAGGTGACCGTTCATATCCTGCGGCACAGCTTCGCCACCCATCTGCTGGAGAGCGGCGTCGACATCCGGGTGATCCAGGTGCTGCTGGGCCATGCGCACCTGTCGACGACGGCGCGCTACGCTCACGTCTCGCAGGGTCTCATCGGCCGGACGGCGAGCCCGCTGGAGGGGCTGAAGCTCGAGATTGTCCCGCCAGCCTGAGGCGGCACCGTCATGGCTGGCGGCCTCGAGGTGGCGGACGTCTTCCGCCGCCACGGCCAAGCGTTCCGCGCCGCGCGCCGCGCGCACCTCGACCGCGACCAGCGCCGGGTGATGGGCGCGATCGAGGCCTGCCGCACCGCTGCGCTCGGCGGGCACGTCCGCCGATGCCTCGACTGCGGCCACACCGCGATCGCCTACAATTCCTGCCGCAACCGTCACTGTCCCAAATGCCAGGGGCGGGCGCGGGAGGCGTGGGTGGCCGCACGGCGAGCGGAGCTGCTGCCCGTTCCCTATTTCCACGTGGTCTTCACCCTGCCGGCGCCGGTCGGCGCGATCGCGTTCCAGAACAAGGCGGCGGTCTACGCCATCCTGTTCCGCGCCGCCGCCGAGACGCTGCGCCTCATCGCGGCCGATCCGCGCCACCTCGGCGCCGAAATCGGCGGCGTCGCCGTGCTGCACAGCTGGGGTCAGGCGATGCAGCACCATCCGCATGTCCACTGCATCGTGCCGGGCGGTGGTCTCTCGCCCGACCGCAGGCGCTGGGTCGCCTGCCCACCCGGGTTCTTCCTGTCGGTCAAGGTGCTCGGGCGCCTGTTCCGGCGGCTCTTTCTCGAACGCCTCGCCACCGCCTTCGCCGCCGGAGGGCTGCGCTTCTTCGGCGACCTCGCTCCGCTTGCCGAGCCCCGCGCCTTCGCAGCCCACTGCGGGGCGCTGCGCCGGATCGACTGGGTGGTCTATGCCAAGCCGCCCTTCGGCGGCCCGGAACAGGTGCTCGCCTATCTCGGCCGCTACACCCACCGCGTCGCCATCGCCAACAGCCGGCTCGTCGCCATCACCGACGACACCGTCAGCTTCCTCTGGAAGGATTACCGGCAGGAAGGCCGCCGCAAGGTCATGACGCTCGGTGCGGGCGAGTTCATGCGCCGGTTCCTCCTGCACGTCCTGCCCACCGGCTTCCATCGCATCCGCCACTTCGGCTTCCTCGCCAATGGTCATCGCGCAGCTCAACTCGCGCTTTCTCGACAGCTGCTGGCTCAACCCGTCGCGGGTCGGCAGGGCGAGCGCGACGCCGAGCCCGACGGCCACCGCTGCGCCCCGCCTCGTCAGCCGGAGCCCGATGCCTGCCCTGGCTGCGGCAGCCTCTCGCTGATCCTGTCGACGCTGCCCCGCGCGCCGCCCCATCCAGCGCCGGCCCGCCGATGATGATCGCGGCTTCCATCCCCTCCGGCATGCTGACGGCACCCGTCCTCGCGCCCGTGCCCGGAACCGCGCGCGCGCCGTTCGGCCGGCACGGTTATCAGCCGTCGATCACCGCCCTCCTGATCACGTCGGGCGCCAGCCTCTCGCCAATCCCCGCCCAGACGCAACCAGAGCCGCTCTCTCCACGGGAGCGCCCAGGCACATCGGATCGTCGACAGCGATCGTGGTACCCAACGCTCCGAGATACTCCGCCCATAGCGAGAGACACACCGCGGCGTCGCTCAATCCGGCTTCAATGAGGCGCCGACCACCGTCGCGCTCGCGCCAACGTCTCGCCGCGCCTCACAGAACCCTCCAGATTCCCCTCATGTCGCGGTTCTAATTCAACCTTCCGAAAGAGGAGGGTTTCATGCGCCGTCACGAGCTGAGCGACGAGGAGTGGGCGATCATCCAACCGCTGCTGCCGAACAAGCCGCGCGGGGTGCCTCGGGTCGACGACCGGCGGGTGCTGAACGGCATCCTGTGGCGTTTCCGGACCGGAGCACCCTGGCGCGACATCCCGGAGCGGTACGGGCCGCGAACCACACTCTACAACCGCTTCGTGCGCTGGCGGGCCGCAGGGGTGTGGGACCGCATCCTCGCCGCGGTATCAAAGGCTTACGACGGCGACATCGTGATGATCGACTCGTCCTGCGTGCGTGTCCACCAGCACGGCGCCGCGGTCAAAAGGGGGGTCCCGACGCCGGGGATGGCAGCATGGGACGTTCCCGGGGCGGGCTGACCACCAAGATCCACGCGCTTGTCGACGCCGACGGCCGGCCGGTGAAGCTCATCCTCACGCCGGGTCAGGCGGGCGACGCGCCGGTTGCGGCCACCTTGCTGGAGGACCTCGCCCCCGGCGCGACGCTGATCGCCGACCGGGCCTACGACACCAACGCCATCCGCGAACTCGCCTCCGAGCGCGGCGCCTGGGCCAACATTCCGCCCCGCACGATCCGCAAGGGCAGCTTCGCCTTCTCCAGCTGGGTCTATCGCCAGCGAAATCTGGTCGAACGCTTCTTCAACCAGATCAAACAGTTCCGCGGCTTGGCCACACGCTACGACCGAAAACCCGAGAACTTCCTCGCCGCTCTTCAACTCGCTGCTATCCGCATCTGGCTTGCAGCAATATGAGTCCGCACCCTAGGCGGTGACGAGGTCGTGCGCGGCGTCCCAGGCGGCCACGCTGGCGCGGGCGGCCTCGGCGACGCGGGCGGCGGACCAGCCGGGGCGGAAGAGCGCGCTGCCGAGGCCGAAGCCGTCGGCGCCGGCGGCGGTCCAGTCGGCGAAGTCGGCCGGGCCGACGCCGCCGACGGCGTAGACGCGTGTCCCCGCCGGCAGGACGGCGCGGATCGCCTTCAAGCCTTCGAGGCCGAGCACGTTGGCGGGGAAGAGCTTGAGCGCGTCGGCGCCGGCGGCGAGGGCGACGAAGCACTCGGTCGCGGTGAAGACGCCGGGGTAGGAGCCGAGGCCGAGCTCCTTCGAGCGGGCGATCACCCGCGGGTCGGCGTTCGGCGAGACGATGAAGCTCGCGCCGGTGGCGGCCACGGCGCGGACCTCCTCGGGCGTCAGCACGGTGCCGGCGCCGATGCGGGCGCGAGCGCCGAGCGCCGATTGCATCGCGGCGATGCTCTCGAGCGGGCGCGGCGAGTTCAGCGGAACCTCGATCCAGTCGATGCCGGCCTCGACGATGGCGGTGGCGGTCTCGACGGCGTGGGCCGGCTCGACGCCGCGCAGGATGGCGATCAGATTGCGGCTCATGCGCGGGTCCTCTCGGTCTGGAGCAGGGCGCGGGCGGCGGCGAGGCCGGCGCGGGTCATCCCGGTGGCGTCGGCGACGCGGGCGGCGAGGCCGGCCTGCGCCAGCGCGGCGCGGTAGGCCTCGGCGAGGGCGGCGGCGCCGATCAGGACGACGTCGCGGCCGAGCCAGTACGGGCGGGCGCCGGCGAGCTCGGCGCCGACGAGGAGGCCCGACAGCCGGGCGCGGGCACGCGCGGGGTCGAGGCCGTGCAAGAGCGCCTCGGCGCGCAGGCCGAAGAGGCGGGAGGCGATGCGCTCGGGGCGGGCGAGGCCGTCCTCGACGGCCTGGAGGAAGTCGGGCTCGGACCAGCCGTCGGGGGCGACGGTCTTGCGCAGCACTGATTGCGTCGCGAGGAGGGCGAAGATCTCGCCGGTCATGTAGCTTGCGAAGCTGACGACCTCGCCGGCGGCGACGTGCACCCATTTGGTGTGGGTGCCGGGCAGGCAGGCGACGCCGTCGAAGCCGGGCTCGCGGGAAAGGAGGCCGGCGATCTGGGTCTCCTCGCCGCGCATGACATCGGCAGGGGTGTCCTGGCGCAGGCCGGGCAGGATGCGGACGGCGAGGCGCGGGTCGGCCGTGGGCGGGCGGGCGAAGGAGGCCGGGCCGGGGGCGCAGGGCACGGCGGCATAGGGCGCCTCGGCCCAAGCGCCGCGGGCGCCGGCCATGCCGCAGACGATGACGTCGGTGCGCCGGCCGGGGGCGAGCCAGGGGTCGACGAGGCGGAGGAGGGCGGGCTCGAAGGCGTCCGGCGCGAGGCTCGAGGCGCCGTCGGGGGCGGCGGCCTCGCCGAGGGTGGCGCCCTCGGCGGCGACCGCCCAGGCGCGCAGGTTCGACGAGCCCCAGTCGACGGCGATCCAGTCGGCGGTCATCCGGGGTGCACCACGCCGCCGTCGACGACGAGCGCCTGGCCGGTGATCATCCGCGACGCTTCGGAGGCGAGGAACAGGGTCGGGCCGACGATGTCGGCCGCGTCGAGGTTCTCCTTCAGGCACTGCCGATCGAGGAAGGCCTCGGCGTCCTCGGGCGAGACCCAGAGCTCGCGCTGGCGCTCGGTCAGCACTGCGCCGGGTAGGAGCGCGTTGACCCGGATGCGGTCGGGGCCGAGGTCGCGGGCGAAGCCCGAGGTCAGGCCGGTGATCCCGGCCTTGGCGGCGACGTAGGAGAGGTAGCCGGCGGCGCCGATGATGTAGGAGATCGAGGAGAAGTTGATGATCGAGCCGTGGCCGGCGGCGCGCATGCCGGGGATCGCGGCCTGGATGGTGAAGAAGTGCGGGCGCAGGTTCACCGCCTGCGCCGCGTCCCACTCGGCCACGGTGTAGCCCTCGACCGGGTGGCGGGCGTCGTTGGCGGCATTGTTGACGAGGACGGTGATCGGCCCCTGTGCGGCCGCGGCCTCGGCCATCGCGACCTGGAGCGCGGGGATGTCGGTGACGTCGCAGGGGAGGAAGCGCGGCGCGCGGCCGTGGCGGTCGGCCATCTCGGTGACGAAGGGCGTCGCGTTGGAGCGCTGGACGAAGGTCACGTTCGCGCCCTGGGCGAGGAAGCCGTCGGTCAGCGCGGCACCGATGCCGGAGCCGCCGCCGGTGATGAAGACGCTGGCGCCCTCCAGGTCGTGGAAGGTGGCGATGCTGGTCACGTCGGGCCTCCCCTGCGCCGACGCAGGGAAGGCCGGATGGCGGCGGCGGTCAAGGGCGGACCGGGTCTCAGCGGCGGAACTCGGGGCGGAAGAAGGCGATGCTGAGGGCGCCGAGGCCCGTGAGCGTCAGGACGACGTGGGCGATCCAGCCGAGGAAGGGCAGGAGCGCGACCAGGCTGACCGCCAGCGCGCCGACCAGCGCGACGAGGGCGCGCTCGCCGAAGGTGTCGGGCGGCAGCTGGTCGGCCCAGCGCCAGATCAACCGGCCGACCAGATAGACGGCGACGAGGTAGCCGACGAAGGCGAAGGCGAGCCCGAGGATCACGATCGCCGGGGCGACGATGATGCCGATGACGGTGGCGATGGCGAGGAACGTGGCGCCGATCAGCGCCGAAAGGGTGAGAAAGCCGATCCAGAACGTGTAGAATGGCCGCTCGCCGGCCAGGACGGCGAGCCGGTCGAGGCCGCGCGGCGCCGCCACCGCGACGACGAGGGCGAGCGCGGCGAGGATCGCCACGCCGATCACGAATCCGATGGCGAGCGACAGCCAGGAGGGCGCCCGGTCGAGGACCGGGCCGGGCGCGCCGGCGCCGGACGCGTCCGCGCGTGCGGAGGGATGGCGCTCGACGCGGTCGGGGGGAGCGACCTCGCTCGGCACGGCGACATCGGCGGCGTCGCCCGAGAGCACGAGGCGGCCGGCCACGCGGGCTCCGGGCCCGAAGGTCAGCGTATCGGCGTCGATGGCGGCGTCGCCGCCGATCGCGGCATCGATCGCGACGGTCTCGGCGGCGAGGAGCGCGTAGCCGGCCACCGGCGCCCCGAGCCGGACGTGGCGGGCGGCCGCGCGCAGGTCGCCGCCGACGGCGGCGCCGACCGCGACGTCGTAGCCGGCCAGCGAGGCGTCGCCGGCCACCGGAGCCGCCAGCGCGACGTCGGCCCCCGCGGCATAGGCGTCGCCGCCGACATCGGCGTTGACCACGATCCGCCGCCCCATGAGGTGCGCGGAGCCCGCGATCGGCGCCAGGAGATCGATGCGCTCGCCGGCGGCGAAGACGTCGTCGGCTCCGTCGGCGTCGACGGTCACACTGCCGCCCGCGGCGAAGACGTCGTTACCGAAGCGGAACGTGTCCTCGTCCTGCGCGAGCGCCGGGGTCGCCAAACCGAGCAGCCCTGCCAGCAGTATCCGGATCATCCGCGCCTCCCTCGATGCCGCGGCCACTCTAGCGAGCCGCGTGCCCGGTGCAATCGCCGGCAGCGGTGGGCGGCGGCGGATTCCCTCCGCGACCCCGGGCTTGCGCCCGGGGTCGCGGGGCTGTCATGCTCCCGGCCTAGAGTTCTCCGCCCGAAGCCCAGGAGGTCCGCCCGATGCCGTTCCGCCCGACCGTGTTCGCCGCCAGCCTCGCCGCCCTCGGCCCCGGCGCCGCGCAGGCCTATACGCTGCACGTCCTGCACATCAACGATTTCCACAGCCGCATCGAGTTCGATCAACGCGTTCGAGTTCGACGTGCTCGGCGGAGGACGAGGCCGCTGGCGAATGCTTCGGGGGCGCGGCCCGGCTCCTGACGGCGATCAACGGGCTGCGCGACGAGCTGACCGCCGCCGGCGAGAACGTCGTGGTGCTGAACGCCGGCGACGTCTTCCAGGGGTCGCTGTTCTTCACCGCCTACACCGGCCAGGCCGAGGCGGAGATGCTGAACCGCATCGGGCTCGATGCGATGGTCTATGGCAACCACGAGTTCGACCTCGGGCCGGAGCCGCTGGCGAAGTTCATCGAGACGGCCGAGTTCCCGGTGATCTCGGGCAATGTCGACGTCTCCGCCGACAACCTGCTGGCGCCGCTCGGCGTCGACCACCTCGTCCTCGACATCGGCGGCGAGAAGGTCGCGATCCTCGGCGCGACGACGCCCGACACCGTCGAGATCGCCTCGCCCGGCCCGACCGTGAGCTTCCGCGACCCGGCCGAGTACCTGTCCGGCAAGGTGGAGGAGCTGCAGGCCGAGGGCGTCGAGAAGGTCATCGTGCTCAGCCACCTCGGCGTGGCCGCGGACGAGCGGCTGGTGGCGGCGGTGCCCGGGATCGACGCGGTGGTCGGCGGCCACTCGCACACGCTGTTCTCGAACGTCGACGAGGACGCTGCCTTCAAGTACCCGCTGATGGCCAGCGGCCCGGACGGGGTGCCGGTGCCGATCGTGCAGGCGGGGGCCTACTCGAAGTACCTCGGCCACCTGGTGCTGACCTTCGACGACGACGGCAAGGTCACCGAGGCGACCGGCGACGCGGTCCTGCTCGATGCCGGGGTGACGCCGGACGCGGACACGCTCGCGCGGATCAAGGAGCTCGCCGGGCCGATCGAGGAGCTCAAGGCGCGCAACGTCGCCGAGATCGGCGCCGGGATCGACGGCAGCCGCGAGGTCTGCCGGGCCGGGGAGTGCCCGATGGGCAACATAGTGACCGACGCGATGCTCGACCGGGTCACCGGCCAGGGCGTGACGATCGCGATCACCAACGGCGGCGGCCTGCGCGCCTCGATTCCGGGGGGCACCGTCACGATGGGCGACGTGCTGGCGGTGCTGCCGTTCCAGAACACGCTCTCGACCTTCAACATCACCGGCGCCGGCATCGTCGCGGCGCTGGAGAACGGCGTCAGCCAGGTCGAGGAGGGGGCCGGGCGCTTCCCGCAGGTGGCGGGCCTGCGGTTCAGCTGGGATCCGAAGGCCGAGCCGATGAGCCGCATCAAGTCGGTCGAGGTGCCGGACGGCGGCGGCTGGCTGCCGATCGACCCGGCCGAGGTCTATACGGTCGCCACCAACAACTTCATGCGCAACGGCGGCGACGGCTATGCGGTGCTGCGCGACGAGGCGACCAATGCCTACGACTTCGGGCCGGGGCTCGAGGACGTGCTGGCCGACTACCTCGCCGCGCATCCGGATGTCGTGCCGACGGTCGAGGGACGGATCACGAAGCTCGAGTGAATCTCGTCATGCACCGCATGCACGGATCATGTGATCAGCGGCAGCTGAGGTTGCCGAGGGCGTCGGCCCGGCAAAGGCCGGGTCCGGCGGGGCGGTCGGGCTGAAACGAGCCGAGGCCGCGTGTCCTGCGCGCCGGGATGAACTCGCGCGCGTGGTCGTCCGGCCGCGGCGGCTCCTGCACGCGGTCGAGCCCCTGCACGGTCGAGCGGTAGACCGGGCGCGGCATCGGCCGAGGCGCCGTCTCGCGGCAGACGACCGCCCCGAGCGAGTCCTCTCGGCAGACCGTCCCGGCGCTGGGCGGGGTCGCTGCCATCAGCGCCGCTCCGACAAGAGCCATCCTCCAGCGGACGGGCATTTCGAGCATCCTTCGGGGGGCCGCAGGCCGGGGCTCATCCGCCGGTGTGGCTCATGTGGCGCGAGACCTGGCCGTGCACGGTCTGCCGCGAATAATCGAAGTCGTGCCCCTTCGGCTTGCGGGCGATCGCCGCGCCGATCGCCGCGACGAGGGGCGCGTCGTCGTGCGGGTTCGCCCTGAGCGCGGCGCGCAGGTCGGCGTCGTCCTCCTGCCCGAGGCACATGTAGAGCTGCCCGGTGCAGGTGAGCCGCACCCGGTTGCACGACTCGCAGAAGTTGTGCGTGAGCGGCGTGATGAAGCCGATGCGGCCGCCGGTCTCGGCCACCCGCGCGTAGCGCGCCGGGCCGCCGGTGCGCTCGGCGGTGTCGGCGAGGGCCCAGCGGGTGTCGAGCTCGCGGCGCAGGACCCTGAGCGACCAGTACTGGTCGAGCCGGTCCTCGTTGCCGAGGTCGCCCATCGGCATCACCTCGATGAAGGTGAGGTCGAAGCCGCGCGTGCCGCACCAGGCGACGAGGTCGTGCAGCTCGTCCTCGTTGACGCCCTTGAGCGCGACGGTGTTGATCTTGACCCGGAGCCCGGCCTCGACCGCGGCGTCGATGCCGTCCATCACCTGGGCGAAGCGGCCCCAGCGGGTGATCTTCGCGAACTTCGCGGCGTCGAGGGTGTCGAGCGAGACGTTGACCCGCCGGACGCCGCAGTCGGCGAGCTCGGCCGCGAAGCGGCGGAGCTGGCTGCCGTTGGTGGTCAGCGTCAGCTCCTTGAGCGCGCCGGTCTCGAGGTGGCGCGACATGGCGCGGAAGAAGGTCATGATGCCCTTGCGGACCAGCGGCTCGCCGCCGGTGATCCTGAGCTTCTCGACACCGAGGCCGACGAAGGCCGAGCAGAGCCGGTCGAGCTCCTCGAGCGACAGCAGCTCGGCCTTGGGCAGGAACTCCATGTGCTCGGACATGCAGTAGACGCAGCGGAAGTCGCAGCGGTCGGTCACCGAGACTCGCAGGTAGGTGATCGCGCGCGCGAACGGGTCGATCAGGCGTGGCATGTCGGTCAAGTCGGACGTTCTCCCCTCGTTCCGACTCTAGGGCCGGTCGGGCCGCCTTTCAAGGCGGCATCAGGATCGCGCGGGAGCGAACCCGCCCGATCTCATAGCAGACGGGATGCGGTTGCATCGATCGCACGAGGAACGGGGGATCGACGGCGCAGAGGATGCACCCGAACCGGCGAAAGCGAGGCACTGCCTCGCGCCGGTTCGTCGGACGGAGCGCGCGAGCGCGGAGGCCGAGGGGGGTGCCGCCGGGACCGTCGGCGGGTAATCCGCGCGCGTCTGCCTGGCGGGCGCGGAATCGCGCCTGCCAAGGGGCAGGCAGGCGCGCGCGGATTTGTCGACGGACAAATCCGCGAAGTGAATGCGGGACGGTTGCGCTCGTGGGTGACGACCGCGACCGGAAAGATCCGCCGCCGCGCGCTCCGCGAGAGCGAATAATCGCCCCGCGAGCCTTGACAGCCGGGACGGGGAGGGCCGTAGTCTCCAAAAGGATCGCCCGGGGGGGTCGGGCCGATGGATCCGGTCGCGTTCGAAGTCACAGTCGAAGGTCTGGCCCGTCTCGAGGACGTGTGGCGGGAAATGGTGGACTTCGCCCCCGGCTGCGGCGTCCGCCGGATCGCCTACCACCACCTGCCGCCGCCCGGGGCACCCGATGCCGGCCTGATCCGGATCGAGAACGACGGCTTCGGGGAGGCGCTGCTCGCCGAGTACCTGTCGGCCCGGGTGACCGGGATCGCGGTGCTCGCGAACCTGATCCAGAACCGCGTCCGTCCGGTCTATCTCGACGAGATCGAGGACCTGACCGAGATCACCCCGCAGGAACGCGCCCACCTCGCCGCCTACCGCGCCGCCGGCGTCGTCAACGGCCTCGGGCTGCAGGCGTTCGGTCCCAACGGGCGGAACGGCATCTTCGCCGTGGATCTGCCGCCCGCGACGCCGCGCCTGGCGCCCGCCGCCCTCTGCCGGCTGCGCTGGGGCTGCCAGGTCATGCACCTGCGCTACAGCGCGCTGCTCCTGCCCGAGCTCGGGGCGCTGCCGTCGCTCTCCTCGCGCGAGGCCGAGGTGCTCGGCTGGGTCGCGCAGGGCAAGAGCAACGCGGCCATCGGCGAGATCCTCGGCATCTCCGCCCACACGGTCGATGCGCACCTGCGGCGGATCTACCTGAAGCTCGGCGTCGTCGACCGGATCTCGGCGGCGCTGCGCGCGCTCGGCTTCGGGCTGATCAGTCTCGAGGGCAGGTCCTCGTCTGTCCCGTGATCGCGCTACCCGGGGCCGTGTATTGTTAATACCGGCATGAACCGTCTAGTTACGCCGCTCTTGGAGGAGTGGGGCCCGTGGTGAACGCCGAAGTACCGAAGCTCGATACACAACTGGTGCGTGCGTTGCGCGAGGGCAGCACCGCGCTGCCGAACGACCTCGGGCGGCTGCGGTCGTACCTCGGGATCATCGAGGCGCTGCTCGCGGAGAAGGCCTCGGAGCTCGAGCCCAGCTGGGACCAGGCCTGCGCCGCGGCGGCGGAGATCGCGACCCTGCAGAATCTGGAGGCGAGCGTGGCCGAGCGCGCGATCGCCATCCGCGCCGACAGCCTCGAGGCGGTCAGGAGCAAGCTCGCGATCTGGCGCACCCTCGGCCCGGACTGCGACGACAGCGACATGGCCTCGCCGCGCAACCGCCTGATCCTCTCGGTCGATGCGGACCTCGAGCGGCTGAGCCGCGGTTCACGGCGCTGAGGCGCGCCGCGGCGGCTGTTCGCGCCGGCCGCCGGATGATAAGCGTGTCCCGATCAGAGGGGCACTTCCCGTGCAGGGACAGGACGTCGAGAGCGCCATCGAGCGTGCGCAGGACCTGAGGGCGCTCTGGCGCGTGTTTGCCGGCTACTTCGACGCCACCGTCGTCACGCGCATCTCGTACCTGCACCTGCCCCCGCTCGGGGCTCCCGACGACATGCGGCCGGCGCTGCTCGCCGAGGGATTTCCGGAAGCGGCGATCCTGCGCTATCTGCACGAGCGCCGCTACCGGAGCAATCCGATCCTCGCCCGGGCGCAGCGGCAGCTGGAGCCGATCTACTGGGACGAGGTCCTGCACGAGAAGCCGGAGACCACGGAGGAAGCCGGTTTCATCGAGGAGTTCACCGGGCTCGGCCTCAAGTACGGGGTGGGCATCCACGTCTACGGGCCGAACGGACGCGAGGGCCAGTGCGGCCTCGGCTTCAGCGACGGCGTGCTCCGCCTCGACCCGGCGATGCTCCGCGCAATCCAGCGGGTCTGCCAGCTCGCCCACCTGCGCTACTGCGCGCTGGTGATCCCGAGCCTCGGGCCGCTGCCCGAGTTGTCGGGCCGCGAATCGGAGGTGCTCGCCTGGGTGGCGCGGGGCAAGAGCAACGGCGAGATCGGCGAGATCCTCGGGATCTCGTCCCATACCGTCGAGGCACACCTGCGGCGCATCTACCTGAAGCTCGGCGTCTTCGACCGCATCAGCGCCGCGGTTCGGGGCATCGGCGTCGGGCTGATCCATTCCGCAACGTGAGACCGGACGCGGTCCTTCCCGGCCGGGCAGGGGGGCCGTCAGTCGCGGGCCTTGGCGCGGGCCTCGTAGATGTCGAAGGGAACCGCCGGCTCGTCCTTGGCGCAGCGGATGACGAGGCTGGTCTTGACGCTCGCCACGTTCGGGGCGGAGGTCAGCTGTTCGGTCAGGAAGGTCTGGAACGTCGAGAGGTCGGGCGCCACGCATTTGAGGATGAAGTCGATCTCGCCGTTCAGCATGTGGCACTCGCGCACGAGCGACCACTCGCGGCACTTGGCCTCGAAGGCGGAGAGGTCGCGCTCGGCCTGGCTCGAGAGCCCGACCATCGCGAAGACCTGCACCTCGAAGCCGAGCTCGCGGGCGTTGACCTGGGCGTGGTAGCCCTGGATCAGGCCGGTCTCCTCGAGGCTGCGGACGCGGCGCAGGCAGGGCGGCGCCGAGATGCCGACCCGCCGCGACAGCTCGACATTGGTCATGCGGCCGTCGGCCTGCAATTCGGCCAGAATCTTCCGGTCGATGCCGTCGAGTCGCTGCCCCGTCATGTCTGGTTCTCCCTTGACGGATTCCCTAAGCTGCCGGGCCGACGGAAGCAATAATATTTCTCGTGCGCGCATCAATCCGAAACGATCGGCGCGTGCGATCCGATTTGGCGCTTGATTTTCCGGCAACCCCGTTCGACAAGCTCGCTGCACCGCCGCATCGGACGGTGGCGATCGAGAACGGGGACTTGCATGGAACAGGAAGTGGTCGAGACGGGCGGCCATCTGGGCGGAATGACCTTCGGGACGTTCCTGCTCGATGCGCTCTTCATCTTTTTCTTCGTCGTCTGGTTCTGGATCCTGATCCGGGTGCTGATGGACCTGTTCCGGCGCAAGGACATGTCCGGCGTCAGCAAGGTGCTCTGGGTGATCTTCCTCGTCGTGCTGCCCTATATCGGCATCTTCGCCTACCTGCTCACCCAGGGCTGGAGCATGGGCGAGCGCGACGTCGAGCAGGCCGAGGCGGCGCGCGAGCAGATCCGCAGCGTCGTCGGCTTCAGCGTCGCCGACGAGATCACCAAGCTCGACGCGCTCAAGGCGTCGGGCAGCATCACCGACGGAGAATACCAGAAGCTGCGCGCCAAGCTGATCTGAGCGCAAGGGGCGGCGTCCGGCGCCGCCCTTCCCGCCCGCGGCGCGCGACCCTATATTCCGGGGCCATGTTCCCCGCGAGGTTCTCTCCGATGTCCGACACGCGTCACACCCGGCTGCTCATCATCGGTTCCGGGCCGGCCGGCTACACCGCGGCGGTCTATGGGGCGCGCGCGATGCTCGAGCCGATCCTGATCCAGGGCATCCAGCCGGGCGGGCAGCTGACGATCACCACCGACGTCGAGAACTGGCCCGGCGACGCCGAGGTGCAGGGGCCCGAGCTGATGGCGCGGATGGAGGCGCACGCGAAGGCGACCGGCGCCGAGCTGATCCCCGACCACATCGCCCGGCTCGATCTCGGCAAGCGGCCGTTCACGGCGATCGGCGACGGCGGCACCGTCTATACCGCCGACGCGGTGATCCTCGCCACCGGGGCGCAGGCGCGCTGGCTCGGGCTCGAATCGGAGGACGCGTTCAAGGGCTTCGGCGTCTCGGCCTGCGCGACCTGCGACGGCTTCTTCTTCCGCGGCCGCGACGTCGTGGTGATCGGCGGCGGCAACTCGGCCGTTGAGGAGGCGCTGTTCCTGACCAACTTCGCATCCAAGGTGACGCTGGTGCACCGGCGCGACGAGCTCCGCGCCGAGAAGATCCTGCAGGACCGGCTGTTCAAGCACCCGAAGATCGAGACGATCTGGTTCCACGCGCTCGAGGAGGTGCTCGGCGACGCAAACCCGCGCGGCGTCACCGGCGTCCGGCTGCGCGACGTGCGGACCGGGGCGGAGCGGGTGCTGCGCGCCGACGGGGTCTTCGTCGCGATCGGCCACTCGCCGGCCTCCGAGCTGGTGACGGGGCAGCTCGAGACGCATCATGGCGGCTACGTGGTGACCAAGCCGGGCTCGACGGCGACGTCGATCCCGGGAGTCTTCGCCGCCGGCGATATCGCCGATCCGATCTACCGCCAGGCAGTGACCTCGGCGGGCATGGGCTGCATGGCGGCGCTCGATGCCGAGCGGTTCCTCGCCGCGGCGGACGGGCAGATCGTCGCCCCCGAGGCCGACGCGGTGGCGGTCGGCGCGCGCTGATCCACGGCGCGCAACCGTCGGTAGCGATTCGCCGCCGACGGTGCTATGCTGCCGAAGCCGTCAATATTCGGACGGCGCAGATGTTCCTGACGTGACGTGCCGTTGCCGGATCGCCGCGATTTATGCGGCCGCCGGGCTTTGCAGTGCATCGACATTTTCCCGCCGGCGACGCCCGAGCGACGGGCCGCGCCCGCGCGCAAGGAGTTGCCCATGGAGACGCCCGCGCTCCTGCTGCTGTTCGCGGCATCCTTCGTCAACGCCATAGCTCCCGGTCCCGTCGTCGTCCTGACCTTCGGCCGGGCCGCGCGCTCGGGGCTGCGGGCCGGGACGACCGTGAGCCTCGGGGTGCTCCTCGCCGACCTGCTCCTGGTGGCACTGGCGCTCGGGGTGGCGCTCGGGGCTTTCGCGCTCTCCGCCTCCGGCTTCGCCGCGATGAAGTGGCTGGGCATCGCCGTCCTCTTCGCGCTGGCGCTCTCCTGCGTGCGCGCGGCCGATCGGCCGCCGGGCGCGGCGGCGCCGCCCGTGCGGCGCGACGGCGTGGCGGGGCTGATGCTCGGCCTGACCAGCCCCTACAACCTGGTGTTCTATCTGGCGTTGCTGCCGCAGGTGCTGCCCGGACCGCCCGAGGCCGGCGCCGCGCTCGCGATCGCGGCGACGACGCTGGCCGCCATCGCGCTGGCGCAGGCCGCCGTCGTGGCGTTCGCGCTCGGGTGCCGCGGCGTCCCGGGCTTCGGCGGGCGCTGGATCGACTATGCGGCGGCGGCGACGCTGGTCGTGGTGGCGGGGACCGCCGCGCTCTTGCCGGCGGACCGCGCCGGCCAGCCGGCCGTCGCGGCGGTGGTCAGTGGACGCTGACCGGCGAGAACTCGTTCTGGCGCGCCACCACGAAGGCCTGGGCGCGGTCGGGCACGAGGGCCAGCAGCTCGCCGGTCGGCGCGTGGATGGCGAAGAGGTGGTCGAGCGTGGTCTGGGCCTGGATCTCCTCGGGGAGATCGGCGGTCCGGACGCCGCGGACATAGACGATCGGCCTGTCGCCGTCCGGGAAGCTCGGGAAATCGGTCATGGCTGCCTCCTCAGGATTTCTTGCCATTGATCGCGATGGTGCGGACCACCGCTTCGGGCTCGGCGCGGCTGAGGTCGATGTGCAGGAGCCCGTTCTCGAGCATCGCGCCCGAGACCTCCACGCCATCGGCCAGCACGAAGCTGCGCTGGAACTGCCGCGCGGCGATGCCGCGGTGCAGGTAGACCCGGCCCTCGGCGTCGTCGGCCTGGCGTCCGCGCACCACGAGCTGGTTGTTCTCCAGGGTGATCGCGAGGTCGTCCTCGGCGAAGCCGGCCAGCGCCAGCGTGATGCGGTACGACGCATCGCCGCGCTGCTCGATGTTGTAGGGAGGATAGCCGTCGTTGCCCGACTTGGCCGTGCGCTCCACCAGGCGGTCCAGCTGCTCGAAGCCGAGCAGGTACGGGTGCGACGCGAAGCTGACCTTTGTCATGTCTCAGAAGCCCTTGTCTCAAGCAACTCGTGCGGGGTCCCGAAGGCGGCGGCCCCGGGTGCAGAGGTGGGGGCGCCGCGCGTGGAAAACAAGGTCTGGCGCGGCGGCGCGGGGGACTAGGCGACGGGGTTCGGGACGAGTATAACGCCGGCCAGTTCCAGGATGTCCGGCGATGCAGACGACCACCACGATGCCGCGCGAGGAGGTGCTGCGGGTGAAGCTCGAGCTCCTGCAGCGCGAGCACCGCGATCTCGACGACGCGATCGCCGCGCTCGATGCCGGGGGGCGCGCCGATGCGTTGACGCTGCGGCGCCTGAAGAAGCGCAAGCTGATGCTGAAGGACCAGATCCAGCGGATCAGCGACGAGATCACCCCCGACATCATCGCCTGAGCCGGCTGTCCGCGCAAATCACGCAGCGGGAGCGCGTTGCCGCTTGACAGTCCGCCGGTGGCTTCCCTACATAACGCCGCGAGTTGGCACTCTCGGGTGGCGAGTGCTAACAGCGACACGAGGCCACCGACAGGTTGGAACGCAACAAGGAGCGATCCCAATGCAATTCACGCCACTTCACGACCGCGTGGTCGTTCGCCGCATCGAGGGCGAGGAGAAGACGAAGGGCGGACTGATCATCCCCGACACCGCGAAGGAGAAGCCGTCCGAGGGCGAGGTCATCGCCGTCGGCGAGGGCGCGCGCAAGGACTCGGGCGAACTGGTGCCGATGACCGTCAAGGCCGGCGACCGGATCCTGTTCGGCAAGTGGTCGGGCACCGAGGTCCGCATCGACGGCGAGGATCTCCTGATCATGAAGGAGAGCGACATCCTCGGCATCATCTCGACCGGCAAGGCTTCGGCCAAGGCCGCCTGAACTCAATCCGACGATCTGAGGAGAATTTCACATGGGCGCTAAGCAGCTCAAATTCGATACCGACGCGCGCAACCGCCTCCTGAAGGGCGTTGACCTTCTGGCGGATGCGGTCCGCGTCACCCTCGGCCCGAAGGGCCGCAACGTCATCCTCGACAAGTCGTTCGGCGCGCCGCGGATCACCAAGGACGGCGTCACCGTCGCCAAGGAGATCGAGCTCGAGGACAAGTTCGAGAACATGGGCGCGCAGATGGTCCGCGAAGTCGCTTCGCGCACCAACGACGAGGCCGGCGACGGCACCACGACCGCGACGGTTCTCGCCCAGGCGATCGTCAAGGAAGGCATGAAGTCGGTCGCGGCCGGCATGAACCCGATGGACCTGAAGCGCGGCATCGAGAAGGCCGTCGCCGTGGTCGTCGAGGACATCAAGGCCCAGGCCCGCACCGTGCACGGCTCCGAGGAGGTGGCGCAGGTCGGCACCATCTCAGCGAACGGCGAGACCCAGATCGGCCAGCAGATCGCCGACGCGATGCAGAAGGTCGGCAACGAGGGTGTCATCACCGTCGAGGAGAACAAGGGCTTCGAGACCGAGACCGAGGTCGTCGAGGGCATGCAGTTCGACCGCGGCTACCTGTCGCCGTACTTCATCACCAACGCCGAGAAGATGATCGCCGAGCTCGAGGATGCGCTGATCCTCCTGCACGAGAAGAAGCTTTCGTCGCTGCAGCCGATGGTGCCGCTGCTCGAGGCGGTGATCCAGTCGGGTAAGCCGCTTCTCATCGTCGCCGAGGATGTCGACGGCGAGGCGCTGGCGACGCTCGTCGTCAACAAGCTGCGCGGCGGGCTGAAGATCGCCGCCGTCAAGGCGCCGGGCTTCGGTGATCGCCGCAAGGCGATGCTGCAGGATATCGCGATCCTGACCGGCGGCCAGGTGATCTCCGACGACCTCGGCATGAAGCTCGAGAACGTCGGCATCGACATGCTCGGCAAGGCGCGCAAGATCTCGATCACCAAGGACGAGACCACGATCGTCGAGGGCCACGGCGAGAAGGCCGAGATCGAGGGCCGGGTCGCGCAGAATCCGCTCGCAGATCGAGGACACCACCTCGGACTACGACAAGGAGAAGCTGCAGGAGCGGCTGGCGAAGCTCGCCGGCGGCGTTGCGGTGATCCGGGTCGGCGGCGCCTCGGAGATCGAGGTGAAGGAGCGCAAGGACCGCGTCGAGGACGCGCTGAACGCGACCCGGGCCGCGGTGCAGGAGGGTGTCGTCGTCGGCGGCGGCGTGGCGCTGGTGCGCGCCTCGCTGAAGCTCGACGGCCTGACCGGCGAGAACGCCGACCAGACCGCCGGCATCGCCATCGTCCGCAAGGCGCTGCAGTCGCCGCTGCGGCAGATCGCCGAGAACGCCGGCGTCGACGGCTCGGTGGTCGCGGGCAAGGTGCTCGAGTCGAAGGACGGTTCCTTCGGCTTCAACGCCCAGACCGAAGAGTACGGCGACATGTACAAGTTCGGCGTGATCGACCCGGCCAAGGTCGTGCGCACCGCGCTGCAGGACGCCGCTTCGGTCGCCGGCCTGCTCATCACCACCGAGGCGATGATCGCCGACAAGCCGGAGCCGAAGGGCCAGGCCGGCGGCGGCATGCCGGGCGGCATGGGCGGCATGGACGGCATGATGTAATCAGCCCGTACGGCTGATATACGGAACGGGGGGCCATCGGCCCCCCGTTTTCGTTTGCAGGTGGTGCCATGACAACTCCCCACCGGGACGTGCTCGACGACATGACCGCGGTGGCGCGGGAGGCGGGGGCGCTGACGCTGCGGCATTTCGCGCGGTTTCGCGAGCTCGAGATCGGCATCAAGGGCCCGGCCGACTTCGTGTCCGACGCCGACCGGGAATCGGAACTGCTGATCCGGGAGCGGCTGTTCGCGCGCTATCCGGACTGGAGCTTCACCGGCGAGGAGTTTCCGCCGGTCGACCGCGACGACCAGGAGTACCGCTGGCTCGTCGATCCGATCGACGGCACCACGAACTTCGTCAACGGCATGCCCTACACCATCTCAATCGCGCTCCGGCGCGGCGCCGAGACGGTGGCGGGGGCGCTCTACAACCCGGTCGCCGACGAGATGTTCACGGCGATCAGGGGCGCGGGGGCGCATCTGAACGGCGCGCGGCTGCGGGTGAGCGAGAAGACCGACGTCGGGATGATGGCGATCGGCACCGGGCTGCCGATCCACAGGCTGCACAGCTTCGAGGGCTACTATGCGCGGCTCGAGCGGATTCGCGACCCGATCGGGGCGATCCGGATCGTCGGCAGCTCGGCCAACTCCTGCGCCCACGTCGCCTGCGGGCGGCTGACCGGGTACTTCGAGGAATCGGGGCTCGTCGACTGGGCCGTGGGCGTGCTGCTGGTCGAGGAGGCCGGGGGAGTCGTCACCGACTGGTGGGGGCGCGGGCCGGAGGTCTACGAGCGGACCGGGACGGTGATCGTCGCCAATGCAGCGACGCATGCCTACCTGATCGAGATGCTGAAGGACGCGCCGCCGCAAGGACCCGTGAGGGCGCCCGAGGGGGGAGCGCCGGCCGCCCTTGCTGCCTCCCTCCGGCGGAAGCGGGCTTACGCCCGCCGAGGAGGGATTCTCCCCGCCTGTTGGCAGGGCCCCGGTCCTGCCCGATAGGGCTTCATGCCTGGATGAATACCTTGGTGCTTCCGCTCGGCCGACGGAGCCGCCGGGTGGACGGTCGCGCGACCGATCAGCCGAGGGCGGCGTGCAGGCCCTCGGGGTCGTCGGTGGTGATCTGGTCGAGCTTGAGCGCGAGCAGGCGGCGGGCGGTGGCGAGGCCGGCGGCGTCGGCGCGCGGGAGGGTGTAGGCGTCGACGCGGCGGCCGGCGGCGTGGAAGGCGGCGACGAGGTCGAAGCCGTCGTCGGCGGCCGCGAGCACGAGGGCGTGGTCGAGGTAGATGAGCTCGGCGTCCGGCGCGGCCCCGAGCGCGTCGGCGACGAAGGCCGGGTAGGCGCGGCTCGCGGCCAGCCGCTCGAGCGCGCCCAGGTGACAGGGGTCGTGGCCGATGCGCAGGCCGGGGACGCCGGCGGCGAGGAGCCGGACCGAGTCGGCGTCGCCGGACGAGAGGATGAAGTGCCGCGCCACCGGGCCGAGCGCATCGGCGAAGGTGGC
Organism: uncultured Alphaproteobacteria bacterium; assembly: GCA_963763295.1. Lineage (GTDB taxonomy): Bacteria > Pseudomonadota > Alphaproteobacteria > Rhodobacterales > Rhodobacteraceae > Amaricoccus. The sequence goes on from CAVXOH010000009.1 coordinate 301,638, forward strand.
GACGGCGCGCGGGGTCAGCGCGGCGGCGTCCTCCTTGTAGTCGAGCTGGAGCAGCGCCTCGGGGTGGGCGCCGTCGCGGGCGATCAGGGCGGCGAGGTCCTCGAGCAGCATGACCTTGCCGGCGATCGGAGAGCCGGCGTTGTCGCGCAGGTGGAGGGTCCGGAGCATGGCGGCGGGCGTCGCGCGGACCGGGCCGCGGCCGGTGGTCTCCTCGTCGAGGACGAGATCGTGCAGCACGGCGAAGCCGTCGTCGGCGTGGACGACGAGGTCGACCTCGACGCTGGCGCCGAGCGCCATGCCCTCAAGGATGCGGCGGCCGGTGAAGACCGGGTCGGTGCCGCGGCGGCGGGCGCGGTGCCACTTGAGGAAGGTGCGGTGGCCGTCGCGGGTCACCGAGATCGGGTCGGCCATGCTGCGCTCAGCCGCTGCGATGGATCGCGGCATTGTCGCGGTAGAGGGCGAAGGCGCGCGGCTGCGAGGTCGACGGCCATGCCGGCTGTCCAGGCGCGGGCGTCGGGGGCCATCGACTTCAGGCGGACGCCGTCGGCGAGCTCGAGGTCGACGATGGCGTGGGTGCCGTAGTCGGTGACGCGGTGGACGGTGGCGGCGCCGGCACCCTCGGCGCGGGCGATCGCGAGGGCCTCGGGGCGGACCGCGAGGGTGGCCGGCCCGTCGGGGATCGGGACGGGCAGGGTGAAGCCGGCGTGGCGGAAGGCGCCGGCGGCGACCGTGCCCTCGATCAGGTTCATCGTTCCGATGAAGCCGGCGACGAAGGGGGTGGCGGGCTCGCGGTAGACGACGTCGGGGGGCGCGATCTGCTCGGTGCGGCCGTCGCGCATGACGACGATGCGGTCGGCGAGCGCGAGGGCCTCGTCCTGGCCGTGGGTGACGAAGAGGGTGGTGATCCCGAGGCGCTGCTGCAGGTCGCGGACCTCCTCGCGCAGGCGCTCGCGCAGGTGCTGGTCGAGGCTGGCGAAGGGCTCGTCGAGGAGCAGGATCTTCGGGCTCGAGGACGAGGCTGCGGGCGAGGGCGACGCGCTGCTGCTGGCCGCCGGAGAGCTGATTCGTCATCCGCTCGCCGTAGCCCTTCAGGCCGACCTGCTCGAGCGCGGCCTCGACCCGGCGGCGGATCTCCTCCTTGGGCAGGCGGCGCAGCTTCAGGCCGAAGGCGAGGTTTTTGAAGACGTTCATGTGGCGTCCAGAGCGCGTGGCTCTGGAAGACCATGCCGGTCGGGCGCTTCTCGGGGGAGAGGCGGGTCACCTCCTCGCCGTCGATGGCGATGCTCCCGCCGGTCGGGGTCTCGAAGCCGCCGACCATGCGCAGGAGCGTCGACTTGCCGGAGCCGGAGGGGCCGAGCAGGCAGACGAGTTCGCCGTCGCCGACGGTCAGGTCGAAGCTCTCGACCGCCCGGACGGAGCCGAAGAGCTTGGTGACGCCGCGGATCGACGAGGACGGCCATCAGGGGGCTCCCGCGCCCGGCCGGGGACGCCGCCCGTTGGCGGCATTCGGTGCGCGCAGGTGCGCGCGAGTCTTCTTGAGTGGCGCGGGCGTGCTCGCCCGCGCCGGCGGGGCGCTCGCCGCCCCCGCACCCCCGGCACTGCTCTCCAGGTTTCTGGCCGAAGAAGGGAGGCGGGCCGGGGTCATGCGCCGAAGCCCTTGGCGAAGCTGCCCGAGCCGATCACGCGGCGGGCGAACATCAGCGCGACGAACGACGGGATCCAGAGCAGGACGGAGAGGACGGCGCCGTACTGGATCACCGGCTGGTTGTTGATGAAGGAGATCATCAGGACCGGCATGGTGCGGATCTGCGGCGCCCCGATCAGCCAGGCGCCCTCGGTCTCGTAGAAGGTCGAGACGAAGGAGAGCAGCAGCGCCGCGGCGATGGTCGGGCCGGCCTGGGGCAGGGTGATCGACCAGAAGACCCGCAGCGGCGAGGCGCCGACGTCGCGCGCGGCCTCCTCCATCCGGCGGTCGACGGCCTGGAAGGCGGCGACCGGGATCCAGATCATGAAGAGGAGGGTGCCGACGAGCTGGATCAGGACGACGCCCCAGAAGGTGCCGATCAGGCCGAGGTTGAGGAAGATGCCGGCGATGGCGACGAGGAGGCCGAACTTCGGGAAGGCGTGGCCGGCGAGGAAGGAGAAGAAGAGCAGGTTGCGGGCGGGGAAGTCGAGCCGGGCGAAGGCGTAGGCGGCGGGCAGGCAGATGGCGGCGGAGATCAGGGTGACGATGGTGGCGAGGCTCACGCTCATGGTGATCGAGGTCCAGACGTCGGCGCGGGCCAGCGTCATGTTCCAGTAGCGGAGCCCGAATTCCTGCGGGATCACCGAGGGATAGCGCCAGACGTTGGTGAAGGCCCAGGTCGCCACCACGAAGAGCGGGAAGATGATGACGAGGGTGAGGACGACGGCGAGGAGGACGCCGGGCCAGTCGGTGCGGGCGTGCGTCATCACGCGGCCCGGTTCTTCGCGACCGAGCGGACGTAGAAGAGCCCGAACGCGATGCAGAAGGCGAAGGTGATGACGGCCTGGGTGATCGCCATCGTCGGGTCGTTGAGGTCGCGGAAGGTGCGCTGCATGAACGGGCCCATCATCTCGGGCGCGGCGGGGCCGAGGACGTAGGGGAGCGTGAAGGCGGAGAAGATGCCGAGCACGGTGAAGCTGATCGCGACGAGGATCGAGTTCGAGATCCGCGGCAGGATGATGTGCCAGAGGACCGCCCAGCGGCCGGCGCCGACGTCGCGGGCGGCCTCGACCGATGCGTTCGAGACGGCGCCGAGGCCGGAGAGCAGGATCAGGACGGTGATCGGGATGTTGTCCCAGACGAGGCCGATGACCGGGCCCCAGGGGGTGAGATAGGGGCTGCGGATCTTCGGCAGGCCGACCGAGTTCAAGAGGAGGTCGACGGTGCCGTTCGGGCCGAGCACGCGGATCAGCGCGTAGGAGAGGATGATCGAGGGCACGAACATCGGGAAGATGGCGAGGCCCTGGACGTAGGCGGCGAGGCGGCCTTCGGCGAAGCGCAGGTAGAGCGCGATCGAGAGGCAGATCGGCACGAGGAATGCGGCGCAGACGCCGGTGGTCCAGAGGGTGACGGCGAGGTTGTCGAGGCTGTAGCGGTCGGAGAAGAAGAAGGCGTAAGTCTCGAGCGTGAAGTGACGATCCCCGTCCGGCGTCGGCAGCCAGACGGTGCGGGTGATCGCGGTGACGATCGGCCAGATGATCATCCAGCCGACGAGGAACACGGGCGGGGCGACGAGGAGGAGGCCCGTGGGCCACCTCCGCTGCGGCTTGCCGGCGATGTCGGGCGCCGGCGCCAGCGTCACTGGCTGCGGTCCACGTTCGGCGCGACGTTGCGGTACCAGCCGTCGTTGATCGCGACCTCCCAGTCGCCGCCGGGGAAGACCGGGATGGTCGTCGGGATCACGTCCTTGAACTGCTCGCGCAGTTCGGCCGAGACGTAGTCCCAGGAGACGCCGGGGAAGCCGCCGAGCTCGGTCAGCACCGCCGACTGGATCTCCTCGGTCAGGATGAAGTCGGCGAGCTTGAGCGACGCGTCCTTGTTGACGCCGTTCGAGAAGATCGACGCCGCGCGAGAAGCCGCCGGGCAGGCCGAGGTCGGTGAGCTGGACGAGGCCGGTGGTCTCGGGGAGCACGCCCGGTCGCGATCGCCTGCAGCGCCTGGTCGGACCAGGCCGGGATCATGGTGACCGCGGACTGGCTGAGGAGCTGGACCGACTGGGTGTTGCCCGAGGTGTAGGCGCCCTCGTCGAAGAGCGAGGGGGCGAGATCCTGCAGGATGGCCCAGGCCGGGGCCAGCGTCTCCTCGGCGAATTCGGAGGTGAAGTTGTCGACGGTGAACTTGGCGCGGGATCGTTGCCGTTCGCCTCGTAGATGGCGCGGCGGACGAAGTTGCCGCCGGAGCCGCCCTTGTCGGGGCGGTTGTAGATGAACTGGCCGGGGTTCGCCTTGATCCAGGCGATGAGGTCGGCGAAGGTCCTCGGCGCGCTCGCCGGGTCGAGCTTGGTCGGTGTCGTAGGCGAGCAGCACCTGGCTGCCGCGGTAGGGCACCGAGAAGTCGGTGTCGATGGCGAGCGGGTTGATCTTCGCATAGTTCGAGAGGCCGGCTTCCTTGATGTTGACGAAGAGCCCGGCGTCGATCGCGCCCGAGGGCAGGCGCGGGTCGTAGGACTCGAAGTAGTCGGCCTGCGGGTCGGCACCGCTCGAGAGGGCGGCGAGCGCGCGCTCGGCGATGGCGATGGCGCCGGAGTTGTCGCCGGCGTCGACGAGGTTCAGCGTCACGTCGGGATTGGCCGCCTCGAAGGCCGGCTGGACCACGTTGGTCCAGAAGTCGAGGATGTTCTGATCGGACGGCGTGTACCAGTCGATGCGGCCGGCCTCGGCATGGGCAAAGCGGGGCAGCAGCAGCATGCCGGCGGCGGCGCCGCCGGTGGACAGCAAGAAGGCGCGACGTTGCATTCCAATCCTCCCTTTCGGTGCGCGGGGCTTTCCCGTCTGGTCCGACCGTAGCACCCCGGCGCGCTGATTTCACAGAAGATCTTGGCGGCCTGATGACAGGCTCACGAAAAACCGTTGCGCGACCTCGGCGAAGAGGCGGAGGTCGGCGCGCGAGTCCTCGAGCGTCGTCTTGTGCGGGCGGCCGAGGGCGACGGCGTCGTGGAAGGCGTCGAGCTCGAGGCGGAACGGGTCCTCGTAGACCGGGCCGATGATCTCGGTGCCGGTCGTGGTCTCGCCGGAGGTGGTGATTGTGAGGCGCGTCGGCAGGTGGCGGATATAGGGGGTGTCGTAGGTCAGGCGGAAGCGCCGGGCCGAGGTGATGACGTCGATGCCGCAGTCGAACTCGGCGACGTCGCCGATCACCGCCTCGTAGACGGCGGTGAAGTGACCGTAGTCGAAGAGCGCGATCACCGTCTCGCCGCCGTGCTGGCGGGCGGCGATGACGCCAGCGGGCGGGCCGAGCAGCTCGCGCATCGCCGAGAAGCTGTGCGAGGCGAGGCCGGTCAGCAGCTGGTAGGCGCGCCGGACGTCGGCGGGCGCGTCGGCCCCGGTGACGGCGGCGACGAGCGCAGCGGTGCGGCGGCGCGCCTCGGCGACGACCTCGGGCGGGATGTCGTCGCCGCGCAGGACCGGGCGGGTCTGGCCCTGGAAGAACGGCGCCTCGCGGATGATGTCGCGAACCTTGACGTGGCGGATGGCGGCGGGGTCGGGCATGCGGCGCTTGAGCTCGAGGAAGGGGCGCGAGAAGCGGCGCATGTAGCCGACGAAGACCACCTTCGGGTTGCCGCGGTTCGCCTCGATCAGCGGCTCGAGCTCGGCGAGCGTCAGGCAGACGGGCTTCTCGATGAAGACGTGCTTGGCCGCGGCGATGGCCTGGCCGAGCATCTCCGCATGCAGGTGGTCGGGCGTGAGGATGAAAACGGCGTCGATGGTCGGGTCGGACAGCATTTCGGCCGCGCCGGCGAGCGGGCGGGCGTTGTAGCGGCGGGCGATCCGTGCGGTCAGGCTCGGCGAGGCATCGGTCACCGCGGCGATGGCGAAGCGCGGGTCGTCGGCGAGGATGGGCAGGTGCATGAGCTGGGCGACTTCGCCGAGGCCGATCAGGCCGATGGAAACGGTCATGGGCTGCGGCCTCCTCAGGCGAGCGCGGCGATGTAGTCGAGGTTGCGGCGGGCGAGCTCTGCAGGCGACTCACGGGCGGTCTCGTCGAGGTCCTGCTCGATGACGACCGGGCCGGGGAAGTCCTCGGCGCGGAGCCAGCGCATGACGGCGGGGATGTCGACGGCGCCGTCGGGGAGCGGGCACATGGCGCCCCGGGCGAAGGCCTCGTCGATGCCGAGGCTGCCGGCGCGGACGCGGGCGCAGATGGCGGCGTTCACGTTCTTCAGGTGCAGGTAGCCGATCCGGTCGCGGACGCGGTCCATGTAGGCGAGCGGGTCCTGGTCCCAGAACGCGTGGTGGCCGGTGTCGAAGCAGAGGGCGACGTCGGTGTCGGCGAGCAGGCGGTCGATCTGCGCCTCGAACTCGACGGCGGTGCCGACGTGGGGGTGGAACGTCAGCGCGACGCCGTGGTCGCCGGCGAGCATCGCCCGGGCCTCGCCGAGGAGCGCGCACATGCGCCGCCACCCCTCGGCGTCGAGCTCGCGCGGGCCGCCGGGCGGATACCAGGCGCTCTCGTCCATCAGCACGATCTGCGGCGCATCGAGTGCGGCGAGGAGCGGCGCGAGGCTCTCGAGCGTCGCCAACAGTGCCGGGCCGGCGGCGGGGTCGGCGAAGGTGTGGACGTGGGCGGCGCCCATCAGCACGAGGCCGCGCGCGGCGAGCGCGTCGGCGAGGGCGGCGGGGTCGGTCGGGAGGAAGCCGAAGGGGCCGAGCTCGGTGCCGCGGTAGCCGGCGGCGGCCACCTGGTCGAGATAGGCGTCCGCGGTGATGCGGCCGGAGTCGGGGTAATAGACGCCCCAGGAGGCGGGCGCGTTGCCGATGAGCATGGGAAGCGGGCCTTCCGGTCGGGCTTGTCGGGATGGCGGTATCGGCCCCCGCGGGCCGCGGGTCAAGCCACGCGCAGAGCGGGCGAGCCGGTCGGTTCGGGTCTTGAACCGGGATCGAACGAGGTCGATAGTCCGCCCCAAGGTGTGGGAGAAGTCCTCGGAGAAAGGGGTTCCGAATGTCGAAGCCTGCGGAAGTCGGTGACATTCGGGAGAGTTCCGTTCCGCGTGAGGTTTCGTCCGGGGTGGACCGCGTCGCGGGCACCGATCAAGGGCCCGCGGAACGGGCTGCCGAGGCGCGGCGGTCGGACGCCGCTCCGCAGGGGGTGGCGGCGCTCGTCGAGGCCTCGATGCTGCATCAGGCGCGGCTGCAGGCGCAGCAGTATGGCGGGCAGGGACGCTTCTGGAAGCGCCCCTATGCGGAGGCGCGCCCGCTCGCCGCTTCCGCGATCGCGCCGGTCTGGGTGACCACCTACCCGGCTTCGATGATCACGCCGCCGGGGGAGTCGGTGCTCAAGACGCTCGGCGACGCGCGGCTGTGGCAGGTGCTCTCCTCGATCGGGATCCGGGCGCTCCATGCCGGCCCGACCAAGCTGAGCGGCGGCATCAGGGGCGGACGCTATACGCCGACGATCGATGGAAATTTCGACCGCATCAGCTTCGACACCGACCCGGCGCTCGGCACGCAGGAGGAGTTCATCGCGATCAGCCGCATGGCCGCGGCGCACAACGCCGTGGTCATCGACGACGTCATTCCCTCGCATAGCGGCAAGGGCCCGGACTTCCGGCTCGCCGAGATGCGGCACTCGGACTATCCGGGCCTCTACCACATGGTGGAGATCGCCGAGGACGACTGGGAGCACCTTCCCGAGGTGCCGGAGGGCCGCGACGCGGTGAACCTGACGCCGGCGACCGTCGACCTGCTGCGCGACAAGGACTACATCATCGGGCAATTGCAGCGGGTGATCTTCTTCGAGCCGGGCGTCAAGGAGACCGACTGGAGCGCGACCGGGCCGGTCAGGGGCGTCGACGGCAAAGTGCGGCGCTGGGTCTATCTGCATTACTTCAAGGAGGGGCAGCCGAGCCTCAACTGGCTCGACCCGTCGTTCGCCGCCCAGCAGATGATCGTCGGCGACGGGCTGCATTCGCTCGATGTCCTCGGCGCGCGCGGGCTGCGCCTCGACGCCAACGGCTTCCTCGGCGCCGAGCGGCGGCTGGAGGGGAACGCCTGGTCGGAGAGCCATCCGCTGTCGATCACCGGCAACCAGATCCTCGGCGGGATGGCGCGCAAGGCCGGGGGCTTCACGTTCCAGGAGCTCAACCTGACCGTCGACGACATCGCGGCGATGTCGAAGGGCGGCGCCGATCTCTCGTACGACTTCATCACCCGGCCGGCCTATCACCATGCGCTCGTCACCGGCGAGACCGAGTTCCTGCGGATGATGCTGCGGATGGTGCACGACTTCGGGATCGACCCGGCGTCGCTGATCCATGCGCTGCAGAACCACGACGAGCTGACGCTCGAGCTCGTGCATTTCTGGACTCTGCACGCGGACGAGATGTTCACCTTCAAGGGCCAGACCTGGCAGGGACGGACGCTGCGCACCTTCATTCGCGAGGCGATGTACGAGCGGATCAGCGGCGACCGGGCACCCTACAATCTGCGCTTCGTGACCAACGGGGTCGCCTGCACGACGGCGAGCCTGATCGCGGCCGCGCTCGGGTTCGAGGACATCTCCGAGCTTTCCGACGAGGAGACGGCGCTGATCAGGCGGGCGCATCTCTTGCTCGTCATGTACAACGCCTTCCAGCCGGGGATCTTCGCGCTGTCGGGCTGGGACCTCGTCGGCGCGCTGCCGCTCGACCCGGCGTCGGTCGAGCACCTGATGCAGGACGGCGACACCCGCTGGATCGAGCGCGGCGCCTACGATCTGGTGGACTTCGACCCCGAGGCCACGCAGTCGGGGGAGGGCATCCCGCGCGCCCGGGCGCTCTACGGGCCGGTCAACCGGCAGCTCGACGACCCCGGGTCCTTCGCGTCGGAGCTGAAGCGGCTGCTTTCCGTGCGCGATGCCTACGGGCTGGCGGCAGCCAAGCAGATCCTGATCCCGGACGTGGCGAGCCCGGGCCTGCTAGTCATGGTGCACGAGCTGCCGGACCGGCGCGGCACGCAGATCACCGCGCTCAACTTCGGCCGCGAGCCGGTGGACGAGGTGATCGTGATCCCGCATGTGCGCAGCGGCCCGATCATCGACATGATCGCGGAGACGGTGGAGGGGGACTTCAGCGAGAGCGGCGAGCTCCGGCTCGAGCTCGCGCCGCTTGAGGGCCGTTCGCTCCGGATCGCGGGGGCGCTGCCGACCCTCTAAGGGTCCGGAGCCGATTCCCTGGGCGTCGACAGCCGCATGGCGGGATTTGCTCATGCACAAGGCATGCACAACGTATGCACAACTCATATGCTAAGGAAAAGAGTCAGGATTGCAGATGGTCCGAACAATTCAAACGATCCTCGCCTGAATATACGGACTCCGGGTGATCACTTCGAATCCGAGCGTGGCGCCCCGCCGCCCTTATCCCCGGCCGTACCTCGGCAACCGTCGCCGAGGCCAACGCTCGAGTCTCGCCGAAGCGATCAGCCGGATTTCGTATGAGGGACTGCCCGGAACCGACGATCGCGGAGCACGGCGGCGGGCGCGCGCCGGCCGCGATCGTCAGGGCCGCACGGCGGACTGGGCGGCGATGATGCGGTCGATCAGCGCGTCTTCCTCGGCTGCGCCGGGAGGCGGCGGCGCCTTCAGGCGCTCCCTGGCGTGCATGATCGAGTTGCGGAGGATCTCGTGGAGATCCTCGGACGCGTCGAGGGGCCCAACGACGCCCTTGACCTTGCTGTTGTCGAAGAGCGCCGACCAGGTCTTGTCGCCCAGGAGCGGGCCTTCCCACTCCGGGTTGAAGGCGACGAGCGCCGAGGTCGGGACGTGGGCGTGGATCGGCTCGACGTCGAAGCCGCGGGCGATCGCCTCGTGGATCTGGTTCCAGGTGAAGCCGCGGTCGGTGGTGATCTGGAAGTCCTCGCCGAGCGCCCGGGAGTTGCCGAGGAGGCGCACGAAGGCGCGCGCGAGGTCGTCCGAGCGCGTCAGCGTCCAGAGCGAGGAACCGTCTCCGGCGACGATGACCGGCTTTCGCGCCAGCATGCGTCGGATGGCGTTGTCGGGGTTGCCGACCTGGATCGGCATGCCGGTCCGCACCGTGTGGCTCGGGCGCACGATCGTGTAGGCGAGCGCGTTCTGGTCGCGGAGCAGCAGCTCGCATTCGCTCTTGCGGCGGCTGTACTCCCAGAACGGGTTGGATTGCGGCGTCCGCTCGGTCATCAGGTAGTGCCGCACCGGCTTTTCGTAGACCGAGGCCGAGGAGATGAAGACGTACTGGCCGGTCCTGCCGGTGAAGGTCGCGATGTCGCGCTGCATCTGCTCGGGCGCGTAGAGGCGAAACTGCGCCACGACGTCGAAGCTGCGGTCGGCGAGGGCCGCGTAGGTCTCGGCGCCCATGTCGCCCACGAGGGTCTCGACGCCGGCGGGAAGCGCCACCGCGGTCCTGCCGCGATTGAGGACCGTGACGCTGTGGCCGGCGGCCACCGAAGCCTCGACGCAAGGCAGCGAGATCTGGCCGGTTCCGCCGATATAGAGAACGCGAAGGGTCATGTGCCGATCTCCCGTGTGCTGCCCGTACCGGCGTTAGCACCGGCGCGCGCGCGGGGACAGGGCCGTTGGCCGGAGCGGCGACACCGATGCCGTGTCCAGGATCGCGCAGGACCGGGTTGCCAGCTTGTGGTAAAAAGGTTCCCAGTTCTCCGGTTTTGCGAGTCGTGGCTCTCACTGGAGAGACGGACCATGGCCCAGGCAAAGGACGCGACCGCCAAGGGCGGCGGAACGGCACTCAGTGGTCCTGAACTCGAAGACGCTCTTGCTCGCGGCAGCCTGGAACCGAAGCCGCAACTCGTCGGCATGGTCAAGGCCTCTTCCCTGAGCGGGTATGCAAGCTTCGCCCAAGCCGGATGCGAATCCTGGGTCGACGTTCCGACCTCGCTGATCGCCGAGGCTCATCATATCGGTCACCAGCGTTGCAAGGATCATTCGCATCCCCTCTTTCGCCTAGTGCTCGGCGAGCCAACCGATCCCGAGGCGAAGGCACTGATCAGACTTCTAGCAGCTCGCTCGCAGGCCCCCTTCATGCCCGTGCTGACGCCCGCGAACCTGCGCGGCGTCGCAGCCACGGGGAACCATGGCGCATCCGTGAGTGAATTGCGGAAGCCGCAATGTACCTCGTGGTGTGAGGGTTCCACGCTCGTGTGCGCGTGCCCGGTTTATGTACCTGGGTTCGGCATGGGGTACGTGATCTATCCCTGTGGCACCTGCATAAACGATCCGGTCTTCACGGCTTTCGCTTAGCAAACGGGAACAGCCTCAGACCCCTGTGAAGAGTTCGGTAGCCTGCGAGCCCAAAGGTCTCGACCAATTCGGTCGTCCGCTTGATCCAGGAAAGGCGCACAAAATGGAAACGGACTATCCGTCAAAGGCGGCCCAGATTGATTTCGGCGCCATCGAAACACTTGTCCATCAAGGCAAGACGGTCGTTTCCTCAGAAGATTCTTCAATCATCGAATGGGCGATGACTGCCGCTACGGAAGGCAGAACTGCAACGCTCTACCTTAAACCTAACGTGTTTGAGGCGATCAGAAGGTGGTACTGGACACCGGAACGCGCCGAGCTCGTTGGTCTGAAACCTGTTTCGGCAGACCTGGCGGCCAAGGTCAAGTCGGATCTCAAGATAGAGGTCGACGGATACGCTAACAGTTTGGATTGTCCTCGATGCGGACACGTCTACAGTACATACGAGTTTATTCAGCAAGGTATTGAGGAGCATGGCATGGCGAAGAGGTTGTAAGAACGGCGTTCTCGTTCAGACGAGCAGCTATTCTTGAAATCAATCCCGTGCAAAATACAATTTGTCGGAACTGCCGCTTGCACATTTTAGGCGCTGGGCTCATTCGGGATCCCGTGATTTGCTATCATTATGATTACTGGTGCCCCCAGGGTAACGCCTATGCCTGCTGCAGCTCTTCCGTTATTGCCGCCGCCCCAAACCTTCGGCTTCGCCCCGACTAGGGTCCTGACCTCACTCCAGCAACACGCTCGCCCGCGCCGCGCGTCCGGTGGCGTCGATGACCGCGAGGTCGACGAAGCCGACGCCGTCCGGGCGCCATTCGGCCTGGCGGGCGAAGGGGTCGACTGGAAGCGGCGCGCCGTCGACGAGCCAGCGGAAGGGCGGCGCGCCGGCTCCGAGGCGGATCGCGAGCGGGCTTCCCGGGCCGCGGGCGAGGCCGAGATCGACGCGGGCGCCGTCGGGCGGGAAGGCGATCTCCGGGCCGCCGTCGGCGTCGGCCGCCCCGCGGGCGCGGAAGCGGCGGAGGGGGGCTGGCAGCTGTGGCGCCGCGACGGTCAGCGCGGAGGTGGGCGGCGGCGGGAGCGGCTCGGGCTCCGGGTAGAGCCGCGCGAAGGCGTCGAACAGCGCCGGCGCTGCCGCTTCGAGGCCGAGCGCACCGGGCACCGACGCGCCGTCCGGCCGCCCGAACCAGACCGCGACCACATGCGCGCCGTCGAAGCCGATCGCCCAGGCGTCGCGGTGGCCGTAGCTGGTGCCGGTCTTGAAGGCGATGCGTCCGGCCGCGCCGCCGGCCGGCGGCGGCGTGCCGCGCAGCACGTCGGCGACATGCCAGGCGGCCGCGGCGTCGAGCAGGCGGGGGCCGGCGTCGGCCGGGGCGTCGCGCGTTTCGGCGAGCCGCACCGCCTGCCCGCCGTTCGCGATGGCGGCGTAGAGCCGCGCGAGGTCCTCGAGCGTCAGCCCGACCCCGCCGAGCGCCATGGCGAGGCCCGGCGCGCCGCCGGGCGGCAGCCGCGGCGTGGCGCCCGCCCGGCCGAGCCGCGCGAGGAGCTGCGCGGGGCCGACGGCGTCGAGGAGCGCGACGGCCGGCAGGTTGCGCGAGGCCTGCAGCGCCGTCCGCGCGCTGATCGGCCCGAGAAACGCCCGGTCGAGGTTCTGCGGCGCATAGGTTCCGAAGCGCATCGGCCGGTCCTCGACCACGGTCTCGGGATGGGCGATGCCCATCTCGAAGGCGAGACCGTAGACGAGCGGCTTCAGCGTCGAGCCCGGCGAGCGCACCGCGCGGCTCATGTCGACGAAGCCGGCGCGGCCGGGGTCGAGCCGGTCGGCGGCGCCGATCCGGGCGAGGACCGCGCCGGTGCGGTGGTCGGCGACGATCAGGGCGGCGCTGATCCCGGGGCCGAGGCCGCGGGCGCGCTCGGCGAGGAGTGCTTCGAGCCGCGCCTGCAGGCCGGCGTCGAGGGTCGTCGCGATCTCGGCCGCGCCCGGGCGGGCCGCGACCAGCCGGTCGGCAAGATGTGGCGCCAGGGCCGGGAACCGCCGGCGCAGCGTCGGCACCCGCTCGCCCCGCGCGGCGGCGGCCTCGTCGGGGGCGAGCACGCCCGCGGCGGCGGCGCGCGCCAGCACCCGGTCCCGCGCCGCCCGCGCCGTGTCCGGGGCACGATCCGGCCGCCGCGCCTCGGGCGCTTGCGGCAGGGCGACGAGGAGCGCGGCCTCGGCCGGGGTCAGGCGGCGCGGCTCCTTGCCGAGCCAGGCGAGGCTCGCGGCGCGCAGTCCCTCGAGGTTGCCGCCGTAGGGCGCGAGGGTGAGGTGGAGCGCGAGGATCGCGTCCTTGCCGAGCCGCCGCTCCAGCGCCAGCGCCACCCGCATCTGCCGGAGCTTGCCCTGGAGCGTGCCGGTCGGGCCCTCCTCGAGGAGGCGCGCGACCTGCATCGTCAGCGTCGAGCCGCCGGAGACGACGCGCCCCGCCGCGAACGACTGCATCGCGGCCCGGGCCAGCGCCAGCGGGTCGACGCCGGCATGGGCGCGGAAGCGCCGGTCCTCGAAGGCGACGAGCTGGTCGAGATAGCCGCGGTCGACGGCGTCGAGGGTCACGGGCAGCCGCCATCGCCCGTCGGCGACGGTGTAGGCGGAGAGCAGCGCGCCGTGCCGGTCCACCACCACCGCCGAAGTCTCCGGCGCCAGCGGCGGCAGCACGGTCGCATCGACCCAGCGGTCGAAGGCCAGCGCTCCGGCCGCCAGCGCCAGCGCCGCCGCCGGGAGCAGCGCCGCCCGGCGCCGGCTCATGGCGCGGCGCGCACCGTGACGGTGCCGGCGTCGGTGCGGGCGCGGTAGGCCGGGCGGTACATGTCCTCGACGCTCGCCGCGGGGTGGTGGAAGCTGCCCGGCGACACCGCGCGCACCATGTAGGCGAGGCGGAACGGTGCCGCCCCCTGCCAGTCGACGGCGGCGGCGAATCGGTCGGCGCGGAACTCGGTGTGGGTCGCCACGTCGTCGGCGGTGAGCCAGGCGAGCTGGCCGGTCTCGCCCGAGCGCAGGAGATTAGGGTTCTCGATCTCGAGGCCGGCGGGCAGCGGGTCGGAGACGATGAGCCGCGCCTGCAGGTCGCGCTCGGGGGTCACGGTGACGACCGCCACCAGCCGATCGTTGAGGGCGATGGCGGCGGGATCGGCCGGGGCGCCGTCGAGGGTTAGGAGCTGGCGCTCGATCCGGTAGCCGTTGCCCGCCGCCGGCTCGGGCTGGGTCGGCACGCCGAAGGCGGTGACGACGGCGAGCGTCGGCTCGGGGCCGGCGTTGGTCAGCCGGACCGGGAGGTCGCCGGGCGCGAGGCGCAGCGCGGGGCCGGACGCGGGCGCGTCGTTCACCAGCAGCGAGCCGGTCGCGGCGTCGCCCGCCAGCGCGTGCGCGGCGAGCAGCGTCCAGAGGCGCTCCTGGGTCGAGCGCTCGGCTCCGGGCGCCGTGACGACCGCGGTGAGCGCCCGGCGGTCGACGGCGTCGCTGCCGGCCTCGACGGCGAGCGCCAGCACCCCCGCCGCGTCGCGCGGGCCGCTGCCGTAGTCGGCGCGCCAGAGCTGCGCCGGCTCGCCCGCCTCGGCCGCGACGCCGGCGCGGCGGAACATCGCGTCGGCCCGCGGCTGGTCGCCGGCGAGCGCCAGGGCGAAGCCGAGCTGGGCCTGGGCGAGCGGGGTCGCGAAGGCTTCCGCGCGGGCGTCGGCGTAGTAGCGCAGGTCGCCGATCGCCGCCCGGCCCTCGCGCGCCAGCACCATCAGCGCGTAGGCGAGATCCTCGCCGCCGTTCTCGAAGTCGCCATAGGCGTTGACGAGGTTCGCGAGGTTGCCGAGCGCCGCCTCGAAGGCGCGGTCGGGGACGGCGTGGCCTTGGGCGCGGGCGCGGGCGAGGAAGTCGGTGACATAGGCGTCGAGCCAGCCGTCGCCGCTCGCCTCGGCGCTCCAGAGGCCGAAGCCGCCGGCGCCGGTCTGGTTGGCGAGGACGTCCCGGATCGCCGTCGTCGAGCCGCGCTTCGACCTCGTCCATGCGGGCGATCCCGAGCCCTGCGGCGGTCGCCGCGAAGTAGAGGAGCGGCATCGCCCGGCTGACGACCTGCTCGGTGCAGCCCCACGGGTAGGCCTCGAGCGCGGTCAGGAGGCCCGGCACGTCGAAGGCCGCGAGCGGCCCGACCGCCACGGTCGCCTCGGCCGTCCCCGGCGCGAGCCCGTCGAGCACCGCGGCGTCGAGGGTGAGCGTCGAACCGGCGGCGAGCTCGATGCGGTCCTGGCGCGCCAGCACCGGGTCGTTCGCCCGGACCGGCACCGTCAGCCGCTTCCTCAGGCGCGCGCCGCCCGGCGTCACCGTCTCCGACGGTGAGGGCCTAGTCGCCTGGCGCCACGCCCGCGAGCGGCGCCTCGAAGGTGAGACGCCCGCCGTCGGCGAGCGCGGCCGCGAAAGCGCCGCCCTCGGGCAGCAGCCCCGGATCGGAGGCGGAGAGCGTCACCGCGACCTCGCCGGCCGGCCCGGAGGCATGGGCGAGGTCGAGCCGGAGCCGCGTCGTGTCGCCCGGCGCGAGGAAGCGCGGCAGGCTCGCCTGGACCACCACCGGATCGCGCACCAGCCAGTCCCGCGACGCCTGCCCGACGCCGTCGGCCGTCCAGGCCATCGCCATCAGCCGCACGGTGCCGTTGAAGTCCGGCAGCGCCACCGGCGCCCGGACCCGTCCGTCGGCGTCGGCCTCGAGGACGCCGGAGAAGACCGCGACCAGCTCCTCGGTCGGCGGCGGGGCGCGGAAGCCGAGGCCGGCGTCGCCGCCCGAGCGCAGGCGGCCGGGCGTGCCCTGCAGCCCGTCGATCAGCCGGCCGTAGACGTCGCGCATCTCGACGCCGAGCCGGCGCTGGCCGAAGTAGTGGCCGTCCGGGTCCGGCGCCTCGAATCCGGTCAGGTTCAGGATGCCGACGATCGACCGCGGCGATGGTGGCATAGGCGCGCTCGCCCGCGGGCGAGCCCGTCGATCCTGCAGCACCGCCTCCGTGACGCTCCGCGGCGCGGCCTCGGCCGGGCCCTCGAAGGCGACGGCGAGGCGGCGTGGCCCCGGATCGACCGGGGCCCAGGCGAGGCCGATCGCCCGCGCCGGGTTGCGTCCGGCGGCGACGTCCATCGGCCGGATCAGCGTCGCGGTCACATAGGCGCCGGCGCCCCAGTCCTCGGTGACCGGCAGATCGACGACCGTCTCGCCGGCCGCGGCGGCGAGCGTGCGGGTCTCGATCAGCCGGTCGCCCATCACCGCGACCTGGAGTTGCCCGGGGTTCGGCGCGACGATCCGCGCCCGCGCCGTGTCGCCGGGGGCATAGGCTTCGCGGTCGAGGCTCAGCTCGAGGAGGTCCGGGCGTCTCCGAGCCGGCCCCGGCCGCGCCCCAGCCGGCGTCGAAGCCCGATGCTCGTCGCGATGTAGCGGCCGTCGGTCGCCGCCAGCGTCAGCTCGTAGCGGCCCCAGTCGACGGGCATGTCGAGCCGCACCGGCGCGGCCGCGGCCAGGTCGACCGTCCCGTTCGCCACCCGGCTGCGCCGGGTGACCGGCTCGTAGTTCCAGACGCCGTCCACCTCGTACCACTGGAAGTCGGTCTCGATCCGCGACAGCGTCCAGCTGACGGCGGCGAGGTCCGTGGGCGCGAGATCGCGGCCGAGCGCGATCGCCTCGAAGCCGGCGGTGCCGCCCTCGTCCACCGCTCCCTCGAAGAGCGGGCGCACCCCGATCAGCGGCGCCGCCGGCAGCAGCGGCCGGGTCACGCTGCGCTCGACCGGCCGGCCCGACCCGTCGCGCACCCTGAGCGTCGCGGTCAGCGCCAGCGGCCGGCTGACCGGCCCGACCGCCGGCAGCGCCAGCGGGATCGCCGCCGCGCCGTCGGCATCGGTGGTCGCCGCCGGCAGCGCCGCGTAGCCGGAGACGAACGGCTCGTCCTCGAGCCCGAAGACGAAGCCCGGCCGCCCGGGCAGCTCGCGCGCCATCGCCACCCTAGTCTCGCCCTCGAGCGCCAGGTCCGCCCCCGGCGCGCCCCAGAGGAAGTCCGCGCGCGCCTCGAGGGTTGGCGGCGCGGCCGGGTCGACCGGCCCGTCGGGCAGGGTGAGCGCGAGGTCGACCCGCTCGGGCGTGAAGTCCTCGACGAGGAACGCCGTGCTCGCCAGCGGCGGGGCCTCCGGGTCGGCGTGGACCGCCAGCCGCCAGCCGCCCGTGGGCGCGCCCGCGTCGATCGGCAGCGCCAGCGCCCGGCCGCCGGCGCCCTCGTCCGGCAGCGGGAAGCGCCCGTACTCGACCCCGTCGGCGCGGGTGACGATGGCGGTCAGCGTCAGCCCTTCGATCGCGCGCGCCCGGTCGTCGCGCGCGAGGACGGTCGCGAACACCGTCTCGCCCGGCCGGTAGGCGCCGCGCTCGGTGGTGACGAAAACGTCGACCGGCGGCGGTGCCGGCCGCCCGGCGACGCCGCGGTCGGAGAGGTCGAAGCCCGGCTCGGCGAGGTCCAGGAAGGCGAAGTCCTGCCCCGCCTCCGCCGTGACAAGCGCTGCCTCGGCCCCGCCGCGGCCGCGCAGCAGGCCCGGATCGAAGCGCGCGTGTCCGTCGGCGTCGGTCACGGCGCGGCCGAGCACGTCGTTGTTGCGCGCGAGCAGCGTCACCTCGACGCCTTCGCGCGCGGCGGCATCGGACAGGCCGCGGAGGAACACGTGGAGCCCGTCGGCGCCGGTCAGCGTCGCGAGCCCGAGATCGGTGACGACGAACCACTGCGTCGCCGACGCCTCCCAGTCCTCGCGCGCCGGCCCGCCCGCGACGCGGGCGGTGAGCGCGTAGAGGCCGGGCTCGAGGCCGGCGACAACGTCGCCCATCGGCAGCGTCGTCGTCACGTCGCGGTTCAGCTCCTGCGCGAGCTCGCCGGTGCCCTCCCAGACCGGCGCGCCGAGGGTGTCGCCGAGCCGGGCTTCCTCGCCGCCGGTCAGCGGGCTGCCGAAGTCGCCGTTGCCGATCACCGTCGCGAGGTTGCGCGCGCCGACCCGGTAGAGCCGGAGCGCCGCCGCGCCCGCGTTGACCGAGACGATCGGGACCGCGGCCGTCGGCGCTCTTCGGCAGCACGTAGGCGCGGCCGGCGAAGCGCACGGCCGGCGTGCGGTCGCGGACGTAGACCTCCTGCCCGACCGAGGCGCGCAGCCGCTCGCCCGCGGCCGAGCGGAAGCCCCGCGCGCAGCGTCACCTGGTAGCGGCTGCCGTGCGCGAGCCCGTCGATGCAGAGCTGCCGGTCGCGCGCCTCGACCGGATAGCTGCCCGGCGTCGATCCGTACGAAATCGGCGTAGTCGATGCCGGCGCCGGCCAGGGGCTCGGAGAAGTCGAAGCAGGCGCGCGGGCTCGTCGCCTCGAAGTCGACCTGGCGGTCGAGCACCCGGAAGCCGTAGAGCCCCTCGGCGCGCGCCACCGCGGCGGCGATCGCCGGCCCCGGCGCCAGCGACTCGGCAAGCCTGAGCGCGTCGAGCGACGCCCGGCCCTCGCCCGCCGCCTCCAGCGCCACGCCGGTCAGCCGCGCGGCCTCGCCGGCCTCCGCATCGGTGCCGGCCCGCAGGAAGGCGTTGATCCCGGCCGAGACCGCGAGGTCGCGCAGGCCTTCGATTCTCCGCGCCCGTGGCATAGGCCGCGAGCGCCGCCCAGGCCGCGGCGGCATCGGTCCGGTTGACCTCGGCCGTCAGCGCCGCGAGGTCCGCCGCGGCCGCCGCATCGGTGACCGGGTTCGCCGGCGGGAAGCCCGCCGCGAGCGCCGCCTCCCGCGCCGCCGCGAGCCGTTCGGCCGGCAGGAAGCCGAGATCGGCCGCCCGCGCCGCGGCCTGCGCGGCGAGCCCTTCCGGCTGCGGTGCGAGCGTCGCGGACAGGGCCGCGGGGAACGGGGTGCGCGCGCCATCGTCCGATTTCAGGAAGCAGGCGCTCGCCGCGGTATTGAAGGTGAAGGCGGTGCACGCGCCGTCCGCCAGGCACGCGTCACGGCAGATCGGCAGCGTCGTGCCGAAGATCGAGCGCAGGTCGCTGCCGTAGAAGTCGACGCCCGGCTCGACGGTGATCCGCCGGTCCGGCAGCGGTCCGGCCGGGCCTTGCGCCACCGCGCCGCCCGCCGGCCCAAGCGCGCAAACGAGCGTGAGCGCCGCCGCCAAGTGCCTGCCGCCGATCATCGCGCGCCTCCTCCGGTTGAGCCAGGGCGAAGCGTCACCCGGTCCCGGCACGGGGTCAAGGCATCACAGGAGGCGCTTGAGGTTGGTCGCCGGGTCGGCGAGGGCCGCGGGACCGGGGTGGGCGCGGCGGGCGATCAGCATCTCGGCCAGCCGGATGTCCTTTGCGACGGCGTTGCCGCGGCCGATGCCGCTCGCGGCCAGCAGCCGGCCGTCGGGCGCGAGGTGGAAGAGGACGAAGGCGCCGTCGCGGAGCTCGCGGCGGACCTCGGTCGTCGCGCCTTCGGCGAGGCCGGCGATCTGCAGCGAGAGGTCGTACTGGTCCGACCAGAACCAGGGCACCGCCGAGACCGGCTCGGCGTGGCCGAGCATGTTGCGGGCGGCGAGGGTCCCGAGCTCCTGGGCGCTGCGCCAGCTTTCGAGCCGCACCCGCCGTCCGTCGTAGAGCGGCTGCGGGAAGGCGCAGCAGTCGCCGGCGGCGAAGACCCGCGGGTCGGCGGTGGCGAGGGTCGCATCGACCGCGAGGCCGTTCTCGACGGCGAGCCCGGCGGCGGCGCCGAGCTCGGTGTTCGGCACGGCGCCGACGCCGACGACGACGAGGTCGGCGGGGACGTTCGTGCCGTCGGCGAGCGTGACGCCGGCTTCGCTGATCGCGGCGATCCGCGCGGCGAAGTGGAACGTCACGCCCTCGGCGAGGTGGCGCGTCTGCAGCGCGGCGGCGATCTCGGCCGGCACGCCGCGGGTCAGGAGCCGGGGCAGCGCCTCGATCACCGCGACCTCGGCGCCGAGCCGGCGGGCCGAGGCGGCGAGCTCGAGGCCGATGAAGCCACCGCCGACGATCGCGAGGCGCCGGCCGGGGCCGAGCGCCGCGCGGATGCGAGCGGCGTCGTCGAGGGTGCGCAGCACCGCCGCCGCCGGACCGTCGGCGCCGGGCAGCGGCAGCAGGCGGGGCCGGGCGCCGGTCGCGATCAGCAGGCGGTCGTAGCGGAGCCTCGTGCCGTCCTCGCAGCGGACGGCGCGGGCGGCGCGGTCGATGGCGACGGCGGTGCGGGCGGGGCGGAAATCGATGCCGGCCTCGGCGAGCTGGTCGGCGCCCGCGATCCCCTTCGGCACCGGCGGATCGGCGGTGAGCGCGCCCTTGGAGAGCGGCGGGCGCTCGTAGGGAGGATGCGGCTCGGCGCCGATCAGGGTGACCGGACCCGTATAGCCGGCCTCGCGCAGCGCCAGGGCGGCGCGGGTGCCGCACTCGCCGGCGCCGATGATCACCATGCCGGCATCGCCGTCCTCGGTCGGTCGGGCGGGGATCGGGGCGGGCATCGAGCGTCCTCCGTCGGTCGGCGGTCCGTTCTAGCCGGGCGCGGGCGCCGCGTCACCGGGTGTCCCAGGCCGGGCGGAGGTGGTATGGCGGTGCGACCGTCAGGGGAGGACAGGCATGGAGATCAAGCGGGGCGGCAGCCGGCCTTCGGGCAAGGGCTCGGCCGACTACTTCACCGGGCAGGTGCGGCAGGATCCGGTCATCGAGGCGCCGGAGCCGGCGCGGGTACGCGCGGTGATGGTGACCTTCGAGCCGGGGGCGCGGACGGCCTGGCACACGCATCCGCTCGGCCAGACGCTGCTGGTGACCGCCGGGCTCGGGCGGGCGCAGGCCTGGGGCGGGCCGATCGAGGAGATCCGGCCGGGCGACACGGTGTCCTTCGCGCCCGGCGAGAAGCACTGGCATGGGGCGGCGCCGACGGTGGCGATGACGCATCTGGCGATCCACGAGGCGCTGGACGGACGGCACGTGGACTGGCTCGAGCAGGTTTCGGAAGCGCAGTACGCCGGTTGAGCCGGGCCGTCAGCGGGTGGTCGCGGACAGCGGGTATCGGGCGATGAGCTCGAGCGCGCCGTTCTCGACGGCGGCGACCGAGAGGGCCGCGATCGACGCGCGGACGCAGATCGGCGCGCGGTTCAGGTCGTCGCAGAGCGCCTTCGCCTCGCGCGGGGAGCGGAGGCGGCCGACCGTCATGTGCGGGACGAAGGGAAGGTCCAGGCGGAGCTTCGCCGCGAAGGGGCCGGTGTGCAGGCAGTCGTGCAGGCTGAGGAGCGCGCTGTTTCCCTCGTCGGGCACGAGGAAGGCATAGCCGGTGTCTTCGGCATGGTCGGTGCCCACCACGGCGCGCCGGCAGACGGCCTCGAAGGGAGCGGCCTCGCGGGCGGCGGCTTCGACGTAACCGAGATAGACGCGCGCGTCGATGTCGTCGCAGCCGAACACTAGGGTGAAGTGCGCCTCGACTAGCGCGGCGGTGCGCGCGTCGTGCTGCGCCCTGATCCGGGCGATCCAGCGGCGATCGTGCTCGCCGAGGTCCGGGATCGCCAGGGTGTAGAGCAAGCGGGGCATGGCCGAGCATGGGCGACCCCGAGGCAGCTTCGCAAGCCCGGCGGGGCGCCGCGCGGAACGCCGTCCCCGAACCGGGATTGGGGTAAGTGATGACGCGCATGCCCCTTCCCGTGCTTCGGGCTCTGGCGGGGCTGGCGGTGGCGCTCCTCGCCGCGCCGCTGGCGGCCGAGCCGCGGCCGCTGCCGCGGCCGCTGCCGCCGTCCGAGATCTGCGGCGACCCGACGCTCGTCGGGACCCCGGTCGCGCCGATCCGCGAGGCGGGCGGCTGCGGCATCGGCGCGCCGGTCCGGCTCGCCGAGGCGGCCGGCGTCGCGCTCGATCCGGCGCCGACCGTGGCGTGCGAGGCGGCGCGTGCGCTCTCGGCCTGGCTCGTGCGCGGGCCTCGGCCGGCCTTCGCCGCGGAGGGGGCGCGGCTCGACGCGCTCGCGGTCGTCGACGCGTACTCCTGCCGCAATCGAAATCGCGCCGAGACGGGAAAGCTCTCCGAGCACGCGCGCGGCCGGGCCATCGACATCGCGGGCTTCCGCCTCGACGACGGCACGACCGTCACCATCCGCGAGGGCTGGGGCTCGGACGCGTGGGGTCCGGTCCTGCGCCGGATCCACGCGGCGGGCTGCGGCACCTTCGGCACCGTGCTCGGCCCCGACGCGAACCCGCTGCACGCCGACCACCTGCATCTCGACGTGGAGGAGCGCCGCTCCGGGGCCTATTGCCGATGATGCCGGGCTTGCGGTGGGGTGGGAACCGGAGCCTTGGAGACGACGCCCGGCTCCCGGCCGGAAGCGCGCTGGAGTCGGCGCCCGTCATGCAGTAGGATTGGCATGCAGGTATTCGGAGACAGGGTCATGAACGCCGTCCCGGAATGGCGCCTCGCGGGCGATTGGTTCGACATCTGCAGCTGCGACATACCGTGCCCATGCGAATTTGCTCAGGCGCCGACCGGCAATGCCTGCCAGGGACTGCTTGCCTGGCATGTGCGCGAGGGTCATTACGGCGAGGTTCGGCTCGAGGGATTCAATCTGCTGGCGCTGGCGGCGTTCGAAGGCAACGTCTGGGCGGAAAAGGCGCAGGTCAGGATGGGCCTCTTCATCGACGAGCGGGCGGACGAGCGTCAGCGCGAGGCCCTGATGACGATCTTCGGCGGGCAGGCCGGCGGCTGGCCGGCGACGTTCGCTGCCCTTGTCGGAGAAATGCGCGGCGTCGAGTTCGTCCCGATCAGTTTCGAGATCGATGACGACCTCGCATCCTGGCGGGCCGAGGTTCCGGGACGGGTCGTCGGGCGCGCCGAAGCCCTGACCGGCCCGACGACGCCACCGGGCAAGCGCGTCCAGACGATCAATCCGCCGGGTTCGGAGGTCGGGCCCGGCCAGGTTGCGACCTGGGGCCGCTCCACCGAAATCCGGACCGAGGGGTTCGGCCTGGACTGGACGGGCGAAGGCCGGTCGAGCAAGCATATCCCGTTCGACTGGACCGGCCCGGGTTCCGGGTAGCGCCGGACACGCGGCCTTGCCCGACCCCGCCCGCCGCGCTACCGCCTGGTCTTCCAAGCTGCGTCCGAAGGTCCGGCAGGTGCCGCTGAGCTTGCTGGTCTCCCTTGTGGTGCTGACCGGCGCGGCCTGGGCGCTGGCCATCTATCAGGCTGCCAGCACGCACATGCCGATGGGCGTTGCCGTGCGTGGGGGGATGGCGGCGGACGGCATGGCAGGAATGGCGATGGGCGGCATCGCCGCCACCGGATGGTCGTTCGCGGGCGCGGCCGTCTTCGTTGCGGTCTGGACCGTGATGATGATCGCGATGATGCTTCCGGCCGCCGCATCGATGATCTTCATGTTCGCCTCGGCCCAGGCCCGCCGCGAACCGGAAGTGGCCGTCCCGACATGGATTTTCGTGGCCGGATACATTCTTGTCTGGGCGGCGGCGGGTCTCGTCACCTATCTTCTCGTCCAGATCGGCAGCGACCTGGCGACGGCTCTTGCGCCGCCTGCGCGGTCCAGATGGGCGCCGCTCGCGCTCGGCGCCACCGTCGCGGCCGCCGGGCTCTACCAGTTCACGCCGATCAAGCGGGTCTGCCTCACCCATTGCCGTTCCCCGCTCGCCTTCATCGCGCTGCATTGGCGCGAGGGGCGCCTCGGCGCGCTCCGGATGGGGCTCAGGCATGGCGCCTACTGCTTCGGCTGCTGCTGGGCCTTATTCGCCGTGCTGGTCGCTGCCGGCGTCATGAGCATGGCGTGGATGCTTCTGCTCGCCCTGGTCGTCTTCGTCGAGAAAATGCTCCCGCAGGGTCCGCGCGCCGGCGCCGCGACCGGCATCGCCTTGATCGCCGTGGGAATCGCGGTCGCCAGCGGCGCTATCGCGATGCCGTGGCTCGCGTAGCCGCGATGGTTCCGGTTTTCGGAGGCCTTGCGGTCCTCGGAGCAAGCTCTGCGACCCGCCTGCGGGAGACGAGATTTGCTTCACATGATGCCCGAACTCGAAGCAAGGGGCGCCGGCTGTTCGGGCGCGGCATCGGCTTCGTGGACGTGTGGCTGCTCGCCTCCTGCCTGCTGGTTCCGGGAATCGTCAATTGGACGCGCGACAGAAAGCTGGAGGCGGTGGCGGGCGATGTCGGCGTCGCTTTCCGGTGGCCTCGTCCCGGCCTACCGCTCCGGCACCAGCACCTCGCGCTTGCCGACGTGGTTGGCCTGACTGACGACGCCCTGTTCTTCCATCATCTCGACGAGCTTGGCGGCCTTGTTGTAGCCGACCGAGAGCTTCCGCTGGATGTAGGAGGTCGAGCACTTGCGGTCCTTGGCGACGATCGCCACCGCCTGGTCGTAGAGCACGTCGTCGCTCTGGCCGCCGCCGAGGCCGAGGACGAGGTCGATCTCCGATTCCTCCTCGGCGTCGGGGCCGTCGAGAATGCCGTCGTCGTAGTCGGGGGTGCCCATGGTCTTCAGGTGGCTCACCACCTCCTCGACCTCCTCGTCGGAGACGAAGGGGCCGTGGACTCGGGTGATCCGGCCGCCGCCGGCCATGTAGAGCATGTCGCCCTGGCCGAGCAGCTGCTCGGCGCCCATCTCGCCGAGGATGGTGCGGCTGTCGATCTTCGAGGTGACCTGGAAGGAGATGCGGGTCGGGAAGTTCGCCTTGATCGTGCCGGTGATGACGTCGACCGACGGGCGCTGGGTCGCCATGATCAGGTGGATGCCGGAGGCGCGCGCCATCTGGGCGAGGCGCTGGATGCAGGCCTCGATCTCCTTGCCGGCGACCATCATCAGGTCGGCCATCTCGTCGACGATGACGACGATGAAGGGCATCGCTTGCGGGTGGAACTCCTCGGTCTCGAACACCGGCTCGCCGGTCTCGTCGTCGAACCCGGTCTGCACGGTGCGGGTGAAGGCCTCGCCGCGCCCGAGGGCGTCCTTCACCCGGGCGTTGTAGCCGTCGATGTTGCGCACGCCCATCTTCGACATCTTGCGGTAGCGCTCCTCCATCTCGGCGACCGTCCACTTCAGCGCCACGACGGCCTTCTTCGGGTCGGTGACGACGGGGGAGAGAAGGTGCGGGATGCCGTCGTAGACCGAGAGCTCGAGCATCTTCGGGTCGATCATGATCAGCCGGCACTCGGCGGGCGAGAGCTTGTAGAGGAGCGACAGGATCATGGTGTTGATCGCGACCGACTTGCCCGAGCCGGTGGTGCCGGCGATCAGCAGGTGCGGCATGCGGGCGAGGTTCGCCACCACCGGCTCGCCGCCGATGTCCTTGCCGAGCGCGAGGGGGAGCGCGTGGGCGCTGTCGCCCCAGGCTTTGGCGGCCAGGATCTCGCGCAGCAGGACCCTCTCGCGCAGCTCGTTCGGCAGCTCGATGCCGATCACCGAGCGGCCGGGGATGGTCGAGCAGCGGCAGGCGAGGGCCGACATCGAGCGGGCGATGTCGTCGGAGAGGCCGATGACGCGCGAGGCCTTGAGGCCGGCGGCGGGCTCGAGCTCGTACATGGTGACGACGGGGCCGGGTCGGATCGAGACGATCTCGCCGCGCACGCCGTAGTCGTCGAGCACGTTCTCGAGCATGCGGGCGTTCTCCTCGAGCGCATCGTTCGACAGGTGGTGGCGGACGATGGTCGAGGGGCTCTGCAGCAGCGAGAGCGGCGGGGTGCGCCAGGCCGCGGGGGCGTCGGGGTCGAGAGCGAGCTCGGGCTCCTCCTCGGAGCGGGCGCGGGCGCTCTTCGGAAGCGGGCGTGGCTTCGCCGAATGGACGCGCGGCTCGGGCGGGCCGTCGGGTCCGGGCGGCACGTCGCGCTCGAGCACGGCGAGGTCGGTGTCGGTCAGGGGCGGAACGGCGCGGGACCCCGCGCGGCCGGCCTCGGCCTCGGCGCGGGCGCGCACGGCGGCGGTGATCTTGGCCATCACGCTGTCCTCGGAGGAGCGCAGCGCCGCCGGGTCGAAGCGGGGGATCGCGCCGGAGGCGGCCGGGCGCGGCAGGGTCGGCTCGAGCTGGGCGGCGCGGCGGGCGCGGGCGTCGGCGGCGGCGTTGCGGGCGGCGCGTGCGCCGTCGGCGGCGCCGGAGACCGCGCGCCCGGTCAGGCCGTAGGCGCCGGCGTAGAGCACGACCGAGCCCTGGCCGAGGAAGCGCAGGAAGCCGCGCGCCTCGGCCCAGGTGACGCCGAGCGCGTAGCCGGCGGTCGCAACGAAGGCGAGCGCGAGGGCGACGGTGGCGATGCGGAGCGAGAGCGTGAGGTCGAGCGGCGACAGGCCGAGGAGCGCGCTCAGCACCGCGTCGCCGAGCAGGCCGCCGAGGCCGTAGTCGTCGGTCCAGGCCGCCGGCGGCACGTGGCTGGCGGCGAAGGTGGCGCCGACGAGAAGCGCGACCGGCACGGCGATGGCGCGGCCGACCGCGCGGCCTTCGCCCAAGTGCAGGACGAAGCGCAGGCCCCAGACCGCGAAGGCGGCGGCGATGCCGTAGGCGGCCCAGCCGAGCGCGCGGCGTAGCGGGTCGGCGAGCGAGGCGCCGACGAGGCCGAGCGCGTTCTGCGGCGCGGCGTCGGTGGCGCTGAAGAGGCTCGGGTCGTCGGGCGAGTAGGTCCAGATGATGACGGCGGCGAGCGCGGCGACTCCGATCAGCACGAGGCCGACGAGCTCGGTGCCGCGGCGGCGAAGCGCCTCCTCGGTGTCGCTCTCCATCAGGGGCGCGCGGCGCCGGGCCTTGCTGCGTGCTGCCATCTTTACTCGACCTTTTCCTCTGGTACCGCTTGCGCAAGCGTCGCGCGGATCGCCTGGAGCCCGCGCTCGACCTGCGCGGCGTCGGCGACCAGCGCCACGCGGATGTAGGGATCGCCGGGGTTCGGCCCGGCCGGCGTGGCGCGGCCGAGGTAGCCGCCGGGGAGCACCCGGACGCCGGTCTCGCGCCAGAGCCTGAGCGCCGCCGCCTCGCCGTCGCCGACCCGGAGCCAGAGGAAGAAGCCCGCCTCCGGGGCGGCGTAGCCCGGCATGTTGCCGAGGATCCGGTCGGCGAGCGCGAACTTCGCGTGGTAGAGCGCGCGGCTCGCCGTGACGTGGGCTTCGTCGTTCCAGAGCGCGGTGGCGGCGCGCTGCAGCGGCAGGGGAAGGGGGGCGCCGCCATAGGCGCGGAGCTGGCGGAGCGCCGCGATCGCGCGCGGCCCGCCGGCGGCGAAGCCCGAGCGCAGGCCAGGAGCGTTCGAGCGTTTCGAGAGCGAGTTGAAGACCACGACGCGCTCGGGGTCGGCTCCGGCCGCAGCGGCGATCTCGATCGCGCCGGGCGGGGGGGTGTCGCGGTAGATCTCGCCGTAGCATTCGTCGGCGAGGATGCGGAAGTCGTGCCGCTCGGCGAGCGCGAGGAGGTCGTGCCACCAGGTGGCGTCGGCGACGGCGCCCTGGGGGTTCGCCGGCGAGCAGATGTAGCAGAGGGTGACGCGGTCGAGGAGGGCGGCCGGCAGGCTCGCGTAGTCGGGGAGGAAGCCGGTCTCGGCGGTCGCCGCCACCGGCACCGGCTCGGCCCCGACCGCGAGCGCGGCGGCGCCGTAGGCCTGGTAGAACGGGTTCGGCATCAGGATCGCCGGCCGGGCGCCGGACTTCTCCTCGGGCGAGAGCGCGAGGGCGGCGTTGAACAGGCCTTCGCGGGTGCCGTTGAGCGCGATCAGCTGGGTCTCCGGGTCGACGGCGACGCCGTAGCGGCGGCCGAGCCAGCCGGCGATGGCGTCGCGCAGCTCGGGCGCGCCCTCGTTCGGGGGATAGAGCGCGAACTCGCCCGCGTGCGCGGCGATCGTCCGCGCGACGAGATCGGGCAGCGGGTGCTTGGGCTCGCCGATGGTCATGGCGAGCTCGGGCCCGCCCGGGAGCGTCCCCGCGAGCAGTCGCCGCAGGCGCGGAAAGGCGTATTCCGGCAGGTCTGCGAACCGCGCGGGAAACTGCATGCTCGTGCCTCGTCAGCCGGGGTCTGTCATGCCCCGTTCAGCACGGACTTTAGCCTGCAAGTACCTCCGGGTCCAGTATTTTGCGGTGCACTATGCAAGCGCCCGCTCCACCGCGGCGGCGAGGCGCAACAGGCGCGGTTCGTCGCCCGGAGCGGCCATGAGCGTCAGCCCGCAGGCGGGGGTGCCGCCGGGAAGCGTGATGGCGCAGAGGCCGAGCAGACTGGCGAGGTTGGGGTTGCGGAGCGCGAGCAGGTTCTCGGTCGCGAAGAGGTCGGGGTCGGCGAAGAGGCGGTCGACTTCGGGCGGCAGGTTGGCGGTGGTCGGCAGGGTGACGGCATCGAAGCCCGCGACGGCCGCGTGCCACTCCCGCCGCACCCGCCTCAGCGCCTGCCAGGCCGCGATGTAGTCGTCCGCGGCCCGGCCGGCACCGGCGCGGAAGCGGTCGCGGACGGGGGCGAACATCACCTCCGGGCGCGCCTCGATCGCGTCGCGCCAAGTCGCGTAGGCCTCGGGCGCCGCGATCACGGGTCCGAGGGCGAGGGTCTCGGCGACCGCCGGCGGCGCGCCTCGCTCGACCCGCGCGCCGGCCGCCGTCAGTCGTGCGAGATCCGTCTCGAACGCCGCGCGGGGGGCATCGCGGGTGGGCAGGACGTCGGGCGCGTCGAGGGCGAGGAGCCGGACGCCGTCCAGCCCGGCGCCGGTCAGGTCGGGCGGGCTGCCTCCGTCCAAGGCGGCGAGGAGGAGGGCCGCGTCCTCGACCGAGCGGCAGAGCGGCCCGACGGTGTCGAACTCGGGGCGCAGCGGCACGACGCCGTCGAGCGGCAGCGCGCCGTGCGTGGTCTTCAGCCCGACGAGGTCGTTCCAGCCGGCCGGCACCCGCACCGAGCCGGCGGTGTCCGAGCCGATCGCCGCCGCTGCGAGGCCGAAGGCGACGGAGGCGGCGGCGCCCGACGACGAGCCGCCGGGAGCGAGCTCGGGGTCGTTGATGTTGGGCGGCGTGGCGGTGACCGGGTTGAGCCCGAGCACGGAGTAGGCGAGCTCGGTCAGGTGGGTCTTGCCGAGGCAGACGAGCCCGGCGCGGGTCGCGGTGGCGAGGACGGCGGCGTCGCGCTCGGGCACCCGGCCGGCGAGGAGCGCGGAGCCGGCCTCGGTGGCGGTGCCGGCGGTGTCGAAGTTGTCCTTCCAGCTGACCGGCACGCCGTCGAGCGGACCCCGGCGCAGCCCGGCGCGGGCGCGTCCGGCGGCGGCGTCGGCCTCGGTGCGGGCGCGCTCCGGGGTCGTGCGGGCGTAGATCGCCGGCGCCTGCGGGTGGCCGTCGATGGCGCCGAGGTAGACCTCGGCGAGCTCGCGCGGGTCGATCGCGCCCGACGCGATGCCGCGGCCGAGATCGGCCGCCGTCATCCAGAGCCAGCTCTCCGACATTCGGCCCCCGCCGTTGCTGGCGGCAGCCTAGCGGCGCGGCGGCGGCTGGACAATCGGCTTGCCCGGCCGATACTGCCTCCCATGGCAAGGGATTGCGACGTCCTGATCGTCGGCGGCGGGCTCAACGGGCCGGTGCTGGCGCTGGCGCTGGCGCAGGGCGGGTTGACGAGCCTCGTGCTCGACGCCGGCAGCCCGGCGGCGACGGGCCGCGCCGGACTTCGACGGGCGCGCCTATGCGCTGGCGCTCGGCTCGCGGCGGATGCTCGGCGCGCTCGGGCTCTGGGCCGGGCTGGCCGAGCGGGCGCAGCCGATCGAGGCGATCAAGATCAGCGACGGGCGCGCCGGCGAGGGTCCGTCGCGGCTGTTCCTGCACTTCGACCAGCACGAGATCGAGGAGGGGCCGATGGGCCACATCCTCGAGGACCGCTACCTCAGGGCGGCGCTGGCAGCGGCGATGCAGGGCTCGCCCGCGGTCGAGTTCCGCGCGCCGGTCCGTGTGACCGGCCAGGCCGCGACGCCCGGCGGGATCGCGGTGACGCTCGAGGACGGCAGCACGCGCGAGGGTGCGCTGCTCGTCGCCTGCGACGGACGGGGGAGCGAGGTCGCGCGCCGCGCCGGCATCCGGCGGCGCGGCTGGGAGTACGGGCAGACCTCGCTCGTCTGCGCGGTCGCGCACGAGCGGCCGCACGGCGGGATCGCGCATCAGTTCTTCATGCCCGAGGGGCCGCTCGCCATCCTGCCGCTGCCCGGCGAGCGCAGCTCGATCGTCTGGACCGAGGCGAGCGCGCGGGCGGGCGCGATCATGCGGCTCGACGAGGAGGGCTACCTCGCGGCGCTCCGGCCGCGGTTCGGCGACTTTCTCGGCGATATCGCCCTCGAGGGCGCGCGCTACAGCTACCCGCTCGGGCTGTCGCTGGCCGAGGCCTGGGTGGCGCCGCGGCTGGCGCTGGCGGGGGATGCGGCGCATGGGATCCATCCGCTGGCGGGGCAGGGGCTGAACCTCGGGCTTCGCGACGTGGCGGCGCTGGCGGAGGTGGTGGTGGCGGCGCACCGCCGCGGTCAGGACATCGGCGCGGCCGACGTGCTCGGCGAGTACCAGCGCTGGCGGCGGTTCGACACCGCGGTGCTGGCCGCCGCGACCGACGGGCTCAACCGGTTGTTCTCGAACGACAATCCTCTGCTGCGCCTCGGCCGCGACCTCGGGCTCGGGCTGGTGAACCGGCTGCCGCCGCTGCGCCGGGCGCTGATCGCGGAGGCCGCCGGCGCCGCTGGCGACCTGCCGCTCCTGCTGCGCGGCCGCCGGCTCTGAGGCGGCAATGGCAGCATATGGAACGCGTATGGAATGCGTATGGAATCCATATGGCCAGTAAAATGGTCAGGATTAGCCGTCGCTGCTGGCCGCCGGGGCCGCGCCCGCGATTTCCTCTGGACAGGGAGCCGCCGCTGGCCTAGTCAGCGGCGCCATGCGGCGGCCCGCCCCGGGTCCCCGCGCGCCCGGGTAGCTCAGGGGTAGAGCAGCGGACTGAAAATCCGCGTGTCGGTGGTTCAAATCCGCCCCCGGGCACCATAAATATCAATGATTCAGTTGACAGATGCGCTAAAGCCGACCGGCAAAGGTAACGTGTCAGGTAACAATTCAGAAGCGCAAGCGCGAGAGTCGCCTTATGGCGCGCCCCTCGGGTCGCCCGGAATTGCCGTGGCGGAAACGCCCAGACTCGTCATGGTCCGTTTTCGGGCCGTTTTATCGGGTACGGTCGATCATGTCTGCCCGACGACGTCCGGACGCACCGGCCCGCCTCGGCGCCGCCGCGCCGTTCGGGTGGCCGAGCCGGACCCCGCGGCTCCTCCTGGTCGCGGCTCGGGATGTGCCAGAGCGTCGTCTGCTTGCGGTCACCGTTCCAGTGGCCCTTGCCGCCGGACCTCACCGCGTAGAAGCAGGGCTCGTGCTGCCAGTGATAGTCGCCGCGGCTGAGCACCAGGCGCTCCTTCGCCCAGATGATCTGGCTCCGGATCGCGAAGCCGCAGGCGTCGAGGCTCTCGGAAACCTCGGCCGCGTGCAGCGCCCCATGCCAGACATAGGCAACCTCGCCGGGAAACAGCGCCCATGCCATGACCACGGGCGCGTCGAAGAGCATGAGTTCGACCGCAAACTCGCTTGCACCTCAAACCCTGAAAATAAACTTTGTGAGAAACCCGCTGAAAACTATTTGGCAAAATCAATACCTTAAGGCTGTTCACCAAAACAGGCGAGTGAACAGGTCCAGAGAGTTCCGGCCTGGAGAGAACGGATTTTAGGCCCAAGTGCGCGACCGCCGTGAACAGCCCCGACGCTACAACCCTCGAAAACAACGAGAAAATTCGCCGACGCACCAGGGCGGAGAATGAGTTTGCGGGAGGCGTTGGCGGAGCAACGGGGACTGCGGTCGAGTATTCTCTGGGGCTTAAATTATTGAAATTAAAGGAGGTGCGTCCCATCGGCTGTCGGCGAAGCTCGGCACCGAACGATGAGGCGAAATGCCAGCGCCACTGCTTCAGTCATCGCGTTGTCGAGGCGTCTACTTCGCCCAGTCTGGCCTCACACCAGCTTCCGAGCACCTCGTGAAGTCGCTCGGGCGCTCGGCAGAGCGAAAGGTGCGGTTCTCCCTCGTCTATATGGTGCTTGACGCAGACGAGCGCAGCACTCGTAATGGCCGCAGGTCATGTTTCGCTGGTGCGAGGGGTCGGAGCGTCATGGACCCGATGGATTTCGTGATTGCCATCGAGAACCTCGACTGCACCGCGGACGTCTGGCGGCGGCTGGTAAATTTTGCCGTGGCGGCTTGCCGGGTGAGGCGCATTTCATATCACCACCTCCCACCAGCAGGGGCGCCTGACGCCCACTTGGTCCGTCTGGAGAATACAGGATTCGAAGAGGTTGTGCTGGCACAGTATCTGCGCGCCCGGTCCCAAGGATATGCGGTGCTGGCGGCGGTTGCGCAACGCAGTCTCGGCCCGGTCTACCTTGATGATTTGGAGCGTTGCCCCAGCCTCAGCGAGCGCGAGCGCGGCCATCTTTCCAATTACCGCGCCGCCGGCGTCGGGAACGCACTCGCGCTGCAAGTGTTCGGGCCAGGCGGTCGCAATGGCATCTTTGGCGTCGAACTCGAGCCGGACACGCCCCGGCTCTCGGCCGACGCCCTTGCTCGCTTGCACTGGGCCTGTCAGGTTATGCACCTGCGATACTGCACCGTTTTGTTGCCAACGCTTGGCGAGGTTCCGAACTTGTCCTTGCGCGAGTTAGAAATCCTCAACTGGCTTGCGCGTGGCAAGACCAATGCTTCGATCGGTGAGATCCTCGGCATTTCGGGACACACGGTGGAGGCGCACCTGCGGAGCATCTATCTGAAGCTCGACGTTTGCGATCGGGTTTCCGCCGCGCTTCGGGGCCTTGGCTTTGGTCTGATCGCGACCGATGCCTGCATCACTTGATATGGCCCGTCCAGGCCCATCCGTCCTCCCATCCGGCGTGCCAATTCAACCGCAGATGCCAAAGTCGGAGCCCGGTGCCGCCATGGGCCGGACGAACCGCATCCCGCACCATCACCCCGTCGATCAGCACCACCTCGTCCAGTCGAACTGATGCGTCGCGGCGCGGTCCTGCTGCCAGGCCGCCGTGTCCGGCGCACCGCCTCGTAACCGCCCTCGTAGCCTCGTAGCCGAGCCCACGCAGCTTCTCGATACGTGGACCAGCGTCACCGTTCCTGGTCCGGCCGCGCCGCCTTCACCGCCAGCAGCCGGTCGACCCAGAGACATGCGACGTATCAAGGGCACGGCGTCGTCATGGAGCCGATGGGCGAGAATTGACTGATCGCAAAGATTTCTTCTCAAATGCGATCTCGTTCTTCGGAAAGGTTGTTCTGAATCAAATCGATACGGGAGGGTAGCTTGGTGAGCGCCCCTGCCTGAGGACGATTGTCCAATTCTACGCAATATGCATTTGGTTATATGGGGTGGAGCCTGCGCAGCCGACCTGTTTGGGCGCGTAACCGTGGGAGCCGGTACCCCGACCCAAAGCGACTGAGGTGGAACATATGTAGAGTGAGAAAGTGAGAATGAGTGGATTTACGAAACGTCGGGCCTTCGCGCCGGTCGCGCGCCTGGCCTGCGCCGCGGCGATCGCCGTGGCGGCCTCCGCCGGGTGTGTCGCCGCTGCGACGCTCGTCGGCACCTTCCCGGGCAACGATCCGTTCGGCGGCCAGGAGAATGGCCTCTACGGCACGTTCGGCACGCATGAGATCAGCTCGCCGTCGCTCGCGAAGTGCGACGTGGGCTCGCTGTCGTGCAATTGGGAGAACGGCGCCGTCGAAGGCGAGGACTACAGGAGCGCGTTCAGCATCGGCTTCGACGGCGACAAGTCCGGCACCTGGAGCTTTGCGGCGAACCCGTCGCTCACGCATCGTCCCGCCTACATGGTGGTGAAGGCCGCGACCAACTGGGCGCTCTATGCGCTTGACGGCGCGCTGTCAGGCGACTGGTCGACCGCGGGCCTGATGACTCCGAACGGCAAGAATCAGGCCGGGGTCTCGCACATCTCGTTCTACAACAGCGCGGCGCCCGTGCCGCTGCCGGCCGCCGGCTGGCTGCTGATCGCGGGCCTCGGCGGACTCGGCGCGCTTGCGCGCCGCCGCAAGGCAGCCGCGGCCTGATCTTCTGGGCGGCCCAGATCCTGGTCCGGGCCGCCCACCTATCAGCTTCCACGGACTCGCTGGTCTTTGGGACGAGCACTTCGTCGCCGGTTGACTCCACATCGCCTCCGCCCAAGGCCGAAGAACGGTCAGTTGAATCAATCGGGACAGACTGGATAGGGATCCCACTCGACCGGCTCCTGATACCCATAGCTGGCCTAAGTGCCGAGTGGGGGAGACTTTTCGGGGCGCAACCTCGCCAAAGTGATATGAAAGCGCGACCGAAGCTCTGACATCCGCCAACATAGTCTTACAATTACGAGTAAATTTATGTCTAATGTGAGCTAGTGGATGAAATCTGACGGTGGAGTCCGGCGGGGGATTCCCGCCAGCTGAATGGCGTGCGAGTCTGGTGCATGCGCACCGGAATCTCCCTCGACGTCTCGCCCGCCGACCGCCGCCGCCTGGAGGCGCTGGTCCGCGACCGCAACACGGCCCAGAAGCACGTCTGGCGGGCCGAGATCGTTCTGCTCAGCGCCGACGGCCTCGGCACGGTCGCGATCATGCGCCGGACGGGCAAGTCGAAGACCTGCGTCTGGCGCTGGCAGGAGCGCTTTGCCGAGGAAGGCTGCGAAGGCCTCCTGCGCGACAAGACGCGGCCGCCGCGCATCCCCCGGCTCGGGGCTGAAGTGGCGGAGCGCGTGGTCGCGCTGACGCTGACCGATCCGCCGGCGGAGACCACCCACTGGACCGCCGCGATGATGGCGAAGGCGGCCGGCATCAGCGTCAGCTCGGTCCAGCGCATCTGGCGCGCCCACGGGCTCCAGCCGCACCGGGTCCGGCAGTTCAAGCTCTCCAACGATCCGCGGTTCGTCGAGAAGCTGCGTGACGTGGTCGGGCTCTACCTCGACCCGCCGGCGCACGCCATCGTGCTCTCGGTCGACGAGAAGAGCCAGATCCAGGCGCTCGACCGGACCCAGCCCGGTCTGCCGCTGAAGAAGGGTCGCGCCGGCACGATGACCCACGACTACAAGCGGCATGGCACGACGACGCTCTTCGCGGCGCTGAACGTCCTCGACGGAACCGTGATCGGCCGCAACATGGCCCGGCATCGCCATCAGGAGTTCATCCGCTTCCTCAACGCCATCGAGGCCGCGGTCCCGGATGGCAAGCACGTCCACGCGATCCTCGACAACTACGCCGCGCACAAACACCCGAAGGTCCGCCGGTGGCTCGACCGCCACCCGCGCTGGACCTTCCACTTCGTGCCGACATCCTGCTCCTGGCTCAACGCCGTCGAAGGCTTCTTCGCCAAGCTCTCGAAGCGCCGGCTCAAGCGCGGCGTCTTCCGCTCCATCGTCGACCTCCAGGCCGCCATCAACCGCTTCGTCAGCGAGCACAACACAGAACCGAAGCCCTTCGTCTGGACCGCCGATCCGGACAGGATCATCGCAGCCGTCAAACGAGGGCACCAAACGTTGGATTCGATCCACTAGAAACAATCTGATCTATAATCCTTCCTTTACTTGAGCTTTTTAACACTCGTCCTCGGGTAAACTGGGGAGCGGGTATGTCTCGAAAGCGCGTGTTTCCGGACGTCTGGCGCGACAGCACTGGTGCGGTTGCGGTGGTCCTGGCGGTTACCCTGCCGGTCTTCGTCGGTGGCCTCGGGCTCGGTGCCGAGGTCGGTTACTGGTATTTCGGGCAGCGCAAGGTCCAGAACGCAGCAGATGTGGCCGCCTACGCCGGGGCGGTGGCGTTGCGGGCCGGCGTCGGCAAGTCGAAAATGGACGATGCCGCCGGGGACGCCGCGGCAGAGAGCGGTTTTAGGGTGGATCGCGGCGAGATTGAAGTTGTCACACCTCCGACCACGGGCACCTATGCCGGCGACACCAACGCGGTCGAGGTTCGGTTGGTCGAGAGACTGCCGCGGCTTTTCAGCGCGATCTTCAAATCCGGGGAGGTCGATGTCCCCGGCCGTGCCGTTGCCCTGGTGGGCGCCGGTCAGCCGACGTGCGTGCTCGCGCTCGACGGCAGCGCCTCCGGTGCGGTCACCTTCACTGGCTCGACCGGAGCCATTCTGGTCGGCTGCAACGTGCACGCCAACTCGCTGTCGGGCGCCGGCGTCATCGTCAGTGGCTCGGCGACCGTGGAGACGCCCTGTCTTTCCTCCTCGGGCGGCGTATCCGTTACCTCCGGGCTCACGCTGACCGAATGCGTAACCCCCTATATCAATGCCGACGTGGCGGCCGATCCTTACGCGGACGTGTCGGAGCCGGACATCACGCAGCCGGAAACCACTCCGAACGTGTTCGGTGGCGGAGCCGGCGCGACCTACAACATCAGTCCGGGCCGATATCGAGGCATGGACATCCGGCGGACGGTGAACATGGCGCCCGGCGTCTATGTGATCGACGGCGGATCGCTCACGATAAACTCCACCGCGAGCGTCCATGGGAGCGGCGTAACGTTCTTTCTCACCAACGGCGCGACCCTCTCGATGAATGGAGGCGCCGACGTTCAGCTCAGTGCGCCGAGCGCAGGGACCTACGCCGGGATGCTGATGTACGTCGACCGGGGCGAACCGTACAACGAGTACACGGTAAATGGCGACTCCGGCTCTACGGTAAACGGTGCGGTCTATGCGGCGAACGGCCGCGTTCGCATGAACGG
Organism: uncultured Alphaproteobacteria bacterium; assembly: GCA_963763295.1. Taxonomy (GTDB): domain Bacteria; phylum Pseudomonadota; class Alphaproteobacteria; order Rhodobacterales; family Rhodobacteraceae; genus Amaricoccus. Next base: position 338,314 of record CAVXOH010000009.1, read on the forward strand.
GAGCAGCACGTTCGGCGGCGGGTGCACGCAGATCGTGGCGCGAACGATCGAGTTCAGCGGAAACGCTGGCATCGGCATCGACTGCACGGGCACCGGAGTGCGAGACATCCGCACATCCCGGCTCGTCACATTGGTGGAGTGAGGAAAGGCCATGACCGTCCTCAATAGGCTGCTTGGCGAAACCGGCGGCGCCACTGCAGTGGAATTCGCCATCGCCGCACCTCTCTTGCTCTTCGGCCTGATCGCGATGATTGACACCGGGATCATGGCGACGAGCCGGATGGAGATGGACCGAAACGTCCGCGCCGGCGCTCAGGCGGCCATGTCGCTGAATAATGACCCCACCGCAATCGAGACCATCGTGCTGGCCTCAGCCGGCGACCCGGTCGACATGGCAGTCTCGGCGACCATGGTTTGCGCGTGCATAGGTACCGCTGCCTCCTGCACCACGCTGTGCGGGTCAGGGGAGGCGCCGTCGGTCTACTTCGACATCGCCGCGGAACGCCCCTACGCCGGGCTTCTTGGCAATCGCACCGTCAGGACGCAGTCCCGTGTCCAGATCCGTTGACCTCCGTCAGCGCTTCCGGCGCGGCTCACCCCGCCTCCGCACCGACGATCGCGGCGTGACCTCGGTCGAGTTCGCGGTGGTGGGATCTCTGCTTTTCCTGATCCTGCTCGCCACGGTCGACTTCGGCCGGGCACTCGCCGCCCGCAACGAGATGAGCCACGCGCTCGGGAGGGCAACACGGGTGGTGAACCTCAACCCCGGGACGACGCCTGAGCAGGTCCAGGACCTACTCGAGGAATACCTGGCGAACTACGAGGACACCGATCTCAGCGTCGAGATCGACGAGGTCTCCGGTACCACCTACATGCGCATCTCGGTGACCTTCCCTTTCCACAGCAGCCTGCCCTTCCGGCCCGACGAGGTCCGGCTCAACGTCTCCACCCTCGCTCCGATGGTGTCTCCGACACTCTAGTCGAGACGAGGAGCTTCCAGGGGAGCAAGTCGATTGCCGCCGAACACGCCTCGCCGTTGCCACCGTTGCCACGAGGGCCCCTGCTTGACGGCAAGTCGATAGAGGCTGCGCATCAGCGCCTGATACTCGATGGCGTCGACGCAATAGAAGACGGCCCAGGCGACGGGCGCCAGGACGAGGAGATTGCGGTGGTATCGCGCGTTTCGATCCGACACGATCTGAAGGAGGGTTACGATGGCACCGGACACTACGACGTAGGCCAATGCATTCAATCCGCCTGTGGTTAGTGCATAAGCGTAAAACGCGATCAAGAGAAAGGGCGCGAGTATCAACAATGCCTCGCAGTACAAGGTGATTGGCAGCACAAAAATCGTCAGAAACTTGTTATGATCCCGGTCGATACTGAAGAAAAGCTTTCGGAACTTCAGGAAAGTCAATATCCGCCCATACTTCCATCGCAGCCTCTGCAAGCACAGGGACTTGAGGTCGCTGGGTCCCTCGGTGAAGACCGTTGCGTCTGGGGCATAGCGCACCTTGAAGCCAAGCGCTTGCAGTCGGGTCGACAGTTCGATGTCCTCGGTAATGATGGTCTCATCGAATCCGCCGACCTCGACGAGGATCGAGCGACGGTAGGCGGCCGCCGCACCGCCCACGATGTAAACGGCGTTCAGCATTCCCTCGGCTCGCTTGAAATAGAATCCGAACAGGTACTCCAGTTGCTGAACGAGACCGATACAGGTGTTGCGATTGCCGATGGCGACGTTGCCGGCGACGGACGCCACTTTCGGGTCAGCGAAATGCTTGACGAGGTTCCCGATGGCGTGTCGTTCGACAAGACTGTCCGCATCGATGGTCACGACGATCTCGCCAGTGGCAAGCTTGAGCGCGGTGTTTAGCGCGCGCGCCTTGCCCCCATTTCGGACGCGCCGGAATCGGATTTCTCGATGGCCAAACTGCCGACTGCTCCGAAAGCGGGCCGCAACCTGCTCGATCTGCTCAAACGTGCCGTCGGTCGAGCCGTCGTCGATCACGATCACCTCGAGGTCCGGATAGTTTGCCTGCACGACGGAGATCATTGCCGCGGCAATCCCCACTTCCTCGTTCCAGGCGGGAATGAGGACCGAAACCTTAGGGGCCGGGTTGGCGCTTCTTCTTCGCTCGCGGCGCTGTTCGACGATCGGGTAGCACAGCGCAATCGACAAGCTGACCAAAAACTTGAGCAGCAACGGGGCGAAGAGAACGAGCACAAAAATCTCGAATGTCGTGAACCCAAGCTGCTCCGCGCCGCCCTCACCATGACCGGGAAACAAGACGAAGCATGAAATCGGATACAGTGTAAGAAAAGCGCCGTATTGCATAAATCCCACGCGCTATGACTTCTATTAGCGTCCTCACTTGCATCATGAGGAACGGAGAACTTGGATTGGGGCGACCTTTCAAGAAGATCAGATCGTTTTTTCTTCCGACAGGAAGCCAAATGTCACGCAACCATAACGTTTTGCAAGAGCCGTGCATAATCGCGCTGCGATCGGCACGATTATGCCAATTCCGAAAAAGCGGCGATGGTTCCGGCGGATTCCGGGATGCGACCTCGAAGCATTCTCTACGAGCAAGGTTGCTCGACCGGCATCGCGGCCCTGAAGTCTGTCCGGAAAGCCGGACGAGCCGCTTCAAGGGGGTGCCGTCGCCGCCTGGTACAAGGCCAGATCCCAGCCAAATGCGCTCATCATGGGCTGCGAACGGCCCTTGGTTGGACGGTGAGAAGCTCAGCCGACCGCCGCTGCGGGCTTTCCGGACAAACTCTGAGGGACGAGCGGAGGCCAGACAGGGCAGATTGATGCTTCACTCTTCAAAGCGTGAACGCTTTGCGGGCGCGCACCGGATGCTCTTAGCGTTTCGGTAGGGTAGAACAGGCTCGATTCGACTCGCCCTTCGGGAGAATTGACCAAGGCTTGCACGCTGCAACAGCACTTGAAAGCTGTGGAGACGAACCGACACGCGCTCGATGTCTTGGTGCTTGCGCTGCTCGAAAGCGTGCCGATCACGGTGGATGCCCTCGACCGTGCGTTAGGGCGCCTTCACCGGGACTTGCCGCCGAACGCCGCCGCCGAGGCAGAAACCCGCGTTAGGTACCTGATCGATGCGGTCGCGGGTGGAGAGGCCGATTGTGTGGGGCCTGTAAAACTGACGCAAGCTTCGCCGTCATGATCTACGCCGCCGCAACCATCCTCAACACCCGATGAATCTTCAACAGACAGACCCTAGAAGCGGCGGACAGTGTAGTCGAAGTATCAGCGGTGGCTTCGACCTCTCAAGCGTCAGTAGCCGGTCGATGCGCACCGGCCTTAGTCGGCGCCGGCTCGTCCTCTCCTGCCACCAGCAAGCGGCCGCACGGCGCCGCAGGCCCAAGGTGGCGATCGCCGGTCGGATCGCGTCGAGGCCGAAGCCGCCTTCCTGTTGGCGCGGGTGACGGAGACGCCGGACGCGACGCTGGCCGAGCTGCGCGAGGCCCTGTGGCGCGAGCGGCTTCCTGGTCGCGGTCAGCACGCTTTGGAGTCCTTCGACCGCCGCCGCATCACGCTGAAAAAAAGACGGCGCATGCCGCCGAGCAGGAGCGCCCCGACGTGAAGGCGCGACGGCTGGCCTGGTTCGAGGCGCAGCCCGAGCTCGTTCGACGCGGCTCGTCTTCATAGACGAGACCGGCGCCAGCACCAAGACGGGACCCCATCATCGCGCGCACTCCACCCAGCCTCACGGAGACTGAATTCGCGCTCAAGCCCTACCGGAATCGGTTTTTCAAAGAATCCGCCAAGAGCGGACCTCAGCTTATGAAGTTATCCAGGTGCCGCGCGAGTCCGGGACCTCCCAAGTCCCTGCGGATCGCTTTCCTTTGCCGCAGTCAGATCTTCTCCCAACTCGTTGCTGTGACCCACCTCCAAATCCAGTAGATGGAGCTGAAGCTCAATCGGCGCCCGTCGCTCTGTCGGGGCGTAGTGCTGAAGGTCCTCGAGGCAGTACCGCAACCGCCGGATCGCCTGAACCGAGGAGCTGCTGCCGATGCGGATCTCCTCGAGTGAAAGACGCACGTAGTCGTCCCACGTCAGCGTCCTTATGACGAGGCGCACGGTTCCGGTGTCGTCAGGATACTCACCCGTCGGGAACTTCCGCGTCGAGAGCCGGCGCAGGAAGTCGTGAATGCGATCGATCGCCTGGACGGCGGTAGTGGGATCGAACGGCTCGCCGAGGGAGCGCACGCAGATGTCGACGAGCAGCCTCGGGCCATAGGCGAGATCCTGAGCGAGCGACCGCTCAGTATCAAGGGTGATCCTGCGCAAGACCTCTACGGCGATGTCTTGCGTCGGCATGCCTTCGACGCGAACGAGTGGCGCGCCGGCGGGCACGAAGTCGCCGATCGAGGGAAGCACATTCAGCACGACATCCGCTTTGCTCGCCAACTCGACCAGGCGATCGGCATCGATGTGCAGCAGCACCCCCGAACGCGGCGCGGCGAGGGTGTCCGGCGCCCTCTCCGGTGCGTGGAGCTGATCGGGATAGAGCTCATCGAGCTTCGCGCGGATCTGCGAGCCGACCGCTTCGATCAGCGACGCGGCCCGGAGCTTGCGGGCGATGTGGTTCGCATAGAGGACCAGCACCATGATGCTGAGGATGACGAGCGTGAAGGCGACCAGGATGGCGACACCCGGAACGAACTCGTTGTCGTCGGCAGTGCTGACCTGGCTCAAGGCGAGCATCGCGTGCGCGAAAGTTCCGACGAAGATTCCGATCGCGAATTGGCTCGGCTTGTCCTGCAGGATCTCGGCGACGATCCGAGGTGAAAACTGGCCCATGCCGAGCTGGATCACCACCAGAACCACTGTCAGGACCAACGCGGTCAGGCTGACCATGGAGCCGGCGATGGTGCCGAGTATCTCCAGGGCGGCGTCGGGACCACCGGTAAGCCAACGGGGAATGAGCGCCCCGTCAAAAGCGCGATCGACCGAGACGCTTGCCACCGACACCGCGATGCCAGTGGCGATGCAAACAAGGGGCCAGAACCACATGCTCGTCCGCAGCCAATGCAATATTTGGAAGCCGGTGAACGGGACCAACTGCCGATCCTCGCGAATGCCCCTGCAGCCCTTATGAGGCGTCGGAGCACCTTGCCCCGGAAACATGAACGCAAGCGTGGCCGCACCAGTTCCGCAAGAGGCGCGCACATTGAGCCCAGACGCGCGCAAGGATCGCGGGTGCAGGACCGCCGAAAAAGGTCGCTCCCGCCGTTGCTTTGGACGCCAACACGAATCTCGGCGGAACTCGCCAAATCAGCTTTAAGGCATGGCGAGTGGGGAGCGGGTCCTCGCAGCTATTGAGCAAGCGATGCGGCCCGCTTAGCAAATGTTAATGCGCGGCCGGCGTCTGCCGGTATTCACAACACCAGGCCCTCGAATTGATGTTTGCGTCTCATCGTCCCCCAGAGGCAACTTGGGGCGCAGTCTCCTGTCCGGCTGCGCCCCTTCTTGTGAGGCGCCGTACCCCCGCAGAATACTAATGCGCGAGCACCTTGTGGCGATACACTCGCATGGCAAGCCTTCGAGTCGACGTTGACGCCGCTTGCCCGGCAACTCGCGGAGGCCCCAGGGGGCGCAGCCCACACACCACCCCCGACTGCGCCCCCTTCTTCCCAGCTGTCACGGGGAAGGCATTCCCCAACCCCTGTCGTCGGCACTGGTTCCGTACGCCGCACTTGGCGATGATCGCGCCGGGGAAAGGGGCCGGCAATGCTCAACACACCGCGGATGGATCGCGAGGCGAACCGGGAACGCATGCAAGGCGCGCGAGAGCTCGAGGAGAAGTTTGGGCGGGACTTTCCGGACAGCTTCACCTTCTTTGCCCTCGACGCGTTCGGGGTGGTCTGCGCGTCGGTCCTGGTCGTGCTGGGGCTGTGGCAGGTCGAGCAACTGATTGTCATGGACGCCCGTGACGGCGATCGAAGTTCAGGGCGTGCCGGTCCGAATCGCCAACCTGGACTGCGCCGAGCGGGGCACGCCGTTGGAGACCAGGCGACTGCGCTCATGCGACAGATGGCGTCGCCCGCGAGAGTGAGTTGCACACTCGAAGGCCGGTCCAACGTTCCCTTTCTTCGAGTTGGAACCATCAGAGCTCAGGTAGGTTGATCCGTCATCTGTCCCTTAAAAAACTCGGCCGGGTTGGCGTGTCGTCAACCCGGCTCCTTTGTAGAGTTCGCTCTCGCAGGGCTTGTGACGCCGTCACCGTCGCCGCCAACCGCGGGATGGTCGGGAGGCGTGCTGCAAAAGCCTAGCTGCTTCCCTCCCTGTGGCGGCGAACCGCCTCGAGCTGCATGCAAAGCATGTCCGCTATCTCATCTTTGCTTGTCTCAGCTTCGGGATGAGCGGCAAGCAGCTGCTCGGACACTGCCTCGATATCCAGGTTTGCGGCCCGCTGGATGGGCTGGTCGACCGCGTCAACTATCGCGATTACCAGTGGCAGCGAGGACGACATCGTTATCTCAACGGAATGTGCTTTGCCCCCAAACGAACGGGCAGGCAGGCCTGGTCATGCAAGAGAGCCGGCGCCCGCTTGAACGTCCACACAGCCATTCCTAGATCTCCTTGCATCCGTTGGCCGACGTCGGTTTTCCTTTTCAGGGAGGGAGAATTGCCAGGGGTTGATGCTTCCGAGGTCTACGTGAAACTGCTCGTGCGCATGTCAGCGGAGGAGGCGGTCCGGTGGTTACACAATCCGCATCCCCAGCTGGGCAACCGAGAGCCGCATACGCTGATCGACGAAGGCAGGAAGGATGACGTCCTCGCTCTGCTGAACAGGATCGACGCCTAGCAGCGTATCATCGGGTCAAGCCGCTTCGCGCTGTGTACCTCTCACCACGCGCCGAATCTCTAGGGAAATGGCGAGGAGTTCCGCCCGGTCCCGATCCGTAGCGCCTGGCTCGCTCACTGCAGCGTTGATGATCTGGAGGGCGTCCGGGCCAAGCTCGCGGACCATGGCCTCGGCGTAACCGCGTCGAGCGTTGTTTCCGGCCAGCTCTGGAGCGCCATAGAACTGCATCGCCACCCCCATATCGCCAACGCAAACTCACACGCCCGTATAAGTTGAGCAAGGCAGCAGCGATGAAGTGGTTAAGCAAAGGTAAAAGAGAGCCGGCCTGGAACCGCCCCAACCGGTTGATCAAAAGTGCGGCTGGCCATTTTGCCTACCACTCTTGACCAATCTCCAATCTCGCGGATAGATGTAGACTGGTGGCGCATAAGACACGAGTACCGAGGTTCAGGATCAGATATGGCCGACAAGCCACGTACTCTGCTTTCAGTGCGGACTCGCCGCGGCATAAGGCTGAGGGCTGGGCTGGCAGAGAAACCCGAGGCCGCATCCAAACGACTGCGGGGCCGTCCGAAGGCCGCCGAGACCGTAACGGCGCGCACTTCTCCACCGCCACCGCCCGAGGCGTCCACCGCACCAGAGCACACTGCGAAGCCGAAGCGACGTGCGGCCACGAAGCCGCGCTCTGACAGGGCAGCTGGACGAGTGGCGGCGACGCCGTCAGCCGAACCCGAGGGCCAAGTCCTGGGGATCGCCGCGGCGCTGAATGAGGAGCTGGCTACGTTCGCCAAACGAACTCGTGGACGACAGCGCTGCTCGGGCGCGTGAGCTGGCAAAGGCGCGAACACTGCCGGAACTCCTAGAAGTACAGGGGCGGCAGCTGCAGGCCGTCTCCAACGCGTGGCTGCAGCACACTGCCCGAATGAGCCATGTCTTCCTGACGGCATTCGATACGAAATCCCGATAGACTTGCGTAGCGGCATCGCGTGCTCGGCCTCGTTGGCGTCCTCGGGGGCGGCGGGATGGTGCCTCACCCGCCCGCGAGCGGCGACATTGGCTGCGCTGAAGAAACGTAAGCTCCTGATCCTGGGGCCAGGGGGGGTAGCCTCGGCGTGATGTGGCTTCATCCGGCCAGCTTACCAGAACAGGCCGGCGACCAGCTGCTCGACCTTCCAGAGCCCGAGGACGACCAGCGACGAGGCCAGAAGGACCCCGAACGCGTCGAGGGCGAGGAAAGTGATACTGTCGGGCAGATCGCGCACGCCCTCCTCCTCAACCGTGTGCGGCACAACCCACCCCTCCTGCTCGTTCCGCCCAGCACTCTGCGGCGGCAGCACCGGGAAGCAACTTGCGCGGGGAGAAGTGATTGATAGTCTGCGGGTGGCGCGCCCCTGCGATCCTATATGACGGCGTGAAGCACAAGGGCGGAGGGCAGAAGCGTTGGCACTAGTCGTTAATCAACAGTTCGAGTTTGTCCCGCCTGGGGGAAATCCGGGTGGCGTCGCGAAGGTGGTGGAAACTCCGGTTCGGCGTTCTCCGGGCAGTTGTGGGCTTCGCCGGGTCAGGCGGCGAGGTCAAGGGTTTCAGGATCGATAGGCCGAGAAAGGGTTTCCCATCCGTCGACCTTTCGCATCACGATCTGGCCGGAGGCCAAGAGCGCCCAGAACAGCATCGGCGCCGTCTCGGCGTCGGGCAGGACCGCCTGGGTCTTGATCCGGCGTCGGAACTCCTCGTGCAGGCGCTCGATGGCGTTGGTCGTCCGGGCGGACTTCCACTGCGACGGGTCGAGGCGGGTGAAGGTGAACAGCCTGTCGCCGGCTTCCTCCAGGCTGTCAGCCACCGCCCTGCACTTCAGCCGCCATTTGCGCAGGAACGTCGTGCGGCGCCGGGCGATCTCCGCCTTCGTCTCGGCATAGATCATGTCGCGGTAGTCCTCGGTGAGCTCGTCGTGCAGCGACTTGGGCGCGTGGGCGAGCAGGTTGCGGTGCTTGTGAACCGTGCAGCGCTGGACCGGCGCATCCGGCCACAGCTCGGTCAGCGCCGCCTCGAGGCCCGGAGCGCCGTCGACGATGACGAAGTCCGGCGCCTTCAGGCCGCGGGCGTCGAGGTCGCCGAGGAACGCCCGCCACGCCGCCGTGCTCTCGCCGCCCATGTTCCTGATCGCCAAGAGGACCTTCTGGCCGTCCCGGCGCACGCCGATCGCCGCAAGCACCGAGATCGCCGTCGCCTTCCGGTCGATCCGCGCCTTCACCACCGTGCCGTCCAGGATCAGCCGCACGATGTCTTCCTCGGCAAGGCCGCGGGCGCACCACGCCTCCCAGTCGGTCTTGACCTTGCGCCAGGCTCGGCTCACCACGTCCTTGCTGATCGCACCATCGAACAGGCCGAACAGCGCCCGCTTGACCCGCCGCGTGTTGGTCCCGGCGAGGTAGACCGCGGCGATCAGCGCCTCCGCCTTCTTCGTCAGCCGCTGATAACGGCGCAGCCCCTGCGAGCACCATTCGCTGGCCTTGCCCGCGTCATCGATCATGCGCGCCCGCGGCACCTTCACCGTCTCGGCGCCGAACGTGCCGATCACCTGCCGCGTGCGGTGGCCGTGACGGTGGCCCCTCGCGCCCTCGCCAAGGCGCTCATATCGGCCGCGGCCGAGCGCGGCCTGCAACTCCTCTTCAAGGACCGTCTCGATGAAATGGCGCACCCGTTGCCGAACCCCGTCTTCCAGAGGGTCGAATGCGCCATCGCTGGCCAGTAGCGCAAATGACGAGGCCTGGGTATCTTCCTTCATGGCGTGATCTCCTTGGCGGTAGCAGCCGCCTATCGGTGCTTCGTGGCACCCGGGAGATTACGCCGCCCACCAATTTCCACCACGTTCGAGACACAACCGAAATCCGGCCGAACCAATTATGGTTTATGGGATGCAGGAGTCCGATCAACATCGGAGAAGCGATGTGTGGTTGCTGGAGGTGCCGGCGGCCCACACCGCGACCATCCCCGACAAAACGAAGTGCGCGTCATTCGGGGAGGTTCAACAAATGCTCGCGCGCTGCTTTTTCGATGGCGACGAATCCAAGGTTCAGTTGCTAGCTGTCCGCAGCGGGGAAGTATCAGATTAAGCGCCTCGCGACTGCGTGGCACGGCCCTGATGTGGAAGTCGCACGTGCAGTTGCCCGCGCCCTCCCACAACCGAACAGGGCGTTGAAGCGGGCTTCGAACTGCTCTTCCTCGATCTGCCTCCGGATATGGCCTGCCCCCAATAGGTGGCCCGGGTCGAATCTAATGCATGGTGGGCTTAGCGGCCATGGTTGATGGGCGCGGCTCAGCCGGCCAGAGCACGGCGGGGGGCGCCGGCGGCTTGTAGCCGAGGCTCGAATGCGGGCGCTGTGTATTGTAGTGCTGTCGCCAGCTCTCGATGACGATCCTCGCCTCGGCGAGGCTGTAGAACACCTCCCCGTTCAGCAGCTCGTCGCGGAGCTTGGAATTGAAGCTCTCGCAGTAGCCGTTCTCCCAAGGGCTTCCGGGCTCGATGAACGCGGTCCTGGCCCCAACCGCGGCAATCCACTCTCGTACGGCCTTGGCGATGAACTCGGGACCGTTGTCGGAACGGACATGGCCCGGCACGCCACGCAGGATGAAGAGGTCCGACAGGACGTCGATGACGTCCGTCGACTTCAGCCTCCGGTCGATCCGGATCGCCAGGCACTCACGGGTGAACTCGTCGATGACATTCAGCATGCGGAACTTCCTGCCGTTGTGGGTGCGGTCCTCGACGAAGTCGTAGGACCAGACGTGGTTGGGGCGCTCGGGCCGAAGCCGCACGCAGGAGCCGTCATTCAGCCAGAGCCGCCGCTTCCTGGGCTGCTTCCTCGGCACCTTGAGCCCCTCCAGACGCCAGATGCGCTCGACCCGCTTGACGTTCACCGCCCAGCCGGCCGCCCGCAGCATCGCGGTGATCCGGCGGTAGCCATAGCGACCGTACTCGGTCGCCAGCGCGACGATGTCGGCGGTGAGCGCCGCATCATCGGCACGCCCTTTCGGCGCCTTTCTTTGCGTCGAGCGATGCTGCCCCAGCACGCGGCACGCCAGCCTCTCGGACACGTCGAATTTCGCTCATGACGTGATCGATGCAGCGGCGACGGCGGGCGGGGCTCAGAAGTTTCCCGAGGCGGCCTCGCGCAGGATCAGCTTCTCCAGCGTCAGATCGGAGACCGCCTTCCGCAGCCGCTCGTTCTCCTTCTCGAGGTCCTTCAGCCGCTTCACCTGGTCCGACTTCAGCCCGCCAAACTCCCTGCGCCACCGGTAGTAGGTGAACGGCGTCACGCTGATCGCGCGGATCGCCTCCGCAACCGGACGGCCCTGCGACAACAGCACGTCGACCTGCCTCAGCTTCGCGACGATCTCCTCGGGCTTGTGCTTCTTCTGCGGCATTCCTGGCATCCTCCAAAGGCTGAAAGCCTACTTCAGGGAGGGCCACTTTTCAGGGGGCAGACCAGGAGCGCATGGCTGCGGCCGATCGTGAGGCCGGGGAAGATCAGTCCGATATTGAGTTCTGACGAAGGTGACCGCCACGCCCCGGCGTCAAGACGATGTTGGCAGAGACGTCTCGATCGGGGGATCTGGGGAGTGGACCGCCGAAAGTCACTGACGGCTGCGGATTGCCGAAAGTAGATCCTCCTCGTTTACCTGAAGAATGCGCACGAGCAGGCTTTGACACGCCTGCACCAGAGCCTTCTCCGCATCGAGTAGAGATGAATTTTCGTCAAAAGGAATGGATACCGCCATGGATACAGAGGGGCCCATCATCGCCTCGGATATCTGAGCGGCTAAGGTGATCCTCACCGTGGCGGCCAAGTACGCACCGTCAGCATCCCTGACCAGCTGCATTTCTTGAATCTCAGCACCCCAGAGCTTTCGGTCATCGAACTGTCCCATCCGAACCCCTCTGATTTGCTTCCGCGGCGATAATCAGGCGCCAGGCGCCATGGGCCCGGGCCGTGAGTGCTTGGTCGGCCTCGAAATGCCCCTGCGCTGACACTCCAACCGGCACTCGTCTGGTAGGCTTGCTTCCATCGCGTGGTCAAGCGAGCCAGTATGTGGCGCACCCCGCGAGGTCGCCGGGTGAAGCACGCCCGGCTTGAGGCGATCCGGCGCGCGCTGATCGTCGTCGCTGAGTAGGCGGACGATCAGCCTCCCACACGTGTTCTAGGCGATCTAGCAGGTTCGTGACCGTCGAGACGTGCCATCGCCCGCCCCGCCGCGTCAGCATGCCGCGGGTGTTGAGCTCGCCGGCAATTGCCCGGAGGCTGGTCGCCCCGCAGGCTCGGATGTCCTCGACCACCGGCGCAAGGTCCTGCGCGTGCCGGTCGGCGTTGCGCGCGATGGCCGCCCGGAGCGGAGCACCGCCCCTGCCGGCGCGCCGCAGGGCCTCAGCGCCGTTGGGGTTGCCGAGGCGCACACCGCAGCTCCTCGCCACGGCCAGCGCCTCCTTGGTGCGCTTCGAGATCGCCTCCCGCTCCGCCTGCGCCACCAGCGCCATGATGCCCACGGTGAGGTCGTTCGCCTCCGGCAGGTCCACTGCCGCGAAGCGCACCCCGCTGTCCCGGAGCGTCAGCAGGAAGGCGGCGTTGCGCGACAGCCGGTCGAGCTTGGCGATGACCAGCGTCGCCCCGGTGACCTTCGCGAGGTGCAGCGCCTTGCCGAGCTCCGGGGGGTATTTGCGTCCGCCCTCCATCTGGGCTCATCCCCGTATCCGCCGGCGCCGATCGTTAGTACGCGAACAAACGACACATTTGAAAACACACCTGCGTCCGTGCTGAAACAACGCAGCCCTAGAAATCGAAATTGCGATTTGGACCAAGTGAGGTACCGGGGGGCGCCGAAGACCAGGACAAGTGCTGAGCCTCGGCGTCTCGAACAACATCGACGTGGTCGAGATTGGAAAGGAAAACAGAAATGAAGTTCGTCAATACCATTGCCGCCGCCGCTATCGCTTTCGCCGCCGCGGCTCCCGCCTTCGCCGGCACCACCCAGGTTGTCGCGGGGAGCGGCCTCACCCTGACCCAGGCCGCAGCGATCAAGTTTAACGCCGGCACGCGGCAGGACGACCGGCAGGCCGTCTCCGTGACCTCGGGCGAGGGCGGCAACGCAAGCCAGCTCGCGGCAGTGTCTGGCCTCTCGGCCGACGAGGCGGCGACGATGTCGGTCGACCAGATCTTCATCGCGAAGATCAACCGCGAGGCTCGTGGGGATGACAAGCAGGCCGAGAAGGGTGGCGCCGCCACCATGTCGACCCGCTCGCCCTACGTCGGCGGCAACGAGCAGCTCGCCGCCTCCGCCGGCGCCTCGGCCGAGGGCAAGAGCCTGACCGAGATCGCCGCGGCCAAGTTCGCCCGCGACACCGACCCGAACCACTGAGCATCCCGTCCCGCCGAGGACTCAGTCCGCCCCGGCCGCCCGCGCGGCCGGGCGCCCGCGCTTCGGCCTAGAGCGAGAGCCGAGCGGGTTATCCTCGGGGCTTCCTCTTGCGCCTTGGTTCTGATTTAAGCTGTCTGCCAGAGGCAGGCCGGCAGTCATAGTCAATCAGCTGTCGGTCGTTCAGGGCTCAAAGCACTCGGCACTCGTGAATCGATCACTTTTCGGGTATTGTCGCCTTCAGAAAGTGCGTGAGGGAGCGCCTTGTATGACCCACAGTTTTGGCTTTGCCAAACACCACATCAACAATCAGCCAGCCGAAACGACGGATTCAAGGATCCGGTCGAGAGCCGCGGCGGCGACGGCGGCCTCACGACAGGCCGCCGGCTGTCAGACGCCCCGCACAGGAGGGCATGGATCATTCCGGTGGTCGCGGCCGAGGCGGTCGTCGAGGCACTCCCCGAACGCGCGCGAGAGGCGCTCGGGCGGGTCCGCGACGCGCGCGAAGCCGTGCTCGGCCTCTAGATGGGATACGGCATCAGACGCGCGATCCGGTCGGGCTATCGCCGCTCGGGCGTCGCATGCCAACACGGGCGTCGCATGCGCCCGGGCAAGTCATCCGGTCGGCTCGGATCCGGCGGAGCGGCATTCTTGAACGGTCGGTGGATATGACCCGTCGGACCGGGTCGATGAGGGACACTCGGCTGCCGACGGAGGCGATGCGTTCCGTGAGCACCGGGGGCAAAGTCTCATGACCGCCTTCGCGATTGCCGTCCCCGTCGTGCTATTGATGATCTTTTTCGTCTGGTGGGTTCCGCGTAGACAGGTCAGGAATCAGGAGCTGAAAGAGCTCAGTCCGGAAGCTCGCGCCAAGCTCGAAGACGAGTTTCGCAAGACCCTCACGCAGGCCTTCGGCAGCATGCTGGTGATCGGCAGCCTGGCCCTCGCCTTCTTTCAGTTGAACGACGCGCGCAACGTACAGGTCGAGCAGGCCCAGACCGACCTGCTGGCAAGAGGGATCGACCTGATCGCCGCGGACGACGCCACCAAGGGCGTGGCGGGCTGGTTCGTCCTGCAGGACTGGGCCGCGAGTGGTGCAAGCGGCACCGACGAGATCGACCGTCGTTTCCGCATACTGGTACCGGTGCTGGAAGGCGCCTTGAAAGAGCGACGTCCGCCGGTCATCAACGAGGAGGATTGCAACTTGTTCCATCCTCAGAAAAGCTTGCAGCTAACCACCGACATCTGGGCGGCAACCACGGTCCTCCGGGGTCGCGCCAGGAAGAAACGCACCGCGGTCGACCTCAAGGGGATCAATCTGTCGCGCGTCGATTTTTCCGAGGCGGACCTGTCCGGGTCCGATTTTTCCTTCGCCGATCTCTCGGAAGCGAACTTCGCGAACGCGCGGCTCGGCGACGTCAACTTCTATTGCGCCAACCTCTACATGGCGGACTTCGCCGGTGCCCGCCTCGCGCGCGACCCGGATGCGGGGATCGATGCGCCGGCAAGCCTCATCGGGGCGAATCTCTACAAGGCCATATTCGACAACGAACGGGGAGGCACCGCGGACCTCAGGGGCGTCGACCTCCAGGTGACGATTCTTTCAGATGCAGTTCTCGGCAATGCAAACCTTGGTGGGGCGGACCTCACGGGCGCGAACCTTTTCGGCGCCACCGTCGGGCCGTCGATCGGCGTCGATCCGACGACCGACCTCACCAAGGCCTGCCTCGTCGAACTGCAGGGGCAAGGAAGCGCAACGCTCGCGGATAAGGCGCATGATTCCGATAAGGCGCGCACGTCGATCCCGGAGAATGCGCGCTCGACCACCAATCCATGGGAGCAGAATCCACAATTCAAGCGCTGCGGCTACATCCCGGAGCTGCCCCGACGCGACCGGAGAATGGCTGTGCGCTAACGCCGAGACGCGACGGCGTCCGGCGCGGATCCTCTCTGTCTGTCTTACTTCCTCTGCGGCTTCTGCCTACGGGACTTCTCGCCGAACCTCGCGAGGAAGATTTCCCTCATCCTGGCGGTATGCTGGAGCCAGGCGTCAGAGACAGCTGTCAACTGCCGCGCCTGTATCTTGACAAGTTCTGGCAGCGTGCGGGCAGCGGTGAGTTCGCGGGCGCGAGTTGTGCTGTCTTCAAGGAGTTGTCGCGCAAAGTCAGACAATTCGTCGCTCAGCGCCGCCGCGATCTCTAGGGCAGGACCGGCGGCCGCCGCAGCTTCCTCGGCGGCAGGCGCCACCGCTCCGTGCTGCTCAGCTGCTCGACGGACGCGCGGCGCAGGAACCGCACGCGGCTTCGGGCGCGCGGTCGGCTCTGCCACCGCGGGCCCCTCGGGGGAAGAGGCAGGAACCGTCGCCACGCTCCTGGTAGCACTTGAACGGCTCCGTAGCCGTCTGGAGGCGCTCTCTGGTTTTTCCGCAACTCCAGGCTTCTGCCTGATACCGCGGCGGGTTCGCACCGGACGCGCGGTCTTGGTACGGCGGGGTTTGTCAACCATACTTGGATATCCTGATCTCGGTACTCGATTGTTACACGTAAACAGGCAACTTTTATCGGCAAGATCGGATATTGGTCAAGAATTGAGAGCCAATGGTTAGCCGGTCGAGTGTGGCCGCACATCGGTAGGGCAGGCTCGCGCCTGCTCGCGCAGCACCGCGTAGTCGGCGAGGAGCACCCCGAGAGCAGAATCCTGCGGCAACGCTTTCAGTTCGGCTGCCGCCTGGACTTGCAGCTCAGCGCCGTATGCAACGACCGGCGGGCACACCGCCGCCGCCGCGCGCTCAGAACTGGCCGTCCCGCAGCCGCTCGGCAAGCTCGCCGCGATGGCGAGGACGGCGAGCCGCCGCCTCCAGGATTTTCCGCTGCACGTCATTGGTTCTCTCCGATACTTCGAGCCGCTCCGCCAGCCGGCCGAGACGCTCCCCCGAGCGGCGGCAGGCGAGGAGGAGCAGAAGGACGGCCGCGACCAGGGCGGCGATGCGCACGGCGGAGCGGCCGAGCCTCCCCGCACCGAGCGACGTCAAAAGGCCAACAGTCACCGCCGGCCTCGCTTCCAATCATCCAGCCGGGCGCAGATCGCCGCCGCGATGCCGCCGAACGCGACCGCAATGAACACCCAGCGGAGGGTGTCGAGGTAGGGCACGCAGGCCTGTTTCAGGCCGTCCCATGCTGTCCGACTTCTCGTGAAACCGCAGCGGGTTAGCCTAATCCTGCGTCCGGTGCCGTACACCCTTGTGTCATGCTGTCTCAAATAGTATGTTGGGGTAGACGATGGGGTACTTCTCAGAGATCAGGACGATGGCGCAGCACCCGCACCACAAGCTTAAGCAGTCGCAGGTTCGCAGTCTGGGCGTGGGCTTCCACGCCGACGGCGGCGGCCTCTATCTCAACATCGACCCGCGCGGCGGCCGCGGCTGGATCCTCCGGACGGTGGTCCAGGGTCGCCGCCGCGACCTCGGTCTCGGCTCGGCGAGCCTGGTCACTCTCGCCGAGGCGCGGGAGGCAGCCCGCCGGCTGCGCAAGATCGCCCGGGACGGTGGCGACCCGCGCGCCGTGCGCGACCAGAACAGGCGCACGTCGCCTACCTTCGAGGAAGCGACGGTGCACATCTTCGAGACGCGCATCCTGCCGGGGAGCAGCAGGCCCGATGCCGCGAAGCAGTGGCTTGGCCGGCTGCGGACGCACGCTTTCCCGGTGATCGGCGGCAAGCAGCTGCACACGATCGCCTCGTCCGACTTGCTCGCCGTGCTCGAGCCGGTCTGGCTCACCCAGCCTGAGACCGCGCGCCGAGTTCGGCAGCGGATGGTGACGATCTTCGACTGGGCGAAGGTCGCCGGCCACATCAACGGAACGAACCCGGTGGAAGGGATCGAGGCGGCACTGCCGCGGCAGCGGACCAAGACCGTGCACCGGGCGGCCTTGCCCTACGCCGAGGTCCCGGCCATGTGGCCGCGCCTCGAGGCGGCCGAGGGTGTTGCGGCACGGGCGTTGCAGTTCATCATCCTGACCGCCGCCCGCAGCGGCGAGGTCTGCGGCATGACCTGGGACGAGGTCGACCTTGAGGCCGGCGTCTGGACGGTGCCGGCGGCGCGGTCGAAGATGGGCAAGGTGCATCGGGTCCCGCTGTCGCCGGCCGCCCTCGCGGTACTGGAGGCCGTGCGCGGGCTGCACCCGGCCCGAGTGTTCCCCGGCGCCAGTGGCCGGCGGCTGGCCGTTCAGACGGTCGCCACCGCGCTGCGGAGCGTGGGTGTCGCCGAGACCGTGCACGGCTTCCGGTCCACCTTCCGCGACTGGGCCGAGGAGATGACCACCGGCTTCAGCCGCGAGGTGAAGGAAGCGGCGCTAGCCCACGCGGTGAAGGACGCCGTGGAGCGGGCATACCGGCGCGGAGATCTGTTTGAGATGCGCCGGCCGCTGATGGCGGAGTGGGCGGCCTACGCCACCAACGGGAGGGCGGGGGCGTGAGCCGCCCCCTGCCCATCTGGCAGTACCCGGGCATCCACCCGTCAGGCAGCGAGGCCGAGGCTGCGCTGCTGGGCCGCCACGACGTCTGGGCGACGTATCGGGAGTCCCGCGGCACCTACACCGATGGCGACGAGTTCGTCCTCGGTATCGTCTCCCGGCACGTCGCGGACTTCGAGGCCTCGACGCCGGGCCGGGAGGCAGATCTTCCCCTGAGCCCGGCCGAGATCTTCGAGGTCCAGACCGACGAGATGCTGAGGCTGTGCCGCGCCACGCTCGACGACGCCGGGCTCCCCTACGACAAGGGCCCGGTCATCTTCGGCGGCATAGACGCGGACGCGGCGGTCCGCTGGCGGTATGCCCGCCCCGGCGACGACACCGTTGGCGATCCGCTTCAGTTCGCGCTGACCGTCGCGCTGCAGCACGCGAGGGCGTGGTTCGCCGCGGTGATCCTCGCCCACTACCGGGCCGCCACGACAGCCGGTGCGGACCCGTCCGCGGCTGCCCAGGCATGGTGCCTTTTCGGCCAGGCGGGGGAGCAGGCGCGGTTCTTTTACGGCAGCACGGTGATCGGGCGAAGGAAGCAGCGGCACGCCCAGGGGAAGGCCACCGAGGCCCGACGCGAGCGGGCGGCTGCCCGCCGGGAGGGCGATGTTGATGAACGTCTCGATTGGCATGTGGACGCCCGGGATCGCGCGGCCGACCTCCGGCGGCAGAACCCTCGGAGGTCTCGCTGGGACATCGCCCATGCGATCGCAACGGAGGTCGGACGGAGCCCCCGGCATGTAGCGCGGGTCATAAAAATGCTTTGGCCCTGAATTTTGTTGGACACGACCGTACGGTCGTGTCC
Source organism: uncultured Alphaproteobacteria bacterium (assembly GCA_963763295.1). Lineage (GTDB taxonomy): Bacteria > Pseudomonadota > Alphaproteobacteria > Rhodobacterales > Rhodobacteraceae > Amaricoccus. The sequence continues at coordinate 356,877 of CAVXOH010000009.1, forward strand.
AACCGCCCGTGTAATGTCTCCTCGTCCGAACCTGTTGAGCGATGGCGTTGGTCGTCCGGGCGGACTTCCACTGCGACGGGTCGAGGCGGGTGAAGGTGAACAGCCGGTCGCCGGCTTCCTCCAGGCTGTCAGCCACCGCCCTGCACTTCAGCCGCCATTTGCGCAGGAACGTCGTGCGGCGCCGGGCGATCTCCGCCTTCGTCTCGGCATAGATCATGTCGCGGTAGTCCTCGGTGAGCTCGTCGTGCAGCGACTTGGGCGCGTGGGCGAGCAGGTTGCGGTGCTTGTGAACCGTGCAGCGCTGGACCGGCGCATCCGGCCACAGCTCGGTCAGCGCCGCCTCGAGGCCCGGAGCGCCGTCGACGATGACGAAGTCCGGCGCCTTCAGGCCGCGGGCGTCGAGGTCGCCGAGGAACGCCCGCCACGCCGCCGTGCTCTCGCCGCCCATGTTCCTGATCGCCAAGAAGGACCTTCTGGCCGTCCCGGCGCACGCCGATCGCCGCAAGCACCGAGATCGCCGTCGCCTTCCGGTCGATCCGCGCCTTCACCACCGTGCCGTCCAAGGATCAGCCGCACGATAATGTCTTCCTCGGCAAGGCCGCGGGCGCACCACGCCTCCCAGTCGGTCTTGACCTTGCGCCAGGCTCGGCTCACCACGTCCTTGCTGATCGCACCATCGAACAGGCCGAACAGCGCCGCTTGACCCGCCGCGTGTTGGTCCCGGCGAGGTAGACCGCGGCGATCAGCGCCTCCGCCTTCTTCGTCAGCCGCTGATAACGGCGCAGCCCCTGCGAGCACCATTCGCTGGCCTTGCCCGCGTCATCGATCACGCGCGCCCGCGGCACCTTCACCGTCTCGGCGCCGAACGTGCCGATCACCTGCCGTGTGCGGTGGCCGTTGACGGTGACCCCTCGCGCCCTCGCCAAGGCGCTCATATCGGCCGCGGCCGAGCGCGGCCTGCAACTCCTCTTCGAGGACCGTCTCGATGAAATGGCGCACCCGTTGCCGAACCCCTCTTCCAGAGGGTCGAATGCGCCATCGCTGGCGAGTAGCGCAAATGACGAGGCCTGGGTATCTTCCTTCATGGCGTGATCTCCTTGGCGGTAGCAGCGCATATCGGTGCTTCGTGGCACCCGGGAGATTACGCTGCCCACCAATTTCCACCAGTTCGAGACACAAGCCCCGATGAATGAGCCTTCACTCCTGCTCAGCGACAACACCTGCGCTGAGCTGGCCGAGGTCTCGCGCTCAACTTACTGGCGGTACGTGCGAGACGGCATTATGCCGCCGCCGATCCGGCTCGGCGGGGTAACCAGATGGAGGCGCGACGAGGTCGTCGCCGCCATCGACAAGCTTACCGCGCAGCGTGACTCCGCGAGGAAGACGCGAGGGCGTGTGACCTCATGACCCTAAAAAAAAGACCCCGGCGCTGATGCGGCGCCGGGGGTCGAAGAGCGAGTGCCTACCACCAAGCGGGCTGCGCTGGCCGGTACCGTACCGGCCAAGCGTCTCCCGCGCAACACGGAGAGACGGCCAATGTTGCATCGTTCGAACGATTTCGGGACTACCGCAGCTCCGGCGCTGCCGGCCTCCACGCGGCGCGCTGACGCGCGTGCGCTCGCCGGTCGGATCGCACCGGCCGCCTTTACGGCTGAAGGCGTGACCTGGCTCGCGGAGCGCATCGAGGTGATGCCGACGCGAGGAAGGCACGTCGAGGTCCTGACTCCCGAGCAGGCGGTCGACTTCATCGAGGCCGACGCGCAGGTCGAATTGCCGCACGAGGTCGTGGTGACGGTCAGACGGCGCAGCCCTCGTCGCGGGGTCGTGAGCGTTCATGCTGTCATCGACCTAGCGATAGCCCGCCCGCTCAGAGCCTGGCGCAGCGTCGCGCTGAAGTCCAAGCCGATGGGGCATGGGCCGCCCTCCTCGCGGCCGAGTGACCCCCTTGGGCCGCGCTCCAAGGGCGAGGCCTGCCTCCCTCAAATCGAAGGATTGAACTCAATGACCACTGAAGAACATCGCGTCGAGGCCACCCGAATGGTGGAGACTCTCCCCGAGGGCGTCCGTGAGGTGGTCGGGGACGACTGGCTGGTCAGGACCGTCGCACGCATGATTGCGACCAACACCTGGATTTATGTCGAGGACACCGGTCGTCCGGATGATCTCGCCGGGGAAGGCCTCAGTCGCTCCGGGCCCTCGATGGCGGCAGTCGCGATCTCCGAATCCGGGCGGCTCACCGTGTGCATCCGCGACATCGAGATCTCCGACCCTCCCGAAAACGCCAATGCCACCGTGATGCTTGCGATCGATGGGCCGCTGTACCGGGCGTGTATGCGCACGGCCGGAGAAGCCGCGCGCGCGGCCGCCCAGGCTGATCTCGACCCCGTCGCGTGAACCCGCGCCCTCGCTCGTCTCGAGATGGGCGAGGGCGCATTCCATGGGGCAGGTCATGAAGCCATCAACACAGACCGGATTCACGCCGCCATCCGCGCGTCAACGGGCCGAGGCTATCATCGCAGCGTGGAACCAGCTGACCCGATGGGAAGCGGAGTGCTTCACCGACTTCGCCTGCCGTGAGCTGTGGCCCGGCTCGCCGCCTCCGCCCTTCACAAGCGTCGAGGCCGAAGCTGAAGCCTGGGCGCGCTTCGCGCCGGAAGAGACGCTGCGGGTCTACGTCGTCGCGGCCTTCGTCATCCTGCCTGCCGCCGCGCGGAAGCGGCTGCTCGCCATCCTTCGGAGACTCCCATGAGCGACGACGACACCGATGACGGTGACGATCTCGAGACGATCGCCGCGCGTATCGCCGCGATCGCCAAGGCGAACGGATCCGGCGGCACCAGCGGGGCAACGATCGTCAACCTGGCCGACGCCAAAGCCGAAATCGCCCGGCTGGCGCAGGTGGACAAGGTCGCCTACGAGCGCGAGCGCACCGACACCGCCAAGCGGCTCGGGATGCGAGTTCTCGGCCCTGGACGACTTCATCAAGAAGGCGCGGCAGCCGGACATCCCCGCCGCGGATGATGGCGAGTTCGTCCTCTCCCTCGAAGAGCTGGAAGCATGGCCGCTGCGGGTCGACGGCGCGCCTCTCGCCGAAGAGATCCGCACCCGGCTGCTGGCCCACGTGGTGTTCGCTCGCACGGCTGATGCCGATGTGGCGACGCTGTGGGCGATCGGAACCTACCTGATGGACACCTGGCGGCTGTGGCCGAGGCTGACGATCACGTCGCCGACCCGGCAATGCGGCAAGACCACGCTGCTGGAAGTCCTCGAAGCGGTCGTGATGCGCGGGCTGGCCGTAAGTAACGCGACGTCGGCCAGCATCTTCAGGGCGATCGAGGGATGGCGGCCGACGCTGCTTTGCGATGAAGCCGACACGTGGATGAAGGACAACAAGGAACTATCGGGCGTCCTGAACTCCGGGCATACGCGGCGCACGGCCCGGGTGATCCGGACGGAAGAGAACAAGAGCGGCGAGCGCGTCCCGACGTTGTTCTCGACCTGGGCGGCGATGGTGATCGCCGGCATCGGATCCCAGCGGGACACCCTGATGTCGCGGTCCATCGTGGTCAGCCTCGCGCGCAAGCTGCCGGGCGAGAGCGTGGAGCGGATGCCGTCCGATCTTCACGAGCGGATGCTGCGAGTCCGCCGTCAGATCCTGCGGTGGACGAACGACAACAAGGTCCGGATCGGCGCCATGGACGTCGAGCCGCCCGCGTGCGGCGACGATCGGCGCCTGGATAACCACACGCCCGTCTGGAGGGTCGCCCTGGCGCTCGGTGGCCCTTGGCCCGACCGCATCGCCGCGGCCTACGCCGCCGGGAGTCCTGCCGGCGCTGAGGCCGAGGAGCCGACCAATGTCCTGCTGCTCGGCGACGTCCACGACACCTTCGTCCGGCATGGCGCGTCCCGAATCTCGACGTCGGATCTGCTGCAGGAGCTGCTGGGCATGCTGGACCGCCCATGGTTGGATCTGGGCTACGGCCGGCCGTTGAATCAATACGGTCTGGCGAAGATGCTGAGGCCCTTCGACGTCCGGCCGCGAACCCACAAGTTCGGAGCCGACGCGAAGAAAGGCTACATCGCGACAGACGTCGCGGAGGCGTATGCACGCTATTGCGCCCCCATTCCCCCTCTCCCCCCTGTTCAATCCGTAACTCCGCAACCTGATAACGAAATCAAAGGCTTATCCGGAAATCAAGCCGTAACCGGAACCCCTTCGGTTACGGATTGGAAATCGCGTAACCAATTGGAAAACAACGAAGGTTGCGGGGTTACGGATCAAACATCCCCTGTAGGGGCGTGTGCGGACGTAAAGCTCGTTGCGCGCCTCGTCCGGAAGCCTGACACACGCGACGCGCGAGCCGCGCGCAGCCGCCCAGGACCGATGGATCCCGACGTTCTCGACCCGGACTCCTGGGGCCTGACCGGCCGCGAGCGGTCGCGGATCCTCCAGCAGCTCGAGACCAAGTCAGCCACTCCCGGCGACGCCGCCGGGTATCAACCCGAGGAGTTCTGAGATAACGCATCTGACCGATACCAGGATCGCCGCCATACTGGCCGGGGCCGGCATCGACGCGGACGATCCCGTCGTGGTCGTGGAGGCCCGAACCCTCCGGAAGGCCTTGAAGGTCGAGAGCGCGTACAAGCAGGCACGCAGGCGCCTCGGCTGGCGCTTCGCAGCAGTGATCCTCATGGTCGGGCCGAGGCGGCCGTGGTGGGCGGTCTACTACAACGGCTATTTCAGCCATGACATCGCAATGTCCATCCAGCACCTGAAGGATCTCGGGGAACTGCTGAACGTCACCGAGGCGGCGACGGGTCGTGGCACCCATAAGGTCCGCAGGCATCGCGACATCGCCATGACGGGGGCAGGCTCGGGCTGGGCGGATCGGCTCATCGAGTTCGAGGCCCGCATCATCGCTGACCTTCTAGTCGAGGGGTTCCGGGAAGCCGCGATCGAGCAAGAGCGGGTTGAGGCTGCGCACCCGCTTCGTCCGGGTGCAGCATGATCACCAGCCGGCGCAGGCTCGAGACGGTGTTCCCATGAGCGCGCCCCTGGCCGAGCAGCTGCTCGACCTCGCCCGGCAGGTCGACCGGCTCCGGCCGGACCATCGAGATCCGCACCGCTTCCACGAGATCAAGTCCGAGGTCGAGGCCGCGCTGCGCCGGCTCGCGGCCGAGGCTCGCGACGAACCAAGCAACCCATCTCGCAAGCTCAGGAGACGCTGATGGCCGCCTACGAAAACATCGGCCAGTCCGACGACTGGCACACACCCGCCTACATCTTGGAGGCGCTCGGCCTGCGCTTCGACCTGGACGTCGCCGCTCCGCCCGAGGGGCCGCGCTACGTGCCGGCAGACCGCTGGCTGTGGCAGAACGGAGAGAGCTCTCCGTGGCACGGCCTCACCTGGTGCAACCCACCGTTCATGCACCAGAGCGGCAAGAGGATCTGGATCAAGCGGTTCTTCGACCACATCGACGGCGGCATCCTGTTGCTGCCCGACCGCACAAGCGCACCGTGGTGGCAGGAAGCCGCACCGCGCGCGACTGCGATCTTGTTCGTGACGCCGAAGATTAAGTTCGAGAAGGGCGATGGTTCGATCGGCAAGTCGCCCGGCACAGGCACATGCCTGTTTGCCCACGGCGAGCGCGCCGCGGCGGCGCTACTGCGCAGCAAGCTGGGCTACGTGATGGCGGCGGCGCCGGCGACACGCCCACGGCTCGAGCCAATCCCGAGCGTGAGGGCGGCCGAGTGATGGACGGGTCGCTGCCCGACGGATTTTTGTTCGGCGTTTTCGTCGGTTTGGGTGTCGTGGTCGCCGTCGTCGTTCTCAAGATCCTCATCTGGCTCGCCTGGGCTACGTACTCCGCCGTAGTCCCTATATTTGCTGCGCTGGCGTTCCTGACGTTCTACCTCGTAGCGGAATGGGGCCCCCGGAGCCGGCTCCATGGGGCAGTGGCCACTATCGTGTTAAGCGCGGCGTCGCTCGCACTGATATTCGCTGCGATTAGACTGATGGCCTACTTGCAGGGTTGGTCGCGTGCCTACTGACCTGCTGCTGAACCTGATGTGGCCACCCCCGGGGGGAGGGGTGAAAGCCTTTCAGGTCGGCCTTATTGCGGACCGGTGCCACGGCTCGAAAACCTGTTTTCTAACGAGGATTGAGTGACATGGGCCTTCGTGGTGTAGGGGCTGGACGGCGGCACACGGCCCGGGCGCATCTGGCGGCGAACCCACGCGAACTGCCGTGGCAGCGGCCGGGACTGACCCGCGTCGCCCGGCTCATCGCGTTCCTCGAGATACTTGCCGGTCACCAAGGGCCGGCTCGAGGGCCGGCGGATGAAGCTGCTGCCGGATCAAGTGGCGTTCGTGCCGCGGTGTACGGGCCGAAGGGCCGGAAGCGGGTGCGATTGGCGATCAAGTCGGCGCCGCGCGGCTCGGGGAAAACCGGCCTGGTGGCGGGCCTCGTCCTGGCGCACCTGGTCGGGCCGGAAAGCGAGCCGCGGGGCGAAATCTACTCTGCCGCGATCGACCGCGAGCAGGCGGCGCTGGTGTTCCACGAGGTCGAGGCGATCGTGCACGCGGTTCCCGAGTTCGAGGCCATCTGCAACGTCGTGAGGCACTACAAGCGCGTCGAGGTGGTCGAGGGCCCGGCGGCCGGCTCGAAGTACGAGAGCCTGAGCGCGGACGCGCGGCGGGCGCACGGGCTTTCGCCGACATTATGGATCTACGACGAGCTCGCCCAGGCGAAGACCCGCGCGCTGCTCGACAACCTCGTGACGGCGGCGGGCAAGCGGAAGGCATCGCTCGGGATCATCATCTCGACGCAGGCGCCAGATGACACGCACCCGCTCTCACAGCTGATCGACGACGCGGCCACCGGCGCCGATCCGGGCGTGGTGTCGCATGTCATCAGCGCCCCCGATGACGCCGACCCGTTCGCCGAGGCCACGGTGCGCGCCTGCAATCCGGGGGTGGGCGGCGGTTTGCTCGACCTGGACGACCTGATGGCGGAAGCCGCCCGCGCCCGTCGCATCCCGGCCTTCGAGCCGTCCTGGCGCAATCTGCGGCTCAACCAGCGCTGCGACCCGGACGTCGAGGGGCGGCTGGTGTCGCGGGCGGTCTGGGAAGCCAACGGCGGCGCGGTCGACGAAGCGGCGCTGGCAGGGCGGCCGTGCTTCGGCGGGCTGGACCTGAGCGGCAAGCACGATCTGACCAGCCTGACGCTGGTGTTTCCCGGCGGCGACCCTGAGGCTCCGACCTACGACATCGTGCAGCGATTCTGGACGCCGCTCGGCGCGATGGATCAGCGGCCGGTGCGCGAGCAGGACCTGTTCCGGGAATGGATCGCCGCGGGCTTCATCAGGGGCCTGGACGGGCCGGTGATCCGGTACCGGCAGATGGCGCGCGAGCTCGCCCGGCTGCGGACAGCTACGCGATCAAGGCGGTTGCCTATGACGCCTGGCGCATCGAGGCCTTCGAGCTCGACATGGAAGAGGCGGGCGTCACCGGGCTGCCGCTGGTGAAGTTCGGGCAGGGCTGGCGCAGCATGGCACCCGGCGGTCGAGTTCTTCGTGGAATGCGCGCTCGGCGGCCGGCTGCGGCACGGCAACCACCCGGTGCTGACCGCCTGCATCGTCAACGCGGTCACCGTCAGCGATGCCGCCGGCAACCTGAAGGTGGACAAGGCGCGGTCGCGCCGGCCGGGCATGACCCGGATCGACGGCGCGATCACCACCATCATGGCGCTCGGTGCGGCGCAGACCTACACGCCGCCGCCGATCATCGACGTGCGGGCGATGATCGCGTGATCGCGCCATCGCTATGCGATTGATTACCCCAAGCGGGGTCGAGCTCGGCGAGCTGGGCCTGCCGCCCCCCAAGCTTGCCGCCCAGCACAGTGTCGGGCCATTCACCCCGCCCTGGCAGGACCTTGGCCCGTTTGGCGACCTGTTGACCTTCAGTTCGAATCCTCGTTCCTCCGCCAACCACCCCCTCAAATCGTCTCTGAACAGCCCGCTGCCCGCCAATCCGCGGGAACAGCGACAGCTTTTCGGGTGCACCCCGGTTCATGGACCTTGCCCGCGGCGGCTATTCGCCCGCCACCGCCGCGTAACGCCGCCCCGGTCT
>CAVXOH010000010.1:0-260323 GCA_963763295.1 uncultured Alphaproteobacteria bacterium
GAGCTCGGTCTGGCCCTTGAACGAGGACATGAACATCCAGAAGATCGGGAAAAGGATCACCCCGAGCGCGAAGAGCAGCACGCCGTAGGTGGCGACCGCCGCGTAGAGCTTGCGGTAGTTGAACTCCGCCGCGGCCGCCGGCTGCGCGATCGCGGCGTCAGACATCGGAGGCCCTCCGGTCGAACGTCCGTTCGAGCGCGAGGTTGGTGAAGCCGAGCACCATCAGGAAGAGCAGGATCAGCACGCCGATGGCCGAGGCGTAGCCGAGCTGGCTCGCCCAGAACGCCTTGACGTAGACGAGGATCGGCAGGGTCTGGGTGGCATTGGCCGGGCCGCCCCCCGTAAGAAGGTAGATGATGTCGAAGCTCTGAAGGTCACAGATGCAGGCGAGCAGTACGATGATCATGCTGGTCGGCCGGAGAAAGCTGGCCGTCACGTACCAGAAGCGCTGGAACGGTCCGGCGCCGTCCATCTTGGCCGCCTCGATCAGCTCCTTCGGGACGCTCTGCAGCGCGGCGAGCAGAACCACGGTCATGATCCGGGAAGAGCTTCACAGATCTAAACGATGACGACCGAGGGCATCGCGATCGCCGGGTCCGAGAGCCAAAGGACCGGCGAGGTCACGAGCCCGAGCTTCAGCAGGGCGAAGTTCGCAAAGCCCCACCGGTCCGAGTAATCCACTTCCAGAGGAGCGCGGTGACGACGTCCGGTACCACCCAGGGAATCAGGAACAGCGCACGGAAAAGGCCGCGTGCCTCTGATGTCGAGGTTCAGGAGCAGCGCGAGGCCGAGCGACAGCAGGTAGGCCCGGCGACGGCGCAGACCGTGAAATAGACCGAATGCCAGGCGGACGACCAGAAGTCGGCGTCGGCGGTCAGCGCCCGCACGTAGTGCCGAAACCCTACAAATGCGGTCGGGTTCGGCCGGATCAGGTTCTGGTTCTGCATCGAGATGAGACCCCTGCAGCAGCGGCACGAGGTTCAGCAGGACGACCAGGGTCATCGCCGGCAGCACGAGGTAATAGGCCAGGCGGGCGCGCTGACGCTGGAGCATGGAGCTTCTCCTGGGGAGTGGGCGCCGGACCCCCACGGCGAGGGCCGGCTGGTGGGAGTCCGGCGTCAGCCGCCGAGGAAGACTTCCTCCATGCGCTTCTGCGCGTCGAGCACGGCCTGCTCGGGGTCTGGGCGCCGACCACCACCTCGTTGACCGGAGCGGCGAACATCTTCTCGCCGTCGATCACGCCCATTTCAGGGATACCGGTCCCGGATAGGCGAAGTCGGTGGTGTAGGGGATCACCTTGGTCAGCATCTCCATCAGCAGCGGGTTCTGACGGTTGAAGTCGTTTTCGAACTCGGACTTGAAGATCGGCCAGTGCTGCCCCGGGTTGGCCGCATAGATCGGCGCAGCCGCCGGGCTGGACGAACCAGCGCACGAAGGTCTTGGCGGCGTCGACGTTCGGGCTGAACTTCCAGATGAACATCGGGTTGAAGAAGCCCGCGGTCAGCTTGGCCTTCGGTCCCTGCAGCGTGTCGAGCACGCCGACCTTGTCGAAGAGGTCCGGGTTCTCGCGCATGATCTGGCCGATGACCCGGCCGGTTCCCATGCCCATCGCCAGCCGGCCCTGGACGAAGGCGGTATGCGCGTCGTCGGTGTTCCAGGCGGCGATCCCCTCCGGCGTCACCTTGTGCTTGGTGGCGAAGTCGGTGAGGTAGGTCAGGGCCTGGACGTTGGCGTCCTTGGCCTCGGTCCCGAAGATCAGCGCGCCATCCTTGTTCAGGATCGAGCCGCCGGCCTGGAACATGAAGCCCATGTAGAAGTGCTGGGTGATATGGAAGTCGCCAGCGGGGAAGCCGATCCCGGCGATGCCGTTCGCGGGGTCGTGCATCGCGATCGCGGCGGCCTGGAGCTCGTCCCAGTTGGTCGGCGGCGTCAGGCCCGCGGCCTCGAGCAAATCCTTGCGATAGTAGATCGCCCGCGGGTCGAGGTTGTAGGGCACGCCCCAGTAGTGGTCGTGCCAGTAGAACTTCTTGTAGGCGAATCGTTGACGATGTCGTCGAGGCGGCCGGCCGCTCCCATTCGGCGACAATGTCGTCCATGATCTCCATCTGGTCGAGCGCGGCGAACTGCAGCGGATGGTAAGAGTAGGCCTCGGCGATGTCGGGCATCTGCTGGCCCTGCACCGCGGCGATGAACTTCGGATAGACCGGGTTGCCCGACACCGGCTCGTTGGTGATCTTGATCCCCGGGTTCTCGGCCATGAACTGGTCGAGCAGGGGCAGCAGCGCCTCCTGCAGTTCGGGCGTGTTCAGGCGCACCGACCAGAAGGTCAGCTCCGCCTGGCCCTGGGCGTTCACGCCCTTGCTTCCGAGCGCGAACAGGCTCGCCGCGCCGAGCGCAAGACTCTGACGCCTTGTCAGGCTGAAGTTAGACATATCAAACGGTTCCTCCCAGCTGAAGTCGCAAGGTCGGCGAGATGGCGGCCTGCTCCGAACCGCTTTGGACCCGCCAGAATCGACATCCTGGAAAATACTACATCAAATCGCGCATGGGCATATACAGAATCCGTATCGATCGGAGGCACTCACACTCTCGGCTTGAGGGCTCCTCCGCACGGATGGCGACGCATGGACCTGAAGGAACTGGATACCTTCGTGACGGTCGCCGAGCACCTTCACTTCGGGGCTGCGGCACGGCATCTGGGTCTGGCCCAGCCGCAGGTCAGCCGCCGGATCAGGAGCCTCGAAACCGTGCTGGATGCCCAGCTGTTCGACCGCAGCAACCGGGCGGTGAAGCTGACGCCGTTCGGCAAGCTGTTCCTTCCGGAAGCCATCTCGCTGCTGAAGAAGGCGGCCGAGACGCGGCAGACGGCCGTCGAGCTCGCGCGCGGCAGGAACGGGGTGCTGGCGGTCTCGATGATCGACGCGGCGACGCTGAATGCCGCGCCGACGGTGTTCAAGACCTTTCATGAGCGTCACCCGGACGTCCATATCGCGTTCCGTCACCTGGGGACGACCTCGTCGGCGCAGCTTCTGGCCCTGGCGGACAACTCGGCCGATCTCGTGTTTACCCATCCGCCCGACCGGGTGCCCGAGACCTTCGGCCAGCTGCGGCTGGTCAACGATCCGCTTGTGGCGGTCCTGCCTCGCGACCACCCCCTGGCGGGACGCGATGCGCTGGACCTGGCCGAGTTGCGGGACGATCCGTGGATCATGTTTCCGCGGGCCAACGACCCTCCGGTCCACGACCGGATGACCGGCCTCTGCAAAAGCAGCGGCTTCACGCCGCGCGTGGTGTTCGAGACCGGCCACATGCTGACGCGGCTCGGGCTGGTCGCATCGGGCTACGGCGTGCACATGGTTCACCGCGCCTGGCAGCTGATGCCCTATCCGGGCGTGGTCTACATCCCGGTGACGCCGACGATGAACATCGTGGTGTCGTGCTTCTGGCGGAAGGACAACGACAGCGATCTCCTGAAGAAGCTTCTTGCGGTGGCCGAAGAGTATCGCGTCTGACGCCGCCCTGCGATCCCGTCTGAAAGGTCCCCCGTGCCGCGCTTCTCTGCGAACCTTGGATTTCTCTGGCCCGACCGGCCGCTGCTGGAGCGTATCGACGCTGCCTCAGCCGCCGGGTTTCGCGCGGTCGAGCTGCATTTTCCCTATGCGCTGGCGCCGGCCGAAGTGGCCGAGCGCTGTGCGCGGCGCGGCGTCGCGTTGCTGGGCATAAACACCGATGTCGACCCCGCGAAAGGCGAAGCTGGCCTGGCCGCGATGCCCGGCCGCGAGGTCGAGGCGCGGGCGCTCATCGACCAGGCCTTCGGCTGGGCCGCCGCAGCGGGCGGAACCGGCGTGCATGTGATGGCCGGCAAGGTCGCACCCGAGGATCGCCCCGCCGGCGGCGCGCCCTGATCGCCGCGCTGACCCATGCCGCCGACCTTGCCGAGGCCCACGACATGACGGCGCTGCTCGAACCGCTGAACCCGCGGGACATGCCGGGCTACTTCTATTCCCGCGTGGAGGAGGCGCTGGACGTGATCGACGCCGTCGGCAGCGACCGGGTGCGGCTGATGTTCGACTGCTACCACGTCGGCTGCGTCGAGGGCGACGTCATCATGCGGCTGCGGCAGCATCTGGACCGGATCGGGCATATCCAGTTCGCGGCCGTGCCGTCGCGCGCCGAACCGGACGAGGGCGAGCTGAACTATCCGGCGATCTTCGCCGAGATCGATCGGCTGGGCTGGAAGGGATGGGTCGGGGCCGAGTATCGCCCGCGTGCGGGGACCGACGCCGGGCTCGCCTGGGTGTCGGCGATGGGGCTGTCGCTTGGCTGAAGCCGGGGCCACGACATGAAGATCCGCTCCATCGAGGTGCTGCAGGCGGATGCCGGCACGCGCCCGTTCTCGTTCGTCAAGGTGACGACCGAGAGCGGGCTGGTCGGCTGGTCCGAATTCACCGAGGCGGTCGGCAACCGCGGCACCCGCGCGAGCATCGAGCGTCTGGCGACGTTCCTGATCGGCCAGGACGCGCGCCGCGTCGAATGGGCGATGGCGATCGCCTATACCCGCACGATCCCGGTCTGGAACGGCATTGCCGCCCATGCCAGGGCCGCGATCGGCAACGCGCTGCTGGACGTCGCGGCAAAGGCGGCCGGGGTTCCGGTCCATGCGATGTTCGGCGGCAAGCTCCGCGACCGGGTTCCGGTCTACTGGACGCATTTCTGCGGCCCGCGCATCCACAATCCGGGCCTCTGCGGGCTGGAGGAGGTCCGCAGCTACGACCAGATCAGCGATCTCGCCAGGGAGGCCGAGGCGCAGGGCTATCCGGCGGTGAAGATGAACTTCTTCCTGCACGACGGCCAGCGGTTCATACCGAAATCACCGGGCCATGGCGTCGGGCCGGGGTTTCCGGCGCTGAACCCCGATCGCGAGATGTTCGACGCGCTGGAACGCCAGCTGGCGGCCATCCGCAAGGGGTCGGAGCGGATCGGCCTGATGGTGGACCTGAACTTCAACTTCAAGCGCGACGGATTTCGGCAGCTCCTGCGCCGGCTGGAGGCCTGGGATCTGTTCTGGGCCGAGATCGACTGTTACGACCCGCAGGCGATGACGCTGCTCAACCGGGGCACCTCCGTTCCCTTGTCCGGGGGGGAAAGCCTGGTAGGACGCCGCGGCTATCGGCCCTACTTCGAGGGCTATGCCTACGACACGGCCGTGGTGGACGTGATCTGGAACGGCTTCCTGGAAAGCTACAAGATCGCCGCCATGGCCGAGACCTTCGAGCTGAACATCGCGCCGCACAATTTCTACGGCTATCTGGCCGACCACATCTCCGGGCACTCGCCGCCGTCGTGCCGAACCTGAAGATCATGGAATACGAGGTCGATGACGTGCCATGGCGAGGCGAGTTCTTCAGCCATCCGACGGTGATCGAGAACGGCGAGATGGTGGTCCCCGACCGCCCCGGATGGGGCGTGGAAGTGATCGAGGAAGCAGTGCGGGCGCGACCCTGGAAGGGCTGACCGCCTGCCATCGGCCGCCGCACAACCTCGAGGAAGGCTCGGCTGGCGTTCTCCGTCACCGGTCGGCGGGCGGCATCAGGCATTGCCCTCGCGGCCAAAAGATCTATCACTGATGCTTCTTTATGGAGACGCCTGCAAAACGCCGAATTATGGCCGGACAGGCGGCCGCGGATCGTTCGATGAACTCTGGAGCTGAGACCTCGTCGGTCTCGCTTCGAGGTTTTTCGGTGGACGAGATCGGAATTGGTGGCGTGTGGGGGATCTCAGGACGGGCGGAGGCCATAGAGCCTGAGGAAGCGCCCGCCCTTCCAGACGTTCCAGGCGATGGCGACCAGGGTGAAGTGGGTCCGGTTGCGCGCCAGCCCGAGGAAGCGGGTGCGCGCCAGCCGCCACACCTGCTTGCCATGGCCGAAGATGCGCTCGACCCCGGCGCGCGTCACCCCGATCTCCTTGTTGCGCGCGACCTCCGCCGCCAGCAGCGGGGCGTTGCGGTAGCCCTTGCGTTGCACCCGGTCGGCGACACCGCGGGCAGCCAGGGTGTCGCGCGTCTCCTGCGCCGAATAGGCGCAGTCGGCGTAGAGCTCGGTCTCGCCCCCGGTCATCAGCCCCTTCCAGCTCTTGATCTCGTGCGCGTTGCCCGGCGTCACCGTCTGCGCGTGGATGAAGCCGTCCTCGTCGGCGTTGACCTGGAACTGGTAGCCCCAGGTCCCGACCTTGCGCCCGCGCGCATTGATCTTCACGTGCGCCCCCGCCTCCGGGTCCCGGCCGTCCGTCTCGCCCTCGCCGAGCTTCCCCCGCCCGGTCCGCGCCGCCTCGACCACCGTGGCGTCGATGATCGCCACCCGTCCCTCGCCAATGATCACCTTCTTCGCCGCGAGCTGCTCCGTCACCGCCGCGAACAGTGCCGCGAGCTGCCCCTCCGTCTCCAGCTGCGCCCGGAAGCGGCCGATCGTGGTCGCATCCGGGGTCGCGGCATCGAGCTCCAGCCGGCAGAACTTGCGGAACAAGAGATCCCGCGCCAGCTGCGCCGCCAGCTGCTCGTCCGAAAGCCCGTGCCAGATGCCGAGTAGCAGCGCCCTGAGCAGCGTCTGGACCGGATAGCCGGGGCGGCCGGTCGCCTTCTTGCCCTCGTCGACCAGCAGCCCCGCCAGCGCCTCCCAGTCGAAAAGCGCCTCCACCGGGTCGAGCGCCTTCAGCGCGGGGTGATCGAACAGCTCGGGGCCGGCGAAAAGGGCGGGTTGCGTCGCAAAGCTCTTTCTCATGCCAAAGAGCTTAACCCATCGAGATCCCCAACGGAATCCGTGAGTTTTGCAGAGGGCTCTATGAAGTGGGATCTCGGCATGCGCCTCGACAAGCAGACGGACTATGCCTTGCGCGTGCTCATGTTTCTGGCCGCCAACGAGGGTCGCTTGAGCACGATCGCCGAGATCGCGGGGCGCTTCGACATCTCGCAGGCGCACCTGATGAAGGTGGTCCACGGACTTGGCAAGGCGGGCTTCATCAGGACGGTGCGCGGACGCGCCGGCGGAATGCGGCTGGCCGGAGACGGCACGGCGATCCGGGTCGGCGACGTGGTGCGGCGGATGGAGAGCGGGCTCGTGCCTGCGCGGCTCCGGTGGGCAGTGCCTGATCACCCCGTGCTGCCGCCTGAAGGGCGTGCTCTCGAGGGCGATGGCGGCATTTCTCGCGGTGCTCGACGCGCACACCATCGCCGACCTCGTCCGCGACAACGACGCGCTTTCACGTCTGCTCGGGGAGCGCGCGGCATGAGCCAACCGCCCGCGCGATCGTTCGCCGACGCCGCGTCGAGCAGCCGGCGGAGCGCAGCCTTGCGTCGACGATCCCTCATCCGCTGCAGGCGACGGTACCAGGTGGCCCGGCGAACCCTTCAGCTTCCCATGGGCGCTCTCGTTCGATCGGATGCGCAGCGAGCCAGATTGCGCGCGGCATGACTCCGTCCGCCCGGCGGCGTGCAGTCCGACTGGCCTTGGCGCGATCTGCGCGGAGATCGGTCGGGATGATCTGCAGCAGGCCGATCGACACGGCCGACGCGCGGTCGACCCCAAGCAACCCGGCCATACGACCGCCACCATAGTCGTAGCGAACATCCCGTCCATCCGGGCCGCGTTGACCAGCGGCGCCCTTCTCCGCCCTTTGGATCGTCGTCGACATCATCCTGCGGACCTCGCGCGCCGACAGCCCGGGCGTGGCGATCCCTGCTTTCCCGACGACGCAGGCGGCAAGTATCCGTCTCGATCGCCGTCCATCCGAGCGCCGTCGTCCAGAGATGCAGCCAGATGTCACGGAGACCCGCCGGCACTGACCCGCCCCAAATTTCGCGAAGGCGCTCGAGATCGTCGAGCACAATCGCCCAGAAGGTGCGACGGGCGAGCCCTCGAGGCTTGGCTTTCGCACCCGCATCGGCGCCACTCTGTGCGGGCGCCTTGCGGCGCTGCTTGCGCTTGTCCAGCTCACGCCGGGTCGGGCGGCCAGCGGCCTGCCATACCGCCGCCGAGAAGCTCTCGAACTCATGGCGCTCACCCGTGCCGGCGACGACGGTCACCTCCCGGCCAGCTCCTTCGTGCAACGTTCCCGGCAGTCGGAGGACCCGGGCCGCATCGACACAGGCAGGATCGGCTCCGAGGGGCCGAGCCCACTCGACCAGCGCGCGCATGAGCGCGGACCAACGCGGAAGCGCCGCTGTTACCACTCTGCGGATCAACCAGATCGCGTAGTAGCCGCGGCCGCTGTCGATCAAGAACGACGGCGCCGGCAGGCCTGCCTCCTTGATCCGGCCGAGGATGATCGCCTCGGTCGCCGGGCGCGCTCTGTGCGCAAGCGCCGGGACGCGATAGACGTCGAGGTCAAGCCAGACTGCGTTCAGCGCGGCGATCCTCGTGCGACCGCGGCGGCCATGGCTGCGGTTCGGCGTCACGTAGCTTTCCGCTTCCAGAAGCGGGCCCGCGACGGCATCGAGCTCGATGGGCCGATACGTACGCGTGTGTATGCGATCGCCGTCCGCCACCATGACACTGACGCGTCCAGCCGCGGTTGGCGGGTGCAGGACAGCGAGAAACCGCTCCGCCGTCCAGGGGGACGACTTCAAGCGGAACGATGTCCGGAGACGAGGATGGAAGGAAATCGAGCGGCATGACCACGAGGACATTGGTCCCGGCGGCGTGTCCTCAAAACGCGGGTTCTCGACGCCGGCAGACCGGCGTTGAGCCGGCGTCTCGCCAGCAACCAGCCTTTTGGGAGGGGCCAGCCGGGGCGTATCTGACGGGAAGACCTTCACCTCCAGCACGAGGAACTCCATGATCACGCCTCCCGACGAAACCTATTCCACTGCCGCGGCGGCAAGCCTGCTCGGCGTGTCGGAGCGCCAGTGCGCCCGCTACCTCGCCGACGGGTTGATCCGCGCGCAGCGGCCCAACGGCCGCTGGCGGGTGACCGCCCTCGCGCTGTGGCAGCATCTCGGCATCGACAGGGAGATGATGCAGCTCTGGCTCGACTACTGCGCCCGGGCGCGGGGCACCCCGGCGGACGCCTTGCAGGGCTTTCCGGCCGGTCCGAGCCGGGATGACGATATTTTAATGACTTAGACGTCCGGGGGCGGTGGGGTGGTCTGCACGGCGTCGGCGTGGAGACCACCCCTCGTCCCCCGATGACTGCCGATGACCGCCGGTGTCGGGCGGTGTCGGCCCCCGGCTCCCCACGACCGCCCCCGACAGCAAAGAAGGAGGGGCCGGTGCGCCGCCGGCGGGCTCCCCAGTGAAGCCGCCGGCGGCGCACCGAGCCAGAGAGAGAAGACCGTCATGAAGCACATATCGGACCTCGAGCCTGCAACCACCGTCGGCGACACCGCGGACCTCATCGCCTGCGTGCGGCTGACGCCGATGGCGACGAGTACGCGCATCGGCACGATCGCCTCGGTGCGATTATTCCGCGACGCGCTCGCTGGCGGAATTGAACTGCCAGTCGAGGACCTCGCCGCAGCCGTCGAGGCTGTCGATCCGACGCTCGCTGCGAACATCGGGCCGCGCTGGACGCAGGCGCGCTCGGACGTCCGCCGGGCGCTGCGCGCCTGGACGCACGAGCCGCGGCGCCGGATGGCGTGCCGGCTTCGGACCACTCTGCCGACGCTCGAGGATGCGAAACTCGCCATCGCCATGCAGGCATCTTGCGATGTCGGCAAGCGCTGCGGCGACGCCATCGACGAACTCGCCGCGTCGCTGGAGACGACAGCGGTCCAGATAATCGCGACGGTGGTCGTGACGGAACCGCTGCTTCGTGCAGCGACCCCGGAGACGTTCGCGGTGAAGACCGTCAAGAGCTGCGGCAACAAAGTCGGGCTGATCCGGCGCGCTGTCGCGCTGGTCGATCCCACCACGATCGCTGGCCGCGAGGCCGACCTCGCAAGCCTGCCCATGGTATGGCGAGACCAGCTCGCTTGCCTCGAGGAGGCCCTGGCAGATCACGCCACCAGCGGCCTCGCGATCCACCGGCGGCTTGCGCTGACCGCGGAACGGGAGGGCCAGACGCCTGCGACGCTGAGCCCGGCTATCGTAGCCGAGTTCGTCGATCGCGAACTCGCAACGCACGCGTCGGCCTACGGTGAGAAGCTGCGCGCGGCATTCCGGACCTGGAACGAGGTAGCCAACGCGACCGGCGCGGTCACCCTGGTTCTCCCCTCAACGGCAGTGATCCGGCAACGGTCCGTCGACTGGGAGACGCTCCCGGCGGGATCCGCGACCCTGTCGACGCAATTCTCGACAAGGCGGTCTCGACGCGGGCACCGAGCGACTGGGCCAGCCTCGTCGGCGAAATCGACGCGGACGACGCCGAACTCGGCATGGCCGAGGTCATGATGGGCCTCGGCGAAACGTCGGTCTCAACGGAGGGCGCGCTGGTGATCGAGCCAGGGACTTGTCGTAACTGGCGGGACTCGGTCAAGCGCGCGTGGCAAGCGGCCACCGACGATCCGAAAGTGGCGGTCAAGCCGCGAACCCTCGTCGACCTGTTCGATCCGGAGGTCATCAAGGCCACGATCCGCGGCGTCCGCACCATCCGGCGGCAGCGTTCCGACGCGCGGGGCGAGCCCAGCGATCCCCAGGTCAAGGGGCGATACGAGCACACGCTGGTGGAGGCCTTCTGCGCCGTCGGCCGGGCAACCGGCGTGCCGGCGGAGATCCTCGAGCCGATCGAGACCATGAAGCGCAACATTGATCCCGCGATCATCGCCTGGAAGCGCTCGACCGAAGGCGGGATGAAGGCGGTCTACGCCGAGCGCCGCATCGGTAAGCGCCATGCCGACATGCTGCGCCAGTTCAACCAGGAAAGCGCGCTCTGCCGCTGGTTCGAAACGCCCCAGACCCTCTGGCGTGAGTCCCGGCGAAGGGCAAAAGCAACCCCCGCCAGCGCCGCCCTGGCGCGCTCGGCGCTGATTGCCCAGATCGGTCAGCGCGTCGCGCCGCTGCGGCGGATCAACCATGCCCGCCTACGCGACCGGGGGCCGGACGCGCACCTGCAGCTGCCGGTCGGCCTTGGTCACGGCTGGCTGGTGATCCCACCCGCCGAGACCAAGACCAACAGCGAGATCCGGGTTCGGATCGATCCGGAGACTGTCCGGATGATCAAGGACTACCAGCGGGACTACCGTGCGCTGACTCACAAGGCGGCCGGCGCCGCCGAAAACAACCCCCACCTCTTCCCAGGGGCGGCGGGCGGAGAGCCCGAATTCGGCGGCTATGCTCCCGGGATGGGATTCGTGACCCCGGGCAAGCTGAACACGACCTTCGCCCGCCACCTGAAGAAGCACTGTCGCCTACGTCTCTGCCTTCACGTCATGCGCCATATCAGCGGCAAGGTCATTCTCGACCAGGATCCGTCGGCCATGGCGCTCGTCCAGGTCATCCTTGGTCACAAGACGATCAAGACGACCCAGAGCTACTACGCCGAGGTTTCCGCGATCGTTGCCCAGGCGCGCTACCTTCACCTGCTCGAGCAGGGGATGCGCAGGGCGCTCCGCGACTGGACCTACAAGATCATCCCGATCGAGGCGAAGAAAGGCAGAGGCTGATGTCGAAACATCGTGTCACGCTCCCCCCGGCAGAATGGCCGCCGGTGGTCCGCGAGCGCCTCGAGAACGCCCTCTCGGAGGTAAGCCCTCATCAGCGTCGCCGCCTGATCCATGGCATGGGCCGGTGGCTCAAGGCGGCGCGCGACGACGGGATCTCGCCCGACCGCATCACAGCGGCGCTCTGGCGTGCGCGCACGGTCGGGCTAAAGCAAACGTACAGGGGCGCCGTACGCCAAGCGGTCGTAACGGTGTTTCCGACCGCACGAGGCGAACTCTACGCAGGCAGCGAAGACGGAAGGAAGTCTCCCCGATCCCCCCACGACAAGCTCGCGTCGCTTATCGAACGCACGCTCGCGCGTTGGCCCGCCGATTGGCGGCTCCGAGCCCAGCAGATGCTGAGAATAGACCCGGAAGGCCTCGACAGTGGCCTCCTCGTCCAGGCTTGGTCCCGCGACACTATCAAGGGGCGGGTCGAAAACCTGTCCGCCCATTTCGCCTTCTGCCGCTCGGAATTGCTTCCCGTGGATGTGACGCCGCAGACGGTTCGGGCCAACCTCCGCCACCGCCAGCAGCTCTGCGCCGCCGGCGCGCTCAGGATCGGCGGCACCTCGGTCTATCTCTCGCAGCTTTGCGGCCTCGCCGCCGCCCTCTGGCCGGAGCGGAAGTGGACATGGCTGAGGAAAACGCGGGACAAGATGAAGAAGCTCGCCGGCGCGCATCCGTCGCGGAACGATGGCCGCGTCGTCTCCATCGTCGAGCTGCGTCTGGAGGCGCTTGCCGAGCTGAAGCGAGCCGATCATGCCCAAGGGCGGGCGCGGACACAGCGCCAGTGCATCGCCGCCCATACCCGGGCGCGAACAGCACTCGGCATGCTAATTATTGCGGAGGCGCCGATCCGCGTCGAGAGTCTTGCCGGGATCGAGATCGGCGGCCAGCTCAGCGCCGACCTTGGCACGATCTCGCTCTCGGCTCACGAAACGAAGGAAGGCGCCCCGGATCAGCGCTGCCTATCCGACATTGCTGTTGCGGCGATCACCAAGTACATCCAGTCCCATCGATCGCTGGTCGCCCCTTCAACTGAGACCCGGCTCTTCGTCGCGGACGATGGCGCTCCCCTTTCCGGCGACCACCTGTCGCGCAAGATCGGCGACCACTGCGAGAGCAAGTTCGGCCGACGGACGACCGCGCACCCGATCCGCAATTCTGTCGGCGCCTTCATCGTGGGCGAGGCCCCTGAGGAAGCAGGCCTCGCGGGAGCGGTGCTGAACCATAAGAGCGAGCAGGTGACGAGCGTGTACACACGGACCGCGGATCAGGTCCGCCCCGGCGAGAAGCTGCGGGATGCCACGACCACCGCAGCCGCTCTCGTCGGTGTCAGGCCAGCTCGGAAAGTGGATGTTCGTCCGAGGCGTTCGCGATCACTCCGGGCTGAACTCGCCGAGGGCGCTGCCCGACGACGGTAAGCCCGGCCCCGGCGGCCGCGATGCCGACTTCGGACGCACGGGGACACCGGCGGCGCCGCCACTCTCGCGCATCGGCCACACCGAGGTTACGGACGCGCCGTCGCCAGGGCTCACGGGATTGGGCGGCAACCGAAAGGTGAGGCAAAAAAGTCGTACTCAACCCGAGAAGTTTTTCCGGCATCCGCATCCCGACGCCACCTCCTCGCTGTTGGACGAGGAGGTGGTTCGTGACGACGATCATGGAGATGGAGATGGACGGTGAGCGCGACGCGCGTCTCGCCGAGCTTGCGGCGGGTTTCGTCGCGGTATCGGGCCCGGTGCAAGGCGCCGTGTTGGCGTTCCTCGCGGCGGTGCGCGAGGCCGAGATGCGACAGCGCGAGGCGATCGCCGGTCTCGAGCAGGAGATGGCGACGCGCGACCTGCGGATCGAGGCCCTGAGCTCCGAGAATGCGGGGCTCCACGGGACCATCGCCGGGCTTGGCCTCGACAACGACGCCCTCCGCGCGGAGGGGGAGACGATCCTGCACGCCAACCGCGCGCTCCTCGCCGAGCGCGAGGCTTTCGAGGCGGTCGAGCGCGCCATGGGGGACTTCCGCGCGAAGCGGCGGGCAACCGAGGCCGTGCTCGCCGCTTCGTCCCCGGCATCCGACGGCGGGCAGCAGCCGGCGGTCGAGGAAGGAAGTGCCGTCTGTGAGGTCTCCGCTACCGCCGCCGCCATAGGAGAGCGCGGCGGTGCCGGCGCGCCGGTCGCCGCCGACGGCGACACCGGGGAGGTCAGCACGACCGGCAGCATGGCGACGGACGCCATCGACGTCGTCTTCAGGCTGCCCGCGTCCCTCGTCGATGGGATCGACCGGGTCATCGACACCGGCCGCTTCGCCTCCCGCGCCGCGCTGGCCGCGGCGGCGATCAGCGCGGTGATCGCGCCGGACGAGGCCGTCGCCGCGACATCCGTGGCTGCGGCCGGCGGTGTGGATCGGATCGGGCCGAAAGCCGGAAGGCGGACCATCCAGGGCTGAGCGGGGGTGCAGTCGGCCGGCTGCGAGCCGCCTGCGCCCCCGCTCCGCCGGAGAAGGAGAGACGGCAGCCGCCGCAAGCAAGCTGCGGCGGAGGCGGTGACCGTCAAGCGGCTCCCTCCTTGACAGCGATGCGATCCCGCATCCTGCAACGGCGGATCGCGACGCTCTGCGCCGAGATTCTGCGCCACGCGCATCGTGCGCCCGGGCCGCTCGAGCACTGGCGGTGGCACGCGGCTCGTCTACGCGAGCTGCTGCGGCAGTACGAAGCTCTGGTCGCCATCGAGCGCAAGCCCAGCCGGATCGCCATCTGGCCCTCGCGTGCTTCCCCGGCGCGAGCGAAGAAGGCCGTCCGCCAGTGTGCGCGGCAAGGGCGCCGCTGACCCTCCCTCCGCCCGGACGCGTCCGGGCGGGCTTGACCCGCCGTGCGGCACGGCGGTTCCGAAGGAGGATCGACGTCATGCAGCAGCTGAACCTGAAGTTTCTGAACCTGCCGGACCCAGGGCCGGAGGCGCGCTTCGTCGAGAAGGCCGCGCGCGCGATCGCCGCGTCGCGCGCGTGGGCGAGCGAGGCGCGCGCGGTCGGGCTTCCCGACCTGGTGCCCCCGGCGGCCGGATCGGACCTGCGGGCGCTCCTCGCGGCAATCGACGCGCGGCAGGTGCTCGAGCCGGAGGCTGGCGTCCTGACGGCGTCGGTGCTCGCCGACTGTGCGGCAGCGCTGGATGCGCATCCCGTCTTCAGCGAGCCACGCCGGCGATCGCTCGAGGTCATCCTCGCGCAGCGGGATGCCCTGCTCTCGGTCGCGGCGGCCGTCGACGAAGCGCTCGATCTCGCGGTCGCTCTCGGTTCGAGCCGCGACCTCGGCAGAAAGTAGGCGTCACCGACGGAAGCCATCGGCGCCCTGCGACTCCGCGGGGATCCGACTACCCCTCGCCGCTGCCGCGGTGACGGGTCCCGACCCGGTGCAGAGGCATGATGGGAGACACAGCATGAGCCAGACCAACGACCGAAGCTTGCCGACCGATCTGCGCGATCTGCGGATCTTCCTCCGCAGGCGCTTCCCCGAGATTCCCTCGATCCCGCTCTACGTCGAGAGCCACTACGGCTCCGGGCCGCGCGAGATCGCCTTCGTGGTGGTGGGACTTCCCGACCAGGCGTTGCGGCGGCAGGTTCGTGCGCTTGCGGAGGCCGCGCTCCGCCATCTCGGCTACGAGATCGAGAACCACGGAAGAGATGTCTACGACGTCTGGCCAGACTCGCCGGAGGTTTCGGCGCACAACACCCTTCGCGCGATGAACCGGTTCGGGGGGATGGAGACAGCCGGAAGCGGGAACGACGCGCCCGGCGCGGCGGGATACGGCCTGCCCGGCCGATCGAAAGGCGGGGCCGATAACTGACTGAACGCCGGCCGATCGACCTTCGCCGGGCCCGCGCCCGCCGCCGGGTCAGAGGCGTCCGGAAGGACGCCGGCTGCACGATCGTCAACCTCGATCGGAGCACGCAGCCTATTGGTCCGGTATGTCGCGACCGGAACAGATCCGCCCGTGCGCTCGACGAGGGACTCGTTAGCGGCCGCAGAGGGCGGAGAGCAGTCGTTCGCGGAGCGGCCGCGGCAGCGCCAGCGCTGCCAGAAGCGGTCATTCATGCTCAGTGCGTAAGCGTCGGTCCCATCCCAAGTTCTGGACGATCGGCCGGCGCGACCGTGGGTGCGCCGTCCCCGCGTCGTCGGCGGTCTGCCGCCTCTCCGCATCCGAAGCTGCCGAAGAACTTGCCAGTGTCACCTTGTCGGCGGTGATGTGGACGCCGTTCTTGACCGACGAGGTGATGTCAGACAGTGGCTGTCCAGTAGGACGCCCCGGGCGCATAGTTGATTGAAGACGGGCAATGCAGGGACCCGACAGTGGGATTCTGGCACGCGGAAGGTCGTGTCGCCCAGGTGGTGGGAATTGGTGGGCGGCGTAATCTTCGGGTGCCACGAAGCACTGACAGGCGGCTGCTACCGCCAAGGAGATCACGCCATGAAGGAACTTACCGGGACCTCGCCGTTCGGGCTACTGGCCGGCGACGCCGCCTTCGACCCTCTGGAAGACGGGGTCCGGCAGCGGGTGCGCCGTTTCATCGAGACGATCCCGGAGGAGGAGCTGCGGGTGGCGCTGGGCCGCGGCCGCTACGAACGCTCCGATGCAGGCGCGACCGGTCATCGGCTGATCCTCGACGGCTCGGTGCTGAAGGCGCGGATCGACCGCAAGGCGACGGCGATCTCGGTGCTCGCAGCGATCGGCGTGCGCCGGCACGGTCAGAAGATCCTGCTCGCGATCAGGAACATGGGCGGCGAGAGCACCGCGGCCTGGCGGGCCTTCCTCGGCGATCTCGACGCCCGCGGCCTGAAGGCGCCGGAGTTCGTCATCGTCGACGGCGCCCCGGGCCTCGAGGCGGCGCTGGCCGAGCTCTGGCCGGAGGCGCCGGTCCAGCGCTGCACGGTCCACAAGCACCGCAACCTGCTCGCGCACGCGCCGAAGGCGCTGCACGACGAGCTGACCGAGGACTACCGCGACATGGTCTATGCCGAGACCAAGGCCGAGATCGAAGCGCGCCGCAAGGTCTTCCTCCGCAAATGGCGGCTGAAGTGCCCGGCGGTGGCCGACAGCCTCGAGGAAGCCGGCGACCGGCTGTTCACATTTACCCGCCTCGACCCGTCGCAGTGGAAGTCCGCCCGGACGACCAACGCCATCGAGCGCCTGCACGAGGAGTTCCGACGCCGGATCAAGACCCAGGCCGTGCTGCCCGACGCCGAGACCGCGCCGATGCTGTTCTGGGCCCTGCTGGCATCCGGCCAGATCGTGATGCGCAAGGTCGACGGATGGCAAACCCTCTCTCGGCCTCTCGATCCCGAAGCCCTTGACCTCGCCGCCTGGCGCGGTGAAGCCTCACCTGCCCGGAGCACGCCGAACCGGAATCTCCACCACCTTCACGACGCCACCACGCGGAAATGCAGAGAACACTTCCGGGAGCGGGAAGCTGGAGCATAGCGACATGGCCGATTCCGTTCGCGAGCTGATCGGCTCGCAACCGATCCTTGCCCTCTTCCTCGCGATCGGACTTGGCTACGCCGTAGGACAGATCAGCGTTCTCGGCTTCTCACTCGGCGTCGGAGCGGTGCTCTTCGTCGGTCTCTTCATTGGCGCAATCGCGCCGGAAGCAAACATAGCCGGCCCGATCGGGCTGGTCGGACTGATCATGTTCCTCTACGGCATCGGCATCCTCTATGGCCGCCAGTTCTTCGAAGGCCTGTCGGGCCCTGGCCGGACCTACAACCTGCTGGCACTGCTGGCGGTCGTGGCCGGGCTCCTCGTCGCACTGGCGCTCGGGTGGGTGTTCGAAGTGCAGCTCGGTCACACGCTCGGGCTCTTCGCGGGTTCCATGACCAGCACGGCGGCCCTGCAGGCCGCGCTCGACGTCACGCAGAGCAGGGACCCGTCGATCGGCTATTCGGTGGCCTATCCTCTCGGCGTGATCGGCCCCATCCTCTGCTTCTACTTCCTGACCCGGAAGGTGAAGCCCTCCTTCGCGGCCAAGCCAGCCCACTTCCACATGGGCGAGATCACGATCGAGCGCCTGCCCGAAGGCGGCGGCGATCTCGGCAAGCTCATGGAACTGCTGCCCGTCGGGGTCCAAGTGTCGAGCGTCCGACAGGAGCACCACAACCGGCTGCCTGACCCGGCCATCCGGTTGCAGCGCGGCGACGGGCTGCTGATCGCGGCGGAAACCGCCGCGGCGATCGAAGAGACTGCGGCGCTGCTCGGCAGGCTCGATCCCGGCCGCATCGCCAGGGACCGTGCGGACGTCAACTACCAGCGGTTCTTCGTCTCGAACCGGACGCTGTCCGGCATCCCGCTTGCCGACCTGCCGATGCCATCGGGCGTGCCGATGCGGATCGTGCACGTCCGGCGCCACGACGTGGACCTCGTGCCGTCGCCAGACCTGATGCTGGAGATTGGCGATCGCGTCGGCGTCCTCGTCGCCAACGAGGATGTCGCCAGGGCACGCCTGCACTTCGGCGACACGCTTAAGTCGACGGCCGAATTCAGCTATGTCTCCGTCGGGTTCGGCATGGTGCTCGGCGTATTGCTGGGCCTCCTGCCGATCCCGGTGCCGGGGGTCGGCGTGGTCACGCTCGGGATCGGAGGCGGGCCGCTCATCGTGGC
Source organism: uncultured Alphaproteobacteria bacterium (assembly GCA_963763295.1). Taxonomy (GTDB): domain Bacteria; phylum Pseudomonadota; class Alphaproteobacteria; order Rhodobacterales; family Rhodobacteraceae; genus Amaricoccus. The sequence continues at coordinate 18,278 of CAVXOH010000010.1, forward strand.
GCTGATTCTCGGCCGCCTGCGGCGCACCGGGCCGATCAGCTGGGTGATGCCGCTACCGGCCAACATCGTCCTGCGGAACTTCGGCCTTACGCTGTTTCTGGCCAGCGTCGGCATCAACTCGGGCCAAGCCTTCGTCAGCACGGTTGCGGCGCAGGGACCGCTTCTGCTGATCATCGGCACGCTGGTGCTGCTGACCACGGTCGCGATCGTGCTTCTGGGCGGGCTTTACCTGCTGAAGCTGCCGTTCGACGACCTGCTCGGGGTGGCCTCCGGCGCCACTGGCAACCCGGCGATTCTGGTCTATGCCGGGCGCATGGCGCCCACGGAGCGGCCGGACATCGGCTACGCGATGATCTTCCCTTCCGCGACGATCGTGAAGGTCATCGCGGTGCAGGTGATCGGCCTCGTCGCGCTCGGTGGCTGAAATGCACGGCAGAACCGTGGACCGCGGTGGCGACATTACGCAAGTGGCCGTTAGGGTCGTCGCCGATGCGCTCACGCGGTCAGCGCGGTGACGGTAAATTGCTCCGCGACCGGTTCGGCGCTATCCTGCGGAAAGACACTGGCGAGCGGCGCACCAGCGACAGAATGCGTCCGGGCTTGGGCCGCTTTCCAGGTTCTGACTACCGGGGTCCCGGATGGGGACCGGACGGTTGCGCGAAAGCGGCCTGCTCTTTTCGCCAGGTCCGGGCGGCAACGGGGAGCGAGCATGAAGGTCGGGATCGTCGGAAGCGGCATGGTCGGCAGCACGACCGGGTATGCCCTCGGCATGCGCGGCGTGGCGAGCGAGGTCGTGCTGGTAGACCTGAACCCGGCGCTGGCCGAGGCGCAAGCGCTCGATATCGCCCATGCCATGCCGTTCGCCTTCGGAACCACGTTCCTGAGCGGAGACTATGACAGCCTGCGCGGCGCCGAGGTGGTCGTCATCGCTGCCGGGGTGGCGCAGCGCCCAGGCGAGACGCGCGTCGACCTGCTCGGCCGCAACGCCTCGGTTTTTCGTGAGGTGATAGGGGAGATCATGCGCGTCTGTCCCAACGCCATCCTGCTGGTCGCCTCGAACCCCGTGGATGTGATGACCCAGATATCCAGGGAGATCTCGGGGCTGCCGGCGGGCCGGGTGATCGGCTCGGGCACGATCCTCGACAGCGCACGCTTCCGAAGCCTGATCGGCGCGCACCTCGGAATCTCGCCGCGGTCGATCCACGCCTATGTGCTTGGTGAGCATGGCGACAGCCAGGTGCCGGCCTGGTCGTCGGCGCGGGCCGGCGCAGTGCCGATCGATTCCTTTGCGGCCCAGCTCGGGTCGCCGATCACGGAGGCGGTGCGGGCGCAGATCGGCGAGCAAACCCGCAACGCCGCCTACACCATCGTCAAGGGCAAGGGATCGACCTACTACGGCATCGGCGCCGGACTTGCGCGGATCGTCGGCGCCATCCGACAGAACGAACGGGCCGTTCTGTCGGTCTCGATCGTCACCGCCGAAGTCGAGGGAGTTCGCGACGTGGCCTTGTCGATCCCGCGCGTGGTCGGCCGCGCGGGAGTGGCCGCCGACCTCTTCCCCGAGCTCGACGCCGGCGAGAGTGCCGCGCTCCACCGAAGCGCAACGATCCTGCGGGAGCTGTTCGACTCGGTGGCGCTCTGACGGACGTCCGGAGCTCAAGGGCCACCCCGATCATTCCCGGCCCTTGCCTCGAAGACGGCGACGCTGCGTGCGGGTATCGAATATGCGGAGCCCGGATGCGGCTTTTGCCGATCGCGCGCGACAATGTCGGCCGGCGCGAGGCGCGAAGTATCGAGAGCCAGGTGCCAGCGCCTCGAGGGGATCGCCGGCAGGGCGACGTCGGCGGCCCGGTCCGACATATTGAGGATCGCGTGGAGGTCCTCTTCGCCGGGGCGGAGGCCGGCCATCGTGAAGCGCAGAAACCGACCGCACGCCTCCTGCCACGGCTTTTCCTCCAGCTGGATGCCGTGCCAGCTGATGTCAGGGAGCTCGCGGCCCGAGACCGGCGCGCCGGTGAAGAAGCGGGTGGCCGTCAGGCAGGGGTGGCGGCGGCGAAGGGCGATCAGCTCGCGCACGAAGCGCAGCATGTCGCGGTTGTGCTCCGTCAGCGCCCAATCGAACCAGGAGAGCGCGTTATCCTGGCAGTAGGCGTTGTTGTTGCCGCCTTGGCTGCGCAGCACCTCGTCGCCGGCGAGGAGCATCGGGACCCCGCGTGAGAGCATCAGGATCGCGAGGTGGTTGCGGGCCTGTCGTCTCCGGAGCGCAAAGCACCGACGGGTCGGTGGCCTCTCCTTCGACGCCGCAGTTCCAGCTGATGTTGTTGTCGCTGCCGTCGCGGTTCTCCTCGCCGTTCGCCTCGTTGTGTTTCCGGTCGTAGCTGACCAGGTCATGGAGCGTGAAGCCGTCATGGCAGGTCACGTAGTTGATGCTGCTGCCGGGGAGCCTCCGATCGCCATAGAGGTCGGCGCTGCCGGCGATGCGGGTGGCGACCTCGCCGGCGGTCCACGGATCGCCGCGCACGAAGCGGCGGGCCGCGTCGCGGTAGCGGCCGTTCCATTCGGCCCAGGCCATCCCGGGGAAGCCGCCGACCTGGTAGAGGCCTGCGGCATCCCAGGCTTCGGCGATCATCGGTGCCTTGGCCAGGATCGGCGACAACTCGATCGCCCAGGGTAGCGGCGGATCGGCGATTACGTCGCCGCGCGCGTCGCGGGCGAAGATGCTGGCGAGGTCGAAGCGGAACCCGTCGACGCCGAGGCGTTCGACCCAGTACTCGAGACACCGGACGATGAAGGTGGTCACCAGCGGATGATTGCAGCTGACGGTGATGCCGCAGCCGGTGAAGTCGCGATAGCGTCGCCGGTCGGCCGGGTCGAGCATGTAGACGACGTCGTTGCCGAGGCCCTTGAAGTTGATGACCGGGCCCGACGCACCGGGCTCTGCCGTATGGTTAAAGACGACGTCGAGCAGCACGCCGATGCCCGCGGCGTGCAGCGCGTCGGTGAGCGCGCGGAACTCGTGCGCCGCCCGCGCCGGATCGCGGCAGTAACCCGGGTGCGGGCTCCAAAAGCTGTGGGTGCTGTAGCCCCAGTAGTTGCGGAGGCCGCGCGCCGCGGCCGACGGCGGCACGTCCTGCACATCGAAGGCCATCACTGGCAGAAGCTCGACGTGGGTCACGCCGAGCTCGCGCAAGTAAGGGATCTTGTCGATGAGTCCGGCGAAGGTTCCGGGCTCATCGACGCCGCTCGAGGGGTGGCGGGTAAAGCCGCCGACATGGAGCTCGTAGATGACGGCGCCGTCGAGTCCGCGCGGCTCGACGCGCGGGAGCCTCGGCGGTACCTCCGTCACCAGGGCTCTAAGTGAGGGGTGCCCGGCCTCGGTGGGATCGGAGGCGGCTCGACGATCCCAGACGGTGTCGCTCACGGCGCGCGCCCACGGGTCGAGCAAATCCTTCCGCGGATCGAAGCGCCGCCCCGTCTGCTCGGTATCCTGCGGACCGTCCATCCGCCAAGCGTAGCTGGTGCCTGGGGGCAGGGCTTCGACGAGTACGTGCCAGAAGTGGAAGGTTCGGTTCGCCTCAGGGGCGAGCGTGGCCACCTGGAACGGCTCGGGCGCGTCCGGCGCCTCGAACAGCAGCAGCTCGACGCTGGTGGCGTGGCGGCCGTAGACGCAGAAGTTGATCCCGCCGTCGCTCGGGCTGGCGCCCGTCGGGAAGCGCGATCCAGGGCGGGTTCCGTAATGAGCCATAGCCGCCGGTCACTCGAGCGCGATTCTGACCGGCGCCACGTTCCAGATGCGCTCGCAGTACTCGCGGATAGAGCGGTCGGAGGAGAACTTGCCGGCCCGCGCCGTGTTCAGGATAGACATGCGCGTCCAGCGCGCCGGATCGCGCCAGGCGGCCTCGGCGCGCTCCTGGGCGGCGATGTATTCGGCATAGTCGGCGAGCACCAGGAACGGGTCCGAGTAGCGCAGATTGTCGACGATCGGCCGGAACAGCTCACGGTCGCCGCGGGAGAAGGTGCCGTCGGCGATCAGCCCGAGCGCGGCGGCGACGCCGGGGTCGGCTTCGATCCGGCTCTCTGGCCGGTAGCCTTCGCGCCAGGTCCGCTCGACGCCTTCGACGGTCAGCCCAAAGCAGAAAAAGTTGTCGGCGCCCGCCTCTTCCAGCATTTCGACGTTGGCGCCGTCCAGCGTGCCGATCGTGAGCGCGCCGTTCAACATGAACTTCATGTTGCCGGTGCCGGATGCCTCCTTGCCGGCGGTGGAGATCTGCTCGGAGAGGTCGGCGGCAGGATAGATGACCTGCGCGTTCTTGACGTTGAAGTCGGGGAAGAAGACCACCTTCAGCCGTCCGCCGGTCGCGGGGTCGGCGTTCACCACCTCGGCGACCCCGGTGATCAGCCGGATGATCAGCTTGGCCATGAAATAGCCGGGCGCGGCCTTGCCGCCGAAGACGACGCAGCGCGGTACGATCTCGAGGCTCGGGTCGCGCCGCAGCCGATCGTAGAGCGTGACCACGTGCAGCAGGTTCAGGTGCTGGCGTTTATACTCGTGGATACGCTTGACCTGGATATCGAAGAGCGCGGAGGGATCGACCGCGATCCCGGTCCGCTCGCGGATGCGGTCCGCCAACGCCTCCTTGTTCCCGCGCTTGACCCCGCGCCAGCGCTCCTGGAAGCCGGTGTCGTCGGCAATTGCCTCGAGCTCCCGCAGTTTCGACAGGTCGGTGATCCAGCCCTCGCCGATCGTCTCGTCGAGCAGGCGGGCGAGAGCCGGGTTGCTCAGGGCCAGGAAACGCCGTGGCGTCACGCCATTGGTGACGTTGGTGAAGCGCTCCGGCCAGAGCCCGGCGAAGTCCTGGAGGACGGTCTCGCGCAGCAGGTCGGAGTGCAAGGCGGCGACGCCGTTGACCGCGTGGCTGCCGACCGTCGCCAGATGCGCCATGCGTACGCGCTTGTCGCCCGCCTCGTCGATCAGCGATACCCGGGCGACGAGCCCGTCGTCGCCGGGACGCGTCGCCCGGACCTCGTCGAGGAAGCGGCGGTTGATCTCGAAGATGATCTCGAGCGGCCGCGGGAGCAGGCTGGCGAAAAGCGGCAGGCCCCAGCTCTCGAGCGCCTCGGGCAGAAGAGTGTGATTGGTGTAGGCAAGGGTGCCGCGCGTGATTTGCCAGGCCTCGTCCCAATGGAGGCCCCGCTCGTCGACGAGGAGCCGCATGAGCTCGGCGACCGCTATCGACGGATGGGTGTCGTTCATCTGCATGGCGCATACGCGCGGCAGACGGTCCACCGAGTCGCCGCGCCGGTCGAGCAGGCGCAGGACGTGCTGCAAGGAGCAGGAGACGAAGAAGTATTGCTGCGCCAGCCGGAGTCGCTGGCCGATCGCCGGCTCGTCATTCGGATAGAGCACCTTGCAGAGGGTCTCGGACAGCACCTTCTCCTGCACGGCGCCGTAGTAGTCGCCGACGTTGAAGTCGCCGAAGTCGAACAACTCCACCGCCTCGCTCTTCCAGAGCCGGAGCGTGTTGCAGGTTTCGACGCCGTAGCCGAGCACCGGCGTGTCGTAGGGCACGCCCTTGACCTGGTGCGCCGGGACCCAGCGGACCCGCAACTGGCCCTCGTCGTCGCTAAAGCGCTCGGTGTGGCCGCCGAAGCTGACGTAGGCGCTCTCGTCCGGGTGCGCGATCTCCCAGGGGTTGCCCTTCTGCAGCCACTTGTCGGTCACCTCGACCTGCGCGCCGTCGCGGATCACCTGGTCGAAGATGCCGAACTCATAGCGGATGCCGTAGCCGATCGCCGGGATCTCGAGTGTCGCCAGTGAGTCGACGTAGCAGGCGGCGAGCCGGCCGAGCCCGCCGTTGCCGAGGCCCGGCTCCTCCTCAAGCGCGACGAGGGCGTCGAGGTCTTGGCCGAGCGCCGCCATCGCCTCGCGGGCGCCGGCCTCGATCCCGAGCGCCAGGAGGTTGCTGCCGAGCTGGGGGCCGATCAGGAACTCGGCCGACAGGTAGCAGACGACCTTGACGTCCTGCTTCGCATAGGTGCGGACCGTGCTGACCCAGCGCTCGAGCATCCGGTCGCGCACGGTGTAGGCGAGCGCCATGTACCAGTCGTGCGGATCGGCGATGTCGGGAAAACGACCCTGCTGGCAGACGAGGTTGTCGAGAACCGCCTGCCGCAGCGTCTCTGCATCGAGCCCGGTCCGGGTGGGATCGGGCGATACGGGCATTTCGGTGTGGGTGTCCAACGCGCTCATCCTACTCGGGCCAGAGCCAGTTCGTGATCTCGTCGCGGTCGATGCCCTCGGTGTGGGCATAGGTGAGGCTGTCGATGATCGCCTCCTTCATCTCCTCCTTGAGATGCGCCGCCCGGCTCGCGAGCCCGGGCACCCGGTCGATGACGTCGATGACCAGGGTGAAACGGTCGGTCCCGTTGAGGATGGCGAGCTCGAGCGGCGTGTTGATGTTGCCGCGCTCCTGATAGCCGTGGACGTGGAAGTTGCCGTGGTTGTGGAACTTGTAGGCGAGCTTGTGGATCAGCCACGGGTAACCGTGGAAGTTGAAGATGACCGGCTTGTCGCGGGTGAAGAGGCTGTCGAAGTCCCGGTGCGTCGAGCCGTGCGGGTGCATCCCCGCGAGCTGCATCCTGAACAGGTCGACGACGTTGACGAAGCGGAGCTTCAGCTCCGGCAGGCGCTCGCGCAGGATCGCTGTCGCGGCCAGCGCCTCCTGGGTCGCGACGTCGCCGCACGAGGCCATCACCACATCGGGCTCGCTCCCCTCGTCGTTGCTGGCCGGACGCCAGATCCCCATGCCCTTGGCGCAATGGACGATCGCCTGGTCGATCGTGGTGAACTGCAGGTGCTTCTGCTTGTCGGCGACGATGACGTTGATGCAGTCGGTCGAGCGCAGGCACCTGTCGGCGATCACGAGCAGCGTGTTGGCGTCCGGTGGCAGGTAGACGCGGGTGACGCTTGGACTTTTGTTCGTGACCAGGTCGATGAAGCCCGGATCCTGGTGTGAGAAGCCGTTGTGGTCCTGCCGCCAGACCGTCGAGCTGAGCAGGATGTTCTCCGATGCCACCGACGCCCGCCAAGGCACGTGGTTCTTGCTGATGTCGAGCCATTTGGCGTGCTGGTTGAACATCGAGTCGACGACATGGGCGAAGGCCTCGTAGGTGTGGAAGAAGCCGTGGCGCCCGGTGAGGAGATAGCCCTCGAGCCAGCCCAGCAGCGTGTGCTCGGAAAGTATTTCCATCACCCGCCCGTCGCGCGCCAACTCGCCGCCATCGGCATCCTCGGGCAGGAGCTCGGCCATCCAGACCTTCTTGCTCGCCTCGAAGACCGCCTGCAGCCGGTTCGACGCCGTCTCGTCGGGACCGTAGACGCGGAAGGTGCCGGGGTTCGCCCGCATCGTGTCGCGCAGGAACTCGCCCAGCGGTCGCGTATTCTCGTGCAGTACCCGGCCCGCCTGCCCGACCTCCACCGCGTAGCCGCGGAAGTCGGGGAGCTTGAGGTCGCGACGCAGCAGCCCGCCGTTTGCATGCGGATTGGCGCTCATCCGGCGCTGACCCGTTGGCGCCAAGGCCCTGAGTTCGGGCACGAGTCGGCCCTCCGCGTCGAACAGCGTCTCTGGCTGGTAGCTCCTCAGCCAGTCCTCGAGGAGCTTCAGCCTGGCCGGATCGCCGCGGACGTCGGAGAAGGGCACTTGGTGCGCGCGCCACGATCCCTCGACCTTGTGGCCGCCGATCTCCTTCGGCCCGCTCCAGCCTTTCGGCGTCCGGAGCACAATCATCGGCCAGCGCGGCCGCTCAGCCGCGCTCCCCTCCACGCGCGCCTGCCGCTGGACCGCGCGGATGTCGGCGATCACCGCGTCGAGCGTCGCCGCCATCTTCGTGTGCATTTCGGCGGGATCATCGCCCTCGACGAAGTGCGGCGTGTAGCCGTAGCCGCGGAACAGGGCGTCGAGCTCGTCGTGGCTGACCCTGGCAAGCACCGTCGGGTTGGCGATCTTGTAGCCGTTGAGGTTCAGGATCGGCAGCACCGCACCGTCCCGGGCCGGGTTGATGAACTTGTTCGAATGCCATGCGGTGGCGAGCGGGCCGGTCTCAGCCTCGCCATCGCCGACGACGCAGGCGACGATGAGGTCGGGGTTGTCGAGCGCCGCGCCATAGGCGTGCGACAAGCTATAGCCGAGCTCGCCGCCCTCGTGGATCGAGCCCGGCGTCTCCGGGGTGACGTGCGAGCCGATGTGGCCGGGGAAGGAGAACTGCTTGAAGAACCGCCCGAGCCCTTCGAGGTCCTCGCTCTTGTCGGGATAGGTCTCGGCGTAGGTGCCCTCGAGATAGGCCGGCCCGAGGACGCCAGGGGCGCCGTGGCCGGGCCCGGCCACGAAGATCACGTCGAGATCGTCACGACGGATCACACGGTTGAGGTGCGCCCAGATAAAGGAGAGCGCAGGGCTGGAGCCCCAGTGGCCGAGCAGCCGCCGCTTCACGTGCTCGGGCTTCAGCGGCTCCCGCAGCAGCGGGTTGTCGGTGAGATAGATCATCCCGACCGACAGGTAGTTGCAGGCACGCCACCACCGATTGAGGAGCGCCAGCTCGTCCTCGGCCGAAGTCGTGCTCCCTGAGTTCAATTCGTCGCTCACGGCCATTCATCATCCTCCCCGGGCGGCGCCGCCGATCCGATCTCGGCGGACGGTTCTCCCTGACACGCTCTCTTTCTCAGCAGCATACCGAAAAGCCGAACCGCTTGCCTCTCGATACAGCGAGACCCACGAGGATCCCGTCCAGGAGGCTCACAGCTTGAGAAGAAGCGTGATGGCTCCGACACTACAGCAGTTTGCATTTAGTCTGACACATATCCGGCGGGGCCGCGGCGATCGCCCGCGAGCTCGGCCTCGCCGGCTTCAGGATCGCGGCGGTGACCGGCGACGATGTGACCGAGACACTGCGCGGGTCGAACGAGGCCGTCGACGACACCGGCGCGCCGATTGCGGGCCTCGGTGACCGGCTGATCTCGGCGAACGCCTATCTCGGCGCCGGAGGGATCATCGAGGCCCTGGAGCGGGGCGCCGATGTGGTCGTCATCGGGCGCGTTGCGGACCCGGCGATGTTCCTCGCGCCGCTGATCCACGAGTTCGGATGGTCGATGGAGGACTGGACGCGAGTCGGCCAGGGTACGGTGGTCGGCCACCTCCTCGAGTGTGCCGGACAGATCACGGGCGGCTACCTCGCCGATCTGGGGTTCAAGGACGTGCCGGACCTCGCCCGCCTCGGCTTCCCCGTCGCTGAGGTCGCCGAGGATGGGAGTGCCATCATCACCAAGGTCGCGGGCTCGGGCGGCCGCGTCACCGCCGCCACCTGCAAGGAGCAGCTCCTCTACGAGGTCCACGACCCGGCACAATACCTGCAGCCGGACGTCGTCGCCGACTTCTCCCAGGTCCGCGTCGAGGAGGTTGGCCCCGACCAGGTGCGCATCGAAGCCGGGAGCGGCAGACCGCGCACCGGGACGCTCAAGGTCCCCGTGGTATCTCGACTCATTCGTCGGCGAGGGCCAGATCTCCTACGCCGGTCCCGGCGCGGTGGCGCGTGGCCGTCTCGCGCTGGAGATCGTCGCCGAGCGATTGCGACTGATCGGCCTGCCGGTGAGCGAACTCCGCTGCGAGCTGATCGGCGTCGACTTCGATCCTCGCCCTGCACTCTCCGCCGGCGCCCCGGAGCCCCGCGAGATACGTGCCCGCGTCGCCGGCCGCGCCGACAGCCTCGAGGTGGCGCGGCGGATCGCCGACGAGGTCGACGCGCTCTACCTCAACGACCCGGCGAGCGGCGGCGGTGTCCTCAAAGTCGCGCGCGAGATCGTTGGCATTCGCTCGACCCTCGTGCCAGAGAGCCTCGCCGCACCTGGAGAGCTGACCATGACCCGTCTCCGCGCGCTCGCGCATTCCCGGACTGGCGACAAGGGCGACATCTCGAATATCGCCGTCATCTGCTATGATCCCGCCGACTTCCAGCGGATCGCGTGGCACGCCCGAGTGCGTCAAGACCCACTCGCGGGCCTCGTCCGTGGCGAGGTGGCGCGCTACGACCTGCCGGGCCTCGGCGCCTCAACTTCGTCATGCAGGGCGCCCTTGGCGGCGGGGTCACCCGATCGCTCGCGCTCGACGCCCATGGCAAGTGCCTGAGTCTCTGCCATCCTCGACATCGAGATCCCCGACGAGGGCGCCTCGGCTGGCGACCGTAGCGGCGTCCACCCGGGCACATGAGCGCGACGACGCACGAGTCGTCGCGCCAGCGGCCGCCAGAGGCTCGCCATCAGGTGCGTTCTCGCGTGAACGACCGCTTCTGAGATCGCGACTCTCTCTTGGCGATCGGAGTCAACGGCAGTTCAGGGCCGGCGGGTTCATCACCGGCCGGCGCCTTGTCAAAGGTTTATGGCTTCGGAGATTGTCAGGGCGTCGTCGAGCTCGACGCCGAGGTAGCGGACCGTGCTGTCCATCTTGGTGTGACCGAGCAGGAGCTGGACCGCGCGCAGGTTTCCGGTCTTCCTTCGTGCGGCGCATCGAATGAGTGCCGTAAGAGCTCGGGTCCAGGCCGATGGAGGTCACCCAGCCGCGCAGGATCCGGGCGTATTGCCGGGTCGAAAGATGGGGACTCTCGTGGAAGCGGCTCGGCCAGAGGAAATCTGTGCCAAGCATCTCGGGGTTCGCGACCCAGCGCTCGAGCGACTGTCGCGTCGGCTCGGTGATCTCGAACCGCACCGGCTGACCCGTCTTGCGCTGGGTGATCGAGGCGCGCTCCCGAACGCGCCCCGCCGCAAACACGTCTCTCACCTTAAGGCGAACGAGGTCGCACCCCCGCAGCTTGCTGTCGATCGCCATGTTGAAGAGCGCGAGGTCGCGCGGATTGTCGGCCATCTCGAGGCGCACGCGGATCGACCAGACGTGCTTCGGTTGCAGCGGGCGCTTCTGCCCGATGATGCGCCCCTTGTTCCAGGCGACACGGGCCGGCGCAGGGCTGGAAGAAAGTCAGTGGACACCCCCCCTGTCTTCGGCCAAGCCGACGCCGGCAATCGTAGCATCAGTGGCCAGACCCGGGGCCAAGTCGGGCGGAGAGCGGACCTTCGCCGCGCCGAGCTCGAATGTCGGCTCTGATCCCACCGCGGCACAAACGGGCGCGTGCACAAGCGTGACTTGCAATGCGATTGGCGCGTCGCTCACCACGGCCAGTGCGGGCTCGGGTTTTCCGCCCGGCGTGCGGCGGCCCAACCCGGCGGTCCTGAAGGAGTTCCAGAGGGTGTGCCAGCTCGGGCATCGGCGCTACTGCATGATGCTCGTGTCGGCGCTCGGCCCGCCGCCGGAGCTGTCGCCCCGCGAGACCGAGGTGTTGGCCTTGGGTGGCCCGCGGCAAAGAGCACCCCGCTGACATTCTCGGGATCCGCACCCCGAGGGCATGTCGGTATAGCGCGTTGGTCCCGCTCGAGCGGGAACGGACATTGGCGCCGGTGTGCGGAACGGGCGGCACAGATCATCAACCGGACGTCGCCACGAACCTAAGGACGGCAATGGCCGCGATCGAGAGATAAACGACGGCACTTCCCAGTTCCGCGAACCTGCCAAGCCGTGTCCATCCGGCCGGCAGCCGCGCCATGGTGAGGACGCAAGCAGAGCCGAACGCCAAGCGAGCGCAGACGTATGTCGCGCTCAACACGATCATCTGCTCGGAGATCGAACGTTCCGGGTTGATGAATTGCGGGAAGAAGGCGGTGTAGAAGAGAAGCGCCGCCGGATTTGCGAAGGCGATCGTCAGCCCATCGAGGATCGGCTTACGGCCGGACAAATCCGGCTTCGGCGAGGTCCGGCGGCGGACGAGAAATGCCTCTACGGCGAGCCAGATGAGATAAAGCGCGCCGGCAAGCGAAACCCATCGAAAGAAGAGGGGCAAGAGGTCGCTGGAAAGCGTCAGACCCGCGAACGTTGCGCCGAGCAGGCACATCTCGCCAAGGTCGACGCCGATCACGGTCAGGAAGCCGGCCGTCACGCCGTATCGCGACGTATTGTGAGCAAGCATCGCCATGACGGGGCCAGGCGTCATGAAAACAAGAAGTGCCGCCGGCAAGAATTGAGCGAGGGTGTACCAGTCCACCTCTTCTCCAATCTCAGGAATGATCGACCCCGGAGCTGCGGGCGGGCTCGGAAATCACGGATGCTCCGGCCTGCAACTCAGCGGCTTCCGGTAAGCAGCCAGGCCGCCGCCTCGGGTCCGAGCTCGGCGATCGCGCGACGCTCGTAGGCGGCGCTGTCGTCCGCGCTCAGCACGTCGCGCCAGCGGCCGTTGGTCCCCTTGTGCACGAAGGTCCGGGCGCCCCCGTCCCAGAACGCGCCGCCGAGCGGCACGCTGGGGGTGGCGTTCGCCTTCATGTAGGCGAAGCTGCAGTGCTCGAGGATCGCCCCCCACTTCGCCTCGTCGATCGGGATCTCCAGGAAGGCGGCGATGCGGCGGATCTCCCCCGGCATGTCGTCCTTCAGCGCCTGGAAATGCACGAGCAGCACGTTGGGCAGGTCGCGGATCGCCCACCAGGAGCGCAGGTTCTCCCAGAACGGCCAGAACGGGTGGCCATCGCGCGCCAGCCAGGCGCGGAAGTAGTCGACGACCGAGGCCGGGGGCGGTGCGATCGGGTCGCCGACCAGCCCCGGCGTGTCGTTCAGCGCCTCGTACCAGCGGGCGTTGGCGTTGGCGTGATGGTTGTAGAGGCTCCACACCACGTCCCGCCCGTCGCGGCCGACGTAGACGTACTTCGCCTGTCGCGAGAACACGAGCGCGTCGACCGGCAGGTGCGTCTTCAGGAACCGCCGGTGGGTCTGCGCCTCGACCAGCGGCAGCTTCACGGCCTTCGGCGGCACGCGCAGGTCGAGCCAGGGCGACATCTCGGCCACCGGCAGCCCCTCGGCGCCATTGAAGATAAGCTGGCTGACGATCTGCTGCATCCAGGTGGTGCCGGACTTGGCGTAGGTCGCGATGACGATGTCGTCGTCGCGGAAGGCGAAGTCGTTCCAGACCGTCGAGTCGAAGTGATGGTTGTGAAGCTCGCGCGTCTTCACCGGATGGTTCGGCACGTCCAGCATCGTGGTCTTCTCCCGAGCAAGGGCTCGAGGCCGAGCGCCGCCGCGGGCGGCACGTCGGCCGGAAGCTGCGTCATCTCCAGGGCGGCTTGGCCGCTTCGGCGTTCGCCTGTTGCCGCGTCACGGCGATCTCGTCGAGGAGGCGGTCATCGAGGTACGACAGGGCTCGTCTCTGCCGGGACCGCGCCGACCACCGGGCGCACTCGCGCCAGAACCGCGCGAGCAGGTTTGGTTCACGGATTCGTCGGGGGCTGTAGCTCTGCCCGCGTGACCGCATATCCGCCGTTGCGGTTGAGCTGGCGATCAAGGTTGCTCTATGACGGGAGTCCATGTGTTCCTCCTTGTCATGGGTTTCTCTTGCGTCGCAATTGCCGCAATACAGGTTCAATTGTCGGCGTGGACCCGGCGCGGTTCAAATCGGCGTCGTGTAAGCCGATCAGTTGTGCGCGTGCTGCTCGTCGTGGTGCTCGCAGGCGGCGGCGGGGTTGAAGGGCTCGAGGGGGCCTCTCGGGTTGTCGCGGAACACCCAGACGTGCTGGTCGTGGTGCGGGGCGAACCCGTGGGCCTCGTCGACCTCGGTGGCGGGGTCGTCGGCCATGGTGTCCCACGTGCGGCCGAGCAGCGTCGGCGGCTCGGCGTTGCCGGCGGCCTCCCAGGCGGCCTAGAAGACCAGGTTCTCCACGGCGACGAGCTCGAGGCTGCCGTCGGCCTGGGGCTCGTAGATCAGGATCGACGGGTTGTCCCAGTCGAGGTGCAGGCCGTTGCCGTCGACCTTCGGCTCGGCGGCCGTCACGCCGAGGAGATCGGGGCGGAAGTAGTGGATGCCCATGACGCCCCACTCCGGTTGCATGCCCATCATCCCGGCGGTGAAGCAGTGGTTGGCGGGGTCGCGGACGTAGCCCTCGGCCAGCGCGACCTCGACATCCTGGAATCGCTCGACGGCGGCGCGCGTGGCGGCGACGGCGTCGGCGATCTCGTCGGAGCTCGCGGGGGACGCCATGAGCAGCACCCCCGAAGAAGCGCAGGCGGCGGCCGCACGCGTTGACCGCGCCGAACACCGGGCGCACCTCCGGCAGAACCGCGTGAGCCAGTTTGGTCCACGGAACCGTCGTGGGCTGTAGCTCTGCCCACGTGGCCGCATATCCGCCGTTGCGGTTGGGCCGGCGCTCGAGATTGCTCGACTACGGGACTCCATCGGTTCCTCCTCGTGTCGCAATGCAAGGTTCAACTGTCGGCGCCGCCATGGAGCGCGCCGGGGAAATGAGGACGCCGCCACCGGAGCGGTCGCCCGAAGCCATGCCGTCAAACGTAGGGCAGCAACAGGACTGGCAAAGCGCCAATTCGCGCATATCTCATTGGTCCAATTCCTTCCCGAGGGCAGACCCGTGACGTCTCTTCACGTCAGTCTGGTTGGGCGCAAGGACCTCAGCGGCGAGATCTATCGTCAGGTCCGGCGTGCGATCGTGCATCGGCGGCTGCGGCCCGGCGACCGTCTGCCGCCCAGCCGTGAGCTGGCGCGGGAGCTGGCCGTGGCGCGCGGCACCGTGACGGCGGCCTATGAACGGCTCGCTGCAGAGGGGTTCGTGGCGTTCCGGCAGGGGGCCGGAACGTTCGTTGGCGAACTGGGGGCGCAGGCAGAGCGAGATAGTTCAGCGCATCGATCCAGCGGTGTGCTCCAACCGCGCCGGATCTGGCAATCGATATCGCTCCCGACCGCGTTCGAGAAGCCGGCACGGTTCGACTTTCGGACCGGGCTCGGCGATGCTTCGCTGTTTCCCGAGACGGAATGGCGTCGGGCAGTGACCCGGGCGCTGCGTTCGAGCACGACGACCGCGGGCGTATACGAGTCCTCCGCGGGGCGGCGCGATCTTCGGGCGGCGATCGTCCGCTACATCGGCATCTCTCGAAGCGTCGAGGCTTCGGCCGACGACGTCGTCATCACGAATGGCACGCAGCAGGCGCTCGATCTCGTGGCGCGCGTCCTGCTGGCGCCAGGCGACGCGATCGCCGTCGAAGATCCGGGCTACGGACCCCCGAGAGCGTTGTTCAAGGCGTTGGGACTTCGAGTGGTCGGCGTACCGGTGGACCGCGAAGGGCTGATCGTCGACGCGCTGCCGCCGGGAGTCCGGGCCGTCTACGTTACGCCTTCCCATCAGTATCCGCTCTCGGTCACGCTGACGATGCCGCGCCGGCACGCGCTGCTGGCGTGGGCCGAGCAGAACAACGCAGCCATCATCGAAGACGACTACGACAGCGAGTTCCGTTTCGGAGGACGTCCCCTCGAGCCGTTGCAGACGCTCGACGCGAATGGCCGGGTCGTCTACGTGGGTTCCTTCTCGAAGTCGATGCTGCCGACGCTCCGGCTCGGTTTCCTGGTGACGCCGCCATCGCTGCGGGAGGCCCTGCACAAGGCGAAGTTCGTAAGCGACTGGCACTCGCCGACTCTCATGCAGGCGGCCCTCGCGCGATTCATCGATGACGGCGCCTTCGCGCGCCACGTCCGTCGAATGACCGCAGTCTACCGGGTACGGCACGAAATGCTTACGGACGCCCTCTCTCGCAATTTCGCCGACCTCCTCGAACTGGTTCCGTCGACGACCGGGCTCCACCTCACGACCCTGGCGCGGAGAATGTCGGCAACCGGATCACCGCAGTCGCTCGCCGCGCGGGCGAACGCGGGCGTCGCAGTCCAGAGGCTGTCGGTGCTTGCCGTGACCGCGAACCCACGCGCCGGGCTCGTGCTGGGATATGGCGCCATTCCCACGGCACACATCGAAGAAGGGCTGCGTTTGCTTCGGGCCTGTTTTGACGAGTGAACCAAGGATCAAAAGGGCTGCGTGTCGAGTCTCAAGGGCTCGGGCCTATGTAAACCCTGCTCCGCTCCGGGCCCGGGCCCTTCCTCGCCTTCCAATTCACGATCAACCTCAACTATTCCGCGCTGCTCGATCAGGACGAGTACGACCTCGTCATCGCCGGTCCAGGCGCCCTCGACGGCATCGCGAAATGCTTCGGGCACACCGGCCGCCTGGCGCCCGAGGAAGTAATCTATTGGGTCTGCGAGCAGCAGGAGCGCGCCTTCGCCGACGGCGGCCTTTCGTTCCAGACCTTGTTCGGCCGCCAATTGCAGCCGATCGACTGTCAAAATCCGTTCTGCGAGATTTCTAAGTACACTCGCGTCGCTACCCCGAGATCAAAGGTTTGTCGGGCCGAACCCGCATCAAGCAAAGCTTTCGCCGAGCGCTTGATCCGCTCCCCCCGCCCATGCTTCCACGGCGTTGGAACCTTCAGGTCCCGAACGTTGCCGGCCAATCTGCGCCTCACCTTCCAACGGGAGATCGGATAGTGCGGTGCAGCTGGGCCCAAATGCAGCATCCTACAGCGTGCATGCGCATTTTAGGCTCGCAGACCAATGGGTGAACACCCTAACCGTGCTCGCTACAAGCGGCGATCACCTTAGTGACTTGCCCGACCCATCTTCCCCTGTCATGAGTGGCTCGGGCAAAATTGCGGCGGTGCCCAGTTCAGCAAGAAAGTGTAAGCACGGGCGCGGAGCAGTCGTAAGCCGCGAGACTGCCCAATGCCGGCTATGGGCCGGCCTCGACCATGTCACCTGTCCGTCGTTTCCGGCCGATCTCAACAGCCGTAAACTTTGCCGCGATGGGCGTGGTCGTGGCCAGTGCCCTGCCGGATGAGCCGTGGGGGCAACTATGCGGCTGTCAACTCCTGATCTCGGAGCCTGGCACGACGCCTTATCAACCGGTTTCGTCATCGACGAAGGCGGATTTGATCAAGTAGAATGGTGTGGGGGGAACGACCAAGTCCCTCCTCCGCTACCAAAAAATCCAAAGGGTCAGGCCGCCGTCGGGGCCTTTTCATGTCGCGCGGTGTGCAGCCCGCGGCCGGGATTTCAATGGGTAGCATGGAGGTCCGGCGGCTCCATGCTCGTGGGCGCAACATGAAACGCCCGACTTGCGGTTCCGCGAGCCGGCTGACCCATTGACGCGTCGACCGGCCTCGCCCCTCATGCTGCACGTCGGTGCAACATGCAGGTCGTGGAGGATGATAGCTGCCTGTGCACCGCAAGGCAGCGCCGGTACGGGCGAACGTCGATCAGTCAGCCCGGAAAGCCCGCGCCAGATAGTCGCCGAGCGGCCGCGTCAGATAGGAGAGGATCGTGCGCTGGCCGGTTTGGATGAACGTCTCGACCGGCATGCCAGGGGCCAGCGTGTTGCTGCCGAGACGCGCCCGCTCCTGGTCCGACAGCCTGATTCTGACCGGATAGTACTGCAGGCCGGATCGCGCGTCCTCCACGAGATCCGCGGCGATCACGCTGACCTCGCCGAAGATCTCCGGTGTCGTTCGCTGGTTGAAGGCGGTCATCCGCAGGAGCGCGTTCTGCCCGATATGCAGCTGGTCCCGGTCCTGCGCCGCGACCTTGACCTCCACCGACAGCATCTCGTCGCCCGGCACGATCAGCATCAGCGTTTCGCCTGCACGCGATAACCCCACCCACGGTATGAACCGCCAGCTCGTGCACGACGCCGTCGTGCGGGGCGCGGATGTCGATGCGCTTGAGCTGGTCCAGCGCTCCGATCCGCCGCTGCGTCAGCTCGGCGATCTTCTCGTTGGTCTCGCGCAGCTCCTTCGTCACTTCGTTCCGGAGCTCCTGATCGATCTGCAGGATCTGCAGCTCGGTCTCGGCGACGCGTCCGCCCGACGATGCGATTTGAGCCAGCAGCTGGCCCAGCGAGCCGCGCATGGTCGACTCCTGTCGCTTAAGCTCCATGATCCGGGTGCGCGTGACGATCTTCTGGGCGTAGAGCTCCTCCAGGCCTTCCAGTTCCTCGCGCGTCAGCGCGAGTGGCGTCTTCCTCGGCCTCGGTCTGGACGTCGAAGGCCGTCGATCTCCTCCTGCAGCTGGGCGATCCGCTCGTCAGCTGTGCCTTCAGACCGCTCCTGGCCACGGTGCGCGAGTTCGAAGTAGCGCGTCTCCGACGCGATCATCTCGGCCACGGCCGGCTCGCCCATGCGCTGAGCCAGGGCGGCGATCGGCCCGAGCTCGGCCCGACCGTCCCGTTCCGCTTCCAGACGGGCGCGGCGGACGAACAGGGCGTCGAGCGCGCTGTCGACAAGCGCCAGATCGGCCCGCGCGACGTCGTCGTCGAGACGCAGCACGACGTCTCCCTGCCGCACCACCGAGCCGTTGCTTACGGCGATCTCCTCGACGACGCCGCCGAGCGGGTGCTGCACCGCCTTGACGTTGCCGTCGACCACGACCGTGCCGGAGGCCAGGACCGCACCGGCCAGCTCGGTGGTCAGCGCCCAGCCGCCGGCGCCGAATACGAGAAGCGCCACGGTGACCGACGCGAACCGCAGGTGTCGGTCGATCGAACGGATGGCCGGCGTCTTCTGGTCGCGTTTCATGCATGTCTCTCCCGAGCTGGCCGGCCGAGCGCACGGCCCTCAGGGTCGCGACCTTGCTGGGGCTCGACGCCTTGAGCAAGGTGCTGAGGATCTCGTCCTTCGGACCGAAGCTCATCTGCTTGCCGTTGGCCATCACGAGAACCTGGTCCAGTGCCGCCAGCGCGCTCGGCCGGTGTGCGATCACGATGACGATCCCCCCGCGCGCCCGCACCTTGATCAGCGCCTCGGTCAGGGCCACGTCGCCGTCGTTGTCGAGATTGGAGTTCGGCTCGTCCAGCACGACCACGAACGGGTCGCCGTAGAGCGCCCGGGCCAGGGCGACGCGCTGCCGCTGGCCGCCGGAAAGCGACATGCCGGCGTCGCCGATCTCGGTGTCGTAGCCGTTGGGCAGGCGGAGGATCATCTCGTGCACGTCGGCCGCCACGGCAGCCGCGATCACCGTCTCGGGGTCGGCGTCGCGGATCGAAGCGGGCGATGTTCTGCGGCGATCGTTCCCGAGAAAAGCTCGACGTCCTGCGGCAGGTATCCGATATGCCGTCCGAGCCGGCCCGGCTCCCATTGGTCGAGCGCCGCGCCGTCGAGGCGGACCTTTCCCATCCGCGTCGGCCAGACGCCGACGATCGTCCGTGCCACGCTGGACTTGCCCGATCCGCTCGGTCCGATGATGCCGAGACCGTCGCCGGCGTTGCAGCACGAAGTTCACGTTCTCGATCAGGATGCGGTTTCCGCCCGGGGCGGCGCTGCCGACGTTCTCGACCGAGAGGACCTTGCGCGGTGCCGGCAGCGGCAACGGATCGGCGTGGCCGGCCGCCTCGAGCAGCAGGGCGCCCAGCCGCTTGCGGCTCTGGCGGGCGCCGAGACGAAGCCCTTCCAGTTCGCGATCGCGAGCTCGACCGGGGCAAGCGCCCGTCGCCGCGAGGATGGAGCTCGCGATCATGACGCCCGGGGTGACCTCGCCGGCCATCACGAGGTAGGCGGCCACCGCCAGTACGCTCGACTGCAGCAGCATCCGGGTCATCCGCGACACGGCGCCGAAGCCGCCGCCGACGTCGGAGGCGCGCTGCTGCTGCACCAGGATCCGCCGGTTGGCCTCGTTCCAGAGCTCGGCCGAGCACGCCCGGACATGCCCATCGCGTAGACGACCTCGGCATTGCGCTGGCCGGCGTTGGTCACGGCGTTGCGCGCCTGCAGGCCGCCCACGACCTCGCGCGTGGTGCCCCGCGTGAAGCACCTCGGTCAGCAGCGGTCAGGATGACGAGCAGCGACCGCGCCGACCACGGCGGTCATGCCGATCCAGAAGTGGAAGGCGAAGCAGATCGCGAGGTAGAGCGGCATCCAGGGCAGGTCGAACAGCGCCGTCGGGCCGCCGCCGGCGAGGAAGCCGCGGATCTGGTCGAGATCGCGCAACGGCTGCTGTCCGTCGCCGTCCTGCCGGGCGCGGATCGGCCGCAGCAGGACGAGCTGGAAGACGGTCTCGCCGAGGCTCTCGTCGAGCGACGCGCCGATGCGGGACAGGATCCGGCCGCGCACGATGTCGAACGTGGCCTGGAAGCAGAAGAGCATCACCAGGATCGCGGCGAGCCCGATCAGCGTCGGGACGCTGCGGCTCGGCAGGACCCGGTCGTAGGTCTCCAGCATGAAGAGCGAGCCGCTCAGGTGCAGGACGTTGACCAGCGCGCTGAGCACGGCCACGCCGATGAAGGCCCGACCGTGCACCTGGAACGATATGAGACCCGCGGCTTCTTACATGACACCCCCACCCACCGGCTTTCCGTCACCATGCGGCCGGCCCGCACCCGGCTTCGCTTCACTGGACGAAGCGGGCCGGAACCGTGCTGACGGTTCCGGCCCGCAGCCTTGGCTGGCCGCTACACCAGGATGAAGTCCTCGCGGTTATCGCGTTGGCCCCGGTGCCGCTCACGCCCAACAGCGTGATCGTGTCGGAGCCGATCGTGATCAGGATGTCCGCGCCGGTATCCTCGATCGCGACTCGGCAGCGAAGTCGGTGACGAACGCGCTGATGTCGAGGCGATCCTGGCGCCACCGTTCGGATTGGCGTCGAAGCCGGTGACCGTGTCGTCGCCGAAGCCGGCTGCGAACACCAAGATGTCGAAGCCGGCGCCGCCGTTCATCGCGTCGTCGCCCGCGCCGCCGATCAGCCGGTCGACGGCCGCCCCGCCGTTCAGGGTGTCGTTGCCATCGCCGCCGACCAGCGTGTCGTCGCCGGCGTCGCCGTTGAGGATGTCGTCGCCGCTGCCCCCGTCCAGCGTGTCGGCGCCGTTTCCGCCCGTCAGCGCGTCGTTGCCGGCGTTGCCGTTCACCGTATCGTTGCCCGACCCGCCATCCAGCAGGTCGTCGCCTTCGTCGCCGTTGAGCGTGTCGTTGTTGTCGCCGCCGGAGAGGACGTCGTCGTCGTCGCCGCCGTTGAGCGTGTCGTTGCCGGCGCCGCCGACCATGATGTCGTTGCCGGTCCCGCCGTTCAGCGAGTCGGCGCCGCCACCACCGCTGAGGGAGTCGTTGCCGGCGCCGCCGTCCAGCATGTCGGCGCCGCCGTTGGTGCCGCCGATCAGCGTGTCGTTGCCGTCGCCGCCATTCAGAGTGTCGTTGGCGAGGCCGCCGTCGAGGATGTCGTCGCCGCCGCCGCCGTTGAGCGTGTCGTTGCCGTTCTGCCCGACATCGTCGGACGTCGTCGCCAGCGGTGCCGTTGACGGTGTTGCCGGCGAAGTGTGCCGAGGAGGTCGTCCCGGACGACGGTTTCGACGGTCCGAGTCGGTGAAGTACCACCACCCGCAGCTGCTGACCACCGGTTTCCTGTCGTCGTCGGGTGAACGTGGCCAGGTACCCCTGCGAGGCCATGCCGGCACTTCCGCGACTGCCACGTCAGCGCGAAGGCCGTCGGACGTTGGGCTCGTGCCCCGAACCCGGGGTCGGGGTGGTGTCGGAGATCGCCGGTTCGCCGATCGCCGCCTGGTTGTTGACGAACCGCTCGACGCCGCCGGCGAACCGCATCTTCTCCATGTTGTAGAGCGATGTCCGTGCCGTCTTCGAAGTCGCCCGCGGGTCGGAGTGGGTGATGCGGACGAAGCCCTGGCCAGGGAAGCGCTCGATCGTCTATTCCGACAGTTCGCCGCGGTACACGGCGACATCGAGGTCGCCGTCGCCGTCGTGTCGACGATCTCGCGCACGATCTTCAGCTGGCCCGGGTTGATCGCGCCGGAGAACACCTGCGCCACCAGCGTCTTCATGCTGTCGTGCGAGCCGATCTCGTCCCCGGTGCCATCGGGGTTCTCCCGCACGCTGATGCGCACGTTCAGCTACTTGTCGCCGTCGATGATGTCGTCGCCGCCCCGGCCGGTGATCACGTCGTCACCGTCGCCGCCGAGGATGATGTCGCCGCCGTCGAAGTTGCCGTCCTCGTTCAGCACGCCGTTGCCGAGCAGGTCATCGAGCCCGTCGATCAGCGAGAACCGATCGGCGAGCAGGGTGCTGCCGTCCGGATGGTTGCCGCCGAGCCGCGATGTCGGCCGCGACGCTCTCGGAGCCGTCCAGGCGGTCGTTGTGTTCGATCCCGACAGTCCCTCGACGTTGCCGTACTGGTCCAGCGCCGAGAGTGGCGGCGGCAGCGGGAACTCGTCGAAGGCGTTGAGCGTCAGGTCGGCCCAGACGCCTGACCCGACGTTCGTTCGTTCTTGTAGGTCGCCCAGTCGAAGCCGGACATGCCTTCGAGCTTGTTGACGCCGGCGCTGCCGACCATGATGTCGTCGCCACCTTCGGCGATGAACTCGTCGGTGCTGCCGTCGCCGAGGAAGACGTCGTGGCCGAGGATCTCGTCCCGGGCGAAGATCTCGTCGAAGTTGTCGCCGGGGGCGCCGTCGAAGGTTCCCTCCTCGATCCAGTCGCTGCCCTCGTTGCCGAGGATGCGCTCGGTGGTTCGGGCGCCGAGGATGAAGTCGTCGCCGGTGCCGCCGAAGACCTCGGAGGCGCCGTCGGAGCCGGCGATGATGAAGTCCTGGCCCGCGCCGCCGAGGATCAGGTTGGCACCGTTGCCGCCGTTGATGGCGTCGTTGCCGTCACCGCCCTTGACGTTGTCGTCGCCGCCGAGATCGGTGACGATGTCGTCGCCGTCGCCGGCATTGATGATGTCGTTGCCGAAGCCGCCCTCGATCCGGTCATTGCCGCCGTCGCCGTGGATGGTGTCGTCGCCGATGCCGGCAATCAGCGTGTCGTCGTCGTCCGTGCCGCCGAGCACGACGTGATCGCCGCCGGTGTAGCGCAGGTAGTTCTGGTCGTCTGGATCGGCGTTGTTGACGCGGTCGACCAGCGGATTGAGCGGCGTGCCGCCAGCGGGTCGGCGCTGAAGTCGTCGTTGCTGTCGATGACCCCGTCGCCGTTGCTGTCAAGGACGTTGTATTGCGGGTTCTGAACCTTGTCGACTTCCAGGATCAGCCCCGGGGTGGAGAAGACGTCCGACGGCAGGTGGATGGCGTCGGTGTTGCGCATGATCATCGCCGAGAAGGAGTTGGCCTCCATCTCGCCGAACAGGTGCAGACCGTCGAGCCGCTGCAGATAGTAGAAGCGGTCGGAGTTCTGCAGCTTCTCCATCTGAACTTCGAAGACGAAGTTGAAGGTCGAGCCGAGCATGCCGCCGAACGGCATGTTCTTCTCGGCGAGGCCGCCGACCCAGAGGTCGACGTTCTCAAGACCGCCGAGATCGCCGGCGTAGATGCCGGTGCCGTTCAGGAACGCGTCCGCGTCCGCCGGGACTGGAGCCGGGACGTCACCGACCGCCTGGTTGTAGATCAGCGCCAGCGCGGCGTCGCGCTTGCCCTCGATCGTCGTCTGGTTGGTGATCAGCGTATGGGTGCCGTAGGCTGCGATGAAGTTGACGATCGCGGCCGGGTTCTTCAGGCCGTCCGCGAACTCGATCCAGCTCTCGTAGGGCTTCAGCTGCGAGTTGTTGTTCGTCGCCGCGTAGAACTCGCGGCGCGCCGCGTTCAGCGACGGGACGCCGGTGTCGCGGCCGCGCGCCATGTTGATGGTCGCGAGGTCGAGCGGCAGCCCGAGGAGGTCGTTGCGCAGCGCGCCGGTGACGAACTCGTCGATCTCGTTGCCGAGCTGGCGGGTCATGCCGCGGATGATCGACCCCGCCGCCTCCTCGGCGGTTCCGCCGTTCAGGAAGGCGGTCGGGTTCAGGAAGCCCTGGACCAGGCCGATGTGGTCCGCATTGAAGTTCGGATCGAAGCGGTCGATCAATTCGGTCAGCATCGAGTGGCCGAAACGGTACACGACATGGGCGAACTCGGCGACGATCGCCGGGTTGATCGTCGCGTCGTAGCCCTGCGGCACCAGGAACACGTCGATGTTCGGCTGTATCTTGCGGGCGAATTCCTCGAACACCAGGTGCTGGTACTGCATCTCGGTGCCGAACTTCGCCGCCTGGAACAGCCGCTCGCCGTCCCAGTTGAGACCCTCGCCGTCGGCGGGCACACCCGCGACCGGCGTGAGCAGCCACTCGTTCAGGAAGTCGACGTCGTTCTCGGCGAGCACCGTCGCCTTCGTGTGCTCGACCAGCCGGTTATGCTCGGCGTGGAACACCATGTGCACCGCGGTCAGACCGATGTTCTCGTTGCCGCGGCCGTCGCCGGTGACAAAGTGTGCGTCGAGCAGCTCGTTGTCGTAGGGAGTCCCGATCTGGCCGTCCGGCACGTTGCCCAGCCCGATCTCGATGTCGCCGTCCGCGATCTTGCCGACCGGCACGGCGGTGTGGGCGATGTCGTCGAGGAACGCGTGGCCGGTGCGGACCGCGAAATGCTCCCCGGTCGATTGATCCACGAGCGAAAGCAGGGTGGCTGCGCTGCCATCCGGATGCGCGGTGCCGACTCCCGAGTTCGAGAGTTGGTGGCTGCGTGACGGGCAGCATGACGACCTGCGGGAAGCCGGTGGTTGGGTCCGGAATGAAGTTGCCGTACGGATCGGTCAAGAGCAGCGGCAGGTTGCCGACGTGGAAGTCGGTCAGATCGATGCCGAGCATCTCGCGGGCCTGCGCCTTCACCTCGGCCCAGGTCGGCAGGCCACCGTTCAAGCCGTCAAGCGCCTTGCCGGTGGCGACCGGCCCATCGTCGGTCATCCGGTACTCGCGCAGGAAGACCTGGTGCGACGGGTGCGAAGTATAGGTCTGGTTCTGGTCGACGAAGGGCGTCGTGATATTCTGGGTGTTGCCTTCGGCGTCTACGGTCGCCCGGGTCAGAACCATGAAGTTCGTGGCGCTGGCGGGATCGAAAAGCGGATCATCCGGCTGCAGCGGGATCAAGACGGTGCCGCTCTGCCCCTTGGCGACGAGATCGAGGCCGTGGTCGAAGAACTGGCCGAAGAGGGTGAACCACGAGTTGAAGGAGGCGGAAAGTCCCTCGTCCGGCGACACGTTGGGCAGGACGATGTCGACGCCGGCCATCTCGATGCCGTGCAGCGCGACCGCGTTCTGCAGGATGGTCAGATCGGCCTCCGACTTCGGCGACAGTCGGTACGTCTCGGCGGCGGCGATGGCGCTCAGGATTGGCGCCCGGTCGCCTTCGAAGCCCATCAGGTCGAGGGCCTTCTCGACCGCGGCCGGATTGGAAGGCGACTGATCGACGATCAGGTTCGAAATCGTGCGGATGCTCGAATCGACGACCCATGCATTCGGCTGGTTCGGCGTCGGGGCGTAGGTTCCCGTCTGGGCAGTCACCACTCCGCCAAGGGCCCCCCCGTTATGTCCGCCGACTCGGTTGCCGGCCGGTACTCCGGGTCGAGCAGGCGCGGGAAGTCCTGGTCGGCCGAGCCCCAGTCGGTCCGGCCCGGGATCAGGTTGTTGTAGCTGCCGTCGACGGTACGCAGGCCCCAGCTGATGTTGTTGGCCGGAATCAGGCCGTCGGCGCCGAACAGCGGCTCTCCCGCGGCGTGCGCCTCGGCGATCTTGATCTGCGCAAGGATGAAGTCCAAGTCCGACCTGATATACGTAACCATAGTTTCCCCCGTTAAGACGCAACAGTCGCATCACTGCCGTCACGATAGCCGTTGCGGATTTGCGGCCTATACGGACTTTCGGTCCGGACCGGGAGCTTGGGGGTCCTGGCCGAAAGGTGTGGGAATCTCCCGGACTTTAGTCTAATCGAGCGGCCGAACTGCGTGGGGAACCCGCCAGATTAAGCTCGGCGCGAGCATCCCGCTCCTTTCCAGCTACTTAAGGATGAACAGAACTTTGGTCCGACTGTTCACCATTTGACGACGAATCGCATGTTGAACGCCCCGACCCATGGTACCTCGAGTTCAGACTCGGGGGGGTTGCGGTGAATTTTCATTCTGCATTCGCGGTCAAGTCCGCTGCAATGTCACCGCTGGACGTATGGCGCGGGTTCAGCCTCGACCGACGCTTCGCTACACTTGCGCTGGCGCTCGCTTTCGCGAGCACGCTCGCGATCGGCGGATGGGTCACCCGCAAGATCGAGGACGGCATACTCTCGCGAAGCTCGGGCATCGCGTCGGTCTACATCAGCGATCTTCTCTCGCCGCTGGTGCAGGACCTGGCGACGACGGGCGAGATCAGCGGAGAAGGCTTCGACAAGCTCGACTCGTTGCTCCTCACCGGAGCCCTGCGGCTGCGGATCGTCGCGATCAAGATCTGGAGCGAGGACGGGACGATCATCTACAGCAGCGACCGCGAGATGGTCGGGAAGCAGTTCGTGCCGGGCGAGAGCCTTGTCAGCGCCTTCAGCGGCGAGATTGCGTCCGAGATCGGCGCGCCTTCGGACGAGAGCGCGGTGGAGTTCAAGGCGGGCAGCGCTATCTTCGAAGTCTATGCGCCGATCTACGATGAGCAGACCGGTGACGTCCTTGCGGTGGCGGAGTTCTACGAGGATGCGGCCGACCTCGCACGTCTGGTGGCTGAGGCGAAGTCTGACAGCTGGATGGTCACCTGTTTTGTCCTGGCCTGCAATGTCCTTGCGTTCTTCACGGTCGTGCATGGCGGGAGCAAGACGATCGATCTGCAGAGGTCCGAGCTCAGGCAACGCGTCGATGAGCTCTCCCAGGCCATGTCTCGCGAGAAGACGCTCCGCGACCATGTCGAGCGCGGTGCCCAAGAGGTCTTCAACGAGAACGAGCGGTTTCTCCGGGCGCTGGGCTCGGACCTGCACGACGGTCCCGCCCAGCTGATCGCCTCGCGCTTCTCAAACTCGATCGTCACAGGGGCGAGATCGACGAAGCGACCCTGTTGCAGGCGCGGTCCGCCATGGCCCGGGCGATGCGGGACGTGCGCGACATCGCCGCCGGTCTGCTCCTGCCGGACATCAGCGGTCAGACGTTCGAGGACTGCGTCGAGGCGACCGTGCGAAACCATGAGGCGAAGACGGGCACGAAGGTCGATCTCACCTGTTCGCAGCTCGCTGTCGACTGCCCGCAACGGGTGAAGACCTGCGTGTGCCGGTTTATCCAGGAAGGTCTCGCGAATTCGTTCCGCCATGCGGGCGGGGCGGGCCAGCGCGTGCATGTCGACGGAGCGACCGACTTCATTCGCGTGACCGTCGCGGACAGCGGGCCCGGAATGCCGAAGACCTTCTCTGGCGAGAACGGACCGCACCTTGGCCTGAGCAGCCTGCGCGGACGACTTGAAAGCGTGAACGGAACGCTGACGGTGAGCAGCCGACCGCGACGCGGCACACGCCTCGTTGCCTGGATGCCTTTGGGGACGGAAAAGTCAGATGCGATCTAGGATCAGCGTAGTGGTCGTGGACGACCATCCCCTGTATCGCGAGGGTGTCGTGCATGCGTTCCGCAGCAGCGACCGGTTCGAGGTCGTCGGCGAAGGGGGGACGGCAGCCGATGCCGTCAGGCTGGTCGCCGACAACGACCCGGATCTCCTGCTCCTGGACCTTCAGCTGCCCGGTGGCGGTCTGGAGGCGGCGGAATCGGTCCTGACGGCGCATGGCAGGACGAAGGTCGTCGTCCTCTCGGTGGTCGAGGACATGAAGTGGGTGGTGCGCGCGTTTCGGGTCGGAGTCAGCGGCTATCTCCTCAAGGGCGTGAGCGGCTCCGACCTGCTCAGGAGCGCGGAGGGGGTCGTCGCCGGCGAGTCCTGCGTCGCGCCACAGCTGATGGGGAACCTCCTCGACCACCTGTCCGGCCGAGCTTCGCCGCCTGGCCCCGAGCAGGAGGCCATCGGGTTCGCTGGCCGGGAAGAGCAGATCCTGGCGCTGCTAGCGCAGGGAATGAGCAACAAGGAAATCGCCTACAAGCTCAGCATCTGCGAGAAGACCGCGAAGTACTACCTGACCAACATCATGAAGAAGCTGCACACCAGGAATCGCGTCGAGGTCGCGCTCTATGCGTCGCGGCGGTCCTTCAAGGGCGTCACCGAGGGGCCGGCGGTCTAAGCCCGGCGCACCACGTCCGATCTCGGCGCGATTGACACAGTGGCGTTCCGGTGCAGGGTCACCGCAGGCGGGCAGCGCGGGTAGGGACGCATGGGTCGCATGGCGGGCAAGGTCGTGCTGGTCTTCGGGGCCGGCTCGATCGGCGAAGGCTGGGGCAACGGCAAGGCGGCCGCCGTCGCCTATGCGCGCGAGGGCGGCCGGGTCGCCTGCGTCGACATCGAACCCGCCGCCGCGGGGGCGACCGCGGCGGTGATCGCCGGAGAGGGCGGCGACGCGGCCGCTCTTGCCGCCGACGTGACCGATGCCGGGGCGATCGCCGCGGCGGTGGAGGCGGTGATGGCACGCTGGGGCCGGATCGACGTCCTGCACAACAATGTCGGCATCAACCTGCCGGGCGGCGCCGCCGAGGCGAGCGAGGCGAGCTGGCGCCGGGTGCTCGACGTCAACCTCACCTCGGTCTTCCTGACCTGCAGGGCGGTGCTGCCGATCATGGAGGCGCAGGGCGCCGGAGCGATCGTCAACATCTCGTCGCTCGCGGCCACGAGATGGACCGGCTATCCCTACGTTTCATACTATGCATCGAAAGCCGCGGTGAACCACCTGACGAGAGCCATCGCCATCGAGTATGCCGCCAAGGGGATCCGCGCGAACTGCATCATGCCGGGCGTGATGGACACGCCGCACATCTACAGCCAGATCGCAGGCTACTACGGCGACATGGAGGAAATGCGGGCGAAACGCGCGGCGCTGGTGCCGATGAAGCGCCAGGGAGACGGCTGGGACATCGCCTGGGCTTCGGTGTTCCTCGCCTCCGACCAGGCGAAGTTCATCACCGGCGTCGAGCTGCCGGTGGACGGCGGGCACTCCTGCACGGTGGCGGGAAGCCTGCCAAGCTGATACTTGCATCTCCCGTCGAATCGCGGCATCGTCCCGGGCAACGATCAAGACGGTCCGCAATATGGACCCTTCCGGCCCGGCCGGCAGTCGCGCTGCGCGACTCCTGCGGCGGGTCCTCGGCGTCGGCCGAAGGGGGAAAAACATGACCATGGCCAACCAGCCGGCGCAGGACGGTCCTGTCATCCATGAACTCGACGGCGCGGCGCCGCATCCCGGCTCGCGCTGGATGCGGCCGTTCGAGGTGATCGCGGCCGCGCTGCTCGTGGTGATGATCGCGATGATCCTCGCCAACGTGGCCTCCCGCTATGTCCTCTCGACGCCGATCATCTGGGCGGACGAGATCGCCTCGATGAGCTTCCTCTGGCTCGCGATGATCGGGGCGGCACTGGCCATCGATCGCAACGATCACTTGCGGCTGACGATCTTCCTGCAACTGTTCCCCGATCGCATCCGTGCATTCGTGAGCACGCTGGCGCTGCTCCTTGTCGCCGTCTTCCTCGTCGTCATGCTGCGCCCGGCCTTCGAGTACGCCTACGAGGAGAGCTACGTGACCTCGCCGGCCCTGGAGCTGCCGATGACCTATCGTGCGGCGGCGCTCCCGTTCGGCATGCTCCTGATGGCGATCCTCGCGATCGCCCAGGCGGCGCGCGAGAGCACGCCTCGCGCGCTCATGGGCTCCATCGCGACGGTCGCGGCCATCGTCGCGGCGCTGTTCCTGCTCGAGCCAGTCTTCGCCGGGTTCGGGAACTGGAACCTGCCGATCTTTCTCGGGCTCTTCGTCGCGCTGATGCTGGCGATCGGGGTGCCGATCGCCTTCTGCTTCGGGCTCGGCACGCTCGCCTTCCTGACGTTCGCCAGCACGGCTCCGATCTTCGTGATGATCGGCCGGATCGACGAAGGGATGTCGAGCCTCGTCCTCCTGTCCGTGCCGGTCTTCGTCCTGCTCGGCTGCATCCTCGACGTCACCGGAATGGGCAAGGCGATCGTCGAGTTCGTCGCCTCGGTCATCGGCCACGTGAAGGCGGGCATGTCCTACGTGCTGCTCGGCTCGCTGTTCCTCGTCTCCGGCATCTCCGGCTCCAAGGTCTCCGACATGGCGACGGTGGCGCCGGCGCTCTTCCCCGAGATGAAGCGGCGCGGCCACGAGCCGCGCGAGATGATCGCGCTTCTCGCGACCGGCGCGGCGATGGCCGACACGGTGCCGCCCTCGATCGTCCTGATCGTGCTCGGCTCGGCGGCCGGGGTCTCGATCGCCGGGCTCTTCACCGCAGGCTTCTTCATCGCGATGGTGCTGCTCCTCGCGCTCGCGGTCCTCGCGCGCTGGAAGGCGCGGCACGAGGACATGACAGGGGTGCGCCGCGCCCCCCTCGGGCTCGTCGGGCGGACTGCGCTCGTCGCGTCGCCGGCGTTGGTGCTGCCGTTCCTGATCCGCGGCTTCGTCGGCGGGGGCGTCGCCACCGCGACCGAGGTCTCGACGGTCGCCGTCGTCTACGCGCTCTTCATCGGCATCATGCTCTACGGCGGGATCTCGCTGCGCACGATGGGCAAGATCCTGGTCGAGACGGCGGCGCTCGGGGGAGCGATCCTCCTGATCCTCGGGACCGCCTCGGCGATGGCCTGGGCGCTGACCCAGACCGGCTTCGCCGGCAAGCTCGTTCAGGCAGTGGCCGAGCTGCCGGGCGGGGCCTGGACCTTCATGGGGGTCTCGATCCTGATCTTCCTGGTGCTCGGCTGCGTGCTCGAGGGGCTGCCGGCGATCGTGCTGATGGCGCCGATCATGTTCCCGATGGCGCGCAACCTCGGCATCCACGACATCCACTATTCCATGGTGATCGTCACCGCGATGAACATCGGCCTGATGGCGCCGCCGATCGGCATCGGCTTCTACATCGCCTGCAAGATCGGCGGCGTCTCGCCCGATGAGGCGATGGGCGCGATCTGGCCCTATCTCGCGGCGCTGATCGTGGGCCTCGTGATCATCGCCGCGGTCCCGCACTTCTCCACCTTTTTCGTCTGAAGGCGGAAGGCCCCCAACGCAACCAGGAAGGAAGACCTCATGAAGCTGAACCGCCGCTCGCTGATGCTCGGCGCCGCCGCCGGTGCGCTCGCCGCGCCGCATGTCCGCGTGCGCCCGGCCCTCGCCGCCGAGTTCAACCTCAAGCTCGCCAACAACCAGCCCCTGACCCACCCGTCGAACATCCGGGTGCAGGAGGCTATCGACCGCATCAGGGAACAGAGCGACGGACGGATCGAGATCACCGTCTTCCCGCAGAGCCAGCTCGGCGCAGATACCGACGTTTTGAGCCAGCTCCGCTCGGGCGGCGTCGACTTCTTCATGCTGTCGCCGCTGATCCTGTCGACCTTCGTGCCGAACGCCTCGCTCAACGGCATCGGCTTCGCCTTCAAGGACTATCCGGCAGTCTGGGCGGCGATGGACGGCGAGCTCGGCGCCTATGTGCGTGGCGAGATCGAGGGCAAGGGGCTCTACGCGTTCGAGAAGATCTACGACAACGGCTTCCGCCAGATCTCGACCTCGACCGGGCCGATCGAGAGCCCGGGCGACCTCGAAAACTTCAAGATCCGCGTGCCGGTCAGCCCGCTCTGGACCTCGATGTTCACCGCCTTCGGCTCGGCGCCGACCTCGATCAACTTCTCCGAGGTCTATACCGCGCTGCAGACCGGCGTCGTCGACGGTCAGGAGAACCCGCTCGCGATCCTCTCGAACTTCAAGCTCTGGGAGGTGCAGAAGTACGTCTCGATGACCAACCACATGTGGGACGGTTTCTGGATGCTGGCGAACCGCCGCTCCTGGGGGGCGATCCCGGACGACCTGAAGGAGGTCGTTGCGACCAACTTCAACGCCTCCGCCGTCGAGCAGCGCGCCGACATCGAGGCGCTGAACGCGTCGCTGCAGGGCGAGCTCGAGGCGAACGGGATGGTCTTCAACGCCCCCGATACGGCGCCCTTCCAGCAGACGCTCCTCGACGCCGGCTTCTATGCCGAGTGGAAGGGCAAGTTCGGCGACGACGCCTGGGCGATCCTCGAGGACGCCACCGGGCTGTCGCTCGGCTGATCGCGCACGGGGGCGGGACATGACGCAGCACACGGTTCTCGGCGAGGGCGAGCCGGTCACCGGCACCCAATCCGTCGAGCGGGCGCTGATGCTCCTGTCCCTGGTGGGGCGCGGCGGCTGCGACGGCGTGGCGCTCGCGGCCCTCGTCGCTGGCGGCGGCCTCAACAAGCCGACCACCCGGCGGCTCCTGATGGCTTTGATGCGGGCGCGGCTGATCGAGCAGGATCCGGCCACCCGGCGCTACCGGCTCGGCCAGGAAGCCTACGTGCTCGGCATGCTCGCCGCGCCGCGCCACGGCCTGCTCGAACAGGCGGCGGATTCGCTCCGCCGCCTGTCCGGGGCGACCGGAGACACGAGCTTCGTGTCGGCGCGCCACGGCGACCACGTGCTCTGCCTGCACCGCGAAGAGGGCAGCCATCCGGTCCGCACCCACGCGCTGCAGACCGGCGACCAGAACCCGCTCGGCGTCGGCGCCGGCTCGCTCGCGCTCCTCGCCGCGCTGCCCGAGGCCGAGCGCGACGCGGTGATCCTGCGCCTCGCCGACGCCTACGCCGCACTGCCCGGCTACTCGGTCGAGATCGTGCGCGCCGACGTCGCGCAGGCGCTCGAGGCCGGCTACGCGCTCAATCCCGGGCGCGTCGTGGCGAGTTCCTGGGGCGTGGGCGTGCCGCTGCGCTTCCCGGACGGCCGCGTCGCCGGCGCGCTGTCGATGGCCGCGATCGACAGCCGGATGCACCCGGCGCGGCAGCAGGAGCTGGCCGCGCTCCTGCACGTCGAGGCCCGCGCCGTCGAGGCGCGGATCGCGAGACTTTTCGGGCCCATCGGTCCCGCAACATGAGAGGACACCACCATGGCTGATCCGCAGATCGTCGGCTGGGCACACACCAAGTTCGGCAAGTCGGAGGCCGCCGACACGATGGAGCTGATGGCCGAGGTCGTCGGACCCGCGCTCGCGCATGCCGGCGTCGGGGCCGAGGACGTCGACGGCATCTTCGTCGGCAGCTTCAACAACGGCTTCCAGCGACAGGACTTCCAGGGCGCGCTCGTCGCGATGGGCACCCCGGGCCTCGAGCATGTCCCCGCCGTCCGCCTGGAGAACGCCTGCGCGACCGGGTCGGCCGCGCTCTACGCGGCGATGGACTTCATCGCCGCCGGCCGGGGCCGGGTCGCGCTCGTCGTCGGCGCGGAGAAGATGACCGCGATCCCGACCGCCGAGGTCGGCGACGTGCTGCTGACCGCCTGCTACCGCGCCGAGGAGGGCGACGTCGAGGGCGGCTTCGCCGGCATCTTCGGCCTGATCGCCGGCACCTACTTCCAGCGCTACGGCGACCGCTCGACCGAGCTCGCGATGATCGCGGCGAAGAACCACGAGAACGGGACGCGCAACCGCTTCGCCCACCTGCAGAAGGACCTGGGCTTCGCCTTCTGCAACACCGTCTCCGACAAGAACCCCTACGTCGCCGGCCCGCTTCGCCGCACCGACTGCTCGCTCGTCTCTGACGGCGCCGCCGCCATCGTGCTGGCCGACGCCGAGATCGCGGCCGGCCTCGAGCGCGCCGTCGCCTTCCGCGCCCGCAAACACGTCAACGACGTCCTCGCCATCTCGCGCCGCGACCCAACCGCGTTCGACGGCCCGCGCCGGGCCTGGGCGGGCGCTCTCGAGGCCGCGGGCGTTGCCGTCACGGACCTCGACATGGTCGAGACCCACGACTGCTTCACCATGGCCGAGATGATCGAGTACGAAGCGATGGGCCTCGCCGCCCCGGGCGAGGGCTGGAAGGTGATCCGCGAAGGCACCACCCGCTTCGACGGCGCGCTGCCGGTGAACCCGTCGGGCGGGCTCAAGTCGCGCGGCCACCCGATCGGCGCCACCGGAGTCTCGCAGCACGTGATGGCCGCGATGCAGCTGGCCGGCGAGGCCGGCGAGATGCAGGTCAGGGACGCCAAGCTCGCCGGCGTCTTCAACATGGGCGGGGCGGCGGTCGCGAACTACGTCTCGATCCTGGAGCGCGCGAAATGAGCGATCCGGCCGGGGGCCTCGCCCCTGCTCGACGCGGGTGATGAACCTCGCGCATTTCGTGACGCAGGCGCGGCGGCGCGAGCCGGAGGCGGTCGCGCTGGTCTGGGGCGAGCGGGTCTGGACCTGGGCCGAGTTCGACGCCCGCATCGACGCGATGGCCGCCGCGCTCCAGTCGCGCTTCGGCGTGCCGCAAGGGCGACCGCATCCTCGTGCAGTCGCAGAACTGCAACCAGATGTTCGAGGCGATGTTCGCCTGCTTCCGCGCCGGCGCCGTCTTCGTCCCGACGAACTTCCGCCAGACCCCGGACGAGGTCGCCTATCTCGCGAAGGCTTCGGGCGCCACGGGCATGATCTGCAACGCCGCCTTCCCCGACCACGCCGCCGCCTGCGCGCTTCCCTTCACGGTCGCGATCGGCGACGCCGGCTTCGGTCCCTCATTGGAGGCCCTCGTCGCCGAGCATGCGGGACAGGCACCGGCCGAGGTACCGATCGACCGCGACGACCCGTGCTGGTTCTTCTTCACCTCCGGGACCACCGGCCGGCCGAAGGCCTCGGTCCTCACCCACGGGCAGATGGCCTTCGTCGTCACCAACCACCTCTGCGACCTGATGCCGGGCCTGACCTCGGCTGACGCCTCGCTGGTCGTGGCCCCGTTGTCGCACGGCGCCGGCGTGCACCAGCTCGCCCAGGTCGCCCGCGGCGTGAAGACGGTGCTGATGCCGACCGAGAAACTCGACATCCCCGTCGCCTGGGAGCTGATCGAGCGCTGGCGGATCTCGACCATGTTCACCGTGCCGACGATCCTGAAGCTCCTCGTCGAGCACGAGAGCGCCGGCCGCTTCGACCATTCGAGCCTGCGCTACGTCGATCTACGCCGGCGCGCCGATGTACCGCGAGGACCAGAAGCGGGCGCTCGCGGTGCTTGGCCCGGTGCTCGTCCAGTACTTCGGCCTCGGCGAGGTGACGGGCGCGATCACCGTGCTGCCGACCCGGCTCCACGCTGCCGAGGATGGCCCGGAGGTCAGGCTCGGCACCTGCGGCTTCGACCGGACCGGCATGCAGCTCCAGGTGCAGGGCGAGGACGGGCGCGCGCTCGGCCCCTTCGAGACCGGGGAGATCTGCGCCATCGGCCCCGCGGTCTTCGCCGGCTACTACGACAACCCCGAGGCCAACGCGAAGGCCTTCCGGGACGGCTGGTTCCGCACCGGCGACCTCGGGCACACCGACGAGCAGGGCTTCCTCTACATCACCGGCCGGGCGTCGGACATGTACATCTCCGGCGGCTCCAACGTCTATCCGCGCGAGATCGAGGAGAAGATCCTGACCCACCCCGCTGTCACAGAGGTCGCCGTCGTCGGCGTGCCCGACCCGCTCTGGGGCGAGGTCGGCATCGCCGTCTGCGTCGCCACCGCCGAGGTCAGCGAGGCGGAGCTCGCCGCTTTCCTCGACGGCAAGCTCTCGCGCTACAAGCTGCCGAAGCGCTTCGTCTTCTGGGAGGCGCTGCCGAAGTCGGCCTACGGCAAGGTCACCAAGAAGCTGGTGCGCGCGGAGCTCGACCGGCTCGGTCTCGGCGCACCCGAGCGGGAGTCGGCGTGAGCCTGACCCGTCTCGCCCACCCCGGCCCGCGCGCCGCCGACCGCCGGCAGGCCGCCGCGGCCACGCTGCGCCCGATCTCGGGCCGGCTCGCCGCCGGCCGGACGGTGATGGCCGACGTCGCGCGGCTCTTCGCCGAGAACGGCTGCAAGGGCGACGTCCTCTGGCTCGACGGCCTCGTCTGCGAGCCGATGCGCTTCGTGCTTCCGGCGTTCGCCACCGACGGAGAGCATGCCGCCTACTACAGCGCCACGCACGCGCCAGCCGGCCCGGTCGCCATCGGCGCTTCGACCGCCTCGGTCGGCTGGCGCAACGGTGCGCCGTTCCTGCATTGCCACGGCCAGTGGACCGGCGGCTTCGGCACCGCGATGGGCCACCTGCTGCCCTTCGACTCGATCGTCGCCGCGGAGGCCGAGGTCACCGGCGTCGGCTCGCCCGACGCCTGGTTCGAGGCGACCCCCGATGCCGAGACCAACTTCACCCTCTTCGCCCCGGCCGGTGGCGGCGGCAGCGGCGGCCTCGTTGCCCGCCTGCGGCCCGACGAGGACGTCTGTGGTGCGATCGCCACGCTCTGCGGCGCGCAGGGGATCGTCCGGGCGCGTGTGCACGGCGTCGGCTCGATCTGCGAGCCGCG
The DNA here is from genome assembly GCA_963763295.1 of uncultured Alphaproteobacteria bacterium. GTDB lineage: Bacteria > Pseudomonadota > Alphaproteobacteria > Rhodobacterales > Rhodobacteraceae > Amaricoccus. The sequence continues at coordinate 54,441 of CAVXOH010000010.1, forward strand.
CTTCGCCGACGGCCGCCATGTCGGCTGCATCGCGACCGAGGTCCGCATCGACGAGGGCAGGGTGGCCGGCGGGCAGGTGGTGCTCGACGTCTCGCTCGTGGACGTGGGAGGCGGTATCCACGCGGGGCGCCTCGCGCCGGGCCTGAACCCGGTCGGCGTCACCTTCGAGCTCGTCATCGAGGCCGTGGCGTGAGAGGCGCGATCCTCGTCACCGGCGGCGCCTCGGGGATCGGCCGCGCCACCGTCGAGGCGGTCATCGCCGGCGGCTGGCGCGCCGTCGTGTTCGACCTGCCGGGCCCGAACCTCGACACGGCCCTGGCGTCGCTCGATCCCGCGCTCGTCCGCTGCGCGGCGGTCGACGTCAGCGACGAGGCCGCGGTCGCCGCCGAGGTCGCCGCGGTCGAGCGCGACTTCGGCCCGATCGAGGGCGTGGTGAATTCGGCCGGAATCGCCCGCGACCATCGCCGGCATCCTGACCGGCACGGCCGCGGCGGAGAACGCGGACGGCTGATCTCAAAGGTTTACGGGGATCTGCTCCGTATGGAACCGATATGGAACCCGTATGGAATCCATATGGCACCTAAAACGGTCAGGATTGAATCGTTAATGCTGCTCGCCGCCGGCCAACCGCAGCCACTCCTCCTCGCTGAGCAGGGCGACGCCGAGCTCGCGCGCCGCCTTCTCCTTCGAGCCGGCGCCCGGGCCGGCGACGACGAAGTCGGTGCGCGCCGAGACCGAGCCGGCGACCTTGGCGCCGAGCGCCTCGGCGCGCGCCTTCGCCTCGGCCCGCGTCATCCGCTCGAGTGTCCCGGTGAAGACGACGGTCTTGCCGGCGATCGGCGAGCCGCTGGCGGCGGGGGCGGCGACGTCCTCGATCGCGAGCTCGGCCACCAGGCGGTCGACGGCGGCGCGGTTGGCAGGCTCGTGGAAGAAGTCGACCAGGCTGCCCGCGAGGGTGTCGCCGACGCCGTTGATGGCGTTGAGCTCGTCCCAGTCGGGGCCGGCGTGGTCGCGGGCCGCCTCCATCGCGGCGGCGAAGCGGGACCAGGAGCCGTAGTGCCGGGCGATCAGCCGCGCGGCGGTCTCGCCGACGTGGCGGATGCCGAGGGCGAAGATCAGCCGGTCGAGCGGGATGCGGGACCGCTCGGCGATGGCGGCGAAGAGATTGCCGGCCGACTTCTCGCCCCAGCGGTCGCGGCCGCGCAGGTCGTCGCCGTGGCGGGCCTCGAGGGTGAAGATGTCGGCGGGCTCACGGATCCAGCCCTCGGTGAAGAAGGCCTCGACCGCCTTGGCGCCGAGGCCCTCGATGTCGAAGGCGCCGCGGCTGACGAAGTGGCGGAGCTTCTCCACCGCCTGCGCCGGGCAGATCAGGTTGCCGGTGCAGTAGTGGACGGCCTCGCCGGGTTCGCGGACCACGTCGGAGCCGCAGATCGGGCAGGTCCGGGGGAAGGCGTAGGGCACGCTGTCCTTCGGGCGCCGGCCCAGGTCGACGTCCTCGACCTTGGGGATCACGTCGCCGGCGCGGTAGATCGTCACCCAGTCGCCGACCCGGATGTCGCGGCCCTCGCGGATCGGGATTCCCCTTGGAGTCGCGCCCGGCGATGTAGTCGGCGTTGTGCAGCGTCGCGTTCTGCACGACGACGCCGCCGACCGTCACCGGAAGCAGCCGGGCGACCGGCGAGAGGGCTCCGGTGCGGCCGACCTGGATGTCGATCGCCTCGAGCCGGGTCGAGGCGCGCTCGGCGGAGAACTTGTGGGCGAGCGCCCAGCGCGGCGTGGTCGAGCGGAAGCCGAGGCGCGCCTGCAGGTCGAGCCGGTCGACCTTGTAGACTACGCCGTCGATGTCGTGGCCGAGGGTCGCGCGCTGCGCCTCGATGGCGCGGTACTGCGCCAGCATGTCCTCGGGGCCGTCGCAGAGCCGCATCAGCGGATTGGTCGCGAATCCGAGCTTGCCCAGCCGGGCGATCGACGCGCTCTGCGTGGCGCCGAGCGGCGCCGAGATCTCGCCCCAGGCATAGGCGAAGAAGCGCAGCGGCCGCGCCGCGCTGATCCGCGCGTCGAGCTGGCGCAGGCTGCCGGCGGCGGCATTGCGCGGGTTGGCGAAGGTGCGGCCGCCGGCCTCGGCCTGCCGCGCGTTCAGTGCGGCGAAGTCGGCATGGCTCATGTAGGCCTCGCCGCGCACCTCGAGCACCTCGGGCGCGCCGGTCAGCTCGTCCGGGATGTCGCCGATGGTGCGGGCGTTGGGCGTCACGTTCTCGCCGGTCTCGCCGTCGCCGCGGGTGGCGGCCACGACGAGCCGGCCGCCCTCGTAGCGCAGCGACAGCGACAGCCCGTCGATCTTCGGCTCGGCGGTGAAGGCGAGCGGCTCGTCGGGGCCGAGATTCAGGAAGCGGCGGATGCGCTCGGCGAACTCGGCGACGTCGCCCTCGGCGAAGGCGTTCTCGAGGCTCAGCACGCGAACCGCGTGCCGGACCTTGGCGAAGCCATCGGCCGGTGCGGCGCCGACCCGCGCGCTCGGGCTGTCGGGGCGGCGGAGCTCGGGAAAGCGCGCCTCGATGGCGGCGTTGCGCCGCTTCAGCGCGTCATAGTCGGCGTCGCTGATCTTCGGGGCGTCGGCCTGGTGGTAGGCGACGTCGGCCTCGGCGATCGCGCGGGCGAGCTCGGCGAGCTCCTCCATCGCCGCCTCGGGCGCGAGCTCCTCGACCGGGCGGGGGGCCGCCTGCATGTCCGTCTCCTCCTCTCGGGCCTCCGAATCCCGATAGCGCCGCCGGATATGGGTAGCAAGACGGTCAGGCCTGAATCGCCGGCCGGTAGGTCCCGAAGCTCCAGACGTAGCCCTCGGGGTCGCGGCAGATGAACTCGCGGCTGCCATAGTCGCGCTCGGTCAGGCTCTGCTCGATGCGGGCGCCGGCGGCCGTCGCGCGGGCGAAGAGCGCGTCGACGTCGTCGGTCGCGACGTAGAGCGCGCTGCCGTTGCCGGTGCCCGGCGCGCCGACGAGGTGGCCGAAATCGTCGTCGCGGACGCCGCCGAGCATGATCATCGACGCGCCGAGGGCGAGCTCGGCATGGTCGACCCGGTCGCCCTCGCCGTGGCGGGCGTGCACGGCGAAGCCGAAGGCGCGGCCGAGCCAGTCGATCATCGCGGCCGGGTCGCGGTAGCGCAGGGCGGGGAAGATGCACGGGGTTTCGCGCGTCGGCATTGGGGTCTCCTCCTGTCGGGGTGCGCGAAGTGTGCACCCGGGTCCGGCCCCGGTCTTGGAGATTTGTTTCGCGGCCCTCAGCCCTGCGCAGCGGCCCAGGCGGTGGGCGCGGCGCCGGCGAGCGCGCGGAACTCCCGGACCAGATGCGACTGGTCGCTGTAGCCGCAGGCGGCGGCGATATCGGCCCAGTCCGGCCGGCCGGTCGCGGCCATCCGTTCGGCCGTGCGGAAGCGCAGGATGCGGGCGACCGCCTTCGGCGGCAGGCCGACCTCCTCGCGAAAGCGGGCGACCAGGCGCTTGCGGCTCCAGCCGAGCCGGTCGGCGAGCGCCGCGACGCGGGCGGTGCCGCCGGTGCGGCCGAGCGTGCGGAGCGCCGCCGCCACGCCGGGGTCGGGCGTGACGTCCCGGCCGCGCGCAGCGGCCCAGGCTTCGGCCAGCGCCAGCCGCCCATCCCAGCCGGGGCAGGCGGCGAGCCGGGCCGCGAGCTCGCCGAGGCCGGTCCCCGGCAGGTCGTCGAGCGGGACCATCCGGCTCGCGAGCTCGTGCATCGGCAGGCCGAGCGCCAGGCGCGCGCCGAGCGGGGTGAAGTTGATCTGCACGCAGGCGGCGGCGCCGTCGGAGGCCATGGCGACGAAGCCGGGGTGGAGACCGGCGGCGAAGCTCGTCAGGCGGTCGGCGGCATCGGGCGGCCGGTCGAGCGCGATGCGGAAGCTGCTGGCAAGGGTGATGATCACCGGGACGTCGAGCGACGCCGTCTCGACCTGCGCCATCGGGGCGCCGTGCTCCTCGTATCCGACGATCGCGGAGACGAACGGTCGCAGCTGCGGACCCGGGACCCGGCGGAGCATCGTCGGCTGGCCGGCGCCGCGCATCAATCCTCCTCGACGAAGACCTCGTCGCGCTTGCGCCGCACCGCCGGCAAGAGCGACAGCACCAGCGCCAGCACGGCGAGCGCGAGCAGGGTCGCCGAGATCGGCCGGGTAACGAAGATCATCGGGTCGCCGCGGGAGATGATCATGGCGCGGCGCAGGTGCTCCTCGAGCAGGGGGCCGAGCACGAAGCCGAGGAGCAGCGGGGCCGGCTCGCAGCCGAGGCGCACCAGTACGTAGCCGACCAGCCCGAAGACCGCGATCGCGTAGACGTCGAAGCTGTTCTGGTTGATCGCGAAGCAGCCGATGCAGGCGAAGGCGATGATCGCCGGGAACAGCACCCGGTAGGGGATCGTGAGCAGCCTGACCCAGAGCCCGATCAGGGGCAGGTTCAGCATGACCAGCATCAGGTTGCCGACCCACATCGAGACGATGATGCCCCAGAAGAGCGCCGGCTCGTCGCGGATCACGTTGGGTCCAGGGGTGATGCCCTGGATGATGAACGCGCCGATCATCAGCGCCATCACCGGATGCGCGGGGATGCCGAGCGTGAGGAGCGGGATGAACGAGGTCTGGGCGGCGGCGTTGTTGGCGGATTCGGGGGCGGCGACACCCTCGATCGCGCCGCGGCCGAATTCCTCCGGGGTCTTCGAAATCCGCTTCTCCATCGAGTAGGAGGCGAAGGACGAGAGCACGTGCCCGCCGCCGGGCAGGATGCCGAGCGCGGAGCCGAGCGCGGTGCCGCGCAGCACCGGGCCGGCGATCCGGCGGAGCTCCTCGCGGGTCAGCCAGAGGTTCGAGACCCGCTTGACCAGCACCTCGCGCACGCTCTCGTACTCGAGGTTGCGCAGGATTTCGGCGACGCCGAAGACGCCGACGGCGACCGAGACGAAGTTGATCCCGGAATAGAGCTCGAAGAAGCCGAAGGTGAAGCGCGGGGTGCCGGTGTAGATGTCCTGCCCGACCATGCCGAGCAGCAGGCCGAGGACGATCATGGCGAGCGCCTTCAGGATCGAGCCGTGGGCGAGCGCGATCGAGGCAACGAGTCCGAGCACGATCAGCGAGAAGTATTCGGGGGCCCCGAAGTTCAGCGCCAGCCGGGCCAGCGGTGGCGCGGCGAGCGCGAGGATCAGCGTCGCCACGGTCCCGGCGAAGAACGAGCCGAGGGCGGCGGTGGCGAGCGCCGTTCCGGCCCGGCCCTGGCGCGCCATCTGGTAGCCGTCGATCGCGGTCACCGCCGAGGAGGACTCGCCCGGCAGGTTGATCAGGATCGCCGTGGTCGAGCCGCCGTACTGGGCGCCGTAGTAGATGCCGGCCAGCATGATGAGCGCGGTGACCGGCTCGAAGCTGAAGGTGATCGGCAGCAGCATGGCGATCGTCGCGGTCGGGCCGATTCCCGGCAGGACGCCGACCAGGGTGCCGAGCAGCACGCCGACGAAGCAGTAGAGCAGGTTGACCGGGGTCAGCGCCGTCTCGAAGCCGAGGCTCAGGTGGGCGAGGAGCTCCATCGTCAGGGCCGGAGCCAGGGGCCGAGGAGCGGCACCGGGACGCCGAGCCCGACGCCGAAGATGAGCACGCAGAAGAGCGTCAGCGCCGCGGCCATCACCGCCGCCGCGAGCGGGCCGTTGCGGCGGCTCGCCAGCGCGGCGAGGAAGGCGGTGACGAAGAGCGCCGGCGCCATGCCGAGGCCGCGGATCGTCGCGCCGAAGAAGACGAGCGCGGCGAGGATCAGGACGATCGCCCGCCACGGAACCGGCCCGGCGGGCTCGTCGGCCGCGGTGGCGGCGAGGCCCTTCGCGGCGATTGCGAGGCCGAGCGCGACCATGACGCTGGCGAGGACCAGCGGGAAGTAGCCCGGCCCCATCCTGAGCGCCGTGCCGATCGGGTAGCCGGCGGCGGCGATGCCGAACGCGAGGCCGAGCCCGATGAAGATCAGGCCGGCCAGGATGTCCTTCAGCGACTTCGCGCGGTTCACGCGGGCCTCCCCGGCCGGACGGCGGCCGGGATCACTGGGCGAGGACGCCCGCCTCCTTGATGATCGGCTGCCAGAGCGCGATCTGGTCGGCGAGGTAGGTAGCGTGCGCCTCGGGCGTCGCCTGCTCGAGCGCGACCGGGGCGGTGCCGAGCTCGGCGAAGCGCGCGACGACGTTATCGTCCTGCAGCGCGGTCTGCAGCGCCGCCGTCAGCTTGGCGATCGCGTCCTCCGGCGTGCCGGCCGGCGCATAGAGCCCGTGCCAGACGCCGACCTGGAAGTCGGGCAGGCCGGCCTCGGCGGTGGTCGGCAGGTCGGGCAGGGCCGCCAGCCGCTCCGGCGTCGTCACCGCGTAGGCCTTCACCTCGCCGCCCTGGATCTGACCGGTGGTGTTGGTGGTCTGGTCGCACATGAAGTCGACCTGGCCGCCGAGCAGATCGGTCATCGCCGGCCCGGTGCCCTGGTAGGGCACGGTGGTGAGCTGGGTGTCGATCGCGTTCATGAACAGCATGCCGCACAAGTGCGAGGCCGCGCCGATCCCGGCATTGGCGTAGGTGACCGTGTCCGCGTTCGCCTTCACGTACTCGACGAGCTCCTCGAACGTAGTTGGCTCGAAGTCCTTGCGCGCGATGATCGTCATTGGAACGTTGGTAATGAGGCCGATCGGCGCGAAGTCGGTCGTCGGGTCGTAGGCGAGGTCGGCGTAGAGCGAGGGCGCCGTCGACATGCCGATGTGGTGGACGAGCAGCGTGTAGCCGTCCGGCGGCGCCTTCGCGACCTGGGTGCCGGCCAGCGTGCCGCCCGCGCCCGCGACGTTCTGCACCACGATCTGCTGGCCGAGCGCTGCGGCCATCGGCTCGGCGATCAGGCGCGTCACCGTGTCGGTCGGGCCGCCGGCGGCGAAAGGCACGACGATGGTGATCGGGCCGGTCGGATAGTCCTGGGCCATTGCCGTGCCCGAGATGACCGCTGCCGCCGCGGCGGCGATGAGGCTGAGACGCATGGAATCCTCCCGTTGCTTCGCCTTTTCGATCCAACCCGCTGAGCAAGCTCGGGTTCCGGTCGGCGTGCCCGCAGTATTCGGGAGTTTCCGTCAGGGATCAAGCGCGGGGTCGGCCCACGCTGTCCCTGTGACCGCGTTCACAGGCCCGCGCGCGCGAATCGGCCATAGTGGGGGTGTCCTCGGGGGAACCCCCACAACCGCAAGCCAAGGGAACAGAGCCATGACCTACACCGCCTCCGCCCCGATCGCCGCCGACCTCGGGATCCGCGACTCCTTCTCGATCGTCCGCCTCCTCGCCGCCGCCAACGCCGCCATCGTGCGGGCCAAGCTGTGCCGGCAGTACAAGCAGATGCTCGCGTGCGACGACCACATCCTGCATGACATCGGCGTCAGCCGCGACGACATCCGCAAGGCCCTGCGCGAGGCCGGCGGCCGGATCTGACACCGCCTCATCACCGCCTGCCCCTTCACCGGACCCGCCCTGCGAAAGGGCGGGTCCTGTCTTTTCATGGGTCTGAAGCGCGCAGGTATCGGGATCGCCCCACGCCTTCCGCCTTGGCTGATTGCCGCGTCCCGTGTGACCGCGTTCACAGGTCCGGGCGCGCGAATCGGCCATAGTGGGGGCGCCTTCAGGGGAAGCCCCCACCACCGCAAAGCCAAGGGAACAGAGCCATGACCTATACCCCCTCCGCCCCGATCGCCGCCGACTTCGCGATCCGCGACGTCCTCTCGATCGACCGCCTCGTCGCCGCCGTCCGCGCCGCCATCGCCCGCGACAAGCTGCGCCGCCAGTACAGGCAGATGCTCAAGTGCGAGGACCACATCCTGCAGGACATCGGCGTCAGCCGCGACGATATCCGCAAGGCGCTGCGCGAGTGCGGTGGCCGGGTCTGAGATCGCCTCACCGCCTGCCCTTCACCGGACCCGCCCTGCGAAGGGCGGGTCCTGTCGTCTCACGGGCGCGCGCCTACACTCCGGCCGCCTCCGCGAGCCCTTCCGGGTCCGGCAGCAGGATGCGGCCATCGGCGACGGCAACAAGTCCCGCCTGCTGCCACTTGCGCAGGCAGCGGTTCACCGCCTCGCGGCTGCCGCCGACCATGCCGGCGAGGGCGCCCTGGGTGTCGCTGATGTAGGCGGGGCCGCCCTTGGGGCCGGGATGGGCACGGGCGATCAGCGTCTTCGCCAGGCGACCGGGCAGGTCGGAGAAGGCGAGGTCGGCGATGTGGGCGTCGGCGCTGCGCAGCCGGGCGCAGACCACCTTGAGCACGGCCTCGGCGAGCGGCCAGTTGTGCTCGAGCAGCGGCAGGAAGTCGCGCCGCTCGAAGGCGAGGAGCGTGCAGTCGGTGACGGCGGTGGCGTCCGCCGAGCGGGCGCCGCCGTCGAGGAGCGCGATCTCGCCGAAGACGGCGCCCGGACCGAGCTCGGCGAGCAGGAAGCTGCGGCCCTCCGGGGTCGGGTAGCCGATCCGGACGGTGCCGGTCCGCACCAGCATCATCGAGGTGCCGGGATCGTCCATCACGAAGATCGCCGCGCCGGCGCGCCAGGAGCGCGGCCGCGCGGCGGCGATGAAGCGGTCGCGCTCGCCCGGCCCGAGCAGCGGGAACAGGAACGTCCCGCGCAGGGCGTCTTCGATCTCGCGTCGGGTCTCGGGCATCGGCCACCGCCTCCTCATTCGCAGCCGCTGTGATGCTGATCACATCGGCGGGGCGCGCGCGATGTTACTCCGTCACCCACGCCGCCGCGAGATCGCTTCGCGGGCTCAACGGGAGGATGGTATGGCACGGATGGTGATGGATGCGGGGACGCGCGTACGGGCCGACCTCGGCGCAGGCGGCGCGGTCGGCCGCGTCCTCGATGCGACGGCAGCGGTCCGGACGCGGCTTGCAGGACCGGGCGGATACTACAACGTCGGCAACGCGGTCGGCCTCGGCATGGGCGTCGCCCTCCAGCTCACCGCCGTCCCGGCCGGCGCGCTCGAGATGCAGTCGGCCGCCACCGCCGTCTGGGAGTACCTGGCCGGCAATGCCGGCGCGGTGGCGCTGACGGCGGCGACGGCAGTGTTCTTCCTGAGCGGCGAGGCCTACCACCGGGCCTGGGCGCACGGCGCGCCGCCCAAGGATGCGCTGAACCGTCGCGGCGACCTGCTGTCGGCCATCGGCGCGCTGATCCTCGGCATCGCGCTGCTCAGCCTCGGGCAGGTGATGCTCGCGGCAACCGCCGGGGGTCTGCATGCGCTCGGCAAGTTCGGCAGCGCCTTCCGCTGGCGCACGCTGCCCGGATGGCCTTCGGCGTGGCCCAACTTCTACCGCACCGCAGTGCTGGCGAGCCGCGTCCCGGCGATCCTCGCCGCGCTGATCGGGCTCGTTTCCGCCTTGCCGCAGGTCGCGGCCGGCGCGCCGCTCGCCGGCCTGCTGACGCCTTTCACGCTCCTCGTCTGCTACGCGCTCTGGTGCAAGGCCGACCTCCTGCTCTTCGTGGGGTCGAGCAAGTAGGGCGATCGGCCGCGCGAATCAGCGGCCATCCGCAAAAGAAAACGGCGACCCGGGGGAGGGGCCGGGTCGCCGCGGTCAGTAACCGAATAACTCGTTACGCAGACGGGCGCGGATGCGGGGTCGCCTCAGGCCCCGACCGCCAGCCGGCGTTTCGCCTCGCTGCTCGCAGGGTCGCGGAGCACATACCCCCGGCCCCAGACTGTCTCGATGTAGTTCTCGCCCCCGGTGGCCTCGGAGAGTTTCTTGCGGAGCTTGCAGATGAAGACATCGATGATCTTCAGCTCCGGCTCGTCCATGCCGCCGTAGAGGTGGTTGAGGAACATCTCCTTGGTGAGGGTCGTGCCCTTGCGCAGGGAGAGCAGTTCCAGCATCTGGTATTCCTTGCCGGTCAGGTGCACCGGCTTGCCGTCGACCTCGACGGTCTTGGCGTCGAGGTTGACCGCGAACTTGCCGGTGGCGATCACCGACTGGGCGTGGCCCTTCGAGCGGCGCACGATCGCGTGGATGCGGGCGATCAGCTCCTGGCGGTGGAAGGGCTTGGTCATGTAGTCGTCGGCGCCGAACCCGAAGCCCTTGAGCTTGTTCTCGGTGTCGTCGGCGCCGGAGAGGATCAGGATCGGGGTCTCGACCTTGGCAATTCGCAACTGGCGCAGGACCTCATGGCCGTTCATGTCCGGCAGGTTGAGGTCGAGGAGAATCAGGTCGTAATCGTAGAGCTTGGCCAGGTCGATACCTTCCTCGCCGAGATCCGTCGCGTAGACGTTCAGATTCGCGTTCTGAAGCATGAGCTCGATGCTCTTCGACGTCGTCGGATCGTCTTCGACAAGGAGGATGCGCATGACTGCTTCCCGTTCTTCCAACCGGCCGTTTGCCATCGGGGACATTTAGGCGCGGACTGGTTAACGACTGATTACGATAGCTGAGCCGTACCATCTCTCCTTAAAGTTGTCTATACTTCTAAATCGCCGTCACGCGCAGCGCGGCGGCCCCGTGCTTGCGCACGGCGCTGCGCCAGAGGTCGAGCTCCTCGTCGGACAGCCGATACATGCTGCAGGCCTCGGTCGGCTCGATCAGCCCGTGATCGACAGCCGCCACCACCGTCGCCTTGCGACGGGCCACCCAACGCTTGGTGTTGGCCGGGGGGAGGTCGGAGCGGGTCAACTTGGTCCCGTCCGGAAGGACCACGAACACTGGTCCTTTCTCTCGCCGAATATACATCTTATACTCCCTTACTCGCTTACTACCCACGCAATTACTTACACGGCAAACTGTTAAGTGCCGGTGAACCAAGCCCTTGTGCTTGCTTAGGGTTTTACTATATTCCCCCGCATCCCCATGGACCCCTCCACGTCATGCGATTGCCACAAATGGTTACGCCGCTCAACTCCTCCGATAGCGATCTGTCCAAAAGGACAGCCCGGGTGGTCGTGGCCATGTCGGGGGGCGTCGACAGCTCGGTGGTGGCGGCGATGCTGGCCGACGAGGGTCATGAGGTCGTCGGCATCACCCTGCAGCTCTACGACCACGGCGCGGCGCTGGCGAGGCGAGGGGCATGCTGCGCCGGGCGCGACATCCACGACGCGCGGCGGGTGGCGGAGGCGATCGGCTTTCCGCACTACGTCCTCGACTACGAAAGCCGCTTCCGCGCGAGCGTGATCGACGCGTTCGCCGACGCCTACCTCGCCGGCGCGACGCCGGTGCCGTGCATCCGCTGCAACGAGCGGGTGAAGTTCCGCGACCTCATGGAGACCGCGCGCGACCTCGAGGCCGACTGGATGGCGACCGGGCACTACGTCCGCCGCGTCGAGGGTCCATGCGGGCCGGAGCTGCACCGGGCGGCCGACCCGGCGCGGGACCAGAGCTATTTCCTCTTCTCCATCACCCGCGCGCAGCTCGCGTTCCTGCGCTTCCCGCTCGGCGAGCTCGGGTCCAAGGCACAGACGCGGGCGCTGGCCGCGCGCTACGGCCTGCCGGTCGCCGACAAGCCGGACAGCCAGGACATCTGCTTCGTGCCGAACGGCTCCTATGCCGCGGTGATCGAGAAGCTGCGCCCGGGCGCGGCCGAGCCCGGCGACATCGTGCATCTCGACGGCCGGGTGCTCGGGCGCCACGCGGGGGTCATCCGCTATACCGTCGGCCAGCGCCGCGGGCTCGGCCTCGGCGGCGGCGAGCCGCTGTTCGTGGTGCGGCTCGATCCCGCGGCGCGGCAGGTTGTGGTCGGCCCTCGGGCGGCGCTCGCCAGCAGGAGCGTGCGCGTGGTCGAGGTCAACTGGCTCGGCGACGCGGATTTCACCGCGGCGCCGGCCGAGGGCTGGGAGGCGGCCGTCCGGATCCGCTCGACGCGCCCGCCGGTTCCCGCGCGCATCCACCCCACCGGACCCGCCGGCGCCCAGGTCGACCTGCTGGCGCCCGAGGAGGGCGTCGCCCCGGGCCAGGCCTGCGTCTTCTACGCGGCCGAGGGCAGTCGCGTCCTCGGCGGCGGCTGGATCGTGCGGGACTGATCGCCGGGGCGCCGTGCCTTGCCGCCGGCCGACGGGAGCGGCGCGTCGGCGTCGCGCCCGTGGCGGCGCTGCGCCCGCGCCGCGCGGCGGCGTCGCGCGGGTTTCGGCGTCGCAAGGAAGGGAAGGGAAGATCTGCGCCGAGGCGCTGATGAAGGGGCGGCTTCATCAGGCGCCTTTTCCAGTGTGGGGCTGCGAGTCGGGCCGGCGTCAAGGGCAGGCGGGCTTGCGCCCGCGGCTTCGCCGCCCTTGACCCCGGCCCGAACTCGCGAAGGGAAGCGAAGGGGTGAAGCTTGGGTTGACGGCGCGGCCGGCCGCCGCGTAACCGAGGGCAATGGACATGCCCCCTCGCCTTCAGGTCGGATGCTGGCTCGGTCTGCCGAGCCCGGAGATCGCCGAGATCGTCGCCAGGACCGGCTTCGACTTCGCGCTGATCGACCTCGAGCACGGCACGATCGGCATCGAGACGGCGCAGCGGATGCTGATGGGCTTCGCCGGATCGGCGACGCTGCCGATGATCCGGGTGCCGGAGGCAGGCGAGGGCTGGATCAAGCGCGCGCTCGACGCCGGCGCCGCGGCGGTCATGGTGCCTCGGGTCGAGGACGCGGCGACCGCCGCCCGGCTCGCCGGCTTCGCCACCTACGGTCCCGAGGGCCGCCGCGGCGTCGGCGTCGCGACAGCCCGCGCCGCCGGCTGGGGCCGCGACGCCGCCCACTACCGCGGTCGCTGGCGCGACCACGGCGGGCTGATCCTGCAGATCGAGTCGCCGGCCGGGCTCGCCGCCGCCGCCGAGATCACCGCGACCCCCGGCGTCACCCAAATCTTCTTCGGGCCGTCGGATTTCTCCGCCTGCCTCGGCACCGGCCTCGACGACCCGCGCGTCGCGGCGGCGGCGCGCGAGGTCGCGGCCATCGCCCGTGCCGCCGGGCGCGAGGCGGGGTGCGTCTGCTTTCCCGGCGCCGGCTTCGCCGATCTGGCGGCGATGGGGTTCACCCATGCGCTCGACGCCTCCGACATCGTGCTGCTCGTGCAGGCGCTCGATGCCCATCTTGCCGCCTCTCGCCGCGAGCTCGCGCGTGCGCAAGGGTGAGCTCGCCATCGATCCGCGCGGCCTCATCCAGGAGGCCTATCGGATGGACATCGGACCCGCCGACTGCCGCACCATCCTGCTCGACTGGGCGCTCGGCCTGCCCGGTCCGGCCGGCGCCGCCGAGATCGCCGAGCTCCTCGCGCACTACGGCTCCCGGCAGCCCGACCACCCGATGACCGCCGTCCTGCGCGACGGCCTCGGCACGAGCGCCCGACCGCCGGTGCGCCGCGGGCGGCCGCCCCGCGAGCCGGGCTGACCGGGGCGCCGCAAGGCTGCGCACCCGTGCGCGCGGCGGGGCAGGGGACGGCGACCCAGGGCGCCGCGGCACCGCGCGGCGCGGGCGGAGCGCCGGCGGGTGCGCGGCGCCGGCGCGCCGCTCCCGCCGGCGGCCGGTCAGGCGCTGAGGACGGCCGCCGCGCGCACGTCGTCGCCGACGTGGTCCTCGTACCGGGCGAAGTTCTCGGCGAACATCGCCACCAGCCGCGCCGCCGCGGCGTCGTAGGCGGCGGGGTCGGCCCAGGTGGCGCGCGGGTCGAGCAGCCCGGCGTCGACGCCGGGCACGTCGACCGGAACCTCGAAGCCGAAGCTGGGGTCGCGGCGGAACCGCGCGCGGGCGAGCGAGCCGTCGAGCGCGGCGGTCAGGAGCGCGCGGGTCGCGGCGATCGGCATCCGCTCGCCGGGGCCGTAGGCGCCGCCGGTCCAGCCGGTGTTGACCAGCCAGCAGGAGGCGCCGGCACGGGCGATGCGGTCGCGCAGCATCGCGCCGTAGACCTCGGGCCGGCGCGGCATGAACGGGGCGCCGAAGCAGGTCGAGAAGGTCGGCTGCGGCTCGGTCACGCCGCGCTCGGTGCCGGCGACCTTGGAGGTGAAGCCCGACAGGAAATGGTACATCGCCTGCGCCGGGGTCAGCCGCGCGATCGGCGGCAGCACCCCGAAGGCGTCGCAGGTCAGCATGACGATGTTCCTCGGCTCGCCGCCGCGCGCGCTCGGCGACGCGTTCGAGATCGCCTCGAGCGGATAGGCGCAGCGAGTGTTCGCGGTCAGGCTGTCGTCGGCGAAGTCGAGCTCGCGGGTCACCGGGTCGTAGACCATGTTCTCGACGACGGTGGCGAAGCGCGTGGTGGTCGCGTAGAATCTCGGGCTCGGCCTCGGGCGAGAGGTTGATCGTCTTGGCGTAGCAGCCGCCCTCGAAGTTGAAGGTGCCGCTGTCTGACCAGCCGTGCTCGTCGTCACCGATCAGCACGCGCGCGGGATCGGCCGACAGCGTGGTCTTGCCGGTGCCGGACAGGCCGAAGAACACCGCGACGTCGTCCGAATCTCCCTCGGCATGGTTGGCCGAGCAGTGCATCGGCATCACGCCCCGGTCGGGCAGCAGGTAGTTGAGGATGGTGAAGACCGACTTCTTGTTCTCGCCCGCATAGGCGGTGCCCGCGATCAGCACGAGCTTCTGCTCGAAGGAGATCGCGACCACGGTCTCGGAACGGCAGCCGTGTCGGGCCGGGTCTGCCTTGAAGCTCGGGCAGTTCAGGATGGTGAAGCCCGGCATGAAGCCCGCGAGCTCGGCGCGCTCCGGGCGGCGCAGCAGGTGGCGGATGAAGAGCCCGTGCCAGGCGAGCTCGGTGACCACCCGGACGTTCAGCCGGTATTCGGGGTCGGCCCCGGCGTAGAGGTCCTGGACGAACAGCTCGCCCCCGTCGACATGGGCGCGCATGTCGGCGAACAGCGCCGCGAAGTGCGCCGGCGCCATCGGGGCGTTGCTCTCCCACCACACATGCGGCTCGACCGAGGGCTCGCGGACGACGAACTTGTCGTTCGGGCTGCGGCCGGTGTGGCGCCCGGTCGAGACGAGCAGCGCGCCGCCGCGGCCGAGATCGCCCTCGCCGCGCTCGAGCGCCGCCTGGATCAGCGCCGGTTCGAGCAGGTTGTAGTGGACCCGCGCTGCGCCCGGGAAGCCCGATGCCTCGAGCGTCATCCGCGGATTGACCTCGTCCTTCAACTTGAACAGCGTCGTCATGCGCGCCAATACCCCCGATAGGACCGGACGCTCGGACGCCAGGTCGACCCTTCGTGTAAATCCGACCAATGTCGCAATGCAGCATGACCGGCCTCCGAGGTATAACACGCAGCGGCCGACTTTGGCTCCGCGAGATATAGTTACCGGGATATCAATGGCGTAAAAGCGCCGCTTCGGTGTGGCATCTTGTTGGGATCGGCTTTCGGATGCTTTCGCAATGCGCCGAAGGGAAAGGCGGGGCCGGATGACGGAGGATGCGGGGTCGTTGATCGTGCATGGCGCGGCGGTGGCCGTCGCCGGGCGCGGCGTGCTGATTCTCGGCGGCTCCGGGTCCGGCAAGTCGGCGCTGGCGCTCGCGATGATCGGCCGGGGCGCGGCGCTGGTCGCCGACGACCGGGTCGTGCTCGAGCGCCGCGGCGGGGCGCTGGTCGCGCGGGCGCCGGCGACGATCGCCGGGCTGATCGAGGCGCGCGGGGTCGGCATCCTGCGTCTGCCGGCGCTTGCCGAGGCGCCGCTGGTGGCGGCGGTCGATCTCGACCGCGCCGCGGCACGAATGCCACAGCCTGTGACAATCACGCACTTGGGTGTCGGGATTGAATTGATTTCCGGGCGGGATGTCCCAAATCTTGAACTCGTGTTGACCATTTTCGTGCAGAACGGCCGCGCCTTTCCCGAATGAGACAAGCACGGACGGTTTGTTGGGCACGAGGTAAGCGGTGACCGAGGCAGGACGCTCCGAGCAGGAGCAACACATCGTCATCATCAGCGGCCCGGCCGGCTCCGGACGGTCCACCGCGATCGGTGCGCTCGAGGATCTGGGCTTCGAGGCGATCGACAACCTGCCGATCAGCTTCCTGCCGCGGCTCTTCGCCGGCGGGCCGGTGGAGCGGCCGGTCGTCGTGGGCATCGACCCGCGCAACCGCGATTTCGCCGTCGAGCGGCTGCTCGCGGCGCTGAAGCTCGTCGAGGCGGCGACCGGCGAGGCACCGGTCCTCGTTTATCTCGACTGCGACGCCACCACGCTGGTGCAGCGCTACAGCGAGACCCGCCGCCGCCATCCGCTCAGCCCGCGCGAGACGCCGCTCGTCGGCATCGAACGCGAGCTCGCGCTGCTCGCGCCGGTCAGGGCGCGGGCCGACGTGCTGATCGACACCCGCGCGATGACGCCGCACGACCTGCGTGCCGAGATGGCGCGGCAGTTCGGCGAGGAGGAGACGCGTGGCGGGCTCGCGATCAATCTCCAGTCCTTCTCCTACAAGCGCGGCGTGCCGCGCGGCGTCGACATGGTGATCGACGTGCGCTTCCTGAAGAACCCGCACTGGGAGCCGGGTTTGCGCCCCTCAGACGGCCGCGACCCGGCGGTCCGGGCGTTCGTCGAGGCGGACCCGTCCTACGCGCCGTTCTATGCCCGGCTCGAGGACCTGATGAAGTTCCTGCTTCCGGCGTACCGGGCCGAAGGCAAGAGCTACTTCGGGCTCGGACTCGGCTGTACCGGCGGCAGGCACCGGTCGGTTGTACTGGTCGAGGCGCTTGCGAAAACGCTTGCAGCGGACGGATGGCAGGTATCTATTCGCCATCGGGACCTGGAGCGGGCGACTGGCGACGCGGCTCTGGGTCTGGGAGTGGGTACGGCGTGATTGGAATCGTTATTGTCGCCCACGGCGGCCTGGCACGCGAGTATCTCGCCGCGTTGGAGCATGTCGTCGGCCAGCATCCGGGGACCCGGGCGGTGTCGATCGGGGTCGACGACGACTGTGGCTCGAAACGGGACGAGATCGCCGCCGCGGTCGCCGCGGTCGACCAGGGCGAGGGGGTGGTGATGGTGACCGACATGTTCGGTTCGACCCCCTCGAACCTCGCGATGGGCGCCTGTCGCAAGAACGACGACCGCCGGGTGCTCTACGGCGCCAACCTGCCGCTCCTGGTCAAGCTCGCCAAGGCGCGGCACAAGCCCCTGAACGACGCGGTCGCATCCGCCTTGACCGCCGGGCGCAAATACATCAACTGCATAGACGGGTTCGGACCGAACGGAACGCCGATCGCCCCCTGACCGAATCGGCCGCGGGAAAGTATGCAGTTCTCGCTGGAGATCGTGAACGAGAAGGGCCTGCACGCGCGCGCCTCGGCGAAGTTCGTCGAGACGGTCGAGCGGTTCGATGCCCGGGCCCTGGTCAGCCGTGACGGCGTCGAAGTTTCCGGCGACTCGATCATGGGTCTGATGATGCTGGCGGCGGCGCGCGGCACCTCGATTGACGTGCGGGTGGAGGGCGCCGAGGCGGAGCCGCTGGCGGCGGCGCTGAGGGCGCTGGTTCAGGGACGGTTCGGCGAGCCGAGCTAGCCCGCGGGCGCCGGCTGCGCCGGCGGCGCCAGAACCATCAGATCCCACAGGAACTTGCGCAGAAGCAGGCCGCGCAGCGCGTCCGGGTCGTCGCCGGCGATGAGGAAGGCGCCGCTGCCGCCGACCACCTGGTCGCGGAAGTAGGCGAGCGTGCCGGGGTCGTGGCCGATCACGACGCCGTTCAGGGTTGCGCCGGCAGCGATCAGGCGGTCGCGGGCGCCGACCGCCTCCTCGCCCATGTTGTCGGGGCCGTTGCCGATGATGTTGACGACGCGGCGTTCGGTGGCCGGCGCGCCCTCGAAGAGGCGGGCGGCGTGGTCGATCGCCCGCGACAGGTCGGTGAGGCGGCCGATGTACCAGACGCTGGTCCGCCGCGCCTCGAGGTCGGCGTCGACCGCGAGGCGCGCCTCGAGCGCCGTGGCCACGCGCTCGGCGTCGCGCGCGTCGGAGATCAGGGTCCAGGGCACGACCTCGACCTGTCCGTGGTGCCAGGCGAAGACGGCGAACCCGATCCGGCCGGCGCGGCCGCGCCGGATGGCGGCGAGCACCTCCGGCGAGCGGATCGCGGCGGCGATCCCCTCGAGCTCGAGCCGCATCGTCGCCCGCCCGACAGACTCGGAGATGTCGAGCCCGGTGACGATGTTGGCGTCGGTGACGACATCGTCGGCCGCGGCGGGCTCCGCGAGGGCGAGCACGGAAGCAGCGGCGAGGCAGGAACGGAAACTGGCCGGTCGGTCCATGGCGCCCTCCCGCGAGAACGGTGCCGGACCGCCGCCTGCCTGTAACGAGAGCTGGCCGAAACTTTCCGAAGAATGCCGAAGGGTATGGTGCGGTCCTGTGATAGACTGACGATAAGGATCCGAAGGGGTCGATAGCCTGCTTGCGGTTGCCCGATGGACGTCGCGTCGGTGCCGTGCTTCGTCGTGAACGGGATTGCCGCCGATTTCGGCGACGAGACTTTGCGCGATCAGACCGGCCGGCGGATCCCGCTTCGGCCGCAGGCGTTCGCAGTGTTGCGCTGCCTGGCTGAGCATCCGGGACGGCTGGTCACCAAGGATGAGCTGATGGCGGCGGTCTGGCCGGGGATCGCCGTCACCGACGACAGCCTCGTCCAGTGCATCGGCGAGGTCCGGCGGGCGATCGGCGACGAGGCGCACGCGGTGGTGCGCACGGTGCCACGGCGCGGCTACCGGCTTGCCTTGCCCGCCGAGTCTGCGCCCGTGCAGGCGGATCGGCCGCGGCGCTCCGGTCCGCTGGCCCTCGCCGCCGCCGTGCTCGTCGCATGCGTGGCCGGGGCGGCTGGCTGGCTGGCCTTCCGGCCCGAACCGAACGCCGCCGCGATCGACGGGCCGCCGATCCTTGCCGTTGTCCCCTTTGTCGATCTCGCCGGCGACGCCGCCTCACGGAGCCTGCTCGACGCCTTCGGCAAGCGCTTCTACGTGCAGGACCTCGCGCGCTTCCGCGAGTTTCTGATGGTCGTGCGGGGGCCGACCTTCGTCCATCGCGAGCAGCTCGCCGGCGGGCTCGCGGTCGACTACGTGCTCGGCGGCTCGGTGCATCGCGATGGCGATCGCCTGTACCTGATGGCGGACCTCACCGACGCCCGGACCGGTGCGACTCTCTGGTCGGAACGCTGGGATCGTTCCGAGCGCGAGGTGTCGGCGATGCGCGCGGAGGTCACCGCGCAGATCGCCAACCGGGTCGGTGGCGCGACCGGCGTCGTGCAGGAGCTCGGGCGGGCCGTCGCCGAGCGCCGCCGCCCTGCCGACCGGACTGCCTGGGAGCTCTTCCTGCTCGGCAGCGGGCAACTTGCGCTCGCCACGCGCGCTGGCGCGGAAGAGGCGGCTGCGCTGCTCGGCCGCGCTGTCGAGCTCGATCCCGATTTCGCCCACGCGGCCGCACTGCTTGCCCTGGCGCGCTTCTCGCTGGCCGAGTTCGGCATCGATCCCGAGACGAACCTGGCGGCCGGTCTCGCAGCGGCGAAGCAGGCGGCCTTCCTCGACCCGGAGGACGCCTGGGCCTACGCGGCGCTCGGTACCGGCTACCGGCTCGCGGGTGACCTTGTCCGCGCCCGGTCGGAGTTCGAGACCGCCTTGGTCCTCACGCCCAACTTGACCGAAATCCTCGCGTATTTTGCCGGCTGGGCGGCGACCGCAGGCCAACCCGACCGCGGGGCGGCCATGGCGGATCGGGTCGTGCTCTACGAACCGAACGTCCCGGCGCAGGCGGCTGGCCCGTTCGCCCGTGCCTATTTCATGGCGGGCCGCTACCGGTCCGCCCTGGCGATGATCGAGCGGGTGCCGCCCGACGGCGTCACGCCGGTGCTGCGGGCGATCGAGGTCGGTGCGCTCGCCGCTGTCGGGCGCCCGGGCGACGCCGCGGCGGCAGCGGCCGAAGCCCTCGAGGCCGAGCCGGACGCCTCGATCGAGGACCTGGTCGCCGGCCGGGGCTGGAGCGAGGCCGAGCGCCGGCGCCTCGTCGAGACGCTCCGGCTCGCCGGGTTTCCGCCCTGCGCCGCGGGCGTGGTGCCGCCGAGCCGCCTGCCGGAATGCGCGAGGCTGGCGGAAACGGCGCCCTGACGAGCCGCGGCTTGCCGGGGCAGGGGCGGGCGGATAGACCCTGGCGATGGACGATCCCGATCCCCAGCCCGAGCCGCGCAGGCCCTATCACCACGGCAACCTGCGCCAGGCCCTGGTGGCCGCGACGCTGACGCTGATCGAGGAGCGCGGTCCGTTCGGCTTCACGCTGGTCGAGGCGGCGCGGGCGGCCGGCGTGAGCGCGGCGGCGCCGTACCGGCACTTCCGCGGCCGCGACGAGCTGATCGAGGAGGTGGCGGGGCAGGGCTTCGCGATGTTCGCCGACCGGCTCGAGCGGGCCTGGAACGACGGGCGGCCATCCGCACTCTCGGCCTTCATGGCGACCGGGCGCGCGTATCTCGACTTCGCGCGGGAGAACCCCGGCTTCTACATCGCGATGTTCGAAAGCGGGGTCTCGATCGCCGGCAACGCCGAGCTCGCGCACGCCGCCGACCGGGCGATGTCGGTCTTGGTGCGTGCGGCGGCCCGACTCGCTGCGGGGCTGCCGGCCGACCGCCGTCCGCCGGCGACCATGGTCGCGAACCATCTCTGGGCGTTCAGCCACGGCGTCGTCGAGCTCTTCGCCCGCGGGCGGCCCGGCGGCCGCGCGCCCTATTCGGCCGAGGAGATGCTGGAGAGCGCGACGGTCATCTACCTGCGCGGGCTCGGGCTGATCCCGAGCTGAGGACGCCGGCTCGACACCGCCGCCGCTCCGTGATCGCGGGCTGGCGAGACGCCGGCCGTCGTGAGAACCTGCGCTCGACAACACGAAGGAGGCGGCGCGATGCATCGTCCGCTGGCGCCGGAAGGCCGGGCGGTGCGGCTACGCCCGCCCGAGGGGGCCGTGCCCTGCAGCGTCGCGTCGCGGCCCTGGGTGCTGGCCGCGACCATCCTCGCCTCGGCGATGGCCTTCATCGACGGCTCGGTGGTGACGATCGCGCTGCCGGTGCTGCAGCGCGAGCTCGGCGCCGGGCTCACGTCGCTGCAATGGGTGGTGAACGGCTACACGTTGTTTCTCGCCGCGCTCCTCCTCGTCGGCGGTGCGGCCGGCGACCGCTTCGGGCGGCGGCGGGTGTTCCTTGCCGGGACCGTGGTCTTCGCCGCCGCCTCGGCGGCCTGCGCGCTGGCGCCCGGCGTCGGCGCCCTGGTTGCGGCGCGGGCGGTGCAGGGAATCGGCGCGGCGCTGATGGTGCCGCAGAGCCTCGCGATCATCTCGGCCGCCTTTCCGCAGGAGATCCGCGGCCGGGCGATCGGCACCTGGGCGGGGGCGGCGGCGCTGACCACGGCGCTCGGGCCGGCGCTCGGCGGGTTCCTGATCGACAGCCTCGGCTGGCGGGCGGCGTTCTGGCTCAACCTGCCGCTGGCGGTGGCGGTGGTGGCGCTGACGCGCGCCCATGTGCCGGAGAGCCGCGCGCCGGTGGCGGGGCCGATCGACTGGGCCGGCGGCGTGCTCGCGGTGCTCGCCTCGGCGGCGCTGACGCTCGGGCTGACCGCGCTGGCCGAGCCCGCGGCGCCGGGCTGGCACGCCTGGGCGCTGCTCGCGGCCGGCGGGTTGCTCACGATCGGGTTCGTGCGCGTCGAGCGGGCGGCCGCGGCGCCGCTGGTGCCGCCGCAGCTCTTCGCGATCCGGGCCTTTGCCGGGGCGAACCTGCTCACGCTCTTTCTCTACGGCGCGCTTTCGGCAGTCATCTTCCTGCTGCCCTTCGAGCTGATCGCCCGGCGCGGGCTCAGCGCCTCCGCCGTCGGCCTCGTTCTGCTGCCGCTCGGGCTCATCATCGGCGTCTTCGCCCGGCCGGCGGGGACGCTCGCCGATCGCCTCGGGGTGCGGCCGTTCCTCGTGGCCGGCTCGGCGCTGGTCGCCCTCGCGGCGGCCTGGCTCGCCCTCGCCCTGCCGGGCCTCGTCGCCGGGGTGCTGGTGCCGGTGGCGGTGCTCGCCGCCGGGATGGCGCTGGTGGTGGCGCCGCTGACGACCGCGGTGATGAACGCGGCGCCCGACGCGCTGGCCGGTGCGGCCTCCGGGGTCAACAACGCGGCGAGCCGGCTCGCCGGGCTCTTCGCGGTCGCCCTCGCCGGCGCCGTCGCGGCGGTGGTCTTCGCGGCGGCGGCCGACCTGCCGGAGGCCCGGTTCGGCGTGCTGCCGCCGGCCGGCGATCCGAGCTTTCCCGCGGTCGCCGCTGCCTTCGACCGCGCGTATGCGGCGGGAATGGCGGCGGCCGCGGCGCTGGCGGCGCTGGCCGTGGCGGCCGGCTGGGCGACGCTCGGGCCGGCGCGGTCGGATTTTTCGCAGGGCCCCTCTTGAAGGCTTGCGCGGCTTCGCCAATCTATGTGATGTTAATAGCATTAACATGGAAAGGAGCGCCTGATGAACAACGCCGTCCGTTCCCTGGAGCGAGCGCGCGACTGGCTGGACGAGAGGGGCAGGGTCGCCTGGATTGCCCTCACAGTGATCGGTTTCGTCCTGTTCTGGCCGATCGGACTCGCCCTTCTGGTCTATATTTTCTGGAGCAAACGCATGAGCTGTCATTCCTGGGGTCGCAACCATCGCCATCGCCACGGCGCGATGGGCCGCACCGGCAACACCGCCTTCGACGCCTACCGCGAGGAGACGCTGAAGCGTCTCGAGGAGGAGCGCGACTCCTTCGTCAGCTTCCTCGAGCAGCTGCGGGCGGCGAAGGACCGGGCGGAGTTCGACCAGTTCATGTCGGGCCGTCAGGCGCCCGAGCCCGCCTGACCCATCACGGGTCGGAACAGGCCGCGCTCCCTCGGGGCGCGGCCCTTTTCATGCGCCGCGGATCATCCGGGCGAGGACGCGGTCGCGGTCGACGAACTGATGCTTGAGCGCGGCCCCGGCGTGGAGCGCCAGCAGCGCGGCGAGGGCGAGCGCGGCGCCGGCGTGAACGGTGTGGGCGGCCGCCTCAACCGCGGCGTCGCCGGGGATCCAGGGGTCGGGCAGCGCCCAGCGGCCGAAGACCAGGTTCTGCATCTGCAGCAGATCCTGGACCGGCGAGGCGGAGGCGAGCACCCAGCCGGAGAGCGGCATCACGAACATCAGCACATAGAGGAGCGCGTGGCTGAGGCGGGCAGCGCGGACCTGCCAGCGCGGCATCGCGGCGGGAAGCGGCGGGCGCGTGCGATTCATGAGCCGCCAGCCGATGCGCAAGAGCGCCAGCACGAAGATGACGAAGCCCCAGCTCTTGTGGGTCTGGGTGAGGGTGAAGCGAGCGAGGAGGTCGGGGACGCGGGTCATGTAGAGGCCGAAGCCGAGCTGGAACAGGATCAGGCCCGCCATCGCCCAGTGCAGGAGCCGGCTGACCGAGCCCCAGGCGGCGGCGCTGTCGCGGGCCGGCATCGGCTAGCGCGAGGTCATCAGGAGGCGGATGCGCAGCGGCATCACCGCGGCGACGCCGGGCAGGCCGCCGGTCGAGCCGAACTGGGTGCGGTCGATCTCGCCGGTGAGGTTGAAGCCGGCCTCGAAGCGGTCCGGGTCGTCCTCGGCCGGCCCGTAGGCGAAGACCTGCGCCTTGAGGCTCAGCGGCCGAGTGACGCCGCGCAGCGTGATCCGTCCCTCGATGTCGGCGGTGTTCTTCGAGGTCTGGGCCAGCCGGTCGAGCCGGAAGGTGATCGTCGGGTAGCGGTCGGCGGCCAGGTAGTCGGCGCCGCGGATCAGCCCGTCCACGACCGGCACGCCGGTGGTGGCCTGCCCGGCCGGGGCCGTAATGGTGGCGTGGGCGCGTTCGGGGTGGGCCGCGTCGAAGTCGACATCGCCGGAGAGGCCGGGGAAGCGCACGGCGACGGTGCGCCCCTCCCAGCCGACGTCGGCGGTGACGGTGGTGGCGGCGTCGAGCTTCCACGGCGCCGCGGCCACCGCCGCCGGGAGGAGCGCGAGGAGCAGGATCAGCGGCTTGAGCATCGCGGGTTTCCGGTCGACCGCCGGCATCATAACCCGGAATCCGCCGTCCACTGCACAACTCTTGCAGAGCCGCCGGCGACTTGGGCAAATGCCCGGCATGCAACCGGAAGCGATATCGGGCGGCGGGCCGATGCGCCGGGTGATGGTGATCGGCCAGCCGGGCTCGGGCAAGTCGACCTTCGCCCGGGCGCTCGGTGACGTTACCGGGCTGCCGGTCGTCCACATCGACATGATCCACTGGCAGTCGGGCTGGCGCGAGCGCAGCCGCGAGGAGAAGGACCGGCTGACCCGCGCGGTGCACGCCCGCGACGCCTGGATCTTCGAGGGCGGCCACTCGCGGACCTGGCCCGAGCGGCTGGCGCGGGCCGACACGCTGATCTGGCTCGACGTGCCGCTGCCGCTGCGCCTCTGGCGGGTGGTCCGCCGTGCCGTGACCGGCCTCGGCCGCACCCGCCCGGATATGCCGCCCGGCTGCCCGGAGCGGCTCGGCCGCGGCTTCCTCGAGTTCCTCGCTTACATCTGGCGTACCCGTCGGACCTCCCGCGCGGCGATGCAGGCGATCTTCGACGTCCCGCCGGCACATCTGCGGCTGCACCGGCTCGGCTCGCGCGCCGACGTCCGCCGCTACCTCGCGACGGTCCCGAGGCGGGGCCTTGCGTCGCCGCCGCCGGGGGGAGCGTGACGCGGAGCGGACATGTGGGTGCCTGCACCCGAATGTCCGCGGCGCTGCGTCTTGCCGCCGGCTAAGGTCGACCAGCTCCCGCGAGCTTGCGGACCCATGGCGCGCTCCCTAAACTTCCGCCGGGCGGCGATCAGGAGGCGGGTGTGACCGAGATGCTGAAGACCCCGCTCCACGCCCTGCACGAGGGTCTGGGCGGCCGGATGGTCGGCTTCGCCGGCTATTCGATGCCCGTGCATTACCCGACCGGCATCCTGAAAGAGCACCTGCATACCCGGGCTGCGGCCGGCCTTTTCGATGTCAGCCACATGGGCCAGGTCGCGATCCGCCCGAGCTCCGGCGACCTCGCCGACACTGCAAGGGCGCTCGAGACACTGATGCCCGTCGACCTGCTCGGCCTCGCGCCGGGGCGTCAGCGCTACGGGCTTCTCACCGACTCCGCCGGCGGCATCCTCGACGACCTGATGGTCGCGAACAGGGGCGACCACTTCCTCCTCGTCGTCAACGCCGCCCGCAAGGCCGACGACCTCGCTCACCTCGAGGCGGGGCTCGGCGCCGCGTGCGCGGTCGAGCCGCTCGAGCGGGGGCTGCTGGCGCTGCAGGGTCCGAAGGCCGCGGCGGTGCTCGGCGCGCTCCACCCCGACGTGGCCGGCATGCGCTTCATGGACGTCCGCGCCATCGAGATCGGGGGCATGCCGGCGGTGGTGTCCCGCTCCGGCTACACCGGCGAGGACGGCTTCGAGATCTCGCTCGGCGCGCAAGACACCCGCGACCTGGCCGAGCGGCTGCTCGGCGCGCCCGACGTGCTGCCGATCGGGCTCGGCGCCCGCGACTCCCTGCGGCTCGAGGCCGGGCTCTGCCTTTACGGGCACGACATCGACGAAACGACGACCCCGGTGGAGGCGGCGCTGGAATGGGCGATCCAGCCGGCCCGGCGCCGCGGCGGGGCCCGCGCCGGCGGCTTCCCCGGCGCCGAGGTCATCCTCGACCAGATCGCCGCCGGGGCGACGCGGCGCCGGGTCGGGCTCCGCCCCGAGGGGCGCGCCCCGATGCGCGAGGGCACCGAGCTCTTCGCCGAGGCGGAGGGCGCGGCGCTCGGCACGATCACCTCCGGCGGCTTCGGCCCGAGCCTCGACGCGCCGGTCGCCATGGGTTACGTGCCGATCGGGCAGGCGGCGCCCGGCATACGCCTGCTCGGCCGGTTGCGCGGGAAAATGCACGCTGTCACAGTGGCGAAAATGCCGATGATCGAGCCCGGCTACAAACGGGCGTGAAGTGAAGGACGGAGCGGGGAATGCTGAGGTACACGGAGGAGCACGAGTGGCTGAAGCTCGACGGCGACGAGGTGATCGTGGGGATCACCGAGTACGCGACCGAGCAACTCGGCGACCTCGTCTTCATCGAGCTGCCCGAGGAGGGCGCGACGGTCGCCAAGGGCGACGAGGTGGTCACGATCGAGTCGGTGAAGGCCGCGAGCGACATCACGGCGCCGCTCGACGGCCAGATCACCGAGGTCAATACCGCGATCGTCGCCAACCCCGCCCTGGTCAACGAGGATCCGATGGAGGACGGCTGGTTCTTCAAGATGACGCTCGCCGACCCGTCCGAGTTCGACGGGCTCATGGATGAGGAGGCCTACCGTGCCTACATCGCCTAAGAAGGCTTCGCCCCAGCCGATCCGCCCGGTCACGATCACCGGAGCACGCGGCGACTGGATCGCCGACGTCGGCGGCGAGCGGCTCGCCGTGATCCACGACACCCACTGGAGCGGCAAGGACGTCTACCGCGACCCGATGACCGGGGTCGACGTCGCGACCAAGCGCTACGTCGAGTACGTGCAGAAGCTGCGCGAGAGCGACCGGGTGGTCGTCCAGCGCGACAAGGGCCAGGGCAGCCTCGAGCGCGACGGCTACGTTGGCGTGTTCAGCTTCAAGGACCTTCAGGTCGACCCCGAAGGGCCGATCGAGATGCGGCTGACGGCGCGCGTCGCGAACGCGCGGAAGTAGCCGCGGCAGCCAGGCGGACCCGATGGCCTTCCAGGAATCCGATTACCACCCCTACGACTTCGCCAACCGCCGCCACATCGGCCCGTCACCGTCGGAGATCGCCGCGATGCTCGGTGTCGTCGGGGCACCGAGCCTCGAGGCCCTGATCGACCAGACGGTGCCGGCCGGGATCCGGCAGGCCGAGCCGCTCGACTGGGGGCCGGCGCTCTCCGAGCAGGCGGTGTTGCACCGGCTGCGGCTGACCGCGGCGAAGAACAAGGTGCTGACCAGCCTGATCGGGCAGGGCTACCACGGCACGGTGACGCCGCCGGTGATTCAGCGCAACATCCTGGAGAACCCGGCTTGGTACACCGCCTACACGCCCTACCAGCCCGAGATCAGCCAGGGCCGGCTCGAGGCGCTGCTGAACTTCCAGACCATGGTCGGCGACCTGACCGGACTCGACGTCGCCAACGCGTCGCTCCTCGACGAGGCGACCGCCGCCGCGGAGGCGATGGCGCTCTGCCAGCGGGCGGCGAAGTCGAAGGCCGCGGCCTTCTTCATCGACCACCACTGCCACCCGCAGACGATCGCGGTGATCCGCACCCGCGCCGAGCCGCTGGGCTGGCAGGTCGAGGTGGGCGATCCCTTCGCCGATCTCGACCCTGCAAGGGTCTTCGGGGCGATCTTCCAGTACCCGGGCACCTACGGCGACCTGCACGACTTCGCCGCGCCGATCGCCGCCCTGCACGCGGCCGGCGCGCTCGCCTGCGTCGCGGCCGACCCGCTGGCGCTGACCCTCCTGAAGCCGCCGGGCGAGATGGGCGCCGACATCGCGGTCGGCTCCACCCAGCGCTTCGGCGTGCCGCTCGGCTACGGCGGCCCACATGCCGCCTACATGGCGGTCCGGGACGAGCTCAAGCGCTCGATGCCCGGGCGCATCGTCGGGGTCTCGGTCGACTCCCGCGGCAACCGGGCCTACCGGCTGTCGCTGCAGACCCGCGAACAGCACATCCGCCGCGAGAAGGCGACCTCGAACGTCTGCACGGCGCAGGCGCTCCTCGCGGTCATGGCGTCGATGTATGCGGTGTTCCACGGCCCCGAGGGTCTGCGCGCGATCGCCCAGCGTATCCACCGCAAGACGGTGCGGCTGGCCAAGGGGCTCGAATCCCTCGGCTTCACCGTCGAGCCGGCGGGGTTCTTCGACACGATCACGGTCGAGGTCGGGTCGCTGCAGGGGGTGATCCTCAAGGCCGCCGTGGCCGAGGGCATCAACCTGCGCCGCGTCGGCGACACCCGGATCGGCATCGCGCTCGACGAGCGCACCCGGCGCGAGCACACGCAGGGCGTCTGGCGCGCCTTTGGCGGCAACATGCTGGACCGGGCGCTCGACAACGAGTACCGCTTGCCGGAAAACCTCGTTCGGACAAGCGACTATCTGACGCATCCGATCTTTCACATGAACCGGGCCGAGGCCGAGATGACGCGCTACATGCGCCGGCTCGCCGACCGCGACCTCGCGCTCGACCGGGCGATGATCCCCCTCGGCTCCTGCACGATGAAGCTCAACGCCACCGCCGAGATGATGGCCCTCTCCTGGCCCGAGTTCGCCGACATTCACCCTTTCGCGCCGTCCGATCAGACCGAGGGCTATACCGAGGTGATCGGCGACATCATCGGCAAGTTCTGTGCGATCACCGGCTACGATGCCTTCTCGATGCAGCCGAACTCGGGGGCGCAGGGCGAGTATGCGGGGCTCCTGACCATCCGGGCGTATCACGCCAGCCTCGGCGAGGCGCACCGCGACGTCTGCCTGATCCCGACCTCGGCGCATGGCACCAACCCGGCGAGCGCGCAGATGGCCGGCATGAAGGTCGTCGCGGTCAAGTCGGCCGAGAACGGCGACATCGATCTCGACGACTTCCGCGCCAGGGCAGCGGCCAACGCCGACCGGCTCGCGGCCTCGATGATCACCTATCCCTCGACGCACGGCGTCTTCGAGGAGACGGTGCGCGAGGTCTGCGAGATCACCCACGCGCATGGCGGGCAGGTCTACCTCGACGGCGCCAACATGAACGCGCTGGTCGGGCTGGCGCGCCCCGGCGACATCGGCTCGGACGTCAGTCACCTGAACCTGCACAAGACCTTCTGCATCCCGCACGGCGGCGGCGGCCCCGGCATGGGGCCGATCGGGGTCAAGGCGCATCTCGCGCCGTTCCTCCCGGGCCGGCCCGGCGGGGCGGGGCGGGTGAGCGCCGCCGACTTCGGCTCGCCCTCGCTTCTCACCATCTCATGGGCCTATTGCCTGATGATGGGCGGCGCCGGGCTCACCCAGGCGACGCGGATCGCGATCCTGAACGCGAACTACGTCGCCGCCCGGCTGTCGGGCGCCTATCCGATCCTTTACTCGCGCAACGGGCGGGTGGCGCACGAGTGCATCCTCGATACCCGGCCGCTGAAGGACAGCGCCGGCGTCAGCGTCGACGACGTGGCCAAGCGGCTGATCGACTGCGGCTTCCACGCCCCGACGATGTCCTGGCCGGTCGCGGGCACGCTGATGGTCGAGCCGACCGAGAGCGAGCCCAAGGCCGAGCTCGATCGCTTCTGCACCGCCATGCTGGCGATCGCCGAGGAGGCCGCGGCGATCGAGCGCGGCGAGATGGACAAGGAAAACAACCCGTTGCGCAACGCGCCGCACACGGTCGAGGACTTGGTCGGCGACTGGGAGCGTCCGTACAGCCGCGAGCAGGCGTGCTATCCGCCGGGCGCCTTCAGGGTCGACAAGTACTGGGCGCCGGTCAACCGGGTCGACAACGCCTGGGGCGACCGCAATCTGGTCTGTTCCTGCCCGCCGATGGAAGCCTACTCGGAAGCGGCCGAGTAGGCCGTCCCGCCAATGGTTTACGGCGGTTTGTTCGATGCACAACGTATGCACAACTCATGCACAACTCATATGCTAAGGAAAAGAGTTGGGATTGAATCGTTAACGCGATGTGGCGCAGCCGCCGTCCCATGGCAACCGCAACCTGATGTGCTCCAACGCGAGGCCCCAAAGCGGCCACTGCGTGGTCTTCAGCGTAGTTTCTCGAAGTCCCCCGGCTTGCAGCTGTAGTCGATCGCCCGCTCGCCCGGGCCGTAGAGCCGGAGGATGGCGAAGAAGCCGCGGCCGGGCGCGGTGGCGAGCCAGTTCGCCTCCTGCCCGTCCGGCGCCTCGGGGCCCGGCCCCGGCTCGGCGGCGTTGTTGGCCGGATTGACCCAGCGCCGGTTCGGCCAGATCAGGAACGACTGACCGCCGACCTCCGCGGCCATGCCGATGACGCGGCTCATCTTGTAGCCGGTCGTCGCGGCGGCATCGAGGAGGGCGCGGGTCGCGTCGTCGGGCTCGAACGGCTCGCCGGCGATCAGCCCGACGTTCGCCAGGAGCCCCAGCCCGCCGGGGCCGGCGAGGTTCCCGCCCTCGCGGTCGAGCAGCCATTTGAGCTGGTCGAACGCCTCGGCGGTCGTTCGCGGCAGCATGTTCGCCGCCACCCCGGAGGCGTTCGGGAACTCCATCGGCTTGCGCTCGGCCTCGGGCAGGCTCAGCGGATAGACCTTCGCATGCTCCATCAGCTCGACCGCCGGGGAAAGGTTCGCTGAATCCTGGCGGTCTTAGCCCCGAGGCAGCACGAGGAACCTGCCGCCCGCGCCCGCGTCGGGCCGGGCAGGCCGACGTCGCCCGCGACGTCGCCGCCGTCCACCGGAATCGGCCGCTGCCAGCTCGCCCGGAGGCGGCCGAGCGGCGGCGGCGGCGCGCGAGGTCGACGTCAGGCGGCCTCGTGGAGGAGCGGGACGGCCGGCGCGAGGTGCGCGTCGGCCTTCAGCTGGTCGATCATCGTGATCGCGATGTAGAGCCGGAAGGCGAGCCGCA
This sequence comes from uncultured Alphaproteobacteria bacterium, assembly GCA_963763295.1. Classification (GTDB taxonomy): domain Bacteria; phylum Pseudomonadota; class Alphaproteobacteria; order Rhodobacterales; family Rhodobacteraceae; genus Amaricoccus. Next base: position 84,974 of record CAVXOH010000010.1, read on the forward strand.
GCGGGTCGAGATGCACCTCGGTCAGCGTCGCGGGCCCCCGGTGCAGGTACTGGCGGCGCCGCTTCCCGATCGCCTGGAGCACGCGAGTGCAGAAGTGCCGCACGGGGTGGATCTCGGTCCGCATCCACCGGGCGAACGGCGCGCCGAAGACCTCCGCCGCCGTCTCGGAGGCGAGCGCCTCGCGCATCGTCCGGACGATCTCGCGGTGGCGCATGTTGTCGAGCCGGTTCGGGGCGCCGACGCGGCCGACGAAGCCGAGGTCCGGGCCGATGCCTTGGACGAGCTCGCGAAACAGCGCCTTGCCGGTGCGAAGCCGGTCGGGAAGGCTTCGTGACACCTCGAGCGCGCGGCGCGAGAGCAGGGGGTTGAGCGTGTCGAAGTAGCCCGCCTTGTGTTCGGTCAGCGCGGCGAGCACCATCGGGACGCGGTAGCTCTGGTGGAGGCGGTCGCGCCAGGTCTCGAGGGTTTCTCCCGGCTGCTGCTCGAGCTTCGGCGGCAGGGTCTGGCCCGCGAGCCCGAAGGCCGCGAGGTGGGGCTTGAGGTTGGCGACCTCGCTGCAGAGCAGAAACTCCATCGACGCCCGGACTGCGAGGGGCTGCGGGGCCGAAGCCTTCAGTCCGAAACTCTGGTCACCGCGGATGATCGACAGGTTGCCCTCGCGGAAGGTCGCCATGAGCCCGGCGCCGCCATCGAGACGGCTCAGGTGGTCGTGGCGCCCTTCGCTGGCGATGACGAAGCTGCGGAGCCGGTCCGGCAGGTGTCCGTCCACGATCTCGCTGACGATCTTGCTGTTGGGCAGCCCGAGCGCCGCGGCGATGCGACGGGCTGCGGCCACGTCGCTGTCGGCGAGGGCGAATGCGGCCTTCGATCCGGTCGTGAAGCTCGTCCATCCCGCGGCCTCGTCGCGGGTGAGGTAGATCGCCAGCGCCCGGCTATCCACCCCGCCCGAGAGCGAGATCGCCGCATGGCGGGCGTCCTGCGCGCGGAAGCTTGCGAAGGTGGCCGCGAGCGCGGCGTCGAGCGCCGCGAGATGCTCGGCATCGCTGCGGGCGGCCTCCGCGAAGCGGATCTCTCCGGCCATGACCTCGAGGTGCCAGGATCTTCTTGTCGAGCCGCGCCACCGCGGCCGGCGGGAGCTGGCGCAGGTGCCGGTTGTAGGAGGCGAACAGCCCCCGCGTCCCGGTCGAGACCATCCAGGGAACGACGTCGCGGTTCAGCTCGAACCGGCCGGCATACATCGTCGCCGCCCGCTCCGAGTTCGACACGACGAAGAGCCCGTCGTCCTTGTAGGTCCAGAGCATCCGGCTGCCGGCGGGGTCGCTGACCGCCTCGAAAGCCTCGGCGCCGTCGCGGATGATCGCGAACGATCCGTCCGGAACCCCGCTTCCGGTCCGCCACCACGAATCCTCGCTGTCGTAGAGCTTGCCCTGGCAGAGGGAAAGGTCGCGGCGGGGGTAGTGACCGGGGAGGTTCAGGGTCCCCTGGACGTGGCGCCCGGCCCGGCGGACCTCGCAGTTGGCCGCGTGCCGAACCGGCTCCGGCGCGATCGCTTCCAGGATGGCCTGCATGCGCTCCTGCGCCCGCGCAGAATCGAAGTCGCGCCGGTGGACGGCGCTCAGCAAGATCGACATCGTCGCTTTCCGCGCCTGCTCTGCTTTTTGGGTGAGAATGCACCCGGACGGGAGGGCGGGTCAACAGCCGATGCCGGATATTCGGCCAGCGGCGAGCCGGAAATCCCGGTTCGCGGGCGCCGGCGCCGGTGCAGGGTTCGCCCGAGTCAGTGGTCGGCTGGTTCACCGGCGGGACGCGGATCGCGCGACCGGCGGAGGGGGGCGCAGACTTGCGCCGCGTCGGGCGCCGAGGGGTTCCGGGCGGCGGTCGAGGGTGTGGCTAACAGCCGGTGACGCCATCGGCCGAGCGGCCGCGGAAGGTCCGGGACGGGCGGCCGCGGTAGCGGGCGAAGAGCCGGTCGGCTGGGGTTTCGAGCGCGGCCACGAGGGCGCGGAGCTCGGGCGTCGGGTCGGCGTCCCCCACGCGGAGGATCGTTTCGGCGATCGCGTCGCGGAGGGGGATGCGGCGGCGGAGGGCGGAGGTCGCTTGCATCGGTCGGGTCCTGTGGGTTTCCGGTTGTCTGAGAGCCTATACGGAAGGCGTTCATGGAAGGTTTCACTCGCGTTCACCCTGCGCATGCGCCGTTTCGCCACGATCCCCTGGCTGTTTCATTCGCCGCAGCCCTTTGCAGGCCCGGAAATATCGTGCCACACTCGCCCCGGACGCTGCCGCGCCGCGTTGACCTTGTGCGTTGCGGCAGATAAGCCACGCCAGTGGGTTGCGTCGGGTTCGGGCCATGCGGCCGCGGCGCGACGAGACGGAGGGCGAAGTTGAGCGAGCTGCTGCGCGAATACCTTCCGGTCGTGATCTTCCTCGGTCTCGCGATCGCGCTCGGGCTGGTGTTCCTGGTCGCCGCGGCGGTGGTCGCGGTCTCGAACCCCGACCCGGAGAAGGTCTCCGCCTACGAGTGCGGCTTCAACGCCTTCGACGACGCCCGGATGAAGTTCGACGTGCGCTACTACCTCGTGTCGATCCTCTTCATCATCTTCGACCTCGAGGTGGCGTTCCTGTTCCCCTGGGCGGTCAGCTTCCAGCACATCGGCGAGTTCGGCTTCTGGTCGATGATGGTGTTCCTCGCCGTGCTCACGATCGGCTTCGCCTACGAATGGAAGAAGGGGGCTCTCGAATGGGAGTAGAGCCGAAGGTCGCCAACACCGAGTCGCAGACGGCGCTCCGCGGCGAGACCATCGAGCCGGCCGCCGGGCGGCCCGGCGCCCATCCCTTCGGCGACGCCGCGGCAACGCGGGCGCTGTCGAACGAGCTCGCCGACCAGGGCTTCCTCGTCACCTCGACCGCGGCGGCGATCAACTGGGCGCGCACCGGGTCGCTGCACTGGATGACCTTCGGGCTCGCCTGCTGTGCGGTCGAGATGATGCATACCTCGATGCCGCGCTACGACCTCGAGCGCTTCGGCACCGCGCCGCGGGCGAGCCCGCGGCAGTCGGACCTGATGATCGTCGCCGGCACGCTCTGCAACAAGATGGCGCCGGCGCTGAGGAAGGTCTACGACCAGATGCCCGAGCCGCGCTACGTGATCTCGATGGGCTCGTGCGCCAACGGCGGCGGCTACTACCACTTCAGCTACTCGGTGGTGCGCGGCTGCGACCGGATCGTGCCGGTCGATATCTACGTGCCGGGGTGCCCGCCGACGGCGGAGGCGCTGCTCTACGGCATCCTGCAGCTCCAGCGGAAGATGCGGCGGACCGGCACGATCGTGCGCTGAGGCCGCCGCGGGGGACGAGATGGACAGCACCGCGCTCGACGATCTGAAAGAGGCGATCACGCTGCGCCAGGAGGACGCGCTCCTCGGCGCGGCGATGCGCAACGGCGAGCTGACCGTGACGGTCGCGGCGAACGCGATCCCCGACTTCGTCAACTTCCTCAAGACCGACAGCACCTGCCGCTTCACCACGCTGATCGACATCACGGCCGTCGACTGGCCGGAGCGCGAGCGCCGCTTCGACGTCGTCTATCACTTCCTGTCGATGCACCTGAACCAGCGCATCCGGGTGAAGGCCGAGGTGCGCGAGGACGAGCTCGTCCCGTCGATCACGGGCGAGTTCCCGTCGGCCGACTGGTACGAGCGCGAGGTCTTCGACATGTACGGGCTCCTGTTCTCCGGGCACCCCGACCTGCGGCGGATCCTGACCGACTACGGCTTCCGGGGCCACCCGCTCAGGAAGGACTTCCCGACCACCGGCTACGTCGAGCTCCGCTACGACGAGGCGCAGAAGCGGGTGGTCTACGAGCCGGTGAAGCTGACGCAGGAGTATCGCCTGTTCGACTTCATGTCACCCTGGGAGGGCGCGGAGTACATCCTGCACGGCGACGAGAAGAAGGCGCCATAGATGAACCGGCCGCTGGCATCGAGCGACGCAGTGCGAGCGGCGGGGCCGCTCGCCGACCGCCGCATGCTCTACGTGATCGGGGCGCAGCGGGCGGGCACGACCTGGCTGCACTCGCTGTTCAACCGGCATCCGGACATGTGCACCCCGGGCGTGAAGGAGGTGCACTACTGGGACACCGTTCGCCCGCCGCACCACTACTACTATCGGGAGAAGGTGCGACGCGAGCGGGAGGAGTTCTCACGCGCGGGGTGGCCCGAGATCTATCGCCAGTCCGGTATCCGCGGGATTCTCAAGATGCCCCTGACCGCACGGTACATCCGCGCGAAGTACGACGCCCTGCACGACGAGGGAGCGGACCACGCATGCTACGGCGCCTTCATGCTGCTGCGCAGCCGCAAGGATCAGCTCATCGTCGACAATACGCCGGCCTACTCGCTTCTCGACGCCGCGACCTATGCGGAAATGGCCGGCATCTGCGGCAGCGCCAAGTTCGTCCTCGTGATGCGGGATCCGGTGAGCCGGCTCTGGTCCGGACTGGCCTTGCAGGCGAGGAACAGCACCCCGGAGGACCTGGACCGGGACCTGGCGTTGCAGGTGGATGAAGCGCTGGGGGAGGATCGGTACATGCAGCGTGCCCGATCCGACTACCCGCGGATGATCGGCGCGCTCGAGAAGGCGGTTCCGGCGGAGGATATTCACTACATCTTCTTCGAGGAGCTCTTTTCGACACCGACGGTTGTTGCGCTCTACGATTTCCTGGGCGTGGCCCGGAAGGAGCCGACGCCGGAGAAGCGGGTGAACGCCAGCCGCCGGGGACGGAAGATCGACCCGGAAACCCGGGCGCGATGCCGGGAGCACCTCGCGCCGGTCTACGACTATGTCGCGGCGCGCTTCGGCGACAAGGTACCGGACGCATGGAACAGATAGCCCCCCGGTGGCGGAGGACACGATCCCATGAGTGCTGACGAGACCGGGCTGGTCGGCGAGCAGCGGATCCGGAACTTCAACATCAACTTCGGACCGCAACATCCTGCGGCGCATGGTGTTCTGCGGCTCGTGCTCGAGCTCGACGGCGAGATCGTCGAGCGCTGCGACCCGCATGTCGGGCTGCTGCATCGCGGCACCGAGAAGCTGATGGAGACGCGGACCTACCTGCAGAACCTGCCCTATCTCGACCGGCTCGACTATGTCGCGCCGATGAACCAGGAGCATGCCTGGTGCCTCGCCATCGAGCGGCTGACCGGGACCGAGATCTCGCGGCGCGCCTCGCTGATCCGGGTGCTCTATTGCGAGATCGGGCGCATCCTCAACCATCTGCTCAACGTCACGACGCAGGCGATGGACGTCGGCGCGCTCACCCCGCCGCTCTGGGGGTTCGAGGAGCGCGAGAAGCTCATGATCTTCTACGAGCGGGCCAGCGGCGCGCGGCTGCACTCGGCCTACTTCCGGCCGGGCGGCGTGCACCAGGACCTGCCGCAGGACCTCGTCGACGACATCGCGACCTGGGCGCGGGCGTTCCCGCAGGTGCTCGATGACATCGAGACGCTGATCACCGAGAACCGCATCTTCAAGCAGCGCAACGTCGACATCGCCGTCGTCAGCCCGGAGGAGGCCCAGGCGCTCGGCTTCTCGGGCGTGATGGTTCGCGGCTCCGGCATCGCCTGGGACCTGCGCCGCTCGCAGCCCTACGAACTCTACGACGAGTTCGACTTCAGATCCCGCTCGGCAAGAACGGCGACTGCTACGACCGCTACCTGTGCCGGATGCACGAGATGCGGGAGTCGACGAAGATCATCCTGCAGGCGGTGGAGAAGCTCGACGGCTGCCGCGGCGAGGACGTGCTCAACCGCGGCAAGATCGCGCCCCCGGCGCGGGCGGTGATGAAGAGCTCGATGGAGGCGCTCATCCATCACTTCAAGCTCTACACCGAGGGCTTCCACGTGCCGGCCGGCGAGATCTACGCCGCGGTCGAGGCGCCTAAAGGCGAGTTCGGCGTCTATCTGGTCTCGGACGGCAGCAACAAGCCTTACAAGGTCAAGCTGCGCGCTCCCGGCTATCCGCATCTCGCGGCGATGGATCACCTCTGCCGCGGCCACATGCTGGCCGACGTCTCGGCGGCGCTCGGCTCGCTCGACATCGTTTTTGGGGAGGTTGATCGATGAAGTATCTGGCAATCGTGGCGGCAGGCCTGGTCCTGGCAGCGTGCGAGACGGTGCCCGGGATGCCGACGGTGTTCGGCGGCGGCGGCGGTCCCGGCGCGCCAATGGTCGACTCGGCCCGGCAGGAGCAGTTCGTGGCGCTGGTCGAGCAGTCCGGGTGCCGGGTCGATCCGCAGGACCACGCCTTCGTGCATGACGCCGGCTTCACCGACCTGGAGATCGGCGACTTCGGCCAGTCGCTCGCCGCCGCCGGCGAGGCCGAGATCGGGCCGGACGGCGGGCTGGTGCTGGTGACGGAGCGCTGCATCTGATGCTCAGGCGCCTGCATCACGAGCAGCCCGCGAGCTTCGCCTTCACACCGGCGAATCTCGCATGGGCGGAGGGGCAGATCGCCAAGTACCCGGCCGGCCGGCAGGCCAGCGCGGTGATCCCCCTGCTCTGGCGGGCGCAGGAGCAGGAGGGCTGGGTGTCGAAGCCGGCGATCGAGGCGATCGCCGGGATGCTCGACATGGCCTCTATCCGGGTGCTCGAGGTCGCGACCTTCTACTTCATGTTCCAGCTGCAACCGGTCGGGAGCGTTGCGCATGTGCAGATCTGCGGCACCACGTCCTGCATGATCTGCGGCGCCGAGGAGCTGATCGCGGTCTGCCGCGAGCGCATCGCGCCGCGCCCGCACCAGGTCTCGGCCGACGGCAGGTTCTCCTGGGAGGAGGTCGAGTGCCTCGGTGCCTGCGCCAATGCGCCGATGGCGCAGATCGGCAAGGACTACTACGAGGACCTCACGGCCGAGGGCTTCGCCGGTCTGCTCGAGGCCTTTGCCCGCGGCGAGGTGCCGCGGCCCGGCCCGCAGGACGACCGGTTCGCCTCCGAGCCGAAAGGCGGGCTGACCAGCCTCAGCGGCACCCCGCGCGAGATGGCGGTCAACGCCTCGGTGGCGCTCGCCGAGGGCCTCGGCGACACGATCGCGCGGATCACCGGCGACGAGCGCTCGCCGCGGTCGGTCGTCCCGGCCAGGGTTGGCGCCGCGGCGCCGGCGCCGGCGGTCGAGGCCCGCCGCCCCGGGGGCCTCGCCGCGGCGCGCGGCGGCCGGCCGGACGACCTCAAGCTGATCAAGGGCGTCGGCCCCGTGCTCGAGACGCTGCTGCACGGCCTCGGCTACTACCACTTCGACCAGATCGCGGCCTGGACGCCGGCGGAGGTCGCCTGGGTCGACGAGAACCTCGAGGGCTTCCACGGCCGGGTCAGCCGCGAGGGTTGGGTCGAGCAGGCGCGGCAGCTGGCCGAACGGGGCAGGGACGAATGACGGCGGGCTCGGGAGGAAAGGCAATGGCTGAGCGCCACGAACACGGCAGCGAGATCGTCTGGGCGACGGTGGCCTGGGGCGCGGCGCTGGTCGCCGGCATCCTCGTCGGCGTGCTGATCGGCGCCTTCGCCGGAGTGGCGCCCGGACTGATCTTCGGCGCGGTCACCTTCATCCTGCTCGCCTGGATCCTGTCGCGCCGCCTGGGCCCGCCGGCCGATGACGAGGTGGCGGCGCACGTCACGCACGAGGCGGCTCCGGTCGCGGCAGCGCCGTCGGCCGCGGCTCCGGCGATGCCCGTCCATCATCACGAGGCGCACGCAAGCACCGGTCCGACCGCCGCGATCAGCGAGCGGGTGCGCGCGGCCGCCCGCGCGGCGGGCGAGGCTGCCCGCGCCGCGACCGACGCCGTGACGGGTGCGCAGGGCGTGCCGCCGCGGCCCGAACCGGAGCCCGTGCCGCCCGGGCCGGTTCCGCCGGCCCCGATCCCGCCCGAGCCGGTGCCGCCCGGACCGATCGCGGTCGAGCCGGAGCGGCCGCAGGGGCTCGACGCCGCGCGCACGGGCGGGGCGGACGACCTGAAGAAGATCAAGGGGGTTGGCCCGAAGCTCGAGGAGCTGCTGCACAGCCTCGGCTTCTGGCACTTCGACCAGGTCGCCGGCTGGAGCGCGCGCGAGATCGCCTGGGTGGATTCGCACCTCGAGGGTTTCAACGGGCGCGCCACCCGCGACGACTGGGTGGGACAGGCGAAAATCCTGGCCGCGGGCGGCGAGACCGAGTTCTCGCAGCGCGTGGACAAGGGCGAGGTTTACTGAAGGCGGCCGCGGCGCGGCGAAGGGATCGGGACGGATGCTCGCGGACAAGGATCGCATCTTCACCAACCTCTACGGCATGTTCGACCGCAGCCTCGACGGGGCACGGGCGCGCGGCCAGTGGGACGGGACGGCCGGGCTGCTCGCGCTCGGGCGCGACAAGATCGTCGAGGAGGTCAAGGCGAGCGGCCTGCGCGGCCGCGGCGGCGCCGGGTTTCCGACCGGGCTCAAGTGGTCGTTCATGCCGAAGGGGTCGGACGGGCGGCCGCACTATCTGGTTGTCAATGCTGACGAATCCGAGCCCGGCACCTGCAAGGATCGGGAGATCATGCGCCACGATCCGCACACGCTCGTCGAGGGCTGCCTGATCGCCGGCTTCGGGATGGGGGCGAACGCCGGCTATATCTACATCCGGGGCGAGTACATCCGCGAGCGCGAGGCGCTGCAGGTGGCAATCGACGAGGCTTACGATGCGGGGCTGATCGGCCGGAACGCGTGCGGCTCGGGCTGGGACTTCGACCTCTACCTCGCGCATGGGGCCGGCGCCTATATCTGCGGGGAGGAGACGGCGCTGCTCGAGAGCCTCGAGGGGCGCAAGGGCATGCCGCGGCTGAAGCCGCCTTTCCCAGCGAATACAGGGCTTTATGGCGCGCCGACCACGGTCAACAACGTCGAGTCGATCGCGGTGGTGCCGACGATCCTGCGGCGCGGCCACGGCTGGTTCGCGAGCTTCGGGCGGCCGAACAACGCCGGGACCAAGGTCTATGCGGTCAGCGGGCATGTGAACCGGCCCTGCGTCATCGAGGACGCGATGTCGATCACGCTGAAGGAGCTGATCGACAAGCACTGCGGCGGGGTCAGGGGCGGCTGGCGGAACCTCAAGGCGGTGATTCCGGGGGGGGCTTCGGTTCCGCTTCTGCCGGCAAGTGTCTGCGATGACTGCATCATGGACTTCGACTGGCTCAGGGAGCAGCGGTCGGGGCTCGGGACGGCGGCGGTGATCGTGATGGACCAGTCGACCGACGTCATCAAGGCGATCTGGCGGCTGTCGAAGTTCTACAAGCACGAGAGCTGCGGCCAGTGCACGCCGTGTCGCGAGGGGACGGGCTGGATGATGCGGGTGATGGACCGGCTGGTGAGCGGCGAGGCGGAACCATCTGAAATCGATATGCTTCTCGACGTGACCAAGCAGGTCGAGGGACACACGATCTGCGCGCTGGGGGATGCCGCGGCCTGGCCGATCCAGGGCCTGATCCGGCACTTCCGCGACGAAATCGAGGATCGGATCAAGGCGAAGCGGACCGGGCGGATCACCGCGGTGGCGGCGGAGTGAGGAAAGACATGAGGGATCAAGGGTTAATGCGCCGACCTTCGATGCACGCTTCATGCACAAGGCATGCACAGCGCATATTCAAACCTTTTCGCTCGGGATTGGAAGGTTAACGGATGCACCTGGCACAGCTCAACGTCGGGCGGCTGGTGGCGGAGACCGATGATCCGCGCGTCGCCGAGTTCATGGCGGCGCTCGACCGGGTCAACGGGCTCGGCAAGCGGATGCCGGGGTTCGTCTGGATGATGGAGGGCTCGGGCGAGCCCGGGACCGGCAACACCGAGACGAAGATCGGCGGCGATCCGCGGTTCGTCGCCAACCTGACGGTCTGGGAGAGCGTCGAGGCGCTGGAGCACTTCGTCTGGAACACCGTGCACCGGCAGTTCTACGAGCGGCGGCGCGAGTGGTTCGAGCTGCTGGGCGAGCGGCACCTGGTGATGTGGGGGGTGCCCGAGGGGCACCGGCCGTCGCTCGAGGAGGCGCTCGGGCGGCTCGCGCACCTGAAGGCGCACGGCGACAGCGACCACGCCTTCGGCTGGGCCCGGGCCAAGGAAGCCCGGCTCTGGCGGGTCAGGAACTGCAACACGATGGCAGCGGAGTAGATCGGATGGAGCCCAACGTGCCCGCCGGCGGCTTCGGCGCATTCGATGCGCTCTTCATTGTCGTCCTGCTGGTGCTGGTGGTGGTGCCGTACTGGAAGCTCTGGCAGCGCACCGGCCATTCCGGCGCCTGGGGCCTGCTGATGGTGGTGCCGCTCGTGAACATCATCTCGCTCTGGGTGCTGGCGTTCAAGCGCTGGCCGGCGGTCGATGGTGGGGAGCGCCGATGACCGACGAGACGGCCAACCTGATCCTCGAGTACATGCGGAAATTCGAGCGCACGCTCGACGAGATACGGCATGACGTTCGTTACGTGCGCGAGGAGGTTCGTGACCTCGGCAGGCGGGTTACTGGCGTCGAAGAGCAACTCGCGGGCGTGAACCGGCGCCTGGATCGTCTTGAGGAGCGTGTGGACCGGATCGAGCGACGCCTCGGTCTGGTGGAAGGATAGCGATGGACCTGCGCAAGTTGATCATCGACGGGGCAGAGATCGAGGTCGATCCGCGGCTGACGCTCTTGCAGGCCTGCGAGCAGGCCGGGGTCGAGATCCCGCGGTTCTGCTACCACGAGCGGCTGTCGATCGCCGGCAACTGCCGGATGTGCCTCGTCGAGGTGGTCGGCGGGCCGCCGAAGCCGGCGGCGTCCTGCGCGATGCAGGTGAAGGACCTGCGGCCGGGCCCCGAAGGGCAGCCGCCGCAGGTCAAGACTAACACGCCGATGGTCAAGAAGGCGCGCGAGGGGGTGATGGAGTTCCTGCTCATCAACCACCCGCTCGACTGCCCGATCTGCGACCAGGGCGGCGAGTGCGACCTGCAGGACCAGGCCATGGCCTACGGCGTCGACTTCTCGCGGTACCGCGAGCCGAAGCGGGCGGCGATCGACCCCGACCTGGGGCCGCTGGTCGCGACCTGCATGACGCGGTGCATCTCCTGCACCCGCTGCGTGCGCTTCCTGACCGAAGTCGGCGGCGTGCCGGAGATGGGGCAGACGGGGCGCGGCGAGGACAGCGAGATCACCTCCTACCTCGGGGCGATGCTGACGAGCGAGCTGCAGGGCAACGTCATCGACCTCTGCCCGGTCGGCGCGCTGACCTCGAAGCCTTACGCGTTCACCGCCCGGCCCTGGGAGCTGACCAAGACCGAGTCGATCGACGTGATGGACGCGCTCGGCTCGAACATCCGGGTCGACGTGAAGGGGCGCGAGGTGATGCGCATCCTGCCGCGCAACCACGACGGGGTGAACGAGGAGTGGCTGGCCGACCGGTCGCGCTTCATCTGGGACGGGCTGCGCCGCCAGCGGCTCGACCGGCCCTACCTGCGGGTCGATGGGCGGCTGCGGCCGGCGAGCTGGTCCGACGCCTTCGCGGCGATCGCGGCGGCCATAGACGGCGCGCGGGTCACGGGTCTCGTCGGCGATCTCGCCTCGACCGAGGCGACGTTCGCCCTTCGGGAGCTCGTGACGTCGCTCGGCGGCAGCGTCGAGTGCCGCACCGACGGCGCGAAGCTGCCGGCGGGCAACCGTTCGGGCTATGTCGGGACGGCGCGGATCGAGGACGTCGCCACCGCCGGGCGGATCATGATCATCGGCGCCAACCCGCGCCTTGAATCGCCGGTGCTGAACGCACGTATCCGCCGCGCCTGGCTGAACGGCGCCGAGGTGTCGCTGGTCGGCGAGGCGCACGATCTCACGTATCCGTACGCGCATATCGGCACCGGGCCCGAGGCGCTGGCCGAGCGTCTCGCCAGGGGCGGCTGGGACGAGATTCGCGAAAAGGCGTCGGTCGTGATCCTCGGCGCGGCGGCGCTGGCCAGGCCGGACGGCGCGGGGGTGCTGGCCGCGGCGCACGAGCTGGCGCACAAGGGCGACAGCCGCTTCCTCGTGCTGCACACGGCGGCGAGCCGGGTCGGGGCGATGGACCTCGGCTGCGTGACCGAGGGCGGCATCGCCGCAGCGCTCGGGGCCGACGTGATCTACAACCTCGGCGCCGACGAGATCGACCTTCCGGACGGTGCCTTCGTCATCTACCAGGGCAGCCACGGCGACCGCGGCGCGCACCGCGCCGACGTGATCCTGCCCGGCGCCGCCTGGACCGAGGAGCCCGGCATCTTCGTCAACACCGAGGGGAGGCCGCAGATGGCGAACCGCGCCGGCTTCCCGCCCGGCGAGGCGCGGGAGAACTGGGCGATCCTGCGCGCGCTCTCGGCCGTGCTCGGCCGCCAGCTCCCGTTCAACTCGCTCCCCGAGCTGCGCCGGCAGATGGTCGCGGCGGCGCCGCATCTCGCCGCGATCGACCGAGTGCCGGAGAACGCCTGGTCGGCGGTGGCGCCGGCCGAGTTCGGCGCCGGCGCCTTCGCGGCCCCGGGCGGCGACCACTACCTCGCCAACCCGATCATGCGGGCGAGCGAGGTGATGGCCGAGCTGTCGCGGCTGGCCCGGTCGCGGCACGGCCAGGCGCTGGCGGCGGAGTAGCGGCGATGGAGTTCTTCTCGAGCGGCTTCGGCCTCTTTGTCCTGATCCTGGCGCAGTGCCTCGCGGTGACGATCGTCGTCCTCGTGAGCCTCGCATTCCTGATGTACGCCGACCGCAAGATCTGGGCGGCGGTGCAGCTCAGGAAGGGGCCGAACGTCGTCGGCCCCTGGGGCCTGCTGCAGAGCTTCGCCGACTTCCTCAAGTACATCGTCAAGGAGATCGTCGTCCCGGCCGGCGCCGATAAGGCGGTGTTCCTGCTGGCGCCGATGATCAGCTTCGTCCTGCCGATGATCGTCTGGGCGGTGATCCCCTGGGCGCCGGGCTGGGTGATCTCCGACATGAACGTCGGCGTGCTCTTCATCTTCGCGATCTCGTCGCTGCACGTCTATGCGATCATCATGGGCGGCTGGGCCTCGAACTCGAAGTACGCGTTCCTCGGCGGCCTGCGCTCGGCGGCGCAGATGATCTCCTACGAGGTCTCGATCGGCTTCATCATCGTCGGGATCCTGATCTCGACCGGCTCGCTGAACCTCAGCCGCATCGTGCTGGCGCAGGACGGCGACTGGGGCCTCTTCAACTGGTACTGGCTGCCGCACCTGCCGATGCTCGTGCTCTTCTTCATCTCGGCGCTCGCCGAGACCAACCGGCCGCCGTTCGACCTGCCGGAGGCCGAGTCCGAGCTCGTCGCCGGCTACCAGGTCGAGTACTCGTCGACGCCGTTCCTCCTGTTCATGATCGGCGAGCTCATGAGCATCTTCTTCATGTGCGCGCTGATCTCGCTGTTCTTCTTCGGGGGCTGGCTGTCGCCGGTGCCCTTCCTGCCCGACGGCGCGGCGTGGATGTTCCTGAAGATGCTGTTCTGGTTCTTCATGTTCGCCATGGTGAAGGCGATCGTACCGCGCTACCGCTACGACCAGCTGATGCGCATCGGCTGGAAGGTGTTCCTGCCCCTGTCGCTCGGCTGGGTGGTGCTGGTCGGGCTCTTCGCGCAATACGGCTGGTTCTGGGGCGCCTACCAGCGCTGGATCGGAGGCTGAGACGATGGCGATATCCCTCGAGCGCGCCACCTGGTACTTCCTGCTGACCGACTTCCTCCTCGGCTTCAAGGTCGGGCTGAAGTACTTCGTCAAGCCGAAGGCGACGATCAACTACCCGCACGAGAAGGGGCCGCTCTCGCCCCGGTTCCGCGGCGAGCACGCGCTGCGGCGCTACGCCAACGGCGAGGAGCGCTGCATCGCCTGCAAGCTCTGCGAGGCGATCTGCCCGGCGCAGGCGATCACCATCGACGCCGAGCCGCGCGAGGACGGGTCGCGGCGGACGACGCGCTACGACATCGACATGACGAAGTGCATCTACTGCGGCTTCTGCCAGGAGGCCTGCCCGGTCGACGCCATCGTCGAGGGGCCGAACTTCGAGTTCGCGACCGAGACGCGGGAGGAGCTGTTCTACGACAAGGCGAAGCTCTTGGCGAACGGCGACCGCTGGGAGGCCGAGATCGCGCGCAACCTCGAGCTCGACGCGCCGTACCGCTGAGGGGGACGACATGGCTTTCGCGACGCTGGCCTTCTATTTCTTCGCGTTCGTCGCGGTTCTCGCCGGCGTCCTCGTCATCTTCGCGCGCAACCCCGTGCATTCGGTGCTGTGGCTGATCCTCGCCTTCTTCGCGGCGGGCGGGCTCTTCGTGCTGCTCGGGGCCGAGTTCGTGGCGATGCTGATGCTCATCGTCTATGTCGGCGCGGTGGCGGTGCTGTTCCTCTTCGTCGTGATGATGCTCGACGTCGACTTCGCGGCGCTCAGGGCCGAGATGGCGCGGCTGCTGCCGGTCGGGCTGCTGATCGCGCTGGTGCTGCTCGTGCAGCTCGGCTTCCTCGTCGGCGGCTGGGAGGTGAGCGAGCAGGCGCTGTCGCTGCGGGCGGCGACGACGCCGCCGCCGGAGAGCGTGGAGAACACCGCCGCGCTCGGCATGCTGATCTACACGAGGTACGTGTTCCTGTTCCAGCTGGCCGGGCTGATCCTGCTCGTCGCGATGATCGGGGCGATCGTGCTCACGCTCCGCAAGCGCGCCTGGGTCAAGCGGCAGAACGTGCTCACCCAGATGTACCGCGATCCGAAGACGGCGGTGGAGCTCAGGGACATCAAGCCGGGGCAGGGGGCTTAAGGCGCATGATCGGACTCGGGCACTACCTGACGGTCGCGGCGATCCTCTTCGTCACCGGCATCCTCGGCATCTTCGTCAACCGCAAGAACGTCATCATCATCCTGATGTCGATCGAGCTAATGCTGCTCGCGGTCAACATCAACATGATCGCCTTCTCGGCCTATCTCGGCGACCTGGTCGGCCAGGTCTTCGCGCTCTTCATCCTGACCGTCGCCGCCGCCGAGGCGGCGATCGGGCTCGCGATCCTCGTCTGCTTCTTCCGGAACACCGGGACGATCGCGGTCGAGGACGTCAACCGGATGCGGGGCTAGCGGCGATGGTGACGATCATCCTCCTGGCGCCGCTGCTCGGTGCGGTGCTCTGCGGCTTCGGCTACCGCTGGCTCAGCGAGAAGGGCGCGCTGATCACGGCGACCGGGCTGCTGTTCCTCGCCTGCCTGCTCAGCTGGATCGTGTTCCTCACCTTCGACGGGGTGACGCGCAGCGAGCCGCTGTTCCGCTGGATCGTCTCGGGGACGCTCGCGTCCGACTGGGGCGTGCGGCTCGACCGGCTGACCGCGATCATGCTCGTGGTGGTGACGACCGTCTCGGCGCTCGTCCACCTCTACTCGTTCGGCTACATGGACCACGACGAGAACTTCAAGCCCGGCGAGAGCTACAAGCCGCGGTTCTTCGCCTACCTGTCGTTCTTCACCTTCGCGATGCTGGCGCTCGTCACCGCCGACAACCTCCTGCAGCTGTTCTTCGGCTGGGAGGGCGTCGGGGTCGCCTCGTATTTGCTGATCGGCTTCTACTATCGCAAGGCGAGCGCGAACGCCGCCGCCATCAAGGCGATGATCGTCAACCGCATCGGCGACTTCGGCTTCCTGCTCGGCATCTTCGCCGCCTACGTCATGGTCGATTCGATCGACCTCACCGACATCTTCGCCGCCGCCCCGACGCTGGCGGAGAGCCAGATGCGCTTCCTCTGGCGCGACTGGAACGCGGCCGAGGTGATCTCAGTGCTGCTCTTCGTCGGCGCGATGGGCAAGTCGGCGCAGCTCTTCCTGCACACCTGGCTGCCGGACGCGATGGAAGGCCCGACGCCGGTCTCGGCGCTGATCCATGCCGCGACGATGGTGACGGCGGGGGTGTTCCTCGTCTGCCGGATGTCGCCGGTGCTCGAATGGGCGCCCACCGCGCTCACCTTCATCACCTTCATCGGCGCGGCCACCGCGTTCTTCGCGGCCACGGTCGGGCTCGTGCAGAACGACATCAAGCGCGTCATCGCCTACTCGACCTGCTCGCAGCTCGGCTACATGTTCGTGGCGGCCGGGGTCGGCGCCTACCCGGCGGCGATGTTCCACCTCTTCACCCACGCCTGGTTCAAGGCGATGCTCTTCCTCGGCGCCGGCTCGGTCATCACCGCGATGCATCACGAGCAGGACATGCGCAACTACGGCGGGCTCCGCCACAAGATCCCCAAGACGTTCTGGGCGATGGTGATCGGCACCCTCGCGATCACCGGCGTCGGCATCCCGCTCACCCATATCGGCTTCGCCGGCTTCCTGTCGAAGGACGCCATCATCGAGAGCGCCTGGGCGGGGACCAACAGCGCGCATATGTTCGCGTTCTGGGCGCTGGTGATCTCGGCGCTGTTCACGAGCTTCTACTCGTGGCGGCTGATCTTCCTCACCTTCTTCGGCGCGCCGCGCGGCGACCACCACGCCCACGACCACGCGCACGAGAGCCCGAACACCATGCTGATCCCGCTCGGCGTGCTGGCCGCCGGGTCGATCTTCGCCGGGATGATCTGGTACAACCCGTTCTTCGGCGACCACACCGCGATGAACGCCTTCTTCGGCATCCCCGCCCATGAGGAGGAGGCCGGCGCCGTCGAGCCCGAGGCCGAGAACGTCGCGCCGCAGGCGGCGGAGCAGGCCGAGGCCACCCGCACCGCCGAGGAGCCGGGCGACGTCGCCCATGCGGGCGAAGTCCCGGGCATGGGGGGGGCTGTCTTCTTCGGCCCGGAGAACACCGTGATCGACGACGCGCACCACGCGCCGGCGCTGGTCAAGGCCTCGCCCTTCATCGCCATGCTCATCGGCTTCGGCGTCGCCTACCTGTTCTACATCGTGAACCCGTCGCTCCCGGTCGCGCTCGCGCGCCAGCAGCCGGTGCTCTACCGCTTCCTGCTCAACAAGTGGTACTTCGACGAGATCTACGAGTTCCTCTTCGTGCGGCCGGCGAAATGGCTCGGCACGCTGCTCTGGAAGGGCGGCGACGGCCGGACCATCGACGGGTTCCTCAACGGCGTGGCGATGGGGATCGTGCCCTGGTTCACCCGCCTCGCCGGCCGGGCGCAGTCCGGCTACCTCTTCCACTATGCCTTCGCCATGGTGCTGGGTCTCGTGATCCTGACCCTCTGGCTCGGCCTCAGGGCGGGGAGCTGAGATGAACAGCCTGCTGTCGCTCGTCACCTTCCTGCCGCTGATCGGCGCGGTCGTCCTGCTCGTGTTCCTGCGCGGCGAGGACGAGCTCGCCCAGCGCAACGCCAAGCTGCTCGCGCTCTTCACCACCACCGCGACCTTCCTGCTGTCGCTCTTCGTCCTCGCGGGCTTCGACCCGTCGAACACCGACTTCCAGTTCGTCGAGGAGCGCGCCTGGCTCGGCGGCCTCACCTACAAGATGGGCGTCGACGGCATCTCGGTGCTCTTCGTGCTGCTCACGACCGTGCTCATGCCGCTCACCATCGCCGCGAGCTGGAACGTCACCGAGCGGGTCAAGGAGTACATGGTCGCGTTCCTCGTGCTCGAGACGCTGATGATCGGCGTCTTCTGCGCGCTCGACATCGTGCTCTTCTACATCTTCTTCGAGGGCGGCCTGATCCCGATGTTCCTCATCATCGGCATCTGGGGCGGCAGGGATCGCATCTACGCGGCCTTCAAGTTCTTCCTCTACACCTTCTTCGGCTCGGTGCTGATGCTGGTCGCGCTGATCGCGATGTGGTGGCAGGCGGGCACCACCGACATCCCGACGCTCCTCACCCATCAGTTCTCCTCGGAGACGATCCGGGTCCTCGGCTTCACCGTGGTCGGCGGCGCGCAGACGCTGATGTTCCTCGCCTTCTTCGCGAGCTTCGCGGTCAAGATGCCGATGTGGCCGGTGCACACCTGGCTGCCCGACGCGCACGTGCAGGCACCGACCGCGGGCTCGGTCATCCTCGCCGCGATCCTCTTGAAGATGGGCGGCTATGGCTTCCTGCGCTTCTCGATCCCGATGTTCCCGGTCGCCTCCGAGCTGATGGCGACCTTCGTCTTCACGCTGTCGGTCATCGCGATCATCTACACGAGCCTCGTCGCGATGATGCAGGAGGACATGAAGAAGCTCATCGCCTACTCCTCGGTCGCCCATATGGGCTTCGTGACCATGGGCATCTTCGCGATCAACCGGCAGGGCGTCGACGGCGCCATCTTCCAGATGCTCAGCCACGGCTTCATCTCCGGCGCGCTCTTCCTCTGCGTCGGCGTCATCTACGACCGGATGCACACGCGCGAGATCGCCGCCTACGGCGGGCTCGCGGTGCGGATGCCGGTCTATGCCCTCGTCTTCATGCTCTTCACCCTCGGCAACATCGGCCTGCCCGGCACCTCGGGCTTCGTTGGCGAGTTCCTGACGCTCGCCGGCGTCTTCCAGGTCTCGACCTGGGTCGCCTTCCTCGCCACGACCGGGGTGATCCTCTCCGCCGCTTATGCGCTCTGGCTCTACCGCAAGGTCGTGTTCGGCGACCTGATCAAGGAAAGCCTCAAGACGATCCAGGACATGAGCCGGCGCGAGAAGCTGATCTTCGCGCCGCTGGTCGCGGCGATGCTCTTCCTCGGCGTCTATCCGGCCTTCGTGCTCGACATCATCGGGCCCTCGGTCCAGGCGCTGATCGATCACACCGAGACGGCGCGCGCGGCTTCGGCCACGACGCTGGCGCTCAAATGATTGCGGAGGCGGCACGCTGATGCTCGAGCAGGATCTGAACGTCGTCGCCCCGGAGGCCGTGCTCGCGGTCTTCGCGATGGCCGGGCTGATGTGGGGCGCCTATGCCGGGCGCGAGGTCGGGCGGCCGCTGCTCTGGGCGTCCTGCGCGATCCTCGTCCTGGTCGGGCTCTTCATCGGCTTCCAGCCGGAGGGGACGCGGACCGCCTTCGACGACTCCTTCGTCAACGACGGCTTCGCCCGCTTCGCCAAGGTCATGATCCTATTCGGCGCCGCCGCGGCGCTGGCGCTCAGCCAGGAGTACCTCGACAAGGCCGGGCTGATGAAGTTCGAGTACCCGGTGCTCATCGTGCTGTCGGCGGTCGGCATGATAACGATGGTCTCGGCGCGCGACCTGATCGTGCTCTACATGGGGCTCGAGCTGCAGTCGTTCTCGCTTTACGTCGTCGCCGCGTTCCGCCGCGACTCGCTGCGCTCGACCGAGGCGGGGCTCAAGTACTTCGTCCTCGGGGCGCTGTCGTCGGGGCTGCTGCTCTACGGCGCCAGCCTCACCTACGGCTTCGCCGGGACGACGAGCTTCGCGGGCATCGCCGAGACGATCGGCGTCGGCCCGCTGCCGCTCGGCCTCGTCTTCGGCCTGGTGTTCCTCTGCGCCGGGCTCGCGTTCAAGGTCTCGGCCGTGCCGTTCCACATGTGGACGCCCGACGTCTACGAGGGCTCGCCGACCCCGGTCACCGCCTTCTTCGCGACGGCGCCCAAGGTGGCGGCGGCGGCGCTGTTCGCGCGCCTCCTCTTCGACGGCTTCGGCGGCGCGGTCGCGGACTGGCAGCAGATCCTGGCGCTGCTCTCGGTCGCCTCGATGTTCCTCGGCGCGGTGGGGGCGATCGGCCAGCGCAACTTCAAGCGGCTGATGGCCTATTCCTCGATCACCCACATGGGGTTCGCGCTGATGGGGCTCGCGGCGGGCACGGTCGAGGGCGCGCAGGCGCTGCTCATCTATCTCGCGATCTACATCACCATGAACATCGGCACCTTCGCCTTCATCCTCAACATGGAGCGCGACGGCAAGCCGGTGGTCGACATCTACTCGCTCGGCCTCTACTCGCGCGTCGAGCCGGCGCGTGCGCTCTGCCTCGCGGTGCTCTTGTTCAGTCTCGCCGGCGTGCCGCCGTTGGTCGGCTTCTTCGGGAAGTTCTACGTGCTGAAGGCCGCGGTCGACGGCGGGCTGATCTGGCTCGCGGTGGCGGGGGTCGTCGCCAGCGTGATCGGTGCCTTCTACTACCTGCGCATCGTCTATCTGATGTATTTCGGCGAGGCCTCCGAGCCGCTCGACGGCCAGATGCCGGCGCTGCACTTCGCGCTGCTCGGGGTCGCGGCGCTCGCCATGGTGCTCGGGGTCGTCAACCTCTTCGGCGTCGAGGCGCTGGCCGGCGCCGCGGCCGCCACGCTCGTGCAGTAGCGGATGACGGACTGGCCTGCCGGCGTCGGGCGCGAGGTCTTCGCCGCCCTCGACAGCACCAACGCCGAGGCGCTGCGCCGCGCCGCGGCCGGCGCGGCCGGACCGGTCTGGATCCTGGCAGGGCGGCAGAGCGCCGCGCGCGGCCGGCGCGGACGGCCGTGGACCGCGCCGGAGGGCAACTTCGGCGCGACCTTGCTGATGCGGCCGGACGGGGCCCCGGCGGCGCTGCGCTCGTTCGTGGCCGCGCTCGGGCTCTTCGACGCGATGATCGCCGTAACCGGGCGCCCGGCGCTGTTCGCGCTCAAATGGCCGAACGACGTGCTGCTCGGCGGCCGCAAGCTCGCCGGCATCCTGCTCGAGACCGGCGCGAACGGCACGCTCGCGGTCGGCATCGGGGTGAACCTCGCCGCCGCCCCGGACCCGGCGACGCTGGAGCCGGACGCGGTGCCGCCGGTCAGCCTCGCCGGCGCCACCGGCATCGCGATCGGGCCGGAGGACTTCCTCGACCTGCTCGCCCCCGCCGTCGCGGCCTGGGAGGACCGGCTCGCCGCCGAGGGCTTCGCGCCGCTGCGCGCCGCCTGGCTCGCGCGCGCCGCCCGGCTCGGCGAGGAGATCCGGGCGCGGCTGCCCGACCGCACCCTCGCCGGGCGTTTCGAGACGGTCGACGACACCGGGGCGCTGGTGCTCGCGACGCCGAGCGGGCGGGTGGCGCTGCCGGCGGCCGAGGTCTTCTTCGGGGCTGTCGAGGCATCGCATGCTGCTCGCCATTGACGTCGGCAACACCAACGCGGTCTTCGCGGTCCATGACGGCCAGCGCATCGTCGGCGAATGGCGTTGCCGGACCGAGCGCCAGCGCACGGCGGACGAGTACTTCGTCTGGCTGCGCCAGCTGATGGAGTTCGGCGGGATCGCCGGCACGATCAACTCGGTCGTGGTGTCCTCGGTGGTGCCGCAGGTGCTCTTCAACGTGCGGGTCCTCGCCGACCGCTACTTCCACACCCGCGCCAAGGTCGTCGGCCGCCCCGACGTCCGCCTGCCGGTCGCGCCCCGGGTCGACCCCGCCACCACGGTCGGCGCCGACCGGTTGGTCAACACCGCCGGCGCCTTCGACCGCTACGGCGGCAACCTGATCGTCGTCGACTTCGGCACCGCCACCACCTTCGACGTCGTCGACCACGACGGCGCCTATGTCGGCGGCGTCATCGCCCCCGGCGTCAACCTGTCCTTGAAGGCGCTGCACGACGCCGCGGCGGCGCTGCCCTTCATCGACGTGAGCCGGCCCGAGCGCGTCGTCGGCACCAATACCGTTGCCTGCATGCAGTCGGGCGTCTACTGGGGCTACATCGCGCTGGTCGAGGGCCTCTGCGCCCGCATCCGCGCCGAGCGGGGGGTGCCGATGACCGTGATCGGCACCGGGGGATTGTCCACCCTCTTCGCCCAGGGAACCGACGTCTTGGAGAAGATCGACACCGACCTGACCATCCACGGCCTGGTCCTGATCGATCGCCTGAACAGGGAGTGAGGCGGTCCCCTGATGGGGAGCGCCGGATTGACAGCCATGAATCCTAATGAAATTGACTGGTTCATCGAACCGACACGCGGGTCGTCCCGCCTCCGGCCCTTCGAGGCGCCGTCGCGGCCCGGCCTGCGGCCCGCGGACACGGTTTCAATCCGGTTACACTACACGACCCCGCGGCGCGCCAGTGGACATCGAGAAAAGCGTCCTATATCGACGTTGCCGAGATGCGCCACGAAATGTGGCGCAGGCACCGTTTCACCTTATTTTCACCATTTTGATAAATATACTTCGAAATATACTTCACGCGACGGTGCCACGCGGGCGTGTCCACCCGTTATCGTCCTCCCGAACCTTCGACGATACTCCGCGCAATGCCAAGCCGGTCGGGAAACCGCCGCTCCGCGCGCGGACAGATCGACGGCGCCGCGATGAGCCCGGCCCCGCGGCGGCGCGACCGGCTGATCTATGTCGCGCTCGGCGGCGCCGGCGAGATCGGCATGAACATGTACGTCTACGGCTACGGGCCGGAGGGCGCCGAGCGCTTCATCCTCGTCGACATGGGCGTCTCGTTCCCGACGATGGAATCGACTCCCGGCGTCGAGCTCGTCATGGCCGACCCCGCCTGGATCCAGGCCCGCGCCGAGCGGCTGGAGGCGATCTTCATCACCCACGGCCACGAGGACCACGTCGGCGCGCTCGGCCTGCTCTGGCACCGGCTGCAGGTCCCGGTCTATGCCCGCCGCTTCACCGCCGCGCTCGCCAAGTCGAAGATGGAGCGCGCCGGCCAGCCGACCGACGCGGTCCGCCAGGTCGGCCCCTGGCCGCACGCGGTCCAGGCAGGCCCGTTCAGCGTCGGCTTCTTCCCGATCGCCCACTCGATCCCCGAGAGCTCGGCCCTCGTCATCGACACCCCCGCGGGGCGGATCTTCCACAGCGCCGACTTCAAGTCCGACCCGACCCCGCTCGTCGGCGAGCCATTCGACACCCAAGGCTTGCGCGCGCTCGGCGACGACGGTGTCCGCGTGCTCGCCGTCGACTCGACGAACGTCTTCAACCTCCACCCCGGCCGCTCCGAGGCGACGCTGATCGACCCGATCGGCCAGCTGATGCAGGAGGCCGAGGGCCTCGTCGTCGCCACCACCTTCGCCTCGAACGTCGCCCGCCTGAAAACCCTCGCCGAAGCCGGGCGCGCCGCCGGCCGCACCCCCGTCGTCCTCGGCCGGGCGATGAACACCATGCTCAAGACCGCTCGCGCCGCCGAGGTCCTCGACAGCTTTCCCGACACCCTCGACATCATCGACATCGACACCGTGCCGCGGCGCCGCGTGCTGGTGCTTGCCACCGGCAGCCAGGGCGAGCGCCGCGCCGCCACGGCCCAGCTCGCGCAAGGGCGCTACATGGGCCTCGAGCTCGGCGCGGGCGACACCTTCCTGTTCTCGTCGAAGACCATTCCCGGCAACGAGGTCGCCGTCGCCCGCATCCTGAACCTGCTCTCCGAGCGCGGGGTCACCGTCGTCGACGAGTCGATGGGGCTCTACCACGTCTCCGGCCATGCCAACCGCCCCGACCTCGTGGCGATCCAGGAGCTGCTGCGCCCGAAGGTCGTCATCCCGATGCACGGCGAGCACCGCCACCTCTCCGCCCATGCCGCCCTCGCCGCCGAGCGCGGCATCGCGTCGCTGGTGGCGGCGAACGGCACGATGGTCGAGCTGACTGGCGCGGCGCCGCGCATCGCCGAGCATATCGAGACCGGCCGGGTCTACCTCGACGGCAAGGTCCTGATCGGCGCCCTCGACGGCGTGGTGCGCGAGCGCATCCGCATGGCGACCCGCGGCCACGTCGCGGTCAGCGTCATCATCGACGAGCGCGGCCGCCCGCTCGGCGGCGCCTGGGTCTCGGCCAGGGGCCTGCCCGACAACCCGAAGATGCGCGACGGCGTCGAGGGCGCGCTCGAGGCCGAGCTCGACCGCGTGCTCGCCCGCGCCAAGCGCGCCGAGCTCGACGACGACGACGCGCTCGAGGAACTGATCCAGCGCACGTGCTCGCGGGTCTGCAACGACGCCGTCGAGAAGAAGCCGGTCTGCACGGTGATGATCAGCCGGCTGGAGCCGTGAGTAGATCGTTGACTTGGGCGATCGCGAAGCGCACAATTACATGCTAGGGACGGTAGAGATCAAATAGTCTGAGTTGGGATGGAGCTCCAGCCTGACCGTCCGTAGGGTTCCAGCCACAAATCGCAACTGAAACGATTCGCTTGGTCGGACGGCTGGCGTACTGGTTGTAGGGCAGTACCAATCGTCAGCCAGGGCCATCTGGAAATCGCGGCGAGTACTCGCCGCGATCACTGGTGATATGAGGGGCACCATGGCTAACATCGATGGAGACGCAGCGAGCAACACGCTCACGGGAACAAGTGGGGGCGACCGCATCCGCGGGTTCGGGGGCAATGACTGGCTCTACGGGCTCGGGGGCCGCGACAGGCTGGAAGGCGGCGCCGGAAGCGACTATCTGCGCGGAGGCGGCGGCCGCGACCTGCTGATCGGCGGACTGGGCCGTGACCACATGTGGGGTGGATCGGGTCCGGATACCTTCCTCTTCGACGACGAGGACGCGGGGGATGCGACGGCCGGGCCGCTCTCCGACGTGATCTACGACTTCTCGATGGAGGATACCCTCGACCTGCTCGCCGTCGATATCTCGAGCTTCTGGGGTTATGGCGACCGCGAGCCGGCCCGTGGAACCTTCAGCATCTGGCAGGCGGGCAACAGCACGTATGTCACCTGGAACACCTTCAACGGCTATCATGACATCGAGCTGCAGGGCTTCACCGGCGATCCCTTCAACCAGATCCGCTGGTACCAGGACGATTTCCTGGCGAGCACGGCCACCACGGGCCAGATCTCCGTCGGAGAGACCAAGTCCGGCACCATCGAAGTGGACGTGGACGCCGACTGGTTCGAGATTACGCTCGAACAGGGGAAGATCTACGACTTCGACATTCGCGGCCTGACGGACGGCGGCGGCACGCTGTGGGACCCGTATGTGGCCCTCTTCGACTCGAACGGCGAGTACATCACCGACGGCTTCGAGGGTCTGGCGTTTCTCGCGGGAAGCTCGGGCACGTACTATGTCGAGGCGAGCGGGGGATTCTACAATTCCGGGACGTACCAGCTCGCCGTGACCGAGATCGTGGACGACTACGCCTCCGACGTCACCACGACGGGTCGCATTGCGCCGGGTGAGACCGTAACGGGCGAGCTGGAGTACGAGGGTGACGCGGACTGGTTCCAGACCACGTTGGAGCAGGGACTGACCTACGCATTCAGTTTCCAGGGCGAGCCCGAGCCCGAACTGGCGCTCTACGACGCAAGCGGCGGAATCGTCACCAGTGGCTATGAGGTCCTGGTGTTCGCCGCCGACCAGGCGGGGACCTACTACATCGAGGCGAACGGCCACTTCCACACCCGCGGCGCGTATCAGTTGGAGATGTTGACCGATGACTATTCCAGCGATGCGACCACGACGGGTCGAGTTGATGCAGGCGAGAGCGTGGCCGGCGAACTCGAGTATACCTACGATCGAGACTGGTTGCGCGTCAGCATGATCGAGGGGCAGACCTATACGATCGATCTGATTGGCGTCGACGGCGGCTTGGGAACGCTTGAGGATCCTTACCTGACCCTGTTCGATCCGGACCAAGGCTGGGTCGCGGAAAGTGATAACTTCAACAATAGAGACTCCCGCATCGTGTATACGGCCGGTGTCACGGGCGACCATTACCTCGAGGCCTGGGGCTGGGACGGTACGGGAACCTATGCGGTCAGCGTGTCAAGCCCCGATACGCTCCTGGCCTGACCGGTCCTCATGACGCTCGGCCGGCTCGAGCGTCGGCCGGCGCCTCGGCGGCCCAGAGCTCGGCGAGGCGCAGGCAGACGCGGGCGGCGGTCGCCATGTCCTGGACGCTGATCCATTCGAGCGGGCCGTGCACCATCTGCATGCCGGTGAAGACGTTGGGACAGGGCACCCCGAGCTCGGTCAGCCGCGAGCCGTCGGTGCCGCCGCGGACCGGCTCGGAGACCGGCGTGACGCCGCATTGCCGGCAGGCCTCGAGCGCGAGCTCGACCGGCCGCCGGTTGTGCTCGAGCCAGTAGCGCATGTTGCGGTACTGCGGCGTGATCGTCGTCTCGACCGTCGCGCGCGGCTCGGTCGCCCCGACCGCCGCGGCGACCTGGGCGAGCAACGCGCCATGCGCCGCCAGCCCCTCGCGCTCGAAGTCGCGCAGGATGAACTCCATCTCGACCTCGGCGGCGGTTCCCCGCATGGCGTAGCAGTGGATGAAGCCCTGCACCCCGTCGGTGGTCTCGGGGGTGCGCGTCGTCTGCGGCAGGGTGTCGAGGATCTTCGCGGCCAGGTGCAGCGCGTTGACGAGCTGTCCCTTGGCCCAGCCCGGATGGATCGGGACGCCGATGACGCGCACGACCGCCTTGTCGGCGGAGAAGGTCTCGTAGGACACCTCGCCGACGTCGCCGCCGTCGAAGGTATAGGCGGCATCGACCGCGAGGTCGCGCGGCAGGTCGGCATGCACGCCGCGCCCGATCTCCTCGTCGGGCGTGAAGGCGAGGCGGATCGGGCCGTGCGCGATCTCGGGGTGCGCGAGCAGGTGGCGGGCGACGGTCATCACGATGGCGACGCCGGACTTGTCGTCGGCGCCGAGCAGCGTCGTGCCGCTGGCGGTGACGATGTCGTGGCCGACCTTTCCGGCCAGGTAGGGCGACTCCTGGGGCGACAGCACAAGGTCGGGCGCGTCGGCGAAGCGGATCGCGCCGCCGTCATAGCGGCGGTGCACGACCGGCTTCACGCCGGTGGCGTTGAACTGCGGCGCGGTATCGACATGCGCGAGCAGCCCGACGGTCGGGGCCGGCTCGGCCAGGGTCGCCGGCAGCGTCGCGAGGAGCGTGCCGTAGCCGGTCAGCCGGATGTCGCTCGCCCCCATCGTCGCCAGCTCGTCGCGCAGCACGTTGAGGAGCGCGAACTGCCGCTCGCTGCTCGGCGAGGTCGGCGAGGCGTCGTCGCTCTGCGTGTCGATCGCCGCGTAGCGGACCAGCCGCTCCTCGAGCTCGCGGTCGAAGTCCTGCTGCACCGGGGCCCCCTCGCTCGTTATCCGACTAACCAAGTCTCGCCTTGGTCCGGGCAAGGCGCAAGGGCTCAGGCGGCGGGGGCCGCCTCGTCGTCGGCCGCCTTGGGTCGGGGCTTCGCCCGCGATGCGCGCGGCTTGCGCGGGAGCTCGGCCACCGCCTCGGCCGGCTCGGTTGCGGGCTCGGCCTGCGGCTCGTCCGGCTCCTGGTCCACCCTGAGCTCGCGCAGGAGGAACGCGGGGACGTGATCGCCCATGCCCGGCACCCGTTCGCTGCGGGCGGGACGCTCGGGCCGCGGCGCCTCCGCCGGAGCGGCGGGGCGGTCGGGCCGAGGCTCGCTGCGGGCTTCGGCCCGCGGTTCCGGCCGCGGCTCGGCCGGCCGCCTGTCGCCGCGGCGGCCGCGGTCGGACCGCCGCCGGCCGGGGGCGGGCTCGCGCGGCGTGAAGGCCTCGGCGGGCTCGTCGCCCTTCAGCGGGCTCTCCATCGGCGGGATCGCCTTCTTCACCAGCTCCTCGATCTTGGCGAGGTACTTCTCCTCGGAGGGGAGGCAGAGGGTGATCGACTTGCCCGAGCGGCCGGCCCGGCCGGTGCGGCCGATGCGGTGGACGTAGTCCTCGGAATGGATCGGCACGTCGAAGTTGAAGATGTGGCTGACGTTGGGGATATCGAGCCCGCGCGCCGCCACGTCGGAGGCGATCAGCAGCTTCAGCTCGCCGTCGCGGAACGCCTGCAGGATCTTCATCCTGAGCTTCTGGTCGAGATCGCCGTGCATCGCCTGGGCGTCGAAGCCGTGACGCTTCAGCGACTTCGCGAGGATATCGACGTCGACCTTGCGGTTGCAAAAGATGATGCCGTTCGTGAGCCCGTCGCCCTCGGCGCGGATGATCCGGCGCAGCACCTCGCGCTTCTCCGCGGCCGCGGTGTCCTTGCGGCGCGGCGCGTGGTGCACGGCGAACTGGTCGATCGTCTCGGAGGTCGTCGCCTGGCGGGCGACCTCGACGCGAACCGGGTTGTGCAGGAACTCCTGGGTGATCCGGGTGATCTCCGGCGCCATCGTCGCCGAGAAGAACAGCGTCTGCCGGGTGAAGGGCACCAGCTTGAAGATGCGCTCGATGTCGGGGATGAAGCCCATGTCGAGCATGCGGTCGGCCTCGTCGACCACCATGATCTGCACGCCGGTCAGCATCAGCTTGCCGCGCTCGAAGTGGTCGAGCAGGCGCCCGGGCGTCGCGATCAGCACGTCGACGCCGCGGTCGATCAGCTTGTCCTGGTCCTTGAAGCTGACGCCGCCGATCAGCAGCGCCATCGAGAGCTTCACATGCGCCGAGTATTTCTCGAACTGCTCGGCGACCTGGGCCGCCAGCTCGCGGGTCGGGCAGAGCACGAGGCTGCGCGGCATGCGGGCGCGGGCGCGGCCCTTGGAGAGGTGGGTGACCATCGGCAGCACGAAGGCGCCGGTCTTACCGGTTCCGGTCTGGGCGATGCCGAGCACGTCACGGCCTTCGAGCGCGTGCGGGATCGCCTGGATCTGGATCGGGGTGGGGGTGACGTAGCCGGATTCGGAAACGGCCTGAAGGACCCGGGGGTCCAGCGAAAGCTCTGAGAATGTTGTCATGTAGCCTGCGTTGCTTCGGTTGCGGCGATGGCGGCCGCATTCCTCCACGCGGCCTGGACCCCCGGATTGGGATCCGTGAACATCTTCGCGTCATATAGCGGGGCGGCCGTCAGACGTCAATCTTCGCTTCGCAATTGCACAAGAAGCCGGCAGCCGGTCGGCGACTGTGCCTCCTGTGTGCATCAAATGGCATGGCCTCGTCCGAGCGGCGGCCAGGACGCTTGCATCCGTAATGTCCCTGCGGTTAAACGGTCGGGCCGGCGGATGGTTCCTGCGGCGCGGAGGTTTTTTTGCGATCCACTCGTTCGGCGCCACCGCCGTTTCGCGGGTTCAGAGAAAGGCGCCGATGCGGCGGCTGACCGCAGCGCTGCTTGCCGCCGCCGCGAGCGTCGCCGTCCCGGCGGCCGCGGCCGACTTCCGCCTGCTCGAGCTCGACGACGCGTATGTCAAGTGGGGAGCGGCCGAGTTTCGCAGCGGCGCCGACGTCACCTGGGGCGTCGCCACCGCCGAGCGGTCGTTTCCGGACGCGATCAACTGCGGCGAGCTTGCGCCGATCGCCGAGCTCGAGGCGGCATGGGGCGCCGATCCGGCCCGGCTGGTCAGGGTGGTGGAGGCGGCCTTTGCAATGTGGAGCCGCGAGGCCGACCTGCAGTTCCGGCCGGCGCGGGAGGGCGAGACGCCCGACATCCTGATCGGAGCCCAGGGCCGCCCCGAGCGCATCGCCTTCGCCAATGTCTGGCACGCCGCCCCGGCGCCTGGCGGCGCGATCGCCGGGCTGACGCGCGCTACCATCTGCTTCAATCCGGAGCTGAGCTGGAGCACCACCGCGGTCCCGGCACCGGGCAGCCTCGACCTCGGCACCGTGCTCGCCCACGAGATCGGCCATGCGATCGGGCTCGACCATCCGGGCGCGACCGGAGCCCTGATGGGCTACAGCCACCAGGGCAACATCGACAACCTGATGTCCGGCGACATCGCCGGTGCGCGGGCGCTCTATGGTCGTGCGAGAGATTGAACGCGGGGTAACGCTGCCGCGCGAAAAAATCGTTCGCCCGCCAACGAACCCGGATCAGGGATTGCGGAGGGGGCGGGTGGAGCGATCCGGAACGACTTGGCTTCAAATCGGGCTGTTTCAGGAAAACTGTTCGCGGGAGACCGGGCCGGGGGCCGTAGGAGGGGGTTTTCGTCCCGCTTGCGCGCGTGTATGGCTGCGGGAGATTCCCGGGTGAGGCGGAAATGAACCAGGTTGTGGAGAAGGCCCTGCGCGGCGTGGCGCTCTTGGAGGTCTCGAACATTCGTCACTGGACGGACCGGACCTTCTCGTTCAACTGCGAGCGGCCGCAGGGCTTCCGCTTCCGGTCGGGCGAGTTCGTGATGATCGGCCTGATGGTCGAAGGCAAGCCGCTGGTGCGCGCCTATTCGATCGCCTCGCCCTCCTGGGACGACGAGCTGGAGTTCTATTCGATCAAGGTGCAGGACGGCCCGCTGACCTCGCGCCTCCAGCTTCTCGCCGCCGGCGACGAGATCGTGATGCGGCCGAAGCCGGTCGGCACGCTGGTCCATGACGCTCTGCTGCCCGGCAAACGGCTGTTCCTGTTCGCCACCGGCACCGGCATCGCCCCCTTCGCCTCGATCATTCGCGACCCCGAGACCTACGACAAGTTCGACCGGGTGGTGCTCACCCACACCTGCCGGCAGGTGGCCGAGCTCGCCTACGGACATGAGCTCGTCGCGGGGATCCGCGGCGACGAGATGCTCGCCGAGATGGTCGGCGACAAGCTCGTGCACATCGCGACCACCACGCAGGAGGAGAGCCCGGCAATGGGCCGGATGACCGACTGGATCCGCGACGGCCGGCTGGCCGCGGCGACCGGCGGCCCGCTCGACCCGGCGACCGACCGGGTGATGATCTGCGGCTCGATGGCGATGCTCCAGGAGCACAAGGCGCTCTGCGAGGCGGCCGGGATGATCGAGGGCTCGAACTCCGAGCCCGGCCAGTTCGTCATCGAGAAGGCCTTCGTGGACTAGCGCGGAGACCGATCCGGCAGAGCCGGATCGTCCGCTCTGGATTTCTTGAATTGCCGCGATTTCTTAGTCATCGGATTCCGTCCGACTGGAAATCGCTCCGCCGGAGCGCCCGGGTCAGAGCACCGGGCCGAACATGGCGACCGCGTTGTTCCAGAGCCGCCGCCCGGTGCTCCAGGCGGCGACGTCGGCGGCCTCGACCGCGTGCGAGTTGGCGATGTAGCTCTCCTGCCGGTGCCGGACGTCCATCGTTACGCCGGCGTCGAAGATCAGGATGTTGTTCTCGAAGTTGAGGTCGAAGCTGCGGCGGTCGACGTTGGCCGAGCCGACCAGCACGATCTCGCCGTCCATGGTCACCGTCTTGGCGTGGAGGAGGCCGGGGTTGTACTCGAAGATGCGCACCCCGGCGCCGAGCAGTTCGTCGTAGTAGCTGCGGCTGGCGGCGGCCACGATCATCGAGTCGTTGCGCGCCGGGAACACCACCGTCGTCGCCACGCCGCGCCGCGCGCTGGCGCAGAGCGCGGCCTGGATCGGCTCGTCGGGCACGTAGTAGGGCGTGGTGAGGACGAGCTCGCGGCGCGCGGTGTACATCAGCGCCTCGAACATCTCCGGCATGGCCGAGTAGCGCACCGTCGGCCCGGTGCCGATCGCCTGCGCCGGGAAGCCGCCCTGCGCCGGCGTCAGCGGCGCGCGCACGAGGGCCGAGATGTCCTCGTCGACATGCGCCATCCAGTCGCCGGCGAAGAGCTTCTGCTGCTGCCGCACGATCGGCCCTTCGAGGCGCAGCATGATGTCGACCCAGGGCGCGTACTTCGCCTTGATCAGGAACGCCGGGTCGGCGCAGTTCTGGCTGCCGCAATAGGTGATGCGGTTGTCGATCACCGCGATCTTGCGATGGTTGCGCATGTCGATCCGCCCGCGCAGCGGGCCGAGCGGCAAGAGCCGGATCGGCAGCGCGCGCGCGACCCGGACGCCGGCGTCCTGCATCGCCTGCCAGTGCTCGGAGTTGATCAGGCTGCGCGAGCCCAGCCCGTCGGCCATCGCCCGGCAGGTGACCCCGCGCGCCGCCGCGCGCTTCAGCGCCTCGGCGACCTTCAGGCCGTTGCCGTCCGGCAGCCAGATGTAGACGAGGAGGTGGACCGTCGACTCCGCCGCGTCGATGTCGGCGACGAGCCGGTCGATCGTCGCGTCGGAATCGGCCATCAGCTCGGCGCGGTTGCCGCCGACCACGACGAAGCCGCTGATCGACTGGCCGACGCGGAACAGCTGGGCGAAGCGCGGCGGCATGTCGGGCAGCGGATCGGGCGCGGCGCCGACGCCGACCTCCTCGGGTGGCGGCAGCTTCGCCTCCGCCTGCCTGAGCCGCGCGATCCGCCGCCGGCCGATGTTGGCCTCGCCGAACAGCGCGTAGGCGAGCATTCCGGCGATCGGGGTCACCAGGATCACCGTGACCCAGGCCATCCGCGAGGCCGGCTCGCGGTGCGGCCAGAGCAGCGCCCGCACGATGAACGCGACCTGCAGCATCGCGTGGAAGGCGATCAGCACCCATCCGGGCGTCGACAGCGCGCTCATGCTCGGGCCGAGGCGCCGGGGGAGGCGGATCGCATCGATGGTCTCCTTGGGCGCAGCGTCGCCGGACGGGTTCAATAGCATGAACGGCGCGGCGCCGTCAGACCAGCATCTCCTTGGTCGCGGTCAGCCGGATGTCGGGGTAGTCGCGGGCCACCCGGTCGATGTCCCATTGCAGCCGGGTCATGTAGACCGGGTCGCCGTCGTGATCCTCGGCCATGTGGCCCTTGTTCGCCCGGGCGAAGGCCTCGACCTTCTCCCGCGGCCCGGAGATCCAGCGCGCCGAGGTGAACTGGGTGGGCTCGAAGCGCACGGGAAGGCCGTATTCAAGCTCGATCCGGCTCGCCAGCACGTCGAACTGCAGCGGCCCGACGACGCCGACGATCCAGCCCGAGCCGACGTTGGGCTTGAAGAGCTTCGAGGCGCCCTCCTCGGCGAACTGGTTGAGCGCCTTCTCGAGGTGCTTGGCCTTCATCGGGTCGCCGGCGCGCACCGACTGCAGCAGTTCGGGAGCGAAGGAGGGGATGCCGGTGAAGCGCAGGTCCTCGCCCTCGGTCAGCGCGTCGCCGATGCGGAGCTGGCCGTGGTTCGGGATTCCGATGATGTCGCCGGCCCAGGCGTCCTCGGCGAGCGCGCGGTCCTGGGCGAGGAAGAGAACGGGGTTCGCGACCGCCATCGGCCTGGCGGTCCGGACATGGTGGAGCTTCATTCCGCGCTCGAAGTGGCCCGAGCAGAGCCGGACGAAGGCGACGCGGTCGCGGTGCCTGGGGTCCATGTTCGCCTGCACCTTGAAGACGAAGCCGGTGACGGCGGGCTCCCAGGCGCCGACCGCCCGCGGCTCGGCCGGATGCGTCTCCGGCGGCGGCCCGTAGGCGCCGATGCCCGCCATCAGCTCCTGCACGCCGAAGGAGTTGATCGCCGAGCCGAACCAGATCGGCGAGAGGTTGCCGTCGTGCATCGCCCGGGCGTCGAACGGCGGCAGCAGCGCGCGCGCCATCTCGACCTCCTCGCGCAGCCGCGCGAGCAGGTCGGGGGGCACGTGCTCGGCCATGCGCGTGTCGTCGAGCCCCTGCATCTTCACGCTCCCGGCCCGCCGGTTGCGATCGGCGCGGTCCATGAGCTCGAGCTGGTCGTTCAGCATGTCGTAGCAGCCGATGAAGTCGCGGCCCTGGCCGATCGGCCAGGAGGCCGGGCAGACGTCGAGCTGCAGCTCGTGCTGGATCTCGTCGATGATCTCGAAGGTGTCGCGGGCCTCGCGGTCCATCTTGTTGCAGAAGGTCAGGATCGGCAGGTCGCGCAGCCGGCAGACCTCGAAGAGCTTGCGGGTCTGGCTCTCGACGCCCTTGGCGCCGTCGATCACCATCACCGCGGCGTCGACCGCGGTCAGCGTGCGGTAGGTGTCCTCGGAGAAGTCCGAATGGCCGGGGGTGTCGACGAGGTTGAACCACCAGTCGCGGAACGGGAACGACATCGCCGAGGCGGAGACCGAGATGCCGCGCTCCTGCTCCATCTTCATGAAATCGGAGCGGGTGCGCCGCGCCTCGCCCTTGGCGCGCACCTGTCCGGCCATCTGGATCGCGCCGCCGTAGAGCAGGAACTTCTCGGTCAGCGTGGTCTTGCCGGCGTCGGGGTGCGAGATGATCGCGAAGGTCCGGCGCCGGGCGATCTCCGGCGGCAGGGCGGGGGTGTTGCGGACATCATGCAGCATGTGCGCGGATATAGCCGGGGCGCGCGCGAGGGGGAAGGGGGCGGCGCGACGCCCGCTGGCTGGGCCGGCCCCGATGTCCGGGAGCCTCCGGCGGGAGTATTTTCCACCAAGAAGATGGAAAAGGACGCCCCGTCCGCCGGACGAGGCGCCTTCTCCGTCTCCTTGGGCGGTCATCGGCGCTCCCGCCTGTACCGCCCGGCCATCTGGCACGCCAACTCCTTCTTCTTGGTGAAAATACTCCCGCCGGAGGCGGCGACGGCGCCGCATGCCTAACGGGCGGCTAGCGCGGGGCGATCGCCCCGGCGGCGCCGGCCATCATGCCGGCCGAGAGGCGGTTCGCCAGCCGGCGGCCGGCGGCGGTGCGGAACAGCCGGCGGGCCTGCGCGGCGGCGATCACCCAGGCGAGGTCGACGACGATCAGGACGGCGACCATCACGAGGGTGAGCTCGGCCCAGCCGGCGAGCCCGATCCCGTCGAGGTCGAGGATCGAGGGCAGGAGCGCGAGGTAGAAGACCATGATCTTCGGGTTGCCGAGCGTGACGGCGAGGCCGGCGCCGAACAGGCGCCAGGCCGATCCCTCGGCCGGCAGCGGCGCCGCCTCGGCGACCGGCGCGCGCCACATCTTCCAGGCGAGCCACAGCAGGTAGGCGACGCCCGCCCACTTCAGGATGGTGAAGGCGAGCTGGAAGCTTTGCGCCAGCACGGCGAGGCCGAGCACGGCGCAGGCGAGCCACACGGCCTCGCCCACCCACATCGCCGCGAGGAACGGCAGCACCGAGCGCGGCCCGCGCGAAAGGACGCGCGCGACAAGGGCAGCGATCGACGGCCCGGGCGATCCCGCGGCGATCGCGAGCGCGGCGGCGAAGACGGCGAGGGTGGCGGCGTCGAGCATCATCCTCTCCTCGCGCCGGGGACACGTCCGAGTCAAGAGGCGCTGAGCGGACTTGCACCCGGTCCCCCACGGCCTAAAAGGGGGTGGGGCCGCCGACGGTCCGGTCCGGTCCGGCCCACCCCGCGCCAAGGGAGCCCAGCGATGGCCAAGGATGCGAAGACCCGCAGGAAGGCGCCGCTGGCGACGCCGAGCGATCTCTCGAACGCGACCCGCGACATCGCGGCGGTGCTGAACACGCTGCTCGCCGACACCTTCGCGCTCTACTTCAAGACCAAGAACTTCCACTGGCACGTCTCGGGCCCGCACTTCCGCGACTACCACCTGCTGCTCGACGAGCAGGCGGCGCAGCTCTTGGCCTCGACCGACGACATGGCGGAGCGGGTGCGCAAGATCGGCGGCACCACGCTGCGCTCGATCGGCCACGTCGGCCGGCTGCAGCGGGTGCTCGACAACGACGCCGACTTCGTGACGCCCGACGACATGCTCGCCGAGCTGCGCGACGACAACCGGCAGATGGTCGCGAACCTGCGCGAGGCGCACGGCAGCGTCGACGAGGCGGGCGACGTGGCGACCGCCAGCCTGATCGAGAAGTGGATCGACGAGGCCGAGCGGCGGGTGTGGTTCCTCTTCGAGGCGACGCGCCGAAGCTGAATGCCGGTTGGGGGAGGATCGCATGCGGACCGTTCTCGTCGCCAACCGGAAGGGCGGCGTCGGCAAGACGATGGTGGCGATCACCCTCGCGTCGGCGCTTGCCCGGCGCGACGGGGGCGTGGCGCTCGCCGACGCCGACCCGCAGAAGTCGGCGCTGCACTGGCTCAAGCACCGGCCGGCCGAGGCGCCGGCGATCACCGGCCTCGACTGGGGCAAGGCGGGGCACGTCGGCGACGTTCCCGGCCATCCCGCCTGGCTGGTCGTGGACGCCCCCGGCGCCATCAAGGGAGGCCGGGCCGAGGCGCTGATCGCCGAGGCCGACACCGTGGTGGCGCCGCTGCTCCCCTCGTGGTTCGACGAGGACTCGACCCGGCGGTTCCTCAGGGACATCGAGGACATCAAGCGGGTCCGCAAGGGCAAGGTCGGGCTGCACCTGCTTGCCAATCGCGTCCGTCCGCAGAGCCGCGCCTCGGAGCGGCTGCGGGCATTCTTCGACGCGCTCGGGCAGGAGCCGCTGGCCTGGATTTCGGAGCGGGCCGCCTACGGCGAGCTCGCCGAGCAGGGGCTCGCCGTCTTCGACAAGCCGCAGCGTGCCTACGCGCCCCTGCGCGCCCAGTGGGAACCGGTGGTTCGCGCGATCGGCTGACGCCGGACCCTTCCGCACCGGCGTCCGCCCCGCTAGGGTGCCGGGCGCCAGCGCGGGAGGAAGGCATGGATCTGGGAATCAGGGGCAGGACTGCGATCGTGTGCGCCGCGTCGAAAGGGCTCGGCCGCGGCTGCGCCGAGGCGCTCGCCGCCGAGGGAGTCGGGCTCGTGATCAACGCCCGCGGCGCCGAGGCGCTAGAGGCGACGGCGGCGGCGATCCGCGCGCGCCACGGCGTGGCGGTGGCGGCGGTGGCCGGTGACATCACCGCCGCAGATACCCGGGCGGCGGTGCTGGCCGCGGCGCCGGCGGCCGACATCCTGGTGACCAACGCCGGCGGCCCGCCGCCGGGTGTCTGGTCGGACTGGAGCCGCGACGACTTCATCAAGGCGCTCGACGCCAACATGCTGACGCCGATCGCGCTGATGCAGGCGGTGCTGCCCGGCATGATCGCCCGGCGCTGGGGCCGGATCGTCAACATCACCTCGCAGGCGGTGAAGTCGCCGATTCCGGCGCTCGGGCTCTCGAACACCGCGCGCACCGGGCTGACCGGCTTCGTCGCCGGCACCAGCCGGCAGGTGGCGCCGGACGGGGTGACGATCAACAACCTGCTGCCGGGCATCCACGACACCGACCGCGCCGAAGCCCTGGACCGCGGGGTCTCCGCCGCCCAGGGCATCGACATGGACGAGGCCCGCTCCCGGCGCGTGGCCACGATTCCCGCCCGCCGCTACGGCACGCCCGAGGACTTCGGCGCCGCCTGCGCCTTCCTCTGCTCGCAGCATGCCGGCTTCATCGTCGGGCAGAACCTGCTGCTCGACGGCGGCGCGCTCAACAGCACGCTCTGAGCGGTCAGATCGCGCTCACCATGATCCGGTAGGCGCCCCGCTCGGTCGGCTTGACGTGGCGGACGGCGACATAGTACTCGCCCGCCCCGAGGTCGGCGGCGATGCGGGCATTGCGCCCCTCGCCGCCGTCGTCGTCCTCGGCGATCTTCAGATTCTTGTTGTCGGGGCCGAAGAGCACGACCACGACGTCGGTCGAGCCCGAGGTCTCGACGACGTGGCGGCCCTGGGCGCCCACCGAGAAGTGGAAGACGTCCTCCTCGCCCGCCGCCGCGATCTCGTGCGCTGCCGGATGGAACACGTCGAGATCCTGAACCGTCGGGGTTGGAGCCGGGACGACGCGGCCGGGATACATCTTGGCGCTGGCGATGAAATCGCGGTCCTGCTGCGACAGGGCGTTGTTCTCGGAGGTGGCCCCCATGTTGGCGGTCCACTCGTCGGGGAAAGCGTAGAGCATGACCGACTTGTCGTCGAAGTCGGTGCCGACGATCTGGTCGGCGCTGTACTTGTTCAGGACGTTGTGCCGGATCGTCGCCTCGTCCCAGAAGTTCGGCGGCCCCGAAAGGTCGCGAATGACCACATCCTCCTGCCAGATGATCCCGCCGTCCGGGTTCTGGTGCTCGTGGGCAAGGCCGATCATGTGGCCGAACTCGTGCAGGATGACGCCCTCGTCCTGCCAGCCGAGATTCAGCGTCGCTGCGTGCAGCGGGATGCTGGAGTTGTCGGTGCCGACATAGGACCATGCGCCGTCGTTGGCGTCGAAGGTCACGCGGATCTCGGCGCGCGGATCGTCGGTGAACTCGAAGTCGAGGTTGGCGTACCGGGTCCACTCCGGCGCGATCTCCCGGACCATGTCCTTCTGTCGTTCGGTCCCGGACATGAAGCGGATCTTCAGCGGCGACCCGTTGATCCACTGCTTGGTGGCGATGGCGATCGCCCTGGGGCGCCCGCCGACCATCATCGTTCGCATGGGCCGGTTGAGGTCGCCGGGAAGTATCCGATCGAAGCACATCTTCCTTGCTGAAGGCATTACTTTGCATCTCCTTTGGGAGTGGCTTGAGAGCGAAGCATCCGGGAGAACGGCTTCCGTTCGCCCCCAATCACTTGTTGCAAATTCGGTCAGATTAATGCGGAGTATTTTAGGCGAAACCGGTGCCGCGGTCAAGCGGCAATCGGATAGGCAGCAGGCCGGCATTGCCCCGGTGCGTGGCTTGAAACCGGCGGCCGGCGTTGTTACTCCCGGTGATCGGTCATGGGGGCGGCGGTGAAGGATATCGGCCCGGATCCGGACGGGGTCCGGCTGGCGCTGAGCGGCATCAGCCACGGCTACGCCGGCACGCCGGTGCTCCGGGACGTTTCGCTCGAGCTCGCGGCCGGCGAGGTGACCTGCCTGCTCGGGCCGTCGGGTTGCGGCAAATCGACGCTGCTGCGCATTGCCGCGGGGGTCGAGCGTCAGGCCGAGGGCAGTGTCGCCGTGGCCGGGCGGGTGGTCTCCGACGCCGCCCGGCACGTCCCGCCCGAGGGCCGCGGCATCGGGCTGATGTTCCAGGACTTCGCGCTCTTCCCGCACCTGAGCGTGACGCGCAACGTCGCCTTCGGCCTGAGCGGCCCGGCGGCCGAGCGGGCGGGGCGGGCGCGGGCGCTGCTCGACCGCGTCGGCCTCGGGCGCCACGGCGACAAGTTCCCGCACCAGCTGTCCGGCGGCGAGCAGCAGCGCGTCGCGCTCGCCCGGGCGCTGGCGCCGCGCCCGCCGATCCTCCTGATGGACGAGCCGTTCTCCGGGCTCGACAACCGCCTGCGCGACGGCATCCGCGACGAGACGCTCGACATCCTGAAGGAGGAGGGGACGGCGGTGCTCCTCGTCACCCACGAGCCCGACGAGGCGATGCGCATGGCCGACCGCATCGCGCTGATGCGCGACGGCCGCATCGTGCAGGAGGGGGCGCCCTACAACATCTACAACAGCCCGGTCGACCGGGAGGCGGCGATGTTCTTCTCCGACATCAACGTCATCCACGGGGTCGTGCAGGACTTCGCCACCGACACGCCGTTCGGCCGGTTCCTGACGCCGGGCCTCGCCGACCGCGCCGATGTCGAGATCATCATCCGTCCGCAGCACCTGAAGATGGACTTCGACCGCAACGGCTCCGGCCCGCTGCCGACCTCGTCGGACGGGGTGCCGGCGCGCGGCCGGGTGCAGCGCGTGCGCTTCGTCGGCAACCAGTCGATCGTCGAGCTCGCCATGGACCACGACGGCTCGCTCCTGAAGGCGACGATCCCCGGCGTCTTCCTGCCCAAGGCCGGCACGCCGCTCTGGCTGTCGCTGCGCCGCGACCGCTGCTTCGTCTTTCCGTGTCGGGTGCAAAGCGCGGTCACGAACCCGTATTCGGGCTGAAATCGCCCCGGCGCGCGGCCGTTTGGGGTTTGCGCGCGCCCGCTGGACGCCATATTACGGATAGATCGTCCGGCGGCGTGCCGCCGGGCCAGCTAGGGAGATGATGACATGCTCAACAACTTGGGCCCGGCAGGCCTGCTCCTGATCGCGATCGTGGTGCTGGTCCTGTTCGGCCGCGGCAAGGTTGCGGGACTGATGGGCGAGGTCGGCAAGGGCATCACGAGCTTCAAGCGCGGGATCAACGAGGGCAAGGCGGAGATCGAGAACGCGTCCGCCGAGAGCGCCCGCGACATCACGCCCGAGAAGGAAAAAGTCTGATCCACCATGTTTGACATCGGCTGGGGCGAGCTCTTCCTGATCGGTGTCGTGGCGCTGATTGTGGTGGGGCCGAAGGATCTGCCCGCCCTGTTCCGGACCGTCGGAAACTTCACCGGCAAGGCTCGCGGCATGGCCCGTGAATTCCAGCGCTCGCTGGAGCAGGCCGCCAATAAATCCGGCATGAGCGAAGTGTCGAAAAGCCTGCGCTCGATCGACCAGAGCCTCAATTCCGCGACCCAGTCGGCGCGCAGCTTCGCGAAGCAGCCGATGCGCACGGTCGCGAAGGAGGCGATCAAGCCCGCCGCGGACGCCCCGGCGGCGCAGCCCGACGACGCACGGGTCGAAGCGCCGGCCAAGTCGACCCGGCCCGCCCCGGCCGCAGCGGAGCAGCCGGCCGAAGGGGATGAGCGGGCGACCGGGTGATGAAGGACGGCGACAACGACATCGACAACTCGACGGCACCGCTGATCGAGCACCTGGCGGAGCTTCGCAGCCGGCTCATCAACTCGCTGATCGCGTTCTGCGTGGCGATGGTGGCGGCCTTCACCGTCGCCGGTCCGATCTTCAACTTCCTCGCCGCGCCGCTCGCCGAGCTCCTCGTCGAGCACGGGCAGAAGCCGGAGCTCATCTATACCGGCCTGCAGCAGGGCTTCTTCACCCAGGTCCGCATCTCGATCTTCGGCGGCTTCATCCTCGCCTTCCCGGTGATCAGCTACCAGCTCTGGCGGTTCGTGGCGCCCGGCCTCTACCGGCAGGAGAAGCGCGCCTTCCTGCCGTTCCTGATCGCGTCGCCGGTGCTGTTCATGGCCGGCTGCGCCTTCGCCTTCTACGTGCTCCTGCCGCTCGTCTACGACTTCTTCCTCGGCTTCCAGCAGTTCGGCGCGCCAACTCCGAGCCCCGCGGCCCCCGGGGAGCCGAGCCAGGACGTCACGATCGCGTATCTCGGCACCATCAACGAGTATCTGTCGCTGACCATGAAGTTCATGATCGCCTTCGGCATCTGCTTCCAGCTGCCGGTGGCGCTCACGCTGATGGGGCTCGCCGGGCTCGTCAGCGCCAAGGGGCTGTCGGCGTTCCGCAAGTATGCGCTCGTCGCGATGCTCGTCGTCGCCGCGTTCGTGACGCCGGGGCCGGACGTGATGAGCCAGGTCATCCTCTTCGCCGCGATCTACCCGCTCTACGAGATCTCGATCCTGCTCGTGCGCTTCTTCGAGCGGAAGCGCGAGGCGGAGCTGCGCGCGCAGGGCCTGTGGGTCGACGATCCCGAGGTGGCGAAGGACGAGCCGTGAGCGATCCCGACCGCGCGCTGGCGCGGATCGCCGCCGCTCTCGAACGCCTGAGCCCGCCGCCCGAGCCCGCGCCCGAGCTCGCCGCCGCCGAGGCCTTCGTCTGGGCGGTGGGGCCCGACCGGCTGCTGCCGGTCGACTTGGTGGCGCGGGTCGACATCGGCCTGCTCGTCGGCGTCGACCGGGCGCGCGACGTGCTGCTCGCCAACACCCGGCAGTTCGCGCACGGCTTCCCGGCGAACAACGTGCTGCTCTGGGGCGCGCGCGGCATGGGCAAGTCGAGCCTCGTCAAGGCGGCGCACGCCGAGGCGGCGCGGGCGGTGCCGGGCCGGCTCAAGCTGATCGAGCTGCACCGCGAGGACCTGCCCTCGATCGGGCGGCTGCTGGCGCTGCTGCGCGGCTCGGACCTTCGCTTCCTGCTGTTCTGCGACGACCTCTCCTTCGACAAGGATGACAGCCATTACAAGTCGTTGAAGGCGGTTCTTGACGGCGGGATCGAGGGGCGCCCGGACAACGTGGTGCTCTACGCGACCTCGAACCGGCGCCACCTGATGCCGCGCGAGATGATCGAGAACGAGCGCCAGACCGGGGTGAACCCGTCGGAGGCCACCGAGGAGAAGGTGTCGCTCTCCGACCGCTTCGGGCTCTGGCTCGGCTTCCACGCCTGCTCGCAGGACGACTTCCTCGCCATGATCCGCGGCTACTGCGACGCCTACGGGCTGGCGATCTCCGACGCGGAGCTGCGGGCGGAGGCGATCGAATGGTCGCAGACCCGCGGCGCCCGCTCCGGCCGCGTCGCCTGGCAGTACGTCACCGACCTGGCGGGGCGGATGGGGGTGCGGCTGGGCGGGACCGGAAAGCGCAGCGGCTTCAATGGTTAACGGCCGAAAGCGCGATCTGGAATGCGTATGGAACGCGTATGGAATGCATATGGCTACAATTTTTGTCGGGATTGAGGATTAACGCGCTCCACGACCCCTCGGAAGGAAGCGCGCCGGCTGCACCGTCTCGCCCGGGCCGCGGGGTGCGGCTCGGCCGAAGCGGCGGGCGGCCGGCCGTTTCAGGTCGCGATCTGGATGTCGATGCCAGGGTCGAAGAGGTCGGCGACGCCGAGGACGGTGATCGTCTGGGTGCCGAGGAAGTCGACGTCGATCACGACGTCGTCGCCGGCGGTGCGGGTGGTGACGTCGGCGGCGGTGATGCCGGCCGCGAGCACGATGCCGTCGAAGCCGATCTCGAAGTCGGTGATGACGTCGGCGCCGAAGGCGGCCTCGAAGATGAAGGTGTCGACGGCGTCGTCGGCGAAGCCTGCGCTCGTGGTGTTGCCCGACAGGAGGTCGTCGCCGGTGCCGCCGATCAGGAAGTCGGCGCCGGCGCCGGAGGCGAGGATGTCGGCCTGGGCGCCGCCGAAGAGCTCGTCCGAGCCGCTGCCGCCGGTGAGCGTGTCGCGCCCGCGCTGGCCGAAGAGGAAGTTCGTGCCTTCGCCGCCGAGGATGCGGTCGTTGCCGGCGCCGCCTTCGATGGTGTCGCCGCCGTCCTCGCCGTCGAGCACGTCGTCGCCGTCGCCGCCGGAGATCGTGTCCGACCCGAGGCCGCCGAGGATCCGGTCGGCCCCCCGGCCGCCGCCGAAGTCGTCGGACCCGTCGTCGCCGCGGATCAGATCGGCGCCGGCGCCTCCGCGGACCCGGTCGGCGTCGCCGCCGCCCTGGAGGTCGTCGTCTCCGAGGCCGCCGAGGATGGTGTCGGCGCCGCTGCCGCCGAGCGCGAGGTCGTCGCCGCTGCCGCCGCTCAGGAGGTCGTCGCCGTCCTGCCCGGTCAGGAGGTCCGACCCGGCGTGCCCGAAGAGCATGTCGTCGCCGCTCAGGCCGTCGAAGTTGTCGTTGCCGCCGAAGCCGTAGCCGATGTCGTCGAACGACCCCATGATGAACACGTCGTCGAATTGGGCGCCGACGAATTCGAGCGGGATCAGCAGCAGGTCCTGGAACGTGACGGCGGGGTCGGAGGCGAGCGTGTTCAGCCGGTCGAGGGAGGTGTCGAGGTTCTCGAAGCGCCAGCGGTTCGCCGGGTTCGCCGCCTCGAAGCCGGTGTAGGCGTGCACCGTCCCGGTGTAGCGGCCGTCGGCGTTCAGGCCGAAGCCCTCGCCCTCGACGACCTGGACGTAGGTTATGGCGGTGTTGAAGCCGCCGGCGAAGCTCAGGACCGCCTGCGTCTCGGAGAGAATCGTGTAGGTGCCTGATTGCTGCGCCAGGCCGTTGACGAAGTTCGGTCCGTCGAAGTGGTTCGAAATCCTCACGGTCACGCGCTGGAAGTCCAGTCCTGATGGCATCCCGTTGTCCCCCTGAAGGTCGTCGATCCGATCGCGTCGACGAGCCGGCGCATGCTAGTGGAAAAGGCGGGCGGCGATCACGGGCTTCTGATCGGCGTCCGACGGAGGGGACGTATGCTCGCGCGCATGCCGCCCGTTTTTCGCCCGAGCCGCCGGACCTTCCTCGCCACCGCGCTCGCGCTCGCCGCGGGCGGCGCCGGTGCGCAGGAGCGGCCGCTGCCGCGGGGCGGGGCGGGGGCCTGGGCGCGGACCGCCGACGCGGCGCGGGGTCAGGAGCAATTGCATGCGCTGGTGATCGCCCGCGACGGGGAGGTCGCCTTCGCCGAGGCGTTCCGCGGCCCAGGCGTCGAGCGGGCGGTGAACGTGAAGTCGGTTTCGAAGACCGTGGTGGCCGCGCTGACCGGGGCGGCGATCGACCGGGGCGAGATCGGGGTGCAGACGACGCTCGGCGAGGTGATCCCGGATCTGATCCCGGGCGGGGCGGACCCGCGGGTGGCGGGCATCACGGTCGAGGACCTGATGACGCTCAGGGCCGGGCTCGAACGCACCTCCGGGCCGGCCTACGGGGAGTGGGTGTCGAGCGGCAACTGGGTGGCCGACGCGCTCGGGCGCCCGATCGTGGCGGAGCCGGGCGGGCGGATGCTCTATTCGACCGGCAGCGTGCACGTGCTCGGCGTCGCGCTGGCGCGGGCGTCGGGGCAGAGCCTGCTGGCGCAGGCGCGGGGGCGGCTCGGCGAGCCGCTCGGGATCGAGATCCCGGCCTGGACCCGCGACCCGCAGGGGTTCTATCTCGGCGGCAACGAGATGGCGCTGTCGCCGCTCGCCATGGTCCGCTTCGGCGAGATGTACCGCCGGGGCGGGCGCTCTGGCGGCGCGCGCGTCCTCAGCGACGGCTGGGTCGAGGCATCCTTCGTCGCCCGGACCCGCTCGCCGTTCTCCGGGCTCGACTACGGCTACGGCTGGTTTCTCGGGCGGGCGCAGGGGCATCGCTTCGCGCTGGCGCGGGGGTTCGGCGGGCAGCTGATCTGTGTCGTGCCCGACCTCGGGCTCACGGTCGCCGTCACCTCGGATCCGACCCGTCCGGCGCGCAGCGGGGGGTATTTCGGACTGATGGCTCGTGGAGGAGATATCATCGGCGAGGCAGAGATGCTGTGATAGTGCAATGATTTACGGGGTTCTGTGCCGGCTGGAACACGCTCCACGACACCGCGGAGGTGCGGGTGCGCGCCCCGCACCTCCGCGCCGGGAGCGTCGGTCGGCCAAGAAACATTCTTCCTATACTGACCCGAATGGCATGCGCCACGAAATGTGGCGCAAGCACCGTTTCACCTTATTTTCACCTATTCGATAAATATGTTTATAGATATACTTCACGCGACAGTGCCAGCGCACATGCGCGCCGGCCATCGCCCTTCCGGACCTCGGCAATACTCGGCGCAGGGCTGGCGCAAGCCGTACCTCGGCAGCCGTCGCAGGGGCCCAACGTCACCCGCCGATGTAGGGGGTCGGGTCGACGCTGTCGGTGCCGCGGAAGACGTCGAACTGCAGCTCGGGGTTGTCGCGCGGCGCCACCACGCCGAGGACCTCGCCCGTCGTCACGGTGTCGCCCTCCTGGACGCGGA
This sequence comes from uncultured Alphaproteobacteria bacterium, assembly GCA_963763295.1. Taxonomy (GTDB): domain Bacteria; phylum Pseudomonadota; class Alphaproteobacteria; order Rhodobacterales; family Rhodobacteraceae; genus Amaricoccus. Next base: position 129,733 of record CAVXOH010000010.1, read on the forward strand.
CGTCGGCGAGGGTCGAGTAGGTGGTGATCAGGTCGTCGCGGTGGCGGACGAGGACGATGGTGCCGAGGCCGCCGAGCGCCTCGGAGACGAGCGCGACCTCGCCCGGGGCGGCCGCCTGCACGGCGGTGCCGGCGGGGACGGCGAAGCCGATGCCGTTCGGGTTCGAGGGGTTGTAGCGCCGGCTCACCGCGCCGGAGACCGGCGCGGCGAGCCGGCCGCCCGGGGGCGTGCGGAACTGGCCGAGGTTCGGCGATTCCGGCTCGACCGCCGCGGTGATGTCGGCCGGCAGCGGCGCCGCCGCGCTCGGGGGCGGCGTGACCGGGGTGCCCTGGCCGGGCTGGGTCTCGGGCGCGCTGGAGATGCGGTTCGCGTCGCTGACGATCGGGATCAGGAGCTCCTGGTTCTCGCGCACCGCGAGGTCGGGGCCGAGCCCGTTCCACGAGGCGAGCGCGGTCACCGAGACGCCGTAGAGCCGCGCGATCGAGTAGGCGGTCTCGCCCGCCTCGACGCGATGGCGGACCGGGTCGATCAGCGGGTCGGTCTGGCCGCCCTGGAACGGATTGTCGGCCGGAGCCGTGGCCACGGCGGTGCCCGAGGCCCCGCCGAGCGGCTGGGTGCCGATGGCGCCGACGTCGAGGCCGGGCGCCGGCCGGGACACGCCGTCGGGCAGGAGCAGCACTTCGCCCGTGCGCAGCATGTAGTCGCCGGGCAGCGCGTTGCGCCGGGCAAGCTCCTCGGTCGTCGTCCCGACCCGGCTCGCCACCGAGGCCATCGTGTCGCCGTCGCGGGCCACCGCGACCTGGTAGGTCGCGTAGGTGATCACGCCGCGCGGGTCGGGCGCGAGGTTCGGCACCGCCGGCGCCGCCGGCGCGCTCGCCGCGTCGTTGCCGGCGAGTGGGTTCTGAAAGCCGCCGCAGGCCGCGAGCCCAAGGGCGGCGGCGAGCAGGAACGGGGCTGCCGGCACGGTCATCCGTGCTCTGCTGGCCTCACGCATCGCAGTCCTCCCAGCATCTTGTGGTGTTGCGTCAATCCAATACGTCCTGCGCCACCCCTTCGACAAGGGGAACGAACCGGACGGCGCCGAGGTCGGTGTAGTCGAGCCCCTTCTCGGTCTTGACGATGCGGATCAGCGTCTGCACCGCGCTGCTCTGGCCGACCGGCAGCACCATGATGCCGCCGGGACGGAGCTGGTCGATCAGGAGCTTCGGCGGATCCTCGGCTGCCGCCGTGACGATGATCCGGTCGAAGGGGGCCTGCTCCGGCAGCCCGAGCGAGCCGTCGGCGTGCACGACGGTGATGTTGTGCAGGCCGAGCCGCTGGAAGAGCTCGCGGGTCCGCCGCGCCAGCCTCCGGTGCCGCTCGACCGTGTAGACCCGCCGGGCGAGGCGCGACAGGATCGCCGCCTGGTAGCCCGAGCCGGTGCCGATCTCGAGCACCTTGCACCGCCGGGTCAGCTCGAGCGCCTGGGTCATCAGCCCGACGACCGTCGGCTGGCTGATCGTCTGGCCGCAGGAGATCGGCAGCGGCGTGTCCTCGAACGAGCGGTCCTTGAAGATCCCCTCGAGGAAGTCGACCCGCTGCGTCGCCTCCATCGCCTTCAGCACCTCGGCGTTGGTCACCCCGTGCGAGCGGAGGGTGTAGACGAACTGCATCTGCTGCTCGGCGGGGTGCATGCGCCGACCCTCGCGCTATCCGAGGGCCTGTGCAAGCGGCGCGACGAGATCGTGCGCGGTCAGGTCCGCGATCAGCGGCGTCACCGTGATGTGCCCGTCGTGGCACTCGCGCGAGTCGGTTCCGGGCGCCGTGTCGGCGTTGCCGTGGCCGTGGGTGAGCCAGAGGAAGGTGCGGCCGTTCGGGGCGACATGCGGCAGCACGCCGAAGGTGGCGGCCGCCCGGTGGCCCTGGATGGTCGCGCGCGTGCCGCGCACCGCGTCCGCCGGCACCGGCGGGAAGTTGACGTTGTAGAAGGCGGCGTAGGGCGTGCTCGGCCAGGTCGCGGCCTCGACCAGCTTGCGCACCAGCGCTGCCCCGTGCGCCCGCGCCGCGCCGAAGGGATCGCCGGCGGCGCTGGCCGGGCCGTGGTACTGCGACATCGCGACGGCGCGCACGCCGTGCAGCGCGGCCTCCATCGCGCCGCCGACGGTGCCGGAATAGAGCGTGTCCTCGGCCAGGTTGTGGCCGCGGTTGACGCCGGAGATGACGAGGTCGGGCGGCCCGTCCTTCATGATCTCGTGGAGCCCGGCCAGCACGCAGTCCGCCGGCGAGCCCTCGACGGCGAAGCGGCGCGGCTCCAGCCGCTCGAGCCGCATCGGGCGGACGTAGGAGACCGCGTGCGCGACCCCGGACTGCTCGAAGGCGGGCGCCACGACCCAGACCTCGCCGGAAGGGCCGGCGATCGCCGCCGCGATCTCCTCGGCGACCTCGAGGCCGGGCGCGCTGATGCCGTCGTCGTTGGTGACCAGAATCCGCATGCGCCCGCCCCTGTTTCGCTTGCCGCTTTCTAGGCATCCGGCCGGCGCCGTCCAGCCGATGGCGGTCAGAAGCGTGCGACGATCCCGAGGTAGAAGCGGGTTTCGTGCCCGGTCTCGGTGGTGTCGGTTGCCGTTCCGTCGGTCTGGCGGGCGATCTCGGGGGTGAGCGTCAGCCAGGGCCGCGCGTCGATCCGGGCGCCGATGCCGAACGAGCCGATCGGCTCGCGCGTGGTGCCGTCGCGGGCGGTCGAACGGTCGTAGGCCTCGCCGTGGTCGAGGAAGGCGTAGGCCTCGGCCGCCGCCTGCGGCGCGGTGATCTGGCGGCGCAGCTCGACCCGGCCGCCCCAGCCGCTGTCGCCCGAGGTGTTGCCCGGCGCGAAGCCGCGGCCGATGGTGCTGTCGCCGAGGGCGAAGCGCTCGGAGTTCGGCAGCACGTCGGCGGCGAGCTGGCCGATCGCTTCGAGGTAGAGCGACCAGGGGCCGGCGCCGAGCCGCTGCAGCCGCGAGGCGGTGAGGCTCGCGGCGGTGAAGTTGACCTCGCCCGCCGCCGGCCCCTCGGCGCCGATGTCCGCTCCGGCGGCGTCGAGGCCCTGGCGCAGCCGCAGGTCGAGCAGGTTGACGCCGCCGAAGCGGTCGGCGAGGTCGAAGGCGAGGCCGGCGCGCAGGACCAGCAGCCGGTCGGTGCTCGTCTCCTCGCCGCCGGCGAAGCCGGTGACGCTCTCGCTCGTCCTGCCAGTCGAGGCCGAGCGTGCCGGTCAGGTTCCGCGAGCGGGTGCGGATGAAGGGCACCGCGAGACCCGCGGTCAGGTTGGTCTCGTTCGAGGTGACGGTCAGGTCGTCGGGCGAGCCGCTGCGCGACAGGTCGGGCTCGCCGCGCGAGACGTTGCCCTGCAGCTCGAGCCGCGCGCCGTCGAGCAGGGTGCCGGCGAGGAAGGGCAGGGGCAGCGAGAGCAGCCGCCTGGCCGTAGACGAGCGAGGTGCTGTCCGGCGCCAGCGCGAGGAGCCCGTCGATGCGCTCGTTGCGGCCGAGGAGGTCGTAGGCGCTGGCGCCGGCCGACAGCGTCGCCGGCCCGTAGAGCCGCGAGCCGCGGTTGTCGGCGGCGGCGAAGCCGGTGTAGCGGTCGGGGGTCAGGAGGACGGTCAGGTCGGCCGCGCCGAAGGTTGTCGCCGAGGGCTCGACCAGGGTCTCGACCGCTGCCGCCGAAGGTGTCGCGGGCGAGGAGCACGCTGCGCTCGAGCGTGCGCAGGCGCAGCGGCCGGTCGGCATCGACCGGCGCGAAGAGCCGCTCGGCAGCCCGCTGCTGGCCGGGGGAGCCGCCCTCGACCGCCACCCGGTCGACGAAGCCCTCGATGACCTGCACGCGCACGGTGCCGTCGTCGACGGTCTGCGCCGGCAGCACCGCCTGCGACAGCAGGTAGCCGCGCGACCGGTAGGCGGCGCCGATCCCGGCCGCGATCTCGTCGAGCGTGGCGATCGATACCGGCTGGCCGACGAGCGGCGCCCAGATCGGCGCCAGCGCCTCGGGGCCGAGCGCGGTCGCGCCCTCGACCTCGACGCCGCGCAGGATGAAGGCGGCGCCGGTCGTGGCGGGGGGCGGCGCGGTGGGCGGGGCGCTCGGGTCGGGCGGTTGCGGCAGGTCGGGGGCGGCGAGGTTGGCGCCCGGCTCGCGGGGCAGGTAGTCGGCGGCGGACTGGGCGGCGGCGGCCGTCGCCGCGCCGAGGGCGAGCGCGGTGGCGAGGGCGAGCCGGCCGTGGCTCACCGGCCGGCCTGCCAGTAGTTCTCGACGATGGTCTGCCGGCCGCAGCCGTCGGCGCCGAGGCTGACCGAGCCGCCGCAGCCGGCGTGGCGCGGCGGTCGGCCTGGATGCCGCCGGCGGCTGGGACGAAGCCTTGGGTGTCGCCGGCGGCGGGGACGAAGCCCTGGGTACCGGCGGCCTGCGCCGGCGCGAGCTCGGTGAACCGCCCGAGCGAATAGGCGAGGCCGAAGGGGTTGCCGAGCGCCGGGGGGCCCGTCGGCCGTGGTGGTGCGGAAGCTCGCGTCGCCGGGGGTGAAGGGCGGCGTTCCGCGCGCGAAGCCGCCGCGGCGGACGTCGCTGCCGGCGAACCGCGCCGCGCCGAAGCGGGCCGGCGCGATGGTGAGGGTGCCGGGCGGAGGTCGATCGCGTAGTTGCGGCTTGCAAGGCCGCCGGGGACGATCCCGTACTGCCCGACCGGGCTGAGGCGGGTGGTGGAGCGTCGCGAAGCCGAGCGCGCCGCCGAGGTCGCCGCGCGTCCTGGCCGAGGACGAGGCCGTCGATGCGGACGCCGAAGGCGGGGTCGCGGGCGCCGAAGGGCCGGATCGCGTCGAGCGCGGTGACGGTCAGCGGCGCCGGCGGGACCTCGAGCGCGCCGGGCAGGTAGCGGATGTCGTAGTTGTCGCTCGCAAGGCCGGAGGCGGTGACGCGGTAGAGGCCGACCGGGCTCGGCGCGGCCGGCGTCGGTGGCGAAGGCGAGGCGGCCGCTGAGGTCGCCGGCGCCGTCGCCGAGCACGAAGCCGGCGTAGCGCGCGGCGAAGGCCGGGGTGTCGGCGCCGTAGCTGCGTGCGGCGAAGGCGGGCGTGACGAGGAGCGGCGCGCGCTCGATCGATGAGCGTGCCCGGCGCGTAGCTGATCGCGTAGTTGCCGCTGAGTCAGGCCGCGGGGGGTGAGGCCGTAGCGGCCGACGGCGCTGGCGCGGCCCGCGGGAGTGGTGAAGCCGAGCGTGCCGCCGAGATCGTCGGCGCCGTCGCCGAGGACGAAGCCGGAATAGGCGGCGGTGAAGCCCGGGTCGGCCGCGCCGTAGCGGCGGCTGGCGTCGACCGCGCGCACAACCAGGGCCGCCTTGTCGACCGTGAGCCGGCCGTCGACGACCTCGACGGCGTAGCCTTGCCGCGATGCCGCGGCGATCACCCGCGTGGTGTGCGCGCCGGCCGCGGAGCCGGCGCCGGCGCCGGTGCTGGTCACCTCGGGGCGCGATGGCGAAGGCGGTCGCGAGGCTGTCGCCGGAACGCAGTCCGTCGGTCGAGAACCCTGGCGTTGCGGCGGTGCCGTAGGTCTTGCGCAGCGAGGCGGCGGTCAGCGTCAGGGTCGGCTGCTCGGCGTAGATGAGCCGGTTAGCCGTCGAAGCCGAGATCGGCCGGGGCGGCGGTGGCCAGGGTCCGGCCGTAGAGATCGAACCCGCGCGGGCCCGGCAGCGCCCCGGTGACGCCGTCGAAGCGGTCGACGTAGAGGAGCCAGCGCGCATCGGGAGCGGCGGTTGCCAGCGCGCCGGCACCGGCGCCGTTCTCGAAGCGGCGCCCGGCCGAGATCGACGACGGCGTCGCCGCTGCCGGTTGCGGTGACGGTGGCGCCGGCCGCCAGCCGGACCCGCTCGGCCGAGACCAGCGCGACCTGCGCGGCCGTGATCGGGGCCTCGATCGCGACCGTGCCGGTGCCCGAGGTCGTTACAGCGAGTGGCCGGACCGAACCGTAGGAGGAGAGGGCGCCGCCCGGCCCCTGCGCCGCGAGCAGGAAATCCGCCCCGGCGCCGAGGCTGAACTTTGGTGCGACGAAGGCGGTGATCGCGCCGCTCGAGCCGGACGTCGCCGCCGTCGGCGAGGCCGCTGCCGGCCTCGACGCTGCCGTTCCAGAATCTGCTCCTCGGCCGCGAGCGTCAGCGGTGCGCCGTTCAGCGCCGCGATCCGCGCGGTTGCCGGCGCCGGGGCGGTCGCGGACCACGATCATGCCGGCCTGGAGGTCGAGGCCGCCGCCCGCGCCGGTCACCACCTCGGCGAAGCTGCCGGTGCTGTCGCCGGCCAGGACCTCGATGCGCTCGGAGGCGATGCGGACGGCGCTCGCACTGGACTCGGTGCCGAGCCGGACCCACTGGCCGGCCGCCGGGCCGCCGCGGACGAAGATCCGCCTGCCCGCGGTGATCGCGACGTCGCCGGAGGCGGAGCCGACCGCGATGCCGCCCGGGCGCGCGTCGGTCCGGCCGAGGACGACGCGGTTGGTGCCGGTGATGGTGAGATCGCCGCGCTCGGTGGTCACTGCGCGATCGCCTGCGGCGAGGTCGGTGAGCAGGACCGCCTGGCCGGCGAGGGCGACCGAGGCGGCGCCGGTCCCGCGCACGTCGGCCGCCACCGCCAGCCAGCGCCCGGCGTCGGCGGTGAAGTTGCCGTCCCGGGTGGTGACGGCGGCGTTGATCGCGATGTCGCGGGCCGCCTCGAGCCGGAGGTCGCCGGTCCCGGTCCAGTTGAGCGGCACGGCGACGGCGATGTCGCCCGGCATCTCAGCATCGGGGGGCGCCGAGGTGGTGACCGTGACGTCGGCGCCGCCGTTGAGGGCGGCCTCGAGCGCGATGCGGCTGACCACGAGCGCGCCGCCCGGCAGCGGCCCGCCGGGGCCGTCGGCGATCAGGATGTCCTGCGGATCGAGCAGCCAGCGCGCGGCCGACACCTTCGCCGCCGCTCCAATCGCCAGTGCCACCCGGCCGGAGGTCTCGACGAAGCCGCCGGCCCCGCGCGCCGAGAGAGTGCCGTCGACCTCGGTCAGCCCGTCGGACCAGGCGACGATCCGGCCGCCCCGGGCGGCGCCGTCGGCCGCGAGCTCGGCGCCGGCGTCGATCCTGACCGCCGTGGCCCGGCGGAGCGGGCCGCTGCCGTGCGCATCGCCGCCGATCCGGATCGAGCCGCCGGTCGTGCCGCCGCGCGCCGCGACCCTGGCCGCGCTCGCGACGTCCACCCGGGCGCCGGTGGCGACGATGTCGCCGCCCTCGGCCGCACCCGAGGCATCGAGCGTGCCTGAGATCCGGACGCGGCCGCCGCCGCGCGCGACGAGCTCGATCCGCCCGCCCTTGCCGGTCCCGGCATCGGCGCGGATGACGCCGGAGGTGTTGATTGCGGCGTCGAGCGCCTGCGCCGCCGCGCCGGCGCTGAGGAGGACGCGCTCGCCCTCGATGCGGCCGCTGTTCGTGACGCTGCCGTCGCCGTCGACGGCGATCCGGACCAGGCCGTCGCCGGCGAGGTCGATGGTGCTGCGGGTGCCGCCGGCGAGCGCGACGGTGCCGCGCCGGGCGACGATGACCCCGGTGTTCTCGACCTGGTCGCCGACCAGCGCCGCCAGCCCGGCCTCGCCGACGGTGATGCTGCCCTCGTTGGCGACGCGGGCGCCGCTGCGGGTGCCGCTGCCGATCGACAGCCGGCCGTCGCGCTGGAACCTGCCGGCGTCGATCGCGTGGCTGGTGGCGACCAGCCCGCCGACATCAACGCGGGCGGTGCCGGTGAAGAGCACGCCGGCGCCGTTCTGGATGATGACCGTGCCGGGGGCGCGGATCGCGCCCTCGATCACGCTCGGCCGCGCCGTCAGCACCCGGTTGAGCGTCGCCGCGCTCCGGCCCGGCTGGCCGAAGACCACCTGGTGGTCGCGGCCGACGTCGAAGCCGCGCCAGTCGATCACCGCGCGCTCGGAGGACTGCCGGATCGCCGTCCGGCCGGGCGTCTGGACGATCCGGGCCTTGCCGCCGACCACGGTGCCGCCTTCTGGGCCGCCGGCCGGTGCGGCTTCGGCCAGCATGAGCGCGAGCAGCGATGCGCCGAGCGTCGCCAGGAGCCGTGCCGGCCGCGGCACTCCACGAGGGGCGGGGGATATCGCCACGCGAGACTACATGTCCAAGAGATTCAATCGGGAGTTGTATCTCGCAGAATCGCGACAAAATCAACCGAGTTGTTCCGCGGCCGGCGGAGGGCCGGCTTTAACCGACGATTTGAGGCATTTCGGCCGGCCGTCTTCAGGACTTTCACACGGCCGCGGGGTTTGATGGCCGGGTGAGCGCCGCGCGTGGGGATGCGGCGTCGGGGGTGGGTGAAGATGACAGACCGTTGGGGGACCGGCGGCGCCGTGGGCGCGCGCCTGGGGCGGTGGATCATGCTGGCGCTCGTGGGGGCGCTGGTCGGGCTCGCCCCCGCTTCGGACATGCGGGCTGCGGGCAAGCCGCACCCGCTCGACCTGCACGCGGTGGTGCTGAACGGCCCGGTCGTCGGCTCGGCGTTCCTGATCGCCGACGGCGTCGCGGTGACGAACCGGCACGTGGTGCAGGGGCTCGCCCCCGGCGACAGAGTCATGGTGATCGCGTCGGCGGCGGGCGGCGGGCGGACCAGCGCGACGGTGATCGCGCTGTCGTCGCGCATGGACCTCGCGCTGCTGCGCGTGCCGGAGGGCTTCCTGCCGCCGCCGGCGGCCGGCGACGCGGCCGGGGCGAGCGGCACGCGGGTCAGCGCCGCCGGGATCGACGCGAGCGACGGCCGGCCCGGCAGGGTGCACGAGGCCCACGGCAAGGTGGTGGCGCCGCGCGCCGACATCCCGGCGTTCGGGCCGGGGCTCATAGCCTGGCTCCCGGGCGCGCGGCCGGGCTTCTCCGGCGGGCCGCTTGTCGATGCCGAGGGCCGGCTTGTCGGCATGGTGACCGCGATCCGGCCGGCCGCGCGCGGCGGCGCGGTCGCGAGCGCCGGGAGCGGCACCGGCGGCGCGGGGACGGCGGTCGAGGCCTATGCGCTGCGCGCGAGCGCGATCCGGCGCGAGGTCCGCCGGCTCCTCTGCCGCGGCTGCGGCGTCTCCGGCTGAGGGCTTTCCGCCGGCGGCGATAGCGTGTCAGATGGGGGCGCCCGCGAACGGAACGCCGCCATGACCGCCATCCGAGCCTTCACCTTCAAGGGCCTGCCGAGCCGGGTCGTGTTCGGGGATGGCACGCTCGGCGAGGTCGGGCCGGAGATCGAACGCCTCGGCCGCAGCCGCGCGCTGGTGCTCTCGACCGCCGGCCATGCCGCAGCGGCGGAGCGTCTGGCCGCCGATCTCGGGGCCTGTGCCGCCGGCGTCTTCACCGGCGCGGTGATGCACACGCCCGTCGACGTGACCGAGGCCGCGCTCGCGGACTATGCGGCGGCCGGCGCCGACTGCGTGGTGGCGCTCGGCGGCGGCTCGACGATCGGGCTCGGCAAGGCGATCGCGGTCCGGACCGGCGCCGACCAGGTCGCGGTGCCGACGACCTACGCCGGATCGGAGATGACCGACATCCTCGGCGAGACCGCCGGGGGCCGCAAGACCACCCGCCGCGACCCGGCGATCCAGCCCGAGACGGTGATCTACGACGTGGCGCCTGACCATCGGGCTGCCGCCGGCGCTGACCGCGACCTCCGGGATGAACGCGCTCGCCCACGCGGTCGAGGCGCTCTACGCGCCCGACCGCAACCCGATCCTGAGCCTGATGGCGCGCGAGGCGATCGCGGCGCTGGGCGCGTCGCTGCCGGTGCTGGCCGCGGAGCCGGGAGACCGGGCCGCCCGGAGCCGGGCGCTCTACGGCGCCTGGCTCTGCGGCGCGGCGCTCGGCGGCACGACGATGGCGCTGCACCACAAGCTCTGCCATGTCCTCGGCGGCTCGTTCGGCCTGCCGCATGCCCAGACCCATGCGGTGGTGCTGCCGCATGCCGCGGCCTACAACGCGACCGCCGCCGGGGATCTGCTGGCGCCGGTCACCGAGGCGCTGGGCGGCGGCGGGCCGGGTGCGGCGCTCGCCGGCCTCGCCGCGCGGATCGGCGCGCCGCGGGCGCTTTCCGAGCTCGGCATGACCGAGGCAGATCTGGACCGGGCCGCCGACCTCGCGGTGGAGGCGCCGTACGCGAACCCGCGGCCGGTCGAGCGGGCCGCGGTTCGCCGGCTGCTCGCCGCCGCCTGGGCGGGCGAGCCGCCCACCGGCTGATGGCGCTCGCCGGCCGCGCGGTCGCGGTCGTCGGCGCCGGCATCGGCGGGCTGGCCGCGGCGGTCGCGCTGGCCCGGCGCGGCGCCCGCGTCACGCTCCTTGAGCAGGCGCCGGCGCTCGCCGAGGTCGGCGCGGGCATCCAGATCGCGCCGAACGGGGTGGCGGTGCTCGAGGCGCTCGGCCTCCGCGCCGCGGCCGAGCCGCACGCGGCCCGACCCGAGGCGGTGGAGCTGCGCGACCATCGCACCGGCCGGCTGGTGGCGCGGCTGCCGCTCGGGGCGACGGTCGCCCGCCGGCACGGGCGTCCGTACTGGCAATTCCACCGCGCCGATCTCCTCGCCGTCCTCGCGGCCGGTGCGGCCGAGGCGGGGGTCGAGCTCAGGCTCGGAACCCGCGTGCTCGGCGTGGAGACGGCATCCGACCGGGTTCGCCTGCGGACCGCGGGCGGCGAGAGCCTCGCCGCCGAGGCGGCGATCGCGGCCGACGGCGTGCGCTCGCCGATCCGCGCCGCGCATTTCGCCGGCCCGCCGGCGCGTTTCACCGGGCACGTCGCCTGGCGGAGCCTGGTCCCGGCGGCGCGGCTGCCGGCGTCCTTCGCGGAGCCGGTGACCCGGGTGACGATGGGGCCGGGGCGCCACCTCGTCAGCGTATCCGCTGCGCGGCGGGCGGCTCGTCAACGTCGTCGCCATCGAGGAGCGTGCCGCCTGGACGGCCGAGGGCTGGACGACGCCCGACGATCCCGCGAACCTCCGCCGCGCCTTCGCCGGATGGCGCGGCGCGGCCGGGGCGCTGCTCGGCGCGGTCGACGACGCCTTCCTCTGGGGGCTGTTCGACCATCCGCCGCTCGCGCGCTGGAGCGCGGGGCGGATCGCGCTCCTCGGCGATGCCTGCCACCCGATGCTGCCCTTCCTCGCGCAGGGGGCGACGATGGCGCTGGAGGACGCCTGGGTGCTGGCGGCGGCGCTCGAGCGCGCCGGCGATCCGGCGGCCGGCCTCGCCGCCTACGCGGCCGCGCGACAGCCGCGCGCCGCCCGGGTCCAGCGCGCCGCCGCGCGCGGCGGCCGGCTCTACCACCTGCGCCCGGGCTTGCGCGAGCCGGCGCACCTCGCGCTCGCCGCGGCCTCGACCGTGGCGCCTGCGCTACTCGCGCGCCGGTTCGACTGGCTGTTCGGCCACGACGCGACCTCGACGGGTTGACACCCCGGGCCGCATTGGCCAAGGTCGCCGGACCGGGACGGGCAGGGGAGCGCCGAGAGGCCATGGATTCAGCGTTTCTGAGCGCCTTCTTCCAGGTCATCATGATCGACCTCGTGCTCGCCGGCGACAACGCCGTCGTGATCGGGCTCGCCGCCGCCGGCCTCCCGCCCGACCTGCGGCGCAAGGCGATCGTCATCGGCATCGTCGCGGCGACCCTGATGCGCATCGGCTTCGCGCTGATCGCCACGCAGCTGCTCAGCATCACCGGCCTGCTGCTCGCCGGCGGCCTGCTGCTGCTCTGGGTCTGCTGGAAGATGTTCGAGGAGCTGCGCGTCTCGCACAAGCAGCAGGAATCGGCGGTCGAGGCGTTCACCGAGTCCGACATCAACGCCGACGGCACGATCGCCGGACCCGCCGCGCCGCGCAAGACGCTGCGCCAGGCGGTCATCCAGATCATCATCGCCGACGTCTCGATGTCGCTCGACAACGTGCTCGCCGTCGCGGGCGCGGCGCGCGAGCACCCGACGGTGCTGATCTTCGGCCTGGCGCTGTCGATCGCGCTGATGGGCATCGCGGCGTCGTTCATCGCCCGGCTGCTCAACAAGCACCGCTGGATCGCCTGGATCGGCCTCCTGATCATCCTCTACGTGGCGCTGCACATGATCTGGGAGGGCTGGCTCGACATCCGCGGCGTCGAGCACGCCGCGCCGCCGGCCGCGGAGGCGCCCGCGCACTGAGCTCGTTCGGGCTCAGGGCTCGAGCGTCACCCAGATCGGCACGTGGTCCGACGGCTTTTCGCGCGAGCGGGTCTCGGCGTCGATGCCGCAGGTCTCGAGGCGGTCGGCGGCCTGCGGCGTCAGGAGGACGTGGTCGATCCTGAGGCCCCAGTTCTTCTGGAACGCGCCGGCCTGGTAGTCCCAGAAGGTGTAGATGCCCGGGCCCTGGTCGACGGCGCGCAGCGCGTCGGTGAAGCCGAGATGGACGAGGCGGCGGAAGGCGGCGCGGGTCTCGGGCAGGTAGAGCGCGTCGGTGAGCCAGGCCTTCGGGTTCCAGACATCCTTAGGCTCGGGGATAACATTGTAATCCCCGAGGATTATCGCGGTTTCCTCGCCTGCGATCAGCGCCTCGGCGCGCGCCTGCAGGCGGTCCATCCAAGCGAGCTTGTAGTCGTATTTCGGGCCGGGGGCGGGGTTGCCGTTGGGCAGGTAGAGGCCGCAGATGCGGATGCCGGCGACCTCGGCCTCGATCCAGCGGGCCTGTTCGTCACCGTCGCCGCCGGGGAGGCCGCGGCGGACGTCCGTAAGCGGCAGGCGGGAAAGGATGGCGACGCCGTTGAAGCCCTTTTGTCCATGAGTTTCAATGTTGTAGCCCATCTCCTCGATCTCGAGGCGGGGGAACTGGTCGTCGGTCGACTTCAGTTCCTGCAGCACGACGACGTCGGTCGCGGCATCGCGCAGCCAGTCGAGGAGCGCGGGCAGCCGGGCCTTGACGCCGTTGATGTTGAAGGAGGCGATCTTCATGGCCCGCGACCCTAGGCAAGGCCGCTCCGGGCCGCAAGTCGGGGATATGGAAACCGTATGGAACGCGTATGGAAAGCGTATGGCTACGAAATCACTCGGGATTGGCCGCCCGCGCCTGGTTGAGGGCGAAGAGGCGGGCGAGGATGGCGTCGTCGTCGATGCGGCCGGCGCGCCAGTCGTCGCCCCAGCCGTAGGCCTCGGCCACGGCTTCGTCGAGCCGGGCGTGGGCGTGGGCGTGGTCGAGCCAGGCGGGGCGCTGGTTGTAGAGGTTGGTCAGCGTGCGCTTCCGCAGCACCTCCGCCGCCTTGTCGTCGACGGGGAGGAGGCGGTCTGGGTAGCCCGGCACCACCTCAGGGACGCGGGTGACGAGGTCGGGCGGGTTCAGCCAGGCCTGCCGCCTGGCGTCGAGCTCGGCCGCTGCCGCGGCGATCGCCTGCGCCCGCGGGTCGGAGGCATAGGCGCTCGCGGGGAGGTCGGGGGTCAGGCCCTCGGGGAAGGGGAAGGTCTCGAAGGTGGTTGAGTTGTTGTAGCCGCGCTGGTTCCCCTTTCCCATTCGATTGCCGAAGGCGGTGGACCATGCCTCGTGGAAGCGAGAGTGAAGAATGCCGAGGGTCGTATCGTCTTCGCGAGGGAAGACAATCAGGTTCTTGTCCGGAAGCACCGGGAATCGCAGCCAGACAAAGAGCCGGTGCTCTGCCGTTTCCGGAGTAACGATATAACGGGTCACTGCCCCAATAGAGCGGCGCATCTCCGGGCGAGGCCAATACGGTTCCCACCATTGGCGCTGCGCGTGCAGGTCGCGCGCTCCCGCCCTCACCTTCGTCAGCGTCTCCGAAGCGGGATCGTCAGGGTCATAGGGACATTGGGCGAGATGCTGGAACGGTGCCTCAAACAACGCGACTTGAGCCAGCAATTGTCCGCGCGGAAGATCGATGAACCAAACATCGCGCGGGCGGGACGTCAGATCGTCCCCGTTCCAGTATGGCCGCAGCACCTCGGAGTTGGGGCGCCCGTTCGGATTCATCGGGAGCCTGAGCCACGCGCGTGCCGTTTCTCCGTCCACGTCGAACGGGCCGCTCTTCTGGATTCCCAACATGCTCCGGCCACGGTTCTCCGGCAAAGGGCGCGCTTCACTGAAGTTCACGCCCGAGGTCAGGTTGGGATTGATGGTGCCGACCGGCGCGCCATTCAGGTGCCGCACGGGCGGAGCGGCCTCGTTCGCCGCGAAGCAGACCATCGCGACTCTCACGGCGGCACCGTCAAGAATCCACTGCTCGTCCGAGTGAGCGTCGAAGATGGTGAGGTCGCCCGCTATCCTCCGCAGGACGGGCAGGTTCGTGTTCTTGGCGATGGAGTTCGTCGCAACAAGGCCGGCCCGTTGGGCGCCTCCGTGAACGATCTGATCTCGCGCCTTCTCGAACCAGTAGCAGACGAGATCAGTGAAGCCGGGCAGGCGCCCCCTGAACGCCTTGCGGATGCGCTCGGTTTCGGTAACGCCGAGGCTTCCTTTCATGAGCTTTGCGCCGAGGAACGGCGGATTGCCGATGATCGCGTTCGCTTCCGGCCACTCGGTTTCGGTGCCGTCCTCGTTCAGGATGGCGTCGCGGCATTCGATGGTGTCGAGGGGGGCGGAGGATCGGGTTGCGGCCGGCCTGGTAGCCGTTGGCGCGCATCCACTGGATCTCGCCGATCCAGACCGAGACGCGGGCGAGCTCGGCCGCGTAGGGGTTGAGCTCGATGCCGAGCACGGCCTCGGGGCCGACGGCGGGGAAGGCGCGGGGGAGGCCGAGCGCCTCGGCCTCGACGTTGACGCGGTGCTCGATGTCCTTGAGCGCACGGAGGCCGAGGTAGAGGAAGTTGCCCGAGCCGCAGGCGGGGTCGAGGATGCGGAAGCCGCGCAGGCGTTCGAGGAAGGCGGTCTTGAGCGCGAGGGCGTCGTTATGGGCGCGGGTGGCGGCGGAGGGGGATTTCGCGCCGCGCTCGCGGGCGAGGGCGGCGTCGATCCTGGCCTTCGTCGCGGTCCATTCGGCGAGAATGGGCTCGACGACGACGGGGCCGACGATCTTCATGATCTTGTCGCGGTCGGTGTAGTGGGCGCCGAGCTGGCTGCGCTTGGTGGGGTCGAGGCCGCGCTCGAAGAGGGTGCCGAGGATCGACGGGTCGATCTGGGACCAGTCGAGGCGGGCGGCCTCGATCAGGTCGAGGATGTCGGGGCGTTCGAGCGGCAGGCTCATGTCGTCGTCGAAGAGGCCGCCGTTGAACCAGTCGACGCGGGTGAAGCCGACGTGGCCGCCGGTCCGCATGGCGGCGAAGAGCCGGGCGGCGTTCGGGGCGAAGCTCGCGGGGTCGGCGCGGCTGGCGTCGAGCATCTTCTGGAACAGGCGCTCGGGCAGGAGGCCGACATCCTCGGCGAACATGCAGAAGACGAGGCGGTTGACGAAGTGGGCGATGGTGCCGGCGTCGTGGCCGCGGGCGCGCAGGCGCTGGGCGAGGTCGGAGAACCTCGCGGCGGCCTCGGCGGTCAGGGCGTCGCGCGTCTTCGCCGGGCGGAGGCGGTCGGGCTCGGTGAAGGCGGCGCGGAGCAGGTCGCGCCTGGTGCCGTCGAGGAGGTCGTCGAGGGCGAGGGTGTGGGTCTCCTGCACCGTGTTGGTGAAGTTGGTGCGGATGACGATGCGGTCGGTGTCACAGGTGACGAGCAGGGGCGGGTTCTCGAGGGCGGCGGCGTACATCAGGAGCTGGGCGTGGGCGGCGTCGAGGTCCTTGTGCTTGCCCTTGTATTCCCAGCCGAAGCAGCCCTTGCGCCAGACGTCGGCCCAGCCCTCGCCGCCGGTGGTCTTGGTCGCGCCCTTCTCGAAGGCGAACCAGGCGCCCTTCGGGTCGGCGGCGACGGGGTCGTCGAGGCCGAGCAGGCGGCAGAGGTCGTTGAAGTGGGTCTGGGCGGCCGAGCGTTCCTTGAGCTCGACCGGGCGCCATTTGGCGATGAACTGGGCGGGGGTCACGCGGGCGTCCTCGATCACGGGCCGCTTTCCGGCGCCTCGGGGATCAGGCTAGTCCGGCGGCAGAGCGTGTGTCCAGCGGCGCGGGATCGGGGGGACGCCCTGTGGCGGCGCTGGACCGGGGCGCGGAGGGCGGCGCCCGACCCGGCGGGCGAGAAGCGCCCGCCTGGGGGCGGGGCGGGCGCTGCCCGGGCTGAAGCCCGGGCGGGACAGTCGGGGAGGGCGCTTCTGGTCGGCCGCCCGCGAGGTGGTCTCCGGCGCCTCGGGGCGTGGGGTTAGCCCGGGGGGCGGCGCGCGTGTCGAGCGGTGCGGCGCCAGAAGGGGGCCCCCTGTGGCGACGTCGGTCCAAGGCGTGGAGGGCGGCGGCCGACCCGGCGGGCGAGAAGCGCCCGCCTGGGGGCGGGGTGGGCGCTGCCCGGGCTGAAGCCCGGGCGGGAGGGTCGGGGAGGGCGCGGCCAGGCGTCAGATCGAGAAGCTCGTACCGCAGCCGCAGGAGGAGGTGGCGTTCGGGTTGTTGACGACGAAGCGGGCGCCGATCAGCTCGTCGGCGAAGTCGATCTCGGCGTCGGCGAGGAAGGGGAGGGAGACCGGGTCGATGAGCACGCGGGCGCCGTCCTTCTCGAGCACGAGGTCGTCGGCGGCGGGGTCGTCGAGGCGGATGTCGTACTGGAAGCCCGAGCAGCCGCCCCCCTCGACGGCGACGCGCAGCGCCTTCGGCGCGGCGCCGATCTCGGCGAGGCGGGCGAAGGCGCGGTCGGTGACCCGCGGCGGAATGGCAAGCTGCATCTTCAGGCTCCGGACGCGATGGGTTATGGGCAAGGTAAGCGCGGCACGGCCGCCCGACAAGGTGCACTCGATGACCGCAGCCTTCGCGACCCTGCCGGAGACGAGCCGCGGCCGCCTGTTCGACGAGGAGGGATCGGCGCACCGCTCCGACTTCCAGCGCGACCGCGACCGGATCATCCACTCCTCGGCGTTCCGGCGGCTCAAGCACAAGACCCAGGTTTTCGTCGAGCACGAGGGCGACTACTACCGGACGCGGCTCACCCACTCGGTCGAGGTGGCGCAGGTGGCGCGCACGCTCGCGCGGGTGCTCGCGCTCAACGAGGAGCTCGCCGAGGCGGTGGCGCTCGCGCACGACCTCGGGCATCCGCCGTTCGGGCATACCGGCGAGGAGGCGCTGCAGGGGCTGATGGCGCCCTATGGCGGCTTCGACCACAACGCGCAGGCGCTGAAGATCGTGACCCGGCTCGAGGCGCACTACGCCGAGTTCGACGGGCTGAACCTGACCTGGGAGACGCTCGAGGGCATCGCCAAGCACAACGGGCCGGTGACCGGCGACGTGCCGTTCGCGCTCGCCGAGTACGACGCGCTGCACGACCTCGAGCTCGACACCCATGCGAGCGCCGAGGCGCAGGTGGCGGCGATCTCCGACGACATCGCCTACAACAACCATGACCTGGCCGACGGGCTCAGGGCCGGGCTCTTCACGCTCGAGGACCTGCGGGAGCTGCCGCTGATCGGGCCCTGCGTCGCGGCGGTTGACGCGCGCTGGCCGGGGCTCGAGCCGGCGCGGCGCGAGCACGAGGCGCTCCGGCGGTTCTTCGGGCTCCTCGTCGAGGACGTGCTGGCCACCAGCCGGGCGCGTATCGCCGCGGCGGCGCCGCGCAGCGCCGACGACATCCGGCGGCTCGGGCGGCCGGTGATCCGCTTCTCCGACGCGACCTTCGCCGAGCTCAAGGAGATCCGCGCCTTCCTCTACCGGCGGATGTACCGGCACTGGGCGGTGCAGCGGATGCGGCGCAAGGCGCGGGCGGTGGTCGAGGACCTGTTCGCCACCTTCTGGGCGGCGCCGGAGCTGATGCCGCACAACTGGAACGCCTGCGTCGAGCTCGACGCCACCGGGCGGGCGCGGGTGGTCGCCGACTACATCGCCGGCATGACCGACCGCTTCGCGCTGCAGGAGCACCGCAAGCTCACCGATCCGATGGTGAAGGGCTGAGCCCGGGCCTTGCACGCGGGCGCCGCCGCGGGGTATCAGGCGGCGGGGTGATTAGCTCAGTCGGTAGAGCGCTTCGTTTACACCGAAGATGTCGGCGGTTCGAGCCCGTCATCACCCACCAGAATCTCGGCTTTGGTTCAATGGCTTATACGGGATCCGGTTGATCGCTTCGCATCCGAGCGGTGCGCCCCGCCGCCCTCATCCCCGGCCGTGCGCAAGCACGGCCTGCGCCTGCCTGCCCCCGGCAGGCGCACCCGGCCGTCGTGTAGGACGCATCGTCGCTCGCTTGCCCGAACGCCCGCGCGGGACGGCCGTGGGGCAAGGTGCGCCAGCCCAGGCAGGCGCAGGCCGTGCCTCGGCAACCGTCGCAGAGGTCAACGCTCGCATCCTGCCGAAGCGATCAGCCGGATTTCGTATAAGTGGCTGCAGAAGGGCAATGGCGACCGCTTCATCCCCTTGACACCAAGTTCTCGTGCGGTTCGGTGAACTCTCCGGTCAGCATCAGCATTTGCTTGCCGCTCTCGGGGCTTCCTCCTTGTGCTTCGGGAGGCTTAGGCCGCGTCCCAGCCGTTGCGGATATGCCGATAGCCGTCGCGGTAAACCGCCTCCGGGCTCTCGGAGAGGTCGCGCCAGATCCGCGTCGCGGCGGCGAGCTCGGGCAGGCTGCGTCCGAATGCCTCGATGGTGAGCCAGCCCTTGTAGCCCGACACCTTGATCGCCCGGTAGGTCTCGGCCCAGGGAACGTGGCCGCGGCCAGGCACGCCGCGATCGTTCTCGGTGATGTGGACGTGGGTCACGCGGTCGGCATGGCGGGCGAACGCGGCGACCGGATCGGTTTCCTCGATATTGGCGTGGAACGTGTCGTACATCGGGGTGATCGCCGGGTGCCCGACCGACGCAACGTAGGCGCAGAGATCGTCCATGGTGTTGGCGAAGTAGCTCTCGAAACGGTTGACCGCCTCCAGCGCGAAGGTGACGCCCTTGGTCGCGGCGTCGTCCCCGGCAGCCCGGTGCACCTCCCGCATCCGCTCGCGTTCGGTCTCGGTCGGGCCGGCGCCGGTGAACTGGCCGAGCACCTGGTGCAGCGGCCCACAGACGCCGGTCGCGCCCAGGGCGGCGGCGCAGTCGGCGGCCCAGGCCAGGCGCCGGACCGCGGCCCCGCGCATGGCCGGGTCGGCCGACAACGCGTCGGCTTCCGGCGGCATGACGCTGACCCCGGTCCGCTCCAGTCCGATCGCATCCAGCATGCGACCGAGCCGGACGTAGTCTTCGGGCGTGCCGCCGAAGATCGGGATCTCGACGCCGTCGTAGCCGGTCGCCCGGATGTCCTCGAGGAGCGCCTGGTGGCTCCTGTCGACCGAGGTCGTCCAAAGCAGCATGCAGAAGCCGATCTTCATCCCACCCTCACAACGCAAGGTTCACGCCGGTCGCCGCGTCGAAGCCGTGCAGGCGCTCCTGGTTCAGCGCGAATGGGACCGTCTCGTCGATCCGAAGGCGCGTGACCGCCGGCACTGTCGCCTTGAACAGCGTCTCGCCGGCCCGGAGCGTCACCACCAGCTCGACCCCGTGGTTTTCGACGTGGTGCACCTGGGCCGAGGCGTCGCCGCCCGCGCCGAGCCGCACGTCCTCGGAGCGCACGCCGACCGTCAGCGGCCCGCCGTCGCGCCGCAGCCGCGCCCGGCCCTCCGGCCGCAGCGGCACCTCGAACGCGCCGGGCACCACCAGCCGGCCGTCCCCGACCTCCGCGGGCAGCAGGTTCATCGCCGGCGAGCCGACGAAGGTCGCGACGAAGGTGTCGCGCGGCGCGTTGTAGATCGCGCTCGGCGTCCCTACCTGCACCAGCCGCCCCTCGTTCAGGACGCCCACCTTGTTGCCCATCGACATCGCCTCGATCTGGTCGTGGGTCACGAACAGGAAGGTCGCCCCGAGCGTCGCCTGGAGGTCCTTCAGCTCCGAGCGCAGGAGCTCGCGCAGCTTGGCGTCGAGGTTCGACAAGGGCTCGTCCATCAGGAACACGGTCGGGTCGCGCACGATGGCGCGGCCGATCGACACCCGCTGCATCTCGCCGCCGGAGAGCTTGTCGGTCTTGCGCTCGAGCAGATGCTCGATCCGGAGCATCTTCGCCGCCCGCGCCACCCGCCGCTCGATCTCGTCGGGCGTGAAGTTCCGCACCTTCGACCGCAGCGGAAACGCCAGATTCTGCCGCACCGTGTAGCGCGGGTAGAGCGAGTAGTACTGGAACACCAGCGCCACATCGCGCTGCGCCACACTCCAGCCGGTCGCGTCGTCCCCGCCGATGCTGATCCGCCCGGCGTCGGGAATGTCGAGGCCGGCGATCAGCCGCAGCGTCGTCGTCTTCCCCGCCCCGGTCGGCCCGAGGAGCACGAAGAACTCGCCGTCGGCGAGGGTCATCGTCAGGTCGTCGACCGCCTTCACGGAGCCGAACCGCTTTGTGATCCCGTCGAGGCCGATGTCAGGCATGGTCGAGCCGGATGTTGAGCGAGTCGCCGCTGGTCGCGTCGAAGAAATGCACCTGCGTCGGGTCAAGCCGCGCCCACACCCGGTCGCCGCGGGTGCGCACGAAGCCGCTGCCGGTCCGCGCCTTCAGGTAGCGTTCGCCGACCTTCAGGTCGACGATGTCATAGGCCCCGAGCGGCTCGATGAAATGCGCCTCCAGCGGCCGGAACCCCGGTGCCTCCTCGCGCGCCACCAGCACCGCCTCGGGCCGCACCCCCATGACCAGCTCGTGCCCGGCCGGCAGCGCCGCGTCGATCAGCCCGCGCAGTTCGACGGGGAAGTCGAACGCATGACCGCCGCCAACCCCGACCGACGCCACGGCCTCCCCGTCCCCGACGTCCACCGGCACGACGTTCATCACCGGCGAGCCGACGAACTGCGCCACGAACAGGTTCGCCGGCCGCAGGTACACCTCCGACGGCGACCCGACCTGCTGCAGCACCCCGTCGTTCATCACCGCGATCCGGTCGGCGAGGCTCATCGCCTCCACCTGGTCGTGGGTCACGTAGACGCTCGTCGTCCCGTTCTCGATGTGCAGCCGCTTCAGCTCCGCCCGCATGTCCTCCCTGAGCTTGGCGTCGAGGGCCCCGATCGGCTCGTCCATCAGCAGCGCCTTTGGCCGCCGCACCAGCGCCCGCCCGATCGCCACCCGCTGCATGTCGCCGCCCGAGAGCTGTGACGGCCGCTTTGCGAGCAACCGCTCGATCCGCAGCGACGCCGCCACCGCCCGCACCTTGCGCTCGGCCTCGGCCTTCGTCTCGCCGGTCGCCCGCAGCGGGAAGGCGATGTTCTCGAAGGCGGTCAGGTGCGGATAGAGCGCGAACAGTTGGAACACGAAGGCGATGTCGCGCTCGCCCGGCGTCAGATCCTGCACCGGCTTCCCGTCGATGGTGATGTCGCCGGTGTCGATCGTCTCGAGCCCGGCGATGGCGCGCAGCGTCGTGGTCTTGCCGCAACCGGAGGGGCCGAGGAGCACCACAAACTCGCGGTCGGCGATCTCGAGGTTCAGCTTGCGGATGACGTAGTTCGCGCCGAAATACTTCTCGATGTCGCGGAGCCCGATCGCCGCCATCACTCCTCCTCCGGTTCGGGCGAGGGCACGTGCGAGAAGACCATGAACAGGGCGAGCCCGATCAGGATGATCGTCACCCCGTAGCGGTGCAGCAGCAGGTTCCAGGGCTGCACCAGCGCGACGATGCCGATCACCATCGCCCATTGGGCGAGGGCCTCGAGCCGGCGCGCGTGTCGCTTGAGCATCGGCCTACTTCCGGATCGCGCCGAAGGTCACGCCGCGCAACAGGTGGTTGCGCAGCGCGAAGGTGAAGACCGCGACCGGCAGCAGGAAGAGCACGGTGCCGGCCGCGATCGTCGTCCAGTCGACCAGCCCGGAGCCGACCTGCGCCGGGATGAACGGCGGCGCGGTCTGGGCGCGGCGGTTGGTCATCATCAATGCAAACGCGTATTCGTTCCAGGCGATTATGAAGCAGAAGACCGCGGTCGCGGCGATGCCGGTGACCGCCTCGGGCAGCACGATCTTCCAGAAGGCCTGCATCCGCGTGTAGCCGTCGACCAGCGCCGCCTCCTCGTACTCCTTCGGGATCTCGTCCATGAACCCTTTCATCAGCCAGACCGAGAAGGAGAGGTTGAAGGCGGTGTAGAGGATGATCAGCCCGACGTGGGTGTCGGTCATGCCGACCGCCCGGTACATCAGGAACATCGGGATCGCGACGACGACCGGCGGCAGCATCCGGGTCGAAAGGATGAAGAACAGCCAGTCGTTCTCGCCGGCGACCTTGAACCGCGAGAAGCCGTAGGCGGTCAGCGTGCCCATCCCGACCGCGAGCAGCGTGCTGACGATGGCGACGATCAGGCTGTTCAGGAACCGGCTCGGATACTGCGACAGCTGCGGCTCGCCCTGCACCCGCAACACCCGCTCGCCGTCGTCGTAGATGCTCTGCTCCCACCAGGGCGCCGTCGCGTAGACCTCGGGCGCCGGCGGCTCCCGCAGCTGCACCCGGCGGGTGAAGAGCTTGGCGAACGGCGTCAGCTCGGGCTCGAAGAACACCGTCGGCGGCACCGAGGTGGCGACGTCGCGCGGCTTGAAGGCCGTCGAGGCGATCCAGTAGATCGGCGCGAGGAAGATCAGCGTCACCACCAGCACCGCGGCGATGGCCACGCGGTTGCGGATCCGGCTGCCGGTGGACTTGACCGCGGCCACCTCAGCGCTCCTTCACCTTGTTGAGGTACTTCACGTAGATGTTGGTGATCGCCACCACCACGATCAGCACCATGTAGGCGAGCGCCGACGACCGGCCGGTCTGCCACTCCTGGAACGCCATCTTGTAGAGCCGGATCGCGATCGTCTCGGTGGTCGGCTGGCCCGACATGATGTAGGCGAGGTCGAAGGTCTTGAACGCCTCCATGGTGCGGAAGATGATCGCGATCAGGAGGATCGGCGCCACCAGCGGCAGGGTGATGCGCGTGAAGGTGTACCAGCCGCCGGCCCGGTCGATCGCCGCCGCCTCGTAGAGGTGCTGCGGCACCGCCGACAGCCCGGCCAGCGACAGGAGCATCACGAACGGCGCCCACATCCAGATATCGGTGATGGCGACGGCGTAGAGCGCGCGGTTGGGGTTCGACAGCCAGTCGAACGATCCCAGGCCCAGCGCGTAGTTGATCGGGCCCCAGGACGGGTCGTAGAGCAGCTTCCAGAACAGCCCGACCACCGCCATCGACATCATCATCGGCAGGAGCAGCAGCGTGGTGACGAGCCCCTTCAGCGGGAAGCTGCGGTTGAGCAGCATTGCGAGGCCGAAGCCGACCACCACCTGCCCGGTGACCGAGACGATCACGTATTTGGCGGTGACGGTGAAGTTGCGCCAGATGTTCGGGTCGGCGAGCAGCTCGCGGTAGTTTCGCAGGCCGACGAAGTTGACCGGATCGTTCACCGAGGCGCGGAAGTCGGTGAAGGAGTAGCCGAGCGAATAGACCAGCGGAAAGATGTTGAAGACGATCAGGAACACGATCGTCGGAATGATGAACATGTTGCGGATCGCGACGTCGCTCCATCCCCGGGCGGCCGCCCGGGACCGCGGATCAAGTCTCGCCAGCACGCGGAGTCTCCCTGGTGGGTCGCCGTTCGAAAGGGGCCGGGCTGCGTGCGCCGCCCGGCCGCCGCTGTCAGCTGCGACCGTACTTCTTGAAGGTCGCCGCCCAGTCCTCGGCCAGCCCGTCGAGCGCCTCCTTCGCCGTGCCCTCGCCGCCGACCACGAACGGATAGATCCGGTTGTTGATCTGGGTCAGCAGCTCCGCGTACTCGGGCACCGCCCAGAAGTCCTTCACCATGAACATCGACTGGTAGAAGGCCTCGTTGTAGGGCGTGGCGTTGCGGAACTCCTCGGACTCGAGGATCTTGGCGCTCGCGGTGTAGCCGCCGAGCTCGGCCCAGCGCTTCTGTACGTCGTCTTGGATGAACCACTCGAGGAACTTGAGCGCCTCCTCCTGGTTCTGCGAGTAGCTGACGATCGAGATGCCCTGGCCGCCGAGCGCCGCGTGCTGGTCGCCGTCCGGGCCGGCCGGATTGGCGAAGTAGCCGGTGACCTCGGCGTGCGGGTTGATCGCCGGATTGTTGAGCGCCGGGAAGAAGGCGAAGTAGTTCATGCTCATCGCCGCCAGGCCCTCGGTGATCGCCTGGTTGTCCTCCTGGAAGAAGGTCTTGCCCCAGTTCGGCGGGGTGAACTGGTAGAGCTCGCGATACGTCTCGAGCGCCGCCACCGCCTTTTCGGAGTTGACGATGCCGTCGACCTGGTAGGTCGAATAGTCGCCGAGGTCGCCGCCATAGGAGAACAGCGCGTTCTCGTAGCCCATCACCAGCGCGTCATAGGAGTTGTCGGTGTAGATGGCGATGCCGTAGCGGCCCTCGTCCGGCCGGTGGAAGAACTCGGCGATGTCGCGCATCTCGTCCCAGGTCTTCGGTGGCGCGAGGTCGTAGCCGTACTTGGCCTGGAACGCCTCCATCTCGGCAGGATCCTCGAACCAGTCCTTGCGGTAGGCCCAGCCGGTTGCGTCGCCCTCCGCCGGGACCGCCCAGTACTTGCCGTCGTACTCGGCGTAGGCCTTGACCGTCGCCGGCGCCATGATCTCGCCGACCTTGTGCTCGTTGAACCAGTCGGTCAGGTCGACATAGTGGCCGCCGGTCGAGCCGGCGCCGAGCCACTGGCTGTCGCCGACGACCATGTCGTAGCTGTCGCCCTTTGCGTTGAACTCAGCGAAGGCCTTGGTCTGGAAGTCCGACCAGGGCGTGGTCTCCACCGTGACGACGACGCCGGTCTCCTCGGTGTACTCGTTGACCAGTTCCTGCAGGTAGTTGGCCGGATCCCACTCCGCCCAGAAGATCGTAAGCTCCTGCGCCGACGCCGGCAGCGCGGCGCAGGCCAGCACCAGCGCGCTGGATGCGCCTGCCAGCAGTCGAGTCAGTCCCAGTCGCTTCATTTCAGTCCTCCCTTGGGTTTCGTCTCGACGCGCCGCCAGCGGGTTCGGCGCCCTTGTCGCGACCATCGTTTCCCGCCTTGTTCTATCGGTGCGAGGCGGCCACCGGACTCGCTGCTTCCTCCGTTTCCGTGACCGCCGCGCGCACCAGCGCATGCGCCGACCATAGCGCTACATCGCGCGCGTCGTCACCGTCCAGCCCCCAGATATCCTTAAGGACCACGAAGGCCTCGGTGCCGAAGATCAGCGAGACCGCCTGCCGCAGCCGGTCGAAGGCCCGCGCCGGCATCGCCGGCCGCAGCGGCGCCAGCGCGCTCGTCAGCAGCTCCCGGCGGTTGCCCCGCACGATCGGCGCCTCGTCCCCGAGCGTGCCCGCCCGTCGCCGGCTCCACTGCTCCATCGCCTGCAACAGCGCCGCGCGCAGCGTCGCCTCGTACTCGTCGATCCGCGGATAGGCGAAGGCGAGCAGATCGGCGACCCGGTCCTCCGCGTCCGTCAGGTCCGACCGCCACTCGAGGATCGGCCCGAGCGCCTCGTCGACCGCGGCCTGCACCAGCGCCGCCTGGGTCGGAAAGTAGCGGTAGGCCGTCGCGCGCGAGACCTCGGCCGCCTCGGCGACATCGGTCACCGACGGCACCCGCCCCGCCTGCATCAGCTGCATCGCCGTCTCGAGCAGCAGCCTGCGCGTGCGGGCTCGCGGCCCGGTCTCGGGCAGGTCCGTCGCGGCTTGACTTGAGACGTGCATGTCAATACGATACTGTCGTCTCACACGGAACGCAATCGGGTTGTTGTCAACGCGCCCGGCGGCGCCGAGCCCAAGAAACAAGCGCCAGCCCGGACTGGCATGCAGGGAGGAAGGCCACCGTTCGCGGCCCTCAGGCGGGGTCGCGACGTGGCGCGCGCGATGGGCCTGATCTACGTCGTCGGAACCGCGGACACCAAGGGCGCCGAGCTCGCGTTCCTGGCCGCATGCGTCGCCGACGCCGGCGGGGCGCCGCTCGTCGTCGACGTCGGCACCCGCGCCCCCACCGTGCCGGTCGACGTTCCGGCGGCCCAGGTCGCCTCGCAACACCCGCCCGCGCTCCGCGGCGACGACCGCGGCGCCGCGGTGTCGGCGATGGGTGAGGCCTTCGCCGCCTTCGTCCGCACCCGGCCCGACATCGCCGGCATCGTCGGCATCGGCGGCGGCGGCGGCACCTCGATCGTCACGGCGGGCATGCGGGCGCTGCCGTTCGGCGTCCCGAAGCTCATGGTCTCGACGCTGGCCTCCGGCGACGTCGGCCCCTACGTCGGCGTCGCCGACATCACCATGATGCACTCGGTCGCCGACATCGCCGGCCTCAACCGCATCACCCGCACCGTGCTCGCCGAGGCCGCCTACGCCGTCGTCGGCATGTCGCGCGCCGGCCCCGCCGCCGCGGACGGCCGTCCGGCGGTCGGCCTGACCATGTTCGGCGTCACCACCCCTTGCGTCACTCGCGTCGCCGAGCGCCTCGGCGACAGCCGCGACGCCCTGATCTTCCATGCCACCGGCACCGGCGGCCGCGCAATGGAGGGCCTCGCCGACAGCGGCATGCTCGAAGGCCTGATCGACGTCACCACCACGGAAGTCTGCGACCACCTGCTCGGCGGCGTCCTTAGCGCGGGCCCTGACCGCCTCGGTGCCGCCGCCCGCACCGGCATCCCCTATGTCGGCTCGGCGGGCGCCCTCGACATGGTCAACTTCTGGGCGCCCGAAACCGTCCCCGCGCGCTACGCCGGCCGGACCTTCTACCGCCACAACCCGAACGTCACCCTGATGCGGACGACGCCCGAGGAATGCCGTGAGATTGGCGCGTGGATCGCCGACAAGCTCAACGCCTGCCGCGGCCCGGTCCGCTTCCTGATCCCCGAGCGCGGCGTCTCCGCCCTCGACGCCCCCGGCGGCGCCTTCCGGGACCCTGCGGCCGATGCCGCCCTCTTCAACGCCCTCGAAACCGGCATCGAGGCCACCGCCGACCGCCGGGTGACGCGCCTGCCCCTGCACATCAACGACCCGGAGTTCGCCGACGCCCTCGTCGCCGCCTACCGGGAGATCGCATAAGGCCGCCGATGCCCGCCATCCCCCGCGCCGAAATCCTCGCCAAGTTCCGCCGCATGGTCGCGGACGGCGTGCCGATCATCGGCGGCGGAGCCGGCACCGGCCTCTCGGCGAAGTGCGAGGAGGCCGGCGGCATCGACCTCATCGTCATCTACAACTCCGGCCGCTACCGCATGGCGGGCCGCGGCTCGGCCGCGGGCCTTCTCGCCTACGGGAACGCCAACGCCATCGTGAAGGAGATGGCCGGCGAGGTGCTGCCAGTGGTCCGCCACACCCCAGTGCTCGCGGGCGTCAACGGCACCGACCCCTTCGTGCTGATGGGCCCGTTCCTAGCCGATTTGAAGGCGATGGGCTTTTCCGGCGTGCAGAACTTCCCTACCGTTGGGCTTTTCGACGGCACTATGCGGACTTCGTTCGAGGAGACTGGCATGAGCTTCGGCCTCGAGGTCGACATGATCGCCGCCGCCCACGCGCTCGACCTGCTCACCACCCCTTACGTCTTCGATCCGGACGAGGCCGCGGCGATGACCCGCGCCGGCGCCGACGTCATCGTCGCCCACATGGGCGTCACCACCGGCGGCAGTATAGGCGCCACCTCGGCAAGGTCGCTCGACGACTGCGTCGCCGCGATCGATGCGATCTCCGCTGCCGCGCGCGCCGCCCGCAACGACGTCATCGTGCTCTGCCACGGCGGCCCGATCGCCATGCCCGAGGACGTCCGCTACATTCTCGAGAACGCCGCGGCCTGCCAGGGTTTCTATGGCGCCTCCAGCATGGAGCGCCTGCCGGTCGAGACGGCGCTGACCGAGCAGACCCGCGCCTTCAAGGCGATCGGCACCAAACTCTGAGGGAGGATTCTTCATGCCCGGAACGTTCCGGATCGCCCGAGACGTCCAGCCCGAGGAGCTCGACTGGGGCCAACTCCGCTGGCTAAGCCACCCGCCATCGACCGGTGCCCGCCAGCTGACGGTGATCGACGTCACCCTCCGCCCGGGCAAGGGTCATGACTTCCACAAGCACCCCGACCAGGAGGAGGTGCTCGTGATCATCACCGGGGAGGTCGAGCAATGGGTCGACCGCAACAAGCGCATCCTTCACCCGGGCGACAGCGCCTTCGTGCCGGCCGGCGTCGTGCATGCATCCTTCAATGCCGGCGCGGGCGAAGCCAAGATCGTGGCGATCCTCGGCCCCTGCGTCGGCGAGGGCGGCTACGAGCTGGTCGACGTCGCGGGCGAGTTGCCCTGGAACGGCCTGCGCGGCTAACGGAGCGGAGAGACGATGGCCAACACCTATCCAAAATTGCACAATGCGATGTGGCCCGGCATCGTCGGCAAGGGCGCGCCCGACTCCGAGCCGATCATCCCGCTCGACACACTGCTCGAGCTGACCGCGCGGGCCGAGGCCGACGGCCAGAAATTCGACGGCGTCGACCTCTTCGTCGTCGCCCCGCACTTCGACATCGACAGCGACCTCGACGCCGTCAAGCGGATGACCGAGTACATCGCGTCCTACGGCCTCGCGGTCGGGTCCTTCGTCGCGCCGATCTGGGGCGGCGCCGGCGGCGGCTCGGCGATGGGCTCGGCCGAAGAGCGCAAGCAGTTCCTCACCCAGGTCCGCAAGGCGAGCGAGATCGGCCGCCAGATGCGCGAGCTCGGCATCCGCCCCTCGGGCGGCATCCGAGTCGACTCCTCGGCCTCGGTCGAGGCCTGGGACAAGGACCCGAAGGCCAACTCGAAGCTGATCGCCGAGACCTTCGCGCAGGCCGGCGACATCGCAGCCGACCACGGCGAATTCATCGTCGCCGAGGGCGAGATCTGCTGGGGCGGCATGCACTCCTGGCGCACTATGCGCGACCTCCTGGAGGCGGTCGGGCGGCCCGGCCAGGTCGGCTACCAGGCCGACATGGCGCACTCGATGCTCTACACCCTCGGCTACAATGCCGAGGCCGACCGCATCCTGCCGGCGGACTTCGACTGGAACGACACCGCCGAGCTCGACGCCGCCTACCGCACCGTCGCCGACGCGCTGCGCTCCTGGACCCTCGACTTCCACGTCGCCCAGAACGACGGCACGGTCTTCGGCTCCGGCGACCATGAGAAGACCGGTCGCCACTGCCGCGTCGACGACCCGAACGGTCGCCTCGACATAGTAAAGCACGCCGGCTTCTGGCTGTGCGACGACAACGGCAGGCTGACCAAGACGATGCGCCACATCTGCTGGGACGCATGCATGCTCCCGAACGCTGTGATGGAGGACCGGGCCACCTGGAACGCCGTCCTCGGCGCCATGGTCAAGGTCCGCGACGCCCACGGCTGGAGCGAGTGATGCCCGGAAAAGACCTCAACATCGGCATGGTCGGCTACGGCTTCATGGGCCGCTGCCACTCCAATGCTTTCCGCACCGCCCCGAACTTCTTCGACCTGCCGCGCCGCCCGGTGCTGAAGGCCGCCTGTGGGCGCGACCGGGAGAGGACCCAGGCCTTCGCGGACACCTGGGGCTACGAGAGCGTCGAGACCGATTGGCGAAAGGTGATCGAGCGCCCCGATATCGATCTCGTCGACATCTGCGCGCCGAACGACTTGCACCGGGAGATCGCCGTCGCCGCGGCCGAGGCCGGCAAGATGGTGATCACCGAGAAGCCGATCGCCCGTACCACGGCGGAGGGCGAGGCGATGGTCGCCGCGGTCGAGAAGGCCGGGGTGCCGAACCTCGTCTGCTACAACTACCGACGCATCCCGGCCGTGAGCTTCATCAAGCAGATCGTCGAGTCCGGCAAGCTCGGCCGTATCTATCACTACCGGGCGATGTTCCTGCAGGACTGGACGATCTCTCCCGATGTGCCGCAGGGCGGACAGGGAACCTGGCGGCTTGACGTCGAGGCGGCCGGCTCTGGCGTCACCGGCGACCTGCTCGCCCACTGCATCGATACCGCGATGTGGATCAACGGGCCGATCGCCAGCCTCACCGCCATGACCGAGACCTTCGTCAAGCAGCGCAGGCACGCCGAGACCGGCCAGGTGCAGCCGGTCGGCATCGACGACGCCGCCGCGGTCCTCGCCCGTTACGCGAACGGCTCGATGGGCACCTTCGAGTCGACGCGCTACGCCCGCGGCCACAAGGCGCTCTACACCCTCGAGATCAACGGCGAGCACGGTTCCTTCGCCTGGGACCTCCAAGACCTCAACCGGGTCGCCTGGTTCGACCACCGCGTCGAGGGCCCATTCCGCGGCTGGAGCTCGATCCTCGTCACCGACGGCGAGCACCCCTACCTCGGCCGCTGGTGGGTGCCCGGCCTGATCATCGGCTACGAGCACTCGTTCGTGCACACGATGGCCGACTTCATCGCCTCGCTCGACGGCGGCCCTCCCGCCGGCCCGACGTTCCGCGACGCGCTCGCCACGACTCGGGTCTGCGACGCCATCATCGCCTCGGGCCGGTCGCGAGCATGGCAGAGCCTCTGACACAGTTAACCTCTTCAGCGAGCCCGCGCATCCGTGCAGCCGAGGTGCACGGTCCACGCATGCGACCGTGCCCTCGAGCCCGCCATTTGCCCACCGGCTAGCAGAGCCGCCAACGATTCCGCCGCCACCTCCGGCGCAGTTGTTGTTGAAGGTGGCGCCGAGGTGCCCGGCGCCACCGTTGTCGCCCCTGGCAGCCGCGACCTCCGAGCAGCCGGCTGCCCCTTCCGGTCGGCTGGCGTACTGCCAAGAACTCGGTGCAGCCCGAGACAGCGCCGCGCTCGCCAGATCACGCGTGGGATCGAGCGACAACTCGATTTGGAGTTTACGAAGAAGGATCTCGAGACATGCTGGCTCGCTGGCCGCGGCCCTGCGTAGCATCGGCGCGCCAACCGCCGCGGCCGGGGCCCGAGGCAGCGGCGAGGGTCTCGGCAACGGCGGCGCATTGCTTGCGGATCTCGGGAATGGCGTAAGTTTCCCAGCCGAGGGGGCAGGTGATGGGGCCGACTGCAAACACGCGCGGCAAGGGGGAGCGGTGGGTGCCACGGGCGACTGCGAGCGCCGGGGTGACCTCGATACCGATGCCGAGCGGATCGACGCGGACGGCGCCGGCGAGGATCAGGGAGCGCAGGAGCGGGTCGCCCGCGACCGGCCCGCACCGCGGGCCCGTGCAGGCGACCACCTCCGCGAAGCAGTCCTCGCGGCAGTCGACGCCGCCGCGAGGGCGCCAGGCGACCGTCGTGCCGCGGGGTGTCGCGACCGTATCGATCACCCGCCCGGCGACGACCCTGAGCCGGCCCTCCGCGCGGGCCGCGGCGATGCGCTCCGCGATCGAGGGCGCCATGCGATGGCGGTGGCTGTCCCACCAAGGTCGGGCGTGTCGCAGGAAGCGGCGGCGCGCCTCGAGGGGCAGGCTCCCCCAGACCTGCGGCACGTGGGGGCGCAGGGCGTCGACGAGGTCTCCCCAGGGCGCGCCGGCCCGTACCTCGGCGCGCAGCCAGCGCATCAGGTAGGACAGATTGGTGCCGAGCGGCACATCGGCGGCGTCGAGTCGCATCTCGCCGCGCGCGCCGTGCGGCTGCGGCAGCTGGCCGCGCCGCGACAGCGCCACGATGTGCCCGGCGTGGCCGGCGTCGAGAAGGCCGAGGACCTCGTCGACCATCCCAAGGCCGGTGCCGAGGATCAGCACGTTGCCCTTTGGCACCGTCTGCCGCGCCCGTGGCGGTTCCGCGAGCAGGCCGTGCCCGATCGCCAGCACCGCCGCTTGCCCCACGACCGCGGCGCCGTCGTCGAGGTCGACCCGGACTCCGTCGGCGTGCTCCACGAGGTTGACGGCAGCGGCGCGGATGTGCGTGAGCCGCCGGCGGCCGGAGGCGGCGGGGGGCAGGAGGCTCTCGAGATAACGGCCGTAGAGACGGCGCTCGATGTATCGGTCAGCCCAGCTCGCGCTGCCAATGTTTGCTGCGAGCCAGTCAAGGAGGTCGGACGGCTGGTCGTCGAACGCGCTCATCGAGCGTGCCCTGGCGTTCAGGAGATACGAGGGGGCGTTGGTGCCATAGGCAAGCCCGCGTCCCAGGTGCTGGGCCGGCTCCAGAATGGTGACGTGCAGGTTGGGCTCCGGGTCTCGCAGGATGTGGGCGGCGGCGATGGTGCCGCTCGCACCGCCGCCGACCACAACGACGTGACGGGCGCTCATGGCCGCACCGCGGCCGGCAGTGTCAGGCCTGCGACGGCTCCCCGATCACCGTGGGCGCGAGCCCGGCGAGCGCCCGCATGTCGGCGAGACTCGTCTCGTCCAGGACGCCGGTGATCGCGTTCCGAACATCGAGCATCAGCAGGCGCACGGCGCAGACCGTCTCGTCGGGACAGTCGGCGCAGGGAACGTGCGCCGTCCGACTGGCGCAGGCGATCGGCGCCAGCGGTCCCTCGATCACCCGCAGCGCGTGACCGACCTTCACCTCGTCGGCGGGGCGCTGCAGCCGGTATCCGCCGCCGCGGCCCTTCTTCGTGCGGACGAAACCGGCGCTGCGAAGCTCGCCCAGGATCGCGTCGAGGAACTTCTTCGATATGGCGTTCCGCCCGGCGATCTCGCTCGACATCGCCCACTCGCCCGGCTCGAGCGCCGCGAGATCGATGAGGGCTTTCAGGCCGTACTTGCCCTTCATCGTAAGCACCGCGACTTCCCCGCTCGTAACATTCGGCCGCGCGAGGAACATAGGCGATCGGCGGGTGCGCCGCAAACGGCGCAACGTTTCGATGGACCTTCATGTCTGCCTTCCCCTGACGGAAGGGCCGCGCCGGCCCGCGACCTCGTCGCCGGAGTCCGGGTGCAGCCCGAGGAAGCCCATCGCGCTTGCGAGCGCGATCAGCGCCATCGCTGCGAAGGCAGCGCGGAAGTCGGCGGCCGCCTCGCCCTCGCCGCCGTGCAGGACCTGGGCGAGCCGGACCGCGGCGACCGCGAGCGCGACGCCGAGCACCATCGCGGCCTGCTGGAACATGCTCGAGAGCGTAGTGGCGGCGCTGCGGTGTCGGGCGTCGATGTCGGCGAAGGTGAGGGTGTTGAGCGCGGTGAACTGCAGCGAGCGCGCCGCGCCAGCCGCGAAAAGGAGGACGAGGAGCGCGGGCCGCGCCAGGTCCGCCGGGATGACCGCGAAGGCGCCGATCGTGCAGGCGAGGAGCAGGCCGTTGACCAAGAGCACGGTGCGGAAGCCGAAGCGGCGCATGATCGGCGTGGTGACCGACTTCATGGCAAGGTTGCCGAGGAAGTAGACCAGGACAAGCGAGCCGGTCTCGACCGCCGAGAGCCCGAATCCGACCTGGAGGAGCAGCGGCAGCAGGAACGGCGTGGCGTTGACGGCAATCCGCCCAAAGGACCCTGCGGCAAGCGTCGCGAGAGCGAAGGTGCGGATGGAGAGGACCTCGAGCTCGAAGAGCGGCGCCTCGGTCCGGCGCAGGTGACCGACCGCAAGCCACCCGAGCCCGATACCCGACGCGAGCAGTGTGGCGCCGGCGCCGGGCCGGTGAGCGACGAGGGCCTCGAGCCCCGCGACCGCCAGCACCATGCAGCCCGAGACGAGGAGAAAGCCCAGCCAGTCGAACCGGCGTGGCGCGGGGCGCGGCTGGCGCGGAACCAGGAGGACGAAGAGGACGGCCGCCGCGAGGCAGAGCGGGAGGTTGACGTAGAAGTTCCACTGCCAGCCGAAATGGGTGGTGATCCAGCCGCCGACGAAGGGGCCGACCACCGGTGCGGTGAGGGCGGGCCAGGTGATGGTGGCGATCGCCTGCATCACCCCCGACTTCGGGGTGTTCTGCAGGACCAGGTTGCGGCCGACCGGCACCATCAGCGCCGCCGCGGTTCCCTGAAGCGCGCGGGCAGCGACGAACCCCTCGAGGCTGGTCGCGGCGCCGCAGAGCAGCGATGCGGCGGCGAAGGCCACCACCGCGGCGACCAGCACCTCGCGGGCGCCGATCCGGTCGGCGAGCCATCCGGCCAGCGGGATGAATCCCGCCATGGTGAGCAGATAGACGGTGAAGCCGATGCCGAGCGCCACGGCGTCGGTGCCGAAGCTCGCCGCCATCTGCGGCAGCGAGGTGGCGAGGATGGTGCCGTCAAGCAGCTGGATGAAGAAGACCGCCGCGACGAGCCAGGCGATGACCCGCGAACGCTCGGAACTTTGGATTTCGGTCGTCAACTGATCTCCCCGCAAATGACCGCGGACGCCGCTGCCGGCGCCCGCGGGCTCGCTCAGTTGGTGTTCGGCCTGGCGAGCGCCTCGACCGCCGCCTGGTAGTAGCTGCGATCGATCCAGGTATCGTAGTCAACATCGCCCTTGATCAGGCCGCCGGAAGCCATGAAGGCCTCCTCGCCCCTGAGCGCCTCGACGGCGGCGTCGGTGATCTCGGGATCCTGGTAGAAGACGTTGTCCTTGTAGGTCTGGCGCACGCTGTCCTCGGCGTTGCCGGTCTCCTTCACGAAGACCT
This sequence comes from uncultured Alphaproteobacteria bacterium, assembly GCA_963763295.1. Taxonomy (GTDB): domain Bacteria; phylum Pseudomonadota; class Alphaproteobacteria; order Rhodobacterales; family Rhodobacteraceae; genus Amaricoccus. The sequence goes on from CAVXOH010000010.1 coordinate 164,192, forward strand.
GGATCGTCTCCTCGGGGTGCTCGTCGACCCACCTCGCGAGCTGGATGTCCTGCTCGAGGAGCCGGGTCGCCACCTCGGGATACTTGCGCAGGAAGGCGCCGTTCGCGGTGATGATGTGGGGCACCGACCACTCGGGCTTCCCCTCGGTCGCGGCGTCGAAGAGGATGCGGGCCTGGCCGGCGTCGACGAGCTTTTGCGCGACGCCCGAGCTCTCGACCAGCGCATCGACGTCGCCGCGGACGAGTGCGGGTCCGGAGTTCTCGATGCCGAGATTGAAGCTCTCGATGTCGGCGGTCGACAGCCCGACGCTCTCGAGCGCCTTGCTGATGGTCGAGTGGCGCACGGTGCCGGTCAGGTAGGCGACGCGCTTGCCCTTGAGGTCCTGCAGCGTCTGTGCTTCGGAGTTGACCGGGACGAGGACCAGGGTCTCGTTCTGCGGCACCCAGCTCGAGATGCCGATGGCCTTCACATCGGCGCCGCTCGCCGCGAGTCGCAGCGCCGGGTTGTTGCCAGTGTACATGAAGTCGAGTTCGCCCGAGCCGAGCGCGACGCTCGCGGCCGACCCGCCGTCGAAGGTGAGGAGCTCGACCTCGATCCCTTCCTTCTCGAACTCTTTCTGTAGCAGCCCGAGGTTGCGGTAGACGACGAACTTGAGGTGCCCCGGGGCGGTCGATCCGATGCGGATTACCTTCGGGTAGCCGTCGGCCGCCGCGACCGGCGCCGGGCCGAGGGCGCCGAGCGCCAGGATCGCGCCGGCGAGCAGCGTCCCGCCGAAGGTCCGGCGCGTGAGGTTGAGCTTGGTCATGTGATCGTGTCCCTGATGTCGCGCCGCGGCGCTGAGGTCGGTCGAAGGACGCCAGCCGGTCCCGCGGGTCCCGGCGGTCGGGGGCGCTGCCGCCCCCGGGTCCTCGGTGTCTAGTGGGGCATCGCCCCGCCGTCCTCGGCGCTCCCGCGCCAGCGGGTCGCCCGGCGCTCGATCCAGACGAGGCCGTAGTTCACCAGGAGGCCGACGACCGTCAGCGTGATGATGCCGGCGTACATGTCGGCGGTCTCGAGCATCAGCTGGGCGTGCTGGATGAGGAAGCCGATCCCCGACTGCGCCGCCAGCATCTCCGCTGCGATCACCGAGAAAAGCGCCGACTTCACCCCGAGCCGGGCGCCGGCGACGATCGACGGGATCGCCGACGGGAAGATCACCTTGCGGAACAGGTCGAGGTCCGAGGTGCCCATCGAGCGCGCCGCCTTGAGCAGCAGCGGATCGACGCTCTTGACGCCCATGATGGTGTTGATCAGCAGGAAGAAGATCGCGGCGTAGAAGGTGATCGCGACCTTCGACGCCTCGCCGATGCCGAGGATCAGGATGAAGACCGGCAGCAGCGCGAACTGCGAGGTGTTGCGCAGCGTCTGCACCAGCAGGTCGGTCGCCCGCTCGAAGGCGCTGTAGCGCCCCATGAGGAAGCCGAGCGGGATGGCGATGGCGACCGCAAGGGCGAAGCCGATCGCAGCGCGCTGCAGGCTGATGCCGATGTGCTGGAAGAGCAGCCCCGACCCGATCATGTCGCCGAGCGCCGCGAGGACCTGGCTCAGCGGCGGGAAGAAGATCGGGTTCAGCCAGCCGGCACGCGGCGCGACTTCCCAGAGCAGGAGGAAGGCCAGCATCAGCGGCACTCCGGCGGTATACCCGCCGAGGCGCTTCAGGCCTCCGAGCCATTGGCCGAGGCGGTGCCCCCAGTCGCCGACCGCAGAGACGCCGTTCGCGGGCCCCTTGTCGAGAATATAGGTCATGGTCGCTGCCTCCCGATCAGTTCGCGTAAGCCGCCGCGAGGGCCCAGTCCTTCTGGGCCTTCTGGACCTCGTGGCGCAGCGCGCGCCACACCTTGCCGCGGTAGGCGTTGAACGCCTCGCTGGCCCGGACGTCCTCGTCGCGGGGGCGCGGCAGGTCGATCTCGAAGACCTCCTTCACCCGGCCCGGGCGCGCGGTCATCACCACCACCCGGTCGGCGAGGAAGATCGCCTCGTCGATCGAGTGGGTGACAAAGACTACGGTGGTGTTGATGGTCTCCCAGATCCGCAGGAGCTCGGCCTGCAGGATGTTGCGGGTCTGGGCGTCGAGCGCCGCGAAGGGCTCGTCCATCAGCAGCACCTCCGGGTCGGTCGACAGCGCGCGGGCGATCGCCACGCGCTGCTGCATCCCGCCCGAGAGTTGCGAGGGATAGCGGTCCTCGAAGCCCCCGAGCCCGAAGAGCCCGAGGAAGTGCCGCGCTTTGCGCCGGCGCTCGGCGGCACGGACCCCGCGGACCTCGAGCGCGTACTCGACGTTCTCGAGCGCTGTCCGCCACGGGAACAGCGCATATTGCTGGAACACGTAGGCGATCTTCGGGTCGGGCTTCGTCACCCGGGTGGTGTCGATGAAGGCCTCGCCGGCCGACGCCTCGGTGAGCCCGCCGATCACGTCGAGCAGCACCGACTTGCCGCTGCCGCTCGGGCCGACGAGGGTGATGAACTCGCCGGTCCTGACCGCGAGGTCGACGCCGGCCAGGACCTCGACCCGGTCGGTGGTCCTGCCGTCGACCGATACGGCCTGCCCCGGCTTGAGCTGAAACGTCTTCTGGACGTCGCTGACGACGATACGGTCCATGTCCTCGGCTCCTGTCGTTCAGACCTGCGCCACGCGGATGTGCCGCGTCGGGTCGTTCTCGGTTCCGCCGGCGCGGCCGCGGCTCCAGCCGAGCGCGCGGGAGTAGCTGCCGAAAAGCCCGCGCTCGGTGAGCTCGGCCCGGGCGACCTCGGTCGGCCCGGCGGCGATCGGCGAAACGTAGAGGGCGTCGGTCGGGCAGTAGATCTCGCAGAGGAAGCAGGTCTGGCAATCGTCCTGCCGCGCGATGATCGGCAGCCCCTCCGCGTCCCTGTCGAAGACGAAGGCCGGGCAAATCCGCTCGCAGATGTCGCAGCGGATGCAGCGCTCCTCGGAAACCACCTCGATCACGATGCGCGCTCCTCGCGTTCGGCTGGGGTGGCGACGCGGACGTTGACCTCGTCGAGCCCGCTCACCAGCAGGCTGACAGCCAGTGCGTCGTCTCGGCCCGGCATGTCGGTTCTCCGGTGCATGCCGCGGCTCTCGGTCCGGGCGAGCGCCGCCGCAACCGACCAGCGTGCCGCCGCGGTCACCGAAGCGACCTCCCGGGCGCGCAGCCGCCCGGTCCCCTCGCCGGCCAGATGCGCCCGGAGGTCGCGCCACAGCGCGTCCAGCCGGTCGCGGCTTGCGGCAAGCTGACCGCCGTCGCGGAAGTAGTTGCGGTCGAGCGGGATAACCTCGTCGCGGACGGCCGCCACCACCTCGCGTGGGTCGATGGCCCGCGGAAGCTCGGTCGGCTTGAGCCCGGCGGTGCCGAGCGCCCGCGAGACGGTCCGGAAGGCCCCCGGCGCGCCCCGGCGGCGGGCGTAGCCGGCGGCGCCCTTGCCGGCCCACCAGCCGCTCGACATCGCCCAGGACGCATTCACCGACCCGCCCCCGGAGGTGGCGCCCGCGACGTTCTCCCGGGTCGCGGCGTCGCCCGCGGCATAGAGCCCTGGGACCTCGGTCGTGCACTCCGAGCTGGTGATCTGGATGCCGCCGGTGCCGCGCACGGTGCCCTCGGCGCGCAGCGTGACCCGGAAGAGGTCGCGGAAGGGGTCGATCGCGAGCCGGTCATAGGGCAGGAAGCAGTTCGGCTGCCCCTGACGCAGCCAAGCCTGGAGAGGCTCCTCGGCCAGGTCGAGCCGGGCATACACGGGCCCGGCAATCAGCGCCCGCGCCAAGTCCTTCTCGGCCGACCCGATGCCGTTCGACACCGGCTCCCCCCTGGCGTCGCGCAGCGGCTTGCCGTCCGCGTCGTAGAAGGTCGCCCAGCGGAACGGCAGGCCCTTGTTGAGGGAGGTGTCGTACGGCGCGAGGGTGTACTTGCCGGTGAACTCCATCCCCGAGAGCGAGGCTCCCGCCTCGGCCGCCATCAACAGGCCGTCGCCGGTGAGGCCGGTTCCGCCGAGGATGCGCTCGAAGAAGGCGCAGCCGCCGCTGGCGAGCACGGTCGCCCCCGCGCGGATGCGCCAGTCCTCGCCGGTGGCCCGGACGAGGCCGGCGGCACCGGTGACCGTGGCGCCGTCGGAGAGCAGCTCGGTCGCCGGATGATGGTCGAGGACCTTCACCCCGGCGCGCAGCACCCGGGTGCGCATGAAGCGCATGTAGTCGGGGCCGCGCAGGTTCGCGGTGTAGAGCAGCCCGCTCTCCTCGGTCGGGAAAGGATAGCCCCACTCGACGAGCCGCTGGAGGTTCTCGTAGCAACGGTCGACGAGGCGCAGCATCCAGCGCTGGTCGGCCAGCCCGATCGTGCGTTCCCAGCGGCGGGCGACCGCCTGGGCGCGATGCTCGCCCGGCGGAACGCACCAGGTGCCGGTGTTCGAGGGTGCCGTCGCACCGCTGGTGCCGTGGTAGCCCTTATCCACCAGCATCACCTTCGACCCGGCCTCGGCCGCGGCAATCGCCGCCCAGGCCGCAGCCGGCCCGCCGCCGATAACGAGAACGTCGACGTCGATCGCGCCGTTCCGCCCCCTGGGCAGAGTCTCTCCGTCCAGTGCCGCCATGTCGGCAACCCCTCGATGCTCTCGGTGCTTGCGAACGGGCGGGAACGTTTCCCGCCCGAGAGCGGCCTCAGGCGGCGGCGCTCACCTTGGCCGGCTGGTTGCCTTCCAGCCACTTGATATTGCAGCCGATCGACGGCACCTGGACCGCGTCCGGCTGGCCGCCAGCCAGCACCGCCTCGATCGACCGCCGGAGATCGATGCCGGTCACTTCGACCCCGTTGCCCGGCCGCGCGTCGTCGAACTGGCCATGATAGGCGAGGCGCCGTTCAGCGTCGTAGAGGAAGAGGTCGGGCGTGCAGGCTGCGCCGTAGGCCTTGGCAACCGACTGGTCGGCGTCCTTGAGGTAGGGAAACCCGTAGCCTTGCTCGCTGACCTCCTGACCGATCCGGGCCAGCGTCTCCTCGGGATGGGTCGCCGCATCGTTCGCGTTGATCGCGACAATGGCGAAGCCCTCCTCGGCGTAGTCGCGGCCGATTCGGGCCAGCTCTTCCCGGATCAGCACGACGAACGGGCACCTGTTGGAGATGAACGCGACGAGCAGCGCCGGTTTCGCGGCGAAGTCTTCCAGCCGGTGCAGGCGCCCGTCGGCGTCCGGAAGCAGGAAATCGGGCGCTGGCGCGCCAAGATGGATGGGGTTGGATTCCGTGCGTGGCATTCTGATTCGCTCCCGGTTGAGGTCCGTTTCCAGCCGACCGATGCAGCCTAAGCGAGATCTGAACGTAATGTCTATAGACTTTATCGCCTTTAATTCTACCCGGCGATCAGCCGCCGTTTCCACGGTCGGTCCTCTCCGACGCCCGTCGGCTGACCAGTTCCCCACGTCCCGGCTGCCGCTGACCGCTGCGGTCCGGCGCGAGGCGGAGGCCTGCTGTTTCCTGACCGATGAAGCAGGCCGGTGAGCAGCGCATCCCTTGCCCGCCCGCTTCAAGGCAGCGGTGCCGTTCGGGTTGCCGAGCCGCACCCCTTTGGGCGAGGCGGGTGCCTTGCCGAGCTCCGGCCGGTCAGGGTTTTCGGCCACTCTCGACCTCGGTGAAGCGGGTGACGCCAGTGTCTGCGAAGAGGACGGTGACATGAACCGCATCCTCGTCCCGCACCGTGATTGCCGTACCTTTGGCACGCGAGGCCAAGCGCGCCATGCGCGTATTGCGGGGAAGGATCTCCGCGATGAACCCGCGGACTCCCCGAGCCGCCGCGTACTCCTGGAGACGGGTCTGCAGGGCAGTTCCGAGGCCAAGCCCCTGCCATTGCGGCGCCACCATGAAGGCCACCTCGGCGAGATTTGTGGTCGGGTTCAGGAAGTAGCAGGCGCTGCCCACGATCTCCTCGCTCTCCCTCGGTCCCGCGACGGCCAGGAAGGCAACCTGAGTTTCATGGTTCACGTTACAGAGCGTCTGGATGTCCTGGTAGGACAGCGAGCGCACCTCCCGAAAGAAGCGCGTGTAGACGTCATTGGGCGAAAGCATGTGGAAGAGGGCGCGCAGTCCGTCGGCATCGGCGGCCCGGGCCGGCCGCAGCAGCACCTCAGCACCGTTCGCAAGGCTGGTCCTGCGCTCTTCGTGGACCGGATAGGCGCCCTGGGAAGCCAGGTACTGCTCGCGCGGCACGTATCCAAGCTGCTTGGCGGCTTCAAGGAGCGACTCCCGGTGATCGGGGTGGGCGACCTCGATCAGCGCGAGCGCCCGCTCCCGGATCGACTTTCCGAACAGATAGGCGATGCCGTACTCGGTGACGACGTAGTGCACGTCCGACCGCGGGATCCCCACGCCGTCGCCGGTCTCGAGCATGGGCTTGATCCGTGAAGCACCGGCTTCCGTGGTGGAGGAGAGGCAGACGATGGGCTTGCCTTCGGGCGAGCGGGCCGCTCCCCGGATGAACGCGGCCTGAGTCGAGATGCCACCGTAGAACTCGCCCTCGAACTGGTCCACGCAGACCTGCCCGGTGCAGTCGATCGCGAAGGCTTGGGTGATGGAGACCATGCGGAAGTTCGCAGCCACCGTGCCGGGATCGCAGACCTCGGCGATCGGCAAGAAGTTCAGCAGCGGGTTATCGTCGACGACGTCATAGAGGCGCCGCGTCCCGAGGCAGTAGCTCGTCACGATCCTATCCCGGTGAAGTGTCTTGCGCCGGCCCGTCACGACACCGGCTTCCACAAGGTCCACGAGGCCGTCGGTGATGACGTCCGAATGGATGCCGAGCTCACGGCGATCACGAAGATACGTCAAAGCTTCGTTGGGGAGGCGGCCGAGACCGATTTGAAGCGTCGAGCCATCTTCGATGATGGCTGCGATGTACCGGGCGACGCGCTCGGCGGCTTCGCCCGCCGGAGGATGTCGATACTCGGTCACCGGCGTGTCAACGCTCACGAAGGCGTCGAACCGATCGGTGTGCACGAAACTCTCGCCGTAGGTTCTCGGCATCGCAGGGTTGACTTCGGCGATAACGGTTCGGGCGACGGCTAGGATTGCGGGCGCGAGGTCGACGGACACGCCGAGGCTGACGAAGCCGCGGGCATCCGGCGGAGAGACCTGGAGCAGCGCAACGTCGATTGGGAGTCGGCCGCTCGCGAGCAGCCGCGGCACTTCCTCAAGACAGATCGGCACGTAGTCGAGCCGCCCGCTTGCCGATAAAGCCCGTACGTCGCTTCCGACGAAGAAGGTCCGATGCCGGTATCGGATGGAAGTAGCCTGCGCTCCCTCGAGCACGGCGGACGTGGTCAAGAAACTCACGAACTCCAGATCGGCTGGGCTTGGGGACCTGCTTTCCAACGCCGCCATCAGATGACGAGGTGAGGCGCAGCCTGTCCCGATGTAGATGCGACTGCCGGGTCGGATGAGAGACAGCGCCTGCTTGGTGTCGACGAACTTGCTCTCGAGACTCACCATCCCGGGCGGGCGATCGACTTCCATCTCCACCTCCACGGCTCTCAAGACGGTACAGGCGCCCTGCCACGCTCTCAAGCGCCGACTGAAGACCTGCTCCCGTCTTCCGTCGCTCCTCTGACCGGCCTACGGGCTCGGCCCGAACCAGCGCACCTTCATGGCGATGCCGACGAGGAGCGCGATCAGCACCCCGGTGGTGATCACGTGCACGGCGGTCTGCACCGCGGTGCGGCGGACGAGCACTGAGCGCCGGCTTGGGTAGCTCGACCCGGCCCGTGTTGCGATCGATCAGGATCGCGTCGTGGTAGGCCGAGCCGTCCGGGCTGACCTTGAAGCTGAAGTCGTCGGACCAAGCAGCCCGACGAGCGCCCCGGGCGCTGACGGCGGCCTGGAGGCGAAGGCGGCGTCGTTGTCCGCCGCCGTCTACACCGAAGATGTCGGCGGTTCGAGCCCGTCATCACCCACCAGCTTGCAAGTGGCGATGTCGGGCGATCAGAGGATGAAATCGACGTCGCGGTAGGCGGCGGCGAGGGTGCCGCCGTCCTCGATGACTAGCTCGAGCTCGAAGGCGGCGTCGCGGTCAGTGTTGCAGCGCACGAGGGTGTTGCCGCCCGCGTCGACCAGCGACACGCGGCCGATCTCGGTGCCTCCGAAGGCGAAGGCCTGGTCGCCGGCCGCGCGAGCGTTCGCGTCGATGCCGGAGAGGTCGATGCGGTCGCCGCCGGCGACGCCGACGCCCTCGAAGGCGGCGACACCGACGCCGCCTCGGAGGATGTCGCGCGCCGCGGGCGCGGAATGGGCGGGGGCATCGAAGTCGAAGACGTCGGCGCCGAGGCCGCCGAACAGGTAGTCGGCCCCGCGGCCGCCGCGCAGGACGTCGTTGCCGGCGTCGCCGTTGAGCACGTCGGTCCCCTCGTCGCCGATCAGCACGTCGTTGCCGCCGCCTCCGCTCGCGCTGTCATTGCCCGCGCCGCCGGAGAGCGTGTTGGCCAGTTCGTCGCCGACCATGAGGTCGGCGAAGGTGGAGCCCGTGAGGTTCTCGACGCCGGAAAAGGTGTCGCCCTGCGCGTCGCCGGTCTGGGCGTCGGGGCTGCCGGTCAGCGCCACCCGGACGCCGCCGCCGGCGGTCACATAGGAGGCGGTGTCGATGCCGCTGTCGCCGAGCAGCGCATCGGCGCCGGCGCCGCCCTCGAGGACGTCGTTGCCGTCGCCGCCCTCCAGCCGGTCGTTGCCGGCGCTGCCGGCGATGGAGTTGTCGAGGCCGTTGCCGATGGCGGCGAAGTTGCCGACGCCGTTGAAGCGAAGGATCTCGACGTTGGCCCAGAGGGTGGCGGTGCCGAGCGTGGTCCAGACCGTGTCGGTGCCGAAGCCCGCCAGCTCGGAGACGATGTCGCCGGGGTCGTTGACGAAGTAGGTGTCGTCGCCGGTCAGGCCGACGAGCACGTCGGCGCCGGCGCCGCCGTCGAGCAGGTCGTTGCCGGCGTCGCCGTATATCCGGTCGTTGTCGGCGCCGCCCGCGAGCCAGTCGTCGCCGTCGCCGCCGTAGATCGTGTCGGACTGCGTGCCGCCGTCGATGGTGTCGGCCCCGCCGTCGCCGTGCAGCCGGTCGTTGCCGCTGTCGCCGTAGATGCGGTCGTTGCCGCCGATGCCGATGGGGCCGGTGGGGCCATAGCCGGCGTCGCCGTAGACCTCGTCGTTGCCGCCGCCGGCCCGGATGAGGTCGTCGCCGCCCGTCACGATCGAGTTGGGCCTGACTTCGTAGGCGTCGCCGGCGATGACGTCGTTGCCGCCGCCGCCGTCGATGGTGTCGTCGCCGCCGATGAGCCGCCCGCCCCGCAGGAAGTAGACGTCGCCCGCGATCCAGTCCCCGAGGCCGCCGCCGTAGATCGTGTCGTCGCCGCCCTCGACGCGGCTCGGCGGGTGGGCCTCCGCGACGTCGCCGGCGATCTCGCCGCGGTAGTCCCAGCCGACGGTGATGTGGTCGTCGCCGCCGACGACCTCTCCGACCGCGTCGCCGGCGTCGCCTGAGACATGCGTGGTGACGTTGGACGACTGGAGAAGGATGGTGTCGTTGCCCCCGGTGAGCCGGCTTCCCCCGTAGACGCGCGACGCATCGCCGACGACGCCCTGGCCTTCCTCGGTGACGTGCCCGAGGATCTCGTCGTTGCCGCCGCGATAGTGCGACGGCGGCGATCCGGCCACCGGGCTGCCGACGTTCTCCACGTCACCGCTGACGTAGGCGCTGACTTTGCCGACGTGGATGATGTCGAGGCCGCCGAAGCCGTCTCCGGGCCGGGCCGTGACGCCGTCCCCGACGATGAAGGCTTCCGTGTACGGGGCGTACCCCTCCGGACCGCGGATCAGGTCGTTGCCTTCGAGGAGGCGCCAGAAGCTCGCCGGGCCGTCGTCGAGGGTCGCCGCCGCGACGCTGATCCCGCCGATGAGCACGTCCGCGACGCCGTCGGCGCCGAGGTCGATCGAGATGGAGGTCGCGGTGCCTGCGATCGGGCGCCCGGCGGCGTCGTAGGTCATGCCCGTGCCCGTGACGCTGACCCGGTGCCCCGCGGGCGTGAGGTAGCTCCAGGAGGTGGAGGTGGGGGTGCCGTCGAGCGCGCCGAAGCCGACGAGGTTCGGATCGTTCAGGCGCACGTCGCCTGTCGCGGCCTGGAGGTTGAGGCTGGCCATGTCGTTTGCTCCCTCGGTCGGGGCGCGCGTCGGGGTCAGAGGATGAAATCGATGTCGCGGTAGGCGGAGGCGAGGGCGGTGCCGTCCTCGATGACGAGCTCGAGCTCGAAGTCGGCGTCGCGGTCGGTGTTGCAGCGCACGAGGGTGTTGCCGCCCGTGTCGACCAGCGACACGCGGCCGATCCCGGTGCCTCCGAAGGCGAAGGCCTGGTTGCCGGCCGCGCCAGTGTTCGCGTCGATGCCCGAAAGGTCGATGCGGTCGCCGCCGGCGAGCCCGACACCCTCGAACACGAGGCCGAAGTTGATGTCGGCCCGGATGATGTCGCGCGCCCCGGGCACCGACTCGGCGACCGAGTCGAAGTCGAAGACGTCGGCGCCGCGGCCGCCGACCAGCTCGTCGGGTCCGCTGCCGCCGCGCAGCACGTCGTCGCCGTCCATCCCGGCCAGGCTGTCGCTGCCGTTTCCGCCGGCGAGGGTGTTGCCGCCGGCGTCGCCGTAAAGCACGTCGGCGAAGGCGGAGCCGACGAGGTTCTCGACGCCCGAGTAGCTGTCGCCGGTCGCGTCTCCGGCATAGCCGCCGCCGAGCAGCCGGGCGTCGATGCCCTCGGAGGCCGTCGCGTAGGAGGCGGTGTCGACGCCGGCGCCGCCGATCAGCGCGTCCGGCCCGCCGCCGCCCACCAGCAGGTCGTCGCCCCCGGCCCCTTCCAGCCGGTCGGACCAGATGCTGCCGGTGATGGTGTTGGCATACTCGTTGCCGATCCCGGTGAAGCTTCCGACCCCGTTGAAGTGCAGGTGCTCGACGTTGGCGGCGAGGCTGGTGATGGCGACAGTGCTCCAGACCGTGTCGATGCCGGCGCCGATCTCCTCCCGCACCACGTCGCCGCTGCTGTTGACGTAGTAGGTGTCGTTGCCGCCCCAGCCGTACATGGCATCGGCGTCCGCCCCGCCGTCGAGCTGGTCGTCGCCAGCGCCGCCGATGAGCCGGTCGATCCCGGCGCCGCCGGACAGCCAGTCGTTGCCATCGCCGCTCCAGAGCTCGTCGGCGCCTGCGCCTCCATCCAGGATGTCGTCCCCGCCGTGGCCGAAGATCTGGTCGTTGCCGTCCTCGCCATAGAGCCGGTCGTTGCCGCCGATGCCGCGCGCGTTGAGGTTGTTGTCGGTGGAGTCGCCGTAGATCCTGTCGTTGCCGACGCCCCCGCGGATCGTGTCGGCGCCGCCGGTCATGCTGGTGCCGAGGTAGTAGGCGCTGTACACGTCGCCGGAGATGGTGTCGTCGCCGGCGCCACCGTCGATGACGTCGTCGCCGCCGATCACCACGCCGTCGGCGGATGTCGTGCGATACACGTCGCCGACGATGAGATTGTTGGAAATTCCGCCGTAGATCCTGTCGTCGCCGCCCTGCACGGAACCGCGCGACTGCAAGGTGAAGACGTCGCCGTACAGGGTCGCGCCGTAGCCGGTCGAGATGGTGTCGTCGCCGCCGACGAGCCTCGCCAGGGACCCGGCGGTGCCCACCACGTTGTAGGCATCGCCGGCCACGGACGAGCCCGAGTACGTCGAGCGCACGACAATGCTGTCGTTCCCGCCGGTCAGCCGGCTCCCCGCGTAGACGGCGAAGGCGTCGCCGGCCACGATCTGGTGGCGGTCGCTGAACAGGCCGAGCATCTCGTCATCGCCGCCGCGGTAGTCCGCGGTCGGTGCCCCCGCCTGCTGGCTGCCGACGTCCGCCACGTCGCCGGCGGCCTGGACGAATCCGTCCCCGAGGTGGATCACGTCCCGGCCGCCGGTGGCCCCGTTCCGCGCCGCGATGCCGTCCCCGAAGAGGGTGAACGTCCCCCCCGAGGCGCCCTTCGCCAGCTCGGGGCCGAGGATCACGTCGTCGCCTTCGAGGAAGCGCCAGAAGCTGCCGGGGCCGTCGTCGAGGGCCGACGCCGGGATGCTGATGCCGGTGATCACCAGCTCCGGGCTGCCCGGATCGTCGTTGCCGACATCGATCTCGATGGCGGTCGCGGTCCCCGAGGTCGGCCGCCCCGCGGCGTTGAAGGTCATCCCCTGGCCGGCGACGAGGACGTCGTCGCCCCCGGTCGTGAGATAGCTCCAGCCCGTGGAGGTCCCGACGCCGTCGCCGGCGCCGAAGGTCACGAGGTCGGGGTCGGTCATGGAGAAGGAATACTTCGCCGTGCTGAGGTCGAGGGTAGCCATTTTCGTCCTTTCGGTCATCGCCTGGCCCCGACCCGGCCGGCTCTACCGGCGCATCCGGAATGCGCGACGGATGCCGATGAGGCTCCGCCATCGGATGCTTCCGTCGCCGGAAGGCTATCGGTCTCGGCCCAATGCTCGTGGGGGTGTCTGAGTCAATCGACTGGCTTCAATGCCAAGAGTATCGCGGAAGCACGCCCGGACTGTCCAACGAGTTTGCGCAATCCCACCCATTGCCGAGGCTCATGGCCGGCGCTGAGAGCGCCGGCGTCTACTCGGCCGCGATGGCTGCGGTATCGGCATAGGCGGCGCGGAGCCGCAGCGCGAGCGGCTCGGCCAGCCGCCGGCGCGGTCCCTGCGTGACGTACATGTTGACGCAGAACTCGGGGAGCGGCGGCAGCGCGCCGTGGTGGGGCACGATCTCGAACTGCGCCGGGACCGTGCTGCGCATCTGCAGCCGCACCACGATGTCGGCGACGATGCTCGCGTCCATCGCCGGGTTGGTGACCGAGTCGATCTCGAGCTTCCAGTCGAAACCCGCCGCGTTCAGGCTCTCGATCGCCGCGCGGTTGAAGATGCAGCCGGCGACGGTACCGAGCGGCAGCGGCCGGCGCCGCCACGCCTCGCCGCCGGGGGCGCCGATCCAGACCAGCGGGTCGGTGGCGAGCACCTCGCCGAACGGGCCAACCTCGGCCTCGGTGGTCAGGATGACATCGAGCTCGCCGCGGCCGAACCGCTCCTTCAGCGTCGCCGTCTGCGCCGAATGCAGCCGCACCTTCACCCGGGGGTGCGACCGCGCGAACGCGCTCATCACGCGCGGGACGTGGGGATAGAGCAGGTCGTCCGGCGACCCGAGATTGATCTCGCCGAACTGCGCCGGCTCGGCCATCCGGCTCCAGGTCTCGTCGTTCGCGGCCAGCAATCGGCGGGCGTAGCCGACCAGCTGCTCACCCTGGCTGGTCAGCGTCACGCCGCGTCCGGTGCGCTCGAACAACGGCTGGCCGAAGAGCTCCTCCAGCCGCTTGATCTGCAGCGAGACCGCCGACTGCGTCAGGTTGAGCTGCGTCGCCGCCCGCGTAATCCCGCCCATCTCGGCTACAGCGAGAAACGACCGCATGGCCGCGATGTCGAGGTTGCGTATCATGTCCTGCGAAGCGGATATGTCAGGGAGACGATAAGACAGAATGTTTGTAACAGAATCGCGCCTTCGCCACCCGAATCCTGCTCGAGCGAATTGAAAACGCGCTCCGAGCCGCCCAAGGTGGAGGGGCTGGGCCTAGAAGCTGAAGCGGATCGGCAGGTTGAGGGCGAACCCGAAGTCCGAGGCGTCCTCGGTGAGGCCGATGCTGACGGTGGCGTCGAGCAGGGTGTTGCGCCGCAGGATCGTCGCGACCCCGAGGTCGAGCGAGGCGGCCAGCTGATCCGATCCGGCGATGGTCTCGCCGCCGACCTGGAGGTCGTCGGCGTAGTTGAGCGAGAGGCCGAACTGCAGCGACGTCTCGGGGTTGACCGCCAGGAAGGCCCCCGCGGCCATCAGGAACTCGTTGCCGGGCTGGACGTCGTCGTTCTCGAAGGCCCATTCGTAGCCGAGGCGGCCCGAGAACACCAACGGGTCCTGGCGCTGGGTGGCGGTCAGGGAGACGCCGACCTCCTGGAATCCGCTACCGAGGAAGAGGCCCTCGGCTTCGTCGGTCGCGCCGGTGTCGGAATCCCACAGCACGGTTCCGAGCAGGCTCGGCAGGCCGCCGCTGTCGTTGCGGAACTGCTGGGTATAGGACAGCTGGACGTCGCCGAGACCGGAAAGGTTCGAGGATGTGCTTTGCGCCGGGGCTCCGAGGACGCGCAACTCCTGATCGCGCTGGGTGTAGGTCAGGGGAACGGAAATCTGCGCCTGCCCGTTCCAGGGCAGCCCGCCGCGGACGGTGATGCCGCCGCTCGTCTGGTTGCTTTCGAGGACGATGCTCGAGCCGACGATTTGCCCATCGACGAGGACCGGCACGCCCGCGACCTCGTTCTCGTTGCGGGAGTAGCTGAAGAAGGGAACCACCTCGACGCTGCGCGCTGGGAGAAGGACGGAGCCGCTCTGCACCAGCGCGCGCGCGATCGCCTGCTCGGCCGCCTCCTCGTCGACGGTGAACTCCTGCGCGGCCACCGGCACGGCGAGCGCCAGCAGGATGACGACGCCGGTCCGTGTCGGCGTCGCGAAGGCACGCATCGGCATCGTCATCGGGTTTGACATCACGGTCCCTTTTCTCGTTCTAGAACAGCGCCGCGCGGATCTGTCCGAGGGGCGGGATCATGAAAACCCGCGGATTCGGGCGAAGCCTGCCCGGCGGCGCGGCTTCATCGCCCCTGGTCACGATGAAGCCGACGTGGCCGAAGTCGGGGAAATCCATCCAGACGCGCTGGAAGCGCTCGACCGCCATCGTGGTGTTGCCGAAGGCCGGGTCGGCGAGCTGGACGTCGTCGCCGATGCGGCCGATCATGATGACGAAGTGATTGTAGCCCTTGGGATCGATCGGGGTGATGATCGGCGCGAGGTCCATGAGGTCGGCGAAGGTCAGGTCGCCGTAGCCGAAGCCGTTGTAGCCGCGCTGTTCGACGACGCGCTTCAGGTCGAGCAGCGAGAATCCCTCGCGAACGCGCACCAGCTCGGGGTTCTCGATGTAGATGTCGCGACGGATCAGGCCTTCGACCAGCGCTCGCTCGCTGACGTCGTCGCCGTGCTGGTAGCGCAGGATCGTGGCGAGCGCGGCGGCGCCGCAGCTGAGGTCCCATTCCTGCACCACGACGTTCTCGCGCCGGATCTCGAGCAGCGAGCGGACGTGGCCGGCGCCCTGCGCGGACAGACGGTCCCCGATCGCAAGACAGCCCGCGGCAACTGCGCCGCCGAGCAAGAACCGGCGACGGGAGGTCGCGAATTCCATGATACTGCTCTCGCCTCACAGTCACAGGCGGTGGACATGTTTGCCTCACCCGAGAATTGATTAACAGATCGTTAAGAATCGAGAAAGCTTCGGGTGATGCATCGATGGGCCCGAGGCCCGCCGGGTGCGGCATTCCCGTCACAGCGAACGGAAGCGGCGCCCCGGGGGTCTCGGGGCGCCGCAACGGCTCGGGGAGCGGTCGGAGACGCGTCAGTTGCTGACGAAGACCGTCTGGCCGCTGGCGCTCGCCGCCGGGAAGAGCAGGCTCGCCGAGACGTTCGTGGCGCTGCCGGCGGCGACCGCGGCACCGCCGGCGACGACCGCGGCCTGCTTGATGTGGGTCACGTTGAGAAGGTCGCCGGCGCCGCCGGAGAAGCCGACGACGGCCGCGGTCGCGCCCGCGGACACGTTGTCGAGCTGCGCATCGCTGAGCTGACGCGGCCCGTCGGCGAATGCGGCACCGGCAGCGATCATGAAGCCGCCCGCGAGGAAAAGGACGCTCTTACGCATGATTGTGGTCTCCATCGAATGGGTTGTGGCGGGATCAGTTCTGCGCCGTGGTCGAGGCGACCGCGCCGTTGAGCTCCAGCGTCACGACGGTAGAGCCGGCGGTGACCTGCGCGATCGGCGCGGTGAAGGCCGCCGCCTTGACGCTGGTCGCGGCGACATTGGTGCCGGACGCGAGGGCGATCTGTTCGACGAGCACCGCCGAAATGCCGCCGGCCGAGACGGCATCCATCTGGCGGTCGGTCAGCGGAACCGGGCCGCCCGCCGAGGCGAAGCCGGCGGTGACGAGCGGCAGCCCGAGCGCCGCAGCAAAAGCAAGCTTTTTCATAATGATCTCCATGGGCTCAAAAGAGTTTCGTCTATGCGATCCGGAAGGGACAGCCGGCTGCAGGAGCTTCGGGATCGCGACGAAGCCTTGCGAGGTGCCGACTGAATTCGGATGGAAAAGAGATGCTCGGCGGTTGGCTCAGAAGCCATGCCAGAGAATGGAATGCGAGGACCTGGCCGAGATTGCGTAGGTCGCCGAACTCGAGTTGACGCCGCCGTCGATCGCGATCACGCTCGACCCCGCCGGTCCCTCCGGTGTCGAGGCCGAGGACGTGGCCGCAGCCCCCCGGGGCCCGCCGCCGGCGGTGTACGCGCCGGCAACGGCCCCGCTCGCCGCGCTCGATCCCGTGTAGCCGCCGCCATAGGTCCGCGTCGCCACGGCCGCCCCCACGTTGCTTTCCGTCGTGGCGAAGGTCGGATCGATCGCGATCGCCCCCCCGGCGGCGCCGGCGGTGGCGCCGGCGGTGATGGCGTCGAGCTCGAGCGCACCGAGCGCACGCCGCTGCGGCAGCGGATCCGCAACGACGGCGGTCCCGAGCAGGCAGACGCTGCCGCAGACAAGTTGCAGGACGAGTTTCATGGTCAACCTCCAGGCAGCCCTTGCGGGCCACGCAATTTAAAACTGAATTCAGGCAGGAGAATTCCGAGCTATCGAAGGTCTTGAAGTTTGAAATGTCGCGATATCAATCAATCGGGGCGAATATGCGGCCAGAGGAAACTTTATTGCAAGATGGCGTACTGACTAGATACTCGGATTTTCGTTGGCCGGACGGGCAGCCGGGGCTGACCGGAGGATATGAGTCACGGGCGTCCCGTCCCAGAACCGCGCCCGTAGGTGGCGGGAAAAATATCGTGAGTTCAGTGGAGTAGCCGAGTGACCTCGGGCCGATGGACCTAGTTCCTCTGGACAGCGAAGCCGAACGTCGCGCAGAGGCAGCTGGCGGAATGCGACTGAATATTCCGCCTCGATTCAACCAGCCGGACGTCGGGCCGGGCCGAGAAACGGAGGTCGGCCGAGCACGCCACGGTCGGAGCCACGCCCGAGGCGCGCGCCTCGGCGCGGGCGAAGCCGACCTCGATGTCGCGATCCTCGCCCATTCGGGCTACCACCAGCCGTCCGTTCACCCGCCGGAGGACGGCCGATGCGATCCGACTCCGCCGCACGGCGACATCGGTCGAAGTGAAGGTCCAGGCGCGCGGGCCGCGTGCGGCGGCCTCGGCCAGGGCCGTCGCCGTGACCTTGCCGGCCGTGATCGCGTCGAGCTGGGCCAGGTCCAGCGGCTCGGCG
Organism: uncultured Alphaproteobacteria bacterium; assembly: GCA_963763295.1. GTDB lineage: Bacteria > Pseudomonadota > Alphaproteobacteria > Rhodobacterales > Rhodobacteraceae > Amaricoccus. The sequence goes on from CAVXOH010000010.1 coordinate 181,623, forward strand.
GCGCGCAGGGGCGCGACGGCTGCCACAAGCGCCAGTGCCGCGATCAGCAGTCCGCGGGCCTGCGCCGCAGGCGAGGTGGATCCTGTCGCTACGGCACGTGAAAGCATCCGGCGAGGGTGCAGCAGAGGACGCGAACCGGTCCACCCAATTCGGTGACCCGCCGCGCCCGGCTCGCAATACCGTTGCAGATATGCAAAGGGAGCCGGGTGAGATTTCGCCCGACTCAGAGATCCCTTCGGTCCTGGATGTCGTCGCTGCGACCGAGCAGGACCTGACCGGCGGCCAGCGCCGCCCCGGTCCGGTTCTGGACCCCAAGCTTGTGAAAGACGCTGCGGACGTGGATCTTCACGGTGCTCTGGCTCACGCCGAGCTCGCGCGCGATCAGCTTGTTGGGCTTGCCGTCCTGCAGACGCCGGAGAACTTCGCGCTCACGCAGCGTCAGGGCGCGACCGCTCGCTTCGGTACCCCCCGCGTCCGCGTTGGGGCCCGACGTCGGGCCGATCTGCGAAAGCGCCGTCGACGGCAGTACCGCAAGCCCGGCCGCCACCAGCTGCAGCGCCATCACGATCTTTCCGCTGTCGAGGCTCGAGGGCAGGTAGCCCCGCGCACCGGCACGGATCGCCGCCGCGACATCGCTGGCCGAACCGTTGTCGGCGAAGATGACCGTCGGGATCCTGCGATGCACGGCCGGAAGCGCGCAGAGGCACTTTTCCACCTGGCCGCACAGATCGGCCGCAGGCGAGACGTGAAGCAGGAGCAGGTCGAAGGACTGCTCGGCGGGAACGGTTCCGGCAAGCGGAATGGTGGTGACCTCGAAGCGAGGCCTCCCCGCCTGTCCACCAGCCGCCTCCAGGAAGGCCTGAACCGCCGCCGCCGTGAGCGGGCGCGGGTCGACCAGAAGAATTCGAATGACGGCCAGCGAGTTCTGCTCGAACGGGCAGACTGGGCGCGTCCTCGACGGGGGCCTGTGCCCCGGTGGCGTCGGACGCACGTGCTCGATGCCGGAGACCGGCGCGTCTCCGCCTTTGGTCGCTGAAATCATTACGCCTGGCCCTCTACTGCCACATCCCACGGCCAAAGGGAACGCTGAGCGCACCTAAGCAGTCTCAGAGCAAATTACTTATGGTATTGGCGTGATGGTCCCCACCAACCCCGCTAATGACGGGCACTGTACGCGGTAAGGTGGAAAAAGTCAACTTTTGCGAGAGCGTTTACATCCCGGTTCTCTCCGGGCCATCGCCGCGGACCGGAGGTCATTGGTTCCGAGCGAAAAAAGCCGTGCGGCCGGTCAGTGCCGGCGGCTGGTGCGCTCGGGGATCAGGCCCTGCGGCGCGAAGCGGAGCACCAGGAGCAGGATCGCGCCCATCAGCAGCAGCCGGAAATGCGGCGCGGCGGCGAGGAGGTGCGTCTGCCAGAAGCTGCCGGGGGTCATGCCGGCGGTGAGCGTCCGCATCAGCCAGCTGCCGGCCGGCTCGGCCACCACCCAGACGTACCAGATCAGGAAGCCGCCGAGCACCGCGCCCCAGTTGTTGCCGGAGCCGCCGACGATCACCATCACCCAGATCAGGAAGGTGAAGCGCAGCGGGTTGTAGGAGCCGGGGGTGAACTGGCCGTCGAGGGTCACGAGCATGGCGCCGGCGACGCCGATGACGGCCGAGCCGAGCACGAAGACCTGCAGGTGGCGGCGGGTGACGTCCTTGCCCATCGCCTCGGCGGCGTCTCGGTTGTCGCGGATCGCCCGCATCATCCGGCCCCAGGGCGAGCGCAGCGCCCGCTCGGCGAGCCAGAAGACGAAGACGAGGACCGCGGTGAAGAGGAGCGCGTAGCCGAGGCGCGAGACGATGGCGGCCGTCGTCACCGTGTTCGACCCGAATCGCTCGGCGAGGTCGGCGATCCAGGGGGCCGCCTGCAGCGCCCGCTCGTCGGGAACCGGCCGGGGCAGGCCGGTCACGTTCTTGACGCCGCGGGTCAGCCAGTTCTCGTTCTTCAGGACCGCGAGGATGATCTCGGCGATGCCGAGGGTGGCGATGGCGAGGTAGTCGGAGCGCAGCCCGAGCGCGACCTTGCCGACCAGCCAGGCCGCGCCGGCGGCGAAGAGGCCGCCGACCGCCCAGGAGAACAGCACCGGCAGGCCGAGGCCGCCGAGGTAGCCGGCGCGGGCCGGGTCGATCGCCTCGATGGCGTCGCTGGCGGGATCGAGGAAGAAGCGCATCACGAAGTAGCCGACGAGGACGGTCAGGATGCTCGCGGGGCCGCGCAGGTAGCCGGGGACGCGCTCGCGCACGAAGAGCGCGGCGCCGACGGTGCCGAGGACGACGACGACGGTGAGGAACAGGTTGACGCCTCCCGCCGCCAGCGCGCCGGCGACCGGCGGCACCGAGACGAGGACGACGGCGATGCCGCCGAGCGCGGCGAAGCCCATGACGCCGGCGTTGAACAGGCCCGCATAGCCCCACTGGATGTTGACGCCGAGCGCCATGACCGCCGAGATCAGGCAGAGGTTGAGGATCGTCAGCGCGACGATCCAGCTCTGGAACAGCCCGACCGCGAGAATCAGCGCGGCCATCACGGCGTAGAGGACGGCGATCCGCGGCGCGTTGCTCATATCACCCGCCCCCGGAAGATGCCGGTCGGGCGCACGAGCAGCACGACGACGAGGATGATGAAGGAAACCGCGAACTTGTAGTCGGTGCCGAGCATCTGCACGAGCCCCGCGGGCGGCTCGGCCATGAAGTAGCTGAGGAAGCCCTTGTAGGCGTAGGTCACCATCACCTCGGAGAAGGCGATGATGAAGCCGCCGGCGATGGCGCCGATCGGCTGGCCGACGCCGCCGACGATGGCGGCGGCGAAGATCGGCAGGAGCAGCTGGAAGTAGGTGAAGGGGCGGAACGACTTGTCGAGGCCGTAGAGGGTGCCCGCGATCGTCGCCAGCGCCGCCGCGAGGATCCAGGTGATGGCGACGATGCGCTCGGGGCTGATGCCCGAAAGGAGCGCCAGGTCCTCATTGTCGGAATAGGCGCGCATCGCCTTGCCGGTCCGGGTCTTCTGCAGGAACCAGAACAGCGCGGTGACGGTGACGAGCATCACGATGACGGTCAGCACCTGCGACGAGCGCAGCGCCAGCCCCTCCTCGAGGCCGCTCCAGTCGCGGAAATCGCCGACGCGGATCACGAAGCGCTCGCCGTCCTCGAAGCGCTGGTCGTCGGTGCCGATCACGAAGCGGGTGAGCGCGTTGTAGATGAACATGACCCCGACCGAGGCGATGACGAAGATCACCGGGTCGCTGCGCCGGGCGCGGTAGAAGCGATAGACGAAGCGGTCGGTCGCGAGCGCGAGCACGACCGCGCCGAGGATGCCGATCGGCAGCGCGAGGAGCGCGGTCGGCAGCGGCGCGATGCCGATGCCGGCGGCCTGCAGCGCCCAGGTGGCGAGGATGACGATCATCGTGCCGAAGGCCATCATGTCGCCGTGCGCGAAGTTGGAGAAGCGCAGCACCGCGTAGATCAGCGTGACGCCGAGCGCGCCGAGCGCGAGCTGCGAACCGTAGGCGATCGCCGGGATGATGACGAAGTTCGCGAGGAGGACGAGGGCGTTGAGGAGGTTCTCCATCGTCAGCCCCCGAGGAAGGTGCGGCGGACCTCAGGGTCCGCGAGAAGGGCTTCGCCCGTGTCGGTGAAGCGGTTGCGGCCCTGGACCAGCACGTAGCCGCGGTCGGCGATGTTGAGCGCCTGGCGGGCGTTCTGCTCGACCATCAGGATCGCGATGCCGGTGGCGGCGACCTCGAGGATCTTGTCGAAGAGCTCGTCCATCACGATCGGCGAGACCCCGGCGGTCGGCTCGTCGAGCATCAGGAGCCGCGGCCGGGTCATCAGCGCCCGGCCGACGGCGACCTGCTGGCGCTGGCCGCCGGAGAGCTCGCCCGCCGGCTGGCGGCGCTTCTGGCGCAGGATCGGGAACAGCGCGAAGACCTGCTCCATCGTCTCGCCGAAGTCGTCCTCGCGAATGTAGGCGCCCATCTCGAGGTTCTCCTCGACGGTCAGGCTGACGAAGACGTTCGAGGTCTGCGGCACGAAGCCCATGCCGGAGTGCACGCGCTCCTGCGGCGAGAGGCCGGTGATGTCGCGGCCGTCGAGCGTGACCCGCCCGGAGCGCAGGTTGAGCATGCCGAACACGGCCTTCATCGCCGTCGACTTGCCGGCGCCGTTCGGGCCGACGATGACGGCGATCTCGCCCTTGTCGACGGCGATGGTGCAGGCGTGCAGGATGTCGGCGCCGCTGCCGTAGCCGCCGGTCATCGCCTCGCCGGCCAGGTAGCTCATGCGCGCTGCCCGCGTTGCCCGGACGCCTGTCCGGTGGTATGCCGGAAGCCGTGGCAGGCGGCTTGTTCAGCGGAGCCCATACGGTCATCTTCTCGCGCGACGCGGAGGCGGATCGGGCGTTCCTGCGCGACGTGCTCGGTTTCGCGCACGTGGACGCGGGCGGCGGCTGGCTGATCTTCGCCCTGCCGCCGGGCGAGGCGGCGATCCATCCCGACGACACGCGGACGAGCCAGGAGCTGTACCTGATCTGCGAGGACGTCGCGGCGGCCGTTGCCGCGCTCGAGGCGAACGGCGTTCAGGCCGCCCCGGTGACCGACGAGGGCTGGGGTCTCCTGTCCGCGTTCACACTGCCGGGTGGCAGCCGCATCGGCTTCTACCAGCCGCGCCATCCCGGTCCCTTCTGACCCTGCGCTCATGCCGGCGCCGCCGCGCCGGTCGCCTTGCGGGCCGGCTTGTTCTTGAGGCCGCGGCCGAGATAGGCCTCGATCACCGCCTCGTTCTTCATCACGTCGGTAGGGTGGCCGATGGTCAGCACCTTGCCCTCGGCCATGACGATGACCGGGTCGCAGAGCCGGCCGATGAAGTCCATGTCGTGCTCGACCATGCAGAAGGTGTAGCCGCGCTCCTTGTTGAGCCGGATGATCGCGTCGCCGATGGTGTTGAGGAGCGTCCGGTTCACCCCGGCGCCGACCTCGTCGAGGAAGACGATCTTGGCGTCGACCATCATGGTGCGGCCCAGCTCCAGGAGCTTCTTCTGGCCGCCGGAGAGATTGCCGGCGAGCTCGTCGGCGACGTGGCTGATCTCGAGGAACTCGATCACCTCGTCGGCGCGGCGGCGCACTTCGGCCTCGCGGGCGCGCACGCTGCTTCCCTTGAACCAGGCGTCCCAGAGCACCTCGCCCGGCTGCCCGGCCGGGACCATCATCAGGTTCTCGCGGACGCTGAGCGTCGAGAACTCGTGGGCGATCTGGAAGGTGCGCAGCAGCCCCCTGTGGAACAGCGCGTGCGGGGCGAGGCCGGTGATGTCCTCGTCGTCGAGCCAGACCTGGCCCGAGGTCGGGGCGAAGAGGCCGGCGATGACGTTGAAGAGCGTCGACTTGCCGGCGCCGTTCGGGCCGATCAGGCCGGTGATCGAGCCGTCGCCGATCACGATCGAGGCGCCGTCGACGGCCCGGATGCCGCCGAAGTGCATGTGGAGATCCTCGACTCGGATCATGCGCCGCCTCTCGTTGGCGGTGGCCGGCCCGGCGGGCCGGCCACCCGGTTGCGATCAGCGGTATTCGAGGGTCTTGGCCGCGTTGTCGACGATCTCGTAGACCCGGTACGAGCCCTGCGCCTCGCCGGGGCCGACCAGCTCGACGCCCGTCGCGCCGACGTAGTCGATGTCGGTGCCGGCGGCGGCGAGCTCGAGGCCCTTGGCGAGCTCGCCCGCGAAGATCTGCTCGCCGGGGGCGTTGGCGACGTCGAGCAGCTTGTCGCGGATGCCGGTGCGGTCGGGGCCGCCGGCCGCGGCGATGGAGAGCGCGATCAGCGCGGCGGCGTCGTAGGACTCCGGTACGTAGGTGCCGGTCGGGTCCATACCGGCGGCCTGCGCCAGGGCGGCGAACTTGTCGGCGGCCTCGCCCTCGACGCCGGGCAGGGTGCCGACGACCTTACCGTTTATCTCGTCGCCGATCGAGTCGATCAGGCTCTGCCCGTACATGCCGTCGCCGAAGAAGAACTGCTCGAAGGCGCCGGTGTCGAGCGAGGCCTGGGTGATGCCGACGCCGCCCTGGTCGACGTAGCCGAGCACGACGAGCGCCGGAGCGCCCGAGGCCTGCAGCGCCGCGACCTCGGCCGAGTAGTCGGCCTTGCCGTCCTCGTGCGCGGCGTTGATCGCCACAGTGCCGCCGAGCCCCTGGAAGGCGGCGGCGAAGCTGTCGGCGAAGCCCTTGCCATAGTCGTTGTTGGTGTAGGTGATGGCGACGTTGTCGATCCCCTTCTCCTTGACGATGTTGGCGAGGATCTCGCCCTGGCGGGCGTCGGACGGGGCGGTACGGAAGAAGAAGCCGTCATCCTCGATGTCGGTGAGCGCCGGCGAGGTCGCCGACGGCGAGACCATGACCACGCCATTCGGGATCGCCACGTTGTTGGCGATGGCGGTCGTCACGCCGGAGCAGTCGGCCCCCATGATCGCCGCGACGTTCTCGCCGGTGATCAGGTTGGTGGCGGCGGTGGTCGCGGCCGCGGCGTCGATGCAGGTCGAAGTCGGCGCGGACCGGATTCAGCGTGAGGCCGTCCGGCAGCTTGCCGGAATCGGAGGCCTCCTTGAAGGCGAGCTCGGCCGAGGCCGCCATGCCCGGCGTGATCGACTCGAGCGGACCGGTGAAGCCGAGGATGATGCCGACATTGGCGGCGTCCTGCGCGGCTGCGGCGGAAGCGAGCACCGCACTCGCGGCGGTCGCAAGCAGAATTCGTTTCATGGAAGTCTCCCTGTACAGTCCCGTCTTTTCGGCGCGCGCTGGCCCTGCAACCCCGCGGGGTCGGGACAGAATCACCTGATGCAGCATAGATTTGTTTACAAATTCGTGGCAAGCCGCACGGCTTCGGGCGGTTGGCGGCCCGCCGCGCCCGCTCAGACGATGCCGCCGGCGATGAGCCGCCGCGCGATGGCGCGGAACGCGCGTGCCTCGGCGCTGTCGGGAAAGGCCGCCGTCACCGGGGTGCCGCCGTCGCCGGCGACCCTGATGGCGAGGTCGAGGGGGATCTCGCCGAGGAAGGGGACGCCGAGCCTGGCGGCTTCGGCGCGGGCGCCGCCGTGGCCGAAGATGTGCGCCTCGTGGCCGCAGTTCGGGCAGATGTACGTCGACATGTTCTCGATGACGCCGAGCACCGGCACCCGGGTCTTCTGAAACATGTCGAGCGCCTTGCGCGCGTCGAGCAGCGCCACGTCCTGCGGCGTCGAGACGATGATGGCGCCGGTGATCGCGTACTTCTGGCTGAGGGTCAGCTGCACGTCGCCGGTGCCGGGGGGGAGGTCGACGATCAGCGCGTCGAGCTCGCCCCACTGCACCTGGCCCATCAGCTGCTGCAGCGCGCCCTGGAGCATCGGGCCGCGCCAGATCACGGCCTCGCCCTCCTTCAGCATCAGCCCGATCGACATCAGCGTGACGCCGTGGTTGTGCAGCGGCAGGATCGTCTTGCCGTCGGGCGACTTCGGGCGCTCGCTCACCCCCATCATCCGCGGCTGGCTCGGCCCGTAGATGTCGGCGTCGAGCAGCCCGGCGCGCATGCCCTCCTGCGTGAGCGCGACCGCGAGGTTGGCGGCGACCGTCGACTTGCCGACGCCGCCCTTGCCGCTGCCGACCGCGATGATGCGCCGGACGCCGGCGACCGGCACCGGCCCCGCCTGCGGCGTCGGGTGCCGGCCGAGCTTCAGGTCTGGGGGCGGCGCCTTGGCGGCGGTCGGGCCGTGCGCGGTCAGGAGCACGGACACCGTCCCGACGCCGGGCAGCGCCGCCACCGCCGCCTCGGCGGCGGCCCGCGTCGGCTCGAGCCTCGGGCCCTGCGCCGGATCGACCTCGAGCAGGAAGCGGACCCGGTCGGCGTCGATCGTCACCGCCCGGACGACATCGGCGTCGACGATGCTGCCACCGGTGCCCGGCATCGGGACGCCGCGGAGCGCGGCGAGGACGGCATCGCGGGTGACGGACATCATCGCTCCTCGTAGTGGTCGCCTGAGCCTCTAGATCGTCCGCCGCCGCCCCGGAGGCAAGGCCTCGGCCAGCCGCGGGATCTGCCGTCGATCGGGATGTTCGATTTGCGGTTGCCGATGCGCTTGCGATGCGATACGGCCCGAGCCGCCCCGAATGGAGAAGGCGTCTGAGCACTTTTCCATTTATTAACCGTCTGTTAACAGCCATGCATAAGACGCATGGCAGGGTTTCCGCATCCGCCATTGCGCCCCGTTGGGCCGCGTCTATATTGCAGTGCACAATAGTGCAAACGCTCAAAACCGAACGAAGACGAAAGGACACGGACATGACGACAGCAACGGCTGCCCAGTCCCCGACCGGCCTCCTCGTTTCCGGCGAGCAGCACACCGGAAGCTTTCTCGGAGGACTCCGCCGGGCCTGGCGCAACTACCGGGCCTACCGCGCGACGGTCGCCGAGCTCGAACAGCTGACGGAGAGGGAACTGGCCGACCTTGGCCTGACGCGCGGCGAGATCGAGCCGACGGCACGGCTGGCGGTTTACGGAAACTAGCAGTGGCGGTCGGGCGAGGACCCGCGGCCACGAGATGAAAGGATGACTACGATGGCGAATGTGCTTACTTACGAACTCGGCGACAGCGGCGTCGGCGGCCTCGGCTGGCTGGCTCGCGTGCGCAAGAGCCTCGCGGACTACCGGCTCTACCGGCAGACCCGCGACGAGCTCGAGAACCTGAACGCCCGCGAGCTCCGCGACCTCGGCCTGTCGCGCTTCGCGATCCGGCAGGTGGCGTACGACAGCGTCTACGGCGCGTAAGCCTCCGGGCAGGAATCGACGGTAAGGGGCCGGGCAGCGATGCCCGGCCCCTTCTTCTTTGGTGCTCATCCCTGACCGAGGTGCAGGACCGATCTAGTGGATGAAATCTGACGGTGGAGTCCGGCGGGGGATTCCCGCCAGCTGAATGGCGTGCGAGTTTGGTGCATGCGCACCGGAATCTCCCTCGACGTCTCGCCCGCCGACCGCCGCCGCCTGGAGGCGCTGGTCCGCGACCGCAACACGGCCCAGAAGCACGTCTGGCGGGCCGAGATCGTTCTGCTCAGCGCCGACGGCCTCGGCACGGTCGCGATCATGCGCCGGACGGGCAAGTCGAAGACCTGCGTCTGGCGCTGGCAGGAGCGCTTTGCCGAGGAAGGCTGCGAAGGCCTCCTGCGCGACAAGACGCGGCCGCCGCGCATCCCCCGGCTCGGGGCTGAAGTGGCGGAGCGCGTGGTCGCGCTGACGCTGACCGATCCGCCGGCGGAGACCACCCACTGGACCGCCGCGATGATGGCGAAGGCGGCCGGCATCAGCGTCAGCTCGGTCCAGCGCATCTGGCGCGCCCACGGGCTCCAGCCGCACCGGGTCCGGCAGTTCAAGCTCTCCAACGATCCGCGGTTCGTCGAGAAGCTGCGTGACGTGGTCGGGCTCTACCTCGACCCGCCGGCGCACGCCATCGTGCTCTCGGTCGACGAGAAGAGCCAGATCCAGGCGCTCGACCGGACCCAGCCCGGTCTGCCGCTGAAGAAGGGTCGCGCCGGCACGATGACCCACGACTACAAGCGGCATGGCACGACGACGCTCTTCGCGGCGCTGAACGTCCTCGACGGAACCGTGATCGGCCGCAACATGGCCCGGCATCGCCATCAGGAGTTCATCCGCTTCCTCAACGCCATCGAGGCCGCGGTCCCGGATGGCAAGCACGTCCACGCGATCCTCGACAACTACGCCGCGCACAAACACCCGAAGGTCCGCCGGTGGCTCGACCGCCACCCGCGCTGGACCTTCCACTTCGTGCCGACATCCTGCTCCTGGCTCAACGCCGTCGAAGGCTTCTTCGCCAAGCTCTCGAAGCGCCGGCTCAAGCGCGGCGTCTTCCGCTCCATCGTCGACCTCCAGGCCGCCATCAACCGCTTCGTCAGCGAGCACAACACAGAACCGAAGCCCTTCGTCTGGACCGCCGATCCGGACAGGATCATCGCAGCCGTCAAACGAGGGCACCAAACGTTGGATTCGATCCACTAGCTAACGAGCAGCACCAAGCCGAATGCAGCGATTCCGCTCAAGTAAAGCGGCCAAGCCCGAGCTGCCTCCGGCATCGTTTCATCCTGCAGCTCCTCCGGGTATCGAAACATCATAGGATCGTGCGGGTCATCGGTCATCATCACAATTCATCTCCTATGCTTGCCTGGACAACGCCGCGCGAGACGTTTCGTTCGATCCTCTTTGGCGCGGCGGCGGAATCCGGCCACCCGCGGAACCGGCGGCCGGGCTCAAGGTTACAAGCCGTATGACGGACTGGCCGGAAGCAGCGACGGCGAAGGACACATGGTGGACCATGCAACGAGGCGCCTCGCCCGTGGTCGGCACCGCCATCCACAACGGCCACGCGTTGCCTCCCGGGTTCGGGCCGGCTATGGCGATCGGCGACGAGGCACGGCTGCGCGAGGAGGATCCCTATACGGAGTACTTCATCCGGGACCTGCCTAACCGGATCGTCGCGCATCACTCGCGCTTCGCCGTCGATCTCAACCGGGCTCGCGACCTGGCGATGTACCTGCAGCCGGAGCAGTCATGGGGCGTGCGGGTCTTCGCGCAGCCGCCGACAACCGACCTCGTCGGCCGGGCCATGCGTCTGCACGACCTCTACTACCGCGATCTGCGCGCTTTCCTGCGTCCGCTGGAAGAGCGGTTCGGCTGTTTCGTGGTACTGGACGTGCACAGCTACAACCACCGGCGCGACGGGCCGGATGCCCCGGCCGCCAGTGCCGATCTGATGCCCCAGGTCAACATCGGCACGTTCTCGATGGACCGGCGGCGCTGGGCGCATGTGGTCGATCCGTTCATGGAGCGGCTGCGCGCGTTCGAGTTCCGGGGCCGGCCGATGGACGTGCGCGAGAACGTCGCGTTCCAGGGGCGCGGCGAGCAGACCCGCTTCATTCATCATGAGTTTCCCACGACCGGCTGCGCCATCGCCGTCGAGTTCAAGAAGTTCTTCATGGACGAGTGGACCGGCGAGGCGGACCACGAAGCGCTCGACGCGGTTCGCGCCATGGTGCGCTCCACCCTGCCGCTGCTCGAGGACATCCTCGGGAGATCGCGTTGACGGGGGCGGCCACGGCTCGGGCGGAGGGCCGCGCCGGAGGGGTCGGCGAGATCCTCGAGTCTCTCGAGAAGGGTGCCTCGGTGCGCCGCGACCTGCCCGGCGGCGGCCGCGTGCACATCGACAGGCCGCTGCCCTTCCTCTGCCTGCACGCGACCGGCGATGGCGATCAGCTCGCCGCGCTCGAGGTGGCGACGGCCAACGCCTCGTATCTCGTCGCGCCCGACCTTCATGCCGCCGCGCCGCTTCTCGATGCGCTGGGCCGCGCGATGCTGCGGAAGTTTGGCGCGTTCATGGTCGTCGAGGTCGCCGAGCTCGACGAGGACCGGCTGCTGTCGCCGGACAGCCCGTTCCTGCCGGCCTTCGAGACGATCGTGACGCTGCAGGACCGGCCAGCCGTGCGCTCCGCCGCCGACGCCTTTGCCGCGGCGATGGCGAAGGTGCCGGTGAAGTACCGGTCTCCCCGGGTCGAGCTGAGGGTCGCCGGCGACGCCGCCTGGCCGACCGCGCTCGATCCCCGGATCGCCCGGCTCGCCATCGCCTTCGCCCCGATCTATCGGGAGCCGAAGACCGGACGGCTCTACCCCGACTTGCGGCGCCGGCTGGTGGCGACGATCTTCGATGCCATGCTCCGCGCCTGCGCCGCGTTCCTCGCCCGGTCGGGGACGGGATCCCCGTCCACCCATCGGGCGTTGGGACGGCGCGTCTTCGTCGAAGCGGTCGAGCGGGTCGACCGCCGCATCGACCAGATCGCGCGGTCGTTCGACTTCCTGCTCGCCATCACCCCGATCAACGCCGGCGCGGCCGGGGAGGAGTTCCGGTCGAGCCGGTTCGCGGCGGCGCCACGGCTGCTCTACCGGCCGCTGACCGTCGAGGTCGACGTCGAGAAGCGGCGGCTCTTCTCCATCCCGTTCGACAACCTCGAGGATCCGCTGCTCTACGACCTCTATCGCCAGAAGCAGCAGGAGCTCGACCTGCTGCTCACGATGATCGCCGCGCGGGAGACCGTCCAGTTCCGCGAGACCTCGCGCGTGCTCTACGGCTCGGTGGTGCCGGCGCTGCTCGACGCGGCGAAGCGCATTCTCGCGTCCGTCCCCATCCGGTCGTCCGCCGGCGACCCGGTCGACTGCCACCACGTGCGCCGCGCGGCGCACCGGATGATCCGGGCGTACCGGGACGCGGGCATGCGCTTTCCCGCGCGGGTCTCGCTCAGGAGCGACCTGCCGGGAGGCTTGATGGTGTCCGGGCCACGGCTGATGATCGCGCGGAGCACGGTCATGCCGCGCGGCCGCGTCGAGGCGCTGCTGAGCCACGAGGTCGGCGTGCACCTCTATACCTACTTCGCCGGGGACGCGCAGGGGCTGCGGCTGTTCCGCTCCGGGCTCGCCGGCTACGACGGCCTCCAGGAGGGGCTCGCGGTCTTCGCCGAGTACCTCGCCGGGGGCATGACCGCGGCGCGGTTGCGCCTCGTCGCCGCGCGCGTCGTCGGCTGCGCGGCGATGCTCGACGGGGCGGAGTTTCCCGAGACGTTCCGAACCCTGAGGAACGAGCACGGGCTCTCCGAGGCGCAGGCGTTCGACGTCACCCTGCGCGTGTATCGCTCCGGAGGGCTGGCGAAGGACGCGATCTATCTGCGCGGCCTCATGGGCGTCCTCGAGCACGTCCGGCGCGGCGGGTTGCTCGATCCCTTCTGGATGGGCAAGGTGTCGGAGGCCCACCTGCCGGCGCTCGAGGATCTGCAGGCGCGGGGCCTGCTCAGGCCGCCGCCTGTCCCCCCGGCTTTCCTATCGCAGCCAGGCGCCGCGGCTCGCCTTGCGTCCGCCCGCGGCGGCCTTTCGCCGACCGATCTGATCATCGCATAGGAGCCAGCATGCGCATCGCCTTCTTCGTGAACTCGATCGAGGGGGAGGATCCACGCTACACCACGACAGCGCTCGCGCTCGCCGCCCTCGGCCGCGGGCACGACATCTGCTACGTGACTCCCGGCGACTTCGTGCTCCGCCCCGACGACAGCCTGCTGGTCCGTGCCCGGACGCTGCCGGGAACCGCCTACAAGAAGGTCGAGACCCTGTACCAGGCGCTGCAGAGCGACGCGGCCGTGACCCGGACCATCGATGTGCGCGAGGTCGACGTGCTGATGCTCAGGAGCGACCCCTCGCAGGACGCGGCCGAGCGGCCCTGGGCGGCGAGCGCGGGCCCCATGTTCGGCCGGCTGGCGGCCGCCCGCGGCGTCCTGGTGCTGAACGATCCCGATGGCCTCGCCCTCGCCCAGAACAAGCTCTACCTCCAGGGATTTCCCCCGGCCGTCCGCCCCGCCAGCCTGATCTCGAAGAGCATCGAGGAAATCCGGGCCTTCATCGACGAGCAGCCGGGCGGGGTGATCCTGAAGCCGCTGCAGGGCTCGGGCGGCAGGAACGTGTTCAAGATCGGCTCCAGCGGCAACTCGAACCTGAACCAGATCTTCGAGGCGGTCTCGGGCGAGGGATACCTCGTCGCGCAAAGCTACATCCCGGAGGCGGTGGCCGGCGACGTCCGCCTCTTCGTGATGAACGGCATGCCGCTTCAGCGCGACGGCAAGTACGCCGCCATGCGTCGGGTCCCGGCAAGCGGAGATCTCCGCTCGAACATGCACGCGAGCGGCACCGCGGAGAAGGTGAAGCTCTCCGAGCAGGCGCTCGCCGTCGCCGAGATGGTCCGCCCGAAGCTGGTGCAGGACGGGCTCTTCCTGGTCGGGCTCGACCTCGTCGGCGACAAGATCCTCGAGATCAACGTCTTCACGCCGGGCGGCCTGCTGAGCATCGGGAGGATGTACCGAACCGACTTCGTGGATCGCGTCGTGCAAGCGCTCGAGTCGAAGCTCGAATTTCGCAGCAGCTACGCAGACACGCTCTCGAACCGCGTCCTCGCGACGGTGTGAGGCCCTACAGGAGCGACGACACGAGCAGCACGCCCCCGACAGCCGCCATCGCGAGGCCGGGCCAGTTGGCCCTCCAGCCGAGAAAGCCCAGGCCCCGATGGCGCGGCTCCAGCGTGCGCCTGCCGGCGTCGTTCGGCTTCGTTGCGGGATCGCTCATCCGCCCGCGCTGGATCGCGGCCAGAGCCATGTAGATGAGGCCAGCAAGAAGCAGCAGGGCCCCGAGCAGCTCGATGGTGAACATCGCATTCCTCCACGGCGGTGATTCAGCCGCGCACCAACTCGCTAACGTCCCGGTGACAGGGCCGGTTCCTCCGCATCGGACGATCGACCCTCGGGTTCCCGGACGCGCATGGGTAGCGGTGGCTTTCCGCCTGAGACTGCGGATCGCCGGCGCCCCGGAACCCGCCGACCGGCGGCACGTTTCGGCAGCAATCGACGCACAGGAGCTGGCGATGGCGCAGACAACGACCGACCACGCAACCATCCGCAAATGGGCCGAGGCGCGCGGGACGGCCGCCCGGCGAGAGTGAAGGGCACCGGCGCGGAGGAGTTGGCGGGTCAAGCGGGCGCTGTTCGGCCTGTTCGATGGTGCGATCAGCAAGGACGTGGTGAGCCGAGCCTGGCGCAAGGTCAAGACCGACTGGGAGGCGTGGTGCGCCCGCGGCCTTGCCGAGGAAGACATCGTGCGGCTGATCCTGGACGGCACGGTGGTGAAGGCGCGGATCGACCGGAAGGCGACGGCGATCTCGGTGCTTGCGGCGATCGGCGTGCGCCGGGACGGCCAGAAGGTCCTCTTGGCGATCAGGAACATGGGCGGCGAGAGCACGGCGGCGTGGCGGGCGTTCCTCGGCGACCTCGACGCCCGCGGCCTGAAGGCGCCGGACTTCGTCATCGTCGACGGCGCTCCGGGCCTCGAGGCGGCGCTGACCGAGCTGTGGCCGGATGCGCCGGTCCAGCGCTGCACGGTTCACAAGCACCGCAACCTGCTCGCCCACGCGCCCAAGTCGCTGCACGACGAGCTCACCGAGGACTACCGCGACATGATCTATGCCGAGCGCCGGCCTGCTTCGGCTCGACTTCGGCGCGCCGGAACCGGGCCTCGAGGCGCTCACCTGGGAAGAGTTCTTCGACAAGTTCGAGGAAAGCGAGCTCGCGCTCCTCTACGAGGACGAGCCCGACAGCCGGTTCAGCAAGCTTGTCCGCCGCTAGGTCCCGCGCCGCCCCGGCAAGGAGCCCTGCGCGGACGTTCCTGCGCGACAACGGCCTTACCATCGTGCTCGCCGCACTGTTTCTCTTCGCCATCGCGGCGATGGCTCTGACGGGGTGGAAGGCGCATAACACCTTCCTCGTCGAGCATGGCGGCCAGCCACTTGGTCTGCCGGGCTACCTTTGGAGCGGCGACTTCGCCTCGGCGGTCTTCGAGAACTGGGAGAGCGAGTTCCTGCAGATGGCGGCCTACGTCATCCTGACCGCATTCCTGTTTCAGCGCGGATCAGCCGAGTCGAGGGATCCCGACGTGGAGGCGGAGGAATCGCCGACAGCGACCAAGGCCGGCCTACTCTATTCTTACTCGCTGGGCATCGCGCTGGCCGGCCTCTTCATCGCGTCCTTCGTCCTGCACCTCTGGGGGAGCTACCGGGCGGCAGCGGCGGAGGCGGCTCTGCACGGCGTGCCGCAGCATTCGCTGCTCGCGCACCTCGGGGACCCGGATGTCTGGTTCGAATCGTTCCAGAACTGGCAATCCGAGTTCCTTGCCACGGCGGCGCTGGTCGTCCTCTCCATCATCCTCCGGTTTCGGGGCTCGCCGGAGTCGAAACATCTCGACGCGGGCAATGCCGAGACCGGGCGCTAGGCATGCGGCGCGGCGGCTAGGCTCCGGATCCGGCACGTTTGCGCGGCTTGCGCGGAGCTTCGGGATTGCGCGGACCGGGCGCGTCCGATTTCGCGGGCTCGCTGGCGCCTTCCTCCGGCGCCTCGGCGATCTGCTTCGCAAACCGGCCGCCGGGCTCTTCGCGCAACTCGGCCCCTGCATCGTCCTTCATCTCGGGAACGATCCCCGGAGGGACGTCCTCGAATCCGGGTTGCACCGGTCGCGCCGACGACGCCGAGCCGGTGTCGGGCGCGGCCGCGGCCGGATACTCGGCCTCGGCGCGGCCCTCTGCGATCAGCTGCTTGGCCCGCATCCAGTGTTCATGGTCACGACCCTCCGGCCGGCCCTCGGCTTCCCAGATGGCGTGAGCGACGCGGGCAATGTCATCCGTATGATCGGCGGAAGGAGTCATGGTGCGTTCCTCGGCTTGGTGCATGCCCGGTCAACGCGCCCGCGGGGCCGGGGTTCTCGACAGCGGCGAAAAACTTCCGCCCGCTTCAGCGCCGGCGGGCGGCCGACTCGAGGGCTTGCTCGATCTCTTCCCTTCGAAGAGCCCTCTGCAAAACTCACGGATTCCGTTGGGGATCTCGATGGGTTAAGCTCTTTGGCATGAGAAAGAGCTTTGCGACGCAACCCGCCCTTTTCGCCGGCCCCGAGCTGTTCGATCACCCCGCGCTGAAGGCGCTCGACCCGGTGGAGGCGCTTTTCGACTGGGAGGCGCTGGCGGGGCTGCTGGTCGACGAGGGCAAGAAGGCGACCGGCCGCCCCGGCTATCCGGTCCAGACGCTGCTCAGGGCGCTGCTACTCGGCATCTGGCACGGGCTTTCGGACGAGCAGCTGGCGGCGCAGCTGGCGCGGGATCTCTTGTTCCGCAAGTTCTGCCGGCTGGAGCTCGATGCCGCGACCCCGGATGCGACCACGATCGGCCGCTTCCGGGCGCAGCTGGAGACGGAGGGGCAGCTCGCGGCACTGTTCGCGGCGGTGACGGAGCAGCTCGCGGCGAAGAAGGTGATCATTGGCGAGGGACGGGTGGCGATCATCGACGCCACGGTGGTCGAGGCGGCGCGGACCGGGCGGGGGAAGCTCGGCGAGGGCGAGACGGACGGCCGGGACCCGGAGGCGGGGGCGCACGTGAAGATCAATGCGCGCGGGCGCAAGGTCGGGACCTGGGGCTACCAGTTCCAGGTCAACGCCGACGAGGACGGCTTCATCCACGCGCAGACGGTGACGCCGGGCAACGCGCACGAGATCAAGAGCTGGAAGGGGCTGATGACCGGGGGCGAGACCGAGCTCTACGCCGACTGCGCCTATTCGGCGCAGGAGACGCGCGACACCCTGGCTGCCCGCGGTGTCGCCGACCGGGTGCAACGCAAGGGCTACCGCAACGCCCCGCTGCTGGCGGCGGAGGTCGCGCGCAACAAGGAGATCGGGGTGACGCGCGCCGGGGTCGAGCGCATCTTCGGCCATGGCAAGCAGGTGTGGCGGCTGGCGCGCACCCGCTTCCTCGGGCTGGCGCGCAACCGGACCCACTTCACCCTGGTCGCCATCGCCTGGAACGTCTGGAAGGGCGGGCGCTTCCTCAGGCTCTATGGCCTCCGCCCGTCCTGAGATCCCCCACACGCCACCGATTCCGATCTCGTCCACCGAAAAACCTCGAAGCGAGACCAACGAGGTCTCAGCTCCAGAGTTCATCGAACGATCCGCGGCCGCCTGTCCGGCCATAATTCGGCGTTTTGCAGGCGTCTCTCGAAAACAGTTGACCCGCTTCTGCCGCAATAACGTATGGTGAAACGCGGGGGAGTGGGGCCGAGGGGTGCGCCTCTCTCTTTCCATTGCTGGGTCTTATGGGGAGGGGATCGTGGTGTCCGAAGTCCGGCCGAATGTGTTTGCGCAAATGGAATCCTCGGTTCAGTCGTATGCGCGGGCGTTTCCAGCGCTGTTGGCCAAGGCGGTCGGCGCCGAGGTCTGGGATTCCGGCGGGCGGCGCTATCTCGACTTTCTCGCCGGCGCCGGCGCGCTGAACTACGGCCACAACAACCCGGCCATGCGGGCCGACCTGGTCCGCTATCTGGCCGAGAGCGGCATCGCCATGAGCCTCGATCTGCACACCGAGGCGAAGGCGGCGTTCCTGGAAGCGCTGCGCGACATCGTCCTCGCGCCGCGCGGGCTCGACTATGTGGTCCAGTTCACCGGCCCGACCGGCACCAACGCGGTCGAGGCAGCGCTGAAGATCGCCCGCAAGGTGACCGGCAGGACCAACGTCGTCTACTTCACCAACGGCTTCCACGGGGTCTCGCTGGGGTCGCTCGCCACCACCGGCAACGGCTACAACCGCCGGGCCGCCGGCATCCCGCTGTCCGGAAGCTCGGTCATGCCCTATGACGGCTATCTCGGCGCGGGCGTGGACACGACCGAGTATCTCGACCGGGCGCTGTCGGACCCGTCCTCCGGCCTCGACCAGCCCGCCGCTGCGATCGTCGAGTGCGTGCAGGGCGAAGGCGGCCTGAACGTCGCCAGCGCCGAATGGCTGCGGAACCTGGCTGCGGTCTGCGCCAGGCACGGCGTGCTCCTGATCGTCGACGACATCCAGGCGGGCTGTGGCCGGACCGGCCACTTCTTCTCGTTCGAGCCCGCGCGCATCGTGCCCGACATCGTCACCCTGTCGAAGTCGCTGTCGGGCTTTGGTCTGCCGATGTCGATCGTCCTTCTCAAGCGCGAGGCGGACCAGTGGCGGCCGGGCGAGCACAACGGCACGTTCCGGGGTAACAATCTCGCCTTCGTCACCGCCACCTCGATGCTGCGCCAGTACTGGGCGACGGCCGACTTCGCGCAGGAGGTCGCAGCGAAGTCGGGCTTCGTCCGTCAGCGGCTGTCGGCGATGCGGACGCGCTTCTTCCCGCAGGTGACCCGGGTGTGCGGCACCGGGATGATGCAGGGCCTGCTCTGCGCGGATCCCGAGCGCGCCGCCGCGGTGAGCCGGGAGGCGTTCGCGCGCGGGCTGATCATCGAACGGTCCGGCCCGCACGACGAGGTGCTGAAATGCCTGGCGCCGCTGGTGATCCCGCACGACCAGCTCGCCGAGGGGCTGGACATCCTCGAGGAGGCGCTGGCCGCGGTGTTCGGCGCCGGTCGGGCCGCCATCGCTTCGGGCATTGAGGACGTGGCTACCAGCATCTGAAGCCGCCGGCGGGGCCGTTCCTTCGGGGCCGGCCTTCGTCTTAACAAAAGTAAATGTGCGACTTGCCCGAACCAGTATGCATTCCGGGGCCCCTCGAATCGATGTTGCGTCACATCGTCTTGACAGGACCTGGGGGGCGCAGTCTTTTGGGTGGACTGCGCCCCCTTCTTTCCACCTTCCGCCCCGGGAGGACCTCGGACATTCGCTCGGAGCCCATCTTCCTCGCCGCTGCGCTGGGTCAGGCGACTTCAGGAGCTGTGGACACTTATCGTATCCATAGGACGATGGCGGCTATCGTGACTACGGCGAGGAAGTTCCTGGCTGTCTTCTCGTATCGGGTGGCGACGCGCCGGAACTGCTTGAGCTTGGAGAAGCAGCACTCGATGAGGGACCGCATCGCGTAGAGGTGCTCGTCGACGGGATGCTTGCGCGTGCGCGAGGGATTGTTGGGGATCACGGCCAGGGCGCCTTTCGCGGCGATCACGTCGCGGATGGCGTCGCTGTCGTAAGCGGCGTCGGCCATCACCACCTCGGCGGGAAGCTCGGCGAGCAACGCCTCCGCCTGCGGCGCATCCCCCTTCTGGCCGGCGGTCAACGCGAAGCGCACCGGGCAGCCGAGGCCGCGCACCACCATGTGGATCTTCGTGCTCAGGCCGCCGCGGGAACGGCCGATGGCCTGATCTTCAGACCCCCCTTTTTCGCCCCCGAGGCGTGCTGGTGGGCGCGAACGATGGTGGAGTCGACGATCAGGTACTCGAAGTCCGGGTCATCCGACATCGCCGCGAAGATCCGCCACCAGACCCCTTCCGGCTCCAGCGGCTGAATCGCCCGAACACGCTGTGACCGACCCCGGCCGCCACGCCGAGTTCCTCGACGGCCTCGGCGCCTCGATCCGCAACGCCCGCCGCCTCGGCGCCCCGGTCCTGATCGCCCAGACCGGCAACCTGCTCGACACCCCGCGCGTGGCGCAGCGCCAGGCCCTCGTCGATTGCCTCGCGCGCGCCGCAGACCGGCTCGCCGGCGCCGGCGTCGTGCTGGCGATCGAGCCGCTCAACACCCGCGTCGACCATATCGGCTGAGGCTGACACAGTCGGGGGCTTGCGATAGCAGAGTTTGCAGGCTGCGGCGTCGCCCGGCCCGGCTCATCCCGGGTACCAGACCCGGCGCGGGTCGTCGGAGCCGCGCTGGTAGCTCCAGGCGGCCTCGACCAGCCGCGCGAGGTCGTAGGCGGGCCGCCAGCCGAGCTCGAGGCGGGCGCGGCGGTTGTCGAGCCAGGTCGAGTGCAGGCCGCTCGGGATGTCGATCGACGGCAGCCCGCGCGTCGAGGCGAGGTAGGCGGCGAGCGCGCCATAGTCGACCGGCTCGTCCATCGCGATGTTGTAGAGCCGCTGGCGGGCGGCCGGATGCTCGAGGGCGATCAGGATCGCCGCGACCAGGTCGTCGACATGGACGAAGTTGCGCCTGAGCGGCCGGCCGTCCGCGTCGTAGAGCAGCGGGACGGCGCCTTCGGCACGGGCACGCGCGGCGACCTCGGGGGCGACCAGCGTCTTCCAGTCGGGAGCGCCGAAGACGTCGTCGCCGAACGAGAGGGTGTGGCGGAAGTCGTCCTTCTCCATGATCCAGGGCGCGCGCAGGCAGGTCCAGTCGAGGCCGTACTGGATGCCGGCCTGCTCGACCATCACCTCCTCGAGCACCTTGGAGAGCGCATAGGCGCCCGGATAGGCGCGGTGCGGCGTCGCCTCGGTGACGGGGCCGTCGTGGCGGTGATGGAAATGGCCGACGCCGGCGTCGCCGCCGATCAGGACGAAGCGCCGCTCGGCCGGGCTCGCGCGGAACGCCTCGATGAGCCAGAACAGCCCCTTGACCGTCACGTCCATGACGATCTCGGGCATCTCCTTGCAGGTGGCGAGGTGGACGACGTGGCTGACGCCCTCGATCGCGGCTTCGACCGTCGCCCGGTCGGATATGCTGCCGCGGACGACCTCGACCCGGTCGGATTCGGGAAGGGCGCGGTTGTGGCAGAGGGCGCGAATCCGCGCGGCGCCGAAGGCCGGATCGGCGAGCAGGCGCGAGGTCAGCACCCGCCCGACCTTGCCGGTGGCGCCGGTGACGAGGATCAGCATGGGCTCCCTCCTGACTGAACCCGGGGCGCGGCGACCGAGTCGCGGTCGACGAGCGTGCATTCGACCTTGATCTGCGGCTGGCGGCCCGCCGATCCGGCGGCGGCGTCGATCAGCGTCTCGGCCGCCTGCAGGCCCATCTCGCTGTGCGGCAGCACGACGGTGGTCAGCGGCGGCCGCATGAACTGGGCGACCTCCCGGTCGTCGTAGCCGACCACCGAGACGTCCTCCGGAATGCGCAGGCCCCGTTCCTTCAGCGCGTCGTAGGCGCCGAGCGCCATCATGTCGTTGGAGAGGAAGATCGCCGTCGGCGGGTCGGGCAGGTCCAGCAGCGTCATGGTGTGCTGATACCCGGTCGGCGGCTCCCAGTTTCCGGGCAGGACGAGGGCCGGGTCGTAGAGGATGTCGTGCTCGGCCAGCGCCCGGCGGTAGCCGCGGATGCGGTCGCGGGCCGGATCGGTCCAGGACTGGCCGTGGATGTGGGCGATGCGCCGGTGGCCGGCGCGGATCAGGTGCAAGGTCGCCACGTAGCCGCCGAGGAGCTCGCCCGGCACGACCGAGGCGAGGCTGTGGTCGGGAACGTAGCAGTTGAGCAGCACCGTCGAGGTGCGCCGGAACGCCTCGAGCGGGCGGATCGGGCGGGTCAGGATCGAGGCGTAGATGAGCCCGAGCAGCGGCTCGCGCAGCATCCGCTCGAGCAGGGCGGCCTCGAGGTCGGGGTCGCCATTGCTCACGCCGGCGGTGACGGTGAGCCCGTGCTCCCAGGCCTTCGCGCGCACCGCCTCGAGCTGCATCGCGCACCAGGGGTCGGTGGTGATCTCGTCGGCGATGAAGCCGATCGTCGCCGCGCCGGCCTCGGCCGACCGCGCCGGGGCGGCGTCGGGGCGCGACAGCTTGTAGCCGAGGTCGCGCGCCGCCTGGCGCACCCGCTGGCGCGTCGAGGCCGACAGCCGCGCCTCCCTGATGTCGTTGAGCACGAGCGAGACGGTCGTCTGCGACACGCCCGCCGCGGCCGCCACGTCCATCATCGTCGGCGACCGCGTGCCCCCGGGGCGCTCGTCCCGGCCGGTGGCCGTCCTCCTGCCGTTTCTCATGCCGCCACCGGTGTGGTACCTCCCGAGATCGGGCGCGCGACTCCCCTTGCGGGGATGTTGCGCCGTATTACCATCATTAACAGATTGAAGCGTCAAGGATAATTGCGGCATTGCCTTTTGCCGGCAAGTGATATTAGCATCGGGGCCGACCCTGGCCACTCGAAATGGCAGGGCAAGATGGGAGGGAACTCGATGAACCGTCTCGTGACTGCGGGCCTTGCCGTGGCGCTGGCCGCCGCCGGCCTCGCCGCCCACGCGCAGGAAAAGAAGCAGATGGCCTTCGTGGTCAACGGCGCCTCGGACTTCTGGAAGCTGGCCGAGGCCGGCGTCGCCGCCGCCCAGGCCGAGCTGCCGGACTACGAACTCCAGTTCCGCTATCCGGCGCAGGCGACCGCGGCGCTGCAGAACGCGTTGATGGACGACCTCGTCGCGGCGGGGACCGACGCGATCATGATCTCCTCGGTCGATCCGAAGACCTCGACCGATGCCTTCAACCGCGTCGCCGCCCAAGTGCCGCTGTTCACCACCGACTCGGACGCGCCGCAGAGCGACCGCGTCGCCTATATCGGCTCCTCGAACACCGACGCCGGCGTGCAGGCGGGCGAGCTCGCGCTCAAGGCGCTGCCTGACGGCGGCAAGTGCATGGGCTTCGTCGGGCTGCTCGGCGCCGACAACGCCGTCGAGCGCATCGCCGGCTTCCGCCAGGCCGTCGAAGGCTCGAAGGTCGAACTCGTCGACGTGCGCGGCGACGACATCGACTTCGCCCGCGCGCGCTCGAACGTCGACGACGTGCTGGCGGCCAACCCCGAGATCACCTGCATGGTCGGGTTCTACTCCTACAACCCGCCGAAGATCTACGAGGCGCTGCAGGCGGCCGGCAAGCTCGGCGCGATCACCGTCATCGCCTTCGACGAGGACCCGATCACGCTCGGCGCCGTGCGCAATGGCGAGTTTGCCGGGACCGTGGTGCAGCAGCCCTACGAGTGGGGCTACCAGGGCATGAAGCTGATGGCCAAGCACCTCGAGGGCGACACGTCGCTGGTCCCGGACGACGGCCTGATCATCGTGCCGACCAAGGTGGTCGACCAGTCGAACGTCGACGCCTTCGAGGCCGACCTGAAGGCCAAGATCCAGAGCGCGAGCTGACCCTCGGGCTGGCGCGGTCCCGTCCGCCGGCGCGTCCGGCGGACGGTCGCCTGCGCGGTGTCGCATGACCGGACCGTTCCTCGAGCTGCAGGGCATCTCCAAGCTCTATCCCGGCGTCGTCGCCCTCGACGACGTCAGCCTCGCGGTCGAGCCGGGCGAGGTCATCGGCCTCGTCGGCGAGAACGGCGCCGGCAAGTCGACGCTGATGAAGGTGCTCGGCGGCGTCGTCGCCCCGACCCGGGGGCGGATCCGCGTCGACGAGGTCGAGCTCAGCGCGATGACGGTGCCGGGCGCGATCGCCGCCGGCATCGCCTTCGTCCACCAGGAGCTCAACCTCCTCGACAACCTCGACGCGGCCGGCAACGTCTTCATCGGCCGCGAGCCGCGAACGCCCGGGCCGTTGCGGCTGCTCGACCGACGGCGCATGGCGGCCGAGGTCCGGCCGATCTTCGCGCGGCTCGGAGTCGATTTCGGCCCCGACGCGCCGGTCGCCGAGCTGTCGCTGGCGCAGCGCCAGCTCCTGGAGATCGCCAAGGCGCTGTCGCTGAGGAGCCGGCTCGTCATCATGGACGAGCCGACCTCGAGCCTCACGATCTCCGAGACCGGCCGGCTGCTCGACGTGATCGCCGACCTGAAGGCGTCGGGTGTCAGCACGATCTTCATCTCGCACCGGCTCACCGAGGTGAAGCAGTGCGCCGACCGGGCGGTGGTCCTGCGCGACGGCCGGCTGGTCGGCCGGCTCGGGCGCGACGAGATCACCCCCGCCGCGATGATCCGGCTGATGATCGGCCGCGACCTGAAGTCGATCTACCGGCCGCCGGCGGCGCCGTCCGGCGAGCCGGTGCTGGAGATCGAGGGCGCCGAGACCGCGGCGCATCCCGGCCGCTTCGCCGACCTCACCGTCCGGCGCGGCGAGATCCTCGGCCTCGCCGGGCTGATCGGGGCCGGGCGCAGCGAGCTCGCCAGGGCGGTGTTCGGCATCGACCCGCTCAAGGCCGGGCGGGTGCGGCTCGAGGGGCGCGAGGTCGCGGTCGGCTCGCCGCGCACCGCGATCTCGGAGGGCATCTACCTCGTGCCCGAGGATCGCAAGGCCTGCGGCGTGGTACTCGACTTCTCGGTGGCCGAGAACGTGTCGCTGCCGCAGCTGCCGGCGCTGGCGCCGCTCGGCCTCGTCGACCGGGCGGCCGAGGACGCGCTGGCCGAGACCGAGCGGCGGCGGCTCGGCATCCGGGCGCCGGGGGTCGACACCACCGTCGGCACGCTCTCGGGCGGCAATCAGCAGAAAGTGGTGCTCGCCAGGTGGCTCGCGATGCGGCCACGGGCGATCATCTTCGACGAGCCGACCCGCGGCATCGACGTCGGCGCCAAGCGCGAGATCTACGATATCATGCGCGGGCTGGCCGACGCGGGGGTCGCGGTGCTGATGATCTCGAGCGACATGGAGGAGGTGATCGGCGTGAGCGACCGCATCGCGGTGATGCACGACGGGCAGATCAGCGGCACGCTCGAGCGGCCCGAGTTCTCGGAGCTGCGGGTGCTCGAGCTCGCGGTCGGGCACGGCGGGGACTGAGCGATGCAGAAGAAGGATCTCGGCCTCCTCGTGCTGATCCTCGTCGTCGGCACCGTGGTCGCGACGATCAACCCGCGCTTCCTGTCGCCGATCAACCTCGCCAACACCGCGAACCTGATCGGGCTGTTCGGGCTCTTCGCAATCGGCCAGGGCTTCGTGATCA
Source organism: uncultured Alphaproteobacteria bacterium (assembly GCA_963763295.1). Taxonomy (GTDB): domain Bacteria; phylum Pseudomonadota; class Alphaproteobacteria; order Rhodobacterales; family Rhodobacteraceae; genus Amaricoccus. The sequence continues at coordinate 206,829 of CAVXOH010000010.1, forward strand.
TCACCGGCGGCATCGAGCTCTCGGTCGGGTCGGTGATCGCGCTCCTCGGCGTGCTGTTCGTCGACCTCGTCGTCGGCGTCGGCGTGCCCTGGCCGGCGGCGGCGCTGCTGATGCTCGCCTTGGGCGTGCTGATCGGGCTGGCGCACGGGCTCCTGATCACCCGGATGGGGATGCAGCCGTTCATCGTCACGCTTTGCGGCCTCCTGATCTACCGCGGCGTCGCGCGCTTCTACACCGCCGACGCCACCGCCGGCTTCGTCTTCGGCCAGACCTTCCCCTGGCTCGAGTGGCTGACCGTCGGGCGCAGCTTCGGGGTGCCGCACTCGTTCTTCGCGATGCTCGCCGTGGCGGCGGTGATGTGGGTGGTGCTGCACCGCTCGGTTTTCGGGCGGCACCTCTACGCCGTCGGCAGGAACGAGGAGGCGGCGCGCTACGCCGGCGTGCCGACCGGGCGGGTGATCGTCTCGGCCTACGTGATCTGCGCGGTGCTGACCGCGATCTCGGCGATCTTCTTCGCCATGTACACGCGCTCGATCTCGCCGGCCTCGCACGGCAGCTTCTATGAGCTCTACGCCATCGCCGCGGCGGTGCTCGGCGGCTTCAGCCTGCGCGGCGGCGAGGGCTCGATCGTCGGCGTGGTGCTCGGCGCGGTGCTGCTGCAGGTGCTGCAGAACCTCGTCAACCTGCTCGGCATCCCGAGCTCGCTCAACTTCGCCGTCATGGGATCGGTCATCCTCGTCGGTGTGCTCGCCGACCAGCAGATCGCCGAGCTGCGCCGCCGCCGCGCGGTGCGGGCGCAGGCTGAGGAGCGGCCGGCCGCCGCCGAGTAGGCGGCCCTTGCCGGCGGCCGGGTCGGTTGGCAGGATGGGCTTGCCTTCGGGGATGCGCCGCGAATGATCGACCAGGTTGCCGCCGACCGCGGCATTTATCTCCCGAAGCTCGTCACGACGCTGCGAGAGGGCTACGGGCCGGCGCAGCTCCGCGCCGACCTCCTGGCCGGGCTGACGGTGGCGATCGTCGCGCTGCCGCTGTCGATGGCGATCGCGATCGCCTCCGGGGTGCCGCCCGAGCGCGGGCTCTACACCGCGATCGTCGGCGGGTTCCTCGTGTCGGCGCTCGGCGGCAGCCGGTTCCAGATCGGCGGGCCGGCCGGCGCCTTCATCGTCCTGGTCGCCGCCACCGTCGCCGCGCACGGCGTCGACGGGCTGGTGCTCGCGACCTTCCTCGCCGGCCTGATGCTGATCGCGGCCGGCCTCCTCGGGCTCGGCACCTACATCAAGTTCATCCCCTATCCGGTGACGGTCGGCTTCACCGCCGGCATCGCCGCGATCATCTTCGCGAGCCAGCTGGTTCCACTCCTCGGCCTCACCCTCGCCAGCCCGGAGCCCGGGCCGCTGGTGGAGAAACTGCCGGCGATCTGGGCCGCGCTGCCGACGGTCAACGCGGCGACACTCGCGCTCTCCCTCGCGTCGGTCGCCGCGCTGGTGGCGCTGCGGCGGCTGCGTCCGCACTGGCCGCGCATGCTGATCGTGGTGGCGCTGGCCTCGGTCGCGGCCTGGGCGCTCGGCCTGCCGGTCGCCACCATCGGCAGCGCCTTCGGCGGCATCCCGCAGGGCTTCCCGAAGCCGGCGCTGCCGCACCTCGGCGCCGGCGACGTGCTCGCCGTACTGCCGAGCGCGTTCAGCTTCGCGCTCCTCGGCGCCATCGAGTTGCTGCTCTCGGCGGTCGTCGCCGACGGCATGACCGGACGGCGGCATCGCTCGAACGTCGAGCTCGTCGCCCAGGGCGCGGCCAACCTCGGCTCGGCGCTCTTCGGCGGCATGTGCGTGACCGGCACCATCGCGCGCACCGCCACCAATGTCCGCGCCGGGGCGCACGGGCCGGTGGCGGGGATCGCGCATTCGGGCTTCCTCCTCGTCTTCGTCCTCGTCGCCGCGCCGCTCGCCGGCTACGTCCCGCTGGCGGCGCTGGCCGCCGTCCTCGCCGTCGTCGCCTGGGACATGGTCGAGAAGCCGGCGATCCGCGCGCTGCTCGCGACCTCGCGCGGCGACACCGTCGTGCTCCTCGTCACGCTCGGGCTCACGCTCTTCCGCGACCTGACCGAGGCGATCGTCGTCGGCTTCGCCCTCGGCGCAGTCCTCTTCATCAACCGGATGTCGCGCGCGGTCGCCGTCCGCCCGGCCGAGGAGGCGGCGGCGCCCTACCGCGAGGAAGGCGCCGACCCGCAGGCGGTCGTCTACCGCATCACCGGCGCGGTCTTCTTCGGGGCGGTCTCCGCCGTCGCGACCGCGCTCGACCGGATCGGCGACACCCATCGGGTGCTGGTCCTCGACTTCTCCGGCGTCACCCTCTTTGACTCGTCGGCCGCCAACATGATCGAGGGGCTGGCGGCCAAGGCGCGCCGGCGCGGCGTCGCCGTCTACCTGAGCGGCACCGCGCCCGACTTCCGCCGCGCGCTGCTCGCCCACGGCGCCCGCCCGCCGCAGGTCCGCTACGCGCCGACGATCGAAGCCGCCCTCGCCGGCGCCCGCCGCCGCGGCGACCTCGCCGCTGCCGGCCCTTGAAAGTCGTAAGCCTGGTTACTATAACCCGGGCATGCAAAATCACGAACCTCGCAGCCTCGGCTTTCTGCTCTGGGATGCGGCGCGGCTGCTCCGCCGCCGCTTCGAGCAGGAATGCCGCGACATCCCGATGACCTCCGCGCAGCTGCAGATCATCGGGCGGCTCAAGCACAACGAGGGAATTGGCCAGGCGGCGCTCGCCGCGCTGCTCGACCTCGAGCCGATGACGCTGTCGCGCCACGTCGACCGCATGGAAGCCGCCGGGCTCGTTGAGCGCCGGCCGGACCCGAGCGATCGCCGGGCGCGCCGGCTCTTCACCACCGAGAAGAGCCGCGCCCTGCTGATGCCGATGCGCGAGCGCGCGGTCGCCGTCTACGAGCAGGTGCAGGCCGGGCTCTCCGAGGATGAGCGCGCCGCGCTCGTCGTGGCCCTCTCCACCATCATCACGAATCTCTCCGCCGCCGACACCGGCCGCGAAACCTCGAGGGACGTCGCATGAACGCGCAGGTCGACCGCAAGACGCTGGAAGAGGCCGCACCGCTCGCCACCGAGAAGCCGCGGCGCGGCCGCCGCCGGCTGCTGATCGCCGCGCTGCCGCTCGCGCTCGCGCTGGTCGGCGGCTATGTCTGGGTGACCGGCGGGCGCTTCGTCGCCACCGAGGACGCCTACGTCAAGCAGGACCGCATCTCGGTGGTGCCGCAGGTGACCGGGCCGATCGCGCAGGTGATGGTCGGCGAGAACGACGTCGTCGCGGCCGGGCAGACGCTCTTCACCCTCGACGCCGCCGCCTATCGCACCACCGTCGAGCAGGACCAGGCGAAGCTCGAATCCGCACGCCTCGGCGTCGAGCGCCTGAAGGCCGCCTACGCGCAGGCCCGGTCGGCGGCCGCGACCGCGCGCGACGCGCTCGCGATGGCGGAGACCCGCGACGCCCGCCAGCAGAGCCTGCTCAGGAGCGGCGTCTCGAGCCAGGCTTCGGCCGACGACACCGCGCTCGGGCTCCAGCAGGCGCAGGGCGCGCTGGCGCAGGCGGAAAGCCAGGTCCTTTCCGCACGGGCCGCGCTCGCCGGCAACCCCGACATCGCGACCGACGATCACCCGGCGGTGCTCGAGGCGCTCGCCGAGCTGCACGCGGCCGAGCTCGACCTCGCGCATACCGTCGTCGCCGCGCCGCGGGCCGGCGTGGTCAGCCAGACCGCCCGCCTGCAGCAAGGGCAGTACGTGACCCCGGCGGTGCCGGTGCTGACCCTCGTCGCCACCGACGGCACCTGGATCGAGGCGAACTACAAGGAGACCGACCTCACCCACATGCAGCCGGGGCAGGCGGTCGAGGTGACGCTCGACACTTGGCCCGACCACCGGCTCGCGGGCGAGATCGGCTCGATCGGCGCCGGCACCGGCTCGGAGTTCGCCATCCTCCCGGCGCAGAACGCCAGCGGCAACTGGGTCAAGGTCGTGCAACGCGTCCCGGTGCGGATCCGCCTCGCCGACGGCCAGGACCTGCCGCCGCTGCGCGCCGGGATGAGCGCGACCGTCGAGGCCGACACCGGCCATGCCCGCGGCCTGCCCAAGGTCGCCGAGGCGACGCTCGCGGCGCTCGGCCTCGGCGGCAAGCCCGCGGTCGCGGCGCCGTCCGAAGAATGAGCGCCGCCGCGGCCCCGGCCGCCGGCGCCCCGCCGGTGGTCGCGAACAAGGGGCTGATCACCGCCTCGATCATGCTGGCGACGATCATGCAGGTGCTCGACACCACGATCGCCAACGTCGCGCTGCCGTCGATGCAGGGGTCGCTCGGGGCGGCGCAGGACCAGATCACCTGGGTGCTGACCTCCTACATCGTCGCCTCGGCGATCATGACGCCGGTCACCGGCTGGCTCTCCGACCGCATGGGGCTGCGCGAGCTCTTCATCGCCTCGGTCGCCGGCTTCGTCGTCACCTCGATGCTCTGCGGCATGGCGACGAGCCTGACCGAGATGGTGGTCTTCCGCACGGCTCAGGGCATCTTCGGCGCCGCGCTGGTGCCGCTCTCCCAGACGGTCCTCCTCAACATCAACTCGCGCGAGGAGCACGGCCGCGCGATGGCGATCTGGGGCGCGGGGATCATGGTCGGCCCGATCATCGGCCCGACGCTCGGCGGCTGGCTGACCGAGACCTTCAACTGGCGCTTCGTCTTCTACGTCAACCTGCCGGTCGGGCTCCTCGCGCTCGCCGGGCTGATCGTCTTCCTGCCGCGCTCGGAGCGGCGGTCGCGCAGCTTCGACTTCTTCGGCTTCGCGATGCTCTCGCTCGCCATTGGCGCGCTGCAGCTGATGCTCGACCGCGGCGAGCAGGTCGAGTGGTTCGCCTCGCCCGAGACCTGGATCTACCTCGGCCTCACGCTCACGGGGCTCTGGGCCTTCGTCATCCACATCATCGGCCGCGAGCAGGCCTTCATCGATCCGCAGATTTTTCGCGACGCCAACCTCGTCATGGCGCTGGTCATGATCTTCATGGTCGGGCTGATCCTGCTCGCGGGTCTCGCGCTGCTGCCCCCGATGCTGCAGGGCGTGATGGGCTATCCTGTGGTGACGACCGGGTTGGTGCTGGCGCCGCGCGGCGTCGGGACGATGATCTCGATGATCGTCGTCGGCCGGCTCGTCGGCAAGGTCGACGCCCGGCTCCTGATCCTGACCGGCCTCGGCCTCACCGCGGTCTCGCTCTGGCAGATGACGCAGTTCTCCATCCTGATGGATTCGCGCCCCATCGTCGTCTCCGGGGTCATCCAGGGGCTCGGGCTCGGGCTTGTCTTGGTGCCGCTGACGACGATCGCCTTCGCGACGCTCGCGCCGCGGTTCCGCGCCGACGCGGCGGCGCTTTTCAGCCTGATCCGCAACATCGGCTCCTCGGTCGGCATCTCGATCGTCGCGACCCAGCTCGCGCACAACGTCGTCATCAACCGGGCCGAGCTGGTCTCCAAGCTGACCGCGGCGAGCCCGAACCTCGACGCGCTGGCGGCCGGCGCGTCGGTCCCCACGACGATGCTGGCGCAGCTCAATGCCCAGGTGCAGGCGCAGGCGGCGTTCATCGGCTACATCGACGACTTCAAGCTGATGATGTTCGTGACCCTCGCGGTGATCCCGCTTCTCGCCTTCATGCGGACGCCGAAGGCGGCGCCCGCCGCCGAGCCGGCCGTGGCGATGGAGTAGCCCGCAACTTGCCTCCACCGGCGCAGCGGCTACATGCTGCACCGCATCAACCTGGGAGCCACCATGTCCGCCAGCCTCTTCGCACCGATCGAGGTCGGGAGCCTCGACCTTCCGAACCGAATCGCCGTCGCCCCGATGTGCCAGTACTCGGCCGACGACGGCTCGGCGACCGACTGGCACCTCCAGCACTGGATGATGCTGGCGATGAGCGGCGCCGGCATGGTCACCGTCGAGATGACCGACGTCGAGCGCCGCGGCCGGATCAGCCACGGCTGCCTCGGCCTCTACTCCGACCACAACGAGGCGGCGGCGCGGCGCGCGCTCGACGCCGCGCGGCAGGTCGCGGCGCCGGGCGCGAAGTTCGGCGTCCAGCTCGCCCATGCCGGCCGCAAGGCGTCGTGCCGGCGCCCGTGGGAGGGCGGCGGGCCGCTGCCGCCGGACGCTGATCCGTGGCAGACCGTCTCCGCCTCGGCGCTGCCCTACGCCGAGGGCTGGCACACCCCGCACGCGCTCGACGAGGACGAGATCGAGGCGCTGATCCTGCGCTTCGTCGCGTCGGCCGAGCGGGCGCGGCGCGTCGGCTTCGACTTCATCGAGCTGCACAGCGCGCATGGCTACCTCTTGCACCATTTCCTGTCGCCGCTCAGCAACCGCCGCGACGACGCCTGGGGCGGATCGCCCGCGAACCGCCTGCGGTTCCCGCTCGAGATCATCCGCCGGATCCGCGCCGCGGTGCCCGAGCTCATGCTCGGGGCCCGCCTCTCGGTCACCGACTGGGTCGAGGGCGGCCTCACCGTCGCCGACGGCGTCGCGATCGCCGCCGCCTACCGCGAGGCGGGCGTCGCCTACGTCTGCTGCTCCTCGGGCGGCAACTCGCCGGCGCAGAGGGTGCCGACCGGACCCGGCTACCAGGTCCACCTCGCCGAGGCGGTGCGGACCGGCGCCGGCGTCGTCACCCGCGCGGTGGGGATGATCGACGACCCGCACCAGGCCGACGCCATCGTCCGCGGCGGCCGGGCAGACATCGTCGCGCTCGGACGCGCCTTCCTCGCCGACCCGCGCTGGGTCTGGCATGCCGGCGCCGCGCTCGGCCACGACGTCTGGCGCGTCCCGCAATACGCGCGCGCCGCCGAGACCGCGAAGCGGATCAGCGCCGCCGCCTGAGCTAGTCTAGCTTGACGGCCGATCTGCCACAGGCCGCGCTCGGCGCTCAGACGAGCGAGCGTGCGGTGAGCCGGGAACGCAGCAACGCGGGCAGAAATCGCCGAACTTGCGCGGCGGGCGCGGGCGTGCCTGGCGCATTGGAGCCGTCGCGTGAAGTATGTTTGCAATATATTCATCAAGAATGTGAAAATAAGGTGAAACGGTGCCTGCGCCACATTTCGTGGCGCATGTTTGCAGCATCGATATAGGGAGCCATTTCCTGACCATCGTTGTTGTTTCAAAAGCGGAGCCGCGGGTGCATGGCACCCGCGGCTCCGCGGTGTCGTAGCGCGCGGATCTCACTCATCACGCTCTACCCGGCTACCCGGCTACCCGGCCAGCAGCCGCGCCGCCCGCGGCGCGAAGTAGGTGAGGATCCCGTCGCAACCGGCGCGCTTGAACGCGAGGAGCGTCTCGAGCACGGCCCGGTCGCCGTTGATCCAGCCGTTGCGCTCGGCGGCGGCGAGCATCGCGTACTCGCCGGACACCTGGTAGGCGAAGACCGGCACGCGGAACTCCGCCTTCACCCGGGCGCAGACGTCGAGATAGGGCAGCCCCGGCTTCACCATCACCATGTCGGCGCCCTCGGCGAGGTCCGCCGCCACCTCGCGCAGCGCCTCGTCGGCGTTCGCCGGGTCCATCTGGTAGGTCTTCTTGTCGCCCTTCAGCGCCCGGCCCGAGCCGACCGCGTCGCGGAACGGCCCGTAGAAGCACGACGCGTACTTGGCCGCGTAGCTCATGATCGCGGTGTCTGGGAAGTCGTGGCTCTCGAGCGCCCGGCGGATCACCCCGATCCGCCCGTCCATCATGTCGGACGGCCCGAGGATGTCGCAGCCGGCCTCGGCCTGCACCAGCGCCATCTTCTCGAGCGCGAGCAGCGTCTCGTCGTTCTGCACGATCCCGCCGCGCACCAGCCCGTCGTGGCCGTCGGAATTGTACGGGTCGAGCGCGACGTCGAGCAACACCCCGACCTCGGGCACCGCCGCCTTGATCGCGCGGGTGGCGCGGCAGACCAGGTTCTCCGGGTTCCAGGCCTCGGTCGCCTCGGGGTTCTTGTCGGCGTCGTCGGTGAAGGGAAACAGCGCTACGCAGGGGATGCCCAAGCCCGCCGCCTCCTCGGCCGCGGCGACGGCCCGGTCGATCGAAAGCCGCTCGACCCCCGGAAGCGACGGCACCGGCTCGGCGACGCCGCTGCCGTCGCGCACGAAGATCGGCCAGATCAGGTCGGCGGCGCTCAGCCGATGCTCGGCGACCAGGTCGCGGATCCAGGGGGTCCGGCGCAGCCGGCGCGGCCGGGAGAGCGGAAACGGGGCGAGCGGGGTCATTCGACATCCTCGAAGCGGCAGGCCACGGGTGTGGCACGCACGCGCGCGCGCCTCAAGCGCCAAGGCCGCCGTTCACGATGCCGGGCCGCGACGGGTTGACGCCACGCCCCGCGAGCGGTCACACAGGGGCCGTTGCGGCGGCCGGGAGACCGCGCGTCTCTTTCGGGTAGGCCGTTGTTCCAGACTTTCGCCGCCGCGAGCTTCCAGAGCATCTGGTACTGGGTGCTGCACGTCGTCGTCTGGACCCTCGCCTGCTACCGCACCCTCGGCGTCCCGCACGACATGCTGCTGCGCGCCCGCCGCGTGCCGGAGGCCGCCGCCAAGGTCGACATCCTCGCGCGGCTCTCCTCCGAGCGCATCGGCGGCATCCACGACCGCTACGGCGTGCCGATCGCGGCGGCGGCCGGCTTCGCCCTGGCCGGGCTCGCCGCGCTCGGCTTCTCGACCGGCATCGAGGCGGCGCAGGCGGGCTTCGCGCTGCTCATGCCGTTCATCGTCGTCAGCTACTCGAAGCTCCGCCTGGCCCTCGCCATCCGCCGGCGCGGCATCGCCGGCACCGAGCTCGTCCTCGCGCTCGCGCGACGGCGGGTCTGGCACCAGTTCATCGCCGTGATGGCGATGCTCGCCGCGGCGGCGGTGTCGCTGGCGCTGCACCCGCGGATTCCGCTGCCCTGATCCGCTTGCCGCGGCTTGCGAGGGCCGGGGCCTTGCGCTAGGTCGCGGGCCATGACCGAGCTCCGGCCTCTCGTCCCCGGACGCCTCATCGTCGGCGGCTGCCCCGAGGGCTTCGACGCGCGCTACCTGGCCGAGGCGGTCGCCCGGGCCAGCGGGCCGGTCGTGCACGTCGCGCGCGACGACGCCCGGCTGGCGGCGATGCGGGCGTCCTTGCGCTTCTTCGCGCCGGAGCTGCCGGTGCTGCGCTTCCCGGCCTGGGACTGCCTGCCCTATGACCGCATCTCGCCGAACCCCGAGATCGCCGCGTCTCGGATGGCGACGCTGGCGGCATTGGCGCGCGGCTTCGACCGGCCGGCGGCGGTGCTGACCACCATCAACGCCGCGACGCAGCGCATCCCGCCGCGCGACGTGGTGGCGGCTGCGAGCTTCGTCGCGGAGATCGGCGGCCGCGTCGACGTCGGCGACCTGCGCGGCTACCTCGCGCGGATGGGCTACCAGCAGGCGCCGACCGTCACCGAGCCCGGCGAGTTCGCGATCCGCGGTGGCCTGATCGACATCTACCCGCCCGGCGCGCGCGGGCCGGTGCGGCTCGACCTCTTCGGCGACGCCCTGGAAAGCGCCCGGCGCTTCGACCCCGAGACGCAGCGGACGAGCGCGAGCGTCAGGCGGGTCGAGCTCGCCCCGGTCTCCGAGGTCATCCTCGACGAGGCGGCGATCCAGCGCTTCCGCACCCGCTACCGGGCGATGTTCGGCGCCGCCGGCCACGACGACCCGCTGTACGAGGCGATCAGCGCCGGGCGCAAGCTGCAGGGCTACGAGCACTGGCTGCCGTTCTTCCACGAGCGGCTGGAGACGCTCTTCGACTACCTCCCGGGCGCGCCGGTGCTGCTCGACGACCAGTCCGCCGCCGCGCGGGCTGCCCGCTGGGCCGCGCTCGCCGACCAGTACGACGCGCGGGCCACGGCGCTCGCCGCGAAGTCGAAGCTCGGCACCGTCTACAAGCCGGTGCCGCCGGGCGAGCTCTATCTCGACGACGCGGCCTGGGACGCCGCCACCGGCGGCCGGCCGCTCCACCAGCTCAGCGTGCTGCCGCAGCCGCTCGGCCCCGGCGTGATCGACGCCGGTGGCCGCATCGGCCGCGACTTCGCCCCCGAGCGGCAGCAGGAGGCAATCAGCCTCTTCGGCGCGCTGGCCGCGAACGTCGCCGTGCGCCGCCGCGCCGGCGACGTGGTGGTCGCCAGCTATTCCGCTGGCGCCCGCGAGCGGCTCGCAGGCCTCCTTGCCGACAGCGGCGTCGGCGACGCGCGCGACATCGCCCGCGCGTCCGATCTCCGCGGGGACCACGGCCTCAACCTCGCGGTCTGGCCGCTCGAGCACGGCTTCGAGGCGCCGGGCCTCACGGTCATCTCCGAGCAGGACGTGCTCGGCGACCGGCTGATCCGGCCGCCCCGCCGGCGCAAGCGGGCGGAGAACTTCCTGACCGAGGCGGCGGGGCTCACCCCCGGCGATCTCGTCGTCCATGTCGACCACGGCATCGGCCGCTACCGCGGGCTCGAGACCATCACCGCGATGGGCGCGCCGCACGAGTGCCTCGCCCTCGAATACGCCGGCGGCGACAAGCTCTACCTACCGGTCGAGAACATCGAGCTGCTGTCGCGCTACGGCCACGAGGAGGGCCTGCTCGACCGCCTCGGCGGCGGCGCCTGGCAGGCGAAGAAGGCGCGGCTCAAAGCGCGGATCCGCGACATGGCGGACCGGCTGATCCGCCTCGCCGCCGAGCGCGAGCTGCGCAAGGGCGCGGTCCTCACCCCGCCCGACCACCACGCCTGGGAGGAGTTCTGCGCCCGCTTCCCCTATGCCGAGACCGAGGACCAGCTCAACGCCATCGCCGACGTGCTCGGCGACATGGAGGCGGGTCGCCCGATGGACCGTCTGGTCTGCGGCGACGTCGGCTTCGGCAAGACCGAGGTCGCGCTGCGCGCCGCCTACGTCGCCGCCGCCTCCGGCATGCAGGTCGCGGTCATCGCGCCGACGACCCTGCTCTCCCGCCAGCACTTCAAGAACTTCTCCGAACGCTTCCGCGGCCTGCCGTTCCGCATCCGCCAGCTCTCGCGCTTCGTCGCCGCCAGGGACGCGGCCGAGACCCGCGCCGGCCTCGCCGACGGCTCGATCGAGATCGTCATCGGCACTCACGCGCTGCTCGCGAAGAGCGTGACGTTCAAGAACCTCGGTCTCCTCGTGATCGACGAGGAGCAGCACTTCGGCGTCGCCCACAAGGAGCGGCTCAAGGCGCTACGCTCCGACGTCCACGTCCTCACGCTCACCGCCACCCCGATCCCGCGCACGCTGCAGCTCGCGCTCTCCGGCGTCCGCGAGCTGTCGCTGATCGCGACGCCGCCGGTCGACCGCCTCGCGATCCGCACCTACGTCAGCGAGTTCGACCCCGTGACCGTGCGCGAGGCGCTGCTGCGCGAGCACTACCGCGGCGGCCAGGCGTTCTATGTCGTGCCGCGGATCGCCGACCTCGGCGAGGTCGAGGCGTTCCTGCGCGAGCAGGTGCCCGAGGTGAGCCTCGTCGTCGCTCACGGCCAGATGCCGTCCCAGGAGCTCGACGAGCGGATGAACGCCTTTTACGACGGCCGCTACGACGTGCTGGTCTCGACCACCATCGTCGAGTCCGGCCTCGACATTCCGGCGGCGAACACGCTGATCGTCGACCGCGCCGACATGTTCGGCCTCGCCCAGCTCTACCAGATCCGCGGCCGCGTCGGCCGCTCGAAGCTCAGGGCCTACGCCTTCCTGATGACCGAGCCGAGGAAGAAGCTCACGCCGCAGGCCGAGAAGCGCCTGCGCGTCCTCGGCGCGCTCGACTCGCTCGGCGCCGGCTTCGCGCTCGCGAGCCAGGACCTCGACATCCGCGGCGCCGGCAACCTCCTCGGCGAGGAGCAGTCGGGCCAGATCCGCGAGGTCGGGTTCGAACTCTACCAGGAGATGCTGCAGGAGGCGATCGCCAAGCTGCAGTCGGGCGAGATCGAGATGGCCGACGAGGGCGAGTGGTCGCCGCAGATCAACCTTGGCGTGCCGGTGCTGATCCCCGAGGGCTATGTCCCCGACCTCGACGTCCGCCTCGGCCTCTACCGCCGCCTGAGCAGGCTCGAGCGCAAGGTCGAGCTCGAGGGTTTCGCGGCCGAGCTGATCGACCGCTTCGGCCCGCTGCCGGCCGAGGTCGAGACGCTGATGCTCGTCGTCCGGATCAAGGCGCTCTGCAAGCGCGCCGGCATCGCCAAGCTCGACGGCGGCCCGAAGGGCGCGACCGTCCAGTTCCATAACGACAAGTACGCGAATCCGGCCGGGCTCGTGCAGTTCATCCACGACCAGAACGGCGACGCCAAGGTCAAGGACAACCGCATCGTCGTCCGCCGCGACTGGGCGAGCGACAGGGCGCGGCTCGCCGGCGCCTTCGCCATAGCCCGCGACCTCGCCGCCTCGGCCCGGCCCGCCGAGAAGGAGCGGGCCGGCGCCTGAGCGATCAGCGGCGGCGGCGGACCACCGCCCCGATCTCGCTGCGCTCGATGCCGATGTCGCGCAGCAGGTGGTCGTCAAGGCTCCTCAGCCGGTAGGTGGCCTCGCGCTCCGCGTGGCGGCGGCCGGCGCGGGCGAAGAGGTCCTGCCCGAGGGCGATGAGGGTGGCGGTTGCGGGGTTCGTCATGGTCCTGCTCCTTCTTGGAACCTGCATGACCGCAATATGGGGGACACCCCCTGACACCGTCGTGTCAGCAGGGCGGAACCATCCTGACACCCGGCGTCAGGAGACTTGGACTCGCTTTCCTGGTGCATGCCTTGTGCATACGTTGTGCATGATCCGTGTATGAGCGAATCCCGCCATGTGACTGTCGACTTATCCGAATCACCCGGCCGGCGCAGCCGCCTCGATCCGGCCGATCAGCTCCTCCCAGAACTCCGGCGGCTGGGCGCCCGAGATCGCGTAGCGGCCGCCGAGGATGAAGGTCGGCACCCCGGTCACGCCCATCTCGCGCGCGGCGCCGGCCTCGGCGCGGACCTCCTCGCGCTCGGCGTCGCCCGCGAGCAGCTGGCCGATGACGACGGGGTCGAGCCCGGCCTCCGCCGCGGCGGCGGTCAGGACGCCCGGGTCGGAAATGTCCTCGCCGAGCTCGAAGTAGCGGCGAAACAACGCCATCGCCGTGCGGGTCTGCAGCCCCTCCGCTGCCGCCCAGTGGATGACCCGGTGCGCGTCGATCGTGTTCGGCGCCCGGACTATCCGGTTGAAGTTGTATGTAATTCCGCTCACCGCGCCCATCGCCGCGATCCGCGCATGCGCGCGCTCGAGCCCGGCCGCGTCGGGGAACTTTCCCGCCATGTGCGCGGCCCGGTCGATCCCCTCGGGCGGCAGGTCGGGGTCGAGCTGGTACGGGCGCCAGCTCAGCGCGAACGGATGCGCGTCGGAGGCCGCGATCGCCCGCATCAGGTTCGCCGCGCCCAGGTAGCACCACGGGCAGACCGGGTCGGAGATGATCTCGAGCCGGGTGCTCATCCCTCCGGGTGGTTCGGGTCGACCCAGCGGACCTCCTCGACCTCCTCGGCCGGCTCGATTTCGAGGTTGACGACGACCGCCTCCTGGTCGCTGCGGACGATCACGCATTCGAGCGTGTCGCCCTCGAGCGCGTTGATCTCCTGGTGCGGCACATAGGGCGGCACGAAGATGAAATCCCCGGCCTCCGCCTCGGCCACGAACTCGAGCCGCTCGCCCCAGCGCATCCGCGCCCGGCCTTTGACCACGTATATGATGCTCTCGAGGTGGCCGTGGTGATGCGCGCCGGTCTTCGCGTTCGGCGCCACGCTGACCGTGCCGGCCCAGAGCTTGTTCGCCCCGGCTTTCGCGTGGTTGATCGCCGCCGCCCGCGTCATGCCGGGCGTCTGCGCCGTGTTGAGGTCGAGCTCTCCCGCGCGGACGATGCGGACCCCGTGGGTCCGCCAGTCGATGTCGTGCGCGGGTTCGGTCATCGCTCTCGCCTCCGGCTTCCCGGCATCATAGGCCGGCCGCCGCCGATGACCAGCGCTCAGGCCGGCGCCGTCTTCAGCGCCCGGCGCAGCAGCTTGCCGTTGCGGTCGCGCGGCAGCGCCGCGAACGGGTGGAACGCGCGCGGGCATTTGTAGCGGGCGAGGCGGCCGGCGCAGTGGGCGGCGAGCTCGGCCTCCGGCACCGGGCCGTCGCGCCCGACGTAGTAGGCGGCGATCACGCTGAACTCCGGGCCGCACCTCGCGCTCGACGACGGCGGCCTCGGCGATGTCCGGGTGCTCGACGAGCGCCGCCTCGACCTCGGCCGGGCTGACGCGGAAGCCGCCGGCGTTCATGAGCTCGTCGGCGCGGCCGAGATGGGCGACGGCGCCGTCGCGGTCCATCCGCGCCCGGTCGCCGGTGACGAACCATTCGCCCCGGAACGCAGCCGCCGTCTCCTCCGGACGCCGCCAGTAGCCGAGCATCAGGCCCGGATCGCCCCGGGAGACTGCGAGCAGCCCGTCGGTCCCGCGTGGCACCGGGACTTCGCCGGTTTCGCCCAGGATCGCGACGCGCCGCCCGGCCTGCGGATAGCCGGTGTGGCCGGCCGGCGCCGGGCGGCCGGGGCGCGAGGACACGTAGGTCGACACCTCCGACATGCCGAGCGCCTCGTGGATCGGCGCGCCGGTCGCCGCGGTCCAGGCCCGGCGCACCGGCTCGGGTAGCGCCTCGCCGGCACTGAGGCCATGCCGGAGGCCGGCGAAGCCGAGCCCGAGCCCGGGCGCGTCGAGCATCTGCCGGTAAACGCCCGGCGTGGCGGCGAAGATCGTGGCGCCGTGCGCGCCGGCGAGTGCCGGCCAGACGTGGCGGTCGGGCGGCCCGGCATAGACGACGGCGGTGGCCCCGACCGCCCAGGGGTCGGTCAGGCCGGCGCCGAGCGTGTAGGTCCAGTTGAAGGCGCCCGCGTGCAGCACCCGGTCGTCGGGCGTCAGCCCGTACCAGCCGTCCCACATCATCCGCCGCGCCCAGGCCGCGCGCTGGGCGTGCACGACGCCCTTCGGGCTGCCGCCGGTGCCGGAGGTATAGACGATATAGGCCGGGTCGTCGGGCGCCGTCGCGGCGAAGGCAACGGGCGCGTGCCCGCGGAGCGCCGCGATCTCCGCGGGGCCGAGCACCGGGACGCCGGGATCGCCCGGCAGCGCCATCCCGGGCGCGGCCGCGATCAACTGCGGCTCGAGGTCGGCGAGGATCACGCCGACCTCGCGCTCGGTCAGCGCCGAGGAGGTCGGCACCGGCACCGCGCCGAGCGCGTTGGCGGCGAAGAAGAGGATCGGAAAGTCGGCGCTGTTGCCGAGCCGCAGCAGCACCCGGTCGCCGCGGCCCAGCCCGCGCGCGGCGAGCCCGCCCGCGGTGCGCCGCACTGCCTCGGCCAGTGCGCCGTGCGTCCAACGCTCAGCCACCTCGCCCGGCGCCGCCAGCACGTCGAGCGCCAGCTTGTGGGGCCGCCGCGCCGCGGACGCAAAGGTGTGCGCGGCCATGTTGAACGGCGCCGGGCAGGGCGCGAACGGACCGTCGTCGAAGAGCGATGGCGCGGTCAGCGGGCGAGCTCCCGGATCCCCGCCTCGAGCCCGGCCAGCGTCATCGGATACATCCGCCCGCCGAAGATCTCGGCGATCATCGCCACCGACTGCGAATAGCCCCAGCCCGCCTCCGGCATCGGGTTGATCCAGATCGCGTGTGCCCAGGTGTCGAGCAGGCGGCGCAGCCAGGTCTCGCCGCTCTCGGCGTTCCAGTGCTCGCTGGCGCCGCCGGGCTGGACGATCTCGTAAGGCGACATCGCGGCGTCGCCGACGAAGATCACCCGGTACTCGGGCCCGAAGGTGCGCAGCACCTCTTCGGTCGGGGTCTGCCGGTCCCACCGCCGGCGGTTGTCGCGCCAGACCCCCTCGTAGAGGCAGTTGTGGAAATAGAACAATTCGAGGTGCTTGAACTCGGCCCGCGCCGCCGAGAACAGCTCCTCGACCAGCCGCACGTGCGGGTCCATCGAGCCGCCGACGTCGAGGAAGAGCAGCACCTTGACCGCATTGTGCCGCTCCGGCCGGGTGACGACGTCGAGCCAGCCCTGCTCGGCGGTCTTCCGGATCGTCGCCCCGAGGTCGAGCTCGTCCGCGGCGCCCCCGCGCGCCCAGCGGCGCAGCCGGCGCAGCGCGACCTTGATGTTGCGGGTCCCGAGCTCGACCCGGTCGTCGAGGTTGCGAAACTCGCGCCGGTCCCAGACCTTGACCGCCCGCCCGTGACGACCCGCCTCCTGGCCGATCCGCACGCCTTCCGGATTGTAGCCGTAGGCGCCGAACGGCGAGGTCCCGGCGGTACCGATCCACTTCGAGCCGCCCTGGTGCCGGCCCTGTTGCGCGCGCAGCCGCTCGGCCAGCGCCTCCATCAGCTTCTCGAAGCCGCCGAGGGCCGCGATCTCGGCCTGCTCCTCCGGCGTCAGGTGCTTCTCGACGAGCTTCCGCAGCCAGTCCTCGGGCAGGTCGAGCCGCGCGACCACCGCCTCGACCGTCAGCGGCTCGAGCCCGTTGAAGGTGGCGGCGAACACCCGGTCGAAGCGGTCGACGTGGCGCTCGTCCTTCACCAGGGTCGAGCGCGCGAGGTAGTAGAATGCCTCCGCGTCGTAGAGCGCGAGCCCGGCGTCGAGCGCCTCGAGAAATCCCAGGTACTCGCGCAGCGACACCGGCACGTTTGCGGCGCGCAGATGCGCGAAGAACCCCGCATACATCAGATGAGCCCCAGACGCCGGGCGAGGATGGTCGCCGCCAGCGTGACGAGGACAAAGAGGATGCCGTGCGCCGCCGCGTACTGCAGCTTGTCGAGCCGGTCACCGCCGCGCCGGCCGGCACGCTGCCAGCCGAGGAGCGCACCGAGCACGAAAGCGGTGGGCAGGAGCATCGGCCGGCCTCACTCCTTCTCAAAGCGGAGGAGCGCCGCGAGCTGCGCCTGCTCCCGCGCGAGCGCCCCGTCGCTGTCGCCGAAGCCATAGCGCGCCCAGCGCAAGGAGTCGAGGCGGGTGGCCTGCGCGGCCTCCGGCGCGCCGAGCTCTGCCAGGGCCTCGGCCTTGATCGACAGGAGCCCGGCGATCAGGATCGCGTTCTGCCCGGCCTTCGCCGGCGGCACGTGGCGGTCGGCGAGCGAGATCGCGGCCTCGTACTGGCCGGTGCCGAGCGCGAGCGCCGCCAGGTGCACGCCGGCCTGCGCGGTGCGGACGTCGTCCGGGCCGAAGCGCCGGAGGAAGAGATCGTAGGCCTGGGTGAACTCCTGTGCCGCCGCCGCCGGGTCCTTGCGCAGGCTGAGCCGGCCGAGCGTCAGCAGCGAGACCCCGAGGCGGTGGTCGGTCGGGTGCATCTCGGCGGCGATCTGGGTCGAGAGGCCGGCGGCGCCCTGCCGCCTGCCCCGCGGCAGGTCACGCGACAGCGCCGCCTCGATGGCGGTCGCCCAGGCCTGCGACTCGGGATGGCGCGCCTGGCGCGGCCGGCCGCGGCCCTGCGGGTTGATCCGGTCGAGCACGCGCGGCAGCCGCGCCGCCACCTCGGCTTCCGACATGCCGCTCGCGAAATCCGGCTGGTAGAGCGCGCGCAGGATCGTCATGTCGAACGGCGTGGCCATGCCGTGGAAGTTGTCGTCGTTCCAGATCGAATCCGGCAGGCGGTAGAGGTCATTGGCGGGGCCGAGCGCCTGGGTGAGCTCCTCGTTCAGACAGTCGCGCACGTCCTGCGGCGTGGTGTCGAGCGGCAGGAAGATGGCGGCGCGCTCGAGCGTCTCCTGGTCCGACCATCGGATCCGTCCCGAGGACTTTCGCCGTATGAAGCTTCCCCAGTCGGTCTCGCCGGGCACGATGAAGCAGGCCGCCGTCGGGAAGACCCGGGTGATCTGCGCGGCCGGCACCGCCTCGATCGTGATCTGCGCCCGGCGCGGGTCGTCGGTCTCGGCGATGTCGATCCCGGCCTCGGTCCTGAGCCGCGCGATCAGCGCCGTGAGATCGGGACGATAGGCGGCGAGGTCGGGCGAGCGCAGGTGGACGCGCACCGGCGCCTCGTAGCGCAGCAGGTGGTCGATCTCCTCACCGCTCTCGAGCCCGAAGGTCAGATCGACGAAGTCTTGCGCCAAGTCGGCGTTCGAGCGCGCCACCCCGCGCGGCAGGGCGACGGCGCCGAAGCGCACCGAGCTGATTTCAGCCGGCGGCGGGGCGGCGGCGCAGGCGCAAAGACCGGCGAGGACGGCGAGGGCAAGGGGGCAGCGCATCCGCGAGGCTCAGCGCCGGTACTTCACGAACGGCGTCACCTGGCCGACCCGGTCGTAGAGCCGGCGCGCGACGGCATTCGTCTCCTGCGTCAGCCAGTAGACGTTGGGCCGGCCGGCGGTATCGGCGGCGGCATAGACCGCCTCGATCAGCGCCCTCCCGGCCCCGGTCCCGCGTGCCTCCGGCGCGACGTAGAGGTCCTGCAGGTAGCAGACTTCCTCGATCTGCCAGCCGTGACGGTGGAAGATGTAGTGGACGAGCCCGACGGGCGCGCCCCCCGCGACCGCAAGGAGGCCGTGGTAGTCGCGCACCTCGGGGTCGATCAGCCGCGCGAAGGTGCTCGCGTAGATCTCCTCGCGCAGCTCGGTCTCGTAGAACGCAAGGTAGCTGCGCCAGAGCCGCCGCCACGCAGCGGTGTCGGCGGCCGCGATCGGGCGGATCTCGGTCATGCTGCCGGCGGCCTGCCCGGCGCGACGCTCAGGCGCGGTACTTGCGAACGTTCGAGCGGGTCTTGGCGCGGATCGGCCTGAGCGCGGCGCTGGCGATCCGCGCCGGGTCGGCGCCGGTTGCCGCCGCGATCGCCGCGCCCTCGGTCGCGGCCGCGAACGCAGTCGCCTTCTCCATGACCATCCCGACCGCCTCGGCCCCGGTCATCGCGCCCTGCGACATCCGGATCGTGCGCCGCACGATGACCTCGCCGGCCGCGACCGACATCTGCGAATAGGCGCGGGCGAATTTCATCCAGGCGCTCGCGGCCTGCATCTGGTCGAAGGGATGGTGCATCGGGCGAATCCTTGCTATGCTGCACTGCACAATAGGCCGCGCGCCAGGAGATGTCACCCGGGAAATTCCGCTGCCGCATCAGGACCGCCGGCCGCGGGCCATGAAGGCGAGCCGCTCGAACAGGTGCACGTCCTGCTCGTTCTTGAGCAGCGCCCCGTGCAGTCGCGGCAGTTTGGTGACGGCGTCCTGGCGGAGGTCCTCGGCCGCGAGGTCGTCGGCCATCAGGAGCTTCAGCCAGTCGAGCACCTCGGAGGTCGACGGCTTCTTGCGCAGGCCCGGCGTCTCCCGGAGCTCGAAGAACCGGGTCAAGGCCTCCCGCACCAGCCGCGGCTTGATGCCGGGGAAATGCACCTCGACGATGCGCGTCAGCGTCTTCTCGTCGGGAAAGCGGATGTAGTGAAAGAAGCAGCGGCGCAGGAAGGCGTCGGGCAGCTCCTTCTCGTTGTTGGAGGTGATGATGACGATGGGGCGCGTCTTCGCCCGCACCGTCTCCCCGGTCTCGTAGACGAAGAACTCCATGCGGTCGAGTTCCTGCAGCAGGTCGTTCGGGAACTCGATGTCGGCCTTGTCGATCTCGTCGATCAGCAGCACCAGTTTGCCTTCCGTCGCGAAGGCCCGCCACAACGGACCCGGACGGATGTAGTTCCCGACCTCGTGCACGCGCTCCTCGCCGAGCTGACTGTCGCGCAGCCGGCTGACCGCGTCGTACTCGTAGAGGCCCTGCGCCGCCTTCGTCGTCGACTTCACATGCCACTCGATCAGCGGCAGCCCGAGGCTTGCGGCGATCTGCCGCGCGAGCTCGGTCTTGCCGGTGCCGGGCTCTCCCTTGACCAGCAGCGGGCGCTCCAGCGCGATCGCCGCATTGACCGCCACGGTCAGCTCGGGCGTGGCGACATAGTCGGCGGTGCCTTCGAATTTCATCGCCGTTTCCGCCCGTTGGCTCCTGCCTTTCGGGCAGCCTAACAGGGCAGGGCGGTTAAGCAAGTTCCCTGATCTTCCTCGTGACATCGCCCGCGAAACCCTATATCGGGTGGCCAGCGAAAACGATCGGGGCCAGTCATCTCGGCGCGGACCATCGGCGGCGAAGAACTTGGGCCTTGCGTGACAATTTGAGGTGTGAGAGTCGATGAAGGCCGAAACCAAGTTCGATGTTGAGTACCAGCCGACCGAAGACGAACCCTTCATGAACCCCCGCCAGCTCGATTACTTCCGCCGCAAGCTTCTCGCCTGGAAATCATCGATACTGGCCGAAAGCCGGGGCACCATCGAGCACATGCAGGAGGGGACCCGCAACATCCCCGACATCGCCGACCGCGCCTCCGAGGAAACCGACCGGGCGCTGGAGCTGCGCACCCGAGATCGCCAGCGCAAGGTCGTCTCGAAGATCGACGCCGCGCTGCGCCGCATCGAGGAGGGCACCTATGGCTACTGCGAGGAGACCGGCGAGCCCATCTCGCTGAAGCGGCTCGACGCCCGGCCGATCGCGACGCTCTCGCTCGAAGCCCAGGAGCGCCACGAGCGCAAGGAGCGGGTTCACCGCGACGACTGACGGTGCGCCGGATCAACGCCCACGGCGCGCGGCGGCAAAATCATCCGCTTAGTACTTGTCCAGCGGGGCAAACCCGAACCCGGCTCAGCTCGTGACCGCCGGTCCGCAGGAGAGCGGCACGTCAGTGACCGCGGTCATGCTCTGGGTCATCGGGGTGTCGGCGCCGTCCTGCAACTCGATGATCAGGATCTCGCCATCGAGCCGGGCATGGCGGAAGCACGATGTGCCCTGACCCTCCCAGTGGAAGCAGTAGAGCGGCTCGGTGTAGTCCCAGGTGCCCTGCATGCAGCGGCCGTCGTAGAGCTGCAGCGTGACCCGGTTGGTGCCGGGGTAGTAGTGCTCGAGCGCCCAGAACTCGCCGTTGATGCGATAGGTGAGCGTGCGGCCCGTCGCCATCGCGGTCCATTCCTCGACCGGGATGTTGGCTGCGGCGGCGATCCGCTCCGACGGCGACTGCGAGGCGCCGGGCAGTGCGAGCAAGAGGACGGCCAGGGCGGCGACGTTGGGACGCATGGGCTCTCCGGTTTCCGGCGGCATCAAGACAGGATAGACCGGAGCTGGCGGCCGTGGCCAGCGGGCCGTGGCGAAAGCGATAATGGGATGCCGTCGTGGATTACGAGCGCAAGGGAACAGCGAAGCCGGGACGCGGCCGTGGCCGCAACCAGCCAAAGGGCCGGCAGCTCGACGACGTGGCGCTCGCCGAGGTGCGCCGCCTGCTTACCGACCGGCCCCGCCGGCGCGACCTTCTTATCGAGTTTCTCCACCTGATCCAGGACGCGCACGGCCACTTGTCGGCCGCGCACCTGCGCGCGCTCGCCGAGGAGATGCGCCTCGCCCAGGCCGAGGTCTGGGAGGTGGCCACTTTCTACGCCCACTTCGACCCCGTGCGCGAGGACGAGACGCCGCCCCCGGCCGTCACCGTGCGGGTCTGCAACTCGCTCGCCTGCGAGCTCGCCGGCGCCCGGGCCCTTCTCGCGGCGCTGCGCGACGGCGCCGACCCGGCACAGGTGCGGGTACGGCGCGCGCCCTGCATGGGACGCTGCGACGTCGCGCCGACTGCCGAGGTCGGCCACTTCCACGTCGACCGCGCCACCCCGGCCGCGGTGGCCGCCGCGATCGCCGAGGGGCACGTGCACCCCCAGATCCCCGCCTACGAGGATCTCGCCGCCTACACCGCCGCCGGCGGCTATGGCGAGCTCCGCCGTCTCCGGGAGGGCTTGCGCAGCTTCGACGCGGTGACCGAGGCCCTGCTCGACGCCGGGTTGCGCGGCCAGGGCGGCGCGGGCTTCCCCGCCGGGCGCAAGTGGCGGCTCGTGCGCGCCGAGCCGGGGCCGCGCCTCCTCGCCGTCAACGGCGACGAGGGCGAGCCCGGGACCTTCAAGGACCGCCACTACCTCGAGCGTACGCCGCACCTGATGCTCGAGGGCATGCTGATCGCCGCCTGGGCCGTCGAGGCCGAGCGCTGCTTCATCTACATGCGCGACGAATACCCGGCCGTCCTCGAGATCCTGCGCCGCGAGCTCGCCGCGCTCGAGGCGGCCGGGCTGGTCGCGCCCGGCTACGTCGAGCTCCGCCGCGGCGCCGGCGCCTACATCTGCGGCGAGGAATCGGCGATGCTCGAGTCGATCGAGGGCAAGCGCGGCCTGCCGCGGCACCGGCCGCCCTATGTCGCGCAGGTCGGGCTGTTCGGTCGGCCGACGCTCGTCCACAACGTTGAGACCCTGCATTGGGCGGCACGGATCTGTCGTGAGGGGCCCGAGGTGCTTGCCGCGCACGGGGCGAACGGCCGGCGCGGGCGGCGGAGCTTCTCGGTCTCCGGGCGGGTGGCGCGGCCGGGCGTCTACCTGCTGCCGGCCGGCGCGACGGCGCGCGACTTGATCGAGGCGGCCGGCGGCATGGTCGAGGGCCATGCCTTCAAGGCCTACCAGCCCGGCGGGCCGTCGTCCGGGCTGCTGCCCGCCTCGCTCGGCGACGTGCCGCTCGACTTCGACACGCTGCAGCCGCTCGACACCTTCATCGGCTCGGCGGCCGTGGTGATCCTCTCCGATCGGGACAGTGCGCGGGCGGCGGCGCTCAACATGCTGCGCTTCTTCGAGGACGAGAGCTGCGGCCAATGCACGCCGTGCCGGGTCGGCTGCGCCAAGGCCGTGCAGCTGATGGAAGCCGAGCGCTGGGACCGCGAGCTTCTCGGCGAGCTCTGCCGCACGATGGCGGACGCGAGCATCTGCGGCCTCGGCCAGGCGGCACCGAACCCGATCCTCCTCGCGATCAGGCACTTCCCCGACGAGATCTGACACGCACGGAGCTCGCAATCCTGTTAACCAGATCTTCGTCCGCGGCCGGCCGAATGGGCCGCGGAAGGAGATGGCATGGCAGGTCGAGGCACGGTGCTCGCGCTGGCGATGGTGCTCGCCGCCCCGGTCGCGGCCGAGGAGGCGCACATCACCGATGGCGACACCCTGCGGCTCGGGGCGATATCCGTGCGCCTCTTCGGCATCGACGCACCGGAGGACGGGCAGCTCTGCGCCGGCGCCGACGGCACGGACTGGGATTGCGGCGACGCGGCGGCGGCGCGGCTCGCCGAACTCGCGGCGGCGGGGCCGGTCCGTTGCGAGCCGCGCGACGTCGACCGCTACGGCCGGCTGGTCTCGGTCTGCACCGCCGCAGGGGTCGATCTGGGCGGGCGACTGGTCGCCGAGGGCCTGGCGCGGGCCTATGCGCGCTACAGCGACGCCTACCTTGAAGTCGAGGCCGATGCCCGCGCAGCGGGGCGCGGGCTCTGGGCCGGCGCGGCCGAAGCGCCCTGGGAGTATCGCGCCGAGGGCTTCACGGCGGCGGCCGGCGCTGCCGCACCACCGGAGGGCTGCACGATCAAGGGCAACCTGTCGGCGGGCGGGGAGCGGGTCTATCACCTGCCCGGCAGCTCGTCCTACGCGCGGACGCGGATCGACCCCAGCCGGGGCGAAGCCTGGTTCTGCGACGAGGCGGCGGCCAGCGCCGCCGGCTTCCGGCCCGTTCGCGGCCGCTGACGGCGGAGGTCGGAGGGCGCGATGCGGCGCCCTCCGAAGTCGGATCCGCTCAGGCGATGGCCTTGCGGCGGGTGCCGAAGAAGCCGAGCGCGCCGAGGCCGCTCAGGATCAGCGCCAGCCCGGCCGGCAGCGGCACCGGCGCCGCCTCGTAGCTGAAGTTCGCGTAGACGTCGGCGCCGTGCTTGTAGCCCTCGGCCGGGTCGATGAAGCCCCAGTTGAAGTCGGTCGAGCTGCTGAGCAGGCTGCTGAACAGCCGCACCGTCAGCGTGCCGGTGCCGACGTCGAGCGCGAGCGGGTTGGCCCAGTCGACGCTGCCGCCCTCAAACAGATTGAACAGACCGCCGTTGGCGCCATAGGAGGCGCCCGACAGCGTGCCGGTGGCGCCGTTGACGTCGAAGTTCACGTCGACCATGCTGTGCTGGCGGTCGTCGTCGTTGACCGCGACCTCGTCCGTCCAGATCCGGAAGAGGTTGACGCTGGTCGATTCCCCGTCGTCGAGGTCGAAGCCGTACGGGTTGGTGTTCGCGGCGGTCCTCACGACCAGGCCGGGATCGGCGAGCGCGCTCCCGGTCACGTTGAACGTGCCGGTGAACGTCGCCGCGGACGCCGCGGCCGGCAATGCCAGGGCCAGCGCCGCGACGGCAAGCAGGTTTTTCAAAGCATGCCCCTCCATGCGAGCGATTTCAGTGGCGGAAGCCATGGCAGCCCCCGGCAACCGGAGGAGGAGGCACGTTAAGCCCTGGTTAGCGTATAGAGAGCAGAGCCCGCTCTCCCCGCCCAGCGATGCAATGGCGGATCCGGAGTCGATTCCTTCCGCGTCGACAGCCACATGGACGGATTCACTCATGCACAAGTCATGCACAAAGCATGCACAACTCATATGCTAAGGAAAAGAGTCAGGATTTGCGGCGGCGCGCGGAGCGAGGCCCGGGGCGCCCGTTTAACGCGAGGCCGCGCTGCGCGAGGGTGGCCATGCACCGAACGCCGACTATTTTGTCAGCCAGCTCCTGGCCGCCGAGGCGCTGGTCGCCCGGCTAGATGCGTAGGGCGGGGTCACCGACCTTGCATATGCGTCCACATGCCATGCGCACGGCGGAAACGCCGCAATCCGGGCGGTTGCGGTCAGACGTCCAAGTCCTCGACGAAGCGGGCGTTCTCCTGGATGTACTGGAAGCGCAGCTCGGGGCGCTTGCCCATCAGCCGCTCAACGAGGCCGGCGGTCTCGCCCTCGTCCTCGGCGACGGTGACTTTGATCAGCCGGCGGGTGGCCGGGCTCATCGTGGTGTCCTTGAGCTGCGCCGGCATCATCTCGCCGAGGCCCTTGAAGCGCGACACCTCGACCTTGCCGCGCCCGCCGAGGCCCTTCGCGAGCATCGCGGCCTTCTCGGCGTCGGTCTGCACGTAGACCGACTTCGCACCCTGCGTCAGCCGGTAGAGGGGCGGCGCGGCGAGGTAGAGGTGGCCGTGGTCGATCAGCGGCCGCATCTGGGTGAAGAAGAACGTCATCAGGAGCGAGGCGATATGCGCGCCGTCGACGTCGGCGTCGGTCATGATGATGATCTTCTCGTAGCGCAGGTCCTCGACCGAGAAGCGCGAGCCGGTCTGCACCCCCATCGCCAGCGCGAGGTCGGCGAGCTCCTGGTTCGCCGTCAGCTTCGAGGAGGCGGCGCCGAGCACGTTGAGGATCTTGCCCCTGAGCGGCAGCACGGCCTGGGTCTTGCGGTCGCGCGCCTGCTTGGCCGAGCCGCCGGCCGAGTCGCCCTCGACGAGGAAGAGCTCGGAGCCCTCGCGGGTGGCGCCCGAGCAGTCGGCGAGCTTGCCGGGCAGCCGCAGCTTCTTGACCGCAGTCTTGCGCTGGGTCTCCTTCTCGGCGCGGCGGCGCATCCGCTCCTCGGCCTTCAGCACGAGGTAGTCGAGGATGGCGCCGGCGGTGCGAGTGTCGGCGGCGAGCCAATGGTCGAAGCGGTCGCGCACCGCGTTCTCGACCAGCCGCGCCGCCTCTTGCGTCGCGAGCCGGTCCTTGGTCTGGCCGACGAACTCTGGCTCGCGGATGAAGACCGAGATCATCGCCGAGCCGCCGGCCATCACGTCCTCGCGCGCGATCTGGGTGGCCTTGCGGTTCGAGCTCAGCTCGCCATAGCCGCGAATTCCCTTGAGCAGCGCGGCCCAGAAGCCCTGCTCGTGGGTGCCGCCCTCGGGGGTGTTGATGGTGTTGCAGTAGGAGGAGACGAACGGGTCGCGCTGCGGCGTCCAGTTGATCGCCCACTCGACCGAGCCGACGGTGCCGGCGCCGAAGCGCTCGGCGAAGTCGACCTTGCCGGCGAAGGGCTTGTCGGCATAGCACTTCGCGCCGTCGAGCCGCTCGGCCAGGTAGTCGGAGAGGCCGCCGGGGAAGTGGAAGCTCGCCTGCTCGGGAGTCTCGTCGCCGGGGCCGAGGCAGGCGGCGGCGCAGCGCCAGCGGATCTCGACGCCGGAGAACAGGTACGCCTTGGAGCGGACCATCCGGTGCAGCCGCGCCGGCTTCAGGTGCGCCGAGGCGCCGAAGATCTCGGCGTCGGGGTGGAAGGTCACGGTGGTGCCGCGGCGGTTGGGGGCCGGCCCGAGCGACTGGAGCGGCCCCTGCGGGTGGCCGCGGGAGAACTCCTGCCGCCAGAGCTGGCGGTTGCGGGCGACCTCGACCACGAGCCGGTCGGAGAGCGCGTTCACCACCGAGACCCCGACCCCGTGCAGGCCGCCCGAGGTCTGGTAGGCCTTGCCGGAGAACTTGCCGCCGGCGTGCAGCATGCAGAGGATGACCTCGAGCGCCGACTTGCCCGGGAAGCGCGGGTGCGGGTCGACCGGCATGCCGCGGCCGTTGTCGCGAACGGTCAGCGAGAAGTCGTCGTGCAGCTCGACCTCGATGCGGTTCGCGTGGCCGGCGACCGCCTCGTCCATCGCGTTGTCGAGCACCTCGGCGACGAGGTGGTGCAGCGCGCGCTCGTCGGTGCCGCCCACATACATGCCAGGGCGCTTGCGCACCGGCTCGAGGCCCTCGAGCACCTCGATGGCGCTGGCGTCATAGGCGTTGCTCGCGGCGTCGTCGCCGAAGAGATCCGGGGCGTGGACCATGCGTCGCCTCTTTTCTTTGTCGTTGCCTTTCGCCATGGATTGCGAAGGACTGCTCGGCCTTTCCTATATCTTGTCCGGGGACGGCGGCAAAGGGGTTTGGCGGCATGGCGATCCTGCAGGAGCGGCTTCCGGTGGCGCCGTGGATGGCCGAGCACACGCTGCGGCTGCCCGGCACCGGGCCGATCGCGATCTCCGACTGGCTGCAGCGCGACGAGGTCTTCGCCGAGCAGATGGCCTATCGCGACCGGCTGATCGCGGAGCGACCCGCTGCGGTGCACGCGACGGCGGAAGGGTGCCGGCCGGCGGCTGAGGAGCTGCTGACGCTGGTGCTCGCGCACCTCGACGGGGTCTCGGGGTACCGTCGCGACGCCGGGGCGGTGCTGCGGCCGGACGGCGTCGCGGTGCCGCTCGACGGGCCGCCGCTGGTTGCGGCCGGGCGGCTCGTGCAGGAGGATCTCTGCGTGCTCGAGAGGCCGGAGGGCAGCGCCGAGCACGTGCTGACCGGGGCCATCCTGTGCTTTCCGTCGAACTGGACGCTCGCGGAGAAGTTCGGACGCGGGCTTGCGCGGATCCACCTGCCGGTCGAGCGCTACGACGCCGACGTGGCGCGGCGGGTGCAGCGGCTCTTCGACGCGCTGCGGCCCGAGGCGCCCCTGATGCGGGCGAACCTGATCGCCTACGCCGAGGCCGACCTCTTCAACCCGCGGCACGAGTTCGCGCGACACACGCCGGCGGCGGGAGCGGCGCGTTTCGTTCGGGTCGAACGCCAGGTGCTGGTGCGGCTGCCGGTGACGCGGGCGGTGGTGTTCTCGATCCACACCTACATGGTGCGGCCGGAGGCGCTGAGCCCCGATCAGCGCGCGCGGCTCGAGGCGGTGCGGCCGGGGGTGTTCGCGGGCGCGCCGGCGTGAGGGTCTTCGTGCTGACCGGGGCCGGGGTGTCGGCGGAGAGCGGGCTCGGCACCTTCCGCGACAAGGGCGGCATCTGGGCGCGGTTCGACCCGATGCAGCTCGCCACGCCGGAGGCGTTCGGCCGCGACCCCGAGCAGGTGTACCAGTTCTACAACATGCGGCGGCGGAACCTGCTCGCGGCGGCACCGAACGCGGCGCACGTCGCGCTGGCCCGGCTCGAGGCAGAGCTCGTGGCGCGCGCCGGCGGGGTGTTCCTCTGCACCCAGAACATCGACGACCTGCACGAGCGGGCCGGGAGCCGCGCCGTCCACCACATGCACGGCGAGCTCCTGAAGGCGCGCTGTACCCGCTGCGGCACAGTAGCCGCGTGGCGCGACGACCTCGACACCGGCACGCCGTGCCCGTCCTGCAGCCGGGCCGGGGGAATGCGTCCCGACGTCGTGTGGTTCGGCGAGATGCCGAAGGGCCTCGACCGCATCGAGGCGGCGCTCGCCGCGGCCGGCCTCTTCGTCGCGATCGGCACCTCGGGCGCGGTCTATCCGGCGGCCGGCTATGTCGCCGAGGCGCGCGGCCTCGGCATCCGCACCGTCGAGCTCAACCTCGAGCCCTCCGAAAACGCCCGCGCCTTCGACGATGCCCGTTACGGGCCGGCGACCGAGGTGGTGCCGGCCTTCGTCGCCGAGCTGCTGGCGGACCGGGGGCCCCTTCGGCCCCC
The DNA here is from genome assembly GCA_963763295.1 of uncultured Alphaproteobacteria bacterium. GTDB lineage: Bacteria > Pseudomonadota > Alphaproteobacteria > Rhodobacterales > Rhodobacteraceae > Amaricoccus. Next base: position 235,184 of record CAVXOH010000010.1, read on the forward strand.
CGGCAACCTCGCTCAGAGCGAGTAGTACATCTGGTACTCGCAAGCCCCTGTTTTCGGTCTGTTGGACGCTTATTCGACTGACAGGGAACCCCTTGTTACGCAAGGGGAAAGTCGCTACCAATAGGCCTGCAACAACCGCGCGACAGAGCAGCAACATGGGCCGATTTTCCGACGATTTTCCGACGATTTTCCGACAAAAGGCGGGTCGATGACCGCCTCCGCGCCCGTCACCAGGGCAAGGATCGAGGCGGGTCAGCGCGCGGTCGATGCCGGCCGCGAGGCGAGCGTTAGGCTCCGGGATGTGCGCGTCCCCGGGCTGTCGATCGTGGTCGGCCGCCGGTCGGCACGGTGGATCTTCGAGTACAAGGCGCCGCTCGCGGGGGGTGGATGGACCTCAGGCCGCCGGCTCGCGCTGGGCGACTGGCCCGACATGGACGTCGACGCGGCCCGGCAGGCAGCGAGGGAGGCGAAAGCCGACGTGGCGGCGGGGCTCGACCCTGCGCTGGCGCGGCGCGTCCAGAGGCTGGCAAACGTCGAGGCCGCCGCGAGCCGCACTGTCGCCGCCGCGATCGAGCGGTTCGCTGACGAGCGCCGAGGCGACTGGACGGCGAACACCCGGAAGGCGTTCCGCCGCGACTTCGTGGCGGTCCGGTCGGTCATTGGCGACCTGCCGATGGCAATGATCGGTCGCGACCGGCTGGTGAGGTTGCTGAAGGACTTCATTGGCCCCGACGGGACCGGCACTCGGCAGGCAACACGTATAGCGGGGCTTCTCGCGGCGCTGTGGCGGCAGGCCGGGCCGGGCTCGACGCGGTTCGCGGGCTGGGGCTGGCCGGGCGTCAACGCCGCCGTCGCCGACCGCCTGCCGGTTCCGGGGCGGCATCGGCTAGTAGCCCGTTCGCGCGTGCTCTCGGAGGCCGAAATTCGTGCCCTGTGGCCCGTTCTGCTTGCGCCCGGTGCCTGCCTGCCGCATCGGCTCGTCATGGCCCTGAGCCTTGTCACGGGGGCGCGCATCGGCGCCCTCGCGCTACTCGACGAGGCCGACCTGGAACTCGATCCCGAGCCGGTGGTCGGCGCGCGCGACAGTGGGCCGACGTTCCGCATCCGTGCCGCCGAAGGGCGCAAGGCGACCGCCAGGGATCGCCGGGAGGGCGCGGACATTGTGCTGCCCCTCTCGGACCTCGCTGTGCGGCTGTTCCGGGCGGCGCTCGCCATCCGCCGCGGAGCAGGGCCGCACGTCTTCGAGGCCCGCGGCGGCAAGCCGCTGGCGTCGGGCGGGGTAACTCGCGAGTGGGGCAAGCTCGTTAAAGCCGGATTTGCGCCCCGAGACGCGACCGCCCACGACCTGCGTCGGACCATGCGTACGCATCTCGGAGAGCTCGACCACGGCGGCGCCGACGCCGACGAGGAGCGACTGATTGGGCACCGGGTCGGGGGCGCCGTGCAGCGCACCTACGACCGCGGTCGGCGGATCGCCCGGCTGCGCCCGCTGGCTGACGCGTGGGGGGCGCGGCTCGAGATGATCGTGGCCACCCCCACTGCCGACGTGCATCACCTGGAGCGGCGGCGGTGATAAATATGGAGTTGGTTGGCCTTGGCTTCGGCGCGGACTTCATACGGAATTCGCTTGGCGAGATGCTGGCGAAAACTGAGGCCGCAGCCGATCTGGCATCACCGAACGGCTTTATTTCGCCAGCGCACGACCGACGCGTTGCGGACGATGCACGAGCCGGGCGGCTAAGCTTTCACTTCGCGCGGCAGATGGCGGAGAGGGGGCTTAAGAACCTCGACGAGGGCAACCTTCACAAGGCGGCGGTGTGCTGGCGCGAGTCCGAGGTTCACTATGTTACGGCCCTTGAGCTCACGGTCGCCCGCTCCCGAGCCGGGCCGAAACGGCGCACTGCGCGCTCTACAATGGGGGTCAGCTCGAAGCCCCGGGGTCGCCCGCAAGGCAGCACGACAGAGCGAGATCAGCGCCTGTTTGTTGCAGTCGGACCTGTCTACACCGCGGCCGCCGCGCGATCCGCCGTCGCGACAGACCCGTTCCTGAAAAAGTCATTCGGGGGAATGACGACCCGCAATCTCTCGAACGCCTACAACCGAGGCAAAAAAAACTCGGAAACTTAATAGGCGGCCATTTTTTCAGTTCCTGCCTCGATCGCCATCATTGGGAGACCAACAACCCAAAGGTGGTGAAATGCTTGACGAATTGAGCTCAGAAACGACGATTGATGCCGTGACTCTGAGCAGCTTGCTCCACGAGCACAGGAACGGCGGCTGCCCTCTCGTGACATACGCGTCAGCGATGCGCTGCCTTCACGCGCTGGGCCGTCCGGTGAGCGAGGCCACAGTCCGCGGTCTGATTGTCAATACGGGGATTCTGAACGGTCGCGCCGTCGCGCCCCTCTCGAAGTTCGTCGAGGCGGCGGACATGTACATCAGCAGGCAGACCTGCCGGCCGAACCTCAAGGCGAGCGCTGCCGCGAAGGCCCGCGCGTCAAAGAAGGGGGCAGCGTGAACCATGGCGCCCGGCAAGTTGAACCCCGGCGCTGCGGGCGCCGGGGCTCGGGAGACTGTTGTCAAAGCTGCTGAGCGAGACGGCCCCGAAACTATCATCGCATGCGCCTCTTCGGCAACTGCCGACGACCTCGGAGGGTTCGAGGCGCAGTCACGGGCGGAGGCTGAGGCCCTCGTGGCAAGCCTCTATTTGGAGGTGTGTGGACGATGAAGGACACATCCGCACCCCCCGTCACCACGGCGCAGCTTTCCGTCATTACCACGCTGAAACCGGCGAGGATTTCCAAGCTCTTTCGCGTCAGGGACGGGAAGATCGAGCGCGCCAACGGCGGGCTCATGGAGCGTGGCAAGGTCGAGGTCGTCAGCGTCGACGGGCTCGACGGTCTCGCGATGATTCTCGGCCGGCTCACCCCGACGACGGCGCTCGCCTACGGCGTTCCCGCCGACGGCGCCGCCTCCCGCATCCTGACCAGGAAGCAGTTCGAGCGCCGCGGCAAGCCAAAGGGATCGACGACGAGGACACGTGACGCTTTCAAATGGCCGGAAGGCCCGGGCGCCATGATGCTCGACTACGACCCGCCTGCCAGCGCCGCGGCGTTGAGCCGCGACCAGCTCGTCGATGCGATCCGTGCAGCGGTTCCGCGCCTGAGCGATGCCCGGATGTTGTGGTGGTCGTCAGCGTCGTCGAACATCTGGCTCGACGACCGCGAGGTCAGCGGTGTGCGCGGGCAACGGTTGTGGCTGCTCACGAGCGACGCCTCCGACATCGCGCGAGCGGGCGCTACCCTGGTCTCGCGGCTGTGGCTCGGCGGCCACGGTCGATTCGACATCTCCGCCTCGGGCGCGCTCCTGGAGCGGACGCTCATCGATGCGAGCGTATGGCAACCCGAGCGGCTCGACTTCGCCGGCGGCGCCGTGTGCCAGGACGGCATCGAGCAGCGGCGCGGCGTTCCGATCCACATCCCGTGGGCGGTCGAGGCGATCGATTCCAGGACCGCCCTCCCTGACCTGACCGCCGCTGAGAAGACGACGCTCGACGCGATGCGGCGTGACGCCCGCGCTGCCGTCGCCGGCGAGGCGGAGACGAAGCGTGGGGCGTGGATCGAACGAACGCGTCGAGGAGATCGGCGGCGATGAAGCTCGCGGCACCGCAATCCGGGCCCTCGATTATCTGGACCCTTGGGGCAGACTTTCTGTTCCAGGTCGAGACGCCGACGGGCAGTCGAGAAGGTCTCGGTCGCGACGATCCTCGCCGAACGGGAGCACTGGAACCTCGCCGCGAGGTGCCGCGACCCGATCGAGCCCACCTACGACGGCGGTCGGCTCGTCGGCCGGCTCTACCTGCTGCAACAGCCGGCCGCAGCTGTTCTCGTTCGCGCATGGCGGCGCGACGTACGCCTGGCGCGGACGGTGCGGACGATCGAGGTCGCGCCCGGCTTCACTCAGGGAGGCGGTCGACGCGACGATCGAGGCGCTGCGTGCTGACCCGCTGACCTTCGACTTCGGCAGCGACGCTCGTCGCAGTCGAGGACGGGCAGCATCACGACGCTCGACCAGGATGCGGTCGCCTATCACCTGGCCGGGCTCGATCTCCTACGTCCGACCGTCACGGGGTCCGGATAAGCCACCGAGCCCCATCGACTCACCGGTATCCATGATCCGGCAGCTGCTGGCCATCGGCCGGCGCCCGGAGCCTGCGCTCGCTCCAGGCGGTGGCGACCGCGCCGACGATCCGGCTCGACGGGTCCGTGCTGTGCCGACCGGGATTCGACGAAGGGACCGGGCTCCTCCTCGACATGCCGACCACAGGCGTGCCCGACGTGCCCGAGCACCCGACGATCGAGGAAGCGCGGAGGCGCTGGACGACGCTGATGCTCCCGTCCATGCGACTTCCCCTTCGTCGATGCCAGCGCGCGAGGTGCGCTGCTCGCGGCGCTGCTGACCACGGCGGTGCCGGGCGATCCTGCCCGACGGCGCCGGCGCTTCGGGTTCGACGCGCCAGTCCAGGGGTCCGGCAAGACGTTGTTGGCAAGTAGTATCGGGGCGCTGGTCGAGGGGCAAGACTCCGCAGCTATGGCCCTACTCCAAAGCCCGTGACGACGAGGAGACGCGGAAGAGGTTGACGACCCTGCTGCGAGACGGGGCCCGCACGATGATCATCGACAACCTGCTCGGAACCATGGACTCGGCGTCGATGTCGGCGTTCCTCACCGCTCCGCGTTGGAGCGACCGCGTGCTCGGGGCGAACGAGAGCGTCACCCTCCCGAACCGGGTGATGGTGATGTTGACCGGTAACAGATCTGAGCTTCGCCGGCGACATGCCGCGGCGTGTCCTGATCTGCCGCATCGATCCGGAGATGGAGACGCCGATCACCCGGCAGTTCGCGCTCGATCCGGTGGCCCACTGCGTCGAGCATCGCCTGGAGATGCTCGCTGCGGCCTGCACCGTGATCCGGGCGCGGTTCGTCCACCCGGCTCCGCCCGCTGCGGGAGCGCTCGCCTCATTCGAGGATTGGGACCGCCTGGTGAGACAAACGGTGGTCTGGGTCGCGGAGGTGCTCGGCTTCGACGCTGTCGACCCGATGGAAAGCTTCCTCGCGGCATTGGATGCGGACCCGCAAGTCGACGCGCTGAAGGACTTGTTGCAAGCGTTGAAGGCGGTTTTCAGCGGGTGGTTCACGGCCGCACAGATCAAGGATGCGATGTTTCCGAACGACAGACTCGACCGAAGCTGTCGGCAGTGTGCTGGAAGGTTACAGCAACGTTCCGGTTACCCTGATCTCAACCCGGTCCCTGGGTTGGATGCTGCGGAACCGGAAGGGCCGGATCGCTGACGGGCTGCGTATAGAGGCCCGGAAGGATGATGTGACAAACATGCAGCAATACCGGGTGGTGGCGGAGGCCGCCCACCGGGTTTCACGGGATAAACGGGTTTGAGTGCCGGAGCTGGAAATTCGTACTTTTTCCTTTTTTATTGAATTCTGACGGGCGGAAAAGAAGCCGTAAACCCAGTGAAACCCGGCGCGCGCCCCGCGTAGGAGGGAGGAGAGGGCAGGCATCATGCGCGTGATCCGCACCACCACCATCACCCTGGCCGACGGCGCCCGGCTCGACGCCACGAACGCGCACCGGATCGCCGAGAAGCTCAGCGTCGCCGTCGGCGAGGACGATCAGGACTTCTACCGCGGCGACCACTGGAGCAGCTTGCCGCCCTTGCCCGGTAAGCGGGGCAAGGGCGCCGAGCGCTTCGCGCGCGACTTCGTCAGGATGATGGGCGACCGGGTGCTCGCCCACAGCTACGACCGCGACCTCGCGCTGCTGCGGACGCTGGACCTGACGAGCCCCAGCATCGGCGCGCATCAGGGCTGCGCGAGCCTCGTGCTCCACGTGATTCCGTGCTGCGCGGCCTCGATCTGGCTCCGGAGCACCACCGGCCTCCTCGTGCTCGAGAACCACGCGGTCGCCCGCGGTCTTGAGCGGTTGGCCATCGCGGGCCCGCGCGCCGCGCTCCGCGGGGTGACGTACCGCTGGCTGCCGCTGCTGCACCGGATCGCCCATCCGGGCGCCGACGTCGTGCTGCCGCTCGCCGGCGGCCGCCGCCCCGGGCTGCTGCGCTCGGAGTGGAACCGGAGCCGGACCCTGGTCGGCAAGACCGTGATCGCGCCGAAGCCGGGCAGCGGCGTTGAGCGGCTCCACGCCGAGCTCGTGCAGCTGCTCGACCCGCCGCCGAAGTTCGGCACCCGACCTTCAGCGACGAGCACCTGGCTCGCGGCGCTCGGCTTCTCGAGCTGAGCGTCGCACACACCCCCGGGGGAGGGGCGAAAGCTCTTGCCGCGACAAAAATTCAGACCGGACCGGTGCCACGGCTCGAAAACCTGTTTTCGGTACTCGAGGGTCGAGTGACATGGGTCTTCGTGGTGTAGGGCTGGACGGCGGCACACGGCCCGAGCGCATCTGGCGGCGAACCCACGCGAACTGCCGTGGCAGCGGCCGGGACTGACCCGCGTCGCCCGGCTCATCGCGTTCCTCGAGGACTTGCCGGTCACCAAGGGCCGGCTCGAGGGCCGGCGGATGAAGCTGCTGCCCGACAGGTGGCGTTCGTGCGCGCGGTGTACGGGCCGAAGGGCCGGAAGCGGGTGCGGCTGGCGATCAAGTCGGCGCCGCGCGGCTCGGGGAAAACCGGCCTGGTGGCGGGCCTCGTCCTGGCGCACCTGGTCGGGCCGGAAAGCGAGCCGAGGGGCGAAATTTACTCGGCCGCGATCGACCGCGAGCAGGCGGCGCTGGTGTTCCACGAGGTCGAGGCGATCGTGCATGCGGTTCCCGAGTTCGAGGCCATCTGCAACGTCGTGAGGCACTACAAGCGCGTCGAGGTGGTCGAGGGCCCGGCGGCCGGCTCGAAGTACGAGAGCCTGAGCGCGGACGCGCGGCGGGCGCACGGGCTTTCGCCGACATTATGGATCTATGACGAGCTCGCCCAGGCGAAGACCCGCGCGCTGCTCGACAACCTGGTGACGGCGGCGGGCAAGCGGAAGGCATCGCTCGGGATCATCATCTCGACGCAGGCGCCAGACGACACGCACCCGCTCTCGCAGCTGATCGACGACGCGGCCACCGGCGCCGATCCGGGCGTGGTGTCGCATGTCATCAGCGCGCCCGAGGACGCCGACCCGTTCGCCGAGGCCACGGTGCGCGCCTGCAATCCGGGGGTGGGCGGCGGTTTGCTCGATCTGGACGACCTGATGGCGGAAGCCGACCGCGCCCGTCGCATCCCGGCCTTCGAGCCGTCCTGGCGCAATCTGCGGCTCAACCAGCGCTGCGACCCGGACGTCGAGGGGCGGCTGGTGTCGCGGGCGGTCTGGGAAGCGAACGGCGGCGCGGTCGACGAAGCGGCGCTGGCAGGGCGGCCGTGCTTCGGCGGGCTGGACCTGAGCGGCAAGCACGACCTGACCAGCCTGACGCTGGTGTTTCCCGGCGGCGACCCTGAGGCGCCGACCTACGACATCGTGCAGCGGTTCTGGACGCCGCTCGGCGCGATGGATCAGCGGCCGGTGCGCGAGCAGGACCTGTTCCGGCAATGGATCGCCGCGGGCTTCATCACGGGCCTGGACGGGCCGGTGATCCGGTATCGGCAGATGGCGCGCGAGCTCGCCCGGCTGCGGGACAGCTACGCGATCAAGGCGGTCGCCTATGACGCCTGGCGCATCGAGGCGTTCGAGCTCGACATGGAAGAGGCGGGCGTCACCGGGCTGCCGCTGGTGAAGTTCGGGCAGGGCTGGCGCAGCATGGCACCGGCGGTCGAGTTCTTCGTGGAATGCGCGCTCGGCGGCCGGCTGCGGCACGGCAACCACCCGGTGCTGACCGCCTGCATCGTCAACGCGGTCACCGTCAGCGATGCCGCGGGCAACCTGAAGGTGGACAAGGCGCGGTCGCGCCGGCCGGGCATGACCCGGATCGACGGCGCGATCACCACCATCATGGCGCTCGGCGCAGCGCAAACCTACACGCCGCCGCCGATCATCGACGTGCGGGCGATGATCGCGTAAAACCGCTCTCCCAATACCCCAAGCACCGCCGCGTGCCAGGCACACTCATAAGCGCAGAAGGTGTTGCGCGCATCGATCCGATTGGTCTTCACCGGCCGGGCGCTGGTGTGGACCATGCGCCTGGAGGCGATGATGACGTCGCGAACGCGGTCGTTGGCACGCTGGTGCTGGTCTCCCGGCTGGCGCGAGAGCCGCAGGGGAGGCTGACTATCACGAGGGTCATGATCCGGCCGGGCAGTGTCACGAGGCGCTCGAACCACTGCGCCTGGGCCGGAAGCTCGACCGCTACCGAGACACCGCGAGGATGGTGCTGGAGCCCTGGCTCATCGAAGCGGCCCTCGCCAGGCTCGGTGATCGGCGGTTGACGCTCGCTGAGCAGCAGCTTGTCGTTGTCGCGACCCACACGCCTTCGAAGGTGCAATGGCCGGATTGGTGGGGCGAGCTGTCGCACAAAATTCTAAGAATGCCCAACACAACGGGCGCGGGGATTTTGATCAACGGTTATGCGGAGCTTTCATGGCGCTTTGGCTGGCAGTTCGAATCCCTCCAAGCCTACCACGCCGTCGCAGATCTCTTGTGACGCGCCAGGCCATGCGGCGCATGTTGTAGACGAGGTTCGCGAGCCCGATCTTCACGCGCGCCCTCGCAAGCCCGATCGTGCGGATGACGAGCGCCATGGGCCCCTTCTGGCGGGCGAAGACATGTTCGACATGCGCCCGCACGGCGGACTTCGCGGCGTTGGCGCGGGAGACATGCTTCGGCATAGGCTTGCCCTGCGGCTTCTTTTGGTGGATGCGGCTGGTGAAGCCGCCCGCCTTCAGATGCGCCTCGTTCTTCGCCGAGCGATAGGCGGTGTCGGCCCAGACCCCGCTCTCGGTGTTGGCCTTGTCGAGCAGCCCCGGCAACTGCGCGCCGTCGTGGTGGGCGGCGTCGGTGGCGGTCCAGGTGCGGATCAGCCCGTGGCGGCGGTCGATGCCGACATGGTTCTTGTAGCCGAACATCGGGATGGCGATGTCCACGCGCTTGGCGCCGTCCGCCGACGGCTTCGCCTTGGAGTATTTCACCGTCCAGCGCGCGTCGCGGTCCTTCTGGGCGAGCTTCGCGGGCCTCGCCGCCCAGGCCTCGGGGATGCGGCCCTCCTTCAGAGCGCGCTTCTCGTCCTCGGTGTTGCGCTGCTTCGGCGCCGCCACCACGGTCGCGTCGACGATCTGCCCGCCCATGGCGATGTAGCCCGCCGCCGAGAGCTGCGCCTCGAAGCGCCGGAACAGCGCCTCGATCGCCGGGGCACCGTCGATCTGCGCCCGCGTCAGCGCCTCGCGGAAGTTCCAGATCGAATTCGCGTCCGGCACTCGGTCCGCCAGCGACAGCCCGAGGAACCGCATGAACGAGAGACGGTCCTTGATGAGATACTCGGTCCGCTCGTCCGACAGCGAGTGGCAGGCCTGAAGGATCAGGATCCGGAACATCAGCACGTGGTCATAGGGCGGTCGGCCGCCCTTCGAGCGGTCCGCGCGCGGCACGGCGCGCTCGAGCTCGGACTGGAACGCCTCGAAATCCACCAGCGCGTTCACCCGCACGAGGTCGTCGCCCTTCGCCGAAAGATCCCGCAGCCGCGCGTCAACATCGAAAAAACCGGGTTCCTTCGCCATGATCCACCTCGCTGCCGTTCCCGGCTCAGTGAATCACCATCCCGCGGAAAGCGCACGGGTTTTTGGGGGTGTCCGGTTGTGTCGGGAGGTTGGCGGAGGAACCACGCGGGGAGACGCAATTCTCGAGCGAGGCTGCTATAGCGCGGAGCTATACCCCGGCTTGCCAAACGCTAGTTGAATGGGATCCGGCCGCCGTGCCAGCTTGCGCCCAACACAAGGCAGGAGGACGGTCCGTTGGCTATCAGCAAGGAAACACTGGCGATTCTGCGGGGGGTGCGAACCTCCGACGTGACCGACGCACTGGATTCGCTCGGGCTCATGAACACCTACGAGATGGACCCGAGGATCCGCCCGCTGTTTCCCGGCATCTTCTTCGCCGGCATTGCCTCGACGGCGGAGTACCGCGTGATCAACCGCCCGATCCCCCGCCTGAGCTACGAGGATTTCGACGAGCGCCAGTACAAGAAGGGTCCCGATGGCAAGGCCACGCCGGATGCCCTCTGGACGGGCGGCAACCCGATGGGCTCCCCAGACGAGGTACAGGTGATCGACACCAAGCAGTCCCGCTGTGGCCTGCTCGGCTCGAACAACGTGCTCGACGCCAAGATCAAGGGCACGGTCGGGCTGATCATCGACGGTGCCTGCCGCGACAGCGGCGAATGCATCGCCCAACAGTCGCCGGTATTCTGCACCGTGCGCTCCATGCGCCACATGGCCGGGCGGCTCGAGCTCGCCTCGGTCAACCAGCCGATCAACTGCGGCGGCGTGCTGGTGCGGCCCGGCGATGGCATCATCGCCGATGACGACGGCATCGTGGTCATCCCGCAGGAGGAGGCGGACGAGGTGGCCCACCGCGCCTGGCGGGTCCAGGACAAGGACCGCCGGATGCGCCGGGCCTTCTACGAGAAGCTCGGAATGCCCTACGACAAGTCGGTCGAGCTCGAAGAGCAGCCCTGGTAGGCCCGGAGCGCCGGCTGGCCCGATGCAGTCCGCCGGAGCTTCGCGCGCTCAGGCCTTGCGATAGAGGTTGTAGATCGACGCCGTCTCGCTGCGCCCGCCGCCTTCGGCCGTGTAGGCGGCGAAGCGTTCGGTCGCCAAGCGGACCAGCGGAAGGCTCAGGCCGAGCCGCTCGGCCTCGCTGCCCACGTTCTTGAGGTCCTTGAGCATCTGGCTGGCGAGGCTCGCCGGCGGATCGAAGGCGCGCTCCAGCATCTTCGGATAGGCGAAGTGGAGCATCGTGCTGTCGGCGTGGCCGCCGGCCAGGCACTCGGGAATGCGGGCGGCATCGACACCGCTCTCCTCCGCGAGCCGCAGCACCTCGGCCATCAGCACGTAGCTCACCCCGCTGATCGCCTGGTTGATCACCTTGGCGGCCTGCCCCGCGCCGACGTCGCCGACCCGCGTGATGGTGCCGGCATAGGCGGCGAAGACCAGCCGCAGCGCATCGATGTCGGCCTCGGCGCCGCCCGCCATGATCGTGAGGCGCCGCTCTCGGGCGAAGCCCGGGCCGCCGGAGACCGGGGCGTCGACCCAGCGCATGCCGCAGCGCGCCGCGAGTTCGCGAGCCATCGCCTCGGTCGGCTTCGGCAGGGTCGTCGAGTGGTCGACGAGCAGCGCGCCGGGCCGGCCCGCCTCGGCGACCCCGCCGGGTCCGAGGGTGACGTCTCTCACAGCGTCCGTGTCGAGGACGCACAGGAGCACCACGTTGGCCTGCGCCGCCACCTCGGCCGGGTTGCCGGCGACCGCGGCGCCGTGGGCGGCGAAGGTGTCGAGCGCCTCGGGCTCGCGGTTCCAGACGACGAGGCGGCGGCCGTCGTCGAGGAGCATCCCAGCCATCGCGCTTCCCATCAGCCCGAGGCCGATGAAGCCGATCGTCGCGTCTTCGTCCATGGCGCCTCTCCCGATTGCCAGCGGGCCGAGCCGTATCTAGAAACGTCGGCACTGTCACGTCCGCGGTAGGAGGGCCGGAGCCTGGGAAAGACACTCGCACTCGCCATGGGCGACCGTTACGGGGTCGGGCCCGAGCTCGTGGCGAGGCTGCTCGCCGACTGGCCGGCTGGTGCGGGCGTGACCCCGGTGCTCTTCGGCGATCCGGAGGTCTTCGCGCGGGGCTGCGCCGTGGCCCGGGTGGCCCCGAGCCTGCGCCGCGATCGCCTCGCCGGCCGACGCGCGCGGCGCCTGCCCGGCGTTCGTCGAGCTGCCGTTCGACGCGCCGGTGGGCCTGCCCGGGCACGTCTCGGCGGCCGCGGGCGGCGAGGTGCTGGCGACCCTCGAGCGGGTGATCGCGGCGGCCGGCGCCGGCGACGTCGACGGGCTCGTCTATGCGCCGCTCAACAAGCAGGCGATGCGCGACGCCGGACACGAGGGCGGCGACGAGACCGCGTTCTTCGCCCGCCGCCTCGGCGGCGAGGCGGGCGAGATCAACATGCTCGGCGAGATCTGGACCTCGCGCGTCACCTCGCATGTGCCGCTGGCCCGCGTCGCGGAGCTCATCACCCGGCCCGCGATCGGCAAGGCCATCGCGCAGATGCACGCGTTCCTCCGCGGCCTCGGCGTCGCCGAGCCGCGGCTGGCGGTGGCGGCGCTGAACCCGCATGCCGGCGAGGGCGGCACTTTCGGCCGCGAGGAGATCGACGTCATCGCCCCGGCGATCGATGCCGCGCGCGCCGCCGGCATGGCGGCCGAGGGGCCTTTCCCGGCCGACAGCGTGTTCCCGCTGGTCCTGAAGGGCGGCTATCACGGCGTCGTCACGATGTACCACGACCAGGGACAGATCGCGCTGAAGCTGCTCGGCCTCGGCCGGGGCGTCACGGTGATCGCGGGGCTGCCGATTCCGATCACCACGGCGGGGCACGGCACGGCCTTCGACATCGCCGGCAAGGGCGTCGCCACCGTCGACGGGCTGGCGGCGGCGGTCGACGTATGCCGCCGGATGCTCGGAGCGCCTGCGGCATGATCCTATCAGTAGGTCATATAGCTCCCCTCGGCATTGACTATTTGTCTGATAGCTGAGGCCGGTGATACTGACCCCCGATCCCAGCCGGTACCCGGCCGGCTCCACAGCGGCGGACATGAGCGCGATGGACTACGGCGGCATGCTGATCGGTGGGAAGTGGCAGGAGACCGCCACGCAGGAAACCATCGCGATTTTCTCCCCGAGCGACGGGAAGGAGATCGGTCGAGTGCCGCGCGGCACCCGAGCCGACATCGACCGGGCGGTGGCCGCCGCCCGGCGCGCCTTCGAGGGCGCCTGGGGCAACACGCCTGCGGTCGAGCGCGGACGGATGCTCAGCCGGCTCGGCGCGCTGATCCTCGACCATCACGAGGAGCTGTCGCAGATCGAGGCGGCCGACACCGGCAAGCCGCTGGCGCAGGCCCGGACCGACGTAACGGTCTGCGCCCGCTACTTCGAGTTCTACGGCGGCGCCGCCGACAAGCTGCACGGCGAGACCATCCCCTATCTCGACGGCTACCAGGTGATGATCCTGCGCGAGCCGCGCGGGGTCACCGGCCACATCATCCCGTGGAACTACCCGGTCTCGATGTTCGGGCGAACGCTCGGCCCGGCGCTTGCGGCCGGCAACGCCACGGTGCTGAAGCCCGCGGAAGAGGCCTGCCTCGGCATCGTTCGCTTGGCCGAGCTCGCGACCGAGGCCGGCCTGCCCGACGGCGTCGTCAACGTCGTGACCGGCTACGGCGAGGAAGCGGGCGCCGCGCTCTCGGGGCATTCCGGGATCGACCTAATCTCCTTCACCGGCTCGCCCGAGGTCGGCACGTTTGTACAGACCGCCGCTGCGCGCAACCATGTGCCCTGCGTGCTCGAACTCGGGGGCAAGTCGCCCCAGCTCGTCTTCGAGGACGCCGACCAGGAGAAGGCGATTGAGGCGGTCGTCCGGGCGATCGTGCAAAACGCCGGGCAGACCTGCTCGGCCGGCAGCCGCGTGCTCGTGGAGCGCTCGGTCTACGAGCCGTTCATGCGCGCCTTGGCGCTGCGGTTCTCCAGGGTCCGGGTCGGGCCGCATGGCGCCGACCTCGACTGCGGCGCGGTGATCAGCCGCGGACAGCAGCAGCGCGTCGAGGGCTATATCGCCACCGGCCGCGACAGCGGGATCGAGGTCGTCGCGACCGGCCTCCTCGACGAGCGCGCGGATCCGGGCGGCTACTTCGTCACGCCGACGCTGTTCGGCCTCGTCCCCGAGGCGCATGTCCTCGCCCAGGAGGAGGTGTTCGGGCCGGTGCTCGCCGCCATCCCCTTCGACGACGAAGCCGATGCGCTCCGGATCGCCAACGGCACCGACTTCGGCCTCGTCGCCGGGGTCTGGACCGAGAACGGCGCCCGGCAGATGCGCGTCGCCAAGCGGCTGCGCGTCGGCCAGGTCTTCGTCAACGGCTACGGCGCGGGCGGCGGCGTCGAGCTGCCTTTCGGCGGGGTGAAGAAGTCCGGCCACGGCCGCGAGAAGGGCTTCGAGGCGCTGCGCGAGTTCACCGTCGCCAAGACCGTCGTCTTCAACCACGGCTGACGACCTTGAGCCTGCCCACCACCTCCCGCGCCGCCGTGCTCCGCAGCTTCCGCGATCCGCTCCGGATCGAGGAGGTGCCGGTGCCGCGCGACATCGAGCCGGGGGCGATCCTGGTCCGGACCGAGAGCTGCACGATCTGCGGCACCGACGTCCACCTGTGGCAGGGGTCGCTGGCGCTCAAGGTCGACCTGCCGGTGATCGTCGGCCACGAGATGGTAGGCGGGATCGTGCGGCTCGGGCCTGGCGCCGATAAGGACAGCGCGGGCGCGGCGCTGCGCGAGGGCGACCGCATCGTCTGGACCCACACGGCCTGCGGCGCGTGCTTCTTCTGCACCGTCGCCCGCCAGCCGACGCTCTGCGAGAACCGGCGCGCCTACATGTACGAGAACATCGAGCGGCCGCCCTACCTGCTCGGCGGCTTCTCCGAATACGTCTACGTCCTGCCGCAATCGAGCCGCTTCCGGGTGCCCGACAGCCTGTCCAGCCCGGTCGCGAGCCTGTGCAGCTGCGCCTTCCGCTCGGTGATGAACGCGGTTTCGGGCCTCGGTGCGATCCAGGCGCACGAGAGCGTCGCGGTACAGGGCTCGGGCCCGCTCGGGCTTCTCGCCTGCGCGGTCGCGTCGGTCGCCGGAGCGCGCCAGGTGATCCTGGTCGGCGCCCCCGACGCGCGCCTCGAGCTCGGCGAGGCCTTCGGCGCGACGACCACGATCTCCGTAGAGCGCACCGGCGCGGAGGAGCGCGCCGGCCTCGTGCGCGAGCTCACCGACGGGCGCGGCGCCGACATCGTCATGGAGTTCACCGGCCATCCGGGCGCGCTCAACGAGGGGCTCGAGATGGTGCGGCGCGGCGGGCGCTACCTGACCGTCGGCCAGCTCGGCGAAGGCGAGACCACGCTCAAGCCCTCGACCATCGTGAAGAAGAACCTGACGGTGATCGGCTCCTTCTCCGGGGACGGGCGCAGCTACTGGCAGGCGCTGCGGTTCGCCGAGCGTTGGCAGGGCCGCATCCCGTTCGAGCGGATGCTCTCGACCCGCTTCCGGCTCGACCAGGTCAACGACGCGCTCGGCCGGATGAAGGCCCTGCAGGAAATCAAGCCGGTCATCGAGTTCGGATGAGCGGGACTCCGCACCGCGACGAGTTCGACGCGAGCCGCAAGGGTCCGCTCGACGGCATCCGCGTGCTCGACATGTCGCGCCTCGTCGCCGGCAACATGGCGACCCTGATCCTCGCCGACTTCGGCGCCGACGTGATCAAGGTCGAGCATCCCGAGAAGGGCGACGACCTGCGGCGCTGGCTGGTCGACGACACCGACGTCTACTGGAAGATCTACTCCCGCAATAAGCGCAGCCTCGCGCTCGACGTGCGGTCGCCGTCGGGGCGGCCGGCCTTCGAGCGGCTGGTCGCGACCAGCAGGGTCCTCGTCGAGAACTTCGTCCCGGGCACGCTCGAGAAGTGGGGCCTCGGCCCGGATGAGCTGCACCGGATCAACCCCGACCTGGTGATCCTGCGCATCTCGGGCTGGGGGCAGACCGGGCCCTACCGCGAGAAGCCGGGCTTCGGCACCCTGGTCGAGGCGATGTCGGGCTACGCCTCGCTCAACGGCTGGGCCGATCGCCCGCCGCTCCTGCCGCCGCTCGCCATGGCCGACATGGTGGCCGGGCTCTACGGCGCCACCGCGGTCCTCGCCGCGGTCCGCGTGATCGAGACCGGCGGCGGCCCCGGCCAGGTGATCGACCTGTCGCTGTTCGAGCCGATCTTCTCGCTGATCTCGAGCGAGGCGCTGCGCTACCACGTGAGCGGCGAGCTGACGCCGCGCACCGGCAATCAGGCGAGCCACACCGCGCCGCGCAACGTCTACGAATGCAGCGACGGCGGCTTCATCGCGCTCTCCGGCTCGATGCAGTCGATGGCCGAGCGCATCTTCGATGCCATCGGGCGACCCGAGCTCAAGCGCGATCCGCTCTTCGTGACCAACGCGCGCGCGGGTGCGCAACCGCGACGAGCTGAACCGGGTGATCGGCGACTTCATCCGGTTGCGCGACCTCAAGGGCAACCTCGCGCTTTTCGAGGCGGCCGGGGTGACGGTGGCGCCGGTCCTCGACATGGCCGGCATCCTCGCCGACCGCTACGTGAGCGAGCGCGGCGTCATCACCCACCTGCCCGACGCGGAGCTCGGGTCGATCCCGATGCATAGCGTCGTGCCGCGTCTGTCGGGCACCCCCGGCGGCTTCCGCCGGCCGGCGCCGAAGCTCGGCGAGCACAGCGACGAGATCCTCGCGGAGATCGGCTGGCCGGAGCCGCAGGTCGGGGCGAAATGAAGCCGCCGCCTGCCAATCTGGCGCTCGATGCTCTTCGTGCCGGCGACCAGCGAGCGCCACGTCGCGAGCGCGATGCGCCGCGCCGCCGACGCGATCCAGATCGACCTCGAGGATTCGATCCCGGTCGAGCACAAGGCCGAGGCGCGCGGCGCGGGTCCGGGCGGTGGCCGAGCGGCTGGCCGGGTCATGGGGCCGACGTGGTGGTGCGGATCAACCGGCCGCTCCGCATGGCGATCCCCGACATCGAGGCGGCGGTCTGCCCTGCGGTCGACGCGCTGAACCTGCCGAAGGTGCCCGACGCCGGCTATGTCCGGGCGCTGGCCGAGGTGATCGAGGAGCTCGAGCGCGAACGCGGCCTGCCGGTCGGCCACACCCGCATCATCGCGATGATCGAGACGGCCGAGGGGCTCGCCAACGTCGCCGCGATCGCCGCGGCCTGCGACCGGGTGGTGGCGATAACGGTCGGCGCCGAGGACCTCGCGCTCGACCTCGGGATTGAGCCCGAGGCCGATGGCCTCTATGTGGCGAACATGAACCTGCTGGCGGCGGCGCGCGCGGCGCGGATCGTGCCCATCGGCTATCTCGGCTCGGTCGCGCAGTTCTCGGATCGCGACGCGTTTCGCGCCGTGGTCCGGCGGGCGCGCGCGCTCGGCTTCGAGGGCGGGTTCTGCGTGCATCCGAACCAGGTCGACATCCTCAACGAGGAGTTCAGCCCGGCGGCCGCCGACGTCGCCGCGGCGCGGGAGCTGCTGGATGCCTACGCGGCCGCGCCTGGCCGAGGGGACCGGCGCCGTGACCTTCCGCGGCAGGATGGTCGACGAGCCGGTCGCCGCACGCGCGCGGGCGCTGGTCGCCCGCGGCGACAGGATCGCCCGCAAGGAGGAGCAGAAGCGCATGGCTGCCGGCTCCGGCTGAGCATGGACCTCCGCGACCTGCGCTACTTCGTCGTGATCGCCGAGTGCGGGTCGATCCTCGCCGCGTCCGAGCAGCTGCACATCGCCCAGCCCTCGCTCAGCATCCGCATCAAGGCGCTCGAGCAGGAGCTCGGCGTCGAGCTGTTCGAGCGCCGGCCGCGCGGCGTCGCGCTGACGAACGAGGGCCGCGAGCTGCTCACCCACGCCCGCCAGATCCTGCACGCGGCCGAGACCGCGCGCGAAAGCGTGCGGCTGCGCGCGCGAACCGCGGTCGGCACCGTCAACTTCGGGGTGCCGACCTCGCTCGCCGCGGTGCTCTGCGTGCCGCTGATCGAGACGGCGCTGCGCGAGCTGCCCGACGTGCGCCTGCGCATCGTCGAATCGATGTCGGGCTACATCATCGACTGGCTGCGCGAGGGCCGGCTCGACCTCGGCCTCGTGTTCGGCGTGAAGTCGATCAGCGGCGTCCAACTCGAGCCGCTGATCGAGGAGGACCTGTACCTCGCCGCCGACAGCGACGAGACCCTCGCGCCGCTGCTCGACGAGAACGGCGAGGTGCCGCTGCACCGGCTGGCGAGCCTGCCGATGATCCTGCCGACCGGCCACCACGGCCTGCGCCGGCTGTTCGACGAGACCGCCCAGCGCCACGGCGTGACGCGCGTGTCGCGCATCGAGATCGACTCGCTCTCGCAGATCCAGCGGCTGGTACAGCGCGGCTTCGGCGTGACCGTGCTGTCCCGGGCCGCCCTCCACGACTCGCCGGTCGACCCGCCGCTCGCGAGCGTGCGGATCAGCGCGCCCGCCATCACCCGCACCGTCGCGCTCGCCTACAGCGAGAGCCGTTCGCTGACCAAGGCGACCCGCGAGATCGCCGTCCGCACCAAGGCGATCCTTCAGGACCGCGCGACCTCCTCCGTCTGGCAGGCGAAGCCGCTCTGAACCGCCATGGTATATGCTTTTGCTATACGTAACCTTGGCAAACGGTAGTTGCCCATAGCGGGGCCGCGTGGGACCTTGCGCCGAGAGCCGCCAGGGGCTGGAGCTGCCGGTCAGGGCCGCCCAGCCGCGACGCACGATGTCGCAGGGAAAAGCCGGCCAAGAAACAGAGGAGGATGAACGCATGTCACTCACCGGCAACGGCTCGCGCAGGCGCCGTTTCGTCGCTGCAGCGCTGGCCGGCGCGGTCGCGATCTCCGTCGCGGTCCCGCCGCCGGCCGTCGCGCAGGACCTCTCGGGCGACATCCGGTTCACCTGGTGGGGGGCGACCTCCCGCAACCAGAAGACCGAGGACATCGCCAACCTGTTCGAGGAGGCCAATCCCGGGGTGACGATCATCCGCGAGCCCGGCGAGTTCAACACCTACTGGGACAAGCTGACCGTGCAATCGGCGAGCGGCAACCAGCCGTGCTCGATCACCATGCAGTCGCGCTGGCTCGCCCAGTACGCCGACCCGGCCATCCTGCTCCCGCTCGACGACATGGTCGCGGACGGCACGCTCGACGTGACCGGGGTCGACCCGACCGTGCTCGACTCCGGCCGCGGCCCGGACGGCAACCTCTACTTCATCCCGCACGGGGTGTTCTACTTCGTGATGATGATGAACCAGACGGCGATCGAGGCGGCGGGCATGTCCATTCCGCCCGAGGACTGGACCTGGGACGACTACGCGGCCTTCGTGCGCGAGCTGGCCGGCAAGCTGCCCGAGGGCACCTACGCGGCCGGCAACCTCGGCTTCGCGATGGACGGCTTCACCAACTTCGTCCAGGGCCGCGGCGAGTCGCTGTTCAACGCCGACGGCACGCATCGGTGTCTCGGAGCAGACCATCGTCGACTACTTCACCTTCTGGGACGCGCTCCGGCAGGAAGGCGTCACCGAGCCCGCCGACGTCATGTCCGAGATCCCCGACAACATCATCGACGACACCCTGCTCGCCAACGGCCGGATCCTCGTCGACGCCCGTCCGGCCAACCAGCTCGACTCCCACCAGAAGATCCTCGACGTGGCCAAGCCGGGCGAGACCTTCGTGCTGCACCGCTATCCGGTCGGCCCGGCGGGACCGGGAGACGACATCGGCTCGAACGGCCTCGCGATCGGCGCGAACTGCGACGAGAACCAGGTCGCGATCGCCGCCGCCTGGGCGAACTTCTTCCTCCAGGACGAGCAGGCGGCCGACATCTACCGCTCCGACAACGGCGTCGTGACCGTCGACAGCTTCCGCGAACAGCAGCTCGCCAATCCCGAGGCCACCCCGGGCCAGCGGCAGCTGATCGAGGTGTTCAACGAGGTCGCGCCGGAGGCGCGCTCGGCGTTCTTCCCGGCCGGCGGCTATGCGGCGATGCTCGAGGCGCTGACCCCGGCCTACGAGTTGGTCGCCTTCGAGCGGGCGACGCCCGAGGAGGCCGCGGCCGCGATGCTCGACCAGGTCGAGCGGCTGATGCGCTGAGAACGGCGCCCGGCGGGCCCACGGAAGTGCATGCATGACGCAACCCGTCGACCCCGCACTCGCCGCGCCGGCATTGGCCGGCGCGGCCGCTGCCGCGGCGCCGGCCCAGGTCGCGGCTTACGCCGCGGCAGGCCGAGAACCGGGCCGCCTACCTGTTTCTCGCGCCCTGGTTCCTCGGCCTCGTGCTGATCACGCTCGGGCCGACCTTCATCTCGCTCTACCTCTCGTTCACCCGCTACAACATCCTGCGGCCGCCGCGCTGGGTCGGGCTCGAGAACTACGTCGAGATGTTCACGCAGGACCCGCAGTTCTGGGCGGCGGTGCGGGTGACCTTCTTCTACGTCGGCTGGACGGTGCCGCTCGTGCTCGTGATGTCGCTCGCGGTCGCCACGGTGCTCAACCGCGGCCTCGCCGGCCTCGCCATCTACCGGTCGGTCTTCTACATCCCGTCGCTGATCGGGGGCAGCGTCGCGCATCGGCCTGCTCTGGCGCGAGGTCTTCGGCTCGCGCGGCATCTTCAACGACCTGCTCGCGCTCTTCGGCATCGAGGGGCAGAGCTGGGTCGCCAACCCCGACACTGCGCCCTGGACGCTGGTCGCGCTCAACGTCTGGACCTTCGGCGCGGCGATGGTGATCTTCCTCGCCGCGCTGCGCCAGATCCCCGCGGCGCTCTACGAGGCGGCCTCGATCGACGGCGCCTCGGCCTGGATCAGGTTCCGCCGCATCACCCTGCCGCTGCTGACGCCGGTGATCTTCTTCAACGTCATCCTGACGATGATCCACTCGTTCCAGGCGTTCACCCAGTCCTACATCGTCTCGAACGGCACCGGCGGCCCGGCCGAGAGCACGCTGCTCTACACGCTCTACCTCTACAAGCGCGGCTTCGTGCAGCTCGACATGGGCTACGCCTCGGCGATGGCGTGGCTGCTCCTGATCGCCATCGCGATCTTCACCGGCCTGCTGTTCTGGTCGGCTCGCGTTCTGGGTCTTCTATGGCGACGACTGAGCCCGATCCTCGCCCGCCCGCGGCGCGCGAAGCCGCGCGGCGCTTCGGGCGCAATCTCGCCGCTGCGCGCGCTCGGCATGCACGTCGCGCTGATCTCGCTCGCGCTGCGTGATGATCTATCCGGTGATCTGGATGGTGCTGTCCTCGCTCCGGCCGCAGAGCGAGATCTTCGCCGACCTCGGGCTCATCCCGCGGACCTGGACGCTCGAGAACTACGTCACCGGCTGGAACTTCTTCGGCAACGTGACCTTCGGCACCTTCTTCATCAACTCGTTCATCATCTGCGCGCTGTCGGTCGTCGGCAACGTGATGGCCGCCTGCCTCGCCGGCTATGCCTTCGCGCGGCTGAACTTCCGCTGGAAGTGG
This sequence comes from uncultured Alphaproteobacteria bacterium, assembly GCA_963763295.1. GTDB lineage: Bacteria > Pseudomonadota > Alphaproteobacteria > Rhodobacterales > Rhodobacteraceae > Amaricoccus. The sequence continues at coordinate 256,461 of CAVXOH010000010.1, forward strand.
TTCTGGTTCGCGATCATGCTCGGCTCGATCATGCTGCCGATCCACGCGCAGCTGATCCCGCAGTACATCGTCCTTCGTGAAGATCGGCTGGGTGAACACCATCCTGCCGCTGGTCGTGCCGAAGTTCCTCGCCACCGATGCCTTCTTCATCTTCCTGATGGTCCAGTTCATGCGCACGCTGCCGACGGAGCTCGAGCAGGCCGCGATGGTCGACGGCGCGTCCTACTGGCAGCGCTTCACTGGCGGATCATCCTGCCGCTGTCGCCTGCCGGCGATCGTGACCACCTCGGTCTTCACCTTCCTCAACGCCTACAACGACTTCCTCGGCCAGCTCATCTACCTCACCGACCTCGACCGGATGACGGTGCCCGCTCGGCCTCCGGATGTTCCTCGACTCCGGCGGCGGCCAGTCGTCGTTCGGCGGCCTGTTCGCGATGGTCCGTGCTCGCCATCGGGCCGGTGCTCGGCTTCTTCCTCGCCTCGCAGCGCTGCTGGTGCAGGGCATCGCGACCCAGGGCTTCAAGTAGGATCCGCGATGGCCAGCGTCGTCCTCGACAACCTGACCAAGCGCTACGGCAACGGCGTGATCACCGCGGTGAACGAGCTGACGCCTCGACATCGCCGACGGCGAGTTCCTGGTGCTGGTCGGCCCTTCGGGCTGCGGCAAGTCGACGGCGCTCCGGATGATCGCCGGTCTCGAGGAGATCACCGACGGCACGGTCGCGATCGGCGACGAGGTCGTCAACGACGTCCACGCCAAGGACCGCGACATCGCCATGGTGTTCCAGAACTACGCGCTCTACCCGCACATGAGCGTCTACGACAACATCGCCTTCGCGCTGCAGATCGCCAAGCTGCCGCGGGCCGAGATCGACGGCGCGGGTGCTCGACGTCGGCGCGCATCCTGCGAGCTCGAGGCCTATCTCGACCGCCGGCCCGGCCAGCTCTCCGGCGGCCAGCGCCAGCGCGTCGCGATGGGCCGCGCGATCGTCCGCTCGCCCGTCGGTCTTCCTGATGGACGAGCCGCTGTCCAACCTCGACGCCAAGCTGCGCGTGCAGATGCGCGCCGAGATCGCCCGCATCCAGCACCGGCTCGGCATGACCACGATCTACGTCACCCACGACCAGGTCGAGGCGATGACCATGGGCGACCGCGTGGCGCTGATGAAGGACGGCGTGCTGCAGCAGGTCGACGCCCCGTCCCGCATCTACGGCCGGCCGGCCAACACGTTCGTCGCCTCCTTCATCGGCTCGCCCGCGATGAACCTCTACCACGCCCGGCTCGGCGAGACGACCGCCGACGGCGCGACCCTGCGGCTCGGCTCGCTCGAGCTGCAGGTGCCGGCCGGGGTCTTCGACGGCGCGCCTGCCCTCGCGCACTACGCCGGGCGCGAGCTCATCGTCGGCATCCGGCCCGAGGACATGGAGGACGTCGCGCTGGTGCCCGGGCATCCGGCCGGCCAGACCATCCCCGCGCAGGTCTATCTCGCCGAGGCGCTCGGCTCGGACTACATCGTCCACTTCAACATCGACGCCCCGGTCGCCGAGGTGATCGACCCCGACACGGTTTCCGACATCTCCAAGACGCTCGACGCCGGCAAGAGCGCTTGCGTCGCCCGGTTCGCCAACCGCTCCGCGGTCCGCACCGGCGCCGCGATCGACGTGGCGGTCGACTGCAACCGCCTCCTGTTCTTCGACGCGCAGAGCGGCCTCGCGATCTGGAACTGACACCGGCGGCTCAACCCGCCGCCTCCCTGCGTCATTCACCTTCCGCGCACGTTGCACGTGCATGCCTTGTGATGGTGGATGGTTTGTACGTGCAGGGAGGCCGCGTTAACTCTTGCGTCGTCGACGAATTTCGGCCTCGCGATCCGGAGGCAGACTCAATCCGCGCCAGCCACCAGTTCGAGCATCAGCCCCCAGTCGCGCTCGTCGGGACGAGCCGGGAGCGGCAGCATCGTGTCCGGGCCGACCTCGACCGGCTCGCCGGGCGCCAGCCATGCGCCGCTCCGCGGGTCGAACCAGCTCGGCCGGAACCGGACGGCTCCCGAGAAGCCGCGCAGCCGCACCGGCTCGACGCAATTGCCCTCGAAATAAAGCAGATACCAGCTCCCGTCCGGTGCCCCCGCGGCGTAAGCCCAGCCCTCATAAGCCATTTCCGGGCCCTGCCGCCCGCCGACCAGCGCATCGGAGCAGGGCACGAGGCCCCGGTACTGATCGCCGCGGACGAAGGCGAAGGTCTTGAGGTGGCCGACCGTGTCGGCCGAGCTCCACTTGAAGGCGTCCCACATGAAAACGCGCGATCCGGGCTCGACCGCCGACTGCCAGATCCCCTCCGCTCCATAGATGTAGCCGGCATAGCCGCCCGAGAGCAGGCTGCCGTACATGCCGGAGCGGACGTACATGTCGTCCTCCGGCGTATCGCCGGCCCTGCCAAGCGCGTACGTCGTCCCGAGCGCATGCAGCCCGGAATAGTAGGGCTCGCCCGCCAGCGCCGGCTTCGCCGGCGCGGCCCGGTAGAGCTCGGTCATCCACCAGTACGAGTAGTGCTCGCGGGTGTTTCCGGTCTGATGAACGTCGAGCCAGCGCCCCTCGCTGCCGAAGTTCGCCAGCGTCGACGGGTTCGGATTGGCGCTGAGCAGCGTGCCGAACGGCGGGCGGCCGTAGCGTTCGACCACCGCGTTGCAGGCGGGGTTGTAGTCGTGGGCGGGGATGGCCTTCAGGTAGTAGTCGTAGTGGATCGGGCTGAAGATGGCGTTGTGCGTCTGGTAGCGCGCGAAGATGTACTGGACGTAGCGCGTGTAGGAGTCCGGCCAGGCGTGGTACTTCTGCCAGGCCGGCCCGGTGTCGCGCCGCGCGACCTCGAGGAAGGGCACGAAGCCCATCTCGTCGATGAGGTCCATCTTGCTGTCGAGCACCTTGAAGAACTCGGGGTTCGGCCGGTCGTAGTCGGGGATGACGGTCTCGAAGCCCGGCACCTTGCCCGGGAACTCGAACGGACGGCCGCCCTCGTTGTGCATGTCCATCGGCGCGGTCCCGCCCGGCGCCTTCCAGGCGCTGCGCAGCAGTGTGCCGTCGGCGTCGTAGAGGTCGGCCTCCTGCCCGTCGTTGGCCCAGGCCGGCATCGCGGCGAGCAGCGCCACCGAGTTGAAGCCCTGGCGCTTGCGGAACACCACGTAGTCGCGCAGGTCCGCGGCCGGCCCGAGCTCGTGCGGCCCGTCGTCGCGGGGAAGCGGGAAGCGGAAAGTCGGCAGCGACCACCAGGTGTCGCCGATCAGGAAGAATGGCGTGCCGTCGGCGTACTGCAGGCCGCGGCCGTCGGCGGTGGCCCTGATCATCCCGCGGCCGTTGGGGTTGGCCTCGAGGTCGGCCGCGCTGCGCGACTCGGCGGCAAATCCGCCGCTCCGGCCATTCAGCCCGGGGTCGTCCTGGTTGCTGCCGCTGGTCCAGGTCCACTGGCCGGGCAGAGTTGCCGTCACCCGAACGCGGTAGGTCCGGCCCCCGTCCCAGAACCCATAGACGCGGCGCTGGAAGCTCGGGCCGGAGAGGTCGACCCAGACCGTCACCTCCTCGTAGGGGGAGCGATAGGTGCCCTCGGCGTCGAGGAGGATCTCGGTCCGCTCCCAAACCTTGGTCTGCCGGGGCTGCTCCGGCGCAAGTTGCTGCGAAGGCACTTCTTTTTCCTCCCTGTAACCGGGAAACGTTCGCAGATCGGGCAGTTCCTTACAACCCGTCGGGAGCCGGAAACGCGCCCCGCGGGGCATCTTTTGCGGGATCAGATCGAGCCCCTAAATCAGCGCGTCGACCTCGGGCTATGAGCGCCCGGGGCACGGCTCGGGGAATGTCGGCGAAAAGAAGCGGCT
>CAVXOH010000011.1:0-226641 GCA_963763295.1 uncultured Alphaproteobacteria bacterium
TCGAGCAGTCTGGCCCGCAGTTCCGGGTCGGACAAGGCGCACATATCGGTGCGCCCGAACCGGTAGCGGTTGCGCGCGATGCGGCGGTAGATCCATTCGCGCACAGCGCGGGGAAAGACACGCAGGGTACCGAGGAGGCGCCCCGGTCCGCCAAGACGTGCTCCGATGCGGATGATCGCCTCCATGCCTGAATAGGCGTGGCCGTCCTCAATGAAGAGCCAGGTTTCTGGGTCCTCCGGTTCGAGTCGTAGTGGCGCACCAGCGCGGCACCGATGGGCGACTGGGTCCGACCGACGCGGAAACTTGTTCCCGATCTAGGCGAGCGATGAAACGAGCGCCGGTTGCGCAGAGGGCGCAGTCGCCGTCCACGATGGCGAGCGGCCCATCATCCTTGAACCGGGGGACAGACGGATCGTCTCGATAGGAAAACGGCGGTCTCGCGCGAAGCTCGGCCAGTTGTTCCCTCATCCAAACAAGTCAGGAGCCCGGCCCGAAGCTACCCGGTGGTCGATATCCCACCCTAGGCCCGATCGGGCCATCGGGCGATGCGGCTCGAGAGCCACAGGAAGGCGCCGAGCGAGACCAGTGCCAGCACTCGCGGCAAAAATTGCTGCGGGACAATCGGGCGGATCACGTCGATACGGGCGTTGTCGAACACCATCGCGACGGGCGCCCACGGCTCTATTGTCCCGTCTCGAGTTGAGTGAACCGCACGGGGAGGACGTCGCGCAGCTCGACACTGCCCCTGTGATCTTTCGAAACGAGAGTAAGGTGTTGACCCTCCGCCGGGCCGATCGGAATGACCATCCGCCCTCCGGCCTTGAGCTGCTCTACGAGAAGTTCAGGCACCTGCCTGGCCGCGGCCGTGACGAGGATCTTGTCGAATGGCGCATGCTCAGGCCATCCGCGCGAGCCGTCGCCGACACGGATCGCCACGTTTGTGAGACCGAACTCCTGGAGGCGTGACTTTGCCGCTGCGGCGAACTCCTCCACAATCTCGACGCTCCATACGCTCCTCGTGAGCTCCGCCAGAACAGCCGCCTGATAGCCGAGGCCGGTGCCCACTTCGAGAACCGCATCTCCGGGCTGAGGCGTGAGGAGGTCGATCATCAGTGCGCCGATGAATGGCTGGGAGATTGTCTTGTCGAAGCCAATCGGCAGGGGAGCATCCTGATAGGCCAGAGCGGCCATCGGCCCCGGCACGAAGAGGTGGCGTGGCACTTCCATCAGTGCGGCGGTAACTCGCTCGTCGAGGCTGCTCTTACAGAGCTCATCGCTCATCAGATCCAGGTACATTTCGATGAGCTCCACCATGTGCCGGCGCAGGATCGCGAGATGCCGTTCGGACATCGGCTTCATGGGACGTCCTCGAACGCGAGAGCCCTCTTCACTTAGACCAGATAGGGCGAAGTCCGGGAGACACGGACTCGTCGCAATGCCGACCGCGACCTCGTAGAAGCGCTGGGCGCGCAGCGCCGGCGCTCAGAGCACACGTTCCCGCGCTCCGCCGGCTCGTCGATCTTCGTGCAGTTGGTGGCAAGACTCCGCCACCCCATAACCGAACCCGCAACCAACACCACTCGCAGGCGATGAATTCGCATCATCAAAGGGGAAGCCATCATGACACGGAGGATCGCATCGGAAGCTTTCGGGCTCGCCCTCACCGTCGCGGCCATCCTAACGGTGTTCGCTCTCGGCTACGGCATCTGAAGAAACAGGGGCGCGCAACTGGCACAGCAACGCCATAAGCAACAGCTGCGTAGGCTGCAGTCGATCGTGGATCGCCTCGACGATCTTCGGCGGAAGGAGCGCTGGCCCATGACGATGAACACCTGACCCGAGTTTATGACGTAAACAGTCGCCCGTGGGAGAACTGCCGGAAGCTCCAGACATCACCGTCGCGATCAAAGACATAGATTATATCGTATTGGTCTTCGGGCCAGCTCTGCGGCACCGTCGTGGTATTGCCGATGATGAGATTGCCGATCACTGCGATGTTCTCGTGCTGCCAGCAAATCAGGACGTTGCCTGGACGGCCAAGCGCATCGGCGATGAGAGCCGACTCCTCACCCTTCGTGTAGGTTGTGACCAGCGCGAGCTTGAGCGTCTCCGCCAACGGAGTCACAGTCTGAATAGGGCGCCGGCTGTGGCTGCCGACTTCCACGTCTTTGCCTCCGATTTCAACCTTCTTCTTTCCGGCGCCGGCGGCGAAAATCACATCGGGCCGCGCGCCGAGTGCATGGGCCGCACCCGAGCCAGCGCCGGCGAAGACCGCCGCGAGAGCCCCGGCATGCTGCCACCCACGAACGGTCAGCGACTCGGGGTCGGCGGTGCCATCCTCGCGAATGCCGATATGTTTGGGCTCAAGGGTAGGCTTCTGAGCGTGGCGGATGACGATGATTTGCTCCGGGGGGCATTGCTCAATTCCGCTGATGGAATGGGCGCAGCCCGCAGTCTCCGCTCAAGCATCCAGCCCGTCAACCTGGAGCCAGCCAAGTACGCTCTCTAGGCCTCCCAGCATGATGGTGAACCCGATGCCTCGGCGGATCTCCTCGTAAGGGGCGCTCGGCCCGGGCCTTCCAATAGCAGCACGACCGGCGACACAGAAACGTTCGGTAGGACCTATGACATCTGCTATTCTCTTCGCACTCGTTCCGCGGCGGACTGGCGAGACCATGTTCCGGGACCCGGGCGAAGGATCCGGCATTGAGCCGCGGAGCTGAGGACCTACCATGAGTAATCTTGAGGCGGTACAGCGCTATCTTGACGCCTGGATCACGCGAGACGCTGACGGGATCCTGGCCTCGCTGACCGACGATGGGACTTACGAAGATCCCGGAACAGGTGGGCCAATCGCCGGAGAGTTGTTGCGCGGCTATGTCGCCGGCCTTTGGTCGGCCTTTCCCGACCTCACCTTCGAGATCGAGAGTTCTTGCGGAGAGCCGCGGCGCAGTGGGTGATGCGGGGTACCAACACCGGCTCAATGGCGGCGCTTCCGCCAACCGGCAAACAAGTGCGGCTCCCTGGCGCGGACTTCTTCACTTTGCGTGATAACAAAGTCTCCACGGTCCGGGGCTACTTCGATAGCGCAGGCGTGCCGCGCCAACTGGGCCTCGACGTGATCGTGCAGCCAAAGGAGATCGGGCCTTTTCGATTTGGCGTCTCGACGGTGGTGCAAACCGGCAAGACCGCAGAACCGGGTGCATTCTCAATTACCTATCTCGAGGCGAAAGACGACGCGGCGGTGCAGGCGGTCCGCGAGGGATCTCGGGCGTCGTTGATCGACATGCTGAAGATGGATGGATTCATCGCCGCGACCACCTCCACGATCGGTCGCCGGATGGTGACCGTCAGCGCGTGGGACAGCCCGGAGAGCTCAAGGCGAGTGATGAAAGAGGGCACGCATGCCAGTGTGATGGGCGGCTTCTACGACGGCAGCCTTGCACGCGGAGGCTACACCTCGGTCTGGACCAAGCATCGGATCAATCCACCGATGATCCGTTGCGATGCGTGCGGGCAGATGACCCGCGGCCCAACCCCCGGGCAGACCTGCCATTGCGGCGCCACACTGCCAGACCAGCTTCCCTACTGGTAACCTCCGACGTATCGCCCAGTTCTCCGGAATCCGCTCCAGAAGGTCCTCCAACCGCATCCCCTTCGGTTACCGCCCATCGAGGATCGCCTCGATGATGTCCGGCGCGATCAGCGTCAACCGCAGCACCCGGCGCATGCAGCCCGGTTGGCCTTCCCTCATTTTGGCCAGCTCATCATCGACCCGCAGACGCTCTCAGCAGCATCTGAAGTCCATGAAGAGGCCAGGCGCCTGAGGCTATCGATGCGCGTTGGACGTCGTTTCAGCAAACAGCGTGCATTTTGATGGCGCGGGCCATTGCTCGCACTCTTGCACTAGCCCTAAGGAGCTCGGAGATCGCCGGTGCGCAACGTCGTCTACTCCCTCGCACTATGTGCGACGATTTTCGCCCCGGTCTCGGCACGCGCAGACGAACGATCCATGCGACTGCATGCCGCCAACTTGTACTAGGGTCAGGGCGAGTGCGGGGGCGGCACCAACGCCGTCGACATCCGCGTCGAACCTAATCCCACGGTCGTAATCCAGATCGGCATCTTCGAGTCGAGCGCAAATGGGTTGTGCCATTTCCCCGCGCTCCGGCATCACTGGCGTGTTGCCGCACGGATATTTCCTCGTCTCTGATGGCGACGCATCTAAAGCCATCCTACTGCCGTGACGAACTCGCCCGGAATGATGTAGCGCCCGTCAGCGACGCGATGCTGCTCCACCGAGGCGAGAAACTCGGTCTCCACGTCCTTCAGCACCTCTGGCGTGAAACGCTTGACAGCCAGCGCCACGGGCCCGCCGATCAGCATGGCGGTCAACAGCACTCGGTCGTTCTGGAATTCCAGCGCCTCCTGCTGGCGGTGCTCCCGGATATCGCGCAGGCCTGCCTCTTCGAAATCGCGGTGGAGCGCCCCAGGCGCGCCGCAGCCATAGAACAGCGGGCAGACCTCGGATTGGACGCGCGCGTCGACGATCGGGAAGATCTCGGCCCAACCGCAATTCTTGCGCTCGCCCCAGACCGTGGCGGCGACGCGACCACCCGATCGCACCGCGCGCCGCATCGACGCAACCGCGAGGCGCGGGTCGGGTACATACATGAGGCCCAACGCGCAGAGCGCCGCATCGAAATACCCTTCCTCGACGGCGAGGTCGTCGGCGCTCACCCTGGCCGTCCTCACCCAGTCGAGACCCTCGGCGGCACACTGGCGCGCCGTGATATCGACCATGTTCTGTGACAGGTCGGTAGCCATCACCTCGCCGGTCGGGCCGACGGTTCTGGCGATCATTTTCGTGACCAAGCCGCTGCCGGCGGCCGCTTCGATCACGCGCTCGCCTGCCTGGAGCGCCGCCATTTCGAGAAGGGTCCGCTGGGCGGGCGCCAGCGGTCGCCGCCAACCGTCCTCATAATACGCCGAGGCGGCATCCCAGCCATAGCGCTGCACGCGGACCTGGAGCTTCGGGTCGATGGCACGTCACCCCTTTTTCGGAACAAGCCGCGCGGTGACGTTCTGCGCGTCCCGAAGCGCGAGGAAGTATGGATCGGCGGCCAGCGCGCGATCCACCATCGCCGTGAGAGCGGGGCCCGCTCGAGAACGCCGGGCTCGATGCAGGCCTCAACCACCTCACGGCTGATGTAGCTCTCGACGTCGGTCCTGAACTCGGCGAGCCATTCGGCGCTCGCAGCCGCCGGATCCTCCGCCAGCGCGTCCGCAACGACCTGCGGATCGATGGTCGGGTTCATCACCAGCGTTGGCGCTTTCGCCACGAGGATCCGTTCGCTGGCGCCGCCATAGTGCCGGCGGAAGGTGTTCCAGAGTGCCCCCTTCCGCGCGTATGGCGACGAGAGCGCAACCAGCTTGCCGCCGAGCGTCGCCAGAGCCGGGCGGATACCGGCAAGTACCTCGCTGTCCGGGTTGGCCCCGTCGACCGACCAAAAGGCGATCTCATCTAGGATCGCGCAGGCGATCGAGTAGCCTCGGATGCTCCGGAAGCTCGCCGTCCCGATTTCGATCGCGCACCGGTTCGTGAGCTCGATGATCTCCTCGGTCTCGCGAGATACCATCCGACGGAGCATCGGGTTTGAGTTGATCAGGCCACGCACGAAGCGGTGAACCGTCCTCGCTTGCCTTTTGTCGCCCGCGAGCACCATGACCGTCGCCACCTCGCCGGTGGCCAGCCGCGCGCGGTGGTCGCGGAATGCTGCCTCGAAGACGGCGATCAGGGCAGCCGAGCGAGATTTCCCGCCGCGCCGCCCGATTGCCAGCCACAGCTCATCCCAGGGCCCGCCAGGCTCGCGCAGCGTCAGGCTGCGGAATGCATCGGCATCAATTCCCTCGACGCCGTAGAACCCGCCCAATAGCGCTCGCCACAACGCCCAGCTGTCTCCGCCGAACTCGCGGCCGAAGAGCGCCTGGTCGGTCATCACGTCGGCGATGTTCATGGCCGCCACTCATCCGCTGTCAGGACGACCTCGCCGTCGAGCGCGCGGGCCAAGTGGCGGAACGCGGCCTTCTCATCGCCACGGAATCCTACTTCCTCGTCATGGCTAGGAAGTTTGTCCGTCCGCTTGCCCTGCTCGACTAGGAGTAACTGACCTATCCGCGCCTCCAGACGCCGCTGGGTGCCGAGCGCCGCCGCGTAGGCCTGCGCCCGCATCCGCGCCCGACTGCGCGCCTCCGCCGGGTCCGGCACGCCGGCCGCGCCGGCGCCGGCCTTCGCCCGCGAGCGCGCCTCGCGTCCGAGCCTCGACGCGAACTCTGCAGCTCGCCCGCGCCTCGAGGCCGCCGGCGGCTCACGCCGCTTCCCCATCGCTGGCGGCCTCGCGGGCCTTCGCCGCCAGATAGACGTCGAGACTGGGCGTCACGTCGTGCTGCCTGCGCTCGAGTCCGAGGTCGACGAGCATCCGTCGTAGAGCGTTTGTTGCAGTCGTGTACGCGGCCACGTCGAAGGTCGAGGGATCGTTGGCGAAGGCGGCCTCTTGCTGTTCGGCCCAGATCGTCAGCTGCGCGATGCGCCGAATGAGTGCCTCCTGTGGAACCGTCACCTCGCCGCCGAGATGGCTCACCAGGTCAGCCGCGACCTCGCGATAGCGCCGGCCGGCCCAGGTTCGGGCATCGACCCCGGGCAAAATGTCTCGGCCGAGACCGGTGCGGGTCCGGTTGTTCGGCGACGGCATCTCGATCTGCGGGCGGGCGGTGGGCATTTCGCGGCGTCTCTGGCTACCTGTAAGTCACTCGGCGGGGGCTCCTCGCCCGGCCTTATGCGGTCGATACTTGACCTATAGCACAGGTCGTGTCGTAAGTCTCTGATGTTGCGGCGTTCGTGGCCGTCCGCCGCCGTCTCTCTCTGCCGTATGGGGGCAACGGGAACGTGCAAACGATCCGGACACGGTCGGCGAAGTCCGCGGCTGGGAGGCAAGCCAAGAAAAAGGCGCTGGAATTGCGGACATGCAGCGGACGCCGAGGTGGTTGACGCAGAGCAGCAAGGCTAACAGTCGCCCCACCTCGCGTGACCGGGCTTGGACGCCGTCGCTGCCCCACCACCCCACTCCCCTTTAGGGAGTGGTGGTGTGGCAGTGTGGCAGCCCGCTCAAGTGCCCCACCGCCACACCTTGCCCCACCCCACCTTTTCGAGAGTGTGGCACCGGTCATTCGGTCACCCATTCGCCCACTTCGACCGTCGGACGCGGCATCCGCTTGGCGTCTAGCGTCTCGCATTTCTTCAGCGCCCCGGCCTTGAGCCAGCCTGCGAGCAGGCTGCTGATGCGCTTGCTGTCGGACTTCGGGTCCAGGTCGAGCACCTCGGCCACGATGTTGCCGACCCAGTCCTGGGCTTGCGTCGAGTAACGAGGCGGACGACCCGCGTCTGACTGCTTCCTGATGGCGCGCTGCACCTGTAGCAGGTGCCTTGTCGTCACGCCGGTGAAGGCGTCCGGCCATTCCCAAGCCTCGACGACGCCGACGTGATCGCCCTGCCCCAGGTCGACGGACACGGTGCGGCACCAGGTCCGTTTTCCGGCCGGGGCGAGGTTCGCCTTGTCCCGGTTGATCGAGAAGTAGGTGCCCGGGTCGCTATCCGTGATGCCGGCCTGTTCGCGGTCGGCGCTGCTCATACGGTTGAGCACGCGACCTGACCGCGCGGCGGCGAGCAGCGCGATTGCGCCTCGGCCGCTCTCCGATGACGCTTCTTCGCCGTTGAGCTTGCGCGTGTGGTGGACGAGCTCGATGGCGCAGTTGCAGCGCTCCGCCAGGCGGGCCCATTCCTTCGCCACGAGGTCGATCGCGACGTTGTCGTTCTCGGAGACCTGGTGCGAAGAGACGAAGGGGTCGACACTCAAGACATCGACACGGCGTCGGGCGAGCGCCGCTTCCAGGGCGTCCATCTCGGGGCGTTGGATCATGACGCCGTCGCGAACCTGCACGGCCGTGCACAGGCCGCGCACTCGGCCGCTGTCCCGGAACAGTCGGTCGCCGAGGTCGACGGCGGCCAGCCCGTGGTGCAGGCAGGCGGCCATGATGCGCCGGTCGAGCTCGTCGCCCGGGTCCTCGAGGTTGAAGATCCACACGCGCAGCTTGTCTGCCACCCAGTCCCCAAGGAGCTCGCGCCCCGAGACCATCGCGAGCGACTCCGCGATGACCAGGCTCGACTTCGCCGTTGCGGGCATGGCGACCGTGACGCTGATCTGGCCCCGGATCAGGTGATGGCCATAGAGCCACGGCCGGGGCGGGATCGTCCGCGGTTCGACCCATGCGAAGGGCGTTGGGTCGAGAGGCGGCGCCTCGCCCTCCTCGAAGTCGGCCTCGGAGTACTGTTTCTCGCGGAACCCTGGGGTCATTTCGCCACCGCCGTGAGAACGTCGTTGGCGTCCTTGCCCTCGAGAGGCTCGAGGACCGAGACGTCGGCGCCGGCGGTCGTCCATCGCTTGGCGCAGGTCATCGACTCCCGGGCGTTGGTGCCGGAGGCGTCGTTCTCGCCTAGGATCGTCAGCGCCTCGATCCCGCCCAGCACTGGCAGGGCCCCGATCGCCCCCGCGCTGCCGAGCGCCCATGTCGGCTGATATCCGAGTTGCCGGCCCGCCAGGCCGGTTTCGATGCCCTCGGAGACGACGAGGCCGAGCTCGACCAGATCGTCGGCGTCGAGCTTGATCGCGGAGCCGGCGGCCCTCCCGAGCATCTTCTTCGGACGGTCGATCGGCGCCTTGCCCGACCCGTCCGGCGCGAGAAAGGTCCGATGGATTCCGGTCGGCCGATCGGTGCGCAAGTCGGTCATCAATCCGACCATCCCCGGCCAGGACGTCTGGCTCTCCCTGTGCCACAGCCGCGGATGATAGCGCAGCACCCGGCCGGCGAGGTCGTGGCCGAGGTCAATGCCGCGGCCGGCGAGATAGCGCTCGACGAGCGTCCCCCGCGGGTCGCGCGCTTCGCCCCAGATCCGGAGCGCGGCAGCTGTGCGCTCGGTTTCGTCGTCGTCGCTGGCCTCGGGCATAGGCGCAGGCTGTCGAGTTCTCCGGCTGCCGCTCAGGCCGCCAGCGTTCGAGGCCGAGGAGGCCGCGCACATGGTCGCGGCAGGTCTGCCAGTCGTCGCCCGCGTGTGAGTAGACGACGAACTCGCCGACGCTGAAGCTGATGCTAAGGCTGCGGTCGCGGGGCGAGTGCCCGGGCCCGGGGCACGTTACGCTGCGCGGGCCCGCGACGGTGCCCCCGAGCTGGCGAGCAAGCTCGCGAATATCGGCATCGCGATTCACTCTCAAAACGGGATTTCATCGTCGGGGACCGGTGCGCTCTCCGCCATCCGGCTTGCCGGCGCCTGGCGGGCGGGATCGTCGCCGCGCCGCTTGCCGCCGTTCGGTCGAACCGACCGAGCGCTCAGAAGCTGCTCGACGACAACCTCGAGATCCTCGCGCTGCTCGCCGCCCTGCGTCTGCCAGCGGTTCAGCTGCAACCGGCCGATCGCCGCGATCACGTCGCCCTTGTGCAGACCGGCGAGATGCTCCGCCGTGGCGCCGAAGCCGATAATCTTGAACCAGGTCGCCGGCCCGCCGGCCTCGCGCCCGAGGTCGACCGCGACGCTCGCGCTCGCCCAGATCTTGTCGCCCGCGGACGTCCGCTGTTCGGGGTCGCGGCCGAGGCGGCCGTGGATGTCGATGAAGGCGCTCATCGGGCACCCCCTTGCCGCCGCCGGCGCCGGGGGACAGAGTTCTGGTACTCACCCTCTTTCCTCGTCGTCGCCCTCGCCGCCGTGCCCTCGGCGGCGGGGCTACCCATGCCAGGGGGCGGCGCCTCGAGCAGCCTCAGCGCTTCGGCCAGCCGATCCTGAACTTCCGCCAGCCGCTGCCGAAGCCGGCCGCCGGCAGCGAGGCGATCGGCCTCGCAGTCGGCCCGAATGAGCGCCCGCGCGGCGTGCTCGGCTGCGCTCGCGGCGCGGCTCGCGCCCATGATCGCGGCAAGCGGGTCTAGACCGCGCTCCACTACGCCGCCTCCTCGGGCAAGCTCTCCAAGAGCGCCTTCAGATCCGATGAAAGGATGATGGTGCGCTTGCCCGCTTTTCGGACCTTCAGTCGCCCCTCTTTGATGTACTGATAGATCGCGGTGCGGCCGAGGCCGGAGACCTCGACGGCCTCAGGGATCTTGTATCCGAGTTTTTCCATTGCTGTTCGCCCGTGCTGGTGTGGAGCATGGTGAACAACATGGCTGTCGCGGCGGCAAACGGTCAAAGGAAACAGTATACAACTAAGTCAGGACTTAATTGTATGTCTTAGCCGCTGGTTACCGCTTCAAAGCGGATCCAAAAAAAAGACGTTGAAACATAGAAACTTCTTCTTCTGAAAGGTCTCCGGAAAGCACACGCTTTGCCAGACCATGATATACGAGGTCTCCTGCGCTGTACGGCTCCTTTTTGTAGTTTTCGACCGTGCTCTCGCTCACGCCGAATAATTCTTTGCAACGCATTTTGGCCGCGTCTGGCTTCGAATCATCGACCTCGGTCAGCCATTCGTATGCGGCCTTTACCCGATCGCGGCGTCGGGGTAGGTCCTGGTCAACGGGGCGCTTTTTCTTTCGAGGAGGCACTTTCCCTTCCAAGTAGTCGGCCAGGAAATCCCGTTCGTGTCGCCCGAGTTCTTCGTCGCCGCGTAGACGCTCGACCAGACGCTTGAAGTCCCGTCGATCGCGCGCGTCTTCGTAGGCCGCCAACCCAACCCAATACGGGTCGTCGATGTCGATCGTCATCCCGCCACCCCAAGCTGCACGACGCGTCCGCCGTCCGCTGGCACCAGGGGTACGATTGCGGCCCGAGCCATTTCCTCGAGTCCCGAAGTAATGTACTTCGAATAGTGCCGCTCTATCATCACTGTACTGGTATCGTGCAGCGCAGCAACGAGGCGGAGCGGCAGGCCGGCGCGGATGCCGCGCACGATGGAAGAGTGGCGGAGACTGTAGGGTATGACCTCGGGCAGGCCTGCCTTCTCACGGACGGCGCGCCAGAGGCCTTTGATCTCCTCGCTACCCGACCATGGTCCGCGCACGTCCCGCTCCCACCTGAGGCCGCCGCAGCGGCGGGAGCGCCAGCGCTGGAGGAGCAGCGCGTCCGGCGATCGGCCCGCCACTACCGGCACCAGAGCATCGAGCACGTCCCGGCCGACGGGCACGGCTAAGCTCCCGGCCTTTCCTCTGCCCTTCCTACTCACCGGCAGCATCAAACGGCCCTCCGCCACCTGACAATCGGCGACCCGCAGGCGCGCCACCTGGGAGAAGCGGGCGCCGGTCGCCGCCAAGACAAGGATGAACCTGTAGGCGTCGCCCTCCTCGTCGACCTCGCGAGCGGCCGCGATGAGCCGGGCGACCAGTGCGTCGGACAGGATTTGGTTGTCCCGGGCGATCGGCTCGTCATCCTCGACCGGGGCCATCAGCCCGTGCTTGATCGTCGCGACGATGCTCGCCGGCAGCTTCTTCCGGTGTCCGACGGCTGCCTTGTTGAGCCCCGCCTTCAGATCGTTGATCAGCCGTTTCCGCGTCGCCGCCTTGATCGTCTCGGGCAACGCATCGCGCCAGGCGCCGATGTCTGCCTCGGTGAGCTCGTGCAGGGGGATCTCCGCGATCGACGAGGGCGGGACGGCCGGCTGCTTGCCGTACGCATCGCGGCCGAGCACGTGGCGACCGATGCGATGGCTGGCATTCGATCGGAGCTGCCGGCCCGCCCTGCGGCTGGCGCGCTCGTCACGTTCGGCAAGGTACTCCTCGAGTGCCAACCGCACCGTCACTACCGGACCGGCCGCCCTGAGCGCTGCCGCCTTCCGGACCTCAGCGACGTGCTCGCGCGCCTTCCGTTTGGCGGCGGTGAAGTCGAGCGTCCCCTCCTTCAAGGCATCGTCTGCCGTACCGAGCGGCGCCTGCCGATACCCGGCGCCGTGACGCCACCTGACGACCCAGACGCCGCCCCGCTTCCCCTTCCGGTAACCAAGGTGTACCTCGGGATCGAGCGAGCGCCAGTGCAGACCGGTCGCCAGTTTGGAGCGCGCGTTCGGCGTGGTGAGCGGAGCTTCCTTCAAGGTGCGCGACATTCGCCTGAACCTCCGTACGTCGAATATCCGTCAAATATACACACGCGCATTGCGACGGACAAGTGCGAACACTCCTGACGCAACACATTGACAACCCTGCGCTTAAGTGAACGCTGGCGAACGGTTCATTGTCTTGTTTCATGCCCTACTCCGGCACCGAGGACGCGACCAACCTCGTGCGGCTGGTGCGCGGCAGCGCGGGCCGGGTCGAGATGTCGACCGAGATCGTGCTCCGCTTCGACTACGGCTCGATCGTCCCCTGGGTCCGCCACGACGCGCACGGGCTCCACGCGACCGGCGGCCCCGACGCGGTGGTCGTCCGCACGCCGGTGCCGCTCAAGGGCGCGGGCTTCCGCAGCCGCGGCCGCTTCACGGTCGCCGCCGGCGAGACCGTGCCGTTCGTGCTCACCTGCTTCCGCTCGCACCTCACCGAGCCGCCGGCGATCGACCCCGAGGCGCGGCTCGCCGAGAGCGTGGCCTGGTGGCGCGACTGGGCCGGAAGGTGCCACTACAAGGGACCCTGGCGCGACCGGGTGGTGCGCTCGCTGATCACGCTGAAGGCGCTGACCCATGCCGCGACCGGGGCGATCGTCGCGGCACCGACCACCTCGCTTCCCGAGGAGATCGGCGGCGCGCGCAACTGGGACTATCGTTTCTGCTGGCTGCGCGACGCGACCTTCACGCTCTACGCGCTGCAGAAGTCGGGCTATCGCGACGAGGCGCTCGCCTGGCGGCGGTGGCTGCTCAGGGCGGTGGCGGGCATGCCCGAGCAGATGCAGCCGCTCTACGGCATCGGCGGCGAGCGGCGGCTGCCCGAGCTCGAGCTGCCCTGGCTCCGGGGCTACGCCGACAGCCGGCCGGTCCGCGTCGGCAACCTGGCGCGGACCCAAGTTCAGCACGACGTGATCGGCGAGATGATGGACTTGCTGCACGTCGCGCGCACCCATCACCTCGATCCGCTCGACGATGCCTGGCGGCTGCAGGTCAAGCTGGTCGAGTTCATGGAGAAGTCCTGGACCGAGCCCGACCACGGCATCTGGGAGATGCGCGGCCCGCGGCGGCACTTCACCCACTCCAAGGTGATGGCCTGGGTGGCGCTCGACCGGGCGGCGAAGGCGGTGACCCAGTTCGGCCTGCCCGGGCCGGCCGAGCGCTGGCGCGCGCTGGCCGATCGGATCCACGCCGAGGTCTGCCACGAGGGGTTCGACGCGGGCCTGAACAGCTTCGTGCAGTACTATGGCGGTCAAGACTCTGGACGGCGCGCTGCTGATGCTGCCGCTGGTCGGCTTTCTGCCGCCCGACGATCCGCGGATCGCCGGCACGGTCAAGGCGATTCAGGAGCGCCTCTGCGTCGACGGGCTGGTCCGGCGCTACGTCCCCGACGAGGAGGTCGACGGCATGCCGGGCGGCGAGGGCGTGTTTCTCGCCTGCTCGTTCTGGCTCGTCGACAACCTGGCGCTGATGGGCCGCGACGACGAGGCGACGGCGCTCTTCGAGCGGCTGCTCGGCTTCTGCAACGACCTCGGGCTGATCGCCGAGGAGTACGACCCGGCGGCGGGCCGGATGCTCGGCAACTTCCCGCAGGCCTTGTCCCACATCGCGCTCGTCAACTCGGCGCAGAACCTCGGCACCGCCCACGGGCCGGCGCCGGATCGGGCGGCCGGCGGCCAGAGCCGGGAATGACGCCCCCAATCTAGAAAGCTTCCAGGTTGACTTGACTAGCGGGCTCCGCGAGCGCACATCAGGTCCGAGCGATCGGAGACAGCGGCATGTTCATCCAGACGGAATCCACGCCGAACCCGGCGACGCTGAAGTTCCTGCCTGGCCAGACGGTGATGCAGGTCGGCACCGCCGACTTCCCTGGCTTGGACGCCGCGCAGGCCTCGCCGCTCGCACGCCGCATCTTCGCCACGGGCGAAGTGACCGGCGTCTTCCTCGGGCCGGACTTCGTCACCGTCACCAAGGCCGAAGCTGCCGACTGGGCCCACATCAAGCCCGCCATCCTCGGCGCGATCATGGAGCACTTCCAGTCCGGCCAGCCGGTGATCGAGGGCGAGGCCGGCGCCGTAGCCCATGCCGAGCACTCGGGCGAGGACGCCGACATCGTCGTGCAGATCAAGGAGCTGCTCGACACCCGGGTCCGGCCGGCGGTCGCCCAGGACGGCGGCGACATCACCTTCCACGGCTTCGACCGTGGCGTCGTCTACCTGCATATGCAGGGCGCCTGCGCCGGCTGCCCGTCCTCGACCATGACGCTCAAGATGGGCATCGAAAACCTGCTGCGCCACTACATCCCGGAGGTGACCGAGGTGCGGCCGGTTGGCCTCTGAGCCGCCGCTCCTCCTCGCCTTCGACACCGCGGCCGCGCATTGCGCGGCCGTTTTGGTCCGTGGCGAGCGCGTGCTCGCGCGCCGTGAGGAGGCGATGGCCCGCGGCCAGGCCGAGCGCCTGCTGCCGATGCTCGAGGAGATGCTGGCCGAGGCGCGGCTCGGCTGGCCGGCGCTCGGCGGCATCGCGGTCTGCACCGGTCCGGGCAACTTCACCGGGCTCCGGGTCGCGGTGGCCGCCGCCCGCGGCCTCGCGATGGCGCTCGGGGTGCCCGCCGTCGGCGTGTCGCGCTTCGAGATGCTCGCCGACCGAAACGGCATCACCGTCGTCGTCATCGCCGACAAGCGCGGCAGCTTCCGGCAGGCCTTCCGCCACGGCACGGCGCTCGGGCCGCCATCCGCGGACCCGCTAGCGCCGCCGGAGCTCCCCCTGGGCGCGGTCATCGTCAACGGGACGGGGGTGCCGGTCGATCTCGTCGCGCTGGCGCGGATCGCCGCGCGCCGGCTCGGAAGCGCGCCGCCCCCCGCACCGCTCTACCTGAGCCCGGCGGACGCGATGCCGCCGGCCGAGGCGCCCCCGCCGATCCTCGATGACGCCTGAGGCGCTCGCCGCGCTGCACGCGGTCTGCTTCGACGACACGCCGCGCCCCTGGACCGCGGCCGAGTTCGCGACGATCCTCGGGCAGCCCACGAGCCTCTTCGTCGGTCGTCACGAGGGCTTCGCCCTCGGGCGGATCGCCGGGCCGGAGGCGGAGCTTCTGACGCTGGCGGTGGACCCTGACGCGCGGCGCCGGGGCATCGCCGCCGCGCTCGTCGGCGCGTTCGAGGCCGCGGCGATCGCGCGGGGTGCCGCCGAGTGCCTGCTCGAGGTCGCGGTGACCAATGCCGGCGCCCGGGCGCTCTATGCCCGGCTCGGCTATGGTCAGGTCGGGCGTCGGCCCGGCTATTACCGCCGCGCCGGCGCGCCTCCGGTCGACGCGCTGGTGCTGCGCAAGCCGCTGGCCGCACCGAAATCTCATTGACCCGTTCCGGCCGATAAGCCTTTACTGATCCGTGCTGTGCCGGCCTGCGACATTGCGGCCGGCCTTGTCGGAGGGGGCCGAGCGAAGCCCCGCGGCAGTTCCTTGGAGGTTGACCATGACGTTCGCAAAGACCCTGGCCTCGGCGGCCGCGCTGCTCGTCGCGGCCCCCGCCGTGCAGGCCCAGGACGCCAATCCGGCGGTGATCTTCGACCTCGGCGGCAAGTTCGACCGCTCGTTCAACCAGGCGTCCTTCGAGGGCGCCGAGCGCTTCCGGGAAGAGACCGGCATCGCCTACGAGGAATTCGAGCTGCAGAACGACGCCCAGCGCGAGCAGGCGCTGCGCCGCTTCGCCGAGCGCGGCCACAACCCGGTGGTGGTCGCCGGCTTCTCCTACGGCACCGCGATGGAGACCGTGGCGCCCGAGTTCCCCGACACCGAGTTCGCCATCATCGACATGGTGGTGGACCAGCCCAACGTCCGCTCGGTGGTCTTCAACGAGCACGAGGGCTCCTACCTCGTCGGCGTCCTGGCCGCGATGGCGTCGAAGACCGGCAAGGTCGGCTTCGTCGGCGGCATGGACATCCCGCTGATCCAGAAGTTCGCCTGCGGCTACGTCCAGGGCGTGAAGGCGACGAACCCCGACGCCGAGGTGTTCCAGGCGATGACCGGCGCCACCGGCGCCGCGTGGAACGACCCGGTCAGGGGCGGCGAGATCGCCAAGAGCCAGATCGACCAGGGCGCGGACGTCGTCTATCACGCCGCCGGCGGCACCGGCATCGGCGTGCTGCAGGCGGCCGCCGACGCCGGCGCGCTCGGCATCGGCGTCGATTCGAACCAGAACTACCTGCATCCCGGCCAGGTGCTGACCTCGATGCTCAAGCGCGTCGACAACGCCGTCTACGACGCGATGATGGACGTGCAGAACGGCGAGTGGACCTCGGGCGTCCAGGTCATGGGCCTCGGCGAGGACGGCGTCGGCTACGCGGTCGACGAGAACAACGAGGCGCTGATCACGCCCGAGATGAAAGCGGCCGCCGAGGACGCGAAGGCCAAGATCATCTCCGGCGAGATCGAGGTCCACGACTACACGACCGACGGCGCCTGCCCGGTGTCCTGACGCCGATGGCGGCCCGAGCCGAGACCGCGCTTCCGGGCGGCTCGGACCGCCCGCTTGCGATCGAGCTCGTCGGGATCTCCAAGGGCTTCGGGCCGGTCCAGGCCAACAAGGACATCGACCTCGCGGTCCGCCGCGGCACGATCCACGGCATCGTCGGCGAGAACGGCGCCGGCAAGTCGACGCTGATGTCGATCCTCTACGGCTTCTACAACGCCGATTCCGGCGAGATCCGCATCGACGGCAAGCCGGCCGCCATCCCCGACAGCCAGGCCGCGATCCCCGCCGGCATCGGCATGGTCCACCAGCACTTCATGCTGGTGGAGAACTTCACCGTGCTCGAGAACGTCGTCCTCGGCGCCGAGGAGGGCCGGCTGCTGCGCCCCTCGCTCGCCAAGGCGCGGGCCGAGCTGAAGCGGCTCGAGGAGGAGTACGAGCTCGAGGTCGACCCCGACGCCGTCGTCGGCGAGCTCTCGGTCGGGCTGCAGCAGCGGGTCGAGATCCTCAAGGCGCTCTACCGCGAGTGCGACATCCTGATCCTCGACGAGCCGACCGGCGTGCTGACCCCGGCCGAGGCCGACCACCTGTTCCGCATCCTCCAGCACCTGAAGGCCCAGGGAAAGACGATCATCCTGATCACCCACAAGCTGCGCGAGATCATGGCGGTGACCGACGAGGTCAGCGTCATGCGCCGCGGCGAGATGGTCAGGACCCTCGTCACCGCCGAGACCAGCCCGGCCGAGCTCGCCGAGCTGATGGTCGGCCGCAGGGTGCTCCTGCGGGTGGAGAAGACCCCGGCCAACCCGGGCGTGATCGTGCTCGAGGTCGAGAACCTCCGCCTGACCGACGACAAGGGCGTGGCGCGGCTCAAGGGCGTCAGCTTCACGGTCCGCGCCGGCGAGATCCTCGGCATCGCCGGCGTCGCCGGCAACGGCCAGTCCGAGCTCCTCGAGGTGCTGGCGGGGATCCGGCCGGCGACCGGCGGCAGGGTGAAGCTCGACGGCAAGCCGCTCGACCTCAGCCGCTCGACCAACGCCGACGACCGGCGCGAGGTCGGCATCGCCCACGTGCCCGAGGACCGCCACCGCCGCGGCCTGATCATGCCCTTCGCGCAGTGGGAGAACTCCTGCCTCGGCTACCACGCCGAGCCGCGGTTCGAGGGCCCGGCCTTCACGCTCGACCGCACCGCGATCCGCGACCTCGCCCGCGAAGGCATCGAGCGCTTCGACATCCGCCCGCCGAGCTGCGACCTCAAGACCGCCAACTTCTCGGGCGGCAACCAGCAGAAGATCGTCATCGCCCGCGAGATCGAGCGCGACCCCGAGGTGCTGCTCGTCGGCCAGCCCACGCGCGGCGTCGACATCGGCGCCATCGAGTTCATCCACCAGCAGATCGTGGCGCTGCGCGACAAGGGCAAGGCGATCCTGCTCGTCTCGGTCGAGCTCGACGAGATCCAGGCGCTCACCGACCGCATCGTCGTGATGTTCGACGGCCGCATCTTCGGCGAGCGCCCGGCCGGCGAGACCGACGAGCGCGAGCTCGGCCTCCTGATGGCCGGGATCGACCCGGCCACCCGCGGGGCGGCATGAGGACCACCCTGCCGCGCTGGGCCGACCTCGCGCTGATCCCGGCGCTGAACCTGCTGCTCGCGTTCCTCGTCGCCGGGCTCGTCGTCCTCTTCATCGGCGAGGACCCGATCGAGGCGCTGCGCATCCTGATCGTCGGCTCGCTCGGCTCGACCTACGGCATCGGCTTCACGCTCTACTACGCGACCACCTTCGTCTTCACCGGCCTCGCGGTCGCCGTCGCCTTCCACGCCCGGCTCTTCAACATCGGCGGCGAGGGCCAGGCGGCGCTCGGCGGCATCGGCGTGGCGCTGGTCTGCCTGGCGCTGCCCTGGCCGCACTGGGCGCTCGCGCTGCCCTTCGCGCGTCGTCGGCGCCGCGCTCTTCGGCGCGGCCTGGGCGTTCATCCCGGGCTACCTGCAGGCCAAGCGCGGCAGCCACATCGTCATCACCACGATCATGTTCAACTTCATCGCCTCGGCGCTGGTGGTCTACCTGCTCGTCAACGTGCTGAAGGCGCCGGGCATGGCGCCCGAGACCGAGAACTTCCCCGAAGGCACCTTCCTGCCCTTCATCCACGAGATCCTCGGCGCGCTCGGCATCCCGATGTCGCGCACCCCGATGAACCTCACCTCGATCCTGGCGCTCGTCGCGGCCTTCCTCACCTGGGTGCTGATCTGGCGCACCCGCCTCGGCTACGAGATGCGCGCCTTCGGCCACTCCGAGCCCGCCGCGGTCTACGCCGGGATCGACCCGGTCAGGATCACCATCATCGCCATGCTGATCTCGGGCGCGCTGGCCGGGCATGATGGCGCTCAACGTCGTCATGGGCTTCCAGCACCGGCTGGTCCTCGACTACGTCGGGGGCGCCGGCTTCGTCGGCATCGCCGTCGCGCTGATGGGCCGCTCGCACCCGGTCGGCGTCGTCCTGGCGGCGATCCTCTTCGGCATCCTCTACCAGGGCGGGGCCGAGCTCGCCTTCGAGATGCCGGCGATCAGCCGCGAGATGATCGTGGTGATCCAGGCGCTCGTGATCCTCTTCACCGGCGCGCTCGAGAACATGGTGCGGGTGCCGGTCGAGCGGCTCTTCCTGCGCCTGCGCGGGCGGACGGCCTGATGGACCTGGACACCATCCTCCAGCTCGCCGGCTCGAGCCTGCGGCTCGCGACGCCGCTGCTGCTCGCCTGCCTCGCCGGGCTCTTCTCCGAGCGCGCGGGCATCTTCGACATCGGCCTCGAGGGCAAGATGCTGGCCGCCGCCTTCGCCGCCGGCGCGTTCGCCGCCGTCACCGGCTCGGCCTGGATCGGGCTCCTCGCCGGCATCCTCGCCTCGGGCACGCTCGCGGTGATCCACGGCCTCGCCTCGATCACCCTCCGGGGCAACCAGCTGATCTCGGGCGTCGCGATCAACTTCCTCGCCGCGGGCCTGACGGCGCTGATCGGCCAGAACTGGTTCGGCATGGGCGGGCAGACGCCGCAGCTCCAGGGCGCCCAGCGGTTCCTGCCGCTGCACCTGCCCTTCGCCGACACGCTCGGCGCGGTGCCCGCTGCTCGGGCCGATCTACCGCCAGCTCGTCTCTGGCCACAACATCCTCGTCTACCTGGCCGCTGCTCGCCGTGCCCGCGACCTGGTGGGTGCTCTTCCGCACCCGCTTCGGCCTGCGCCTGCGCGCCGTCGGCGAGAACCCCGGCGCGGTCGACACCGCCGGCGTCTCGGTCGTGCGGCTGCGCTACGCCGCCGTGCTGATCGCCGGCCTCCTCTGCGGCATCGCCGGCGCCTACCTCTCCACCGGCATGGCCGCCGGCTTCATCCGCGACATGACCGCCGGCAAGGGCTACATCGCGCTCGCCGCGCTGATCTTCGCCAAGTGGCGGCCCTGGCCCGCGCTCGGCGCCTGCCTGCTCTTCGGCTTCCTCGAGGCGATCTCGATCCGCTACCAGGGCATCACCCTGCCCGGCATCGGCACGGTGCCGGTGCAGCTCATGCAGGCCCTGCCCTACATCCTGACCGTCATCATCCTCGCGGGCTTCGTCGGCAAGGCGATCCCGCCGAAGGCGGGCGGGCGGCCCTACGTCAAGGAGCGGTGATGGAAGCCGTCGAAACCATCCGCGCCCGCGCGGGCGCCGCGCCGGTCGCCTCGGCCTCGTGCTGGGCTCCGGCCTCGGCCACCTCGCCGGAGCGGTCGACGGCGTGGCGATCGACTATGCCGACCTGCCCGGGTTTCCCCATGCCGGCGTCTCCGGCCACCAGCCCAAGCTCGTCGTCGGCGACCTCGAAGGCGTGCGGGTCGCGGTCTTCGGCGGCCGCGCCCACTACTACGAGCGCGGCGACCCGGCCGCGATGCGCCGCCCGCTCGAGACCCTGCGCAGCCCTCGGCGCCGAGCGGCTGATCCTGACCAACGCCGCCGGCTCGTTCCGCGCCGACATGCCGCCGGGCGAGCTGATGCTGCTCTCCGACCACATCAACTTCTCCGGCCTCAACCCCCTGATCGGCGAGGCGACCGACGGCCGCTTCGTCAACATGACCGACGCCTACGACCCGGCGCTGCGCGGCGCGCTCCGCGACGCCGCCGCCGCCGAGGACGTGCGGCTCGGCGAGGGCGTCTACGCCTGGTACTCCGGCCCGACCTTCGAGACCCCGGCCGAGATCCGCGCGCTCCGCATCCTCGGCGCCGACGCGGTGGGCATGTCGACGGTGCCCGAGGTGATCCTCGCCCGCTTCCTCGGGCTGCGCGTCGCCGCGATCTCGGCCATCACCAACATGGCCGCAGGCATGAGCGCCGAGGTGATCAGCCACGAGCACACCAAGGCGATGGCGCCCCTCGGCGCCGCCAAGCTCGAGCGGGTGCTGCGCCGCTTCCTCGGATCGTCCGCCACCGGGTCCTGACGCCCGCAAACACCGCGAATTGGAGTGAAATCTCCGCCCGCACCCGGTATGCCGGAGGGAGACGCGCGCAGGTCCCCCGACGCCCATGCAGATCTACCTCCCCATCGCCGAAGTCTCCGTCAACGGCCTCGGCCTCCTGGTCATCGGCACGATGGTCGGGCTGCTCTCGGGCATGTTCGGCGTCGGCGGCGGCTTCATCCTGACGCCGCTCCTCTTCTTCATCGGCATTCCGCCGGCGGTCGCCGTCGCCTCCGCCGCCAACCAGATCGCCGGCTCGTCGTTCTCGGCCTTCCTCGCCCACCTCCGCCGCAAGACCGTCGACTTCAAGATGGGCCTCGTGCTCCTCGCCGGCGGCATGCTCGGCTCGACGCTCGGCGTCCAGCTCTTCACCCTGCTGCGCGCGATGGGGCAGTTCGAGCTCGTCGTCAGCCTGCTCTACGTCGTGCTCCTCGGCACCATCGGCGCGCTGATGCTCGTCGAGAGCGTCCGGGCGCTGCGCCGCCGCAACGACCCGAACGCCGTCCTCGTCCCGCGCCGCCGCCACACCTGGGCGCACGGCCTGCCGCTCAAGGTCCGCTTCCGCACCTCGAACCTCTACGTCAGCGCCATCCCGCCGTTCGTGATCGGCGCCGTGGTCGGCATCCTCGCCGCGATCATGGGCGTCGGCGGCGGCTTCATCATGGTGCCGGCGATGATCTACCTGATCGGCATGCCGACCAAGGTCGTCGTCGGCACCTCGGTCTTCCAGTTCCTCTTCGTCACCGGCTTCACCGCGCTCCTGCACGCCGTCCAGAACGGCACCGTCGACGTCCTGCTCGCGCTGATCCTCCTCGTCGGCGGCGTCATCGGCGCGCAGATCGGCGTCGGCCTGGCCGCCCGGCTCCGGGCCGAGCAACTGCGCATCCTCCTCGCCCTCCTCGTGGTCGGCGTCTGCCTCAAGCTCTTCGCCGACCTCGTCATCCGGCCCGACGAGCTGTTCTCGTTCGGAGCCTCCTGACCCGTGCGGCGGCTGGTCGCGCTCCTCCTTCTCCTGGCGGCCCCCGCTGGCGGCGCAGGAGACGGTGGTGACCGGCGTCTCCACCGACAACATCGCGCTGACCGCCGACTTCGACGGCTCGGAGCTCTTCGTCTTCGGCGCGGTGCGCAGCGCAGGGCCCGGCGCCGGAGGGGGCGGGCCGCTCGACGTCATCATCACCGTCAAGGGCCCGGCGCGCGCCGTCACCGTGCGTCGCAAGGAGCGTCGCTTCGGGCATCTGGGTGAACACCGACGCCGTGGTCGTCCGCCAGGCCCCGAGCTTCTACGCCGTCGCCACCACCCGGCCGCTCGACGAGCTGCTCAGCCAGACCGAGCTGCTCCGCTACCAGATCGGCATGGACCAGGCGGTGCGGCGCGTCGGCGGCAGCCTGCTCGAGGACATCACCCCGTTCACCGAGGCCCTCGTCCGCCTGAAGGCGGGCGACGGCGCCTACCAGCAGCTCGACGACGAAGTCTCGATCGCCGAGGAAACCCTGTTCCAGACCCGCATCGAGATGCCGGCGAACCTGGTCGAGGGCGCCTATGCGGCCGAGTTCTTCCTGGTGCGCGACCACGCGGTCGTGAACACCCGCACCACGACGATCACCGTCGAGAAGACCGGCATCGAGCGCTGGCTCTACAACCTTTCGCGCAACGAGCCGCTGCTCTACGGCCTGATATCGGTGCTGCTGGCGCTTGCCGTCGGCTGGATCGCCGCCGAGGCCTTCCGCCTCGCCCGGCGCTGAGCCGTCAGGCGGTGGGCTCGAGCACCAGCGGCGCAGTCTCGCGCGGCAGGTCGGCGACGCCGAGCGCCGCCGTCGGCCGGGCGAGCGCGTAGCGGGTCACCCAGACGAGGCGCTGCTCGGCTCGCGTCACCGCGACGTAGGCGAGGCGCTTCCAGAGCGGCACCCCCGCCTCCTGCCGCCCTGACTGCGCCGCCGCATAGAGGTCCGGCGCGAACACCTGCACCTCCGGCCACTGCGAACCCTGCGCCTTGTGCACCGTCACCGCCGCGCCGTGCAGGAAGACCGCCCCCATGCTGGCGGCGGTCACGATCATCGGCTCCTCCTGGCCCGGCGTCTCGATCTGGATGATGCTCGCCACCCCGACCCGCGGCTCCTCGGCTCCCACCACGTGCAGCCGCGCGAAGCCGGGCCTCGCCCCGGGTCCGAGGTAGATCGCCTGCGCACCCTTCGTCAGCCCGCGCGCCTCGAGGTCCATCCGCCGGCGCCGGTGCTTGAGCGGCAGCTCGATGCCGTCGCAGATCAGGGGCTCCCCCGGCAGCAGCGCGTCGAGCGGCGCGTCGTGCGCGAGACGAAAGGCATGGATCAGCCGCACCCGCGTCGTGTTCCGCCACACCAGGACCGGCGCCCGCGCCATTGCCCCGGCATCGACCCGCGGCGCCACCACCACCCGGCCGTCGCTCGCCGCGGCCCGGTGGACCAGCGCCTCGAAGCCGGCGAAGCTCAGGTCGGGATCGCCGAGCGCATGCGCGAGGTCGAGGATCGGGCTGTCCGCCGCCTGCCGGTGCACCCGGCTGAGCGTGAGCCGCCCGGTCTCGGGCAGGTCGTCGAACACCATCTCGCCCGTCCCGCCGACCGGCGCGAGCTGCGCCGGATCGCCGAAGAGGACGAGCGTGGAGAACAGCTCCCGCAAGTCGGCGTACTGCCGCGCGTCGAGCATCGACGCCTCGTCGATCAGCCCGATGTCGAGCGGCTCGTCGCGCCGCTTCCAGCCCTTGATGAAGTCCGAGCCGCGCAGCCCCGCGCTTGCCAGCGCCCCGGGCACCGACGGGTGCTGGCGGAAGAAGGCCATCGCCCGGTCGAGCGCCGCCTCGCTCATGCCCTCGACCTTCGGCCGCTCCCCCTTGCCGGTCAGCCACTCGGCGATCGCCTCGTAGTCGGGGTGATAGAGCGGCGTGTAGAGGATGCGGTGGATCGTCGTCGCCGGCACCCCGCGGCCGCGCAGCACGCTCGCCGCCTTGTTGGTCGGCGCCAGCACCGCCAGCGTGCGCTTCGTGCGGCTCTTGCGGCTCTCGTACTCGGCCGAGATCGTCTCGACGCCAGCCGCGACCAGCCCGCGCACCAGGTCGGCGAGCAGCATCGTCTTGCCGGACCCGGCCTTGCCGATCACCGCCAGCGTCGGCTGCGGCCCGCCGCCATCGGGCAGCAACGCCGCCTCGGCCACGTCCACCCCGGCGGCGTGCAGCACCGCGAGGATGCGGTCCCGCGCCCGCGCCTGGTCCTCCGAGTACTGCAATGCGCCTCCGCCGCTTCGCGCGCCCGAGACATCTCTAGCGGCGATGCACGACCGGGGCCATCCCGCTCGATCAGTAGCCGGTCAGCCGCTTGAACATGCTCCTGCGCCAGGCGGAGGGCAGGTTCCGCCCCACCAGCCGCAGCAGCGTCGCCTTCGGCTTGTCGACCACCCAGTGGATGCGCCGCCGATCCCCCACCGACTTCCAGATCGCCTTCACCACGTCGTCGACGGTCAGGTGGATGCCGACAGCGTCGACCAGCGCGCCGGTCACCCCCTCCATCATCGGCGTCCGGACGAAGTTCGGCATCACGTCGCTGACGTGGATGCGATGGCGCTCCCACTCGATGTTCAGCGCCTCGGTCAGGCCGCGGACGAAGAACTTCGTGGCCGAGTAGATCGCCTCGCTCGGCACGCCGTACTCCGAGGCCAGCGAGCCCATGTTGACGACCTTTGCGCCGCCGGCCGCCTTCAGGTACGGAAACGCGGCATGGCTGCAGTTGATCACGCCCTTGACGTTGACCTCGACCGTCGCGTGATGCCTGCCGAGTGGCGTCGCCTCGAAATCCTCGAGCACGCCGATGCCGGCGTTGTTGAGCAGCGCGTCGAGCCTGCCGCCGTGCATCGCCGCGAATTCGGCCAGCACGGCGCCGACCGCCACGGCGTCGCCGACGTCGAGCACCCGGAAGAAGTGCCGTGGCCCGATCGTCGCCTTCAAGGCCTCGAGCGCGGCGCCGTTGATGTCGGTCGCGGCGACGGTCCAGCCTTCGGCCGCGAACTTCTCGGCCGCGGCCCGGCCGATCCCGGCGCCTGCGCCGGTGACGAAGATGGTCTTCATGGGGAGATCTGCGCCTCCGGGCGCGAGCGGGGTCGGTGCGTCCGGAGCAGGGTCCGAACGCCGGGGGGCTTCCGATCAGCGGCGGGGGATCAGGTCAGGCGGCTTCGGCCTGCGCGGGGTGGGCGTGGAAGCTGGTGTCGAACCAGTTCGCGGCGAAGGCGAGCGGGATGCCGGCCCGCCCGGCGATCTCGCGCCGCGCCGCGTCGGTGATGTTCCAGAGCCCGACGCTGATCGCGTCGCGGCCGTCGCCGTCGGTGCCGATCACGTCCGGCATCCAGCCGATCCGGCCGTAGATCCGCGGCATCCGGGCGTCGAAGACCCCGATCGCCTGCTCGAGCCCGAAGCGCAGCCCCATCTCGCAGCCGGCGAGCAGCAGCGCCGCGGCCACCCCGGGCTTCGCCGCCGGCGACAGGCAGAAGCGCGTGCATTCCCAGATGAACGGGCTCGCGACATGCACGCCGTGGGTCAGGTGGCGGAAGTGCTCGCTCGTCATCGTGCGCCCCAGCGTCGGCAGCGTGCGCATCGATCCGCCGTGACGCCCGTTCGCGTCCTCCCAGATCACGTAGAGCGGGTTCAGCTGATCGTATTCGTCAAGTTCCCATCCATTCGCGTCAACAGTAACGTCCCAGTTCAATCGGTTCATGAACTGGTCCGCACGGTCGACGAACATCGACTGCGCAAGAATTGGGAACTGATGTAGCTGATCAGCGTAGAGAAACCGGATCATGTGACCTCCTGCCGCCGCTTGGTGACTGAAGGATTAACCTTGATCCCTTAAGAATTCTCCGACCGTGCGCTGGTTCAGTATTTCGGCAACACCCCCGCCTGCCCGATCACCCCCCGCGCCAGCGCCAGCGCGACCGCGTGGGTCACGTTCATCGCGCCGAGCTTGTGGCGGGCCGAGTCGATATAGGCGCGCAGCGTGTTCTCCGAGATCTGCAGCGAATCCGCCACCTCGGCGCGGCTCTGACCGAGGCTGAGCAGGCTCAAGGCCTCGCGTTCCCGCGGCGAGAGCTCGGCGGCCGGTGAGGACAGCTCGTTGTTGATGATCCGCTTCGCCTGCTGGTGAAACAGATGCGACACCAGCAGGAAGTCCTTCGCATGCTCGCGGATCAGGTCCGCCCATTCGATGTCCGACGCGTGGTGGTTGACGTTGAACAAGGCGAACTCGCCCTGCGGTCCCCAGATCGGGATCGTCCAACCCTGGTTGCCGATGCCGTAGGACATCGCCTCGCGCATGAACGCGCGCGCCGCGGGGCTCGACCAGTCGAGCGTCTTCCAGTCGATCGGGTGGAATCGCCGGGCGGCGCCGAGGACCACCGGATCGACGCTCCGGTAGTCCTTCTCGAGGTAACGCTTGGCCCAGGTGATGTCGTAGGTGAAGGCGCCGACCAGGTCGCCGTTCAGGCGGAAGGTGTGGTAGGCGATGTGCGAGACCTTGTAGAGGTCGCGAAGCTCGTGCGCACGAAGCTGAAGTTCGTCAATGGACGTCGTGGTCTGCAAGCGCTCCAGAAGCGCCTCGAGCCTGGCCTTTTCCAACGTCGACCGATCCTGCGCCGGAGAGCTTGGCGCCGATCTCGGTCGCCGCGACAAAGATCGCGTCGTCGAGGTGTTCGGCAAGCTCCACCATTCCGTTCTTTTCGGAAAACTGCCGGATATCCTTGAGAATATCAATCACCCAGTAGGCCTTCATGGTAGTCCCCTGCGAGGAACGGATTTCCTGGCAGGTGTGATACCACGGACCCCGAGTTGGTAAAATTCGCCAATATTGATCCCCCCGAAATGGCGGGGGGATTGTTGCCAAAGTATTGAAACTATTGGCTGTCACTCAACCCGGGTGGGAATCGGCGGCTTTCCGGCCTCGCAACTCACCCTCGGCCGCCGCTGGCCTCGACGGTATCGGCGAGGGTCCTGAGCCCGGTTCTCGGCGCGCTGACCAGCACCGCCATGTTGCCCGGCCTGTGCTCGTTGCGCCGCATCTTGACGTGCGCCTGCGGAATCTGGTCCCAGGGAAACACCTCGGACATGCAGGGGTCGAGCCGGCGCTCGAGCATCAGCTGGTTCGCCGCGCTCGCCTGCTTGAGGTTGGCGAAATGGCTGCCCTGCACCCGCTTCTGGTTCATCCAGAGATAGCGCGCGTCGAGCGTCAGGTTGTAGCCGCTCGTCCCGGCGCAGATCACCACCATGCCGCCCTTCTTCACCACCAGCACCGAAACCGGGAAAGTCGCCTCGCCCGGATGCTCGAAGACCATGTCGACATTGACGCCCTTGCCGGTGATGTCCCAGATCGCCTTGCCGAACTTCCGCGCCTCGGTAAGCCACTCCTTGTATTCCGGGCTGTTGACCGTCGGCATCTGCCCCCAGCAGTTGAAGTCCTTTCGGTTAACGACTCCTTTCGCCCCGAGCGACAGCACGAAATCGCGCTTGTTCTCCTCCGAGATCACTCCGATCGCGTTGCCGCCCGCGGTGTTGATCAGCTGGACCGCGTAGGACCCGAGGCCCCCCGACGCGCCCCAGACCAGCACGTTCTGCCCGGGCCGGAGCTCGTGCGGCGCGTGGCCGAACAGCATCCGGTAGGCGGTGGCGAGCGTCAGCGTGTAGCAGGCCGACTCCTCCCAGGTCAGGTGCTTCGGCCGCGCCATCAGCTGCTGGCTCTGCACGTTGGTGAACTGGGCGAAGCTGCCGTTCGGCGTCTCGTAGCCCCAGATCCGCTGGCTCGGCGAGTACATCGGGTCGCCGCCGTTGCAATGCTCGTCGTCGCCGTCGTCCTGGTTGCAGTGGATGACCACCTCGTCGCCGACCTTCCAGCGCCGGACCTTGTCGCCGACCGCCCAGACGATCCCCGACGCGTCCGACCCGGCGATGTGGTAGGGCGCCTTGTGCACGTCGAACGGCGAGATCGGAATCCCCAAGCCCGCCCAGACGCCGTTGTAGTTGACCCCCGCCGCCATGACGAAGACCAGCACCTCGCTCGAATCGAGCTTCGGCGTGTCGACCACCTCGACCTGGAACGAGACGTCGGGCTCGCCGTGCCGCTCGCGGCGGATCGCCCAGCCGTACATCTGCTTCGGCACATGACCGAGCGGCGGGATCTCCCCGACCTCGTAGAGATCCTTTTGCGGCGCGTCATAGTGCGGCTGCAGCGCGGGTGCGTCCAGGGGTGCCATCGGGACTCCTTTCGACAGAAGCGCGGCAGCTCTGCGAGCCACCGCGCAATTTTATTGCGAAAAGCGATCTGAATGATGATTGACATTATCCGGCCGCCTGCGCAACCGGTTTTCAACCCCCCGGCGGCGGCGTTGGTCCGCAACTTTGTTCGCTTTGCTTCGTTCACCGCGCAACAAAGTTTCACCCGTTTGCGCTGCGCTGCAAAATGGCTTACGCTGCCGGACGCATCCACTCCCGTGATTCGAGCGAGCGCATGACCGAGATCCGACGCGACAAGCCCTGGCTGTTCCGCACCTATGCCGGCCATTCCACCGCATCCGCCTCGAACGCGCTCTACCGCGGCAACCTCGCCCGCGGCCAGACCGGCCTCTCGGTCGCCTTCGACCTGCCGACCCAGACCGGCTACGACAGCGACCATCCGCTCAGCAGAGGCGAGGTCGGCAAGGTCGGGGTGCCGATCAGCCATCTCGGCGACATGCGCACGCTCTTCGACGGCATCCCGCTCGAGGCGATGAACACCTCGATGACGATCAACGCCACCGCCGCCTGGCTGCTGGCGCTCTACGTCGCCGCCGCCGAAGAGCAGGGCGCCGAGGTCGCGAAGCTGCAGGGCACCGTCCAGAACGACATCATCAAGGAATACCTGTCGCGCGGCACCTACGTCTTCCCGCCGGCCCCCTCGCTGAAGCTGATCGCCGACGTCGCCGAGTATTGCCACCGCAGCGTGCCGAAGTGGAACCCGATGAACGTCTGCTCCTACCACCTGCAGGAGGCCGGGGCGACGCCGGAGCAGGAGCTCGCCTTCGCGCTCGCCACCGCCTGCGCCGTCCTCGACCAGGTCCGCGGCCAGGTCGACCGCCGGGACTTCCCCGAACTCGTCAGCCGCATCTCGTTCTTCGTCAACGCCGGGATCCGCTTCGTGACCGAGATGTGCAAGATGCGCGCCTTCGTCGACCTCTGGGACGAGATCACCGAAACCCGCTACGGCGTCGCCGACCCGAAGCTCCGCCGCTTCCGCTACGGCGTCCAGGTCAACTCGCTCGGCCTGACCGAGCAGCAGCCGGAGAACAACGTCTACCGCATCCTCCTCGAGATGCTCGCCGTCGTGCTCTCGAAGAAGGCCCGCGCCCGCGCCGTCCAGCTTCCGGCCTGGAACGAGGCGCTCGGCCTGCCGCGCCCGTTCGACCAGCAATGGTCGCTCCGGATGCAGCAGATCATGGCCTACGAGACCGACCTGCTCGAATACGGCGACCTCTTCGACGGCAACCCCGCCGTCGAGGCCAAGGTCGAGGCGCTGAAGGCCGGCGCCCGCGCCGAGCTTGCCCGCATCGACGAGATGGGCGGCGCCGTCGCCGCGATCGACTACATGAAGTCCGAGCTCGTCGCCGCCAACACCGCCCGCCTCGGCCGGATCGAGGCCGGCGAGACCGTGGTCGTCGGCGTCAACCGCTTCACCGAAGCCGAGCCCTCGCCGCTGACCGCCGGCGACGACGGCATCCTGGTCGTCGACCCCGCGGTCGAGGCCGAGCAGGTCGCCCGCCTCGCCGCCTGGCGCGACGCCCGCGACGCCAGCGCCGTCGCCGCCGCCCTCGCCGACCTGCGCGCCGTCGCGGCCGCCGGCGGCAACGTCATGCCGGCCTCGATCGCCGCCGCGAAGGCCGGCGCCACCACCGGCGAATGGGGCGCCGTGATGCGCGAGGTCTTCGGCGAGTTCCGCGCCCCGACCGGCGTCGCCAAGGCCGCGAGCGCGCCGGCCGGCAACCTCGCCGAGGTCCGCGCCGCCGTCGAGGCCGCCAGCGCCCGCCTCGGCCGCCGGATCAAGTTCCTGGTCGGCAAGCCCGGCCTCGACGGCCACTCGAACGGCGCCGAGCAGATCGCCGTGCGCGCCCGCGATTCGGGGATGGAAGTCGTCTACGAGGGCATCCGGCTGACCCCCGCCCACATCGTCAACGCCGCGCTCGAGGAATCGGTCCACGTCGTCGGCCTCTCGATCCTCTCCGGCTCGCACCTGCCGCTGGTCACCGAGGTGATGGAGCGGATGCGCGCGGCCGGGCTCGACGACATCCCGGTCGTCGTCGGCGGCATCATCCCCGACGCCGACGCGACCGCGCTCCTCGCCGCCGGCGTCGCCCGCGTCTACACGCCGAAGGACTTCGAGCTGAACCGCATCATGCTCGACATCGTCGCCCTCGCCGACGCCACCGCCCGCGAGGCAGCCTGACCCGACCAACCGCGAGGCGGCGCGGCCCCCCCTCCAGCTTCTTGGCCCAAATACTCGCGCCGCAGGCTCCCGCGCTCTCCGCCGCCCCCCGGACGGAATCCCTCGACAACCCGGCCGCTCTGCGGCAGACCCCGCCCATGCAGATCCGCCCCGCCACCCCCGCCGACCACGACGCCATCTGGTCGATCCTCGCGCCGATCTGCGCCTCCGGCGAGGTCTTCTGCGTCGCGCCGCGACGGCGGCCGCGCCGCAGCCTTCGACTACTGGTTCTCCGGCCGGGGCCGCGAGGTCTTCGTCGCCGAGACGGAAGACGGCATCCTCGGCACCTCCTACCTCCGCCCCAACCAGGGCGGCGGCGGCGCGCACGTGGCGAACGCCGGCTACGCGACGGCCGCGGCTGCGCAGGGCAAGGGCATCGCCCGCGCCCTCCTCGCCCACTCGCTCGAGACCGCCCGCGCCCGCGGCTTCCGCGCCATGCAGTTCAACTTCGTCGTCGCGACCAACACCCGCGCCATCGCCACCTGGGAAGCCGCCGGCTTCGCCATCGTCGGCCGCCTCCCCGGCGCCTTCGCCCACCCACGGCTCGGCTACGTCGACGCCCTCGTCATGTTCCGCGAGCTCTGATGCTCGAGAGCTTCGAGCACGTCGGCATGACCGTCAGCGACATCGACGCCAGCCTCGGCTTCTACTGCGGCCTGCTCGGCCTGACCCTGCGGCTGCGCCGGGCGCTGCCCGGCGGCGCCGAGGTCGCCTTCCTCGACGCCGGCGGCGGCCAGCTCGAGATGGTCCGCCCCGCCGGTCCTCGCGCCACGCCCGCCCGCCGCGTCGAAGGCGGCGAGGCCGGGCTGCGCCACCTGACCTTCGCCTTCGACGACATCGACGCCCTCTTCGACCGCCTCCTCGCCGCCGGCGTCATCGCGCTCGAGCCGCCCCGCGACGCCCATAACCGCGACGTCTTCGCCCGGGTCGCCTTCGTGCTCGACCCGGACGGCATCGTGGTCGAGCTCGCCCGCCGCGCCTGAAGGCTTCAGAACCGGCGCTCGACCATCAGCTTCTTGATCTCGGCGATCGCCTTCGCCGGGTTCAGGCTCTTCGGGCAGGTCTGCGCGCAGTTCATGATCGTGTGGCAGCGGTAGAGCTTGAACGGATCGTCGAGGTCGTCGAGCCGCTGCCCGGTATCCTCGTCGCGCGAGTCGTTGATCCAGCGGTAGGCCTGCAACAGCGCCGCCGGGCCGAGGTAGCGGTCGCCGTTCCACCAGTAGGACGGGCACGAGGTCGAGCAGCAGGCGCACAGGATGCACTCGTAGAGCCCGTCGAGCTCGCGGCGGTCGTCGACCGACTGCCGCCACTCCCGCTCCGGCGCCGGCGTCTCGGTCTCGAGCCACGGCCGGACGCTCGCGTGCTGGGCGTAGAAGTGCGTGAGGTCCGGCACCAGGTCCTTGATCACCGGCATGTGCGGCAGCGGATAGATCCGGATGTCGCCCTGCACCTCGTCGATCCCCCAGGTGCAGGCCAGCGTGTTGATCCCGTCGATGTTCATCGCGCAGGAGCCGCAGATCCCCTCGCGGCACGAGCGGCGGAAGGTCAGCGTCGGGTCGATCTCGTTCTTGATCTTGATCAGCGCGTCGAGGACCATCGGCCCGCAGGTGTCGAGGTCGACGAAGTAGGTGTCGATCTGCGGGTTCCGCCCGGAATCGGGATCGTAGCGGTAGATCCGGAAGGTGCGCACGTTGGTCGCGCCCTCGGGCTTCGGCCAGGTCTTGCCGGTGACCATCCGGCTGTTGCGCGGCAGGGTGAGTTCAACCATCACGTGCCCCTCGTGCAGATCCTCAATAGACGCGCGCCTTCGGCGCGATCCTCTTCAGGTCGATCCCGCCCTCCTCCGCCGTCGTCAGCGGCTCGAGATGCACGGGCCGGTAGCTCAAGGTGACCGTGTCGTCCGGGTGGACGACCGCCAGCGTGTGCTTGCGCCAGGTGACGTCGTCGCGGTCGGGATAATCCTCGTGCGCGTGCGCGCCGCGGCTCTCCTTCCGCGCCACCGCCGAGAAGATCGTCGCCAGCGCGTTCGGCATCAGGTTGGTGAGCTCGAGCGTCTCCATCAGGTCGGAGTTCCAGATCATCGACCGGTCGGTCACCTTGATGTCGGCCATCTGGCCCGCGATCTTCGCCATCTTCTCGCAGCCCTCGCGCAGCGTCGCCTCGGTGCGGAATACCGCGGCGTCCTCCTGCATCGTCTTCTGCATCGCGAGCCGGAGCTCGGCGGTCGGCGTGCCACCGTCGGCATGGCGCAGCCGGTCGAAACGGTCGACGGCCGCCTCGACCGAGGCCGGGTTCAGCGGCCGGTTCGGCGCGCCGCGGCTCGACGACCTCGCCGGCCTTGATCGCCGCGGCGCGGCCGAAGACGACGAGGTCGATCAGCGAGTTCGACCCCAGCCGGTTCGCCCCGTGCACGCTGGCGCAGCCGGCCTCGCCGACCGCCATCAGCCCGGGCTGGATGCGGTCGGGCTCGCCCTCGCGCGGGATCGAGCGCCTCGCCCCAGTAGTTGGTCGGGATGCCGCCCATGTTGTAGTGCACGGTCGGCAGCACCGGGATCGGCGCCTTGGTCACGTCGACGCCGGCGAAGATCTTCGCCGACTCGCTGATCCCCGGCAGCCGCTCGGCCAGCGCCGCCGGCGGCAGGTGGTTCAGGTGCAGATGGATATGGTCCTTCTGCGGCCCGACACCCCTGCCCTCGCGGATCTCGATCGTCATGCAGCGCGACACCACGTCGCGCGAGGCGAGGTCCTTGTAGGTGGGCGCGTAGCGCTCCATGAACCGCTCGCCCTCGGAGTTGGTCAGGTAGCCGCCCTCGCCGCGCGCGCCCTCGGTGATCAGGCAGCCGGCGCCGTAGATCCCGGTCGGGTGGAACTGGACGAACTCCATGTCCTGCAGCGGCAGGCCCTGGCGCGCCGCCATGCCGGCGCCGTCGCCGGTGCAGGTATGCGCCGAGGTCGCCGAGAAATAGGCGCGGCCGTAGCCGCCTGTGGCGAGTACCGTCATCTTGGCGTTGAAGCGGTGCAGCTTGCCGTCGTCGAGCTCCAGGCCAGCACCCCCTGACAGACGCCGTCCTCGCTCATGATCAGGTCGATGGCGAAGTACTCGATGTAGAACTCGGCCTTGTGCTTGACCGACTGGCCGTAGAGCGTGTGCAGGATCGCGTGCCCGGTCCGGTCGGCGGCGGCGCAGGTCCGCTGCACCGGCGGCCCCTCGCCGAACTCGGTCGTGTGCCCGCCGAACGGCCGCTGGTAGATCCGCCCGTCCTCGGTGCGCGAGAACGGCACGCCGTAGTGCTCGAGCTCGTAGACCGCCTTCGGCGCCTCGCGGGCGAGATACTCCATCGCGTCGGTGTCGCCGAGCCAGTCCGACCCCTTGACGGTGTCGTACATGTGCCACTGCCAGCTGTCCGGCCCCATGTTGCCGAGCGATGCCGCGATCCCGCCCTGTGCGGCGACGGTGTGCGAGCGGGTCGGGAAGACCTTGGTGATGCAGGCCGTCCTCAGCCCCTGCTCGGCCATGCCGAGGGTCGCGCGCAGCCCCGACCCTCCGGCCCCGACCACGACGACGTCATGGGTGTGGTCGATGAACTCGTATGCGGCCATGGCTGGTCCCTTCAGGCGGCGAAGGCGATCTTGGCGACGGCGAAGATGCCGGTCAGCGCGAAGGCCCAGCAGAGGAAGGTGTTGGCGAGGAGCGTCGCGGTGCGCAGCGGCCGGTCGTGCACGTAGTCCTCGATGACCTCTTGGATGCCCTGCTCGAGATGGCGGAAGCCGACGAGAAGGAAGAGGATCGCGACGATCGCGTTGAGCGGCCTGCCGTAGACCGCCAGCACGGTCTCCCAGTCGGCGCCGAGGGTACGGGCGAAGGGAAAGATGAAGAACAGCGTCAGCGGCACCAGCGCGATCGAGGTCAGCCGCTGGCTCCACCAGTGGCCGACGCCGTCATGCGCGGTCCCGAGCCCCTCGACGCGCTGGCGGTTGGTGCGGAACTGCATCGCCATCTCCTAGAA
The DNA here is from genome assembly GCA_963763295.1 of uncultured Alphaproteobacteria bacterium. Lineage (GTDB taxonomy): Bacteria > Pseudomonadota > Alphaproteobacteria > Rhodobacterales > Rhodobacteraceae > Amaricoccus. The sequence continues at coordinate 34,594 of CAVXOH010000011.1, forward strand.
CAGCGCGATGATCAATGTGATCACGCTCATCACGGCGGTGGCGCCCAGAACCACGAGGCTGCTCTTGTCGACGGTCTCGAGATCGAAGCCCGCCCCGGTGTCCCAGACCAGGTGACGGATGCCGTTGAAGAAGTGGAACCACAGCGCCGCCATCGACACGATCAGCACCAGCCCGCCGAGCCATGAGGTGATGAGACCGTCGGCGAAGGCGAACGCCTCCGGCCCGCGCGCGGCGGCGAGGAACCACCAGACCACCATCAGCGCCCCGACCGCGAGACCGCAGCCGGTGATCCGGTGGGTGATCGAGGTCATCATGCTCAGGTGCCGCCGGTAGATCGCCAGATGCGGCGACAGCGGTCGGTTGCCCCGGTTGACGTCAGCCATCGTCCCCTCCGATCCGGCGCGCTCCCCAGGCCTCGCGACGGCTGGTGCGGCGCGTCAAAGGCCGGATGCGCGGTCTAGAGACACCGGTTGCCGGCCGAATGCAAGCCCGATCCGGTACGTGATCACAGCAGGAAATTTCGTGATCACAATCGCCTAGCCCTGCCCGATCCGCGCCCGCATCCGCTCGCGGACCCGGTCGCGCACCGCGTCCGGCTCGGCGGCCACCGCCTCGCCCAGCTGCCGCAGCGCCCGCCGCAGGCCGTGGATCTGGTCGACCAGCGACACGACCACCGCCGCCGCCTCGGGATCGAGGTCGAAGTCCTCGGCGAGCTCGGCGAGGAGCTGCAGCCGCGCCACGTCAACCTCGCCATAGGCGAGCCGCCCGTCCTGCTCGGCCGGCGCCACGCACTCGGCCGCCACGAAGGCGCGCAGCCGGGCGACGGTCAGCCCGTCGACCCGCGCCACCACCTCGGTCTCGGAATAGAGGCGCATCATGGCACCACCCCCTTGCGCGGATCGTAGGCGTGGCCCTGTCGCCAGCGCCGGAAGAACTCCTCGAGCTCGCCGTCGATCACCGGCGGCGACACCACCTTGAGCGTCACGAGCTGGTCGCCGCGCTTGTCGCCGCGCTTCACCCCCTTGCCCCGCACCCTGAGCACCCGACCGCTCGACGCCCCCTTCGGCACGGTCAGCGCCACGCGCCCGTCGATCGTCGGCACTTCGACCCGGCCGCCGAGCACCGCTTCGTCGAGGGTGATCGGCACCTCGACCAGGATGTCCTCGCCCTCGCGCCGGAAGAACGGGTGCTCCGTCACGCCGACGGTGACGAGCGCGTCGCCGGCCGGGCCGCCGCCGATCCCCTCGCCGCCCTTGCCGCGCAGCCTGATCGTCTGCCCGTCGGCGAGGCCCTCTGGGATCTTCACGTCGAGCACCTGGCCGTCCGGCAGCGTGATCCGCCGCGTGGCGCCGCGCGCCGCCTCGAGGAAGCCGACCTCGAGGGTGTAGTGCCGGTCCGGCCCGCGCATGCGGATCCCCTCCGCCCCGCGCGCGCCGCGCGCCCGCTGCCCGAAGAGATCGCCGAAGACGTCGCCGAGATCGCCGAAGTCCTCGAAGCCGCGGCTGGTGTGGTAGGTCGCCTCCGGCCCCTCGGCATACTCGCGGTAGAACTTGCGCTCCGGCCGCTCCTGCCCGCTGGCGTCGATCTCGCCGGCATCGAAGCGCGCCCGCTTCTCCGGGTCCTTCAGGAGGTCGTGCGCCGCCGACGCCGCCTTGAACCGCTCGGTCGCCTTCGCGTCCCCCGGGTTCAGGTCCGGGTGGCTCTCCTTGGCGATCTTCTTGTACGCCTTGCGGATCTCGTCCTGCGTCGCCGTCTTCGCGACCCCGAGCGCCGCATAGGGATCGTCACTCATCGCACCGCCCGCTTCGATCTGCGCGCCCCGACACTTCCCCGCTCGCAGGCCCTTGTCAACGCGTGCCCCCGGCCCCTAGCCTTCGGCCGATGAAGAAGTTCCTCGACACCGACCACCCGATGTTCCGCCCGCTCTGGGTGCGGGTGCTCGTCGTTGCGCTCTGCACCGGCTGGGCCATCCTCGAGTTCGCGACCGGCTCGCCGTTCTGGGGCGTGCTCTTCCTCGGCCTGGGCGCCTACGCCGCCTGGAGCTTCTTCGTCACCTTCGACCCCGACCGGCCGGATCGGGAGCCCTGATACGGAGGCAATGGGCATCGTGCTCGCTGTCCCGAACCCCGCATCCGCCCGCGACGAGGGCAGCGGCACGACCGCGGGCGGCCGAGAAGCGGCCGCCCGTCGTGCCGCAGGCACGCCTCCGGCGTGACGGGCGGTCGGCCGCTGCCCGGGCTCGGGGCCCGGGCGGCACGGCTCAGCCGGCGCGGTTCATTCGATCCTTTTCATCAAGGCATTGTAATCCGGTGATTTTACTGAGGTGGGCGCGCGTGCCCACCGCAATTTCTCACGCCCGCGCCAACAGCGCCTCAACCTCCGCGAGCGTCGGCATCGAGGGCGCCGTCCCTGGCCGCGTCACCGAGATCCCGGCCACCGCGCAGCCGAACCGCACCGCCGCCGCCGGCTTCATCCCGCGCGCCAGCCCCGTGGCGAACCCGCCGTTGAAGGCGTCGCCCGCCCCGGTCGTCTCCACCACCGGCCCGGCCACGACGGCCGGCACCAGCTCCGAGCGCCCCTGCCCGTGGAGCAGCGCGCCCTTCGCCCCGAGCGTCATCACCACCGTGCCCACCCCGCGCTCGAGGAGCCGCTCCGCCGCCGCCCGGGCCGCCGCGATGTCGCCGACCGGCATCCCGGTCAGCTCCTCCGCCTCGGTCTCGTTCGGCGTCAGGTAGTCGCACAGGCCCAGCACCGCGTCCGGCAGCTCCCGCCCCGGCGCCGGGTTCAGGATCGTCGTCGCCCCGTTCGCCCGCGCGATCTCGAGCCCGCGCACCGCCGCCTCGAGTGGCTGCTCGAGCTGCGTGACGAAGACCGCCGCTCCCGCGATCGCCGCCGCCTGCGCGTCGAGGTCCCCAGGCGCGATCGTCGCCGCCGCGCCGGGCGCGATGATGATCGCGTTGTCGCCGGTCGCCTCCTCGATGAAGATATAGGCGGCGCCGGTGTAGCTGCCCTGCACCCGCGTCACCGCCGGCCGCACCCCCGCCTCGGCCCAGGTCGCGAGCGCCATGTCGGCGAAGGCGTCCGCGCCGAGCCGGGTGATGAAGGTCACCTCCGCCCCGAGCCGCGCCGCCGCCACCGCCTGGTTCGAGCCCTTGCCGCCCGGCCCGAGCACGAAGCTCCGCCCGAGGATGGTCTCGCCCATCCGCGGCTGCCGCTCCGCACGGTACGCGGTGTCGGCGACGAAGACCCCGAGGATGACGACCCGGTTCGCGCGCGCCATCTCAGGCGTCCGGCGGGATCACGCCCTTGCGGAAGGCGAAGCAGCCGTAGAACCGCCGCTCGCCGGTCTGGATCACCGCGTAGGCGCGCTTCGCCCGCTCGTAGAACGCATAGCGCTCGATCCCGATCATCGGCCAGGACCTGCCCTCGGCCCGGTCGATCTCGGCCTGGACCTCGCGCTGCACCTCGGGCACCTCGTCCGGCTTGCCGATGATCTCCATGCGCGCCGCCGCGTCGTCGACGAAGCCGTCGAGCGGGTAGAGCGACAGCACCGCCCGCGCCACCCGCGCCGCCGGCGCGTCGATCCGGAGCAGCTCGCCGAGCGCGGTCTCCCAGGCGACCGATTGCGCGGGAAAATTGGTATCCGCGATGATCAGGTCGTCGCCGTGCCCCATCGCCCGCAACGCCTGCAGCACCTCGGCGTTCAGGATCGGATCGATCCCCTTCAGCATCTTCTGTCCCTCCCGTCCCGGGCCATCCGCCGGCCCCGGTTTCCCCGCAACTCCTAGCACGCTCCGCCCGCCGGTCCAGCGGGTCGACTGGCGATCACCCCTTGCCAAACCGCTCGCGCCTTCCATATACCATCCACACGGATGGCGAATGATTGGAATCGAGCGATGCAGGACAACGTACGCCCCCTTCGCGAGCGCGGCGGAGACAGCGAGAAGATCACGATCAACCTCGGCTACGTCGACCTCGGCCGCATCGACCTGCTGGTGCAGGACGGCTTCTACTCGAACCGCACCGACTTCATCCGCACCGCGATCCGCAACCAGATCGCCACCCACGCCCCCGAGGTCGCGCGCTCGATCGAGCGGCAGACGCTCGAGGTCGGCCTGCGCGACTTCGCCGCCGCCGAGCTCGAGTCGCTGCGCGCCCGCGGCCAGACGATCAGCGTCCGCGTGCTCGGCCTCGCCCGCATCGCCCCCGACGTCAGCCCCGAGCTCGCCGAGGCCACCATCGCATCCCTGACCGTGCTCGGTGCGTTGCAGGCGAGCCCGGCCGTGAAGTCGGCCCTCGCAGGACGCATCCGCTAGCCCCCGATTCCCCGGAAAGGATCGACCCATGTCCATCGACATTGTCGCGGCGCTCAGGCGCGCGACCGACGCCACCCGCGCGCTCGACGTCGCCGAGGCGACCCGCCTCATCCAGCAGGCGCTCGGGATCCGATCCGCCGATGCGGAGGCGTCCGCCGAGCCGCAGGCCCGCCGGGCCGAGCCCGAGGTCGAGGACGCCGAGATTGTCGCCCCGCCGCGCCGGCCCGACCGCCGCGCGCGCCGCCGGCCGCTGGCCGAGGTCGTGCGCACGCTGCGCGAGGGACGCGCGGCGACCGCGAACCTGCGCGCGCTGCACGGGCCGCGTCCCGCGCCGCACCTGCCCCTTCCCGACGGCGCACGCTTCGAGGCCCGCACCTACACCGGCGAAGCGGGCGCTCGCGGCTACCGCCTCTACGTCCCCGCTTCCGCCAAGCGCCGCGCCCGCGGCCTCGTCGTCATGCTGCACGGCTGCACCCAGACGCCCGATGACTTCGCCGCCGGCACCGGCATGAACGCGCTCGCCGAGGCGCACGGCCTCCTCGTCGCCTATCCGGGCCAGACCGCGGCCGACAATCCGAACGCCTGCTGGAACTGGTTCCGCCCGAAGGACCAGGCCCGCGGCACCGGCGAGCCGGCGATCATCGCCGGCCTGACCGCCGCCGTGGCAGCCGAGTTCGCCATCCCCTCCGACCGGATCTTCGTCGCCGGCCTCTCCGCCGGCGGCGCGATGGCGGCGATCCTCGGCGAGGCCTATCCCGACCTCTACGCCGCGGTCGGCGTGCATTCCGGCCTCGCCCGCGGCGCCGCGAGCGACGTGCGCTCCGCCTTCGCCGCGATGCGCCGGGCCCCGGCCCTCGGCGCGCCCCGGCCGGCCGGCCGGACGCCGCGGGTCATCGTCTTTCACGGCGGCGCCGACGCGACCGTGCATCCGTCAAACGCCGCCGAGATCGTCGCCCGCGCCAGCGCCGGCATACCCGGCGTCACCACCGAGCCGGCCGCCGCCGGAATCCGACGGCGCGCGGCGCTCGATCACCCGCCGCGCCGACGGCACGGCGGCGGTCGAGCTCTGGCTGATCGACGGCGCCGGCCACGCCTGGTCGGGCGGCCAGCCGGCAGGCACCTACACCGACCCGTCCGGCCCCGACGCCTCGGCCGAGATGGTGCGTTTCTTCCTCGAGGCGTGATATACGACGCAGCCGAGCCGCGCGCCCCGAACCGGCGAAAGCGAGGCACTGCCTCGCGCCGGCTCGTCGGCTGGAGCGCGCGAGCGCGGAGGCCGAGGGGGGTCGGGCATCTCCGTCGGCTCGCAATCCGCGTGCGCCTGTCTGGCGGGCGCGGAATCGCGCCTGCCGTCACGCCGAAGGCGTGCCTCCGGCACGACGGGCAGGCAGGCGCGCGCGGATTTGTCACTCGCCAAATCCGCGAAGTGAATGCGGCGCGGTTGCGCTCGTCGCCGGGCCGAAGGAACCGACCGGATCCAATGTGAGAGGAGGCCCGGCCATGCCACCCGTCGTCGTCGATCCCGAAAAGGTCCACGAATTCGCCGATACCGAGGCCTTCACCGACTGGCTCCGCCAGCACCACGACCGCGAGACCGAGGTCTGGATCAGGATCCACAAGCGCGCCTCCGGGCTGAAGTCGATCACGCCCAAGGAGGCGATCGACGTGGCGCTCTGCTGGGGCTGGATCGACGCGGTCCGCAAGGGCCTCGACGAGCGGAGCTTCCTGCAGCGCTACACCCGGCGCCGGCCGCGCAGCCTCTGGAGCCGGATCAACGTCGAGAACGTCGCCCGTCTGATCGCCGAGGGCCGGATGACCGAGCACGGCCTGCGCGAGGTCGAGGCCGCCAAGGCCGACGGCCGCTGGGACCGCGCCTACCCGAGCGGCCGCGACATGGCCATCCCCGACGATCTGCAGGCCGCCATCGACGCCGAGCCCGCGGCGCGCGCGATGCTGGCCAGGCTCAGCGCCCAGAACCGCTTCGCCCTCGCCTTCCGCACCCACAACATGAAGACCGCGGCCGGCCGGGCCAAGCGCATCGCCGCCTTCGTCGAGATGCTCAAGCGCGGCGAGACGATCTATCCGCAATCGAAGAAGTGAACCGGGGCTCCGTTAACAATTCAATCCCGACCATTTTACTAGCCATACGCATTCCATATGCATTCCATACGGCTTCCATATGCAGCGTTTCCGTGTAAACCTTTGCCGTCACGCAAACATCGCGACGAGCGACACCGCCACCGCCCGCCCGAGCTTGCCATGCTCCCCCGCGTCGAAATGCACCCCGTCGAGCGGACTCGACGCGATGACCCGGCCCGCGTCGAGGAACGCCGCCCCGTGCCGGGCCGCCACCGCCGCGTAGGCCGGCGCGAGCTTCAGCGACTTCGCCGCGCCGCCTTCGAAGATCTCCGCGAGGCATCCGACCTCGAGCACCGGCGGCGGCGCGACGAGCAGCATCCGCGGCTGCGTCCCGTCCGGCCCCATGTAGCTGTGGCGGATCAGGTGCAGGAGCGCCGAGACCAACTCGCCGATCTCCACCACCGGGACCTGGAAACGGAGCTTGAGATCGTTGGTGCCGAGCATCAGCACCACCGCGTCGATCGGCCGGTGGCTCTCCAGCGCCGCCGGCAACAGCGCCAGGCCGTTCTTGTGCACCCCCGAGACCGGATCGGGATAGACCGTGGTCCGCCCCGGCAGCCCCTCCTCGACCACCCGCCAGCCGGCGGCGAGCTCGGCGGCCAGCACCCCCGGCCAGCGCTCCGCCGGCCGGTGCCGCCCGTTGTCCTCGAGCGTCGCCATCGGCGCCGTGCCGTGCGTATTGGAATCGCCGTAGGCGAGCACCACCCGCTCGTTCATCAGATCCGCGCTCCTGTCTCGGGGTCGAAGATATGCGCCCGGTCGGCGCGCGGGCGGATCCGCACCTCCTGCCCCGGCACGAGGTCGTGCCGGTCGCGGAACTCCGCCACCAGCTCCTGCTCGCCGAAGCGCAGGTAGGCGAGCGTCTCGGCCCCGGTCGGCTCCACCACGCCGACCCGCGCCGCGATCCCGTCCTCGTGGAGCTCCAGGTGCTCGGGCCGGATGCCGTAGACGACCGCCCGCCCCTCGGCCAGGCCTCGCGCCGCGACCGGCAGGACGCGTTCCTGCACCGCGACCCCGCCGCCCCGCACCACACCGCGCAGCAGGTTCATCGCCGGCGAGCCGATGAACTCGGCGACGAAGAGGTTGATCGGCCGGTCGTAGAGCTCGAGCGGCGCGCCGACCTGCTCGATCCGGCCGGCGTTCATCACGACGATCTTATCGGCCATTGTCATCGCCTCGATCTGATCGTGGGTGACGAAGACCGTGGTCGTCCTCAGCCGCTGGTGCAGCTCCTTGATCTCGGCGCGCATCTGCACGCGGAGCTTGGCGTCGAGGTTGGACAGCGGCTCGTCGAACAGGAATACCTGCGGGTCGCGCACGATCGCCCGCCCCATCGCCACCCGCTGCCGCTGCCCGCCCGAGAGCTGCCGCGGATAGCGCTCAAGATACGGCCCGAGCCCGAGGATCGCCGCCGCCCGCTCGACCCGCGCCGCGACCTCGGCCTTGTCAGTGCGCCGGAGCCTCAGCGCGAAGCCCATGTTCTGCCGCACGGTCTTGTGCGGGTAGAGCGCGTAGCTCTGGAATACCATCGCGATGTCGCGCTCGCCCGGCGCCAGGTCGTTGACGACCCGCTCGCCGATTCGGATCGTGCCCCTCGTGATCCCCTCGAGCCCGGCGATCATCCTGAGCAGCGTCGACTTGCCGCAGCCCGACGGCCCGACAAGCACGGCGAACTCGCCGTCCTCGATGTCGAGGTCGACCCCATGGATCACCGGCACCGCGCCGTACGACTTCATCAGGCCGCGTCCGGTGACCTTCGCCATGTCCTCCCTTCGCGCACCGCGGACCGGCGCGTCCCGCCCTTTGTCGCGCCATGCCTAGCGCAGGCCACCGCCGCCTGTCCACGCCCCTGCCGCCACCCCTTCCCTTCGCAAGTCGGGCCGGGGTCAAGGGCAGCGAAGAGGCGGGCGCAAGCCCGCCTGCCCTTGACGCCGGCCCAACTCGCAGCCCCACAATGGAAAAGGCGCCTGATGAAGCAGCCGTTTCATCAGCGCTTCGGCGCAGATCCTCGTCCTCGCGACGCCCAAACCCGCAACTCCTCCCGTTGACTCAAATCCGGCTTCCTCCATAGTGGCAAATGCTTGGAAACCGGCCGGAAAAACACGGCAGGCGATGGCTTGCCCCTCAGGGGCGGGGTCCGGGCAGCTCCAGGGAGGAAGCGATGAGACTCAACGACTACAACCGCCTCGCGGCCCTCAGCCGCCGCAGCGTCATCAAGGGTGCGGCCGGAGCCGCGGCGCTGGCGCTCGCCTCCGGCGGCGCGCTCGGCGCCATGTCGCGGGCCGCCCGGGCCCAGGCGAACCTGCGCGCCGAGATCCTCAAGATCCCCGGCGTAGGCATGGGCTCGCCCACCGACGCCGACTGGCAGAAGGTCGGCGAGATGTGCCTCGGCGGCACCCGCGATACCGTCCAGGAAGGCGAGTTCGCCGGGGTCGAGCTCACCTTCATGGGGCTCAACAACCAGAACCAGCACAACTTCCTGTTCCGCGGCTTCCTCAAGCCCTGGGAGACCTACACCGGGGCGAAGTTCAACTGGATCGACCTCGCCCAGGCTGACTACAACGCAAGGCTCCAGCAATCGATCGCCACCGGCACCGTCGACTTCGACGTGATCGAGATGGGCGCGCCGTTCGAGGGCGACGTCTGCGGCAAGGGCCTCGCCTCGGAGATGCCCGACTGGGTCGCCCAGCTCATCGACATGGACGACTACGTCAACTACCTGAAGGCGCCGGTCGGGACCTGGGACGGCAAGACCTACCGCATCTCGATCGACGGCGACTGCCACACCTTCTCCTACCGCACCGACGTCTTCTCCGACCCGACCTTCGCCGAGGAGTGGACGGCCGCCGGCAACACCACCGCGTGGGGCCCGCCCACCACCTGGGCGCAGGTGCAGGCGGTCTCGAAGTTCCTGCACGGCAAGACCGACCCGACCTTCGGCACGCCGCTCAACGGCTTCCTCGATCCGCTCAAGGGCTGGGGCGGCTTCGGCTTCTACTTCCTCGAGGACCGCGCCACCGGCTACGCCAAGTACCCGGGCGAGCCGGCCTGGCTCTTCGACCCCGACACCATGAAGCCGCGGGTCAACAACCCGGCCTTCGTGCGGGCGATCCAGGACGTCCTCGACATCATGGACACCCAGCCGGCCGACCAGATCAACGCCGACCCCGGCACCACCGCCTTCCAGCAGTTTCTCGCCGGCACCGGCTCGGCGCTGACCTGGTGGGGCGACGTCGGCTCGAACGCGCGCACCTCCGACACCTCGGTGATCGGCGACGTCGTCGGCTTCTCGATCCTGCCCGGCGCCGACGAGGTCTGGAACACCCAGACCAGCGCCTGGGAGACGCCCGCCTCCGGCCCGAACTTCGCGCCCAACATGGCCTACATCGGCTGGGGCGTCTACGTGATGGCCTCGGTCGACGGCGACGAGAAGCGGAAGAAGGCGGCCTGGTCCGCCGCCGCGCATCTCGGCGGCAAGGACCTGTCGCTCTGGTGTTCGGCCTACCCGTCCGGCTTCCAGCCCTACCGCAACTCGCACTTCGACTACGCCGAGTGGGAGGCCGCCGGCTACGACCGCGCCTATGTCGAGGACTTCCTCGGCTCGAACCTCGACAGCTACAACCACCCGAACGCCGCGATCGAGCCCCGCATCCCCGGCATCTTCCAGTACTACTCGATCGCCGAGGACGAGCTCGCCAAGATCTACGCCGGCCAGTACGGCTCGGCCCAGGAGGGCGCCGACGCCATCGCCGCCGCCTGGGAGAAGATCACCGACCAGATCGGCCGCGACCAGCAGATCGCCCTCTACAAGGCGAGCCTCGGCATCGCCTGAACCGGTTGCCTCGCTGCCACCGGCGACCGGCGAGGCGCCTATGCGCCTCGCCCTTTGCCGAGGCGGGGGCCGCCACTGATTGATGCGGCCCTCGCGCCGGCCTAATATGTCGGGCGTCGTTACTCTTCGGGAGAGCGGCCGAGCGTGGCTACCAACGGACCTGACATTCTGACCGGCACGGCCGGCGCCGACGTGATTGAAGGCCTTGGCGGGGACGACGTGATCCGCGGCTTCGGGGCGGGGCCGGGCGACGGGATGATCCGGGCCGAGCGGATCGCCAGCGGCATGGCCGGAGCGGTCTTCGCCAGCTCCGCGCCGGGACGCGCGGACGAGCTCTTCGTCGTCCGCAAGGACGTGGGCAGCATCCTCATCCTCGACCCGGCCACCAGCGCCCGGTCCGAGTTCCTCGCGGTCCCCAGCTCCGAACTGACCACGGGCGGCGAGCAGGGCCTGCTCGGCCTCGCCTTCCACCCGGGCTATGCGGTCAACGGCCGGTTCTTCGTCCACCTCGTCAACGCCAACGGGGACATCGAGGTCCGGGAATACGCCCGCTCCGCCTCGGACCCCGACCGGGCCGACCCGGAGCCGGTCCGCACGCTGCTGACCGTCCCGCATCCCGGCCAGGTCAACCACAACGGCGGCGCCCTGGCCTTCAGCCCGCGGGACGGCTACCTCTACGTCGCGCTCGGCGACGGCGGCGGCCGGAACGATCCCGCGGGCAACGCGCAAAACACGGCGACGCTGCTTGGGAAGATCCTCCGCCTCGACGTCGACGGGGACGACTTTCCCGGCGACCCGGCGCGGAACTACGCGATCCCGCCGGACAATCCGTTCGTCGGAGCGAGCGGCGCAGACGAGATCTGGGCCTACGGGCTGCGCAACCCGTGGCGCATCGCCTTCGATGCCAACGGCGACCTCTACATCGCGGACGTCGGCCAGAATGCGCGCGAGGAGGTGAATTACCAGCCCTTCGGCAGCCGCGGCGGCGAGAACTACGGCTGGGATCTCGCCGAGGGCTCGCTCGGTAACCCGCCGCCCGGGGCCGTCCCACCGGTTTTCGAGTACGGCCACGACGTCGGGCAATCCATCACCGGCGGTTACATCTATCGCGGCGATGAGCCGTCGCTGGGCGGATCCTATATCTTCGCCGACTTCCTGAGCGGCGCGATCTGGACCCTCGATGTCACGGACGGCACCGTCACCCTACGGACGTCGCAGATCGACAGTCCCGACGCGCCGCTCGAGCAGATCTCGTCCTTCGGCGTCGACGGGTCCGGCAATCTCTACGTCGTCAGCCTCGTCGGCAACATCTTCAGGCTCGTGCCCGGCCCGCACGCCGGGGATCGGGCCGACGTGCTGATCGGCGACGACGGGGCCGACAGCCTCTTTGGCGGGCCGGGCGATGACGACCTCAGGGGCGGGCTAGGCGCGGACGTGCTGCGCGGCGGCTATGGGAACGACCTGCTCAGCGGCGGTTCCGGGAGGGATCGGCTGTTCGGACAGGGCGGCGACGACCGGCTGCTCGGCGGCAATGGTCTTGACCGGCTCAGCGGCCAGGAGGGCGACGATGTGCTCGGCGGCGGAGCCGGAGACGACGAGTTGCGGGGACACGACGGAGCCGACACCCTGATCGGGGCGACGGGTGACGACGTCCTGTTGGGCGGCACGGACGCCGACGTCTTCGTCTTCAGGCCGGGCGACGGGAACGACCGGGTCGTCGACTTCTCCGACAATGAGGATCGGCTCGACCTGACGGCGTTCGGGCTGTCGGGCCTCGCCGCCGTGACTCGAGTGGCGAGCGGCACTTCGACGCTGATCGATCTCTCCGCCCACGGCGGGGGAACGGTCCTGCTCGAAGGCTTCGCCCCGTCGATGCTCACCGACGCCGACGTCCTCATCTAGAAGGACCCCGCTGGTGCCGCCCGCGGGGATCGCGGGCATGCCGTCCGCAGCGTGCCGGTCCCGAATCTGTCGATTCGATAGCGCTGCCTGCTACCAAGGCCGATGTGTTGCCTCTGGGCCTGGCGCGATGACCGACCTCCCCGACCGCCTGCACACCGCGACCGCGCCGGACCTCGCGCCCGGGCGCATCCGCGCCGGACGTGCCCTGGTCTGGCTCGCCGGCGCCCTCCTCGCCGCCACCTTCATCGTCCAGGCGCTGCACGACGCCGGCACCGGCGTCCCCGGCTTCGCCACCTGGCGCCCGGTCCTCTATGCTTACCTGCTCTGGGCGATCGCGCTCGGGCTTGCCCAGGTGCTGGCCCGCGGCGAGCGCGGCAAGCGGGTGCTCTTCGTGCTGCCGGCCGCGCTCTTCACCGTGGCGATGGTGGTCTTTCCGCTCGTCTTCGGCCTCTGGATCGCCTTCTCCGACTGGAACCTCAGCGGCGCCACCGGCCGCCGGTTCAACGGCACCGCCAACCTTGTGCAGATGTGGCACGACCCGTTCTACTGGAACGCGCTGCGCAACATGGTCTGGTACGTGCTGGCGATCGTCGCCGAATACGCGATCGCCTTCGGCCTCGCCCTCCTCCTCGCCGCCGAGATCCGCGGCCGCAAGTTCTGGCGCGTCGCCTTCCTGATGCCGCTGATGCTCTCGCCGGTCGCGCTGAGCTGGATGGTCGGCAAGTCGATGCTCGAGGCGCGCTTTGGCCCGGTCGCCCGCCTCGCCCGCTGGCTCGGCTGGGAGAACCCGTCGTTCTTCGGCTCGCCCGAGATCGCCCGCGCGACGATCATGGTGATGGACGCCTGGACCTTCATCCCCTTCATGATGATCATGCTGCTCGCCGGGCTGCAGTCGCTCGACCGCGAGGTGCTCGAGGCCTCGCGCGTCGACGGCGCCAACCGCTGGCAGCAGTTCTGGGGCGTGATCTTCCCGCTGATGCTGCCGGTCTCGGTGACCGTCATCGTCATCCGGATCATCTTCAAGCTGAAGCTCGCCGACATCATCATCACCGTCACCTCGGGCGGGCCTGGCGGCGCCACCGAACTCGGTGACGAGCTTCATCTATCGCGAATACCGCGACCGCTCGAACGTCGGCTACGGAACCCTGCTAGCGATGGTCTACCTCGTCCTCATCGTCATCGCGGTGACGCTGATCATCGCGCTCCTCAACCGCCTGCTCCGCAGGACCCACGGGCTCGCGCAATGACCGACGCAACGCCCTCCGAAAGCGATACCGGCGATGACCGCACCGGCTTCGGCGTCTCGCGCATCGCGATCTACGGCGCGCTGGCGCTCTGGGCCTTCATCTGCCTGTTCCCGATCTTCTGGGCGGTCTCGACCTCGTTCAAGACCGCGCCCGACGTCACCCAGGGACGCATCCTGCCCTTCGTCGAGTACCAGCCCGACTGGCGCGGCTGGCGCTCGCTCGGCCTCTCGCCCGACACCATCGGCGAGATCTCGACCCCGCGCGACGAGTTCATGAAGCGGTTCATGAACAGCGCCGTCGTCGCGATCAGCGCCTCCTTCCTCGCTGTCGTCCTCGGCTCGCTCGCCGCCTACGGCCTCAGCCGCTTCAGCTACCGCTTCGCCTGGATGCGCAACAAAGACATCTCGTTCTTCTTCCTCTCCCAGCTCATCCTGCCGCCGGTCGTCCTCGCGCTGCCCTTCCTCGTTCTCTACAAGCAGCTCGCCCTCCTCGACACCCGCATCGGCATCATCATGGTCTACACGCTCATGGTGCTGCCCATCGTCGTCTGGATCATGCGCGACCAGTTCTCGGCGATCCCGATCGAGCTCGAGGAGGCAGCGCGCGTCGACGGCCTCGGCATCTGGGGCGCCTTCCTGCAGATCGTGCTGCCGATCGCGCTCCCCGGCATGGTCGCGGCCTTCATCCTCTCGCTCGTCCTCTGCTGGAACGAGTACTTCTTCGCCGCCCTCCTCACCTCGACCAACGCCAACACCCTCCCTGTCATGGTCGCGAGCCAGACCGGATCGCAGGGCATCAACTGGTGGTCGATGGCCGCCCTCTCCACCGCCGCCATCGCCCCTCTCGTCGTCATCGGCATCGTGCTCGAGCGCTACATCATCCGCGGCATGGCCGCCGGGGCGGTGAAGTAGGAGGTGAGCTCGTTTTGTTGACTCTCACAAACCCGTTCCCCCAGGAGCCCTCGCCCGATCAGCTGCGCGCGGGGATCGCAGACGCCCATCGAGCCAGTGGCAACGCTCTCGGGTGGCGTTTCCTCTACAGTCCAATGGACGTCTTGGACCGAGCTGAAGTCGCGTTGATTGGCCTCAACCCTGGCGGGACCGTTGCTCCGCCCGAGCACGCCGACTTCTGCATGGAGCCAGGGCGGAGCGCCTACCGGGACGAGAGTTGGGCGGGCTACCCGCCGGGTGAAAGTCCGCTTCAGAAGCAGTTCTGTCACTCTTCCGGCACCTTCGGGTGCGTCCAGAAGAAGTGCTCGCTGGCAACCTCGTCCCATTCAGATCACCCAATTGGTCGCTGCTCGAGCGTCCCGCGGAGAATCTGGCTTTTGGAAAGAGACTGTGGGACAGCGTCCTTCGGCGGGGCACCTTCCGGGTGGTCGTCAGCTTGGGGCGCGCTTCCAACAACGCCATCGCTGACGTCCTTCGCGTCCCCAGACTAGGCAAGGTGCCGGTTGGTTGGGGAAACATATCCGGCGTCTCGGGCGACTTCGCGGGCGGAGGTGTCTTCGTCGGCCTACCGCACCTTTCGCGTTTCCCGATCGTCGATCGGCCAGCGAGCGAGCCCGCGCTGCGCGAGCTCTTCGGCCGGCAATGGTCCTAAGACAAGTCTCAGCTAAGCTCTTCATCCGCGGGATGGCCGCCGGAGCGGTGAAATAGCCCAATTCGATCCCTGGCTCGCGCGCTGGGGCCTCGTACCCGACGGCGCGCCCATCGCCACCCGCGCCGCCGATCTGCTGCCGGTGCGGCGCGACGGCGTCCCCGGCATGCTCAAGGTCTCCGGCCCCCGCGACGAGGAGAGCGACGGCCACGTCCTCCTGCGCTGGTGGGATGGCGACGGCGCCGCGCGCGTCTTCGCCGAAGCCGACGGCGTCCTCCTCCTCGAACGCGCCCTCGGAACGCGCTCGCTCGGCGACATGGCCCGCGGCGGCGAGGACGACGCCGCGACGCGCGTCCTCTGTGCCGTCGCCGCCCGCCTGCACGCCCCGCGCCCGCGGCCGGTCCCGGCGCTCGTCCCGCTCCGCGTCTGGTTCCGCGCCCTCGCCCCCGCCGCCGCCGCGCATGGCGGCCTCCTCGCCCGCGCGCACGCGACGGCCGCGGCCCTGCTCGCCGATCCGCGCGATGTGGTGCCGCTGCACGGCGACCTCCACCACGATAACGTCCTCAACTTCGGGCCGCGGGGCTGGCTCGCGATCGACCCGAAGGGCTGATCGGCGAGCGTGGCTTCGACTTCGCCAACATCTTCACCAACCCCGACCTCGCCGACCCGACCCGTCCGGTCGCCGCCAGGCACTTCGCCCGTCGCCTCGACCTCGTGTGCGAAGCGGCCCGGCTCGACCGCGCCCGGCTCCTCGGCTGGATCCTCGCCTGGACCGGGCTATCCGCCGCGTGGTTCCTCGCCGACAGCGCCGACGCCGGCATCGACCTTGCGATCGCAGCCCGCGCCGCAGCCGCGCTCGACCGCTGGAATCCCAACTCTTTTTCTTAGCATATGAGTTGTGCATGCTTTGTGCATGCCCCGTGCATGAGCGGATCCCGCCAGGTATCTGTCGACACAGGGAATCAGGCGAAGCGGGCGACCTCGGCCTCGATGTCCCCGACAATCGCCCGCAGCAGCTCCGGATCGTCGCACTCGCCCATGATCCGGACCAGTGGCTCGGTGCCGGACTTGCGGATGACGAGCCGGCCGCGGCTTCCCATCCGGCTCTCGCCGGCCGAGATGGCGGCGCGCACGCTTGCCTCGTCGAGCGGCGCCGCGCCCTTGCGATAGCGCACGTTGGTCAGAACCTGCGGGAAGGCCGGGAAGACCCGGGCGAGCTCGCTCGCCTGCCTGCTGGTCTCGACCATCGCCGACAGGAACTGGAGCGCCGCGATCAGGCCGTCGCCGGTCGTGACGTGGTCGGTCATCACGATATGGCCGGACTGCTCGCCGCCGAGGTTGTAGCCGCCCTCGCGCATCGCCTCGACCACGTAACGGTCGCCGACGGCCGTGCGCACGAGCCTCAGGCCCTGCGCCGCGAGATGCCGCTCGAGGCCGAGGTTCGACATCACGGTGGCGACCAGCGTGTCCCTCGCGAGCTTGCCCTCGGCCGCCCAGCGGTCGGCGATTAGCGCCATGAACTGGTCGCCGTCGGCGACCGCGCCGGTCTCGTCGATGACGAGCACCCGATCGGCGTCGCCGTCGAGACTGATGCCGAGGTCCGCGCCATGCGCGACGACAGCGGCGGACGCCGCCTCGGGATGGGTCGAGCCGCAGCCCTTGTTGATGTTGAAGCCGTCGGGGC
The DNA here is from genome assembly GCA_963763295.1 of uncultured Alphaproteobacteria bacterium. Lineage (GTDB taxonomy): Bacteria > Pseudomonadota > Alphaproteobacteria > Rhodobacterales > Rhodobacteraceae > Amaricoccus. The sequence goes on from CAVXOH010000011.1 coordinate 51,314, forward strand.
TCACGGCGATCGGCACCACCTCGGCGCCGAGTTCCCAGAGCACCTCGGGCGCGGTGCGATATGCGGCGCCGTTGGCGCAGTCGACGACGACCTTCAGCCCGTCGAGCCGCTGGCCGCGCGGGAAGGTCGTCTTGGTGAACTCCATGTAGCGGGCGCGGTGGTCGTCGATTCGCTGCGCCCGGCCGATCAGCGCCGGCTCGGCGAGCTCCGGCTCCTCCTCGAGCAGCGCCTCGATCGTCTCCTCGGCCGCGTCGGAGAGCTTGAAGCCGTCCGGGCCGAAGAACTTGATGCCGTTGTCCTCGAAGGGGTTGTGCGAGGCGGAGATCATCACGCCGAGGTCGGCGCGCATCGAGCGGGCGAGCATGCCGACCGCCGGCGTCGGGATCGGACCGACGAGGAAGACGTCCATCCCGACGGAGGTCGAGCCCGGCGGTCAGCGCCGTCTCGATCATGTAGCCCGAGCGACGGGTGTCCTTGCCGATGAGCACCCGGTGCGCGTGACCACCGGTGCGGAAATAGCGGCCGGCCGCCTGGCCGAGCCTGAGCGCCATTGCGGCGGTCATCGGCGCGTCGTTGGCCCGGCCGCGCACGCCGTCGGTGCCGAAGAGCTTCCTTGCCATGCCTCTACTCCTCGTCCCCGTTCAGCGCCGTCCAGAGGGCGACCGCCTGCCGGGTCTCCTTTACGTCATGCACCCGTACCACCTGCGCGCCCTGGCGCAAAGCCTCGAGCGCGACGGCGATCGAGCCCGGCATCCGCTCCGCCGGGTCGGGCGCGCCGCCGAGCGTGCCGATGAAGCGCTTGCGCGAGGCGCCGAACAGGATCGCGCAGCCGAGGCCGTGCAGCAGCGAAAGGCCCCGGATGAGACCGAGGTTATGGGCGAGCGTCTTACCGAAACCGATCCCCGGATCGACGAGGAGGCGGGCGCGCGGGATGCCGGCGGCCTCGGCGGCGGCGACGCGGGCCTCGAGATAGTCGAAGACGTCGAGCAGCACGTCGTCGTAGGCGGGCGCGTCCTGCATCGTCTTCGGGTCGCCCTTCGCGTGCATCAGGCAGACCGCGCGACCGGAAGCAGCGGCGACGGCGAGGCTGGCGGGATCGTGGCTGAGCGCCGAGACGTCGTTGAAGAGGTCGGCGCCGGCATCGAGGGCGGCCCGGGCCACGGCGGCATTGCGGGTGTCGACCGAGATCGGCAGCGCGAAGCCCTCGGCGCGCAGCGCGGCGATGACCGGAACGACGCGGGCGATCTCCTCGGCGAGCGGCACCGGGTCGGCGCCGGGACGGGTCGAACTCGCCGCCGATGTCGAGGATATCGGCGCCCGCGGCGGCCATGGCGCGGGCGGCGCCGAGGGCCGCCGAGGGCGCAAGGTGACGGCCGCCGTCGGAGAAGCTGTCGGGCGTGACATTGAGGACGCCCATGATCCGCGGCCGGTCGAGCGCGAGGCCGCAGATGGGCGGGCGCGGGGCCGCGAGGCGTTCGGCGACCTCGAGCGGCAGCACAGCGGCCGAAAGCAGCCGTGGCGGTTCGCCCCGGCGGTGCTCGGCGGCTTCGGCGAACCAGAGCGGGCCGCCGGCGAGGGGCAGCGCCCCCGGCGAGCGCGGCGCGCCGCTCCGCGGGATCGGCCGGTAGCGGGCGACGCGGGTCGGGATGGCGTGGGCGAGCCTGTCCCCCACGGCGGGCCGCGCCATCAGAGCGCACGCCGGAAGCAGACGACCCGCTCGGTCTCGTCGAAACCCCAGGCCCGGTGGGCAGCGTGTGAGACGTGGTTGTCGATCAGCGCGTCGGAGCCGAGCTCGTCGAGGGCGGCGCCGCGGGCGACCGCGCCGAGGTGGTCGACAAGCGCCCGGCCAACCCCGGTGCGCCGGGCCTCCGGCGCCACCCAGATCGCCTCGAGGAAAGCGACGGGCCGGCCGTCGCAGCCGTTGGCATAAGGCCGCAGGCTCATCTCGGCCCAGCCGCAGACCCGGCCGTCGCGACTCGCGGTCCAGGCCCGGGTCTCGCCGAGGCCCGCGCCGGCATAGGCGCGGATCTCGGCGAGGAGCGCATCGCGGGTCGCGTCGGGAAAGAGGGCCTCGGCGCAGTCGGCCCAGAGGTCGAAATCCGCGGGGCCGAGCTCGCGGATCTCGACCGTCACGCAGCCTTCCACTTGATCGAGCAGCCGATCGAGGGTGTCTGCTCGCGCGGGCCCTGGCCCGTGTCGGCGACTTGGCGCATCGCCTCGTAAAGCTCGCGGCGCGCGCCCGGGTGCGCGTCGCGGCCGCTGTCGTCAAGGCGGCCGCGATACTGGAGCTTCAGCTCCGAATTGAAGCCGAAGAAGTCGGGGGTGCAGGCGGCGCCATAGGCGCGGGCTGACGCTCTGGTCGACGTCGTGCAGGTAGGGGAAGGGGAAGTGGTGCTCGCGGGCGAAGGCGCCCATCTTCTCGTAGCTGTCCTCGGGATGGGAGGCGGCATCGTTCGAGCAGATCGCGGCGACGCCGAAGCCGAGGTCGCGCAGCGCCCTTGCCGTCCCTGACCATCTTGTCGACCACCGCCCGCACGTAGGGGCAATGGTTGCAGATGAACATCAGCACCACGCCCTTCGATCCGCGCAGCGAGCTCAGCGTCCAGATCCGCCCCCTGGTGTCGGCGAGCCGGAAGTCTGGAGCGCGCCAGCCGAAGTCGACGAACGGCGGCGAGGCGGCGGTCATGTTGAACCCTCCTATCCGAGAGAGTGGAGATCCGTCGGGTCGGCGGCCGCGACGGCCGGGCGCTCGCCGCCCGCCGGCAGTGGGGCGCCGGCGACGACGAGCAGGCCGGCATCGAGCTCGCCGGCAAGCCAGGCGGCGAGCGCCACCGGATCGCTGGCGTCCGGCGTCGGGTGACGCGCGGCGCTCACCATGTGCGACGGCGCCCAGACCGTCAGGCGGCCGGTCTTGAGCGCCCAGTCGAGCTCGGTCCGCGAGGCAGCGACCGCGAAGCGCGGATCGCCGTCGCAGAAGCCCCAGGCCGCCTGCTCGATGGCGAGAAGGCCGATGCGGCGCTGCGCCTCGGTGTCGCCGGGCGCGACCGGGATGGCCGGGCCGAGACAGATCACGTGCGGGGGTTCCCAGGCGGTCAGGGCGTCGCGCCAGCGCGCTGAATCGGGACCGGCGGCGATCTCGGGCGCGAGATAGACAACGCGCGGGCGGGTGGCGGCCCTCGGGGAGCCGGCGGCATCGACGGCACGCAGCCGGGTGGCGACATCGGCGACGCGGCTGCGGACGATCTCGACGCCGAGCGCACCCGGGATGCGGTCGAGCTTCTCGAGCCGGACGAAGACGCGAACGGCGCGGGGATCGGCGAGGCAGCGCAGGGCGACGCGCTCGGCGAGGGTCTCCAGGAGGTTGATGCGCTCCTCGGCGATCTCGTGCTCGATCGCGTCGGTGATGGTGTCGTAGGAGATCACCTTGTCGACGTCATCGTCCCGCGCCGCGGTGTGGTGCGACACCTCGAGCACGACGTTGAAGCGGATCCTCTGGGTGAGCCCCCGCTCCGCACGGAAGGCGCCGATCTCGACGAGACGGGTGTAGTCGCGCACCGAGATGCGATCGAGCGGCGGACCGACATGCGTCGCCCTCGCCCGCGCATGCGGCAGCTCGAAGGCGATCGCGGTCTCGTCCATGCCCCTGGCCCCCTCTGGGCAGCGTGATAGCGCCGCGGATGGCGATCTTCAAGAGCGGCCGGCGGAATCCCGCCAAGCTTAACCGGCCGGCAACTAAGACGCCAGATCGGAGACGGAGATTAACTCACTGAGAAGCATAGGTCCTCAGACTTCTCCGTGAAACACCGCTCGCCGCGCTGGCGGCCGGACGCAGGAGGGGAAGAGAGATGCGCCAGGCCCTGTGCCGCTTCGTCGCAAGTCTCGCCGTGCTGGCCGCCGCGGCGGCTCCGGGCATAGCGGGGGACGCCAAGGTTCCGGACCGGCTGCACCGGCCGATCTCGCTCGAGCGGCCCGACCAGTCGCTCTTCAACGAGGCGGTGCTGATCTATTCGAACCAGGTCCGCCGGCAGCACGGCCGGCCGGCGCTGCGCCCGGACCCGGGTCTGTCGCGCGCCGCGGCCGATCATGCGGAGAACATGGCGCGGCTGCGCACCCACAGCCACGTGCTGCCGGTCCGCGGCCAGCGCGACCTTTCGCAGCGGATGCACCGCCAGTCGCTCGAGTTCCGCAAGGCGGCGGAGAACATCGCGATGGACAAGGTCTATCGACTGCTTGGCCGGCCGATCTCGGTCAAGCACGCCGGTTGCCGCTTCGTCTACGACGACACCAAGGAGGCCGTGCCAATCCACACCTACGCGAGCCTCGCGCGCGAGGTCGTCGCGCGCTGGCTCGCTTCACCGAAGCACCGGGCCTCGCTGCTGTCGAAGAGCTACCAGCGGCTCGGCGCCGGAGTCGGGGTGGACCCGAACGGGCCGGCCTGCGGCGACCTCTATCTGGTGCAGGATTTCGCCGATTGAGGCCGTGGGTCAGCCGTCGGCGACTCGGACGGCCGGACGGAAGAAGATGTGGTGGCCGATGGTCGCGGTCCGGGTCATCCGGCGCGACCAGCTCGGCCGCACCGAGCGGGTATGGAAGTACGTGGCGCCATCGGTCAGCGCCCGGGTCCGACCGGCGAGCATGAGGCTCGCGAGCTTTTCGCTGCGGTCGCGCGCGAGCGTGCGCTTCATCGTGTCCGAGTGACCGTCGCAGGCATAGGAGAACTGGCAGCCCCGGCCCGAGCCGGCGCCCTGGGTCGTCACAGCGCAGACGGTGTCGGGGAAGCGACGATCGCTGACGCGGTTTAGGATCACCTCGGCCACCGCGACCTGGCCCTCGAGCGGCTCGCCGCGTGACTCGAAATAGATCGCCTTGGCGAGGCACTGCCACTGGGCGTCCCCGGTCGCCTTCGGCATCGCGTCGAGGTCGCGGAACTCGAGCCGCGATGGAAGCGGCGTCGTCTTTCGCGGGCCCGAGGACAGGCGGGCGGAACTGCCGGGATCGACGCTGCGGCTGGCGACGGTGATCTCCTCGTCCGATCGTGCCCGCGGGCGGATCGCCCCGGCGAGAGCCGCACCCGCCGACTCGAGGACGGAGGGCGCGCGGGTCGCAGCCGGCGATTCGGCCGAAGCGGCACCGACGGCGCCAAGTGCCGCGTATAGCGCGGCGAGAACAACTGCCAACCGCCCCGGCCGGCAAAAGCGAAGTATCATCTCTCGTCCATCGTTCAGGCCGGCGACGGTTCGCGCGGCGTTTGGTTTGACTGCAAAGCACCCTGGTTCACACGGGGATGTGCCAGCCCTCACGACAGAAAGTCCATCCATATCAATATGTAAGCGGAATCTCGCCAATCGCCGCCTGAAGACGGTCCTCGCCCTCAGGGCGAAAAACCTGCCGATTTAGAGTTCTTTAAAGGTTTCGTGAACCGCGGCCCGGGCGCGCTCCGCGATCTCGACGACGGGCGCGAACGGGCTGTCCGCACCCTTCAGGCGGGGCGCCAGGGCGGCAAGACCGACCCGTCCGAACGATTCGCGGAGCCGCGACTCGGCCCAAACCCGGCCCTGCGCACGGCGCCCGGCCGCAGTCGCCCGCCGCCGCGCCGCCGAGGCGACGAGCGCGACCGCTGCGGCAATGCCGTTGCCGGTCGCGGCCGAGACGACGGCCACCTCGGGCGGCGGCGCGGCCCCGCTGGCCAGCGAGAGCGCGCCCCGCACGTCGGCCGCAGCGCGGCGCGCGGCCGCCCCGACATCGCCCTTGGTGACGAGGACGAGGCCGGGGACCTCCATCACGCCCGCCTTCATGAACTGAAGCGCGTCGCCGGAGCCCGGCTGCACGCAGAAGACCACGAGGTCGGCGACGTCGGCGATCTCGACCTCGGACTGGCCGACCCCCACGGTCTCGATGATCACCCAGTCGAAGCAGGCGCGCGTCAGCACCACGGCCGGAAAGGTGATCTCCGCCACGCCGCCGAGCCGTTGCCGCGCCGCCATCGACCGCACGAAGACCCCCGCATCGCCGGGATCGACCTCCATCCGGGTGCGGTCGCCGAGCAGCGCCCCGCCCGAGCGCCGCGAGGACGGATCGACGGCAATCACCGCCACCGTTTCGTCCCTTGCACGAAGATCGCGGACCAATGCGTTGATCAGAGTTGACTTCCCTACTCCAGGCGGTCCGGTCAACCCGATGGCGACGCCGCGCGGCGCGCGCCAGGCGGCTTCGAGGAGCGCGATCACCGCCGGGTCGTCGGCGGCGATCTCAAGCGCGGTGAGACAACGGGCGAGCGCACCCTTGCCCCCCGCGGCCAGGGCGCCGAGGTTTGCCGGCAGCCGCGTCACGCGTTGCCTGCCCCCGGTGCGGGCGTGGCGAGGAGCGTCGCCTGCGCCGCGGCGAGCCGGGCGATCGGCACCCGAAACGGCGAGCAGGAGACGTAGTCGAAGCCCGCGACCTTGCAGAACCGCACCGACGCCGGATCGCCGCCGTGCTCGCCGCACAGCCCCAGCGTAATCCCGGGATTGCGGGCGCGGCCACGCTTGGCGGCGATCAGCATCAGTTCGCCCACCCCCTCGACATCGAGCGAATGGAACGGGTCCTCCGGGAAGACCCCGCGGTTGACGTAGTCGCGCATGAAGCGTCCGGCGTCGTCGCGGCTGAGCCCGTAGGTCATCTGGGTGAGGTCGTTGGTGCCGAAGCTCAGGAACGCCGACGAGGCGGCGAGATCGCCGGCCCGGAGCGCCGCGCGTGGCGTCTCCACCATCACGCCGAGCCGGTAGGCGAGGGTCGCGCCCTGCTCGCGCTGCACCGCCGAGGCGATGGCGTCGATGCGGGACTTGACGAGCTCGACCTCGCGGTTGGCGGAGACGAGCGGGATCATCACCTCAGGGACAACCGGCGCGCTGGCGGCGCGGTTGACGGCGATCGCCGCCTCGAAGATGGCGCGGGCCTGCATCTCGTAGATCGCGGGCATGGTGACGCCGAGGCGGACGCCGCGCATGCCGAGCATCGGATTGACCTCGGCGAGGTCGCGCGCGCGGGCGGAGACCGCCTCCACCGGCAGTCCCATCGCCTCGGCGAGCGCGCGCATGTCCTCCGGCTCCTGCGGCAGGAACTCGTGCAGCGGCGGGTCGAGCAGGCGGATCGTCACCGGCAGCCCGCTCATGATCTCGAAGAGCTCGTGGAAATCCGCGCGCTGCATCGGCAGCAGGCGGTCGAGCGCCGCCTGCCGCTCGGCATCGGTGTCGGCAAGGATCATCTCGCGCATCACGGTGATCCGGGCGGCGTCGAAGAACATGTGCTCGGTGCGACAGAGCCCGAGGCCGTCGACCTTGAAGTCGCGCGCCATCCGCGCCTCGGCCGGCGTGTCGGCATTGGCGCGCACGCCGAGGTCGCGCACGGCGTCGGCCCAGTCGAGGAGCTCGGAGAAGGCGCCGTCGAGCTCGGGCTGGATCATCGTCGGCGCGCCGGCGATCACCTCGCCGCGAGTGCCGTCCAGGGTGATCCGGGCGCCGTCGCGAAAGACGCGGCCGTCCGGGCTCGTCAGCGTTCGCGCGACGGGGTCGAGGCGGAGCTCGCCCGCGCCCACGACGCAGGGGACGCCGATGCCGCGGGCGATCACGGCGGCGTGGCTGGTCATGCCGCCGCGCACGGTCAGGACGCCGCGCGAGGCGTGCATGCCCCGGATGTCCTCCGGGCTGGTCTCGAGCCGGACGAGGATCACCGGCTCGTCCTGTGCCGCCGCGGCCTGGGCCGCCTCGGCGGTGAAGACGATATGCCCGGTGGCGGCGCCTGGGCTGGCTGCGAGGCCGGTGCCGAAGACGTCGCGCGGGGCCGCCGGGTCGATCTGCGGGTGCAGATGCTCGACCAGGCTGCGCGGCTCGATGCGCAGCACCGCCTCGGCGCGGCTGATGGCGCCGGCGTTGGCGAGATCGACGGCGATGCGCACCGCCGCGCGGCCGTTCCGGCTCGCCGGCACGGCGTCGACGACGGCGACGCGGCCGTTCTCGATGGCGAACTCGAGTCGGAAGGCGTCGCCGAGGCCGGCGGCGGTCCGCGCCGTGGCGGCGCGAAGCTCGGCCAGCGCCTCGGGATGAAGCTCCTCGAGCGAAGCGACGCCTGTCAGCGACCGCGCGTCGCGGGCGCCGAGACGGGTGCCGCTGCCCTGCCCCTGCGGGCGAAACTCGCCGATGCAGACCGGCGCGCCGGTCTTGCCGTCGACGAGCTGGACCTGGCCCGAGCCGCTGACCCCCGGACCGACGCCGAGCACCATCTGCTGGACGACAAGGCCGAGGCCCGCATCGGCCGGGGCGCCACGCGCCTGGCGCAGGATGCGGGCGGAGGGCGCGTTCCAGGCGCGCGCCATCGCCCGGGCGGCGGCGTCGAGCTGCACGGCCGGATCCTCGGGCCAGGGGACCTCGGCCTCGGCGGCGAAGTAGGCGAGCATGTCGGCGAGGAGGCCGCTGAGCGCCGCCTCGCCGCGCTCCGCCCCGCTCTTGAGCCGTCGGCGGGCCAGCGCCTCGAAGTCCTCCGGGTCGAGGCCGTGCACGACGTGGGCATAGGTCGGAATGTAGCGCAGGTGCAGCCGGAGCGCGGCGAGCGCGCCGATCCGGTCCGACAGCATCTCGAGGCTGCGCGCGCCGGCGCCGAGGTTGAGGAGCGCGCTGGCGCCGCCCCAGGCGCGCTCCTCGGGGCTCGAGCGCAGCGCCAGCAGGTCGCCGGGCGCGAGCGGCAGCGGCACCGGCGGCATCGGGGCGCCGGCGGCGAGCGCGGCCACGCAGTCGAACGAGAGCGCGACGCCGGGCGGGACCCGCAGGCCGAGCGCGGCCAGACGGGCGAGCTTGGCGGCGCGGCGGCCGTAGGTGCCGACGCGTACCGCCTCGCCGGCATCGAGGGCGATGACGGCGTCGAGCGGGTCGCGGGTGATCTCCTGCGGCTTCATTGCAGTGCAGCATAGCGCTGAATTGGCCGCGGGGGAACCGAAACGTCACATTCGGGGAACTAGCCGGCTAGTCGCTGAATCGATTGATTTTTTTTGGATATGGAATGCGTATGGAACGCGTATGGAAAGCGGCCATACGATTTCGGCTCAGCCGCCCTCGACGGCGGAGAAGATCGCGACCCGGTTCATCACCGCGCGGATGCGGTTGAGCAGGCAGAGCCGGTTGCGCCGGACTGCCGGGCTGTCGGCGTTGACGGTGGTGGTGTCGAAGAAGGCGTCGATCGGGCCGCGCAGGCGCGCGAGCGCGGTCATCGCCGCCGCGAAGGCCTCGGCGGCGAGCGCCGGGCCGAGCGCCGCCTCGGCCGCGTCGAGGGCGGCGAACAGCGCCCGCTCGGCCTCGGTCTCGGCAAAGCGCGGGTCGGGGTCGAGCGAGTACTCGACGCCGTCCTTCTTCTCCTCCTGGGTCAGGATGTTCGCGGCGCGCTTGTAGCCGGTGAGGAGGTTCGTGCCGTCCTCGGTGGCGAGGAAGGCCTGCAGCGCGCGGACGCGGGCAACGAGGAGGACGAGGTCGTCCTGGCCGCCGAGCTGGAAGCAGGCATCGATGACGTCGTGGCGGATGCCCTCGCCGCGGAGGTGGACCTTGAGGCGGTCGGCGAGGAATTCCAAAACAGGGTGCGGCGGGATTGGAATACCCTTCTCGATCTTCACACGGGCGAGAACCTCATCCAAGGGATCTTCAACTTCCGCGATCCGAAAACTCGTCCTATTCTCAAAGAGACGAACTGCCTCGGCCTCTTCTTTCTCCGCGCGCCCGGCAATCTGCGGCCAAAGTAAAACGTCCGTGTGAAATACGATCAGTTTGTCGAGTGATACTTTTATGCTTCTATTCAGCAGCGTTCTTACGAAGCCCAACGCTGCTCGACGGAGTGCAAACGGGTCCTTGGAACCGGTCGGTCGCTCATCAATTTCCCAGAAGCATATCAAAACATCGAGCTTGTCGGCGAGCGCGACGGCGACCGAGACCGGGACGGTTGGGACGGCGTCGGAGGGACCGAGGGGCGCGTAGTGCTCGGGGGCGGCGGCCGCGACGGCGGGGTCTTCCCCTGCCCTTTCGGCGTAGTAGCGGCCCATCGTGCCCTGAAGCTCGGGGAACTCGAAGACCATCTGACTGGCGAGGTCGGCCTTGGCGAGTTGCGCTGCGCGTTCGGCGAGGTCGGGGTCGGCGCCGACGGCGGGGGCGAGCTCGCGGGCGAGCGCCGCAATGCGGGCGATGCGCTCCGCCTGCGTCCCGAGCTTGTTGTGGAAGGTGACGTGCTCCAGTTTCTTCGCCATTTCGGCAAGGGGAGTGCGCAGGTCGTTCTGCCAGAAGAACTCGGCGTCGGCGAGGCGGGCGGTGAGGACGCGGGCGTTGCCGGCGGCGATGGTGGCTCCGTGGTCGGCGGTCTCGCGGTTGGCGACGAGGATGTAGGCGGTGATGCGGGCGGAGGCGGGATCGCGCAGCGAGAAGAACTTCTGGTTCTCGCGCATCGAGGTCTGCAGCACCTCGGGCGGCAGGTCGAGGAAGCGCGGCTCGATCCGGCCCATGAGCACGACCGGCCACTCGGTAAGGCCGGCGTTCTCGGCGAGGAGGCCGGGGTCGTCGACGAGCTCGAGGCCGTGCGCGAAGGCGAGCTGGGCGGCGTCGTGGGCGATCCGCTCGGCGCGCTCGGCGGGGTCGAGGATCACGTGGGCGCGCCGGAGCTTCGCCGCGTAATCCTCGAAGGAGGTTACCGAAAACGGCTCGGGTGCGTGGAAGCGGTGGCCGCGGGTCACGTCGCCGGCGGCGAGGCCGTCGATCGCGAGGGGCACCACCTCGGCGCCGGTCTCGCGGGTGAGGATGCACAGGATCGCGTGCAGCGGGCGGACCCAGCGCAGGCTGCCGTCGCCCCAGCGCATCGATTTCGGCCAGGGGAAGTCGCGCACGACGGCCTCGACGGTCTCGGCGACGATGTCGGCGGCGGCCCGGCCCGGACGCTCGATCACGGCGAAGAGCGCGTCGCCCTTCTTGTCCGGGCGGACCTGAAGCGCGTCGCGGGTCAGGCCGGTCGCGCGCAGGAAGCCCTCGACCGCCGGCGCCGGCGCGTCGGCGCGCGGGCCCTTGCGCTCCTCGCGGAGCTCGGGCGAGCGCTCGGCGAGGCCCTCGATCGCCAGCGCCAGCCGGCGCGGCGTCGCGAAGGCGGCGGCGTGGGCGTAGGTGAGGCCGCGCTCGACCAGTCCGTCGGTGACGAGGCGGCGCAGGTCCTCGGCCGCCTTCGGCTGCATCCGGGCGGGGATCTCCTCGGAGAAGAGCTCGAGCAGGAGGTCGGGCATCGGCGGGGGCTCGGGGCGGCTTGGAACGGCGCGTCGGGCAAACCGGATGCGCGCTGCGAGGTCAAGGGAAAAGCGACGGGGGCTCGGCCCGGCTGACGCCGGCCCGCGGCTGTGGTTGAATGCCCGCGGGCGTACGGCGGGAGGGACGGATGGACGGGCGGCTTGCGGGGTTCTCGGCGGCGCGCGATCGCGAGCTCCGCGTCTTCCTGCCGCTGCTGCACGAACGGGTGGCCCGCGCGGTCGCGAGCGGCCAGCGCTTCGTCCACTACACCGGCGCCCCGGCGGCGATGAGCATGATCCGCAACGGCGAGTTGTGGCTGCGCAACACCCAGTGCATGAACGACTTCTCGGAGGTGCGATACGGGCTCGAGCTGCTCGACGCGGCCTATCAGAGCGACGACGGCCAACGCCTGATCGGCTTTCTTGAAGAGGTCCACCCCGGGCTGCGCGGCGAGGTGCGCGAGCGGATCGCCGAGCTCTCCGAGACCATCGCCTACGGCACCTACATCGGCTGCGTCTCCGAGCACGACCCGTCCGAGGACGGCATCGGCCGGCTCTCGATGTGGCGGGCCTACAGCGGGATGAGCGGCATCGCCCTCGTGCTGCGCAACCCGCCGCTGATCGGGCCGGACAGCGACCGCCTCGGGGTCTTCACCGGACCGGTCGTCTACGATGGCCGCGAGGCCTTCATGCAGCGCTTCGGGCACTTCGTCGCGGGGATGCTGCGCGAGGGCGACTACCTGGCCGGGCTCGACGCCGCGCGCGCCGGCGCGCTGCTCGTCGGCAGCTACCACTTCGCGGCGCTCGCCACCAAGCATCCGGGCTTCGCCGAGGAGCGCGAGTGGCGCATGGTGTTCACGCCGTCGCTGCAGATGGGCGGCGACCTCGTGCGGTCGGTCGAGATCTGCCGCGGCGAGCCCCAGCTCGTCTACAAGCTGCCGCTCCGGCCGCGCCCGGGCGCGGCCGGAGCGAGCACCGCGCTCGCCGACATGCTGGAGGCGCTGATCATCGGCCCCTGCGAGTCGCCGCGAGCGCTGCGCGACGCCTTCGTCGACCTGCTCGGGGCGGCGGGGGTCGCGTCGCCGGAGACGGTGGTGCAGGTCTCGGACATCCCGCTCCGCTGAGGATGCCGGGGGAGCGCCGGCCTCGGGGAGCCGCAAGGGCTCCCGCTCGGCCGGCGCTTGGCGGTCGGCCGCCTCTGCGGCCTCCCTCCGGCGGAAGCGGACTTCGTCCGCTGAGAAGCGAATCTCCCCGCCTGTTGGCGGGGCCCCGGTCTGCTCGATAGGCTTCATGCCTGTATGAACACCTGAGGCGCGGGTCTTGCCCGGCCGGGCGCATCGCGACGTGGCCGGTGGGGAGACGGTGAAGCTTTCGCAGGTGGCGCCGGGCGCCGCGGGCGGGACGGCCGAGCCCGCGTCCGGCCGACGCGGCGCATCCGCCGGCCGGCGGCGGAGACCGCCTCGCCGAACCGGCAGGTGACGAGGCCGAAGGTGACGGCCATGAAGTCGGGCAAGTCAGTCGGCGTGCCGCCCGTTGCGCTGCCGCCAGGCGTAGCCGCGACCGTCGGGATAGACGGCGAGCATGAGGTCGAAGCCCGCGGGCTCGTCGGCGGCGATGTCGTAGGCGCGGGCGGCGCCGGAGGCGAGGTCGGCGGTGAGCCGGCCGGCGTGCAAGCAGCGGAACCAGAACGGCGCCGTCAGCGGCGTCGCCTGCGGCGCCGGGGTCAGCGCGGCGACGGCGGCCGGGTCTATGCGGAAGCAGCCGCGCAGCTTCAGCGGCGACGAGCCGGCGTCGATGCCGTCGTAGCCGGCGATCGGCACCGTTTCGCCGGCGACCCTGAGCGCGCCGACGCCGCGCTGGCGCTCGTAGTAGGCGAAGAACTGGAACCAGACGAGGGCTGCCGCGAAGACCGCCGTGAAGGCGAGGAGCCCGATCATCAGCCGGCGGCCGCTCATGCGGCCTCGCCGGCCCTCACGAAGGCGTCGGCGCAGGCCTTGGCCAGCGCGCGGACCCGGCCGATATAGGCCTGGCGCTCGGTCACCGAGATCACGCCGCGGGCGTCGAGCAGGTTGAAGATGTGGCTCGCCTTGATGCACTGGTCGTAGGCCGGCAGCGCCATGACGATCCGCCAGCCGGTCTTCGGATCGATGTCGGGCTGGCCGAGGATGCGGCTGCACTCCTGCTCGGCGTCCTCGAAATGGCGGAGCAGCATGTCGGTGTCCGCGACGTCGAAGTTCCAGCGGGCGTATTCCGCCTCGGCCTCGCGGAAGACGTCGCCGTAGGTGAGCGGGATCGGCGCCGAGGGGTCGTTGAACGGCATCAGGTTGCCGTCATCGAAGCCGAGCACGTACATCGCCAGCCGCTCGAGCCCGTAGGTGAGCTCGCCCGAGACCGGGCGGCAGTCCTGACCGCCGACCTGCTGGAAATAGGTGAACTGCGACACCTCCATGCCGTCGCACCAGACCTCCCAGCCGAGGCCCCAGGCGCCGAGCGTCGGGCTCTCCCAGTCGTCCTCGACGAAGCGGATGTCGTGCATCGCCATGTCGATGCCGATCGCCGGCAGCGAATCGAGGTAGATCTCCTGCAGGTTCGCGGGCGAGGGTTTGATCAGGACCTGGTACTGGTAGAAGTGCTGGAAGCGGTTGGGGCTGTCGCCGTAGCGGCCGTCGGTCGGCCGGCGCGAGGGCTGGACGTAGGCCGCGGACCAGGGTTTCGGCCCCAGGGCGCGGAGCGTGGTCGCCGGGTGGAAGGTGCCGGCGCCGACCTCCATGTCGTAGGGCTGCAGGATGGCGCAACCCTGCGCGGCCCAATAGGCCTGCAGGCGCAGGATGATCTCCTGGAAGCTGCGCGGGGCGGTCGGGGTCATGGGCGGAGTCCGGGCTCGGTCGGGCGCCTCTTTACTCAGGGCGGAGGACCTGGTCAACGGAGCCGGCGCGCGCCTCCCGGCAGGGCGAGGTGGTCTCCCGAAGAAGTGCACGATTTTTCAGAAATCTGGCTAGCACTCCTCCTAAGATGGAACATATTATAGGGGGCGCTCGTTTCAGGTGTGGCGCGCAGAGGAAAGGCCCTGCACAGGCCGATGCAATGATGATCGCACTTGTCATGACGTCAGGGGCCATCGCCGGCACGGCGGCGACCGCGGCGATTGCGCTCGGGTGGGGGCCGCTGGCATCCGCCCTGATCTACTGCCTCGGGGGCGCGCTGACCCTGCTGCTCCTCGCAGCCCTGGTCCTGCACTACGCACGGCCTGCCGGACCGTCCGGCGAGCCGGATAAATCGGATTGATTGTAGTTCCTTGCGCGGCGTGGTTGACGCGCGCCGACGGCGTGCTCGCCTGCGGACGCGGGAGCCACGGCGAACCCGCGGTCAGCGGCAGTCGCCGAGGCCCTGCGGCAGCACGGCGTACCGCATGCCGCGCGCGGGGCGCCCGGTGAGCGCGATCACGCCGGTGACGGCGCCGGTCGCGGCGTCGGGCGGGAGCGGCTGACCGAGCCGGGGAATCAGTCCTCGTGGAGCGTCGATCCAGGTGGCCGGCCACTCGGTGTGGCCGCTCCAGATCAGGACGCAGGCGCCCGGCACCTGGTTCGGCGGCGGGGCGTAGACCGGGTAGTCGGCGGCGATGATCCGCGCCTCGGGGAAGTAGCGGCGCAATACGGCGGCTGGGAAGTCCTGCCGGCGCGACAGCGTGAGGATGGTGCCGCGCTCGAACCCGGCGCCACGGAGGGCGGCGGCGTAGGTGCCGATCGGCTGGTACGGCTCGCAGGCTTCGCAGCGGCGCGCGTCGGACATGGTGTCGAAGGGGTAGACGATCGCGGCGAGCGCCGCGCAGACGGCGAGGCCGAGCGCGAAGGCCGGCGCCGCCCAGGGCCTGAGATCGGCCGGGTCGAGCCGGGCGATCAGCCACAGCGGCGCGAAGGCGAGAAAGAACAGGTGGTGCGGCTTCACGTAAGAGGAGCCCGCCGCGACGTAGAGAAGCATCAGGCCGAGGCAGGCGAGCACGAGCCGGCCGAGGAGCGCGAGATCGGCGGCGCGCCCGGGATCGGCGATCGCGATCGGCCGGAAGGCGCGCGGGAAGCAGACGACGGCGAGAATGCCGAGCGGGGCGATAAGGATGCTGACTGCCGACTCGGCGAGGTTCACGAGGCCCTCGCCCACCCGCGTGAGATAGGGCGGCGCCTCGACGCCGACGATCTGGCTCTGCACCTGGCCGCTCAGGACCTCCCAGTGCCCGGCGACCCAGACGACGTGGGGCGCCAGCATCAGCAGGGCGACCAGACCCGTCGCGACCGCCTGCGGCCGGAGCAGGCGGGCGCGCCAGACCGGGATCGACAGCGCCGCCATGACGAGCCCGGCGGCGAAGATCGCGAAGTTGTAGCGGGTGAGCATCCCGAGCCCGAGCAGCGCGCCCAGGATCGCGTAGGCGCCCCAGCCGCGGTGGCCGCGCAGGCGCAGGAGCGCGAGCACCGCGAGCGGCCCCAGCGCCAGGGCGAACGAGGTATTGGTCAGGTAGTTGAGCGGGTACCAGTGGAAATGCAGGGTCGCGAGCATCGCGAGCCCGGCGCAGACGGCGAGCAGCCGGTCGGGCTGGACCCGGCGTGCGACCGCGTAGAGCCCGAGGAAGCCCGCGAAAACTCCGGCGAGCCGGAGCCCGTAGATCACCGGCAGCGACGGACCGAGCAGCACCGTCGCGCCCCAGGCGAGCCAATAGAACGCCGGCGGGTTCTTTGCCTCGTAGCCCCATTCGAGCGACTGCGACAGCAGCAGTGTCTCGAGGTCGTCGCTCCGCCCCGACGGCGCCAGCAGCGCCGCCTGCAGCGTCATGACGACGAAGTAGAGGCCGAGGAGGACGAGGGCCCAGACCGGCCCAGGGCGCCGCCTCGTCGGGGACGTCGTGGAGGCTTCCGGCATGGGCCCTTGCGGCTCAGGCGCCGCCGCCGGCCTGCCCGGCCTTCACCGCCGCGCGGCCGAAGTCGGGGGCGGAGGTGTCCTGGCCGGCCTCGATGATGCCGCGCCGGATCGCGCGGGTGCGGGTGAAGTACTCGTGCAGGTGCGGCCCGTCGCCGAGCCGGATCGCCCGCTGCAGCGCGAAGAGCTCCTCGGTGAAGCGGCCGAGGATGTCGAGCGTCGCGCCCTTGTTGGCGAGGAACACGTCGCGCCACATCGTCGGGTCAGAGGCGGCGATGCGGGTGAAGTCACGGAAGCCGGCCGCCGAGTAGTCGATCACCTCCTGCGAGGTCACCCGGCTCAGGTGGTCGGCGACCCCCACCATCGTATAGGCGATCAGGTGGGGCACATGGCTCGTCACCGCCAGCACCAGGTCGTGGTGGGCGGGCTCCATCCGGTCGACCCGGGCCCCGAGCGAGGTCCAGAACGCCGCCAGCGCCTCGATCGCCACCGGGTCGGTGCCGGGCAGCGGCGTCAGCAAGCACCAGCGGTTGTCGAAGAGCTCGGCGAAGCCCGAGGCCGGGCCGGAATGCTCGGTCCCGGCCAGCGGGTGCCCGGGGATGAACGCGACGCCGTCCGGCAGGTGGGGCGTCACCGCGTCGATCACCGCCCGCTTCACCGAACCGACGTCGGTAACGGTCGCCCCCGGCTTCAGCCGCGGCGCGATCTCGGCGGCGACCTCGGCCATCGCGCCGACCGGCACGCACAGGATCACCAGATCGGCGCCCTCGACCGCCTCCGCTGCCGTGTCGAAGACCTCTGCGAGCCCGAGCCGTGCCGCCTCGGCCCGGGTCGTGGCGGTGCGGGCATGGCCGGTGATGCGGACCTCTGCGCCCGAGCGGCGGATCGCGTGGCTGATCGACGAGGCGATCAGCCCGAGCCCGATCAGCGCGACGTGGCGCGGCGCCCTCACGCCCGCACCCGGACGAACCCGGCCACCGCCTCGGCGACGCGGGCGCAGGCGTCGGTGTCGCCGACGGTGATCCTGAGCGCCTCCGGCAGCTTGTAGCCGGCGACCCGGCGCACGATGATGCCCTGGGCGCGCAGCGCCTGGTCGCAGGCCTCGGCCTCGGCCCGGTCGCGGAAGCGGGCGAGGACGAAGTTCGCCTTCGACGGGTCGGAGGGCACGCCGATCTCGGCCAGCGCCGCCTGCAGCGCCGCCCGGTTCCGGCGGTTCTCCGCGGCGCAGAAGGCCGTGTAGCCGACGTCGCGCACCGCCGCCGCCGCGGTGTCGAGCGCGGCGGTCGAGAGGTTGAACGGCCCGCGCACCCGGTTCAGGACGTCGATGACGTGGGCCGGTCCGTAGCCCCAGCCGACTCGCAGGCCGCCGAGGCCGTGGATCTTCGAGAAGGTCCGCGTCATCACCACATTGTCTCGCGCATCAACCAGGTCGGCGTGGCCGTTGAAATCACCGGCGTATTCGGCATAGGCGCCGTCGAGGACCAGGAGCGCCTGCGGCGGCATCCCGGCGGCGAGCCGCGCCACCTCCGCGGCCCCGATCATCGTGCCGGTCGGGTTGTTCGGGTTGGCGATGAAGACGAGCCCCGTGCGCGGCCCGCAGGCGGCGAGGATGGCGTCGACGTCGGTCCGCCGCGAGCGCTCGCGCACTTCGACCGGCGTCGCTCCGGCGGCGAGCGCGCTGATCCGGTACATCCCGAAGCCGTGTTCGGTGTGGATCACCTCCCGCCCGGGCCCGGCATAGGCCTGGGTGAGGAAGGCGATGATCTCGTCCGAGCCGGCACCGCAGAGGATGCGGAGGGGATCGAGGCCGTGCACCTCGCCGATCGCGGCGCGCAGCGCGGCGTGGTCGATGCTCGGGTAGAGGTGCAGGCTGCCGGCGGCGGCGCGGTAGGCCTCGAGCGCCTTCGGCGACGGGCCGAACGGGTTCTCGTTGGAGCTGAGCTTCAGGACCCTGGCGTGGCCCGCGAGCCGCGACTCGCCGCCCTGGTAGAGCGCGATGTCGAGGATGCCGGGCTGCGGCCGGATCGTCGGGTGGGGCTCGGGCATCGATGGCCTCCGGGCGGTGCGTCGGGCGTCTCTATCGCGCGCCGCCGCCGGAGGGAAGCGGCTGGAGGCCCTCACGCAAAGGCGAGATGCGAGGGAGATCGGCCGAAGGGCCGTTGTATCGGGATGGGAGGACGAGCTATCACAAGGTTGCCGGTTCGCCGGACACAAGATTTGGCTCAGCTGGAGAGGAACCGTCCAAATGCTGGTAGCTACTCTGAGGGGCACTGCCGCCCTCGCCTTCGTTGCGGCGCTCGCGGCCTGCACGCCGCAGCAGAACGCCAACGTTCTGCCGTCGAACCAGGCCCTGACGGCTTCCACCGTGGCCTTCGGCACGGTGATCTCGAGCCGGACCGTCCAGCTGCAGGGCAACCAGGGCAGCCAGGCGGCGGGCGCGGTGCTCGGCGGCCTCGCCGGCGCGGCGCTCGGCCAGGAGGTCGGCGGCGGCACCGGCCGGGTGGTCGCCACCGGCGTCGGCGCGACCGCAGGCGCGGCGGCGGGCCTGCAGGCCGGCCGGACGGTCGCGGGCCGGCAGTCGATCGAGTGGACGGTGCGGCTCGAGAACGGCGGGACCATCGCGGTGGTGCAGGGCGAGCCGGTCTTCGGCATCGGCCAGCGGGTGCAGGTGATCACCGGGGGCGGGACGACGCGGCTCGCGCCGGCCTGATCGGAATCCACGCGTTTTCAGGCGTTTGGGCGAAAAGCTTGATGCACGATTCATGCACGGATCATGCACAAGGTATGCACGTGGAGTTGGCCTAGACCTCGTTCCGCCAGCACTTTCAAGTAGGATGACCGACCCTCGGCGGAAGGCTGGGGGTCTGACCGGCGGCGCGGGCAACGATACCCTCCATGCGTCGGCGCTCGTCGACGATCATGGGGGCCGGCGGCTCCGCCGTGAACGTTCTTCTGGCCAACGATGGAAACGACACGCTGGTCGCGACCGTCCAGGCCGGCACGCTCGGATCGAACCGGCTGTTCGGGCACAACGGGAACGACCGGCTGCAGGTCGGCGGCGGCGATGGCAACCTGCTGAACGCCGGGCAGGCCGGGACGTTCTGATCGGCGGCTTCGGGGGGGATACGTTCGTCGGCGGCGGCGGAGTTGACACCTTCGTCTTCTCGTCCGAGGCGGGCGGCGCGGACGTGATCACGGACTTCGGGCGCGACGACCGGATCACGATCACCGGCCTCGTCGATCAGGGCGCGCGTGGCCTGTTGAACGACCTGGTGGCCGCCGTCGATACGGTCACGCAAGCATCGCGGGGCGCCCCCGTCGACGTGCGTTTCGACGACGGCGCAACGCTCCGGTTCCATCTCGTCGGAGTCACCGGCGCCATCGACTCGATCACGGACTTCATTTCGGCCGGCCAGATCCTCGACGCGGACCTCTTTGTGTAGGTCAGGCGTTAGAAGAAGCTCTGGGGATCGACGTCGACGGTGACGCGGACCGTCGAGGGCACCGGCACCGCTGCGGTCCACGCGCGGAGCGCCGGCTGCAGGGGCACGCCCTTGGCGGCGCGGACCAGGAGCCGGACGCGGTGGCGGCCGCGGATGCGGGCGATCGGGGCCGGGGCCGGGCCCCAGACTTCGGCGCCGACGGCGCGGAGCGGGTCGGAGGTTCGCGCGAGGGCGCGGGCGGCGTCCCAGGTGCGGGCCTCGTCGGTGCCGGTGACGATGACGGCGGCGAGGCGGCCGTAGGGGGGCATGAGGGCGCGACGGCGGGCCTCGGCCTCGGCGCGCCAGAAGCCCTCGTCGTCGCCGGAGAGGATGGCGCGCAGCGCCGGGTGCTCGGGCTGGTGGGTCTGGACGAGGGCGAGGCCGGGGCGCTCGGCGCGGCCAGCGCGGCCGGCGACCTGGCGGATGAGCTGGAAGGTCTTCTCGGCGGCGCGCAGGTCGCCGCCCTGCAGGCCGAGGTCGGCGTCGATCACGCCGACGAGGGTGAGGAGCGGGAAGTTGTGACCCTTGGAGACGAGCTGGGTGCCGATGACGAGGTCGGCGCCGCCGGCGGCGATCTGCTCGATGCGCGCTTTCAGCGCGGCCGGGCCCTCGGCGAGGTCGGAGGAGAGGATCGCGAGGCGGGCGTCGGGCCAGAGTGCTGACGCCTCCTCGGCGAGGCGCTCGACGCCCGGGCCGAGGGTGGTCATCCGCCCCTCGGTCTTGCAGGCGGGACAGGCGTCGGGGATCGGCTTCGTCGCGCCGCACTGGTGGCAGACCAGGCGCTTCCTGAAGCGGTGCTCGACCATGCGGGCGTCGCACTGATCGCAGCCGACCTGGTGGCCGCAGGCGCGGCAGATGGTCAAGGGCGCGTAGCCGCGGCGGTTGAGGAAGAGGAGCGCCTGCTCGCCGGCGGCGAGGCGCTCATTGACCGCGCGCGCCAGCGGGTCGGAGATCCAGCGCCCCGGCCCGGGCGGGTCCGCGCGGAGGTCGATCGCCCGCATCTCGGGGAGCTCGGCGACGCCGAAGCGCTCGGGCAGGTCGAGCCGGGCATACTTGCCGGCGTCGGCGTTCGCCCAGGATTCGAGGCTCGGGGTGGCGGAGGCGAGCACGACCGCCGCGCCCTCGATCGAGGCGCGCAGCACCGCCATGTCGCGGGCGTGGTAGAGCGCGCCGTCCTCCTGCTTGTAGGAGCCGTCGTGCTCCTCGTCGACGACGATCAGCCCGAGGTCGCGGAACGGCAGGAAGAGCGCCGAGCGGGCGCCGACGACGAGGCGGGCGTCGCCGGCGGCGACCGCGGTCCAGGCGCGGCGGCGCGCGGCCTGGGTGACGCCCGAGTGCCACTCGGCCGGGCGGGCGCCGAAGCGCGCCTCGACGCGGTCGAGGAACTGGGCCGAGAGCGCGATCTCGGGCAGGAGCACCAGCGCCTGGCGGCCGAGGCGCAGCGCCTCGGCGACGGCCTCGAGATAGACCTCGGTCTTGCCCGAGCCGGTGACGCCCTTGAGCAGAGTCGTCGCGTAGGCGCCGGCGCGCACCGCGGCCGCGAGGGCCGCCGCCGCCTCTCCTTGCGCCGGCGACAAGGGCAGCGGGCCGGCGCCGGGATCGAGCTGCGGGAAGGCGGCGTCGCGCGGCGCCGCCTCGCGCACGAGCACCCCCTGGTCCTCAAGGCCCCTGACAACGCCCGACGAGACGCCGGCGAGCTGCGCGAGCTCCATCGGGGCGAGGCCGAGGTTGCCGTGCTCCTCGAGCGCCGCGAGCACCCGCGCGCGCGGCGCCGTCAGTCGGTCGGGAACAGCGCCCGAGCGGCGCAGGATCGGCCGCGCGCCGGGCGGCGCCCCGAGCCCCGGCGCGCGCGTGGCGAGCCGCAGCATGAGCGAGAGCGGGGTCAGCGTGTACTCGGCCGCGCGGGCGAGGAACGCGCACATCGCCGGCGCGAGCGGCGGCGCGTCGAGGACCCGGCCGATGTCGCGGAGCTTCGTCGCATCGAAGCCGCCCGAGCCCTCGCCCCAGACCACGCCGAGCACCCGGCGCGGCCCGAGCGGCACCTCGACGAGGTCGCCGGGGCGCGTGCCCTCGGCCGGCGCGCGGTAGTCGAGCGGCCGGTCGAGCCCCTCGGCGGTGATCACCGCCACGACGGTCCCGGCCAGGAATTCCCGCATCGAATTCGGACGGATTGAGGTGTTCCATCGCGCAATACCTTGGGCTAGTATCCCGCCGGACCACAAGGGCTGATACCCTGGGAGCGGGAGGCTACCCTCATGAAATTCTTCGTGGACACCGCCGAAATCGACGAGATACGCGAGTTGAACGCGCTCGGCCTCGTCGACGGGGTGACGACCAACCCGAGTCTGGTGAAGAAGTCGGGCCGCGATTTCATCGAGATCATTCGCGAGATCTGCGACGAGGTCGAAGGGCCGGTCAGCGCCGAGACGGTGTCGCTCGACTACGACGGGATGATGGCCGAGGGGCGCAAGCTCGCGCAACTTGCGCCGAACATCGCGGTCAAGGTGCCGCTGACCTGGGACGGGCTCAAGGCCTGCCGCGCGCTCTCCGAGGAGGGGCGGATGGTCAACGTGACGCTCTGCTTCTCGGCGAACCAGGCGCTGCTTGCCGCCAAGGCGGGGGCGACCTTCATCTCGCCCTTCGTCGGCCGGCTCGACGACATCAACCTCGACGGCATGGACCTGATCCGCGAGGTGCGGACGATCTACGACAACTACGGCTTCGAGACCGAGATCCTCGCGGCCTCGATCCGCAGCGTGAACCACGTCAGGGACGCGGCGATGATCGGGGCCGACGTGATCACCGCGCCCGCGGGGGTATTGCACAAGCTCGCCGACCATCCGCTGACCGAGAAGGGGCTGACGGCGTTCCTGAAGGACTGGTCGGCGACCGGCCAGAAGATCGTGTGAGGGTAGAGCACGGATGACGATGACCGAGACGGCGGCGGAGCCGACGATCCGCGAGCAGATCCTGAGCGATCCCGGGCTGATCCTCGAGGACCACGAGCTGATGCGGGCGCTGCTCGCCGCCGACCGCAGCGCGATGGGGCGCAACGTCGTCGACCTGAGGGGCGTGCTGGTCGACCGGCTCGAGGAGCGGCTCGACCGGCTCGAGGACACCCACCGCGAGGTGCTGGCGGCCGCCTACGAGAACGTCGCCGGCATGAACCAGGTGCACCGCGCCTGCCTCGCGCTGCTCGAGCCCGCCGACTTCGCCGGGTTCCTCAAGGTGCTGACCTGCGACATCGCGCCGATCCTCACCGTCGAGGTGATCCGGCTCGGCCTCGAGGCGCCGGCGGCCGCGCCGGGCGCCGGCCTCGGGCCGGCGGGGCCGTTCCAGGACGTGGTGGTGGCGCTGCCGGAGGGCGGCGCCGACGCCTACCTGACCCAGGGGCGCGGCCTCGGGGCGCGGCGGGTGACGCTGCGCCAGCTCGTCAAGGCCTCGCCCGACGTCTATGGCGCCGCGGCCCCGGCGATCCGCTCGGAGGCGCTGCTCCGGCTCGACCTCGGGGAGGGCAACCTCGGCGGCCTCCTCGCCTTCGCCTCGAGCGACCCGGGGCGGTTCCACCCCGAGCAGGGCACCGACCTCCTCGACTTCTTCGGCGGTGTCTTCGAGCGCAGCCTGCGGCGCTGGCTGGCATGAGCGGCCCCGCGCCGTCCGAGGGGGCGGCGCGGCTGATGCAGGACTGGCTGGCGCAGCTCGGCGCCGTCCGCGGCGCCAGCCAGCGCACGCTGACCGCCTACCGGAGCGACGTCGCCGGCTACCTCGGGTTCCTCGGCGGGCACTGGGGCGGGCCGGCAGGCGCGGCGGCGCTGGCGCGGGTCTCGACCGCCGACCTCCGGGCCTGGATGGCCGAAGTGCGCGGCCGGGGCCTCTCGGCCCGCTCGCTCGCGCGCGCGCTGTCGGCGGTCAAGAGCTTCCACGGCTGGCTTGCCGAGGCGCACGGGCTGGTCGCGCCGGCGGTGACGGCGACGCGCGGGCCGCGGGTGAAGGCGCGGCTGCCGCGGCCGGTGGCGCCGGACGCGGCGCGGGCGCTGATCGCGACCGTCGAGGCGCAGAGCCTCGAGCCCTGGATCGCCGCGCGCGACGCCGCGGTCGTCACCCTCCTCTACGGCTGCGGGCTGCGGATCTCCGAGGCGCTGTCGCTGCGCCAGTCGGACGCGCCCTTGCCCGAGATGCTCAGGATCCGCGGCAAGGGCGGGCGCGAGCGGCTGGTGCCGGTGCTGCCGGTCGCCGCGAAGGCGGTCGAGGCGTACCGGGCGCTGCTGCCGTTCACGCCCGCGCCGGGCGCGCCGCTCTTCCTCGGCGCACGGGGCGGCGGGCTCAACGCGCGGCTGGTGCAGCGGGCGATGGCGGCGGCGCGGCTGCAGCTCGGGCTGCCGGCGACGGCGACTCCGCACGCGCTGCGCCACTCGTTCGCCACCCACCTGCTCGAGGCCGGCGGCGACCTGCGCACCATCCAGGAGCTGCTCGGCCACGCGACGCTCGCGACCACGCAGGTCTATACCGGCGTCGACCAGGTCCGGCTGATGGAAGCCTATGCCGCCGCGCACCCGAAGGCGCGGGGGTAGCGGCCGTGGGCACGCGGGCTGACCCGAATGCGGCATCCGCCCGCGCTGAGGGCCTGGGCGGGACGGCTCAACCGGCGCGCTCTTTCGGGCCCGGTCACGGGTCGAGGTAGCCCTCGACGCTGAGCTCGACCGCCTCGCCCTCGGGGGCGGGGACGAAGGCTCCCGTCGCCTCCGAGTGGGCGGGAAGGTAGTCGACCGTCAGGCGACGCTCTTCGATGACGCGATCGCCGGAGCGCGCCCGCAGGCGGACGACGACGCCGGTGGCGGTCCGCCCGCCGTCGTTGCGCACGGCGAAGCGCAACTCGTTCCCCGCCTCCGCCGCGACCGGCGCCACCGAGAGCCGCGCCGGCGAGCGGGTTTCAGCGACAGCCTGCCAGACCAGGTAGCCGACCATCGCCAGCACGACCGCTGCGGAGACGGCGCCGAGCACCCATTCGAGCCGGTCGGCGAGGCGCGACTTCCCGGCCATCGCCACCTCAGAGGATCAGCCGGGCGGCGGCGGCACCGAGGCCGGCGGGGAAGCCGAGCACCAGTGCCGTCATCAGCACCGGGCCGGTCCCGACCGCGTCGGTCCGGCCGAAGGTCCAGAGCGTGTAGAGGCTGATCGCGAGCGCGAGCACGTAGCCGACCAGCGTGAAGCGCAGGAAGTCGCCGGCGCCGGACCGGCCGGATCCTTCGACGCCGTGGCCGTAGACGAAGGCGTGCATGGTCGCGATCGTCAGCGCCACCAGCCCGAGGCCGTGCCAGGCGGTCATGGTGTAGGCGATCTCGATCATCTCCTCGGTCGGGGCCGTGTTGAGGCTGAGGAAAAGGCCGCCGACCAGCATCATGAAGACGGCGCCGGCATAGCTGGAAAGGGCCCGCCCCTCCTGGTCCTTGTCGCGGTGCTCGCGGCCGAACTGGCTGCGGGCGAGCATCGCGCCGAGCGCGGTCGGCACCGCTTGGACGGCGATCCGCCCGACCAGGGCGTCGGTGGAGAGGCCGGGGCCGAGGAGGTTGAAGAGCCCGAGGATCAGCGTGGCGGCGAGGAGCCCGACCCCGAGGGCGATCCAGGCGTCGCGCAGGTCCGCGCGCCAGCCGAAGCTCGCCTCGAAGCCGATGCGGTGCGACACGCCGACGAGGAGCGGGACCGCCAGCACCAGGAGGAGCGCGAGCCGCAGCCGGTCCATCGTGGCGCCGATCTCCCAGAGCTCGTTCGTCATAAGCATCGGCAGCCCGAAGATCAGCGCGCCGCCGAACGCCCGGCCGAGGCCGACGGCGAGCTCGCGCCCCGGGGCGGCCTGCGCGCTCACGGCGTCGACCGGCTGGGCGGAATGCGGTAGAGAACGGCAGGACCGGAGGCGCCGCCATGTACCTGCCCGAATTCAATCGCGAGGAGCGGCTGCCGGTGCTGCATGCGCTGATCGCCGCGAACCCGCTCGGCCTCCTCATCTCCGCCGGAGCCGATGGGCCGGTCGTGACCCCGGTTCCATTCATCCTGTCGCCGGACGAGGGGCCGTGCGGGACGCTGCGCGCCCATGTGGCCCGCGCCAATCCCCACTGGCGGCTGCTTGGCGAGACGCCGGAGGCGCTCGTCCTGTTCCAGGGGCCGCAGGCCTACGTCACGCCAAGCTGGTACGCGGCCAAGCAGGAGACCGGCAAGGTGGTGCCGACCTGGAACTACGTGATGCTCGAGGCGCGCGGCCGGGCGTCGACGATCGAGGACCCGGCCTGGCTCCGGGCACAGATCGGCGCGCTGACCGACGCGATGGAGGCGGGCCGCGCCGCGCCCTGGGCGGTCTCGGACGCGCCCGAGCCGTTCGTCGCCGCCCAGATCCGCGGCATCGTCGGGATCGAGATCCCGGTCGCTTCGCTCGTGGGCAAGTGGAAGGTCAGCCAGAACCGGACCGCCGCCGACAAGCGCCGGGTCGCCGAGGGGCTCGCCGCCGGGGGCGACGCCGCGATGGCGGCGCTGGTGGCCGAGCGGATCGAGCCCGGCGGCTGAGCGTCGCGGCGCACCGGGCGCGGAGCCCGGCCGGGCCTGCCTCTTGCCATTTCCTGGCGATTGCATCGGGGCAGGCAGGCTTCGCGCAGGCGGTCTCCGCATTCACTTCCCCGATACGTCGGTCGAAAGGCAGGGACGCGCCTGCCGGGGGGCAGGCAGGCGCAGGCCGTGCTTGCGCACGGCCGGGGATGCTGGCGCCGTCGCACAGCCTTCGTCAGCCGGAGGTCGGCTCACGCCTTGCGGCCGATCATGCGGCCGAACCAGCCCGGCTCCTTGCCGGCCGGCGCCTCGGCCGTCTCCGGCGCCGCCTCCGGCGGCTCGACGGCGGTGCGGAAGTTGTCGAAGAAGCTGTCGGCCATCTTCTTGGCGAAGCCGTCGATCAGCCGCGAGCCGAGCTGCGCCAGCTTGCCGCCGACGTTTGCGGTCACGTCGTAGGTGAGGAGCGTCCCGCCCTCGCTGTCGGCGAGGGCCACCGCGGCCGAGCCCTTGGCGAAGCCGGCGGCGCCGCCCTTGCCTTCGCCGGTGATCGTGTAGCTCGTCAGCGGCACGACGTCGGAGAGCGCGACCCGGCCGTGGAAGGTGGCGCTGACCGGGCCGACCTTCTGCTTGACCGTCGCCTCGAACCCCTCCTCCGGGCTGCCGGTGAGCTCCTGGCAGCCGGGGATCGCGGATTTCAGCACCTCCGCCTCGTTGAGCGCGGCCCAGACCACCTCGCGCGAGGCGGCGATCTGCCGCGTGCCGTGCATCTCCATGGCGTCCCTCCCTGCCGATGTGGCGCGACGATAGCCCGGATTTCACGGCCGCGCGAGGGCCGGGCGCGGCCGGCCGCGCCCCCGGACGTCAGCCGTTCGTGCCGGTGCGGGGCAGGCTTTCGGCGTTCGGAAAGAACAGCTGCTGGCCGTCGATCTCGTAGCCGGCGATCGCGGCCTGCCCTTCGGGCGAGATCAGCCAGTCGATGAAGCGCCGACCGGCCTCCGCCTTCACGTGCGGGTGCTTCTCGGGGCTCACCAGGATGACGCCATAGGGGTTGAAGAGCGCGGGGTCGCCCTCGAACAGGATCGCGAGGTCGCCCTTGTTCTGGAAGCTGATCCATGTGCCGCGATCGGCCAGGCTGTAGGCCTCGAGCTCGGCGGCGGTGTTGAGCGTCGCGCCCATCCCGCTGCCGGTCTCGCGGTACCAGTCGCCCGATGGCACGACGCCCGCCGCCTCCCACAGCGCCCGCTCGGCCTGGTCCGTGCCGGAGTTGTCGCCGCGCGAGGCGAAGGCGGCGCCGCCGGCGGCGATGCGGGCGAGGGCCGCGGGCGCATCCGCGGCGGACTTGATGCCGGCGGGATCACCGGCGGGGCCGACGATGACGAAGTCGTTGTACATCACCGGGAAGCGCTCGACCCCCCACCCCTCGGCGACGAAGGCGTCCTCGGCGGCGCGCGCGTGCACGAACACGACGTCGGCATCGCCGCGCCTGCCGGTCTCCAGCGCCTGGCCGGTGCCCTGCGCGACCACCCGCACCTCGATCCCGGTCTTCGCCTGGAACAGCGGCAGGATGTGCGCGAAGAGCCCGGAGTTCTCGGTCGAGGTGGTCGAGGCGACGGTGATGAACTCCTGCGCCGCGGCCGGCAGGGCTCCGGCGAGGGCGAGGACGGTCAGCAGGGTACGCAGCATGTCGGGTCCTTTCGGATGGGTCACCAGGGCAGGCCGCCGGCGAGGAAGGCCCGGGCCTCCGGTGATCCGGGACCGGCGAAGAACGCGGCCGACGAGCCGGCCTCGAGCAGCCGGCCGCGGTGCAGGAACGCGACATCCTCGGCCAGCCTGCGGGCTTGGGCGAGGTCGTGGGTCGTCATCACCACGGTGATGCCGTCGGCGGCGAAGCCCTCGATCATGCTTTCGATGCTGCGGGTCGCCCCGGGGTCGAGCTGGGCGCAGGGCTCGTCGAGGAAGAGCACCTCGGGCCTGAGCGCCCAGGCGCGGGCGAGCGCGAGGCGCTGCTGCTCGCCGCCGGAGAGCAGCCGCGCCGGACGATCGGCCAGCGGGTCGAGGCCGAAGCGGCGCAGCGCCGCCGCGGCGCGGGCGGCGCGCTCGGGGCGGGCGAAGCGCGCGAGCGCCAGCGCGTGATCGAGGTTGGCCCGGGCCGAGCGGCGGAGCAGCACCGGGCGCTGGAACACCATCGCCTGTGCCCTGGCCGCGCGCCCGGGCAGCGCCCAGGCGATCCGGCCTTCGGTGGGGCGGAGGAGGCCGTGGCAGAGCCGCAGCAGCAGGCTCTTGCCGGCGCCGTTCGGGCCGAGGATCACCAGGCGCCGGCCGGCGTGCACGGTCAGGTCGATGAAGGCGAGCAGGCGCTCGCCGCCGACCGCATAGCCAAGCCCCTCGACGCGGAGCGGCAGGATCGACGGCCCGGCGCTCATCCCGCCGCCCGCCGCGCCCACTGCGCGAGCCCGTAGGCGCCCGCGTTCACCGCCAGCGTGATCGCGAGCAGGATCACCCCGAGCGCGACCGCCAGCCCGAGGTCGCCGCGTCCGGTCTCGAGCGTGATCGCGGTGGTCATCGTGCGGGTGTGGCCGGCGATGTTGCCGCCGACGATCAGCACCGCGCCGACCTCGGCGCTGGCGCGGCCGAAGCCGGCGAGAACCCCGGTGACGAGGCTGAAGCGGCCGTCCCAGAGCAGCGTCGGCACGGCGCGCATCCGCGACGAGCCGAGCGAGCGGAGCTGCTCGGCGTATTCGCTCCAGAGGTCCTCGACGACGCTGCGCGTCAGCGACAGCACGATCGGCAGGATCAGGATGGTCTGCGCCAACACCATGGCGGGAGGGGTGAACAGCATCCCGAGGCTGCCGAGCGGCCCGGAGCGCGACAAGAGCAGGTAGATCACCACCCCGGCCACGACGGGCGGCAGCCCCATCAGCGCGCTCAGCACGACGACCACGCCGCCGCGGCCCGGGAAGCGCGCCAGCGCCAGCGCGGCCCCGAGCGGCAGCCCCACGACGCAGGCCGCCGCGAGCGCGGTCAGGGTGACGCCGAGCGACAATCGGATGATCTCCACCAGCTGTGGGTCGCCCGACGCGATCAGGCCGAGGGCGGTGCCGAACGGACCGGCGGCCATGGGATCCTCCGTGGGTGTCGCGAGAGTTTGGCGGAGAACGCCTCTGCCCTGCAAGCAGGGAATTCCGGGCGGCGGGCATCGGTCGTGCTAGCCGTCGGTCAGCGTGAAGCCCACCCCGACCTCGAAGCTGAAGCGCGGTCCGGCGAGCTCGGGGGGTGCGGCGGGCAGCCGCGCCCGCTGCGCGGCGTCGAGGCCGGCGCGGTCGAGGATCTGCGAGCCGGACGAGCGCAGGATGCGCGCGTTGATCAGCCGTCCGTCGCGGGCGATGACCACGTGCAGGCGCGCCGAGCCGGTGATGCCGCGGTCGCGGGCGACCGCCGGGTAGACCTGCGCGGCGGCGATCGCCGCGCGCACCGCCGCCTCGAAGCTCGCCAGCCGCGCCGTGGCGGCGCCGGCCGTCTGCGGAGCCGCGCCGGCGTCGCCCTGGCGTGACGGCGCCGAGGCCGGCGGCGGGGCCGCGCGCCGGGCCGCCGGCCGCGGCGGCGGCGGCTCGAAGCGCTCGGCGGGCGGTTCCGCCGGAGGTTCGGCGCGCAGGGTCGGCAGGCCGAGCGGCGAGGCGGCGTCGAAGGGCGCGAGGTCGGGCACGGGCATCAGCTCGGCGTCGGTCTCGGGGACCGGCGCCGGCGCCGGCAGCGTCACCCGCGGCGCGGCGGGGGCCGGCTCGGGCGGCGCCGCAGGTGCTGGGGCGGCCGGAGCGGCCGGGCGGGGGGCGCCGCGCGAGAGGGCGGCGAGCTCGGCCTCCCCGACCAGGCTGACCATCACCGCCGGCGCCGGCGGCTCGGGCCGGACCCGCAGCCAGGGCAGGCCCCAGACCGCGAGCGCCACGACCGCCGCGTGACCCGCCGCCGACAGTGCGCCCCCGGCGTACACGGGTCCGCCCTACCCGCCGTCCGGCCCCGCGGGCGACGACCGACGCAAGGTGAACCTGCGATGCATGGCTGGCCCCCCGACCGCTTGCCGCCTGATGCCTGCCTAGCAGCAATCGCGCGGCGGCGAAAGCGCAGGCCCCCCGATGTTGCCGATTTGCCCCAGCTGGCCGGCTTCGGACGGGCCGGCGCTTGCGGCCGGGCGCCGGGGGTTCCAGTTTCTCGCGGCGTGCGGCGATGGAAGGAGTGTCGAGGTTGGTGGATTATCGCGGATGGCTGGTGGCCCTGGCGGTCGCGTCTGCGGCGGCGTCGGCGGCGCAGGCCCAGAGCGAGGAGCGCTGCTACGGCGCGGCGCTCGCCGGCGAGAATGACGGGATCGACGGCCAGGAGGCACCCGGCGGGGCCACGGTCGACTATCAGGGCAACGCCTGGATCGCGGTGCCGTCGGGCACCTGCCTGACCCTGCCGCTGCCGGTCCAGCCGGACGGAACGCCGCGGCGCGCGGCGCTCGAGCCGCTCGAGCGCGACCGGCCGTGACGGAGCCTCAGCCGGCCCGGGTCAGCTCGGCCGGCGCCGGGCAGCCGTCGAGGTTCGCCGCCTCGTAGCCCTGGCGGAACGCCGCGGCGCGCTCCTCGCGCGGTGCCGCGGCCATCGGGTCGAAGACCGGGATCACGCGGACGCCGTCGCGCCGCAGGTCGGCCACCACGTTGCGCCACGACCACACGATCCGGTCGTAGAGGCCGTCCGGCACCGGCCCGAGCCGGCCGGCGGCGGCCGCCGCCCAGACCCCGGTCATGCAGTCGGCCTGCAGCGCCAGGCTTGCCGTCAGGGCCGCCCGGTGCGCCCGGCGTGCCCCGACGACGCGCAGTGCCGCGGCGTCGAGCAGGCCCATTTCCCGCTGCAGGTGCTCGGCCGCGAGCCGGGCCGCGACCAGCGCCAGCCCGAGGTCGCGGCTCCGGTCCAGCCGGTCGCCGAAGGTGTCGAGAAAGCCGAGGTCGGCCGCGATCGTGCCGGTCTCCGGACAATAGAACGGGCCGGGGAGCGCGGCACCGCCCGAGCACGGCGTCGCCGCGGCGCCGGTAAAGAGCACGAGCCCGGCGTCGGCGTATCCGGGCATCCGGCGCTTCCAGACCGCTTGCGCGTCGGCGACCGAGACCTCGATCGCCCGTGCGATCGCGTCGGACCGGTCGGGAAGGGCCGGCGCCTCCGCCACCCCGGCCGGCAGCCGTCCCCACGACCAGGCGGCGACGAGCGCCGCGAGCGAGAGCGACAGCATGAGCAGCGTCAGGGTGCGAAACCGCAGCGCCGGGCGGCGGACCGGGACCGGATCGCGGCGCGTCGTCTGCATCTCCTGGCCTCCGTCCCGGGGCCTCCCGCCATCGCCCTTGACGCGCGCGGCGGCCCGTGATGCTTGGGCGCGACGATCCGGCAAAGGTCTGAAGAAAGTGCTACGGCGGCGCAGAACCTCGACTCTCGGGCGCATGGCGGGTGCGCGATGACGCCGCTGCAGCGCCGGGCGCTCGGCCCGCTGCTCGGGTCGCTGGCGCTCCTTCTCGGCGCCTTCGCGTTCCAATACCTCGGCGGGCTCGCCCCCTGCCCCTTGTGCATCTGGCAGCGCTGGCCGCACGCGATCGCCGTCGGGCTCGGGCTGATGATTCTCGCCTGGCCGCGGCGCGGGCTCGCCCTCCTCGCCGGGCTCGCGGTGCTGGCGGGGGCCGGGATCGGGCTCTACCACGCCGGCATCGAGCAGGGCTGGTGGCCGGGGCCGACCACCTGCACTGCGCCGGAGCCGGGGGCGGTGCCAGCGGGCGAACTGCTCGACCAGAATCCTCGCGACGCCGGTCGTGCTCTGCGACCAGGTCGCCTGGAGCCTCCTGGGGATCTCGATGGCCGGCTGGAACGCGATCCTGTCGCTCGGCGTCGCCGGGCTCTGGTTCCGCGCCGCCCAGGCGGACTGACCTTCGCGGGGCCGCGTGCCAGCTGGGCACGAAGCGGACATTGCGCCCGGCGGCCGGGAACGTCAGGCGCCACGAATGCATTCTACGCTTGTGGCGAACCCCCGAGGCGGAACGGTGAGCCGCCCGCGCGTGCGCGGCGAACCCCGGCCGAAACTGGCTTACAAAACCGAAAGGACAGGCAATGGCCGTTGCCAAGAACACGATCTGCATATGGTACGACAAGGACGCCGAGGCTGCGGCCCGCTTCTACGCCGAGACGTTTCCCGACAGCTCGGTGAGCGCCGTCCACCGCGCGCCCGGCGACTACCCGTCCGGCAAGGAGGGCAACGTGCTGACGGTCGACTTCACCGTCGCCGGCATCCCGTGCATCGGCCTCAACGGCGGGCCGGAGTTCAAGCAAAGCGAAGCCTTCTCGTTCCAGATCGCCACCGACGACCAGGAGGAGACCGACCGCTACTGGAACGCCATCGTCGGCAACGGCGGTCAGGAGAGCATGTGCGGCTGGTGCAAGGACAAGTGGGGGGTTTCCTGGCAGATCACGCCGCGGGCGCTGACCGACGCGATGGCTGCCGGCGGCGCCGAGTGGAAACGCGCCTTCGATGCCATGCTGAAGATGAAGAAGATCGACGTCGCCGCGATCGAGGCGGCGCGGCGCGGCTGACGAGGCCTGCCCGTCGCCGCTACGAGCCCGCGGTCGCCGCCCTGCGGAACAGCCAGGCCGAGGCGAGCCACGGGACGGCGAAGGCCACGACGAGGAGGGCGTCGGCGCCGAAGCCGGCGGCGAGCGCGACGGCCGCCGCCAGCGCCTGGGCGAGCGCGGCCGCAGCCATGGCGCGCGCCAGGCCGGCGGGCCGGAACCGGACGATCAGCGCGCCGGCGATGGCGACGGCGAGGACGCCGCCCTGCATCAGGTTCGCGGGATCGTCCTCGCTGCCGAGGAGGCCGACCGCGAGCGTCAGCCAGACGAGGACGAAGCCCGTCGCCAGCGCGAGGCCGGCCGCCGCCCGGCAGGCGCGGCTCGCGCTCCGCCGCAGCGCGAACTCGAAAGTGATGCCGACCGCGCCGATGAGCGCGCCGGCGGCAGCGAAGTCGGCCGGGGTCCAGGCGACCTCGTCGGTGACCTGCATCGCGAGGAGCGGGAGCAGGAGGACGACCGCGGCCACGCTCCAGGCGGCGATCCGCCAGCGGGTGCCGGGCTGTGCGCGTCCTGCCATCTCCGGGCGCTACGCCTCGAGCTCGGCGTCCCAGTAGAGGTAGTCCATCCAGCTGTCGTGCAGGTGGTTCGGCGGGAACTTGCGCCCGACGTTCTGCAGCTGCTCGGGGGTCGGGCGGCTCGGCTTGCGGCGGAGGTGCATGCCCGCCTGCTTGAGCGTCTTCGAGCCTTTCTGGAGGTTGCAGGGGCCGCAGGAGGCGACGACGTTCTCCCAGGTGGTGCGGCCGCCCCGCGAGCGGGGCAGCACGTGGTCGAAGGTCAGGTGGTCGCGGTCGCCGCAGTACTGGCAGCTGAACTCGTCGCGCAGGAAGAGGTTGAAGCGGGTGAAGGCGGTGGTGCGTGCGGGCTTCACGTATTCCTTGAGCACGACCACCGAGGGTATTCGGAACTGGATCGACGGCGAGTGCACAAAGACGTCGTACTCGGCCACCACCATCACCCGCTCGAGCACCGCGGCCTTGACCGCCTCCTGCCAGGGCCAGAGCGAGAGCGGCAGGTAGGAGAGCGGCCGGAAGTCGGCGTTGAGGACCAGCGCCGGGTGGTCGCGCAGCCCGCCCGGATGCCGGACGAAGCTGGGCATATGGGTGCATTGCAGCATCGACACTTCCCTTGCGCGGGCCGCCGCGGGGAAGCCGCTTCGGCTCGAGCACGCTTCAAACTACATCTCGCCCGGTTCGGCTGGCAAGCCCCTAGATAGGGTCAGCTTTTCCGATATCGGCCGCAAGCTACACGGGCCTGCGAACATTTTTGTGACGCCGGCGGCGCGGTGCCGCGGTCAGCCGAAGCTGCCGATGCCCCGCGCCATCATCGCGCCGCAGGCCAGGATCACCACGACCCCGGCGAGTTCCCAGTACACGATCGTGCGGACCCGCGCCAGGCGGGCGGCATCCGGGGCGGGCGGCTCGCCGCTCTGCAGGGCCGGGCGCCAGGAGCGGAACTCCCGGGTCGGGACCGCCGACAGTCCGCCGATGACCGCGAAGGTCGCGAGCTTCAAGAGGAACGGCCCGTTGTGCAGGTAGTACCCGCCGCCCTTCTCGAACACGAAGACGCGCAGCAGCCCGACGAGCAGGAGGACGCCCGCCGATGCGCCGAGCACGGCGTCGGCCGCAACCAGCCGGCGCGCGCTGCCGAGCGTCAGCTCGCCTCGGGTCAGCGCGAACTCCACCGCGACCGCGGCCACGAGGGTGAAGGCGGCCAGATGATGCAGGAAGGCGAAGAGCGCTGGCACAGCGGTCCTCCGGACCCGTTGGCCTCGCATCTAGCGCGGCGGCGGCGGCTGTCAGGTCTCAGGCGATTCCCAGCCGCTCGCGGATGAAGCCGAGCGCGAGCCCCAGGCCGTCGGGGGCGATGCCGTGGGCGGTGCCGCGCGAGACGTGGGTGTAGGTCTCGACCCCGGCGGCGGTCAGCGCGGCCGCGGCCTCGCCGAGGCTCGCGAACGGCACCATCGGGTCCTGGTCGCCGTGGACGAGGAGCACCGGCGGCCGCGCGGCGATCTCGGCGGGCAGGCGCTCCGCGTCGAGCAGCCGGCCGGAGAAGCCGACGATGCCGGCGAACGGCTCCGGCCGGCGCAGGCCGACATGGAGCGCCATCATCGTGCCCTGGCTGAAGCCCACGAGCACGGTCCGCTCCGGCCCGATCCCCTGCGCGGCGAGGTCGTCGAGCCAGGCGTCGAGCAGCCGGAACGAAACTTCGGCGGCGGCGCGCGCGGCCGCCTCGGGCGTGCCGTCGAGCCAGGGGATCGGAAACCACTGGTAACCCATGGGGTTATTGACGCACGGCTCGGGCGCGTTCGGGGCGAGGAAGCGGGTGTCCGGCAGATGCGGCGCCAGCGGCTCGGCGAGGCCGATGAGGTCGCCGCCGTCGGCGCCGTAGCCGTGCAGGAAGATCACCAGACTGTCGGCGGTCCCGGAGGCCGCTGGCCGCTCCGGCCCGGTCAAGCTCGTCATCGCAGTCCCTCGCTCGCGGTCGCGCCGGGGTCTAGGGAGAAAGTCGCCCCACCGCAAGCATCCTTCAGGACGGCGAACGCCGGCGCGAAGGAGGCGACCTAGTCCGGTGGCGCGGCGCTGAAACGCCCGGCGGGAAACCGCTCGTCGATATTGGCGAACTGCTCGAGCGTGATCGGCTCGGTCGTCACTCTGTCCGGCTCGATCGAGATCCTATGGTTCGGAACGGCATCCAGGCGCGCCGGTCGCACGGGATCGACGGCGACGTCATCGAACACCCAGAGGTCGAAACGCTCGCCCGGCCGTACGCTGACACAGGCGCGCGCATGGGTGACGACCTCGGCGAGCTCGTTGACGATGCGGACCCGCACTTCCCCGACGTCGATCAGGAACCAGCCATATCCGACGCTGACCACGAGGACGTCGCCGTCCCACGCCACGATCGGGTCTGAGTTCTGGTCGAGGCTGACCGATGTGCCGTCGGCCCAGGAGATCCTCGCCCAGGACCGGTCGCCGGTGCTGATCCGGTCGCCGTTCCGTATTGGCATGCCGTCCCGCGCCGGCAGGCCGTTGACCTGAACACCCGCGCCGGAAACGGCGAGCTCCGCCGTCCGCGTGTCGACCGGCGCACAGGCAACCGTCGCGACGAGTACCAGGGCAATCCGCGGAACCGAGTGGGTCATGGCACCCTCCCGTCTGCGTGTGCCGGCAGCGTACGCTCGGACCGACCTAGCGACAAGCCAATGATCGGATGGTGCGGGGTTCTCCGACGCGCAGTCCGGAGATCGTCCTTTCGGCAATCCAGTGCATGTCGCCGGTCGAAGGCTCCCAGAGCCAGATGCCGCCACGGACGCGCGCGACGAGGCTCAGCGCACCGGCTCGATCGCCCGGCAGTTCCTCTCCCTGCGGGACGACGTCGTGCAGACGGGCATCGAACAGGAAGATGCCGTGGGCGGTCGGTATCGCCGCCAGTGCCTGGAATGCTACCGCCGCGCACAAGAGCATCGGCAGCGCTGGGCCGTGGCGCGCCAGCAGACGCGGCACGGCGTATGCCCCCGTCCCCAGCGCCAGCGCCGCAAATCCCGCCACAGTGTCGGCGCGCGCCGCCAGCTCGGCACCGTTGGCGGTGACAAGGTCGCCAACAACACCACCGGCGGTGCAGATCTCGCGTGCACCCGCAAAAAGCAGGCCGCTGACCTGGAGAGCTCCGTCGAAGGCGTTCATCATCAGGCCGGTGAACAGCGTCGCGAGCAAGGCAATGAACCAGATCAGCTGCCGTTCGAGCCAGAGCGCCGTGGACCGAAAGGCGCGCAGCTCGCGACGCTCCCAGCTGGCGACCCGGCGAAGCGCCCAGATGGAACTCTCGCCGACCGCGATGACGAGGATCAGCCAGACGGTGGCGAGAAACGCCCAGCGCGAAGCCACCTGCCCCCCTAGTCCGAGATACCAGAGCGCTTCCTGCGAGGTGGCGCCCCAGTCCAGGCCCAACATTCGCTGCCGGGCGATCGAGGCGATGAAGCCGATCGCGTACAGCGTGGCTGTGACACCGGCGACGATGCCGGAGAGCCAACCGAAGAAAGCGCCGAGATGCTTCAGGAGGTCCATGTCCGCTCTCCCTGCTGCCCTCCGACTATAGAGCAGTGCAGACCGCGGTGGGACGTGTGCGCACGCCCGTGGAGGGCCGCCTACCGTACCCCCTCGCGCCCTCGCGCCGCGCGGTAGTACGCCCAGAGCAGCCGCGCCGCCACCGACCGCCACGGCGACCAGGCGAGGCTCATCTCGCGCAGCGTCTTTTCGCTCGGCCGCGCCTCGAGCTCGAAGAGGCGGTGCGCGGCGTAGCGCAGCGCGAGGTCGCCCGGCGCGAAGACGTCGGGCCGGCCGAGCGAGAACATCGCGTAGATCTCCGCGGTCCAGACCCCGATGCCCTTGATCCGGGTCAGCTCGGAGACGATGTCGGCGTCGGGCAGGACCCGGAGCGCCGCGAAGTCGAGCCCGCTCGCCGCGATCGCCCGGCCGTAGGCGATCTTCTGCCGCGACAGCCCGGCGCCCCGCAGCGCCGCGTCGCCGGCGGCGAGGACGCCGGCGGGGTCGGTCGCGCCGATCGCCACCAGCCGGTTCCAGATCGCCGCCGCCGAGGCGGTCGACACCTGCTGGCTGACGATCGCCGAGAACAGCGTCTCGAAGCCGTCGGCGCGCCGGCGCAGCGGCAGCGGCCCGGTCAGCTCCAGCGCCCGGGCGAAGCGCGGCTCGATGCCGGCGAGATACGCCGCGCCCTCGGCCACGTCGTCGAGCGTCTCGATGATCCGTGCGGTCATGCTGGCCTCCCGGCCGGGACCGGAGCGCGAAACGGCGCCGGGATCAAGGGCGGGCGGACGGCACGCGGAGGGGTTGCGCGACCGGCGAGGGTTTGTTTACGATAATCTCCATCGACTAAGTCGAGATAAGGAGACCCCCGATGCGTGCCCCTGCTCTCCGCGGCTCCGTGGCCGCCCTCGCTCTCGGCTTCGCGGCCGCGGCGGCGGCCGACGAGCGGCCGAACTTCCTCCTCATCGTCGCCGACGATCTCGGCTACTCCGACATCGGCGCCTTCGGCGGCGAGATCGAGACCCCGACGCTCGATTCCCTCGCGGCCTCGGGCCTGCGCCTGACCGATTTCCACACCGCCGCCACCTGCTCGCCGACCCGGTCGATGCTGATCTCCGGCACCGATCACCATCGCGCCGGGCTCGGCTCGATGGCCGAGCGACTGGCGCCGAACCAGAGGGGCCAGCCGGGGCACGAAGGCTATCTGAAGCCTGACGTCGCCACGCTCGCCGAACGGTTGAAGGAAGGCGGCTATCGCACGGTCATGGCGGGGAAATGGCATCTCGGCCTCACGCCCGAGCAGGACCCGCACGCGCGCGGCTTCGACGCGAGCTTCGCGCTGCTGCCGGGTGCGGCCAACCACTTCGGGCAGGACGAGGCGCCCTATACCGAGAACGGCGTCCGGGTCGCCGCGCTGCCGGCGGGCTTCTATTCGACCGACACCTTCACCGACAAGCTGATCGAGGGGCTGGAGGCTACCGCCGCCGACGGCGGCGCCGACCGGCCGTTCTTCGCCTATCTGACCTACACCGCGCCGCACTGGCCGCTGCGGGCGCCGGCCGAGGACATCGCCGAGTATCGCGGCCGCTACGACGCCGGGTTCGACGCGCTCCGCGAGCGGCGGCTGGCCCGTCAGGCCGAGCTCGGGCTGCTCGACCCGGCGGTGACGGTGCACAGCCAGGAGCTCCCGGGCGGCTGGGACTCGATGACGGCCGAGGAGCAGCAAAGCGCCGCCCGCGACATGGAGATCTACGCGGCGATGATCGACCGGATGGACCGCAACGTCGGCCGGGTGGTCGAGACGCTGCGCGAAAGCGGCGAGCTCGAGAACACGGTCGTGCTGTTCCTGGCCGACAACGGTGCCGAAGGCGTCTCGGAGCAGTCGCCCGGCTTCGCCAAGCGGGTCGGAACGGCCGACAACAGCTTCGAGAACCGCGGCGCCGCCGACAGCTACGTCGCCTACGGCCCCGGCTGGGCGCAGGCGGCGACGGCGCCAGCGTGGCGCTTCAAGGCCTTCGCGAGCGAGGGCGGCACCCGAAGCGTCGCCTTCATCGCCGGCCCGGGCGTCGCGCGGACGGGCGTCGGCGACGCGTTCCTCTCCGTCGCCGACGTGACGCCCACGGTCCTCGCGCTCGCGGGGCTTCCGGCCGAGGACACCGTCGACGGCCGCCCGGTCGAGCCGATCCGAGGCCGGAGCTGGGCCGGCTATCTCGCCGGCACCAGCGACGCGGTCTATGGGCCCGGGGACAGCTTCGGCTGGGAGCTCTTTGGGTCGCGGGCGCTCAGGCAGGGCGACTGGAAGCTCGTCGACATCGGCGACGGCAGCTGGCGGCTCTTCGACCTCGCGACCGATGCGGGCGAGACGCGCGACCTCAGCCTGACCGACCCGGAGCGGGCGGCGGCGCTCGCCGCGGCCTGGGAGGACTACGCGGCGGAGGTCGGAGTGATCCTGCCGGAGACCGTGACCAACTGACGGCCCCCGCCTCGGACCGGGCGCGCGCCGGCTTGGCCCGGCGCGCGCCCGACGCTACAGACGGGGGATGCCGACCGCCGCCCTCCCCGCCCGCGATCCCGATGCCCGCGCCCGCCGCAACCTTCGGGTGCTGGTGGCGGCGACGGTGGTGCTCGGCTCGCAGCTGCCGGTCACTTTCATCCTCGGCGGGCTCGCCGGGCAGTTGCTGGCGCCGAACCGCTGCCTCGCCACGCTGCCGATCTCGGTGATCATCCTCGGCACCATGCTGTCGGCGCCGCTGCTCTCCGACCTCATGCAGCGCCGCGGCCGCGCCTTCGGCTTCGCGCTCGGCGCGATCGGCGGCGGTGTCGGCTCGGCGCTCTGCGCAGTCGCGCTGGTGCGCGGGTCGTTCGGGCTCTTCCTCGCCGGCTCGCTCCTCTCCGGGCTCTACATGTCGGCGCAGGGCTTCTACCGCTTCGCCGCGACCGACGGCGCCAGCGAGGGCTTCCGGCCCCGGGCGATCTCGATCGTGATGGGGGCCGGGCTCGCCTCGGCGGTGCTTGGCCCGCAGCTCGTCCGGCTGACCGCCGACGCCCTGGCGCCGGTCCCCTTCGCCGGCGCCTATGTCGCCGCCGCGGCCCTCAACGTCGCCGGCATCTGGGTCTTCGCCTTCCTCGACAGCCCGCGGCCGCCGCCGCCGTCGCGCGACGGCCCGCGCGCGCGTTCGCGCCTCGAGCTCCTGCGCACGCCGCGGATCGCGGTGGCGATGATCGTCGCGATGGTCGCCTACGCGCTCATGAACCTCGTGATGACCTCGACGCCGCTCGCCATCGTCGGCTGCGGCTTCGCCACCGCCCAGGCGGCCGACGTCGTCTCGGGCCACGTGCTCGCCATGTTCGCGCCGTCTTTCTTCACCGGCGCGCTGATCGCGCGCTTCGGCGTCGAGCGGGTGATCGCGGCCGGCCTCGTCATCCTCGCCGCCGCCGGCGGCGTGGCGCTCTCGGGCGTCACGCTCGGGCATTTCTTCGTCACGCTGATCCTGCTCGGGATCGGCTGGAACTTCGGCTTCATCGGCGCGACCGCGATGCTCACCTCGGCGCACACCGCCGAGGAGCGCGGCCGGGTGCAGGGGATGAACGACCTCGCCGTCTTCGGCCTCGTCTGCGTCGCCTCGCTCGCCTCGGGCGGGCTGATGAACTGCACCGGGGGCGACGCCGTCACCGGCTGGAACGCCGTCAACCTGGCGATGGCGCCGTTCCTCGCCGTCGCCGGGGCCGCGCTGATCTGGCTCGTGCTGCGCGGCCGGCCGCTCGGCGCCCGCTGACGCGCGGCGGCGCAAGGAACGCAAGTGCACGGCATCGCGCAATGACGTAGGTTGGCGCGAAGGTGGGGCGGCGCGTCGTCGGGATGACGGCCAGTCAGGAGCTCATTCCAGTGCAGACGGTCAGCTTCAGGGCCGGGCAGACGATCCTCGCGGAGGGGGAGCCCGGCGACACCGCCTTTCTGATCGTCGCCGGCTCGGTCGAGGTCAGCGTCGGCCACGGTCCCACCGCCCGGACCGTCGAGACGCTCGGGACCGGTGACGTCTTCGGCGAGATGAGCCTGATCGACCCCGGGCCACGCTCGGCCACGGTGCGGGCGCTCGGCGACACCGAGTGCCTCGTCACCGACTACGAGACCTTCGTCGCCACGGCGCAGGCCGACCCCGGACGCGCGGTCGCCCTGATGAAGACGCTGGTGCACCGGCTGCGCAGGATGAACGAGCGCATGGCCCGGGTGAGCCCGGAGATGGGCCACCGCATCCAGCAGTGGCTGCACGTGATCCTCGCCGGCATCGACGAGCACGAGGCGCTGTCGGGCGCCGAGATGGAGACGCTGCAGCGCGAGCTCCGCATGCTCTTGCAGATCGAGCGCTTCCAGATCGCGGGCAGCGAGATCGACAAGGCCGAGCAGGTGCTCGACTACATGCTGCGGCCGAGCATCGAGGAGTGCCTGAACCTCTGGTTCGGCAAGTTCGAGGCCACCGACCAGGAGATCTGGAACCGCTTCGGCGCCGACGTGGCGCTGGCCTCGCGCGGGCATTTCGACCACTGGGCGCTCAACACCGAGCATCCGCGCCTGCTGGTCGCGCTCGTCATCATGCTCGACCAGTTCCGCCGCAACATGTACCGCGACACGCCGGAGATGTACGCCTCCGACGCGCGCTGCCTGGCGCTCGTCAAGCGCGGCCTGCGCGTCGGCGTCAGGGCGCGGCTCAAGCCGATCGAGCGGGTGTTCCTCTGCCTCGCGCTCACCCATTCCGAGGCGCTCGAGGACCAGTACCTGTGCATGGAGGAATGGGGCCGGGCGATGGAGGATCTCGCGCCCGACGACCCGCTCAACGCCTTTCACGAGATCTTCCACCGCCACGTCGCCGTCATCATGCGCTTCGGCCGGTTCCCCCACCGCAACAAGGTCCTGCACCGGGCGAACACCCCGGCCGAGGACGAATTCCTCGAGAACAACCTCTTCCGCTTCGATCTGCCGCTGGTGCGCCAGCCCGACGGCTCGCTGGCCTTCGCCGGCACGATCAGGAAGCGCACCGTTAAGCTGCTCGACCACGAGTACCAGACCCTGCTGCCGGGCGCCGGCGAGGCACACGGCACGTTCGAGTTCACCTATTCCGGACCCGACGCGGTCTTCAGCCGGACGCAGGAGCAGCTGAAGGGCCAGGGCTTCATCCGCATCGGCGACACCGTCCCCGACTTCACCGCCATGACCAGCCAGGGCCTGGTCCGGTTCCACGAGTTCATCGGCGACGGCTGGTGCGTGCTGTTCTCGCACCCGGCCGACTTCACGCCGGTCTGCACCACCGAGCTCGGCGCCACCGCCAAGCTCCGGGACGAGTGGAGCAAGCGCGGCACCAAGGTGATCGGCCTTAGCGTCGACGGTGTCGAAGACCACGCGCGCTGGATCGCCGACATCAACGAGACCCAGCACGCGCAGGTGACCTTTCCGATCATCGCCGACAAGGACCGCCGGGTGTCGATGCTGTTCGGCATGCTCGACCCCACGACGTTCCGGCACGGGGCGAACCTCGGCGAGACCATGGCGGTGCGCAACGTCTTCATCATCTCGCCGGCCAAGCGGGTCGAGCTGATCCTCGCCTACCCGGCCTATGTCGGCCGCAACTTCAACGAGATCCTGCGCGTGCTCGACGCCCTGCAGCTGTCGGCGCGGTATCGCGTCGCCACCCCGGCGAACTGGCAGCCCGGCGACGACACCGTCGTCCTGCCCTTCGTCTCCGACGAGGAGGCCGAGCGGATGTACGCGGACCAGGGCGGCGTGCGCAAGGTGCGCTCCTACCTGCGCTTCGTCAGGGATCCCTCGCTCAGGATCTTCTGAGAACCTGCGGCAAGGA
Organism: uncultured Alphaproteobacteria bacterium; assembly: GCA_963763295.1. GTDB lineage: Bacteria > Pseudomonadota > Alphaproteobacteria > Rhodobacterales > Rhodobacteraceae > Amaricoccus. Next base: position 94,044 of record CAVXOH010000011.1, read on the forward strand.
CGGCGTCGTCGGCCGGCGATCGAAGTCCGACCGCACGGCATCCGCCGCCGCCTGGGCGAGCGCCTTGCGGTCGGCATGGTCGGCGAGCGGCAGCGGCGGGTGGAAGGTCAGCTCGACGACGCCGCCGGTCGAGCGCGCCATCACGTCGGTGAGGTGCGTCGGCGAACTCCATCTCGCCCCACCAGCCGTAGAAGGCCGGCGGCAGGCCGGGCCGCGGCCGGTAGGCGATCGTCACCGGCTGGACCGCGACGCCCGGCCCGAGCCCCGGCGCGAAGAACACCCCGAAGAGCGCCGACTTGAACGGCAGGATCCGCAGGCCGTCGCTGCTCGTCCCCTCCGGGAAGATCGCCATCCGGTCGCCGCGCGCCGAGCCGGGCCAGGAGCTCGGCCTCCTGGCGCTTGGCCTCCGCCGGCCGCCGGTCGATGAACATGGTGCCGATCGCCCGGCCGATATGCCCGATCACCGGCCAGCTCCGCACCTCGGCCTTCGACACCAGGAACGGCGCCGCCGCCCGCTGCAGCGCGACGATGTCGATCCAGCTCGAGTGGTTGGCGACGAAGGCCCCGCCGCCCCGCATCGGCGTGCCCCTCCGCACGAGGCGCAGGCCGAGCGCCGGCAGCGCCTGCGCCGCCCAGAGCCGCACGATCGCCGGCCCCATCGCCGTCACCGGCCGGCCGAACCCGCGCTCGGCCAGGAGGTCGATGCCGCGCAGCGGCAGGAAGACCGCGAAGAGCACGACGAGCGCCAGCACCGACCATGCCGCCCGCAGCGCCAGCCGCAGCCGGTCGGCCGGCCGCAGCGGCGGCAGCACCGGCGGCTCGGCCTCGTTCCACCCCGCCCTCACCCCCGGCGCTCCCGCCCGCGCCTGGTAGAAGTGCAGGTAGCGCTCGGTCATCCGGCCGGTGTCCATCACCACGCAGACGTCGATGGTGTTGAAGTCGTCGTCGACGCAGGCGCCGTCGCCGACGAACCCGCCGACCCGCAGGTAGGCCTTGATCAGCGACGGGATCGCCTGCAGCGCCCGCGGCGCGTCGATCGCCTCGGGCGGCATCAGGTCCATCGCCAGGTAGTGCTCGGGATGCGCGCGGACCCGGAGGTCGGGCGGGGCGAGGTGCTGGTGGTGCAGGAACGACAGCGCCTCGGCGAGCGGCGCGGGATCGGTGCCGGGGAAGCTCGCGACCCCGAACAGGAGCTCGATGCCGCGCTCGAGCACGTAGCCCGCGAGGCCGTTCCAGAGCAGGTGCAGCGCCGGCCCGCCGCGGTGCTCGGGCGCCACGCACGACCGCCCGAGCTCGACGCAGGGCCGCCCCGCCCCGGCGATCGGCCCGAGGTCGTACTCGCTCGCGCCGTAGAACCCGATGCCGGCGGCCGCCACCTCGCCGCGCATCAGCCGGTAGACCCCGACCACCCGGTCGAGCGGGTCGGCGACCGCCGGGTCGAGGCTCTCGAGGATCAGGTGGTCGAAGTACGGGTCGAACCGGTCCCACTCCCGCCGCGCCGCGTGCTCCTCCGCACTGGCGCGCGCGCCCATCTCCTCGACGAAGACCCGGTAGCGCAGCCGCTGGGCGCCCTCCCGCTCCGCCTCGGTCTCGGCGAGCTTGACCCGGTAGCGGCTGACGTCGATCTTCATTGTGGTCCCGGCTGGCGGGCGATCCGGCGCCCGCGCGGCTTCCTTTAGCGGCTCCTCATGGCTTAGGCAAACGACCGCTGCGAGGTCTCCGCGTTTACGGTCCTTTAACACGTCGATGCCATTCGTTAACGTCAGCCGTCCGGCCGGTCGAACTCGGGCACGAGCCCGACCCGGGAGCCATCGATGACCACCTTGCCCGCATGCTCGAAGTTCACCGTGATCTTGCCGCGGATCACCGACTGCACCTGCCCGAGCCCCCAGTCGGGGCGGTCCGGGTGGCGCACCAGCATGCCGGGCTCGAGGTATTCGTCCATGCTCTCATCCCCGCCGCGAGGGCGCCGGCCGTGAGCGCGTCCGATCCGGGCGTGCCCGACCTGAGCGCGCTGGTCGCGGCCCGGCTCTGCCACGACCTGATAAGCCCGATCGGCGCCATCGGCAACGGGCTCGAGCTCCTGCACCTCGCCGGCGGCAGCGCCGCCGCCGAGCTCGCGCTGGTCAACGACAGCCTCGCCACCGCGCTCGCCAAGCTGCGCTTCTACCGCGTCGCCTTCGGCCCGGCCGACCCGCAGGGCCGCCAGTCGCTCGACGAGGCCGCCCAGATCACCGACGCGATGTTTCACGGCCGCTTCGGCGTCGTCTGGGACGCCGACGGCGCCGAGCTGCCGCGCCCGGCGACCCGGCTCGCCTACCTCGCGATCCTCTGCCTCGAGAAGAGCCTGCCGATGGGCGGCCACGTCCGGGTGGCGGTCGGCGAGGGGCGGATCACCCTTTCGGTCGCCGGCCGGCGCACCGCACCTCCCGCGGGGCTCTGGGCTCACGTGCTCGATGGCGCGCCGCTCGTCGAGATCAAGGCCGATGGCGTGCAGTTTCCGCTGTTGCGCCAAGCGCTTGCCGCCTCGGGCTACCAGATTGCGGCAACCTTCGCCGACGACGCCGCCGAGATCGGCCTCTTCGCATCCGCCGCTATGCTGGCCGAAGCCCGGCCCTGAAGCGGGCCATGTTCGCCCGGTAGCCGGCGGCGGAGCGCCGGAGCCCGGCGATCTCGTCCTCGCTCAGATTGCGCACCACCTTCCCCGGCCGCCCGACCACGAGGACGCCGTCCGGGATCGCCTTGCCCTCGGTGACGAGCGCGCCGGCGCCGATCAGCACCCCCTGCCCGATCGCCGCCCCGTTCAGCACCGTGGCGCCCATCCCGACCAGGCTCCCCTCGCCGATCGTGCAGCCGTGCAGGATCGCCATGTGGCCGATCGTGCAGTCCGGGCCGATCGTCAGCGGATAGCCGTGGTCGGTGTGGCAGACGCAGCCGTCCTGCACGTTCGAGCCGCGGCCGACGACGATCGGCTCGTTGTCGCCGCGCAGCACCGCGTTGAACCAGACCGAGGCGCCCGGCTCGAGCACCACGCGCCCGCTCAGCCGCGCCCCCGGCGCCACCCAGAAGTCGCCATCCGCCGGCAGGTCCGGCGCCACCCCGTCGAGCGAATAGAGGCTCATTTCAGCCGCTCCTCGAATTCCTCGTTCAACCCCCGGACGAAATCCGCCAGCTCCGGATGCCGCTCGCGCCGCAGGCGCTCGGCGGCGATGATGGCGCGCAGCTGCGCCTCGGACTGCGGCAGGCTCTGGTTGACGAGCACGTAGCCATACTCGTCCCAGTGGCTGATCTCGTCGCGCGACTGCGCCATACGGCTCGCCACCACCTCGGGCGAATCCTGGCCGCGGGAGCTGAGCCGCTTCTCGAGCTCCGCCATCGACGGCGGCAGGATGAAGATCGAGACGACGTCGTCTTGCAGGTCGGACTCGCGGATCTGCTTGCCGCCCTGCCAGTCGACGTCGAAGAGCACGTCCCGTCCGGCGGCGACCGCCGCCTCGACCGGCGCGCGCGGCGTGCCGTAGAGATTGCCGAACACCTCGGCGTGCTCGAGCATCTCGCCGGCCTCGACCATCGCCGCGAACTGCGCCCGGCTCTTGAACAGGTACTCCCGCCCCTCGACCTCGCCCGGTCGTGGCGGCCGCGTGGTCGCCGAGATCGAGAAGCGCACCTCGGGGTCGAACTCGAGCAGCCGGCGCGACAGCGTCGACTTGCCGGCGCCGGACGGCGAGGACAGGATGATCAGGAGGCCGCGCCGCCGCGCCCGCTCGCCCATCGCCTATTCCACGTTCTGCACCTGCTCGCGCATCTGGTCGATGACGACCTTCAGCTCGAGCCCGATCGCCGTCAGGTCGCTCGCCCCCGCCTTGGCGCAGAGCGTGTTCGCCTCGCGGTTGAATTCCTGCATCAGGAAGTCGAGCTTGCGCCCGGCCGGCCCGCCGCCGGCGAGGAGCGCGCGCGCCGCCGTGACATGCGCGCCGAGCCGGTCGAGCTCCTCGGTCACGTCGGCCCGGACCGCCAGCAGCGCCAGCTCCTGCGCCAGCCGCGCCTCGTCGACCGCCGCGGTGGCCGCGAGCACCGCCTCGAGCCGGCTCCGGAGCAGCGCGCCGCTCCGCCCGGCCCGCGCCTCCGCGGTCTCCCGCGCCGCCGCCGCCAGCGTCTCGACCCGGTCGACCTGCGCCGCGATCAGCGCCGCCAGCGCCGCGCCCTCGGCCGCGCGGGCGGCGGCAAGGGCAGCGAGGACCGCCTCGGCTTCGGCGGCGAGCCCGGCCATCAGCTCCGCGTTCTCCCCCGGCGCCACCGCCTCGGCCTCGAGCACCCCCCGGACGCCGAGGAGGTCGGCCGCCGTCATCGGCGCGAGGTCGAGGCCCTGCCGCGCCGCCGCCTCCGCGGCGCCGAGCGCCGCGTCCACCGCCGCCGCCAGCGCCTCGGGGTTGACGCGCGGCACCGCCGCCAGCGCGCCCCGCGCGAGGCGCAGCGTCAGCGTGACCGAGCCGCGCGCCAGCACCTTGGCGGCCGCGGCGCGGATCGGCGCGTCGAGCGCCTCGAGGCCTTCCGGCAGCCGCAACCGCAGGTCGAGCCCACGGCCGTTGACGCTGCGCGCCTCCCAGGTCCATCCGAGCTCGCCGGCCGCGCCGGCGCGGTCGGCGAACCCGGTCATCGAAGTCAAGGCCACGCCCGTCCCCCCCGCGCGCGACAGGCGAAACTCTGCCGATCCTTTCGCCAAATTTTTCGCAAATTAAGATAACCGGTGCAAAAGCCGCGACTTTGCGGCAGGGGTGGTATAGCGTATGAACAATTCATTTACCTAAGGCCGGCCATCGGAAGGCCGGCGGAGGTAAGCAGGCAGGCTCGATGCGGTCAAGAATGCAGATGAACGATCTTATGCTCTCCTCTCTGAAAACCTACTGGGAACGGCTGCGGGCTGGCCGAGTGGCGCCCTACCGTGCCGAGATCGACCCGCGGCAGTTCGAGTCCGCGCTCGAGAACATGTTCATCATCGAGAAGCTCAGTCCGGACAACATGCGCATCCGCCTCGCCGGCATGAAGATCTGCGAGATGATGGGCATGGAGGTGCGCGGCATGCAGCCCGGCCACCTGATCGACGAGCCCGACCGGCAACGCTTCGACCGCCTGCTCAATGTCGTGATGAACGAGCCTGCCGTGGTCGAGCTCAAGCTCGCCGCCCGCAACCGCGCAGGCACCTACCGCGCCACGATGCTGATGATGCCGCTCAGGAGCGACTTCGGCGACATCAACCGGGTGATCGGCTGCACCTCGGGCGAGGGCGACCTCTTCGCGCCGCCGCTCGCCTTCCGCATCGACGACGTCGCCGTGACTCCGGTCGAGCCGAGCCAGGGCGCCGAGCCGCGGCAGGCCGTCCCGGGCTTCGCCGAGGCGCAGGCCGCCTTCGCCCCGCCGCCGGCGCCGAAGCTCCACGCGATCGAGGGCAACCCGAACGCCCCGGCCAAGCCGCGCGACGGCACCGCGACGCCGAAGCTCCGGGTTATCGACAGCAAATAGCGGCCGCTCCACCCTTGCTTGCCAAGCGTGGAGCCGACGACGTTAGCGATTGTTGATATGGGGCTAGCGGCGCTCCATTATTAAATGAAATCCGCGTGATAGCTTAGGTGCGCAATGGAGCACCGCCTGGTTTCCAGCGTCTCAGACCACCTCCGGGCGATCGCTTCGCGTCCACAAGTCGCGCCCCGGCGCATCTCTCCCGGCCGTGCGCAAGCACGGCCTGCGCCTGCCTGCCCCCCGGCAGGCGCACCCGGGTCCAAACCGGCTACATGGGTGACAGATCTGACCGACGACATGGGTGACGGGTCATTCTGTCGGCGAGGAGGACCTTGCCGATGCCGTGGAGGGAGACCCGTGTCATGGACGAGCGCGCGCGTTTCGTGCTGGCGGTGGAAGCCGACGAGGAGCCGATCGCAGCGGTGTGTCGGCGGTTCGGGATCAGCCGGGACAAGGGCTACAAGTGGCTGCGGCGGTGGCAGGCGGAGGGCGTCGCCGGGCTCGCCGACCGGTCGCGGGCGCCGCGGCACCACCCGCAGGCCGTGGCGGAGGAGCTGCTCGAGGCTTGCCTTGCGCTCAGGCGCCAGCATCCGACCTGGGGGCCGGCGAAGGTGAAGGCGGCGCTCGAGCGGCGGAGCCCCGGTCGGCCGTGGCCGGCGGCGAGCACGATCGGCGCGCGCTTCGACCGCGAGGGGCTGACGGTCAGGCGCAGGACCCGGCGGCGCACGCCGCCCGGAGGGCCGCTGTGCGCCGCCGACGCGGCCAACGACGTCTGGGCGATCGACTTCAAGGGCTGGTTCCGCACCGGCGACGGCACCCGCATCGACCCCTTGACGCTCAGCGACGCGAGCAGCCGGTATCTGCTGCGCTGCCAGGCGGTGACGCGTCCCGACGGCGCGCATGTCTGGCCGATCCTCGACGCCGCCTTCCGCGAGCATGGCCTGCCGCGGAGGCTGCGCTCCGACAACGGACCGCCCTTCGCGACGACGGGCGCGGGCGGGCTCTCCCGCCTCTCGGTCAACGTGATCAAGGCCGGCGTCACCCCCGAGCGCATCACCCCGGGCAAGCCGCAGGAGAACGGCCGGCATGAGCGGCTGCACCTGACGCTCCTGCAGGACACCGCCAGCCCGCCGGCGGCGAGCCTGCCCGCGCAGGCGAAGCGGTTCCGCGCCTTCCGGGACAGCTACAATGAGGAGCGCCCGCACGCCGCCCTCGGCAACGCCACGCCGTCCGAGCGCTACGCCGCCTCGCCGCGGCGCTGGGACGGGGTGCTGCGCTCGCCCGAGCCCGCCGCCGACACGGTCCGCCGCGTGAAGAGCAACGGGCTGATCAGGTGGCACGGCGGCCTCGTCTACATCAGTGAGGCGCTCGGCGGCGAGCCCATCGGGCTCGGCGAGGGCGACGACGGCCTCTGGACGGTCCGCTACGGCCCGATCCTGCTCGGGCTGCTCCCCGACCGCGGCGACGCGCTGATCCGGCTGCGCAGAGGGGCTGATGGACTTGTGGACGACGCAAGGCGTCGCCCACAGGGCCCACAGCCGCCACAACCACAGACGACGGGAACGTAACGTGAATTGTGTCACCCATGTCGTCGGTCAGACCTGTCACCCATGTCGCCGGTTGCGCACCGGCCGTTCGCGCATGCGCTGCCGTCGGGCAGGTCGCCCGAACGCCCGCGCGGGGCGGCTGTTCGGCCAGGTGCGCCAGCCCAGGCAGGCGCAGGCCGTGCCTCGGCAACCGTCGCAGGGCCGTCGTCGGCGGCAGCGAAGCGATCACCCGGAGGCCGTCTCAGTCCCGCCATTCCGAAGCCGGGATCCCCTGCAGCGCCAGGAGCGCCGTCAGGTCCGACCGCTCGAGCCGCGCGTCCGCCACCGCCGCGAGCGCCGGCTTGGCCCGGTAGGCAACCCCGAGCCCCGCGGCCTCGACCATGTCCCGGTCGTTCGCCCCGTCGCCGACCGCCAGCGCCTCCGCGGCGCCGATCCCCGCCGCGGCCGCCAGCTCCCGCAGCGCCGCGAGCTTGGCCTCCCGCCCGAGGATCGGCCGCGCCACCTCCCCGGTCAGCACCCCGTCGGCGACGAGGAGCGTGTTCGCCTGGTGGCGCGCGAACCCCGCCTCGGCCGCCACCCGCTCGGTGAAGAAGGTGAACCCGCCCGAGACCAGCGCCGTCTCGGCCCCGAGCGCCGCCATCGTGCGCACCAGCGTCCGCGCCCCCGGGTTCAGTCGCACCCGCTCGGCGTAGCAGCGCTCGAGGACGCGCGCCGGCAGCCCCTTCAGGAGCGCCACCCGCGCGACCAGCGCCGCCTCGAAATCGAGCTCGCCGCGCATCGCCGCCTCGGTGATCGCCGCCACCTCGGCCTTGAGCCCGGCGAAGTCGGCGAGCTCGTCGATGCACTCGACCCCGATGATCGTCGAATCCATGTCGGCGATCAGCAGCCGCTTGCGCCGTCCCGCCGCCGGCACCAGGTTGGCGTCGCAGCCCTCGACCGCGAACCCCGCGGGGAGCCCGCCCGCAAGCGCAACCTCGACCGCGCCCGGCGCCAGCCGGCGGGGGCTTCCCCCGGCGGCCCGCGCCGCCTCGGCCGCGGCCGCGTCCGAGACCCCCGCCGCGGCGGTCAGGACCAGGACTTCGGCCGGCACCTTCAGATGGCGGCGCGGCGCGCCTGCAGGCGCTGGTGCAGCATCTCGGCGACGAGGAACGCGAGCTCGAGCGCCTGCGCCGCGTTCAGCCGCGGATCGCAGAACGTGTGGTAGCGGTCGCTGAGGTTCTCGTCCGTCACCGCCCGCACGCCCCCGGTGCACTCGGTGACGTCCTTGCCGGTCATCTCGAAGTGCACGCCGCCCGGAATGGTGCCCTCGGCGGCATGCACCGCGAAGAACTCGCGCACCTCGCGCAGCACCCGCTCGAACGGTCGCGTCTTGTAGCCGGACGACGACTTGATCGTGTTGCCGTGCATCGGGTCGCAGGTCCAGACCACCCGCCGCCCCTCGCGCTCGACGGCGCGGATCAGCCGCGGCAGGTGCTCGCCCACCGCGCCGGCGCCGAAGCGGCAGATCAGCGTGAGCCGCCCGGCCTCGTTCTTCGGGTTCAGCCGGTCGATCAGCTTCAAGAGGTCGCTCTCGGTGATCGACGGGCCGCACTTGAGCCCGATCGGGTTCTGCACGCCCCGGGCGAACTCGACATGAGCGCCGTCGGGCTGGCGGGTCCGGTCGCCGATCCAGATCATGTGCCCCGACCCCGCGACCGGCACGCCGGTCGTCGAGTCGATCCGGCAGAGCGCCTCCTCGTACTCGAGCAGCAGCGCCTCGTGCGAGGTGTAGAAGTCGACCCGGTGCAGCGAGTCCGCCGTCTCCGGGCCGACCCCGGCCGCACCCATGAAGTCGAGCGCGTCGGAAATCCGGTTGGCGAGCTTGTGATACTCCTCGTAGCCGGTCTGCCCGGCGGTGAAGTCGAGCGTCCAGGAATGCACGCGGGTGATGTCGGCATAGCCGCCCTGGCTGAACGCCCGCAGAAGGTTCAGCGTCGCCGCCGACTGCAGGTAGCCCTGCAGCATCCGCTCGGGATCGGGAACCCGCGCCGCGTCGGTGAACTCGAAGCCGTTGACGATGTCGCCGCGGTACGACGGCAGCTCGACGCCGTCAATTGTCTCGGTCGGCGCCGAGCGCGGCTTGGCGAACTGGCCGGCCATGCGGCCGATCTTCACCACCGGGCACTTGGCGCTGAAGGTCAGCACCACGGCCATCTGCAGCATCACCTTGAAGGTGTCGCGGATGTTGTCGGCGGAGAACTCGGCGAAGCTTTCGGCGCAGTCGCCGCCCTGCAGCAGGAAGGCCCGGCCCTCGGCGACCTCGGCGAGCTGCGCCTTGAGCTTGCGGGCCTCGCCGGCGAAGACCAGCGGCGGATAGGAGGCGAGCTTGGCCTCGATGGCGGCGACGGCCCCCGCGTCGGGGTAGTCGGGCATCTGGATCCGCGGACGCGCCCTCCAGGCGGTCTTGCTCCAGTCGGCACACATGGCTTTCGCTCCCGGGGCTCGCTCTTGTCTCGCGCGCTCTATAGGCGAGCGGAGCCGCCTTGGCCAGTGAGGAGCCACGCATTTCCGCCTTGACGTCTCCCACGGCGAATTGCCTAGTTCGGCCATGATCGCCCCCGCCGCCGCGCCGCAGACCGAGCCCTCGCGCCACGAGCAGTTCGTCTTTCTCCTGCTCGAGAACTTCACGCTGATTGCCTTCGCCGGCGCGATCGAGCCGCTGCGGCTCGCCAACCGCATGTCGGGGCGAACGCTCTACGCGTGGCAGGTCGTCACCGAGACCGGCGGCCCGGTCACCGCCTCGAACGGCGTCGTGCTGCAGGCCGACGCCGGCCTCGCCGAGGTGCCGCGCGACGCGGTCATCCTGGTGGTCGGCGGCCTCAACGTGAAGCAGGCGATCAGCCGCCCGGTCCTGACCTGGCTCCGCCGCGAGGCGCGGCGCGGCCTCGCCATCGGCGCGCTCTGCACCGGCGCCCAGGTGATCGCCCGGGCCGGGCTCCTCGACGGCCGCCGCTGCACCATCCACTGGGAGAACCGCGACAGCTTCGAGGAGGACTTCCCCGACATCGACCTCGCCCAGACGATCTTCGTCATCGACCGCGACCGCTACACCGCCGCCGGCGGCACCGCCTCGACCGACCTGATGCTGAAGCTGATCGCCCGCCGGCATGGGGCGGAGCTCGCGAACCTCGTCGCCGACCAGATGATCCACACCTCGATCCGCTCCGACCGCGACGAGCAGCGGCTGTCGATCCCGACCCGGATCGGCGTCCGCCACCCGAAGCTCGCCACCGTCATCCACCGCATGGAGGCGAACATCGAGGAGCCGATCTCGCCGATGCTGCTCGCCCGCGACGTCGGCATGTCGACCCGCCAGCTCGAGCGCCTGTTCCGCCGCTACCTGAACCGCAGCCCGAAGCGCTACTACATGGAGCTGCGCCTCGCGAAGGCGCGCAACCTGCTCATGCAGACCGACATGAGCGTCATCAACGTGGCGCTGGCCTGCGGCTTCACCTCGCCGTCGCACTTCTCCAAGTGCTACCGGGCGCTCTACCGCACCACGCCCTATCGCGAGCGCGGCACCTCCGAGGCGCCGGCCTGAGCGCTCCGGCGCGGGCGCCAGTGGAGCCCAAGAGAAGCGTTCCTATATCGGCGTTGCCGAAATGCGCCCCGAAATGTGGCGCAGGCACCGTTTCACTTTGTTTTCACCTTTTCATAAATATATTTCGAAATATACTTGACGCGACAGTGCCACGCGGATGTCCGCACCCGCAGCCATCCTCCCGAGCCTCCGACAATACTCCGCGCAATGGCAAGCCCGTCAGGTGACCGTATCTCGTTGCTCTTGCGGACCCGAGTCAGTTGTTGAGCTGCTCGGCGTCGAGGTTCAGCAGGTTGCCGAACAGCTGCTCGAGCATGCCGAGCTCGCGGCCGCCGGTCTCGGTCGTGCGGGTCTCGAGGTCGATGACCCTGCCGTGCTCGAGCCCGTAGCGGCGCACGTCGCGCACCACCCCGCCCTGGTCGAAGTTGATGGCGAGCACGGTGCGGTCGACCACCCGCGGCGGGTTGTAGGTGTAGGTCTCCACCACGCTCTGCACGTAGTACCAGGCCGAATCGCCCAGCACGCCGCTCGACGACGGCCGCCCGAGGATCTCCTCGACACTGCCCGCGTCGTCGAAGCCCGGGCGGATCCGCGCCACGTCGGCCGGCGGCGGAACGTAGCCGTGCACCTGCACCGTGGGCGCGCAGCCGGCCGCGAGCACGCCGCAGACGATGAGCGCAACCCCGGCAGAGCGCAGCGTTTTTCGGCGCATGGCTTCCCTCTGGACGATCCGAATTCCCTTGCTCCCCTACTCCCGGCATGGTCTAAATTCAAGGAACTTGGGCCGGCGCGGCACGGTGCCGACCCGAAGGACGCATGATGCCCGAGCTCATCCCCCACGCGCCCGACAATCCCGAATTCGCCCGCGTGATCGAGCTCCGCCAGATCCGCGACCTCGACGCCTTCGCCTTCGACATCGCCCCGACCGAGGCCGAGGCGCGCGCGCTCGCGAAGCTCCTCGACGTGCCCGGCGGTGCGCAAGCTCCGCCTCGCCGGCCGGCTGACGCCGCTGCCGCGCGGCGGCTGGCAGCTCGACGCCCGGCTCGGCGCGACGGTGGTGCAGACCTGCGTCGTCACCCTCGACCCGGTCACCACCCGCATCGACCAGCCGCTGCGCCGCGCCTGGCTGCCTGGTCGCCGCCCGCCCGAGCGAGATCGTCGTCGCCCCCGACGAGGACGACGAGATCGAGCCGCTCGGCGACCGCATCGACCTCGGCCTCGTCGCCATCGAGGCGCTGGCGCTGGCGCTGCCCGCCTACCCGCGCAAGCCCGGCGCCACCCTCGGCCCGGTCCCTGCCGTCCGGCGAAGCCGAGGAGGACGCGCCCAAGCCCTTCGCCGGGCTCGCGGCGCTGCGGGCGAAGATGGGCGGCGAATCGTGACCTGCGACGCCGGCAGGCCTTGCGCGCGACGGCGCAATCGGTATGTTGCGCGCTTCGTTTTCCTGTCCGGTCCGGCGGCCATGGGCGTGACATCGCGCGCCGCATCTGCTACGGCGCGGGCCGACGAATGGATCCGGGCCGCGGCCCGGCAGAGATCGAGGTCGAGAGATGGCTGTTCCGAAGAGCAAGGTCACGCGCGCCAAGCGCGGCATGCGCCGTTCGCATGACGCGCTGGTCGCGGGCAACCCCAACGAGTGCCCGAACTGCGGCGAGCTGCGCCGCCCCCACCACGTCTGCGGCGCCTGCGGCCACTACGACGGCCGCGAGGTCGTGGCGAAGGTCGAAGAGGTCGATCTCGACGACGAAGCCGCCTGACTCCAGCCCGCGTGAGGTCGGTCCGCAATGACCGCCGCCCCAGCAAGGATCGGCCTGGCCGGCGGTAGCGCCGCCAAGACCGGCGACATCGTGATCTCGATCGACGCGATGGGCGGCGACCGCGGCGTCGCCGACGTGCTGAAGGGCATGGGCAAGTCGCTGAAGAAGAACCCCCGCCTGCGCTACATCCTGCACGGCGACGCCGGCGTCCTGGAGCCGGCGATCCACGCGGGGAGCCGCCTCGCCGAGCGGACCGAGCTCCGCCACGCGCCCGGGGTGGTGGCGATGGACGAGAAGCCGTCGCGCGCGCTCAGGAACGCGCAGGGCACCAGCATGTGGAGCGCGCTCGAGGCGGTGAAGTCCGGCGAGTTCGCCGGTCGTCATCTCCTGCGGCAATACCGGCGCGCTGATGGCGCTCGCCATGCTCGCGCTGCGCAAGGCGCCGGGCGTCGACCGGCCGGCGATCGCCGTGCTCTGGCCGTCGCTGAACCCGACCGGCTACAACGTGCTGCTCGACGCCGGGGCCGACATCCGCGCCGACGCCGACGACCTCGTCAAGTACGCGGTGATGGGCGCGTCCTATGCCCGCAACGCGCTCGGCCTGAAGCTGCCGCGCGTCGGGCTGCTCAACGTCGGCACCGAGGAGCACAAGGGCCGCTCCGAGCTGCACGAGGCGGCCGAGCGCGTCGCCGAGATCGGTCCCGCCAGCGACTTCGAGTACATCGGCTACGTCGAGGGCGTGCGACATGCCGTCCGACCGCGTCGACGTCATCGTCACCGACGGCTTCACCGGCAACGTCGCGCTGAAGACCGGCGAGGGCACGGCGCGGATGATCCAGGGCCTGCTGCGCGAGGCCTTCGCCTACACGCCGCTGTCGCGGATCGGCGCCCTCTTCGCGCTCACCTCGCTCAAGCGGCTGCAGAAGCGCATCGATCCGCGCCGGGCCAACGGCGGGGTCTTCCTCGGCCTCAACGGCACGGTCATCAAGTCGCACGGCTCGGCCGACGCCACCGGCGTCTCGGCGGCGATCAAGCTCGCCTTCACCCTCGCCGACCACGGCTTCACCGAGCGGCTGGCCGCCCGCGTGGCGCTGGGGCCGGCCGAGCGCGCCGCGGGCAGGGGCTTTCCGACATGAGCCTGCGTGCAGTCCCGCTCGGCTGCGGCCACTACCTGCCGAAACGGGTCGTCGAGAACGCCGAGTTCGCCGCCACCCTGGACACGTCGGACGAGTGGATCCGCACCCGCACCGGCATCGAGCGCCGCCACTTCGCCGCCGAGGGCGAGCTGACCTCCGACCTCGCCATCGCCGCCGCGCGGGCCGCCCTCGCCGACACCGGGCTGACCGGCGCCGACATCGACGCGCTGATCGTCGCGACGGCGACCCCGGACCAGACCTTCCCGGCGACCGCGGTCAAGGTGCAGAGCGCGATCGGCATGCGCGGCGGCTTCGCCTTCGACATGCAGGCGGTCTGCGCCGGGCTTCATCTACGCGCTGGCCCAGGCCGACGCGCTGGTCCAGGCCGGCACGGCGCGGCGGGTGATGGTGATCGGCGCCGAGACCTTCTCGCGCATCCTCGACTTCACCGACCGCGCCACCTGCGTCCTCTTCGGCGACGGCGCCGGCGCGCTGATCCTCGAGGCGGCCGAGACCGACGGCTCGCCGCTGGCGCGCGGCATCCTCGCCACCGACCTGCATTCGGACGGCCGGCACAGCGACCTCCTCTACGTCGACGGCGGCCCCTCCTCGACCGGCACCGCCGGCGTGGTGAGGATGGCCGGGCAGGAGGTCTTCAAGCATGCGGTGGTGAAGCTCGCCGAGACCGGCGCCGCCGCGCTCGCGCGCGCCGGGCTCACGACCGCCGACGTCGACTGGCTGGTGCCGCACCAGGCGAACCTGCGGATCATGACGATGACCGCCCACAAGCTCGGGCTGCCGATGGAGCGCGTCGTCGTCACCGTGCAGGAGCACGGCAACACCTCGGCGGCCTCGATTCCCCTCGCGCTTTCGGTCGCGCATGCCGAGGGCCGCATCCTTCCGGGCGACGTGCTGCTGATGGAGGCCATCGGCGGCGGGCTCGCCTGGGGCGCCGCGGTGGTGCGCTGGTAGGCCAGTATTCGCTCGCACAGCGAAGCCCTTGTTATTGACTCGCTTTCAGATTTTCCCCTAGGGTTAACGAAAGAGTGACCGACAGGGGGGACGGCGATGAGTGAGAAGACCCTGACGCGCATGGAGCTCAGCGAGGCCGTCTTCCGCACCGTCGGCCTTTCCCGCAACGAATCGGCCGAGCTGGTGGAGATGGTTCTCAACCACATGTCCGATGCGCTCGTCCGCGGCGAGACGGTGAAGATCTCCTCGTTCGGCACCTTCAGCGTGCGCGCGAAGTCCGCCCGGGTCGGGCGCAATCCGAAGACCGGCGAGGAGGTTCCGATCGAGCCGCGCCGGGTGCTTACCTTCCGTCCCTCGCACATCATGAAAGAGCGCGTGGACATCGGCAACAAGCAGTGACTGCGGGAGACCGCGCCCGATGAACAAGTCGCCCGAAGCCTTCCGCACCATCAGTGAGGTCGCCGAGACGCTCGACGTGCCGCCGCACGTCCTGCGGTTCTGGGAGACCCGGTTCACCCAGGTGAAGCCGGTCAAGCGCGGCGGCGGCCGACGCTACTACCGGCCCGAGGACGTGCGGCTGCTTCGCGGCATCCGCGGCCTGCTCTACGACGACGGCATGACCATCAAGGGCGTGCAGAAGATCCTGCGCGAGCGCGGGATCCGGCACGTGATCGGCCTCGGCACCCTGCCCGAGCCGGACGAGGAGGCCCCGGTTCCGCCACCCGCGATCGCGACGCCGAGCCCGGCGGCCGCCAACGGCTCGGCGCGCGGAGTGCCGCAGCGCGACCTCTTCGAGCCCGCCGAGGCGATCGCCGCGGTCGCCGCCCCGCTGGCTGCGGCGGCGCCGGCCGCCGCCGGCGCCTCGGCCGCGACCGCCGAGGCGCCGAAGCCGCTCGACAAGCCCGCGCTGAGGTCGCTCGTCGCCAAGCTCCAGGCGTTGCGGGCGGTGATGATCGACGAGGCCCGCTGAGGGTCGGCGGCCGGCCGAACGCCCTCGAATCAACGCCTTACCCGCCGCCGCGCGCGGCGATGCTGCGGCGCGCCGATGCTTTCCGCTTGCCCTCCCCCGGCGCCCGGCTATAAAGCGCAGGCGTCGGGCTATAGCGCAGTCTGGTAGCGCGTTCGACTGGGGGTCGAAAGGTCGTGAGTTCGAATCTCGCTAGCCCGACCATACCCCTGCATCGCCCCGGAAACCCGGGCCGGCGTGATCCCGGCCCAGGGCATCGCGCGCATGCTGATCGAGGGGGCGATCGTCACCGCGGCGCCGCTGGTTCCGGGCCAGGTCCAGCCCGCGAGCCTCGACCTCCGCCTCGGCGGCGAGGCCTTTCGGGTGCGGGCCTCGTTCCTGCCCGGCCGGACGCGCGACGCTCGCCGAGCGGTTGCGCGACTTCGAGATGCACCGGATCGACCTGCGCGACGGCGCCGTGCTCGAGAAGGGCTGCGTCTATGTCGTGCCGCTGGTCGAAGGGCTCGAGCTGCCCGAGGCGATCTCGGCGGTCGCCAACGCCAAGAGCTCGACCGGCCGGCTCGACCTCTTCACCCGGCTCATCACCGACCGCGGCACCGAGTTCGACCGGATCGACGCCGGCTATGCCGGCCCGCTCTATGCGGAGATCTCGCCGCGCTCGTTCTCGGTGCTGGTCCGGCCGGGCATGCGCCTCAACCAGATCCGCTTCCGCCGCGGCGACGCGGTGCTCGACGACGGCGCGCTGCGCGCGCTCGACGCGGCCGAGCGGCTGGTGAGCGGCGACGCGCACATCGCCGGCGGCCTCGCCTTCTCGGTCGACCTCGAATCGCGCGAAGGCGGTCTCGTCGGCTACCGGGCGAAGCCGCATACCGGGCTGATCGACCTCGACCTCGTCGGCCACTACGACCCGGCCGAGTTCTGGGAGCCGGTGACGACGCACGACCGCCGGATCATCCTCGATCCCGGCGCCTTCTACATCCTCGTCAGCCGCGAGTCGGTGCACGTGCCGCCCGACTACGCCGCCGAGATGGCGCCCTACCTCGCGATGGTCGGCGAGTTCCGCGTCCACTACGCGGGCTTCTTCGACCCGGGCTTCGGCCACGCCGGCGCCGGCGGCACCGGCTCGCGCGGGGTGCTCGAGGTCCGCTGCCACGAGGCGCCGTTCGCCCTCGACCACGGCCAGGTCGTCGGCCGGCTCGTCTACGAGCGGATGGCCGAGCGCCCGGAGATCCTCTACGGCCGCGACACCGGATCCAACTACCAGGGCCAGGGCCTGAAGCTCTCCAAGCACTTCCGCAGCGTCTGATCGGGCACCCGGCCAGCGGTCGAGTGCCCGAACGCGTCGTGCGTCAGCGCCCCCATTCCAGCCAGGCGCGGCGGAACGTGACATGCGCGCCCGGCGTGATCTCCTCCGCCGCCTCCTCCGGCGTCGAGGTATCGAGGCCGGTCGTCGGCTCGAAGATCAGGCGGAAACGCGAGTTCCTTTCCAGACCGAGCACCTGAACCGCGTCGGTGGCATCGAACTCGAAATCCCGGCCTCCGCCGCCGCCATGCGCGGCGTGCGCCGGCTCGCCCGTCTCCCCGGTGGCGAAGAAGTCGATGAGCCCGATCAGCTCGCGGTCGCCTCTCGGGTTCGCGAGATAGACGTTGTAGAGGACGCCCGGGGTCTGCTCCGCCTTCACCCCGTTGATCCGGACGATCGCGGGGCGCGCCGCCGGTGCGAACTGCGCGGCGGCCTCCTCGGCACTCATGCCGGCCGGCGCTTCGGCGCCGATCGTCACGTCGGTGACTCCCCGCTCGAGCTCGGTCGGGCCTTCCGCCACCATGGCGAGCGGCGATGCGGCCGGGCAGCCGGCGCCGGCGGTGTAGCTGTAGTTCCCGAGCTGGCTCGTCCGCAGCATGTCGCGGACCCGCCGCGTGACGACGCTGCCATCGGCATCGACGAACGCGTAGGTCCGGTTCAGGATCGTCGATCCCGTGGGCAGCCGTCCGTTCTCGTTCACCTTGAGCCAGCAGTCGTAGAGCCGATCGATGCCCGCATGGTGCAGATAGAAGATCGGGTCGAGGGCGGCGACCTCCTGCTTGCCCATCAGGCCGTTGCCGCAGCCGCCCTGGGTGAGGGTGCAATGGACGCCACCATGCGGAGTCGATTCAATCCGGGTGCGAAACTGCTCGTAGGTGGTGGCACTCATCGCGTTCGAAGTGTTCACGACCCCGTTCCCGAGCCCGGCGCTGCCGTTGTTGTACTGGACGCGGCGCGCCTCCACCCGCAGCGGGTTCGGCACCGTGGCCCCGTTCTCGTTCACGTAGGTGGTATCGCGGAACGCGGGCGGGATCTGCCGGTCCGTCGCGTAGTCCCAGTAGGGCAGCGTCAGGTTGGGGTCGCCCGAGGCCTGCCGGAGCACGCGCTCGAAGTAGAAGAGGAGCATCCGGTGCCAGGTCAGGAACTGCGGGGTGTGATGCTCGCACTTGCACCACGTCGCGGTCTCGTTCGGGTTCGAGGCGGTCCAGAGCGTGACCCCGGTCATGCCGTTGCCCTTGATCGCCCCGCCGCAGCCGGCGCCGAAATGGCTATGCATGTTCGCCCAGTAGATCCAGCTCCGGCGGAAATCGGCGCTGCCGCGCGGGGCGCTGTTGCGCGACATCATCGTCGCGACCCCGCGCCGAAGCGACATGAGCTCGGCCGGCGTGTAGGCCGTGATCGACTTTCGCACCGTTTGGGCGCTGGCAGGCTCGCTGGCTGCGACACTCAACAGTCCCGCGAGAACGACGACGGCAAGCGCAATCATCCGCCGCCACGGCAAGTAGTCCATGGCAATCCCTCGTGTGTTTGGAAGACTTGGCTAGTTTCGACACCCCAATAGTCGAAGACTAGCAGAACGGGGCAGAATTCTCAATCGCCTGATCGCGCCGCGACGAATTTGCCGCCAGAGTCCCGGCAGCCTAGAAAAGCTCGGCTTCGGCGGCGTCCTCTGAGCCCTCGTCGGGTTCGCCGACGGCGGGCAGCGGTGACGCGCCCGGCCGGTTGTCGAGCAGGCCCGCGGCGCGCAGCTCGGCGATTCCCGGCAGGTCGCGCTCGGATTCGAGCCCGAAATGGTCGAGGAAGCCCTGGGTGACCACGAAGGTCATCGGCCGCCCGGGCGTCATCCGGCGGCGGCCGAGCCGGACCCAGCCGAGCTCGATCAGCTGGTCGAGCGTGCCGCCCGACACCGAGACGCCGCGGATCTCCTCGATCTCGGCCCGCGTCACCGGCTGGTGGTAGGCGACGATCGCCAGCGTCTCGATCGCCGGCGCGGCTGAGCTTGCGGGTCTCGACGACCTCGCGGGTCATCAGGAAGCCGAGGTCGGAGGCGGTGCGGAATGCCCAGGCCTCGCCGACCCGCACCAGGTTCACGCCGCGCCCCTCGTAGCGGCGGCGAAGCGCGGCCAGCGCCTCGGGCACGTCGGCCCCCTGCGGCAGGCGCGCGGCGATCTCGCGGCCCGTCATCGGCGCCGGGCTCGCGAACAGCACCGCCTCGACCATGCGCTCCTGCTCGCGCGGGTGCGGCACCGCATAGGCGCCGCCGGTGAGGAACTCGCGGGCGGTCTCGTTCATCGGGCGTCCTCCGGGCGCGGGCGCAGGAAGATCGGCTGGAACGCCGCTTCCTGGCGCAGTTGCAGTCTTCCGGCCTTCACGAGCTCGAGCGCGGCGGCGAAGCTCGACGCGGTCGCCGAGCGGCGGCGCTCGGGCGCTCCGGTCCACTCGGCCGGCAGCCAGGCCGCGAGCTCGACCCAGTCGATCGCCGTGCCGAGGAGGCCGCGCATCCGCTCGAGCGCCTGCTCCATCGTGTAGACCGGCCCGCGCGACAGGTGCAGCGGCGCGAAGTCCTCGCGCGTCTTGATCCGCGCATAGGCGCGCATCAGGTCGACCAGCGTCGCGGTGTGGACCACGCGGAGGTCGCGCGTCACCGCCTCGGCCGCGCCGCGGGCGAAGACGTCGCGGCCGAGCTGGTCGCGCGCCATCAGCCGGGCGGCGGCGTCGCGCATCGCCTCGAGGCGCTGCAGCTGGAAGGCGAGGTGCGCGGCGAGGTCGTCGCCGCTCGGCCCCTCCTCCGCGGGGTCGGGCGGCAGCAGGAGGCGCGACTTGAGGAAGGCGAGCCAGGCCGCCATCACCAGGTAGTCGGCGGCGAGCTCGATCCGGAGCCGCTTCGCCGCCTCGACGAAGCCGAGGTACTGCTCGGCGAGCTTCAGGATCGAGATCCGGCGCAGGTCGACCTTCTGGCTCCGCGCAAGGGTCAGGAGCAGGTCGAGCGGCCCCTCGAAGCCGTCGACGTCGACGACGAGCGCCTCGGCGGCGAGGCGCGCGGCGGTCGAGTCGGCGTCGAAGAAGTCATCAGGCATGGGCGCCCCCCGTCAGCGCGGCGAACTCGCGCGCGAGCTCGCCCGCCGCGTCGGCCGGCTGGGCAGCGCGCAGCGCCAGCGCCGCATCGGCGCGCGCCAGCGCCCGGCCGGCCAGCGCCGGGGCCGCCTCCGCCACCGCCGCCATCTCCGCCGGGTCGCCGTTGCAGTGCAGGACCACGTCGCAGCCGGCCGCGAGCGCTCGTGCCGCGCGCTCGGCGAACCCGCCACGGAGCGCCTTCATCGACAGGTCGTCGGTCATCAGGAGGCCGCCGAAGCCGATCTCGTCGCGCAGCACCTGCACCACCCGCGCCGACTGCGTCGCCGGCGCGTCGGGGTCGACGGCGGCATAGACGACGTGCGCGGTCATCGCCATCGGCAGGTCGGCGAGCGCGCGGAACGGCGCGAAGTCCTCGGCGAGGGCGGCGCGGTCGGCATCGACCACGGGCAAGCGCGAGGTGGCTGTCGAGGTCGGCGCGCCCCTGGCCGGGCATGTGCTTCATCACCGGCAGCACCCCGGCGGCGAGCAGCCCCTCGGCGACCGCCCGGCCGACGGCCGCCACCTCGCGCGGATCGCCGCCGTAGCAGCGGTTGCGCAGCACCGCGTGCGTCGCGGGGCGAACGACGTCGAGGACCGGCGCGCAGTCGGCGTCGATCCCCGCCGCGCGCAGCTCGCCGGCGATCAGCCGGTAGCGCAGATGCATCGCCCGCGTGCGCCGGGCGAGATCGGGGAGGCGCTCGCACTCGTCGAGGGCCGGCGCCCAGTCGCGCCAGAGCGGCGCCCGCAGCCGGGCGACCCGGCCGCCCTCCTGGTCGACGAGGACCGGCGCCGCCCGCCCGACGCTCTCGCGCAGCTCCGCCGTCAGGCGCCGCAGCTGCGCCGGGGACTCGACGTTGCGGGCGAAGAGGATGAAGCCCCAGGGCTCGGACGCGGCGAAGAACGCGCGCTCGGCCGGCGCGAGGGTCGGGCCGGCGCAGCCGAAGATGACGGCGCGCGCGCCCATCTACTGCAGCGTCACCGGGATGCAGTCGATGCTGCGCGCCCGCAGCGCCTCGCACATCTGGCGCGTCTGCTCCGCGGTCTCGAACCCGGCGACCCGCAGCCGGTAGAACACCCGCGCGTTGGCGGTGGTGCGCTCGACGTAGAGGCTCTTGGTCGCGAGCAGGTCGTTGTTGCGGGCGACGAGCTGCGCCCAGGCCTTGCGGGTGATCTCCTCGCTGTCGAAGGCGCCGAGCTGGACGAGGCGCGTGCCCGGGCCGACGGTCGAAACCTCGTTCACCGCCGCCAGCGGCGCGGCGGCGGGCTTCGCCGGTGCGGCGATCGGCGTGGTCCTGGCGCGCGCGACCACGAGGTTGCTCGGGCGATTGCGCGGGCGCGTCTCGGCGGCGGCAGCGGGCACCTCCGGCGGGAGCACCTGGGCGTCGCCGAGGACCGGCGCATCCGGGTCCGGCTCGAGCGCGGCGAGCTCGGTGGCAGGCTCCTCCGGCCGGGGCATGGCGAGATCGCCGTCCTCGGCGAGGACCCGCTCGGCGAGGATCGCGGGGGTGGCGAGCAGGAGCTCGCCCTGCGGGGCGTCCTCCGCCGTCAGCAGCGGCGGCGCGGGCCGCGCCGGTACCGGGGTCTCGGGCACCGGCGCCGGCTCCCCGGCGAGCACGGCGTTGACCTCGAGGCCCTGGTGGGCGGCCTGCACGCCGCCCGGATCGGCCGGCTCGACGCGGGCGGGGCCCTCCATCGCCCGGATGATCGGCACCGCCGCGGCGTCGCGGGTGCCGAGCCGGTAGGACCAGAGGCCCATCCCGGCCACGAGGGCGAGAAAGACCGCCGCGCCGGCCAGCCTGCGGACGCCGTCAGGGATCCGGCGGACGGCACCGTCGCCCGCAACGGACTCGTAGTCGTCGCTGTAGAGGTCGCGCATGGGGTTCTTGCCTGTTTTGACACACTATATCCTGTAGGTGCCTCTGCTCCAACCCCTAAATGCTTACCGGATGCGTTCAGCGCATCTCCTGCATCGGGGTCACCCCCAGAATACCCAGACCGCTCGCAATGACAACCTGTGTCGCACGCACCAGCGCGAGGCGGGCGCGGCTGAGCTCGGGCGCGTCCTCGCGGATGAAACGCAGCTCGGGATCGAGCTTGCCCTGGTGCTGCAGCGCGTGAAAGTCCGACGCCAGATCATAGAGATAGAACGCG
The DNA here is from genome assembly GCA_963763295.1 of uncultured Alphaproteobacteria bacterium. Classification (GTDB taxonomy): domain Bacteria; phylum Pseudomonadota; class Alphaproteobacteria; order Rhodobacterales; family Rhodobacteraceae; genus Amaricoccus. The sequence continues at coordinate 116,086 of CAVXOH010000011.1, forward strand.
ATCCTGTGCGGCTCGTGCGCGGATGCGGCGATCTCGACCTGGCGCGGCCACTCGGCCGCCCGGCGCGCGAGCGCGAGCTCGCCCGGCCCCCCGAGCCGGCCGAGGTCGGCGGCCGCCAGAGCGCCGTCGCCGGTGTCGAAGCCCGCTTCCGCGGCGCGCGCCAGCACGGACTGGGCGCGGGCGTGCGCGTACTGGACGTAGAAGACCGGGTTGTCCTTCGACTGCTCGAGCACGCGATCGAAGTCGAAGTCGAGCGGCGCGTCGTTCTTGCGGGTCAGCATGACGAAGCGCGTCACGTCGGGCCCGACCTGCTCGACGACGTCGCGCAGCGTCACGAAGGTGCCGGCGCGCTTCGACATCTTGAAGGGCTCGCCGCCCTTGTAGAGGCGCACGAGCTGGCAGAGCTTGACGTCGAGCGGCACCGCGCCGCCGGAGAGCGCGGCGACCGCCGCCTTCATCCGCTTGACGTAGCCGCCGTGATCGGCGCCGAGCACGTCGATCAGCTCGTCGAAGCCGCGCTGGATCTTGTCGTAGTGGTAGGCGATGTCGGGGGCGAAGTAGGTCCAGCCGCCGTCCGACTTCATCACCGGGCGGTCGGTGTCGTCGCCGTAGGCGGTCGAGCGGAACAGCGTCTGCTCGCGCGGCTCCCAGTCCTCGGGCAGCTTGCCCTTCGGCGGCTCGAGCGTGCCCTCGTAGAGCAGGCCCTTCTGCTTCAGCGACGCCAGCGCCGCCTCGATCCGGCCGGTGCCGTAGAGCGACTTCTCGGAGAAGAACGTGTCCATCCGCACGTCGAGCAGCGCGAGGTCCTCGCGGATCATCGCCATCATCGCCTCGGTCGCGAAGTCGCGGACCTCGGCCAGCCACTCCGCCTCGGGGCGCTCGAGCAGGCGCTCGCCGTACTTTTCCTTCAGCGCCGCGCCGACCGGGATCAGGTAGTCGCCGGGATAGAGCCCCTCGGCGATCGCCGGCTCGAGGCCGCAGGCCTCGCGGTAGCGCTCGTAGGCCGACCGGGCGAGCACGTCGACCTGCGCGCCGCCGTCGTTGATGTAGTACTCGCGCGTCACCTCGTGGCCGGCGAAGGCGAGGAGCCCGGCCAGCGCGTCGCCGAAGACCGCGCCGCGCACGTGGCCGACATGCATCGGCCCGGTCGGGTTCGCCGAGACGAACTCGACGTTGACCTTGCGCCCGGCGCCGAGCTCGGAGCGGCCGTAGCCGGTGCCGGCGGCGAGCGCCGCCGGGATGAAGCCGAACCAGCGCCCGGGCGCGAGGCGGAGGTTGAGAAAGCCGGGGCCGGCGACCTCGGCCGAGACGATGCCGGGCGCCCCGGCCAGCGTCTCGGCGAGGGCAGCGGCGATGTCGCGCGGCGCCATCCGGGCCGGGCGGGCGAGCACCATCGCGGCGTTGGTCGCCATGTCGCCGTGGGCCGGGTCGCGCGGCGGCTCCACCGTCACCGCGCCGAGGTCGAGCCCCTGCGGCAGCCGCCCCTCGGCCGCCAGCCGCGCGAGGCCGTCGAGCACGAGGGCCTTCACTTCCGCGAACAGATCCATCACCGTTCCCTCCGATGCGGCTGGCGTTAGCACAGGATCGGGGCGCCCTCCACGGGGTTCTGCCCGGCCGGCGGGTCCGGCCGCGCGCGGCCGCGAACGCCCTGGCCCGGCTCGCCCTGCTCGTGCTCGCGGCGGGACCCGCGGCGGCGCAGACCACGATGACGCCGGGCGAGTTCGAGGCGCTGGCCGAGGGCCGGACGCTCCACTTCACCCACCGGCAGGCGCCCTACGGCGCCGAGCAGTTCCTCGCTGGCCGCCGCAGCGTCTGGCGCTACGCCGACGGCTCCTGCGTCGTCGGCCGCTGGTGGGACGAGGGCGACGCGATCTGCTTCAGCTACGAGGCCGACCCGACGCCGCAGTGCTGGCGCTTCCTGCCGCGGCCGGGCGGGGTGGCGGCCGAGCTCGTCGAGGGCGGTGCCGGCACCGGCTTCGTCGTCGAGATGGAGCGCACGGACGAGGCCCCCCTGCCCTGCCCCGGCCCCGACCTCGGAAGCTAGAGCGTGATGAGGTAAGCTCCGCGCGCTGTGACCCGCGGAGCCGCGGTGCCCTGCACCCGCGGCTCCGCTTTTGAAGCAACAGCGGCGATCAAGAAATAGCTTCCTATATCGATGCTGCGATTATACGCCACGAAATGTGGCGCAGGCACCGTTTCACCTTATTTCACTTTTTTGATAAATATATTTGCAAATATACTTCGCGCGACAGCTCCAATGCGCAGGCACGCGCGCGCCAGCCGCGTAAGTTCGGCGATTTCGGCCCGCGTTCTGCATTCCCGACTCTCTGCATGCTCGCTCGTCTCGGCGCCGAGCGCGGTCTGTCGCAGCGATCGGCCGTCAAGCCGGTCGACACGGGCCGCGCGCGAGCGCCGCGATCGGCGGGCGGCCCAGTCGTCCCAACGGTCCTGCCTTTGCCCCTGGGCCCCGCGCCCTCCGGCTAGAGCAGCGTCCCCTGCGCCGGTCCCGGCTCGCTGCGGCGCCGGCCGGCCGGGCGGTCCGGGCGGGCGCGCACCCGGCCGTCGGCGAACTCGAGCTCGAAGGCGGTGGCGGCGCCGGTGTCGGCGGCGCGGGTGAGGACGGCGCCGCCGCCGTCGCGCACGATCGCGAAGCCGCGCTCGAGCACGTTGTGCGGGTCGAGGCTCGCGAGCGTGCGGCCGAGCGCCGCGAGCCTGCCCGCCGCGTCGCGGGTCAGCCGGGCGCCGGCGCGCGCGAGGCGGGCGTCGCGGGCCTCCAGCCGCTCGCTGAGCCGGGCGAGGCCGCGGCGCATCGCCTCGGGCCTGAGGCCGAGCCCGGCCGCGAGCAGCCGCCGGCGGTGCCGCTCGAGGCCGACCGCGAGCAGGTGCGGGCCGAAGCGGCCGGCGGTGCGGCTGAGCTCGAGATGCCGGTGGCGGGTGAAGGCGACGAGCGCCAGCGGCAGGCGGACGCCGAGGCCGTCGAGCCGCTGCGCCCGCTCGGCGATGATCGCCTCCGGGCGCGGCAGGCCGCGGCCGAGGTCGCGCAGCCGCTGGCGGCGCTGCAGGAGGTGGCGGGTGACCGCGTTGCGGCGGCGGTGCTCGAGTGCGGCGAGTGCTGCGACGAGGTCGAGCCGGACCGGGACCGCCATCTCGGCGGCGGCGGTCGGCGTCGGCGCGCGGCGGTCGGACACGAAGTCGATCAGCGTGGTGTCGGTCTCGTGGCCGACGGCCGAGATCAGCGGGATGCGGCTCTCGGCGGCGGCGCGCACCACGATCTCCTCGTTGAAGCCCCAGAGGTCCTCGAGGCTGCCGCCGCCGCGGGCGACGATGAGGAGGTCCGGCCGCGGCACCGGCCCGCCGGGCCTGAGCGCGTTGAAGCCGCGGATCGCCGCGGCGACCTCGGGCGCGCAGCGCTCGCCCTGCACCGTCACCGGCCAGAGCAGCACCAGCCGCGGGAAGCGCTCGCGCAGGCGGTGCAGGATGTCGCGGATCACCGCCCCCGACGGCGAGGTGATCACCCCGATCACGCCGGGCAGGTAGGGCAACGGCCGCTTGCGGGCGGCGTCGAACAGGCCCTCGGCCGCGAGCGCCTGCTTGCGCATCTCGAGCATCGCCATCAGCGCGCCGACCCCGGCCGGCGCGATCTCCTCGATGACGAGCTGGTACTTCGACGAGGCCGGGAAGGTGGTGAGCCGGCCGGTGGCGACGACCTCCATCCCCTCCTGCGGCGGCACGGCGAGCCCGCGCGCCGTCATCCGCCAGATCACCGCGCCGAGGCAGGCGCGATCGTCTTTGAGGTCCAGATAGATGTGGCCGGAAGCGGGCCGCGAGATGCGGCCGATCTCGCCGCGCACCCGCACCCGGCCGAACTCGCCCTCGAGCACGCGCTTCACCGCCCCGGAGATCTCGGATACGCTGAACTCCGGCGCGTTCTCTCCGGCCCTCGGTTCGTCGAACAGCTCCATCATGCCTCGCTCTTGCCCGTGGCCGGGACGATAGGACAGCCGGCCCCCCTCCGCCACCCGCGCCGACCCTCCGTGTGGCCGATCCCGCCGACAAGACGCGAACGGGATCGGCGGCGCAGAGGATGCGCGCGCGCCCCGAACCGGCGAAAGCGAGGCACTGCCTCGCGCCGGTTCGTCGGCCCGAGCGCGCGAGCGCGGAGGCCGAGGGGGATCGGGCATCACCGTCGGCTCGCAATCCGCGCGCGCCTGCCTGGCGGGCGCGGAATCGCGCCTGCCAAGAGGCAGTATCCGTCTTGGTCAAGCGGCATGCGGCGCCCATTTCCGGCCGTCGCGGAGCAGGGCGTTGGCGAGGACGATCAGCTTTCGCATGACCGCGACCAGCGCCAGCTTCTTCGGCTTGCCGGCCGCCACCAGGCGCTCGTAGGTGGCCCGCATGTCGGGGTTGAAGCGAACGGCGACCAGCGCCGGCATGTAGAGCGCCCGGCGCAGGTTCGCCCGGCCGCCGCCGATGAAGGCGCGCCCCCGCCACTGGCCCGAGCTACGGGTGATGGGCGCGACCCCCGCCATCGCCGCCGCCTGCTTGCCCCCCATCGCCCCGAGCTCGGGCATCTCCGCCAGGATCGTGGTGGCCGAGGTCGCGGCCAGGCCGGGGATCGAGACGAGGATCGCCTCCCGGGCACTGAGGTCCGGGTCGGCCCGCACCAGCTCGGCGAGGGCGACATCGATCTCGGCGACATCGGCCTCGATCACCGCCCTGCGGCGATCGAGCTGGCTGAGAACCAGGGCGTGGCCGGTGGTGGAGCGCCGGGCCAGCAGCGCGTTGCGGTCCTTGACCAGCGCCTGGCGGGCGCTGGTCAAGGCATTGAGATCGCCCTGCTTCTCGCCCTGCGGCCGCTCCGGCTCCAGCGCGAGGACATGCCCCATCCGCGCCAGCATCGCCGCATCGCGCTGAAAGCGCGCATCCTGCGCGATGCGGTCGGTCTTGGCGAGCTTGCCCGCCGCCTGGGCGAAGCGCCGCGCCCGGCGCGGGTTCACCTTGCAGAAGCCCCGCCCCGCCCGCTCCAGCGCCAGGGCCAGCGCGCGGTGATAGGCGCCGGTCGCCTCGAAGACCAGCCGCGCCGGCGCCGCGTCACCGGGGGCGTCACCGAACTCCTCGAGCCAGGCGACCAGCGCCGCGTGGCCGGAGGCGCTGTTGGCGAACCGCGCTTTCCCGACGCCCCCGGGGGCGTCGGGAAAGCGGTCGACGTCCAGCCAGTCCTTGGAAATGTCGATACCGATGGTCATAGTCATGCTCTGGTCTCCACCTGGTCTTGTCATCCGAGCCCCGGGCTCGGGTATCCGTTCAGGTCGGCGATCAGACGAAGGCGACCAGACTGCCCGCGGGCCGCGATGCCCAAGGCAGGCGACGGTCCGTCCTCCGCCGTTGCCGGTGACCGATCCACCGGCAACGGCCCTCATACTCACCCGAGGGCCGGAAAAGCCATAAGACAAGGCAGGCGCGCGCGGATTTGTCACTCGCCAAATCCGCGAAGTGAATGCGGCAGCGTTGCGCTCGTCGCCGGAGCCGAAGGAATCAACCGGATCCATACCGAGGCGGGCCGCGATGGCGCATCGCCTCGACGAAAGCCGAAAAGCCGGAGAGTTCCGTTAGTCGGGCCGCTGATCGCTTCGGGGAAGTCATCGCTCCGGACGCCAACCTGTAGCGCGTTAACCCTTCGGCCCCGACAGCTTTCCCGGCGTATGACTTGTGCATGCCCCGTGCATAATGCGTGCATCGAACGAAACCGCCTTAACCATTGTTATCGCAGCCTTTCTCCGGACGGCCGCCGACGCCCGCGCCTCCCGCCTTGCAGAACCCCGCCACCCCCCCTAGAAGGCGACCCATGAACATCCTCATCCTCGGCGGCGGCGGCCGCGAGCACGCGCTGGCCTGGGCCTTCGCGCAGAACCCGCGATGCGACCGGCTCTGGTGCGCCCCCGGGAACGCCGGGATCGCCGAGGAGGCGACCTGCGTCGCGCTCGACATCCTCGACGGCGACAAGGTGCTGGCGTTCTCCCGCGAGAACGACGTCGAGTTCGTGATGATCGGGCCGGAGGCGCCGCTGGCCGAGGGCGTGGCCGACGTGCTCAGGGCCGGCGGCGTTTCGACGTTCGGCCCCGGCCGGGCGGCGGCGCGGCTCGAGGCCTCGAAGGCCTTCACCAAGGAGATCTGCGCCGCCTGCGGGGCGCCGACCGCGGCCGGCCAGGTCTTCACCGACGCGGCAGCGGCGCGCGCCTATGTCGAAGCGCAGGGCGCCCCGATCGTCGTGAAGGCGGACGGGCTCGCCGCCGGCAAGGGCGTGACGGTGGCGGCGACCGTCGGCGCGGCGCTGGCGGCGCTCGACGCGATCTTCCGTGAGGGCGCCGGCGCGCGCGTGGTGGTCGAGGAGGCGATGGCGGGGGAGGAGGCGAGCCTCTTCGTGCTGGCCGACGGCGAGGACATGGTCTTCCTCGGCACCGCGCAGGACCACAAGCGCGCCTTCGACGGCGACGAAGGGCCGAACACCGGCGGCATGGGCGCCTACTCGCCGGCGCCGGTGATGACGCCGGAGGTGACCGAGGCGGCGCTCGAGCGCATCGTGCGGCCGACGCTGGCGGAGATGGTCCGGCGGGGGACGCCGTTCCAGGGCGTGCTCTATGCCGGGCTGATGATCGAGGCCGGCGCGCCGCGGCTCGTCGAGTACAACGTCCGCTTCGGCGACCCGGAGGCCCAGGTGCTGGCGATGCGGCTCGGGGCGCAGCTGCTCGATGCCTGCCTCGCCTGCGCGACCGGCGAGCTCGGCGCCGCGCGGGTGAACTTCGCCGCCGACCACGCGCTGACCGTGGTGCTGGCCGCCGACGGCTATCCGGACGACTACCGGCGCGGCGAGCCGATCGGGCTTCGCGAGGGCGACGACCCGCGGGTCAAGGTCTTCCATGCCGGCACCCGGCGCGCCGACGGCCGGCTGGTCTCGGACGGCGGCCGGGTGCTGAACGCGACCGCGCGGGCGGCGAGCCTCGGCGAGGCGCGGGAACTCGCGTACGGCGCCGCGGCGGGGGTCGCCTGGCCGGGCGGCTTCTTCCGCCGCGACATCGGCTGGCGGGCGATGGCGCGGTAGGCGGAACGATCGTTCATCGTCCCGATCCAGGAAACTGAACAGGGCCCCCCGGCGAGGGGCGCCCCCTTCCGACAAATCCTGCCGCTCAGTGATCGCCGCCGGCGATGGCGGCCTCGCGCAGGTCCTCCTCGCTGGCCGCCCGCGCGCCGTTGAAGAAGATGTTGAGCAGCACCGAGCCGAGCGCCGCGAGGATGATCCCCGAGTCGATCAGCGGATGGATCGCGTGCGGCAGCCACATCTTGAAGTCCGGCGCCACCAGCGGGATCATGCCGAGGCCGATCGAGATCGCGACGATGAACAGGTTGTTGCGGTTGGTCACAAAGTCGACCCGGTGGAGAATGCGGATGCCGGTCGCCGCGACCATCCCGAACATCACGATCCCCGCGCCGCCGAGCACGACCGTCGGCAGCGCCTCGACCAGTGCCCCCATCTTGGGGATCAGCCCGAGCACCACCATGATGACGCCGCCCGCCACGCAGACGTAGCGCGAGCGGACGCCGGTGACGCCGACGAGCCCGACGTTCTGCGAGAACGAGGTGTAGGGGAAGGTGTTGAACACGCCGCCGATGATCGTGCCGAGCCCGTCCATCCGCAGCCCGGCCGAAAGGCGCGGCTGAGTGAGCTTGGAGTCGGTGAGATCCGAGAGCGCGAGGAACATGCCGGTCGACTCGATCAGGGTCACGATCATCACCAGGGTCATGGTGGCGATCAGCACCGGCTCGAAGATCGGCGTGCCGAAGTGGAACGGCGTGATCGGCGCGAACCAGGCGGCCTCGGCGATCTTTTCGAAGTGCATCATTCCGAGGGCCGCGGCGATCACGCCGCCGGCGATGATTCCGAGGAGCACGGCGATGTTGGACAGGAAACCCTTGGCGAAGCGGGCGATGACCATGACGACGCCGAGCACGATCATCGACAGGATGATGTTCGAGATCGGCGCGTAGGCGGGGTTCTCCATCGTCGGCGCCACGGAGAAGCCGGCCGGCGGTGGCGGCACCGTCCCGCCGAGAGCGGTGACCTGCTCGAGCCAGGCCGCATGCTCGGGACTGACGACATGCGGCGCGGTCGGTCCGACCGGCACCCCGAAGATCCAGTTGATGCCGACCCGCATCAGCGTGATGCCGATCACCAGGATGATCGTGCCGGTGACCACCGGAGGGAAGAACCGCAGCATCCGGCTGGCGAGGGGCGCGATCAGTACGCCGATGACGCCGGCGGCGATGATCGAGCCGAAGATCATCCGAGCCCCCTCGGCGCCGGGATGGACGAGCGCGATCGACACCATCGGCCCGACCGAGGCAAAGGTGACCCCCATCATGACTGGCATGCGCACGCCGAACCAGGGCGTCAGGCCGAGCGACTGAAGGATCGAGACGACGCCGCAGCAGAAGAGATCGGCCGAGATCAGGAAGGCGACGTCCTCGGGCGGGAGCTGCAGCGCGCGGCCGATGATCAGCGGCACGGCGATGGCGCCGGCGTACATGACGAGCACGTGCTGCAGGCCGAGGGTGAAGAGCTTGGGCGCGGGCAGCATCTCGTCGACGGGATGCGTGGCAATGGCCATCGGGGGGTCTCCGGTACTGGGGCGGGGGGCGGGGGCACGGCGCTGCGGATGATCGGCGATCGTGCGTCCGGCACCCCTCGCCTGTCCATACCGGATGCGGCGAAGCACCTTCGGACTTCCGCTTAAAGTCGGCGCCGGAGGCACCGGAAGGCGCCGGATCGGCCAGGCGGCCGCGGGGTGCCGCGGCAGCGGCGCGGAGCCCTCAGATCTGCTTCTCCGGCATGCGGACGACGAGGCCGTCGAGCGCGTCGCTGACGCGGAGCTGGCAGGTCAGCCGGCTCGTCTCCGGGTCGGGCTCCCAGGCGAAGTCGAGCATGTCCTCCTCCATCGCCTCGCGCGGCGGCAGGCGGTCGAGCCAGGCGGGGTCGACGTAGACGTGGCAGGTCGAGCAGGCGCAGGCGCCGCCGCAGTCGGCCTCGATGCCGGGGATGTTGTTGTCCCGGGCGCCCTCCATCACGGTCAGCCCGTTCGGGACCTCGACCTCGTGCGGCGTGCCGTCGTACTCGATGTAGGTGATCTTCGCCATCAGCTGCCCTTGCGCGTGCCGCGGGCTATCTAATGCGCCCGCCCGCGGCGTTCCATGGCAAAATGCCGCCGGGCTCGGCCACATCGCCCTGGAGCTCCGCATGACCGTCTTCCTCTGCCGCGCCTGCGGCACCTCGTTCCCCGACGCCGAGGCGCCGCCGGCGCGCTGCCCGATCTGCGACGACGGACGCCAGTACGTCCCGAAGGCCGGCCAGGCCTGGACCACCGGCGCGGCGCTGGCCGCCGGGCACCGGAACGCCTGGCAGCAGCTCGAGCCGGGCCTCACCAGCCTGCAGACGGTCCCGGCCTTCGCCATCAACCAGCGCGCCTTCCTGGTGACGACGCCGGCGGGGAACCTGCTCTGGGACTGCGTAGCGCTCCTCGACGCCGCGACCGAGGCGATCGTGCGCGGCCTCGGCGGCGTGGCGGCGATCGCGGTGTCGCACCCGCACTACTACACGACCGTGTCGGACTGGGCCGCGGCCTTCGACGCGCCGGTGCACCTGCACGCCGCCGACCGGAGCTGGATCGTCCGGCCGGACCCGGCGATCCGGCTCTGGGACGGCGACAGCCTGCCGGTGCTGCCCGGCGTCACGCTGGTCCGGCTCGGCGGCCACTTCCCCGGCGGCACCGTCGCGCACTGGGCGGCCGCCGCGGAGGGCAGCGGCGCGATCCTCGCCGGCGACATCCTCCAGGTCACCCCGGGCGCGCACGGCGTGTCGTTCCTCTGGAGCTACCCGAACATGCTGCCGTTGCCGGCGGCGACGGTGCGGCGGCTGCTCGCGCGGCTCGCGCCCTGGCGCTACCGCCGGATCTACGGCGCCTTCGCCGGCCAGGACGTGCTCGACGACGGCCCGGCCATCGTCGCCCGCTCCGGCGCACGCTACTGCGCGCTCGTCGAGGGCGCCGAGCCGGCGTGACGGCGGCAGCCGCCGCCGCCGAAGCGCCCCGGGGCGCGCGATTGACGCCGGTCGAGCCGGTCGCCTAGGGTGCCGGCGCCGCCCGCGGCGCTCCCCGACCGGACAGAAGGTGGTTCATGAGCCAGCCCCTCAGCAACTTCCAGATGCGCGACGCCGAGGCGCTGCTGCACCCCTACACCGACCCTGTCGCCCTCCGCGAAACCGGGGCCCTGGTGATCGAGCGCGGCGAGGGGGTGCGGGTCTTCGACCAGGCCGGGCGCGGCTACATCGACGGCCTCGCCGGCCTGTGGTGCTGCGGGCTCGGCTTCGGCAACGACGAGCTCGTCGAGGCGGCGCGCGCGCAGATGGCGAAGCTCCCCTACTACCACCTCTTCGCCGCCCGCAGCCACGAGCCGGCGGTCGAGCTCGCCGAGCGGCTCAAGGAGCTGGCGCCGGGCCGGATGGCGCGGGTGTTCTACCAGTCGAGCGGGTCCGAGGCGAACGACACCCAGGTGAAGCTCGCCTGGTACTTCAACAACGCGCTCGGGCGGCCGGAAAAGAAGAAGATCATCAGCCGGGTCAAGGGCTACCATGGCGTGACGATCGTCGCGGCCTCGCTGACCGGGCTCCCCAACAACCACCGCGACTTCGACCTGCCGGTCCCGGGGATCCGCCACACGGCGACGCCGCATTTCTGGAAGGGCGCCGTGCCCGGCGAGAGCGAGGCCGGCTACGCGCGCCGGCTCGGCGCCGAGCTCGAGGCGCTGATCGAGGCCGAGGGGCCGGAGACCGTCGCCGCCTTCATTGCCGAGCCGGTGATCGGCGCCGGCGGTGCCATTCCGCCGCCCGAGGGCTACTTCCCGGCGATCGCCGAGGTCTGCCGCCGGCACGACGTGCTGATGATCTCCGACGAGGTGATCTGCGGCTTCGGCCGGACCGGGCAGTGGTTCGGGGCCGAAACGCTCGCCTTTCCGGCGAACGCGCTCTCGATGGCCAAGCAGCTGACCGCCGGGTTCCTGCCGCTCTCGGCCGTCGCGATCGACGCGCGGATGGCCGAGGTGATCGAAGCGAACGCGGGCAAGATCGGCACGCTCGGCCACGGCTTCACCTATGGCGGCCACCCGGTCGCCTGCGCGGTGGCGCTGAAGGCGCTCGAGATCTACCGCCGCCTCGACATCCCGGCGCGGGTCCGCGCGCTCGCGCCCGGCTTCGCCGCGCATCTCGACCGGCTGGCCGGCCATCCGCTGGTCGGCGAGGCGCGCCACCTCGGCCTGATGGGCGCGCTCGAGCTGGCGCCGGGCAAGTCGCCCAAGGGCTTCCCGGTGCCGGGCAAGGTCGGGCCGCGGATGCAGGCGGAACTGCTTGCGCGCGGGGTGATGGCGCGGGCGATCGGCGACTCGCTCGCCTTCTGCCCGCCGATGGTCATCTCCGAGGCCGAGATGGACGAGATGTTCGCGCCGGTCGAGGCGGCGCTCGACGCGACCGAGGCCTGGGCCCGCGCCGAGGGGCACCTCGGCTGATCCCTCGGGGTTGTCGGCGCCGCGCCGCCCTCCCATAGTGGCGCGGCCCCCCGCCGTCCGGCGACGAGGCCAACCTCGCGACGAGTCCCTGCATGAACCCGCTCCGCGGCATCGGCCTGAAGATTCTCTCGGTGATGGTCTTCACGGCGATGGCGATCTGCATCAAGGCGTCGGCGCCGCACGTGCCGCCCGGCGAGGCTGTCTTCTTCCGCTCGTTCTTCGCGATCCCGGTGATCCTGGTCTGGCTGATCGCGGCGCACAACCTCCGCCACGGCCTCGACACCACCCATCCGCTCGGCCACTTCTGGCGCGGGCTGGTCGGGACCTCGGCGATGGGGCTCGGCTTCACCGCGCTCGGGCTGCTGCCGCTGCCCGAGGCGACGGCGCTCGGCTACGCCGCGCCGCTCCTCACCGTGATCTTCGCCGCGATGTTCCTCGGCGAGGAGGTGCGGGCCTTCCGCCTCACCGCGGTCTTCATCGGGCTCTTCGGCGTGGTGATCGTGCTCCTGCCACGGCTGACGCTGACGACCGTCGGCGAGACCTCGACGATCCAGGCGCTCGGCGCGATGGCAGCATTCCTCGGCGCGGTCTTCGCGGCACTCGCCCAGGTCTTCGTGCGCAAGCTGATCCACACCGAGGCGACGGCCGCCATCGTCTTCTACTTCTCGGTCACCGCCGCCGCGTTGTCGCTCCTGACCCTGCCCTTCGGCTGGGTGGTGCCGACCCCGCGCGAGGCGGTGCTGCTGGTCGGCGCCGGCCTTCTCGGCGGCATCGGCCAGATCCTCCTGACCGAGAGCTACCGCCACGCCGAGACCGGCGTCATCGCGCCGTTCGAGTACGTCTCGATGCTGCTCGCCCTCATCCTCGGCTACCTGATCTTCGAGGAGGTGCCGACCCGGGCGATGCTGGCCGGCGCCGGGCTGATCGTCGCCGCCGGGCTCTTCATCATCTGGCGCGAGCGCAAGCTCGGCATCCGTCGCGCCGGCGCGCGCAAGGTGATGACGCCGCAGGGCTGAGAGGAGGCGGACGTGCTGATCTACAAGGTCCTGCGCGCGCCCGAATGGGCGAGCTTCGACGCCGAGGGCCGCACCCTCGGCGCGCCGATCGACCTCGCCGACGGCTACATCCACTTCTCCACCGCCGCGCAGCTTCCGGGCACCCTCGCGCGCCACTTCGCCGGCGAGACCGGTGCCATGCTCCTCGCCGTCGACGCCGGGGCGGCCGGCGCGGCGGTGCGCTGGGAGCCGGCGCGCGGCGGCGCGCTCTTCCCCCACCTCTACCGTCCGCTCGAACGCGCCGACGTCCTCTGGGCCCGCCCGCTCGCCGACGGCCCGGCCGGGCCGCTCGCACCGGACGGGCTCGCATGAGCCTCGGCGAGCGGCTGGCGCTGCCGCTCCTGCGCCGGCTCGACCCCGAGACCGCCCATGCCCTCGCCCTCGCCGCGCTGCGCGCCGGGCTCGGCCCGCGCACGGGGCCGGTGATCTCGCCCCGGCTCGCCACCCGGCTCGCCGGGCTCGAGCTCGCGAACCCGCTCGGCCTCGCCGCCGGGCTCGACAAGAACGCGACCGCGGTGGCACCGCTCGTCGCCGCCGGCTTCGGCTTCGTCGAGGTCGGCGCCGCGACGCCGCGGCCGCAGCCCGGCAACCCGCGGCCGCGGCTGTTCCGGCTCCGCGAGGACCGGGCGGCGATCAACCGCTTCGGCTTCAACAACGACGGCGCGGCCTTGGTCGCCGCCCGCCTCGCGGCGCGGCCGCCGGGCGGCGTCGTCGGGCTGAACCTCGGCGCCAACAAGACGAGTCCCGACCGCGCCGCCGACTACGCCGAGGTGCTGGCGCTGGCCGGTCCCTTCATCGATTTCGCCACCGTCAACGTCTCCTCGCCGAACACCGAGCGCCTGCGCGAGCTGCAGGGCAAGGCGGCGCTCGCCGGCCTCCTCGCCGGCGTCGGCGCCGCCAATGCCCGGCTCGCCCGGCCGGTGCCGCTGTTCTTGAAGATCGCCCCCGACCTCGGCGAGGCCGAGCTCGCCGAGCTCGTCGAGGTGGCGCTCGGCGCCGGGGTCGCCGGCATCGTCGCCACCAACTCCACCCTCGCCCGCGACGGCCTCGCGAGCCGCCACGCGGCCGAGGCCGGCGGCCTCTCCGGCGCGCCGCTGTTCCGCCGCTCGACCGCGGTGCTCGCCCGCCTCCACGTGCTGAGCGCGGGCCGGCTGCCGCTGATCGGCGTCGGCGGGATCGGCTCGGCGGAGGACGCCTACGCGAAGATCAGGGCCGGCGCCTCGGCGGTCCAGCTCTACACCGCCCTCGTCTATCAGGGCCTCGGGCTGGTGCCGCGCATCCTGCACGGCCTCGACGCGCTGCTCGCCCGCGACGGATTCGCCACCGTTGCCGACGCCGTCGGCACCGGCCGCGACGCGTGGGCGCCCCCGGCCTAGGCAACCACCGCCAGCCGCCCGCGTTGCATTCGGCGACGATTGGTAGTCTCTTAACCATTTGCTCACCAAGCTGGCGGTGGCGAGAATGCGGATGAGATGGCTGGGCACACGATCCTCCTGAACCTGATCGGCGGCGTCGCCCTGCTGCTGTGGGGCACCCGCATGGTCCAGGAGGCGATCCTGAAGGCCTTCGGGGCGCAGCTCCGCGGCGCGATCTCCGGCGCCGCCGGCAACCCGCTCAGGGCAGCCGCCACCGGCGCGGCCGCGGCGACGGCGCTGCAGAGCGCGACGGCCACGGCGATCCTCGTCACGGGCTTCGCCGCCGGCGGCCTGATCGCGCTGCCGGCGGCGCTCGCGGTGATGCTCGGCGCCGACCTCGGAACCACGCTCGCCGTACAGGCCTTGAGCGTCGACGTCGGCGCGCTGATGCCGCTCCTGCTCGTCGCCGGCGTCGCGCTGGCGCGGCTCGCCGAGCGGCCGCGCATCGCCGAGGTGGGCCGGCTGCTCGTCGGCCTCGGCCTGATCCTCTTGGCGCTGCGGCTCGTCGCCGCCGCCTCGGAGCCGATGCGCGACAGCGAGGTCACCGCGCTCGTGCTCGCCCGGCTCGGGCACGACCCGCTCCTCGCCCTCGTCATCGCCGCCCTCCTCACCTGGATGATGCATTCGAGCGTCGCCTTCGTGCTCTTCGTCGTCTCGCTCGCCGCCGGCGGTCTCGTCGGCCTGCCGCTGGCGCTGACCCTCGTGCTCGGCGCCAATGTCGGCGGCGGACTGATCGCGGTCGGGCTCGCGCCACGGGCACCGATCGAGGCCCGGCGCGTCCTCTACGGCAACCTCGGCTTCCGGCTCGCCGGCGCGGTCGTGGCATTTCTGCTGCTCGGGCCGATCACCGGACTGATCGACCGGCTCGGCAGCGATCCCGGCCGGCTGGCCGCGCACTTCCACACGCTCTTCAACCTCGCGCTGGCGATCTTCTTCCTGCCGCTGACCGGCCGGGCCGCGGCGCTGCTCGAGGTGCTGCTCCCGACGCCGCCGGCGGGCGCGGCCGGCGAGCCGCAGCGGCTCGAGCACCTGGATCCCGCGCTGCTCGACCAGCCGGCGCTCGCGCTGAACGCGGCAACCCGCGCGATGCTCCAGCTCGCCGACAAGGTCGAGCTGATGCTGCGCGAGGCGCTGCGCACCTTCGAAGAGAGCGGCGGCGCGCGCATCGCCGGGGTCGAGGCACTCGAGGACGAGGTCGACGCCGAGCAGGAGCAGATCAAGCTCTACCTCGCCCAGCTCATGCAGCGCCAGCTCAGGCCGGAGGAGAGCGCGCGCGTGCTCGAGGCGATCCTCTTCACCACCAACCTCGAGCACATCGGCGACATCATCGACAAGGGCCTGCTGCCGCTCGCCGCCAAGAAGCAGAAGCGCAGCCTGCAGTTCTCCAGCGACGGCTGGCGCGACATCCGCGACTTCCACGAGCTCATCGCCGAGCAGATGCGCCGCGCGATCGCCGTCTACGTGTCGCGCGACGCCGTCGTGGCGCGCGAGCTCGTCGCCCAGAAGGATCGCCTGCGCGACGAGGAGGCGCGGGCGGCGGAGCGGCACATCGCCCGCCTGCGCGACGGGCTGCCCGAGACGATCGAGACCAGCGCGCTGCACCTCGACGTGCTGCGCGACCTCAAGCGGATCAACGCCCACCTGACGAGCGTCGCCTATCCGATCCTCGAGGAGACCGGCGAGCTCCGCGGCTCGCGCCTCCGCGCGCCGCAGTCCCCCACGCAGCCGTCGCGCAAGCGCCGGGCGGCGGCTCATACGATCGCCGGTTGATTCGTTCACGCCGAACCCGGCATCCGCCCGCGAAGAGGGCAGCGGCACGACCGCGGGCGGCCGAGAAGCGGCCGCCCGGGGGGCGGTCGGCCGCTGCCCGGGCTCGGGGCCCGGGCGGGACGGCTGAGCCGCGTCGCTTCCTTCCAGCTGTCAGGCCGCGCGGGCCTCGAGCGCCGGATAGCGCAGGCCGAGCGTCACGCCCCGCGTCGCGTTGAGGATCATCAGCGCCGCCCACAGCCCGTGGTTGCCGAAGCTCGGCAGCAGGACCGCGAGCGCCAGCGCATAGACTGCAGCCGAGAGCGCCATCGCGTTGCGCAGCGCCCGGGTCTCGGTCGCGCCGATGAAGATGCCGTCGAACATCCAGGCGGCGATGCCGATCAGCGGCGCCGCCGCCATCCACGGCAGGTAGTCCCGCGCCGCCGCGCGCACGTCCGGCGCCGTCGTCATCACGTCGATCAGCGCCGGCCCGGCGAGGAGGAAGACGAGCGCGAGCACCACCGAAGACCCGACGCCCCACTCCGAGGTCACGATCGCGGCGCGGCGCAGCTCGGCCCGGTCGCGCCGGCCGAGGGTCTGGCCGACCAGGGCCTCTGCCGCGAAGGCGAAGCCGTCGAGCGCATAGGCGGTGATGCCGAGAAACTGCAGCAGGACCTGATTCGCGGCGAGCGTCACGTCGCCGAGGCCGGCGCCGAAGAAGAGGAAGCTCGTGAAGCTCACCTGAAGGACCACCGAGCGGATCAGGATGTCGCCGTTGACCTGCGCCATTCGCCGGAGCCGCACCGGGTCGAAGACCCGCGCCCAGTCGCGCCACTGGTCGCCGGCGAAGGCGGCGCGGCAGAGCCAGAGCCCGAGGATCAGCCCCGACCACTCGGCGATCAGCGTCGCCACCGCGACGCCGGCGACGCCCCAGCCGAAGCCGAGCACGAAGAGAAGGTCGAGGACGATGTTGACGCCGTTCATCAGCAGCTGGAGCGCCAGCACGCCGCGCGCCTTCTCCATCGCGATCAGCCAGCCCGTCAGCGCGTAGATCGCGATCGCCGCCGGGGCGCCCCAGATGCGGATCGAAAGGTAGGTCCGCGCCAGCGCCTCGACCTCGGCCGAGGCGGGCGCGAGGCGGAAGGCGGCCCAGAACACCGCCGCCTGGCCGACGACGAAGACGAGCCCGGCCGCGACCGCGATCATCAGGCCGCGCATCAGCAGCGCGCCGGTCTCGGCGACCTCGCCGGCGCCGCGCGCCTGGGCGACGAGGCCGGTCGTGCCCATCCGGAGGAAGCCGAACACCCAGTAGATCGTGATCAGGATGATCGAGCCGATGCCGACGCCACCGATCGGCGCGGCCTGGCCGAGCTGGCCGACGACGGCGGTGTCGACCGCGCCGAGGATCGGGATCGTCGCGTTCGAGACGACGATCGGCAGCGCGATGTTGAGGACCCGGCGATGCGTGATCGCGCCGCCCGTCATGCCGGACGAACCGGCCTTCGTGACGGGCGCGAACCGACCCCCCGTGCCCCCGGGTCACCGAACGTCATGCTGCCCTTCCCCACGCCTCTCCCCGCCGGCCTGCGACCTCCGCAGCCGGCTTGCGACCTTCCTAGTGGTTCGGGAGCGCGACCGCGAGCCGAGATCCGCCACACGGGCCTACGCGGTCGCCTTCAGCCCCGGCCGCGCCCGGCCGCCGGAAATCCTGACTCTTTTCCTTAGCATATGAGTTGTGCATACCTTGTGCATGCCTTGTGCATAAGCGAATCTCCCCATGTGGCTGTCGACGCGCAGGGAATCGGATCCCCGCCGGCCGGCGCTCAGTATCCGCCGACGATCGGCAGGATCTCCCCCGTGATGTAGCTCGAGCACTGCGGCGACGCGAGGAACACGTAGGCCGGCGCGATCTCCTCGGGCTGGGCCGGGCGCTTCATCGGCGTCTTCTCCCCGAAGTGCGCGACCTTCTCCGGTTCCTTGTCCGACGGGTTGAGCGGCGTCCACACCGGCCCCGGCGCCACACAGTTGACCCGGATGCCGCGCGGCAGCAGGTTGCCCGAGAGCGCGCGGGTGAAGGCGTGGATCCCGCCCTTTGTCATTGAATAATCGACGAGATCCTTCGACCCGTCGATGCCGGTCACGGAGCCGGTATTGATGATCGCCGAGCCCGGCTTCATCTCCGCGGCCGCCGCCTGCGCCATGTGGAAGTAGCCGTAGAGGTTGGTCTTCAGCGTCTCGTCGAAATGCTCGGGCGAGAGGTCGAGGAAGTCCCCGGTGTGCACCTGGAAGGCGGCGTTGTTGACGAGCACGTCGATCCGCCCCAGCTCGCCCACCGTGCGCGCCACCGCCTCGCGGCAGAAGCCACGGTCGGCGACGTTGCCGCGGAGCACGATCGCGCGCCGCCCCTCGGCCTCCACGCCGGCCCTTGTCTCGTCGGCGTCGCCGTCCTCGGCGAGATGGGCGATCGCGACGTCGGCGCCCTCGCGGGCGAAGAGCACCGCCACCGCCCGCCCGATCCCCAGTCGCCGCCCGTGACCAACGCCACCATGCCGTCAAGCTTGCCCGAGCCCTTCCAGAACGGCGCGTCGTACATCGGTGCCGGGTCGAGCTTCGCCTCCTCGCCCGGCTTCGGCTGATGCTGCGCGGGGAACGGTGGCACCGGGTACCTGCGCGCGCCCAGCTGCGCCGCGCCACCGTCGCCCCGGGCTTGCGCCTGGTCGTCCTCGCCCACCTCCTTCTGAATCGCGCGCTGCGCCTCAACTACGCTCGTCGGATCGCGGCTGTCTGTGTCGCCCATCAAACATGCTCCTGGCTTGTGCGGGCGGCCCCTCCGAGGACCATCCCGTCAGAGACGAAACTCCCAGCCCTCCCTCGCCGTTCCGGCTGGGACTATCCGCGCCACCTCGAGGGCCGCCTGTTCTCGGTGGTCGTGCATGCCGACGTGGAGGGCGTCGAGAATGTCCGGCGCTCGGTCGCCGACCGGCTGCGCTCCATTAAGCTCGTCCCGGCGGGGCCGCTGGCCGAGCTCGACCGCTACATCGGCTACTGGGAGCCCTATGCCACGAGCCACAAGGCCCTCGACCGCGACGCGGCGACGCAGGGTGAAGTGCGCAACGCGGCCCTGACGCTCGCAGAGGCGCTGATCGCGCGGCGCACCGGGACGTTGCCTCAGTCCGGCATGAGCCTTTCCGAACCTCGAAAGAAGTAACGGTGCCGCAAGACGTTGCATGGGTTGCACAAGTCGGCTATTACCTGAGTGACCCTATAGGATTAGCGTTGGCCGCAGCGGCCGACCCTGGATGTGACGCAAGACCGATGATCTCGCTGAAGGCACAATACGCACTGCGCGCACTGATCGCGCTGGCGAAGGCCGATCCGGACGAGCTGTTCCTGATCGCCGACATCGCCGAGGCCCAGCAGATCCCGAAGAAGTTCCTCGAGCAGATCCTGCTCGACCTCAAGCACCAGGGCCTCGTCGCGAGCCGGCGGGGCAGGATGGGCGGCTACCTTCTGCTCAGGCCGCCGGAGCGGATCACCTTCGGCGAGGTGCTTCGGATCATCGACGGTCCGCTCGCACCGCTGCCGTGCCTGAGCCGCATCGCCTACCGGCGCTGCGAGGGGTGCCCCGACGAGAGGAGCTGCGAGATCCGCAAGGTCTTCGCCGCGGTCGCCGAAGCAACGCGGGGCGTGCTCGACACGGTCACGATTGCCGATGCGATCGCCTCGCCCGAGAGCGTCGGCGTCGCCGTCGCGTCCTGAAGCCCAGGCCACCGGTTGACGCTCGATCAGCTCACGATCTCGGGGCTGCTGATCGCGCTTCTGGTGGTGTTCGCGCTCGACCGGTTTCGCATCGAGATCGTCGCGCTCGTCGGGCTCGCCTGCGGTGTTCTCCTCGGCGTCGTGCCGGTCGGCCGCGCCTTCTCCGGCCTGTCGAACCAGGCGGTCGTCACGGTCGTCGAGATCCTCTTGATCGTCCAGGCGCTCGACCGGAGTCACGTGCTCACCTCGCTCGGCCACTGGCTTCGCCCGAGGCTCGCCTCGCCGCGACGAATGGTCGTCGCGCTCTGCGCCATCGGCGCCGGTGTGTCGACGGTCATGAACAACATCGGGGCCTTCGCCCTGGTGCTGCCGGCCGCCTTCGGCCTGACCCGCAGCGCCGGCGTCAGTCCGCGCGCCCTGGTGATGCCGCTGTCGTTCGCGACGCTGCTCGGAGGTCTCTGCACGCTGGTCGGCACTCCGGCGAACCTGATCGTCAGCAACGCGCTCCGTGACGCCCGGGGGACCGGCTTCCGCTTCCTGGATTTCGCGCCGACGGGCCTCGCCGTGACGATCGTCGGGATTGCGGTGATCGCGCTCTGGGCGCCGCGCGCGCTCGGAGACACCGGCGACACGGCCGACCCGGAGAGCGACCTGCGCGGCCGCCGCATCGTGACCGAGGCCACGCTGCCGCCCGGCGCGCCCATCGCCCTGACCGTCGGGGACCTGGCCACGCGGATCGAGGGAGCGGTGCACGCGGTGCGCCGCGCGGATCGGCGGATCTTCCCGCTCCGCGACGATGTCGAGCTCGCTCCCGGCGACCTGCTCCTGATCGAGGCCGACGAGGCGGCGTACCGCGCCGCGCTCGCGGCCCGCTCGCTCGCCGCGGCGCGCTCGGACGGGGCGGGTCACGCGGCGGCCGAGGCGGTGATCATGCCGCGCAGCACGCTCGTCGGGTCGCGCGTCGCGACGATCGAGGCGTTCTCCGAAGGCGCCCTGCGGCTCGTCGCCGTCACCACGCACAATCCCCGCATCGAGGGTGGACTGGACGAGCTTCAGCTCGGGATCGGCGACATCCTGCACCTCGAAGGCGATGCCGCGGCGCTGCGGCAGGTGGTCGAGGATACCGGGCTGATGCGGCTCGCTGCGGCCGAGCCGGAGCCCGGCGAACCGGCCTCGGCGGTGCCGGCCGCAGCCTTCGCGCTCGGGATCCTCGCCGCCGCATTCGGCCTCGCACCGCCGGAGATCGCTTTCGGCGGCGTGGTGGTGGCGCTCGCCGCCAGCGGCCATCTCGATCTCCGCGCCGGGCTTGCCGACCTCAACTGGCCGATCGTGCTGCTGCTCGTGGCGATGCTGCCCCTCGGCGAAGCGGTTGCGTCCACCGGGGCGGCGACCAGCATCGCCGCGAGCCTGACCGCGGCGCTGCCGACGTCGACGCCGCTGGCGGCCGCGGCGCTGATGCTGGCGCTCGCGATGCTGGTGACGCCCTTCGTCAACAACGCGACCACGGCCGTCATCCTTGCGCCGATTGCCGTCGAGATCGCGCGTGCGGAGGGCCTTTCGCCGGCCCTCCTGCTGATGGCGGTGGCGATCGGCGCCTCCTGCGACTTCCTCACCCCCTTCGGGCACCACAACAACACGCTCGCCTACGGGCTCGGAGGCTACAGCTTCCGCGACTTCCCGCGGACCGGCTGGCCGGTTTCCGTCGCGGTGTTCGTCGTCGGTGCGGCGACCAGCGCGCTCGTCTGGGGGTAGAGCGATGTTCTCGAACGGAATTGGCCGAGCGTAGCTGCCGCAAAACGCGGCAGCTGCATGATCTCGGTCCGGAACGGATCATGGCGGCGTCCGGCACCGGCGCCTCCCCGAGCAATCGGCGACAATCCACCGAGCCTTTGCGAGAAGCCGGAATATGGGTTGCAGTAGTGACGTTGACCGAGGCTTATTCAACCCGCAGGCCGTCCGGGCTGCATCCAAGTAACCCTAAAAAAGACTCAAGGACTACAAATGCCTAGATTTACTATGTTCGACGGTGAATCGGTCGACGTTGACATCTATTCGCCTGAAGACAGCGATCCTGACATTCTTTTTGTCCATCATGGATCGAGCCGAAGCACCTATAGCTCCGGCAGTCAAAGGGTCGCCGATCGCGAAGGCTTCGCGGTCTTCTCGCCGATCTTTCCGGAGTCGCGCTACGACAGTGACGAGTACCAGCAGGGTGGCATCGTCGACGGCAGCAACAGGGTGCTGCCGGAAGACCAATGGACCACGCGGTTCGAAGAGCCGATGATCGACTGGGCCCGCGGTCAGGTCGGCGGCGATGCGGATGCCTACCTTTTCGGCTTCTCGGGAGGGGGACAGTTCCTGAGCCGTGTGGCGGCCTACGAACGGCCGGAGGGTGTCAGCCAGATCGTGGTCGGAAGCCCCTCGACCTGGGTCCTCCCGTCGCTCACCGAAGATGCGCCCTATGGGTTCGACGGTCTCGGCACCGACGCGGAAGAGCGCGCGGCGCTCAGGGAATACCTCGCCCTGCCGATGACGGTCTATCTCGGCAGCGAGGACGACAATCCCAACGATTCGGACCTGTCGAAGGGTTCCGCGGCGATGCGGCAGGGTTCGGACCGGCTCGAACGCGGCATCAACACCTTCGAGATGGGGCAGGAGGTCGCGGAGGCCAACGGCTGGGACTTCAACTGGAGCCTCGTGATCGCCGACGGGGTCGGGCACAGCGGGTCATCGATGCTGAGAGCACCCGAGATGACCGAAGCCCTTCATCCGTCCGGCTCGGGGAGGGCGAATGGCTCCGTGACCACAGAGGATCCCATCGACGACGAAAGCCCGACCGTCGACCAAGGCGGCGCCGACGTCTTCCGCTTCTCGGGAGACATCAGGGCGGGGACGAAGGTCAGCCACATCGACGCGCTGAACTTCGACGAGGGCGATACGCTCGCTTTCGTCCGCTACGACAGGGGCACGTTCGGCCCGAACGCGACCTCCACGGAGGTCGACTCGATCTCCGCGCTTCGGGCGCTCGACCAGACATCGGAGGCGGTCTCGCTCTCGTCCGGCACCGATGACGACCTGATCATCGAGATCGACCAGGGTCGGGAGCTGCACAGGATCGTGGTCCACGAGCTGTCACCCGACGCCCTGGTCTGAACGACCCCTGTCATCCATGGCGAACCCTCCCGATTCCCCGCGGAATCGGGAGGAGGCCGACCAGGGTCCGGACGCAGGGAAACGCTCGACACGGGAAAACGACCACTGCCACGACTTCGCGGCAGTTCAAGCCTCGAGAGCAGGATGAGTTCAGGCCGGGGCGCCGGCCGGGTTTCGATCGCCGACGGACTCCGATCGGTGGACGATGGGGACTTCCGGGTCACGTCCGGGCCGATCGGAGCCGAAGTCACCCGGCGGCCGCGTTGGCCATGCCCGAAAGGGCGAAGCATCGGCAATGCCGGGCTGGGTCAAGATGCGGAAGCGCCGTCGCGAGGTCCTTCGGGTAACGATGGTTAACCGGGGATCGACTTGCGGTGACGGCGCGCGTCCCTCTCGTTTCTACCGTCGACTGCCCGAACCGTGCCGCAGGCGTCCCCGCGGCGACCGCCGGCTCCGGCACGGATCTGGTGCATGGATTGTGCATTCGATGTGCATAGGTTGTGCATACCTCCCCGGACATCGTCCCCGGCGGTTTTCCCAGCGAGATCCGCGCCTTGCCCCGCCCCGTCAACCAAGGTTAACGCCTGGGGTTGCGACGGTCACGCCGCGACGAACTCCGCAACGAAGCGCGTCGCGGGTCGGGTGCGGACATCCTTCGGCGTACCGATCTGCTCGATGCGGCCCATCGACATCACGACGATCAGGTCGGCGATCTCCATCGCCTCTTCCTGGTCGTGGGTGACGAAGACCGTGGTCAGCCCGGTCTGGTCATGGATCTCGCGCAACCCGCCACGGAGCTCCTTGCGGACGCGGGCATCGAGGGCGCCGAACGGCTCGTCGAGCAGCAGCATCCGCGGCTCGATGGCGAGCGCGCGCGCGAGCGCCACGCGCTGGCGCTGGCCGCCCGACAGCTGGGTCGGGTAGCGGCGGCCGATGTCGGGAAGCTGGATCAAATGCAGCAGCTTGTTGACGCGCCGGTCGATCTCGGGGCCGGTCGGGCGGTGCGGCCGCCGCCGCGCGCGAAGGCCATAGGCGATGTTCTCGAACACCGTCATGTGGCGGAAAAGGGCGTAGTGCTGGAAGACGAAGCCGGCGCGGCGTTCCTGGACGCTGAGGCCGGTGGCATCCTGGCCGTCGAACAGCACGCGCCCCGAATTCGGGAACTCGAGCCCGCCGAGGATCCTGAGCAACGTCGTCTTGCCCGAGCCCGAGGGCCCGAGCAGCGCCACCAGAGCGCCCGACGGGATGGACAGGCTGACCGGGCGCAGCGCGGTGGTGGGCCCGAACTCCTTGGCGATGTCCTCGATGTCGATCTGCATCGGTGTTTCCCCTGGTTGCGATCAGTGGCGATACTTGGCGGCGAGCTGGTCCGCGTAGCGCCATTCGAGCGCCGACTTGAGCGCGAGCGTCAGCAGCCCGAGAAGCGCGAGCAGCCCCGCCATCGTGAATGCCGCGATCGAGAGGTACTCGTTGTAGAGCATCTCGATCATCAGCGGCATGGTCGTCGTCTGGCCGCGGATCTTGCCCGAGACCACCGCCACCGCGCCGAACTCGCCCATCGCGCGGGCGTTGCAGAGCAGGACGCCGTAGAGCAGCGCCCAGCGGATGTTCGGCAGCGTCACGGTCAGGAAGGTGCGCCAGCCGGAGGCACCCAGCGTCAGCGCCGCCTCTTCCTCGGCCCGTCCCTGCTCGATCATCACCGGGATCAGCTCGCGGGCGACGAACGGGAAGGTCACGAACATCGTCGCGAGGACGATCCCGGGTACCGCGAAGACGATCTTGACGTCGTGCGCGATCAGCCAGGCGCCGAACAGGCCCTGAGAGCCGAACAGCAGCACGAAGCAAAGGCCTGCGACGACCGGCGACACCGAGAACGGCAGGTCGATCAGCGTGATCAGGAACGCCTTGCCGCGAAAGTCGAACTTGGCGATCGCCCAGGCCGCGGCGATGCCGAAGACCGCGTTGAGCGGCACCGCCACCGCCGCGGTGATCAGGGTGAGACGGATCGCCGAGCGCGCGTCGGCGCTGCCGAGCGCGGCGAGCGCGGCGGCAAACCCCTCGCGGAGCGCCTCGGCGAAGACGGTGGCGAGCGGCGCGAAGAGCAGCAGCACGAGGATGGCGAGCACCACCGCGGTCAGGGTCCAGCGCAGCCAGCCGGGCTCGTCGGTGACCGGCCGGAAGCGCTGACGGGTCTTGCTCGCGTGAAGGGCGGCGTCAGACATCTCCGACCCTCCTGCGGCTCCAGACCTGGATCAGATTGATGGCGAGCAGCATCGCGAAGGAGATGCACAGCATCGCCAGCGCGATCGCCACGGCGCCGTCGTAGTTGAACTCCTCGAGCCGAATCACGATCAGGAGCGGCGCGATCTCGGTCACGAGCGGCAGGTTGCCGGCGATGAAGATGACCGAGCCGTATTCGCCGACGGCACGCGCGAGCGCCAGGGCGAAGCCGGTGAGCAGCGCGGGCGTCAGCATCGGCAGGATCACGCGGACGAAGGTGCGGGCGCGGCTGGCGCCGAGGGTGGCGGAAGCCTCCTCGACCTCGTGCTCGATCTCCTCGATCACCGGCTGGACCGTCCGCACGACGAACGGCAGGCTGATGAAGACCAGCGCCACCCAGATGCCGATCGGCGTGTAGGCGACCTTGATGCCGAGCGGCTCGAGCAGCCGGCCGAACGCGCCGTTCGGGGCGTAGAGGGTGGTCAGCGCGATGCCGGCCACCGCGGTCGGCAGGGCGAAGGGCAGGTCGACCGCCGCGTCCACCAGGCGGCGCAGCGGGAATCGGTAGCGGGTCAGCACCCAGGCGAGCGCCAGGCCGAAGCCCAGGTTGAACAGCGCCGCGAGGAGCGAGATGCCGAAGGAGAGGCGGAGCGCCGCCCAGGTGCGCTCCGTGTTGATCGCGGCCCAGAGCCCGGCCGGCCCGATCCCGGCCCCCCGCAGGATCAGGGCGCCGATCGGCACCAGCACGATGATCGACAGCATCGTCATCGTGATCCCGAAGGACAGCCGGAACCCGGGCAGCGACGAGGGATGGTGCAGGCCGAGCGACGGCATCTTTCCGCCTACTTCGCCACGTAGATCTGGTCGAAGATCCCGCCGTCGCCGAAATGCTCGGGCTGGACCTTCGGCCATCCGCCGAACGTGTCGATGGTGACGAGTTCGAGCTCGGGGAAGCGGTCGACGTCGGCCGGGTCGGCGGCGCTGGTATCCCACGCGCGGAAGTAGTGCTTGAGCGCGATCGCCTGGCCCTCCGGGCTGTAGAGGTAGTCGAGATAGGCCTGCGCCGCCGCGCCCTGCTCGTCGGAGCTGATGTTGCCCGGGACCAGCGCGACCGTCGGCTCGGCGACGATCGAGACCGACGGCAGGACGATGTCGAACTTGTCCTCGCCGAGCTCGTTGAGCGCCAGGAACGCCTCGTTCTCCCACGCCAGCAGCACGTCGCCGATCCCGCGCTGGGCGAAGGTCGTCGTCGAGCCGCGGGCGCCGGTGTCGAGCACCGGCACGTGGGAGAAGAGCGCGCCCATGTAGTCGCGGATCTGGTCCTGGTTGCCGCCGAACTGCTTGTCGGCCCAGGCCCAGGCCGCGAGGTAGTTCCAGCGAGCGCCCCCCGAGGTCTTCGGGTTCGGGGTGATCACCTGGATGTCGTCCTTGACCAGGTCGCCCCAGTCGCCGACTCCCTTGGGATTGCCTTCCCTGACGAGGAACACGATCGTCGAGGTGTAGGGCGCCGAGTTGCGCGGCAGCTTCGACTGCCAGTCCGCCGGGATCTTGCCGGACTTCTCGGCGATGGCATTGATGTCGCTGGCGAGGGCCAGGGTGACGACCTGGGCCTCGAGCCCGTCGATCACCGCGCGCGCTTGCGCGCCGGACCCGCCGTGCGAGGCCTCGATCGACAATGCGGCATGACCCTCGGCCTGCCAGTGGGCGTTGAACGCCTCGTTGAACTCCCGGTAGAGCTCGCGCGTCGGGTCATAGGACACGTTGAGGAGCGCGACCTGGGCCAGCGCGCCGCTCGCGTAGAAGCTCACCGCGGCGACTGCCGAGAGGGCCGTTCCCAGCCTGAGCCAACGCAGCCGGCCGGTCAGCCGCCGGGCGATGCTCTGCCAGGCGAGCCGCACCGGGCCGGTTCCGCCCAGGCCATCCGTCCGATCCGTGCGGGCATGCGTCGCGCCCAGGCGGGCTTCTTCGGGGAGATAGACGTCCATCGGTTTTCTCCAAGCGAACTGTCTCTATTATGACGACAGAGATGATCGACATATGCAAGAGATTTTACGCGTTGGGAAAACCACCTCGCTTTCAAAGGGTTAATGGAGCGGTATCTGGTCCAGCGGCTCGAGGGCGGCCGGACTTTCGAGAAGATCCGCCAATGTGATCGAACTCGATGAGCAGCAGATAGTTCGCGAAGACGCTGCCGAAGACGTCCCGGATGCGACAGGTCGCCTCGTTCCGGCAATCCGGGCACCGCTGGTAGGCATTGCGCGACAGGCATGGGAGCGGCGCCATCGGCCCGTCGATCAGGCGCAGGATCGCGCCGACCGAAATGGTCTTGGGATCCTTGATCAGCACGTACCCGCCGACGCGGCCGCGACGGCTGCCGATCAGCCCGGCGCGTTTGATCTCCAGCAGGATGTGCTCGAGAAAGCGCTTCGGCGTGCCGCCACGCTCGGCGATCTCCTCGATCGTCAGAGAGCCCCGACCATGGGCGTGCTCCTCGGCAAGCGCGATCAGCGCCTTGATCGCGTACTTGGTCTTGGAGGAGATCATTGCGCAGCAACCCGAAGACTTGAGATCGTCAATGATGGAGATCGCCCAATAGGAACGGAACCTCGCACCCTGCCGATCGTTATTCGCCCATCACCAGCTTTCTTGCATGAATGCGTATGTGGCTAAATCGGCCTCCGAAGTCAACCCGACGGAGGATGCGACCAGGCGCGACAAGGCTCCGGATCGATCGATTTGCGAGCTCCGGGCCCGCCCCCACCGGTCCCCCCTTCTTCGCGAGTCGGGCCGGGGTCAAGGGCGGCAAAGCCGCGGGCGCAAGCCCGTTCACCCTTGACGCCGGCCCGACTCGCAGCCCCACCATGGAAGAGGCGCCTGATGAAGCAGCCGCTTCATCAACGCCTCGGCGCAGATCTTCTCTTTCTTCTCTTGCAACGCCGAAACCCGCGCGACGCCTCAGCGCGGCGCGGGCGCGGCGCCGCCACAAGCGCGACGCCCGCGCGCCGCTCCCGCCGGCCGGCGAAGCCGCCGGCCTCGCCGGGCTCGCGCGGTCGCTCAGCGGCCGTGTCCGGCGGCGGCCTCGGTGGCGAGCCAGTCCTCGAGCCCGTCGCGGACCGCCCGGGCGGCGCCTCGCCGCCAGGCCGGCGCGGTCATCGCGGCACGGTCGGCCGGGTTGGAAAGGAAGCCGAGCTCGACCAGGACCGAGGGCAGGTCGGGGGCGCGCAGCACGTGGAAGTTCGCGGCCTGACGCGGATATCCGGGGGCGAGCCCGACGACCGGCCCGAACGCGGCGACCAGGCTCTCGGC
The DNA here is from genome assembly GCA_963763295.1 of uncultured Alphaproteobacteria bacterium. Lineage (GTDB taxonomy): Bacteria > Pseudomonadota > Alphaproteobacteria > Rhodobacterales > Rhodobacteraceae > Amaricoccus. The sequence continues at coordinate 144,347 of CAVXOH010000011.1, forward strand.
GAGGCGCGCGGAGCGCGCGTCGGTTCGGTTGCGCGCGATGTCGGCGAGGACGGCGTGCACCGGGTCGCCCGGGGCGATCGCCGCCAGGCCGGCCACGGCATCGGCGGCGTTCTCCTGCCGGGCGCGGGCGAGCGCGGCCGGGCTCGACCCCCGCTCGGAGCGCGTGAAGGTGATCGCGCCCGAGACGGCCCGGTCCTCGACGGCGTTGCAGTGGATCGAGAGCAGGAGGTCGGCCCCGGCGGCGCGGGCAGCGGCGACCCGGTCGTCGAGCGCCACGAAGTCGTCGCCGTCGCGGGTGAGGGCGACGCGGAAGCCGGCGGCCAGCAGCGTGTCCCTGAGGTCGCGCGCGAAGGCGAGGGCCACCTGCTTCTCGAGCACGCCGTCGCGCACCGCGCCCGGGTCGATCCCGCCGTGGCCGGGATCGATGGCGACCGTGACCGCGCCGTTGCCGCGCGCCACCGGCGCGGCGCGCGCGGGGGCCCCCGCCGGCCAGACGCCGGGCGGCGCGCCCGAGACGCGGGCGAAGTCGGCGGCGGAGACCCGGGCCAGCCGAACCTCGAGCCGGGCGCCCCCGGCGTCCGGCACGAGCTCGGCCGAGCGGAGCGCGAGCGGCGCCGGCAGGGCGAGGACCAGCCGCGACCAGCCAGGCTGGATGCGGCCGACCCGCAGGCCGGGGGCGACCGCGGCCGGATCGAAGCCGCTCCAGTCGAGCCCGGCGAAGTCGGCGACGACCCGCGGCGGCGCGTCGAGCGTGAAGACGCGGAACGGCACCGGCCGGTCGAGCTGCAGCCGGAACGACAGCCGGCGGCCGAACCAGGCGGTGGCGACGCCCGAGCGCGCGGCGTCGGCGCGGGCCGCGGCGCCGGTCCCTGGCCCGGCCAGGACAGCGGACCCAAGGCCGGGCGCGAACACCGCCGCGAGCACGAGCGCGACGGCAAAATGCCAGCGATTGGATCGGCTTCCCGTCACCGCCCTGCCCCGCCGTTGCCGTCCGCGCCCGGAAAAACCATTTGTCATTTCGGCCGGCCCGTGCATAAGGTGGCCGGTCGGAACGGATGCGCAGCTCCGCTTCCTACTCGTATTCGTCGCACGCTCGCGGCATTGCAAGACCGCTGCAGTCGTCTTGGATGATCCCGGCAAACCTGCGACAGGCGCGCTCGCGTCACGAAGGAATCCACCCGGGCCTTCGGCCCGGACTGAACAATGGGCCCGGGGCGCGCTTTCGCCCCGCGCCGGAGACGAAACGCGGTGAAGCGCGCAGGACCCTTGTCGAACCCGCATCGCGGCCCAGTGATGGGCCGGGCGGAACCGTCGGGTCGGCGGCATGCCGCACCACCCCCTGGAGCCTCGGACACAGGCGGCCGCTTCGCAGCGCCCGTGCCCGGCGTTCGCGAAAGAAACCATGACAAAGAAAATGCTGATCGACGCCACCCACGCGGAAGAAACCCGCGTCGTGGTGGTGGATGGAACGCGTGTCGATGAGTTCGACTTCGAGTTGCTGAACAAGCGGCAGCTCGCCGGCAACATCTACCTCGCCAAGGTCACCCGGGTCGAGCCGTCGCTGCAGGCGGCGTTCGTCGACTACGGCGGCAACCGCCACGGGTTCCTCGCCTTCTCGGAAATCCATCCCGACTACTACCAGATCCCCAAGGCCGACCGCGAGGCGCTGATTGCCGAGGAGGCCGCGCTCGCGCGCGAGGCCGACGAGGAGGCGACGCGGGAAAAGGCGAAGCCGCGCGCCCGCTCGCGCAGCCGCCGCCGCACGCAGCCCGCTACCGAGGGCGCCCCGGCCGGCGACGACGCGGTCGTGGCCGAGGCGGTGACCGAGCTCAACGCGCCGGCGGCCGCGGCCGAAGGCCTCGAGGACGTGCCGCCCCCGTCGGCCGCCGCCGGCGACATCGAGATCGACGTCCCCGACGAGCCGGCCGGTGACGACGACGAGGCGCACGACCACGAGCACGAATACGAGGCCGTGGGCGGCGACGACGCCCACGAGGAGCGCCCGGTCCGCAAGGCGCGGCAGCGCCGCTACAAGATCCAGGAGGTCATCAAGGTCCGCCAGATCCTGCTCGTGCAGGTCGTCAAGGAGGAGCGCGGCAACAAGGGCGCGGCGCTCACCACCTACCTGTCGCTCGCCGGCCGCTACTGCGTGCTGATGCCGAACACCGCGCGCGGCGGCGGGATCAGCCGCAAGATCACCAACGCCGCCGACCGCAAGAAGCTCAAGGAGATCTCCTCCTCGATCACCGTGCCGGACGGCGCCGGGCTCATCATCCGCACCGCGGGCGCGAGCCGGACCAAGACCGAGATCAAGCGCGACTACGAGTACCTGCTGCGCCAGTGGGAGCAGATCCGCGACCTGACGCTGAAGTCGATCGCGCCCTCGCCGATCTACGAGGAAGGCAGCCTGATCAAGCGGGCGATCCGCGACCTCTACAGCCGCGAGATGGACGAGATCCTCGTCGACGGCGAGCGCGGCTACCGCGAGGCCAAGGACTACATGAAGATGCTCATGCCTTCGCACGCGAAGAACGTGAAGCACTACGCCGACCCGCTGCCCCTGTTCTCGCGCTTCCAGGTCGAGAGCTACCTCTCGGCGATGTTCAACCCGGTCGTGCAGCTCAAGAGCGGCGGCTACATCGTCATCGACGTCACCGAGGCGCTGGTCGCGATCGACGTGAACTCGGGACGGGCGACCCGCGAGGCGTCGATCGAGGACACCGCGCTCAAGACCAACCTCGAGGCCGCCGAGGAGGCGGCGCGGCAGATGCGGCTGCGCGACCTCGCCGGCCTCGTCGTCATCGACTTCATCGACATGGAGGACCGGCGCAACAACGTCGCGGTCGAGAAGCGGCTCAAGGACAAGCTGAAGTCCGACCGCGCCCGCATCCAGGTCGGGCGCATCTCGCCGTTCGGCCTCCTCGAGATGTCGCGCCAGCGGCTGCGGCCGGGCATGATCGAGGCGACGACCAAGGCCTGCCCGCACTGCCACGGCACCGGCCGGGTCCGCTCCGACGACTCGATGGCCCTCGCGCTGCTGCGCGAGGTCGAGGAGGAGGGGGTCAAGGCGCGCTCGAAGGAGGTGCTGATCGTCGCGCCGGTCGAGATCGCCAACTACCTCCTGAACCAGAAGCGCGAGCACATCGCCATGATCGAGGTCCGCTTCGGCCTCTCGGTCCGGGTCGAGGGCGACGCGGCGCTGATCTCGCCCGACTACCGGGTCGAGCGCTTCAAGACCGCCTCGCGGATCATCCCGACGCCGGAGAGCCTGAACCTGCCTCCGGTCGCCTACCCCGAGGAGGAGGTCGAGGACGAGGAAGAGGTCGCCGACGAGGAGGAGACGGCGGTGGATGCCGCGACGGACGAGAAGCCGTCGGGCAAGCGCAAGCGGCGCCGGCGGCGGCGGGGCGGCGGCAAGACCGGCCAGCAGTCGGGGCCGCAGGGCGACGAGGCGGACGCCGATACCGATACCGAGGCCGTCGCCGAGGCCGCGGCCGAGTCCGAGGCCGAGATGGTCGAGCCGGTGGCCGAGGAGGTCGCCGAGGCGGAGCCGGCCGCGCGGACCAAGTCGCGGCGTCGCTCGCGCGGGCGTGCCGGCGAAGCGGCGCCCGAGACGCCCGTCGCGCCCGCCGAGGCGGCGCTGCCATCGCCCTTCGGCGAGCTGATCGACCTCGGCGAGGAGCCGGTCTCGGAGATCGTCGAGGTGCCGGAGGCCGATGCGCCGCAGCGCCGGACCCGCGAGCGGGTGAGGAAGCCGGTGACGGCGGTGCTGGCCGAGGTGACGAGCGCGATCGTCTCCGGCGCCGTGCCGGGGGAGACGGCGGCGGAGGAGCCGGAGGCGCCGGCCGAGGAGCCCGAAGCCGCTCCGGAGGAAGCCGCTCAGGAAACCGAGGCGCCGGAACCGAGCGGCCCGAAGCGGCGCGGCTGGTGGTCGCGCGCGATCGGCGGGTCCTGAGCCGGCCCCGCCGTCAGGGCCGGCGCCAGGCGGCGAGCCGGCGCAGGCCCTCGGCGATGTCCGCCGTCGCGCCGGCATAGGAAAAGCGCAAGGTGCCCGCCCCGCGCTCGGGGTCGAAGTCGAGGCCGGGGGTGACCGCCACCCCCGCCTCGCGCAGGATCCGCGCGCAGAGCTCGCGGCTGTCGTTCGTCATCTCCGCCACGTCGGCATAGATGTAGAAGGCGCCGTCGGGCGGCGCGATCCGGCTGAACCCGGCGCGCGGCAGCCCTTCGAGCATCAGCGCTCGATTGGCGCGGTAGACGGCGAGGTTCGCGTCGAGCTCCGCGGTGGCGTCGAGCGCCGCCAGCGCGGCGACCTGGCTCGCATGCGGGGCGCAGATGAAGAAGTTCTGCACCAGCCGCTCGATGCGGCGGACATGCGCCTGCGGCACCACCATCCAGCCGATCCGCCAGCCCGTCATCGAGAAGTACTTCGAGAACGAGTTGATGACGTAGACGTCGTCGGAGATCTCGAGCGCCGAGAGCGCCCGCGCCCCGTACTGGATGCCATGGTAGATCTCGTCCGAGATGAAGGCGATGCCCCGCTCCGCCGCCCGCTCGATCAGCGCCGCGAGCTCGGAGCGGGCGAGCATGGTGCCGGTCGGGTTGGCCGGGCTCGCGACCAGGACCCCGGCGAGCCCGTCGCCGAGGTCGCGCGGCACCGGCTGGTAGCGGTCGTCCGGACCCGTCGGCAGCCGCACCGGCTCGAGGTCGAGCGCGCGCAGGATGTTGCGGTAGCTCGGATAGCCGGGATCGCCGATCGCCACCTTGTCGCCGCGCTCGAAGAGGCTGGTGAACGCAAGGATGAACCCCGCCGACGACCCGGCCGTCACCACGACGCGGCCCGGATCGAGCTCCACCCCATACCAGGCGCGGTAGAGCCGGGCGATCCGTTCCCGGAGCGCCGGCAGCCCGAGCGCCACCGTGTAGCCGAGCGGCCCCGCCTCCATCGCGCGCGCGAGCGCCGCCCGGGCGGCTGCCGGCGCCGGCGTGCCCGGCTGGCCGACCTCCATGTGGATCACCGAGCGGCCGCGCGCCTCCTCGGCCCGCGCCGCCTCCATCACGTCCATCACGATGAAGGGATCCACTTCGCCGCGTCTCGAGGTTCGCATTGCCGTTCTCCCATCCTTGCCGGCACTTACCGGCGGAGTGCCGGCGAGCGCAAGCCGAACGCGCCCCGGAAACCACGGTTCACCAGCGGATTGAGTTCTGCGGCCATGTGAATTATAGGACACACAGCATGATCGTGCGTCAGACCGAGGAGTTCATCGACTGGCTGGCGCGCCTCAGCGACGCGCGCGCTAGGGCGAAGATCGCCATGCGGCTCACGCGCGCTTCCCGCGGCAATCTCGGCGACGTGAAGGCGGTGGCGAAGGTGTCTCGGAGATGCGGATCGACCACGGGCCAAGCTATCGGCTGTACTTCATCCGAAGGGGCGAGATGCTGATCCTGCTGCTGTGCGGCGGTACCAAGAAAGGGCAATCCGCGGACATCACGCGCGCCCGGCGAATGGCCAAGGAGGTGGAGGAATGACCCTGAAGACCCATCCATTCAGCGCCGCGGAGTACCTTGACACACCCGAGGCGGTCGCCGCCTACATCGACGAGGCCCTCAAGGCATCGGTCGAAGACCAGGATCCCGGCCTGATCGCCGCCGCGCTCGGCGAGGTCGCCAAGGCTTAGGGGATGACCGCCATCGCGCGAAAGGCGGGCGTCACCCGCGAGGCGCTCTACAAGGCGCTGCGGAGCGAAGGCGATCCGAAGCTCAGCACGCTTCTCGGCGTGTTGAACGCCCTCGACCTGCATCTCCGCGTCGACCCGCCCGAGGGCAAGCGCGGCGACGATGCGGCTTAGGCCGTTCACGATGCAGGGATCGGCCACACCCCCGGTTGCTGCCCGCACCACCCCTCCCCTAACCTCGCCCGCGCAACCGATGGAGAACAGCCTGCGCCCGGTCCTTCGCCTGCTCGCGCCGCTCGTGGCGCTGGTGCTCGCCGCGAGTCCGGCGGCGGCGCTGTCGCTGATCCGCGACGCCGAGATCGAGCAGACGCTGGAGCGGATCGCGTTTCCGCTGTTCCGGGCGGCGGGGGTCTCGCCGGGCAGCATCTCGATCTACATCGTCGAGGACGACGCGCCGAATGCCTTCGTCGCCGGCGGCCAGAACATCTTCGTCCATACCGGCCTCCTGACCGAGCTCGACTCGATCGACCAGATCCGTGCGGTTCTCGCGCACGAGCTCGGACACATCACCGGCGGTCACCTCAGCCGGCGCGAGCAGTCGCTGCGCGGCGCGCGCGGCATCGCTGCGATCGGCATGATCGGCGCCGCCGCCGCCGCGGTCGGCGGCAGCCCGGAGGCCGGGGTCGCCATCGCCATGGGCACCGGCCAGGCGGCGCAGCGCACGGCGCTCGCGCACAGCCGGGCCGAGGAGGCAAGCGCCGACCAGGCCGGCCTGCGCTACCTGGCAGCCGCGGGCAGCGACCCGGCGGCGATCCTCGAGGTGCTCGATCATTTCCGCGGGCAGGACGCGCTGATCGGCGCCTATGCCGATCCCTACGCGCAGAACCATCCGCTCTGGAGCGACCGCATCGCGATGATCGAGGATCGCGTCGCCAAGATGCCGAAGGGCGACGGGCCGTCGGCCGAGGACGAATACTGGCATGCGCGGATGGTGGCGAAGCTGACCGCTTTCCTCGCGAGCCCTGCCCAGACCTTGCGCCGGTATCCGCCGGAGGACGGCTCCGAGGCCGCCCTCCTCGCGCGCACCGTCGCCTGGCACCGGCGGCCGGACCCCGCGCAAGCCATCGCCGGCGCCGACGCGCTGATCGCGGCTCGCCCCGGCGATCCTTACTACCTCGAGCTCAAGGGCCAGATCCTGCTCGAATCCGGCCGCGCCGCCCCGGCGGCGGACGCCTACCGGCAGGCGGCCGCGCTGGCGCCGAAGCAGCCGCTGATCCTCGGCGGGCTCGGCCGGGCGCTCCTCAACATGGACGACGCCGCCGCCACCGCCGAGGCGCGCGACGTGCTGGCACGCTCGGCCGACGCCGACGACGCCAATGCCGGGGTGCTGCACGACCTCGCGCTCGCCGAGGCGCGGCTCGGCAACGACGGCGCGGCGGCGCTCGCCACCGCCGAGCGCTTCGCGCTCGCCGGCCGGTTCCGCGACGCCGAGCGCAACGCCGCGCGCGCCGCCGCGCTGCTGCCCGAAGGCTCGCCGGGTTGGCGCCGCGCGCAGGATATGATTACCATCGCCCGAAGGGCCCCCCGGAGTGAGTAGCCTATGCGTGGTGCGATCGTCGGACTTATGCTTCTCCTCGGCGCCGCGCTGCCGGCCGTCGGCCAGCCCGCGATGTCCTCGCCCTTCAGCGAGACCGACCGCGCGGCGCTGCACGCCGAGATCCGCGCCTATCTCCTCGAGCACCCCGAGATCGTCATGGAGATGATCCAGCTGCTCGAGGAAAAGCAGCGCGTCGCGACCGAGGAAGGCGACCGCGCGCTCATCGCCAGCAACGCCCCGCAGATCTTCGACGACGGCTTCTCCTGGGTCGGCGGCAACCCCGAGGGCAGCTTCACCGTCGTCGAGTTCCTCGACTACCAGTGCGGCTTCTGCCGCAAGGCGCAGCCCGAGCTCACCGAGATGATCGAGAGCGACGGCGACATCCGGCTGATCGTCAAGGAGATGCCGATCCTCGGGCCGGGCTCCGAGCTCGCGGCCCGCGCCGCGGTGGCCACGCTGATCACCAGGGGGCCGGAAGCCTACGCCACGCTGCACGACCGGCTGATGGAGCTCAAGGGCGAGATCACCGACGTCAGCCTCGACCAGGCGCTGGCCGAGGTGGGCCTCGACCCGGCGGCGATCCGCCCGGCGATGCAGGACCCGGAGGTCGACCGCCGGCTCGCCGCCACCCGCGAGCTTGCGGCGACGCTGGCGATCTCCGGCACGCCGACCTTCGTCTTCGACGACCGGATGGTGCGCGGCTACCTGCCGCTGGCGCAGATGCGCGACCTGGTGGGCGAGGTACGGGCGACCAACTGAGGCGGGATTTCCGCCCTTCCCACCCCGCGCCCGGCCGAATATACACGATCCTACCCCGGCAACGAGGGCAGGCGGCGAGAGACCGCTCCGATAAGAACAGGGCGCACGCATGAGCAAGAGACCGCAGGAGTCCGACATCGACTTCATCAGGGCCCTGGCCGAGCTCTTGCGCGAGAACGACCTGACCGAGATCGAGGTCAAGCGCGACTACGGCGAGGAGGGGGCGCTGACCGTGCGCGTGGCACGGCAGCCGGCCGTCGCAGCGCCACTCCCGGTTGCAGCCCCCCTGCAGATCGCCACCGCCCCGGCTCCGGCTCCGGCCGCCTCTGCGGGGCCGCAGCCGGCCGCCGATCCGGCGGAGGATCCGGGCGTCGTGCCGTCGCCGATGGTGGGCACCGCCTACCTGCAGGCGGAGCCGGAGGCGCCGGCCTTCGTCAAGGTCGGCGACCCGGTGGCCGAGGGGCAGACCATCCTGATCATCGAGGCGATGAAGACCATGAACCAGATCGCCGCGCCGCGGGCCGGTCGGGTCAAGCGCATCCTGGTCGAGGACGGGCAGCCGGTCGAGTTCGGCGCCCCGCTGATGATCCTGGAATGACCCGCCGCCGCACGCGCCCCATGACCGCGAGCTGACCCGCCGATGTTCACCAAGGTCCTGATCGCCAACCGCGGCGAGATCGCGCTCCGCATCCACCGCGCCTGCAAGGAGATGGGCATCCAGACGGTGGCGATCCACTCGACCGCCGACTCGAACGCCATGCACGTCCGGATGGCCGACGAGAGCGTCTGCGTCGGCCCGCCGCCGGCGAGCCAGAGCTACCTGTCGATGCCCAACATTATCGCCGCCTGCGAGATCACCGGCGCCGAGGCGATTCACCCGGGCTACGGCTTCCTCTCCGAGAACGCGAACTTCGTGCAGATCTGCGAGGACCACAACATCACCTTCATCGGCCCGACCTCCGAGCACATCCGCCTGATGGGCGACAAGATCACGGCCAAGGAGACGATGAAGGCGCTCGGCGTGCCCTGCGTCCCGGGCTCCGACGGCGCGGTCCCGACGCTCGAGGACGCGAAGCGGGTCGGCAAGGCGCTCGGCTACCCCGTCCTCGTCAAGGCCACCGCGGGCGGCGGCGGCCGCGGCATGAAGCTCGCCCGCCACGCCGACGAGATGGAGAGCGCCTTCCAGACCGCCCGCGCCGAGGCCAAGGCCGCCTTCGGCAACGACGAAGTCTACCTCGAGAAGTACCTCGGCGCCCCCCGCCATATCGAGGTGCAGGTCTTCGGCGACGGCAAGGGCGGCGCCGTCCACCTCGGCGAGCGCGACTGTTCGCTGCAGCGCCGCCACCAGAAGGTGCTCGAGGAGGCGCCCTCGCCGGTGATCGACGCAGCGACGCGCGGCCGGATCGGCAAGATCTGCGCCGACGCCGTCGCGACGATCAACTACGCCGGCGCCGGCACGATCGAGTTCCTCTACGAAAAGGGCGAGTTCTACTTCATCGAGATGAACACCCGCCTGCAGGTCGAGCACCCGGTGACCGAGGCGATCTTCGACGTCGACCTCGTGCAGGAGCAGATCCGCGTCGCCGCCGGGCTGCCGATGTCGTTCAGCCAGGACGAGCTGGTGCCGACCGGCCACGCGATCGAGTGCCGGATCAACGCCGAGAAGCTGCCGAACTTCCAGCCCTCGCCCGGCAGGATCCGCACCTACTACGCCCCGGGCGGCCTCGGCGTCCGCATGGACAGCGCCATCTACGACGGCTACACGATCCCCCCCTACTACGACAGCCTGATCGGCAAGCTGATCGTGCACGGCCGCAACCGCCAGCTCGCGCTCTCCCGCCTGCGCCGCGCGCTCAACGAGCTCATCGTCGACGGCATCGACACGACGACGCCGCTCTTCCACGCGCTGCTCGACGACCCGGACATCCAGAAGGGCGACTACAACATCCACTGGCTGGAGGCGTTCCTCGCCAGGCAGGCCGAGGAGTAGCGCCCTGCGCGACGAGGCGCTTCCGGAGATCACGCCGAGCCTGCTCCTGCAGGCCTACGCCTCGGGCGTCTTCCCGATGGCGGAATCGGCTGAAGCCGGCGAGCTCTTCTGGGTCGACCCGCAGCGCCGCGGCGTGTTGCCGCTCGACGGCCTGCATGTCTCCCGCCGGCTCGCCCGCAGCTTTCTCTCCGGCAGCTTCGAAATCGGCGTCGACCGCGACTTCGCCGGCGTCCTCGCCGGCTGCGCCGACCGCGAGGAGACCTGGATCAACGCCGAGATCATGCGGCTCTACCACGACCTGCACCGGCTAGGCTACGCGCACTCGGTCGAGATCTGGCACGAGGGCCGGCTCGCGGGCGGCCTCTACGGGGTGGCGCTCGGCGCGGCGTTCTTCGGCGAGAGCATGTTCAGCCGGATGCGCGACGCCTCGAAGTTCGCGCTGATCGCCCTCATCGCGCGCCTCAACGCCGGCGGCTTCCGGCTCCTCGACACCCAGTTCGTCACCGACCACCTGGCCCGGCTCGGCGCCATCGAGATCAGCCGCGCCGCCTATCGCCGCGAGCTCGCCGCGGCCGTGGGGCGGCCCGCCCGCTTCCTCGCGCTGCCCGCGGACGCCAGCCGTCAGTCGTTGCTGCAGCTCTCGACCCAGACGTCGTAGCGCGAATGGTCGAGCGCCGAGAGCGCCGGCGAGGACGCGAACATCCAGCCCGAGAAGCGCGGCACCTCCTCGCGCACGTCGCGGATGCGCAGGAACGCGTAGGCATCGACCGTCTCGTCGCCGCGCGGCACCCGGCAGGCCTCGGCGAGGATCTCGAGATGGCCGAAGCGCACCGTCTCGCCGACCCGGATCACGATGTCCTCGGTGGTCCCGTTCAGCGTGTCGAGCCCGCGCAGGTGCAGGACGCTCGCCTGCAGCGTGCCCTCCGTGTCGACGCTCTGCACCGACTGCGCCGCCACCGCCTGACCGGCGGCGAGCGCCAGCACGGCGACAAGGGGAAACGCCTTCATTGTCCGGTTCCGAAACGCATGAGGAGATTGAGCAGGCTGACCGACCCTTGGGTGTTCACGATCTCGTCGCCGGCCGCCAGAATGAACTCCGATGCCCCCGGGGTGATCTCGACAAAGGCGCCGCCGAGCAGGCTCTCCGACGCAATCTTCACGTCCGAGTCCTCGGGCAGCGCGAGGTCTCCGGCCACGCTGAAGGTCGCCTTCGCCTCGAAGGTCTCGCGGTCGAGCTCGAGCCCGGTCACCGAGCCGATGGTGATGCCCGCCAGCCGCACGTCGGTGCCGACGCTGATCCCCTCGGCGCTGCGAAAGCTCGCGGTCAGCGGGTAGCTGGTGCCGGCGAGCTGCACGCCGCGGGTCTGGCCGGCGTAGACCACGAAGCCCACCGCCGTGGCGAGCACGGCCGCGCCAATCACGGTCTCCGCGGCGCTGTTCGCCATCCCGCGCCCCTTACTCCGGCACCCAGGCCTGGTAGTCCGGCTGGGTCTGCGGGCCGGGCGAGAGAATGCTGCCGGGGGGCCGGTAGGCGAGCGCGCTGCCGGTCAGGTTCGGCACGTGCGGCTTCTCCCAGGGCTTGTGCGCCAGCGGCGTCGCCGTCGGCGGCTCCTGGTAGGTGTGGTGCAGCCAGCCGTGCCACTCGGGCGAGACCCGGCTCGCCTCCGCCTCGCCGTTATAGATGACCCAGCGCCGCGCGCCGTCCTTCGACTGGTAGTAGATGTTGCCCTCGGCATCCTCGCCGACGCGCTTGCCGTGGCGCCAGGTGTAGAACTGCGTGCCGAAGGTCTGGCCGTTCCACCAGGTGAAGAACTTCATCAGAAAGCTTTTGAAGCTCATGCCGTCCCCATGTTGTCGCCGTCCCGCCCGTTATGGCGCAACCGGCGCGGAGGATCCAGCGCGCCGGGCGCCGTCATCGGCGCAAAGGTCTTCATACGGCCTTGAAACCTGGAGAGCAGTCGTTTCGCGCCAACGGGCGCGAAACGAGCAAGAAACAATGCGCGCACCGCGCGCTCCTTGTCGGCGGCAAAGGCCGCCGCGCGGCGCAAGCCGCGCCTTGCGCCATCACAGGAGGATAAACCGCCCGCATGCACGAGCGTGCAGGGTCTCACGAGGCCGAGGCGGAACCTTCCTTGCGGTCGGCGTAGATCAGGAGCGGCTCGCCCTTCCGGAGGATGCACTCCTCGTTGACGACGACCTCCTCGACCCCCTGCATCGAGGGCAGCTCGAACATGGTGTCGAGCAGCACCTCCTCGAGGATCGAGCGCAAGCCCCGTGCGCCGGTCTTGCGGTCGATGGCGCGCTTGGCCACCGCCTTCAGCGCGTCGTCGGTGAAGGAGAGCTGCACGTCCTCCATCTCGAAGAGCCGCTGATACTGCTTGATCAGCGCGTTCTTCGGTTCGGTCAGGATGGTGATCAGCGCGTCCTCGTCGAGGTCGGTCAGCGTCGCGAGCACCGGCAGGCGGCCGACGAACTCGGGGATCAGCCCGAACTTCAGCAGATCCTCGGGCTCGAGCGCCTGAAAGAGCTCGCCGACCCGCCGCTCGTCCGGATCCTTCACCTCGGCGCCGAACCCCATCGCCGAGCCGCGGCCGCGCTGGGCGATGATCTTGTCGAGCCCGGCGAAGGCGCCGCCGCAGATGAAGAGGATGTTCGTGGTGTCGACCTGCAGGAATTCCTGCTGCGGATGCTTGCGCCCGCCCTGCGGGGGAACGCTCGCGACGGTCCCCTCCATGATTTTCAGGAGCGCCTGCTGCACCCCCTCGCCCGACACGTCGCGGGTGATCGAGGGATTGTCCGACTTGCGGCTGATCTTGTCGACCTCGTCGATGTAGACGATGCCGCGCTGCGCCCGCTCGACGTTGTACTCGGCCGACTGCAGCAGCTTGAGGATGATGTTCTCGACATCCTCGCCGACGTAGCCGGCCTCGGTCAGCGTCGTCGCGTCCGCCATCGTGAAGGGCACGTCGAGGATGCGGGCCAGCGTCTGCGCCAGCAGCGTCTTGCCACAGCCGGTCGGCCCGATCAGCATGATGTTCGACTTCTGCAGCTCGACGTCGGTGTTCTTCTGGGCGTGGTTGAGCCGCTTGTAGTGGTTGTGCACGGCGACCGAGAGCACGCGCTTTGCGACCTGCTGGCCGATGACGTAGTCGTCGAGAACCTTGCAGATCTCCTGCGGCGTGGGCACGCCGTCCGACGACTTCACGAGGTTCGACTTCGTCTCCTCGCGGATGATGTCCATGCAGAGCTCGACGCATTCGTCGCAGATGAACACCGTCGGGCCGGCGATCAGCTTCCTGACCTCATGCTGGCTCTTGCCGCAAAACGAGCAGTAGAGGGTGTTCTTCGCGTCGCCGCCGCCCACCTTGCTCATTCCGCGCCTCCGGCCTCTGCCAATCTTTCCTGCGCCATCAATCTCGTCCGTCCACGGCCCGTGGCAAGCCCCGTCCATTGGAACATGCTTGAGCCGACAATTACAAGCGCAAAGCCGTGAAGGGTTCCCGCCCTGCCGAAGGGCGTCACGAGGCCTTCATTGCCTCGAGATCGCGCTTTTCGACGATCGCGTCGATGTGACCCCAGTCCTTCGCCTCCTCGGGCGTCATGTAGCGGTCACGCTCCAGCGCCAGCTCGACCACGTCGATCGGCTGGCCGGAATGCTTCGAATAGATCTCGTTCAACCGCTTCTTGATCTTCAGCGTCTGCTCGGCGTGGATCATGATGTCGGTCGCCTGGCCCTGGTAGCCGCCCGAGGGCTGGTGCACCATGATCGAGGCGTTCGGCAGCGAGAAGCGCATGTCCTTGGCGCCGGCGATCAGCAGGAGCGACGCCGCCGACGCCGCCTGCCCGACGCAGAGCGTCGAGACCGGCGGCCGGATGTACTGCATCGTGTCGTACATCGAGAGCCCGGCGGTCACGACGCCGCCCGGGCTGTTGATGTACATCGAGATTTCCTTCTTCGGGTTCTCCGCCTCGAGGAACAGCAGCTGCGCGACGATCAGCGTCGCCATGCCGTCGTGGATCGGCCCCGAGACGAAGATGATCCGCTCCTTCAGGAGCCGCGAGAAGATGTCGTAGGCGCGCTCGCCCCGGGCGGTCTGCTCGACCACCATCGGCACGAGGTTCATGTAGGTCTCAACCGGGTCTTTCATCGCATCGTGCCTTTCGCCGCTCCGGGACCCCGCCTCCGCGCTCCCCTGGTCGCTGGTGAGGAATAGTGTCGCCGCGCAGCCTCCGCAAGGGCTACCCGGCCAGATGGTCAGGTCGGCCGATCGCGCCCCGCGTAACGCTCGCTGGCATCCCCAAAACGTATGGCCGTGTACCATATGGGTTCCATACGGGATCCATACGCCGAAAACGTCGCATTTCCATCGCCTTGCGCTCAGCGCCTCGCGCTTTTCACGCCTGATCGCCGGCCGGTGGGCGTAAACGCTCTCTTTGCACTTCGCCGTGATACTCGCCCCGTGCCGCCGGACAGGCCGGCGGCCGTCATCCGGAACCGCCGCCGTGCCCGACCTCAGCCCGCTGTCCCATCGCCTCTACCTCGCCGAAGTCGAGCGCCTCGCCCGCGCCGGCCGCCTTCCGGCGCCGCCCCTGCCGCACCGGCTCGCGGCCGCGATCCGCCGACTCCGCCGCCGCATACGCCTTGCGCCCCCCGCGCTGGTCAGCCCCGCATCCTGAAGATCCCGCCGAACGGGATCTCGCGCTGCCAAGCCGCCGCATCGCCCGCGGCGAACAGCGCCGCGCGGATCACCCCGGCGTGAGTCACCGCCAGCGTGGCCTCGCCGCCGCCCCAGTCCTCGATCGCGCCGCGGGTCCGCTCCAAGAGCATCGCGACGCTCTCGCCGCCGTGCGGCCGCGCGTGCATGAGATCGGCCGCCCAGGCGTCGAGCTCGCCGCGCGGCAGCGCGTCCCAGGCCCGCCCCTCCCAGCTCCCGAAGTCCATCTCGCGCCAGCGATCGTCGAGCGCGACCGGCAGGCCGAGCCGGTGCCCGAGGTCGTCGGCCAGCCGCCGGCAGCGGCCAAGCGGGCTCGAGACGATCCGCGCCGCCGGCCCGATCCCGCCGGCGACCGCCGCCGCCTCGGCCGCGAAGCTCGGCGCGAGCTCGACCTCGCTCAGCCCCGCGCAGAGCCCCGCGAGCAGAGGCCGGGTGTGCCGCACCAGTATCAGAGCCACGCGAGCACGCCGAGATAGAACCCGACCTCGCTCAGCTGCTGCACCGCCCCCAGGCAATCGCCGGTGTAGCCGCCGAGCCGCCGCTCGAACAACCCCCGCGCGAGCAGGTGCCCAGCGGCCAGCCCGGCCGCGCTCGCGAGCGCCAGCCCGCCAGCCCCCCACACAAGCCCGCCCATTGCCATGATCGCCGTCGCCGCGGCCACCGCCAGACCACCCGCACCGATCCCCTGCGCCGTGAACCCGCCCGCGCCGGTCTCGCGCACGTAGGTGCGCGTCGCCACCACCACGAGGCTCGACAGCCGGCTCGCGGCGTGCCCGGCGATGAGCGCGGCCGCCGCCAGCCCGGCCGGCATCGCCGCCAGCGCCGCGACCTTGGTCGCCAGCGTCAGCCCGAGGCCGACCGCCCCGAAGGTGCCGAGCCGGCTGTCGCGCATGACCTCGAGCGCGCGCTCCCGCGTCGCGGCTCCCATGCCGTCGCAGGTGTCGGCCAGCCCGTCCTCGTGCAGCGCCCCGGTCAGCGCCACGGTCGCCGCCGTCGACAGCAGCACGGCGACCGCCATCGGCAGCACCGACGCCGCCGCCACGAGAACGCAGGCGCCCGCCACCCCGATCACCGCCCCGACCGCCGGGAACCAGCGCGGCGCCGCGGCCATCCGCGCCGGCGTGTAGGCCGGCGCCCGCGGGAGCGGCACCCGGGTCAGGAACTGCCAGGCCAGCAGAACCGCCGCCACCTCGTCGCGCACCCGCCCGCTCATGCCGGTCCGCTGATCCCCGCACTCTCGAAGCTCGCCATCTCGCGCAGCATCGCGGCGGCGGCGCGGACCAGCGGCCAGGCGAGCAGCGCGCCGGTCCCTTCGCCGAGCCGCATGTCGAGATCGAGCAGCGGCACCACGCCGAAGTGCCCGAGCAGCGCGCTATGGCCGTGCTCCGCCGAGCGATGCGCGAAGACCAGCGCCCGCCGCGCCTCAGGTGCCGCGTCGAGCGCCACCAGCGCGGCCGCGCCGGCGATGAAGCCGTCCACGATCACCACCCGCCCGGCCGCGGCGGCACCGAGCATCGCCCCCGCCATCATCGCGATCTCGAAGCCGCCGTACTCGGCCAGCGCGTCCGGCGCCGCCAGTCGCTCCGGCGTGCGCGCCGCCGCCTCGGCGAGCAGCCGGCGCTTGCGCGCCAGCCCGGCATCGTCGAGCCCGGTGCCGCGCCCGACCAGCGCCTCGAGCGCCAGCCCCGTCGCCTTGTGCGCGAGGAGCGCCGCCGAGGCGGTGTTGCCGATCCCCATCTCGCCGAAGCAGACCGCGTCCCACGCGCCGTCGCCCCCGAGCGCCCGCCCGGCCGCCAGCGCCCGCTCGCGCTCCGCCGCGGTCATCGCCGGCTCGCGCAGCGCGTTGCACGTGCCCGCGCCGATCCGGCGCGCGACGAGGTCCGGGTGGCGGACCGGATCGCCCGAGACCCCGGCATCGACGACCCGCACCGCGACGCCGACCACGCGCGCGAAGACGTTGGCGGCGGCATTGCCGCCGAGAAAGTTCACGAGCATCTGCCGGGTCACCGCCGGCGGATAGGCCGAAACCCCGGCGGCGGCGAGCCCGTGGTCGGCGGCGAAGATCGTGAGCTGGCACGACCGCATCGCCGGCTCGAGGCTGCCGGTCGCCCGCGCGACATGCGCGGCCAGATCCTCGATCCGGCCGAGCGCGCCCACCGGCTTGGTCTTGCCGTCGATGCGGGCGCGCAGCTCGGCCTCGAACGCATCGTCCCGCACCGGCCGCACCCCGCAAGTTCCCGCCGGCCCTGCCTAGACGAAGCCCGCGGTGCCGGCAACGTCCGCGAAAACGAAGCGGCGCAGGCGGATCGCTCCGCCTGCGCCCTCGCATGGTTCGGCCGGGATCAGTCGTGCTGGAAGATGTCCACGTCCTTGGTCTCCCGCACGAAGAGCATCCCGATGACGAAGGTCGCCGCCGCGATGACGATCGGATACCAGAGCCCGGAGTAGATGTTTCCGGTCGCCGCCACGATCGCGAACGAGGTCGTGGGCAGGAAGCCGCCGAACCAGCCGTTGCCGATGTGGTACGGCAGCGACATCGAGGTGTAGCGGATACGGGTCGGGAACATCTCGACCAGCATCGCCGCGATCGGGGCGTAGACCATGGTGACGTAGAGCACCAGGACGGTCAGCAGAAGCACCACCATCGGCGTGTTGGTGCGGGCGGGGTCGGCCTTCGCCGGGTACCTCGCGGCTTCGAGGGCCGTGGCGAGGTCGGCCTCGAACGCCTCCTTGGGCGACTTCGCGGCGGTCGCGTCGGCGGCGGCTGCCGGAGCCGGGGTATGCCCGACGTTGACCGTCGCCGGCGCGGCCGGCGCGGCGGCGACCGACGAGATCACCGTGTCGCCGACCGCGACGGTCGCGACGGTGCCGGCCGGCGCCTCGACGTTGGAGTAGGGGATGCCGCGCTTGACGAGCGCCGTCTTGGCGATGTCGCAGGAGGTGGTGAAGGCGGAGGTGCCGACCGGGTTGAACTGGAACGAGCACTCGTTGGGGTCGGCGGTGACGACGACCGGGCTCGCGGCGATCGCCTCCTCGAGACCCGGGTTGGCGAAGTGGGTGATCCCCTTGAACAGCGGGAAGTAGGTCAGGCAGGCGAGCAGCAGCCCGGCCATGATGATCGGCTTGCGGCCGATGCGGTCGGAGAGCGAGCCGAAGATCACGAAGAACGGGGTGGCGAGCAGCAGCGCCCCCGCGATCATCAGGTTCGCCGCCTGCGCGTCGACCTTCAGCGTCTGGGTCAGGAAGAACAGCGCGTAGAACTGGCCGGTGTACCAGACCACCGCCTGCCCGGCGACGAGGCCGAAGAGCGCGAGCAGCACGACCTTGAGGTTCTTCCAATCGCCGAACGACTCCTTGAGCGGCGCCTTCGAAGTGGTCCCCTCGTCCTTCATCTTCTGGAAGGCCGGGCTCTCGTTCAGCATCAGCCGGATCCAGACCGAGACGCCGAGGAGCACGATCGACACCATGAACGGGATGCGCCAGCCCCAGGACGCGAAGTCCTCGGCCGACATCGAGACCCGGCAACCGAGGATGACGAGGAGCGACAGGAAGAGGCCGAGCGTCGCCGTCGTCTGGATCCACGAGGTATAGGCGCCCCGGCGCCCGTGCGGCGCATGCTCGGCGACGTAGGTCGCGGCACCGCCGTACTCGCCGCCGAGCGCGAGGCCCTGCAGCAGCCGCAGGCCGATCAGGATGATCGGCGCGGCGATGCCGATTGCGGCGTAGTTGGGCAGGATGCCGACGATGAAGGTTGACAGGCCCATGATCAGGATGGTGACGAGGAAGGTGTACTTGCGCCCGATCATGTCGCCGAGCCGGCCGAAGACCAGCGCGCCGAAGGGCCGCACCGCGAAGCCGGCGGCGAAGGCCATCAGCGCGAAGATGAACGCCGCCGTCGGGTTGACGCCGGAGAAGAACTGCGCGGCGATCACCGCCGAGAGCGAGCCGTAGAGATAGAAGTCGTACCACTCGAAGACGGTGCCGAGCGAAGAGGCGAAGATGACCTTCTTCTCCTCCCGCGTCATCGGTGCTGCGGGCAGGCCCGCGGTCGCCACATAGGCCATCTGGTATTCCTCCGGGTGGTTTTGTTGGATTGTCTGCGTCAGGCGCGGGCCTTCACCCGCGGTTCAATGCGGTTGTCGATGCGGTCTGCTCGTCGGGGCATGGTCCGTCCCGCAACCCTCGCAGCCGCTGGTCAATCAATCAATATCTGATTGTTTTTCCGCGATAAATTGGTCAATCCTTTAACTGCTTGACATGACAGCTTGTCAATCATTTACTCTGGCGCCGGCCGTAGCAGGAGAGCGGGCGGTGCGGCGGACCATCGTCGGAACCCGGATTCGCGAGCGTCGCCGGGCGCTTGGCGTCACGCAGGTCGAGCTGTCGCGCCGGATCGGGATCTCGGCGTCGTACCTGAACCTGATTGAGCGAAACAAGCGCGGCATCGCCGGGCCGCTGCTGCGGCGGGCCGCGGCGGCGCTCGAGCTCGGGCTCGAGGAGCTTGACGGCGCGGCCGAGCGGCGGCTGCTCGAGGCGCTCGACGAGATCGCCCACGCGCCGGAGCTCGCCGGGCTCGGAGTTGAGGCGGCGAGCGCGGGCGAGCTGATCGGCCGCTATCCGGGCTGGGCGCGCGCGCTGGCGGCCTTCGCCCGCTCGGAGCGGGCGGCGGCCGCGGAGGCGCGCGCGCTCGCCGACCGCCTCACCCACGACCCCTTCCTCGGCGAGGCGGTGCACCGGATGCTGACCCGCATCGCCGCGATCCGCTCGGCGGCCGAGATCCTGACCGAATACCCGGATCTGCCCGCCGCGCAGGGCGAGCGGTTCCTGCGCATCATCAACGACGAGAGCCGGGCGCTGACCGACGTCGGCGAGGCGCTCGCCGCCTACTTCGACAAGGCCGAGGAGACCCGCCGGGCGCTGACCCCGCTCGACGAGGTCGAGGCGCTGTTCGAGGCGCGCGGCAACCGCTTCGAGGAGATCGAGGCAGCCGCGGCCGGCCTCGCGCCGCTCCTCGACGAGCGCGCCGGCCGGCGCGGCCCGGCCCGGGCGCTGGCGGAAGTGCGGCTCGGCGCGGTCATCGACGCGATCATCGCCGGCCAGCCCGAGATCGAGACGGCGCCGGCCCGCGCCCGCGCCCGCGCGGCGCTGCTCGACGACGCCGCCGGCGCGATCCTGGCACCGATGCCCGCCTTCGCCGCGCGGGCGGCGGCGCTCGGCTACGACATGGAGGCCCTGGCCGGCGAGTTCGGCCTCGACGGCGACACCGTCTGCCGCCGCCTCGTCGCGCTCGCCGGCGACGGCGTGCCGCGTTTCGGCTACTTCCGCGCCAACGCCGCCGGCACGCTGATCGAGCGACGCGGTCTGCCCGGGCTCGTGGCGCCGCGCCACGCGTCCGCCTGCCCGCTCTGGGTGCTCTACCGCGCCCAGCAGTCGCCCGAGGCGGTGATCCGCCAGCGGGCGCTGTTCCCGACCGGCGAGCGCTTCGTCTTTCTCGCCCGCGCCCACAACACCGGGCCGGCCGGCTTCGGGCGGGCGCGCCACTACCTCACCGACATGCTGGCGCTGAGCGAGGCCGACGCCCGCCTGACCGTCTACGCCCCCGACCCCGGCACCCCGGTCGAGGAGGTCGGGCCGACCTGCCGCGTCTGCCCGCGCCTGACCTGCCCGCACCGCGTCGACCCGCTCGCCGGATGACGCGCGGCGGCTGTCATTGCAGCGCCGGCAGCCAGAGCTCGAGCTGGCCCGGGGGGAGCCCGGCGTAGCGGTCGGCGAGGGAGATGATCCGGATGTCGCGGCCGATCTCCGGCTGGGCGCCGACCGCGGCGGCCAGCGCCTCGGCGCAGGGGCGCTGCGCCTCGCTGTAGATGCGGACGTCGCCGCTGGTCCGCGCCTCCGGCGTCGCCTCGCCCGGCGCGATCTGCCAGCCGCCCCAGAGCAGGCGCGTGCGCAGCGCCTCGACGGTCGCCGCGTCGCCGGGATCCTGGAACTGGACGAAGACCAGCGGCGGCGTCTCCCCGCAGGCATCGGGCGGCGGGAACCGCGGCGCCGGGGCCGGGACGCTGGCGGCCAACCCGGGCGGCGGCGGCGCGAGATCGGCGTAGGGCATCGCCGCGACCGCCTGCTGCTCGGCGAGCACCGCCGCGGCGCGCTGGTCGGCCCAGCGCTGGTTCGTGCAGCGGTTCTGCCCGAAGCTGTCGAGCGCGAGCAGGCACTCCGGCTCGGGGAACAGGCTCCAGCGGCTGGGCTCGGCGCGGACGCCGGCGCAGCCGGGGCCGTCGCCCGCCCGGCCGGCCTCGGCGGTCGCACGGTCGCGGAAGGCCGCGAACTCCGCGGCCCCGAGGCCGAGCGACCCGGCCAGCGCCTCGACCTCGAGGGTGAGCGCGTCGTTCATGCTGCGGACCTGGTCGTCGGGCCGATCGACCATGCTGCGGCTGAGCCGCCCGTTCTCGGCGATGAAGAAGCCGAGCGCCGCGCAGTAGGCGTGCCGCGGGTAGGTCGCCTTGAACTCGGCGAGCGTATTGTGCGGGTCGGCGCGGAAGTCGGTGCGGATCGCCTCGGTGCGAGCCGACACCACCGCGGTGCGGTTGAGCGCGAGCTCCTCGCGCCGGTTCGCGCTGAAGTTGAACAGGAGCCCGGCACCCGCCACGGCGACCGCCAGCAGCACCTGACCCTGCTGGACGTAGCCGATCAGGCCGCGCCGGCCCGACGGCGTCTCCTTCTCCTCGGCCATGGCGTCCCTCCGCCGCGCCAGCATAGCAGCGCAGCCCCTTTGGAAAAACCGCGGCCGCGATTGCGCGCGCCGCCAAAACCAATAGGCTCGCGGCCGGGCCAGAAGGGAGACCGCCATGGCGCTGGACGCCGTCCTCACCCATATCGACGCCGACCAGCCGAAGGCGCTCGAGCGGCTGTTCGCGCTGCTCCGGATCGAGAGCATCTCGACCGACCCGGCCCATGCCGGCGCCTGCCGCGCTGCCGCCGACTGGCTGGTCGACGAGCTCCGGGCGATCGGCTTCGAGGCCAGCCGGCGCGACACGGCCGGGCATCCGATGGTGGTGGCGCAGGGGGGCGAGGGCGGGCCGCACTTCCTCTTCTACGGGCACTACGACGTGCAGCCGGTCGACCCGCTCGCGCTCTGGACCCGCCCGCCGTTCGATCCGGCCATCGCCGACGGGCCGCGCGGGCCGGCGATCTTCGGCCGCGGCGCCTCCGACGACAAGGGCCAGCTGATGACCTTCATCGAGGCGGTGCGGGCCTGGAAGGCGGTTACCGGCCGGCTGCCCGGCCGGCTCACGATCCTGCTCGAAGGCGAGGAGGAGAGCGGCTCGCCGTCACTGGTTCCGTTCCTGAAGGCGAACGCCGCCGAGCTTCGCGCCCATATGGCGCTCGTCTGCGACACCGGTATGCTCGACCCGGCGACCCCGGCGATCTCGACGATGCTGCGCGGCCTCGTCGGCGACGAGATCACCATCCGCGCGGCGGACCTGGACCTGCACTCCGGCGTCTACGGCGGCGCGGCGGTCAATCCGATCCGGGTGCTGTCGCGGATCATCGCCGGGCTGCACGACGCGAATGGCCGGATCCCGCTGCCGGGCTTCTACGATGGCGTCCGCGAGCTGCCGCCGACGGTCAAGGCGCAGTGGGAGGCGCTCGACTACGACGAGGCGGGGTTCCTGAACGCGGTCGGCCTCAGCCGGCTCGCCGGCGAGAACGGCTATTCGCTCCTCGAGCAGGTCTGGTCGCGGCCGAGCTGCGACGTCAACGGGATCTGGGGCGGCTACACGGGCAAGGGCTTCAAGACGGTGCTGCCGGCCGAGGCGCATGCCAAGATAAGCTTCCGCATCGTCGGCGACCAGGACCCGGTGAAGATCCTCGAGAGCTTCCGCGCCTATGTCCGCGCCGGCCTGCCGCCCGACTGCACGGTCACCTTCACCGACAAGGACGTCTCGCGCGCCACCACGCTGCCGGTCGAGGCGCCGGAGTTCGCCGCGACGCAGGCGGCGCTCAGCGCCGAGTGGCCGAACCCGGCGGTCTTCATCGGCTGCGGCGGCTCGATCCCGATCGTCGGGCACTTCCGCGAGATCCTCGGCATGGATTCGATCCTGATCGGCTTCGGCCTCGACGACGACGCGATCCACTCGCCGAACGAGAAATACGATCTCGCGAGCTTCCACAAGGGAATCCGCAGCTGGGCGCGGGTGCTGGAGGCGTTGACTGCGGCCCGCTGACGTCCTGCGATTTGCTGCGCGGCGACAGTCACATGGAGGGATTCGCTCAGGCTAAGGAAAAGAGTCAAGGATTAGAGCGGCCGCGGGCGGAGCGCTGCGCGCGCCTTGCCAGGCCGTCGCGATCCGGGGCAGCATGGGCGACGGCGGAGGGAGGGCGCATCCGGTGACATGGTCGGCGAAACTCGGGCGCTTCGCCGGGATCGACGTCTATGTCCACGTCACCTTCCTCCTGCTCCTCGTCTGGGTCGCCTACGTCTACTGGACCGAGACCCATGCGCTCGCCGGCGTGCTGTCCGGTCTCGCGCTGATCCTCCTGCTCTTCCTCTGCGTCGTCCTGCACGAGTACGGCCACGCGCTGACCGCGCGACGCTTCGGCATCGGCACCCGCAGCATCACCGTGCTGCCGATCGGCGGCCTCGCGCTCCTCGATACGATGCCGCGCGATCCCTGGCAGGAGATCATCGTCGCCCTCGCCGGGCCGGCGGTGAACTTCGCGATCGCGGCGATCCTCTTCGTGCTGATCGATCTCGGCGGCCGCCCCGGAGCGATCTTCGCGCTCGACCCGGGCGACGGCGCCGGGCTGCTGACGACCCTCCTCGCCGCGAACCTGATGCTCGGGCTCTTCAACCTGCTGCCGGCGTTCCCGATGGATGGCGGGCGGGTGCTGCGCGCGGCGCTCTCGCTCAGGATGGACCGGGTGCGCGCCACCCGCACCGCCGCCCGCGTCGGCCAGGGGCTGGCGGTCGGCCTCGGGCTGCTCGGGCTGATGGGCAACCCGTTCCTGATCCTGATCGCGGTCTTCGTCTGGATCGGCGCCGGCTCCGAGGCCGGGGCGGTCGAGGTCGATGATCGGCTGAGCCGGCACCCGGCCGGCCGGGCGATGATCACGCGGTTTCAGGTGCTGCGCCCCGATGACCCGCTGGCCCGGGCGATCGACCTTACGCTCTCGGGAACCCAGAAGGACTTTCCCGTCCTCGACGGCGAGCGGATCGCCGGCGTGCTGACCCAGGCCGGCATCCTGCGCGGCCTGCGCGACCTCGGGCCGCAGGGCCGGGTCGCCGAGGTGACGGTGCCGGCTCCCACCGCCGATGTCGGCACCTCGCTCGGCGGCGCTCCTCGAGACCGCGCAGGGCTCGGAGACCCGCCTCGTCTGCGTCACCCGCGGCGGCCGGCTCGCCGGCATCGTCGACCTCGACAACATCTCCGAATACCTGCGCATCCAGCAGGCGCTCGCCCAACGCTGAAGCCATGGACGAGATCCTCACCGCCGCCGAGATGGCCGAGGCCGACCGCCGCACGATCGCCGCGGGCACGCCCGGCATGACGCTGATGGAGGCCGCCGGCCGCGCGGTCGCCGACGCGGCGGCGGCGCTCGTGCCGGACGGCCCGATCCTCGTCGTCGCCGGCCCCGGCAACAACGGCGGCGACGGTTTCGTCGCGGCGCGTCGGCTGATGGCAGCCGGGCGCGCCGTGGCGGTGGCGCTGCTCGGCGACCCGGGCCGTCTGAAGGGCGACGCCGCCGTCGCCTTCGAGCGCTGGTCCGGCCCCACGCATCCGGCGACCGCGACGCTGCCCGAGGCTGCGCTGGTCGTCGACGCGCTCTACGGCGCCGGCCTCGACCGGCCGGTCGCGGGTCCGGCCGGCGCGATCGTGGATGCCGTCAACGCCGGGCCAGCCCCGGTCCTCGCCGTCGACCTGCCGAGCGGTCTCGCCGCGGACACCGGCGCGCCGCTCGGGCCCGTGGTACATGCCGCCGCGACCGTCACCTTCTGCCGCAAGAAGCCCGCGCACCTGCTCTATCCGGGGCGGGCGCTCTGCGGGCACCTGACCGTCGCCGACATCGGCATCCCCGACGCCGTCGTCGCCGCGCTGGCGCCGCGCGCCTTCGAGAACGGCCCGGCGCTCTGGTCGGCCCTGCTCCGGCCGCCGGATCCGCAGGACCACAAGTACCACCGCGGCCACGCGATCGTCCTCTCCGGGCCGATGACCCGGACCGGCGCCGCTCGTCTCGCCGCCGGCGCCGCGCTGCGCGCCGGCGCCGGCCTCGTCACCGTGGCGAGCCCCGGCGACGCGCTCGCGGTCAACGCCCACCACCTGACCGCCGTCATGCTGAAGCGCGTCGACGACGCCGAGGCGCTCGCCGCTCTCCTCGCCGAACCGCGCGTCGCCGCCGTCGCGCTCGGCCCCGGCCTCGGCACCGGCGCAGCCGAGCGCGCGCTCGCCGCGGCGGCGCTGGCCGCCCACCCGCCGGTCCGTGCTCGACGCCGACGCGCTGACGGTCTGGTCGGACGATCCGGCCGCGCTCTTCGCGGCCGTCGCCGCCCGCGACGCCCCGGTGGTGCTGACCCCGCACGACGGCGAGTTCGCCCGGCTCTTCGCCGACCTCGCCGCCCTGCCGAAGCCCGAGCGCGCCCGCGCCGCCAGTGCCCGCTCGGGCGCGGTCGTGCTCCTCAAGGGCGCCGACACCGTGATCGCCGCCCCCGACGGCCGCCTCGTCATCAATGCCAACGCGCCGCCCTGGCTCGCCACCGCCGGCTCCGGCGACGTCCTCGGCGGGATCGCGACCGGCCTCCTCGCCCAGGGCCTGCCCGGCTTCGAGGCGGCAGCCGCCGCGGCCTGGCTGCACGGCGCCGCCGGCGCCGAGGCCGGCCCCGGCCTCACCGCCGAGGACCTCGCCCCCGCCCTCCGCCCGGTCCTGCGCCGACTTTGGCTCGGCTGATCAGTGCTTCCCGTCGGAGGATCCGCCGCTCTCCACGATACTGCGCCGGCCGAGCTTCTTGTTGCGCCACAGGTTCAGGGCCTCGACGGCGCCCGAGAACAGCATCGCCGTGTAGATGAACGCGCGCTCGACGTGGAAGTGCAGCCCGTCGGCCATCAGCGCCATGCCGACCATCACGAGGAAGGCGAGCGCCAGCATCTTGGTCGAGGGGTGGTCGTGCACGAAATCGGCGATCGGGCCGGATGCGAGCATCATCACCACGATCGCGACCATGACCGCCGCGACCATCACCGGGATGTGGTCGGCGATGCCGACTGCGGTGATCACGCTGTCGAGCGAGAAGATGACGTCGAGCAGCATGATCTGGAAGATCACCGCGCGGAAGCCGGTGCCGCCCTTGAGCTCACGCTCGGCCTCCTCGCCGCCCTCGACCTCGTTGAAGATCTCGGTCGTCGCCTTCCAGAGCAGGAACAGGCCGCCGCCGAACAGGATCACGTCGCGCCAGGAGAGCTCGAAACCGGCGATCGTCGTGAAAGGCTCGGTGAGCCCGATGATCCAGCCGATCGACAGCAGGAGCAGGATGCGCAGGATCAGCGCGCCGGAGAGGCCGATGATCCGCGCCTGGCGCCGCTGCGCGGGCGGCAGCTTGGAGGCGGCGATCGAGATGAAGATGATGTTGTCGATGCCGAGGACGATCTCGAGCACCGTGAGCGTTGCGAAGCTGATCCATACGGCGGGATCGGACAGGAGTTCGAGCATCGGTCCCTCGTCGCTGTTGTCGGGCTGAGATGGACCCGAAACCGGACCGGTGCAAGCATCTCATCCGGCGAAAACCTCCGCGTCCCGGTCGCGGCCGCCGTCGAGCTCGGTCGCGATGACCTCGGCGGCGATCCGCGAGAAGGTGATGCCGTTGCCGCCGTAGCCGAGCACCGCGTGGATCCTCGGCCGGCGCGGCAGCCGGCGGATGACCGGCATCCCGGTCGCGGTGGAGCCGAAGCTGCCGGTCCAGGCGAATTCCGGCGCGGGATCGACGTCGGGCATGAGCGCGCCGAGCTTGCGCGCCAGCGCCGCCGCCTTGTCGCCGATCAGCGCGTCGCGGCGATCCTCGTCGACGAAGTCCTCGTCCTCGCCGCCGCAGACGAGCCGCCCGTCCGCGGTCGCGCGCAGGTAGAGGTAGGGGTCGGAGGCCTCCCAGACGAAGGCGCGGTGCGGCCAGAGGTTGCGCGGCTGCGGCCGGGTGGCGATCGCCCAGGTCGAGAGCACGCGGTGCCCCTCGGTCGGCACCGGCGCCGCCAGCTCGTAGCCGGTGGCGAGGACGACGTGCTCGGCCGAGATCACCGGCCCGCCGGCGGTGGCGACCTCGACGCCGTCGGCGGCGTGGACGAACCCGGTCGCCTCCACCGGCGCGCAGAGCCGCGCACCGCGCCCGAGCGCCGCGTGAAGCAGGCCCGAGGTCAGCTTGCGCGGATCGAGCTCGAGGTTGCCGTGGCTGACGATCGCCCCGTCACGCGCCAGCCCGTACTCGTCCCGGAGCGCGGCCGCCCCGAGGAAGCTCGCCTGCAGCCCTGCGGCGCGCCGGGCGGCCGCTTCGGCCTCGAGCCCTTCGGCGTCGAGGACGTCGCCCGCGAGGTAGAGCGAGCGCCGCCGCGCAAGGCTGCAGCGGATCCCGAGCTCGTCGATCCGCGCCGCGAGGTTGCCCACCGCGAGCCGCGACCGCCGCCACGCGCGCTCGGCCCGGTCCCGCCCGATCATCGGCGCAAGCCGGCTCAGCGGCGTGTCGATCTCGAACTGCACGAGCGCGGTCGTCGCGGCGGTCGAGCCCCGGATCGGCCCGCGCCGGTCGATCATCATCACCCGGTGCCCGGCAGAGGTCAGCGCTTCGGCAATCATCGCGCCGGAGACGCCCATGCCCACCACCAGCACGCCGGTCTTCGCGTCCCGGCGCAGCGGCACGACTGGCACCCGCCGGGCGCGGTAGGCGCTCCAGACTGGCCGGCCGGTCCTCAGGTCGAGCTGGCGCGGCATCGGCGGGGCGGTCAGGCCGGCGCCAGCTCGACCAGGAGGTCCTTGGCGTCGACCTGCGCGCCCGGCTGGACGTGCAGCGCCTTCACCGTGCCGGACCTGTCGGCGTAGAGGCCGGTCTCCATCTTCATCGCCTCGATGGTCAGCATCAGGTCGCCCGCCTGCACCGGCTGGCCGGTGGCGACCGCGACGCTCGCGATCACGCCGGGCATCGGCGCCGCGATCTGGTTCGGGTTGCCGACCTCGGCCTTCGGGCGCTTGGCCTTGGTGGCCTGCGCCTTGCGGTTCGGCACGCGCACGGTGCGAGGCTGGCCGTTGAGCTCGAAGAAGACCCGGACGTCCCCCTCGGCGTTGGTCTCGCCCACCGCCTGCAGCCGCACCTCGAGCGTGATGCCGGGATCGATCTCGATCGAAACCTCCTGCCCCGGCTGCATGCCGTAGAAATAGACCGGCGTCGGCAGCGTGCGCACCGGACCGTAGTCGCGGTGGCGGTTGAAGTAGTCGGCGAACACCTTGGGGTACATCAGGTAGCCGTTGAAGTCCTCGTCGTCGATCTTCTCACCCTCGCGGGCGAGCTTGCCGGCCTCGGCGCGCACCTTCGCGAGGTCGGCCGGCGGCATCACCGCCCCCGGCCGCTCGGTCGAGGCCGGCTCGCCCTTGAGGATCTTCTGCTGCAGCGCCTTCGGCCAGCCCCCCGGCGGCTGCCCGAGGTTGCCCTTCATCATGTCGACGACGCTCTCAGGGAACGCGACATCGACCGACGGGTCCTCGACCTGGGCCCGGGTCAGCCCCTGCGCCACCATCATCAGCGCCATGTCGCCCACCACCTTCGAGCTCGGCGTCACCTTCACGATGTCGCCGAACATCCGGTTCACCTCGGCGTACATGTGCGCGACCTCGTGCCAGCGCTCCTCGAGCCCCATCGAGCGGGCCTGCGCCTTGAGGTTGGTGAACTGGCCGCCCGGCATCTCGTGCAGATAGACCTCCGACGCCGGCGCCTTCAGCCCGGCCTCGAAGGCCGCGTACTGATTGCGCACCGCCTCCCAGTAGTCGGAGAGCTGCCGGACCGCCTCGATGTCGAGCCCGGTGTCGCGCTCGGTCCGCCGCACCGCCTCGACGATCGAGCCGAGGCAGGGCTGCGAGGTATTGCCCGAGAAGCTGTCCATCGCCGCGTCGACCGCGTCGACCCCGGCGCGCGAGGCCGCGAGGATGCTCGCCGCCGCGACCCCGCTGGTGTCGTGGGTGTGGAAGTGGACCGGCAGCCCGACCTCCTCCTTCAGCGTCCGGATCAGCGTGTAGGCGGCCGACGGCTTCAGGAGCCCGGCCATGTCCTTGAGCCCGAGGACATGCGCGCCGGCGTCGCGGAGCTCCTTCGCCATGCCGACGTAGTACTTGAGGTCGTACTTCGAGCGCGCCGGGTCGAGCAGGTCGCCGGTATAGCAGATCGCCGCCTCGCAGACCTTGTCCGACTCGATCACCGCGTCCATCGCCACGCGCATGTTCTCGACCCAGTTCAGCGAATCGAACACCCGGAACAGGTCGACCCCCGACTTCGCCGCCTGGGCGACGAAGGTCTGCACCACGTTGTCCGGATAGTTGGTGTACCCGACGCCGTTCGACGCGCGCAGCAGCATCTGCGTCATCAGGTTCGGCATCCGCGCGCGCAGGTCGCGCAGCCGCTGCCACGGGCACTCCTGCAGGAAGCGGTAGGCGACGTCGAAGGTGGCCCCGCCCCAGCACTCGACGCTGAAGAGCTGCGGCAGCATGTGGGCATAGGCCGGCGCCACCGCGATCATGTCGAAGGACCGCATCCGCGTCGCGAGCAGGCTCTGATGGCCGTCGCGCATCGTGGTGTCGGTGACGAGCAGCTTCTGCTGCGCCAGCATCCAGTCGGCGACCGCCTTCGCCCCCTTCTCCTCCAGCAGCTGCCGCGTTCCCGCCGGGGGCGCGTCGAGCGGGACGACCGGCGGCTTCGGCGGCCGCGCCTCGGCCGGCGGCATCGGCCGGCCGGCGGTCTCGGGGTGGCCATTGACCGTGATGTCGGCGACGTAGGTCAGGATCTTCGTCGCCCGGTCGCGCCGCGCCGTGAAGTGGAACAGCTCGGGCGTCGTGTCGATGAACTTCGTCGTGTAGGAGTAGTCGAGAAAGGTCGGGTGCTTGAGCAGGTTCTCGACGAAGGCGATGTTGGTCGAGACGCCGCGGATGCGGAACTCGCGCAGCGCCCGGTCGAGCCGCGCGATGGCCATCTCCGGCGTCGGCGCCCAGGCGGTCACCTTCTCGAGCAGGCTGTCGTAGTAGCGGGTGATCACCGCCCCGGAATAGGCGGTGCCGCCGTCGAGCCGGATGCCATGGCCGGTGGCGCCACGATAGGCGGTGATCCGGCCGTAGTCGGGGATGAAGTTGTTCTGCGGGTCCTCGGTGGTGATCCGGCACTGGATCGCGTGCCCGTTCAGCGCAATGTCGGCCTGGCCCGCCTTGCCGGTCGCCTCGGCCAGCGTCTTGCCCTCGGCCACCAGGATCTGCGCCCGCACGATGTCGATGCCGGTGACCTCCTCGGTCACCGTGTGCTCGACCTGGATGCGCGGGTTGACCTCGATGAAGTAGAACGCGCCCGAGTCGCGGTCCATCAGGAACTCGACCGTCCCCGCGCATTCATAAGCCGCCGCCCGCGCGACCTTCAGGCCGAGCTCGCACAGATGCTCGCGTTGCGCCTGGCTGAGATACGGCGCCGGCGCCCGCTCGACGACCTTCTGGTTGCGCCGCTGCACCGAGCAGTCACGCTCCCACAGGTGGTAGATCGACCCGTACTTGTCGCCGAGGATCTGCACCTCGACGTGCCGGGCGTCGAGGATCATCTTCTCGAGATACCCCTCGCCGTTGCCGAACGCCGACACCGCCTCGCGCCGGCCCTCGAGCACCTTGTCCTCGAGCTCGTCCGGTCCCATGATCGGCCGCATCCCGCGCCCGCCGCCGCCCCAGCTCGCCTTCAGCATGAACGGATAGCCGACGGCCTCGGCCATCCGCCGCACCTGCGTTATGTCGTCGGGCAGCACCTCGGTCGCCGGGATCACCGGCACTCCAGCGGCGACTGCCACCTTGCGCGCGCTCGCCTTGTCGCCGAGCATCCGCATCGTCTCCGCCTTCGGCCCGATGAAGACGATGCCCGCCTCGGTGCAGGCGTCGACCAAGTCGGGGTTCTCCGAAAGCAGCCCGTAGCCCGGATGGATGGCGTCGGCGCTGCACATCTTCGCCACCCGGATGATCTCGGGGATGCTCAGGTATGCCGCCACCGGCCCCAGGCCCTCGCCGATCCGGTACGCCTCGTCGGCCTTGAAACGATGCAGGCCGAGCTTGTCCTCCTCGGCGAAGACGGCGACCGTATGCTTGCCCATCTCGTTCGCCGCGCGCATCACCCGGATGGCGATCTCGCCGCGGTTGGCGACCAGGATCTTCTGGAAGGTGAGCATGGGGGCGTGTCCTCCGCGGGGCCAGCGCCGAGTGTTAATGCCGGGAATGCTGCAATGCAACGACGACGCCCTGGATCGCGGCTGCCGGCCCCGGCGCTGCCTATTTTCGCGGCTCGTCTTCCGCCACCGCTGCATCGGTGACCTCCGGCGGGGGCGGATGCGCGGTTCGCCGGCGAAGCGCCGCCTCGACGATCGCGTCCTGCTCGCGCGCCTTGGCGACATAGGCCGGGTTGTCCTCGACCGGAAGGTCCGGGCGCCAGAGCACGGCGAGCTCCGCGAGCATCCGGAGGTCCTGCCGCTCGAACTCCTCGGCGATGTCCTCGATCTCCGCGGCGTCGTGCCCGAGCGCCGCCAGCGCCAGCCTTCCGGCCTCGACCGAACCGGCGAAGACCTCGCGCACGCTCTCCTTCGCCCCGGCGGCATGGAGCTGATAGACGTCGTGCCGGTCGCGGGCGCGCGCGATGATCTTCACCTTCGGATAGCGCCCGGCGATGTACCGCGCCATCTCCGCCACCCTGGCCGGGTCGTCGATCGCCACCACCACCGCCTTCGCCTCCGCGATCCCGGCCGCGGCGAGCAGGTCCGGCCGGTCGACATCGCCGTAGAAACCCTTGATCCCGAGCCGGCGCAGCCGCTCGACCGTTTCGGCGCGGCTGTCGATCACCACGGTCCGGTGGCCGACTCCGGTCAGGAGCCGGTTCACCGTCTGCCCAAACCGGCCCATCCCGGCGATGATCACCGTGCCTGGCTCGTCGATGGCGTCGGCCACGCGCCGCGGCCCGTCGCCGAGGCGCCGGGTCAGCACCCCGTGCAGCCAGAACAGCGCCGGGGTCAGCATCATGGAGAGCGCGATCACCAGCAGGATTGTCGCCGCGGTGTCCGGCGGCAGCACCCGGCTCGCCGTGGCGAAGCCGAGCAGGAAGAAGCCGAACTCCCCGGCCTGCGCCAGCGCCAGGATGAAAAGCAGCCGCGCCCGCTGCGGCAGCCCGAAGAGCAGCGACAGCGGCCAGAGCACCAGCATCTTCAGCGCGAGCAGTGCGAGCGCCAGGCCGAGGAAGTAGATCGGCGCCTCGGCGAAGAGCCCGAGGTCGATCCCGGCGCCGACGGTGATGAAGAAGAGGCCCATCAGGATGCCCTTGAACGGCCCGAGATCGGCCTCCAGCTGGTGGCGGTACTCCGAGCTCGCCAGCACGACCCCGGCGAGGAACGAGCCGAGCGCCGGCGAGAGCCCGAGCAGGCCCATCAGCAGCGACACGCCCGCGATCATCAAGAGCGCCCCCGCGACGTGGATCTCCGGCAGCCGCGCCCAGCTCAGGAAGTGATAGACCGGTCGGGTCAGGTAGCGACCGGCGAGGATGACGACCGCCCCGGCGCCGACGACCAGCGCGGCCCGCGTCCAGGGCGCGACGTCCTCGAGCACCTCGGCGCCGGGCATCGCCTCCTCCGCCGGGGGCGCCGCGCCGAGCGCCAGCAGCGGCAGCACCGCGAGCAGCGGGACCGCCGCCACGTCCTGGAACAGCAGGACCGCGAAGCTCGCCCGGCCGCCCTCGGTATGGGCGAGCTTCTTCTCCGCCAGCGTCTGCATCACGATCGCCGTCGACGACAGCGACAGGATGATGCCCACCGCCACCGCCTGGTTCCACGGCGCCCCGAGCAGCCGCGCGACCCCGGCGAGAAGCGCGAGCGTGAGCCCGACCTGCAGCCCGCCGAGGCCGACCAGCCGGTGCCGGAGGTCCCACAGCATCCTCGGCTGCATCTCGAGCCCGACGAGGAACAGCATCAGGACGACGCCATACTCGGCATATTCCTGCACGTGGGCGGTCTCGCGGCCGACCAGCCCGAGCGCCGGCCCGATCGCCATCCCCGCCGCCAGGTAGCCGAGCACCGAGCCGAACCCGAGCCGCTGGCTGACCGGCACCGCGACCACCGCCGCGGCGAGGTAGATGGCGAACTGCAGAAGGACGGGCTCCAAGCGCTGCTCCGGCGATCGCCTACCGCTCGGTGAACTTGAGCTCGATGCGCCGGTTGCGCGCCAGCGCCTCCGGGCTGTCGCCGGGGTCGACCGGCTGGTACTCGCCGAAGCCGGTCGCGGCCAGCCGCTCGGGCGGCAGCCCCTGCTCGGCGACCATGTAGCGCACCACCGACAGCGCCCGCGCCTCCGAAAGCTCCCAGTTGTCGGCGAACTGGCTGTCGAAGCTGACCGGCGTCCTGTCGGTATGGCCGTCGACGCGCAGGATCCAGTTGATGTCCTCTGGGATCTGGTCGGCGATCTCCCGGATCACCCCGGCGACCCGCGCCACCTGCGCCTGCCCCGCCGGGGCGAGCGTCGCCGATCCGGGGGCGAACAGCACCTCGGAGGGGAAGACGAAGCGGTCGCCGACCACCTGCACCCCCTCGCGCTCGCCGAGGATCTCGCGCATCTGCCCGAAGAACTCCGAGCGGTAGCGCTCGAGATCCTTCGCCTCCGCGGCCAGCCGCTCGCGCTCGCGCGCCTCGAGCTCGGCCCGCCGCCCCTGCTCGACGGCGACGCGCGCCAGCGCCGCGTTGAGGTTGGCGCCGAGCTTCTCGATCTGCACCTGCGCCTCGGCGTCCTCGGCCTCGGCGCTGTCGAGCACCCCCTGCAGCGCATCGAGCTGCTGGCGCAGCTGCGCCGTCTGCTGGTTGAGGAGCGCGACCTGGCGCTGGCCCTCGGCCGAGACCTGCTTCTCCTCGGCGAGGAGCGCGTTCGCCTGCGCGAGCTGGGCGGCGCGCCGCTCGGCATCGGTCAGCGTTGCCGCCTGATCGCCCTCGAGCTGCTTCCTCGCCGCCTCCGCGGCGGCGAGCAGGGTCAGCGTGTCCTCGGCCTTCTTCCGCTCGGCCTCGAGGCTCAGCGTCATCGCCGTCAGCTCGGCGTCGGCCCCGGCGAGCCGGCGCCCCAGCTCCTCGGCCGCGGCCGCCTCGACCAGCCGCGCCGCTTCCGCCTCGCTGAGCTGCTCGCCCTGCGCGGCAGCCGCCTCCTGCGCCGCCGCCAGCGCCGCCGCCTGCTCGGCCGTCCGGCCCTCGAGGCCCGCGACGTCGGTGCGCAGCGAGGCCACCAGCGCCTCGAGCGCCTCGCGCCGCGCCGCCGCCAGCCGCGCCGCCTCGGCGCCCTCGTCGAGCTCGCCGCGCGCCTGGGCGAGCGCCGCCTGCAGCGCCTCGTTGGCGCTCAGCCGCTCGGCGCTCTCGCTCTCAGCCGCGGTCAGCTGGCCGCCGAGGTCGGTGTTGCGCGCGATCAGGCTTGCCACCTGCGCCTCGAAATCGGCGATCCGGGCCTCGGCCGCCGCCTGCTCGTCGAGGAGGCCGGCGATCTGGGTCTCGGCCGCCGCCTTCTCGTCGGTCAGCGTCGCCACCAGCGACGCCTCGCGGTCGGCGCGGCTGCGCTCGAGTCCGAGCGCGTCGGCGAGGTTCGCCACCTGCACCGACAGCTGCTCGAGCTGCTGCCCCTGCCCGGTGATGGTGTCGCGCAGCACGAACTGCACGATCATGAAGATCGACAACACGAAGAACAGCACCAGGATCAGCGCCGTCATCACGTCGACGAAGCCCGGCCAGATGATGACGGAGAAACGGTTCGACCCGCGCCCGCTGATCGCCATCGCTCAGTACCTCCCGCGCGTCGCCACCACCCGCAGCGCCTCGGCGAGGCCGGCGATGTCCTGGCGGATCTCGGTCACGAGATCCTGCCGCCCGGCCGCGAGATCCTCGAGGATCCGCAGCACCTGGGTATCGATCGACCTGAGCCGCGCCCGCGTCTCGGCGTCGATCCCGCCGCCGCCGTCGGCGTCGCGCGCCTCGAGGATCCGCGCCACCCGCTCCTGCGCGGTCGCGATCCGCTCGAGCAGTGCCCGGTCGACGCTCGTGTCGGGCCGCGGCGCGGCGAGGAGCCGGGCGAGCTCGCCGATCCGCGCCTCGGTCTCCGCGGCGCGGCTGACGCTCGCCTCGACGGTCTCGCGCAGCGCGTCGATCTGCTCGGAGGTCTGCCCGATCACCGTGAGCACGTTGGCCGCGGTCAGCGCCTCCTCGGGCTCGATCCCCGAGATGCCGATCTTGGTGATGGAGGAGAGCCACTCCTCGAGCTCGCGGTAGAAGCGGTTCTGCGCGTGGCTGGCGAAGAGCTCGAGCAGCCCGACCACGAGCGACCCCGAAAGCCCGAGCAGCGACGAGCCGAACGCGGTGCCCATGCCGCCGAGCTGCCCCTCGAGCCCGGTCATCAGGCTGTCGAAGCCCGCCATCGCGCTGTCGCCCTCCTGGGGCGCGAGGCTGCGGATGGTGTCGACCACCGCCGGCACCACCGTCGCGAGGCCGTAGAAGGTCCCGAGCAGCCCGAGGAAGATCAGCAGGCTGATGATGTAGCGCGTCAGGTCGCGCTGCTCCTCGATCCGGGTGGCGACCGTCTCGAGCACTGCCCGCGTCGAGGTCGAGGTCAGCGACCGCCGCGCATGCCGCCCCGCGAGCATCGACGCCAGCGGCGCCAGCAGCCGCGGCGCCTTGGTGAACTCGTGCCCCGGCCGGTCGATCGCGAAGCCCTCGATCCAGTTCACCGCCGAGATCAGCGTGACCACCTGCCAGAAGCAGGCGGCGACGCCGATCAGGAAGACGAGCAGGATGAAGATCTTCAGGTACGGCGAGGCGAGGAAGATCTGGCTGACCGTGGGGTAAAGCAGCACCGCCACCGAGCCGGTCAGGCCCAGCACGATCAGCATCATGACGATCTGTCGCACCGGCTGGGAGAACTGCGGTTCGGTCCGGTGAGTAAGCGCCATCTTCAACTTCGTCTCTCCAGGCGACCGCTCCGCGACCTTACGCTGCTGCGGATCGCTTTCCAACCGGCTTGTGTTGCAGCACAATCCACGCCAAAGCGTGGGGACCCGATCACGGCGCCGGCGGGGGGATCCCGGTGCAAAGGAGTGACCCGCATGCCAGCCTTCGCCGCCCCCGCCATCGCGATCCTCGTCTTCGCGATCATCCTGATCTTCACCATGGTCAAGTCCGTCCCCCAGGGCGAGAACTGGACCGTGGAGCGCTTCGGCCGCTACACGCGCACGCTCGATCCCGGGCTGCGCTTCCTCGTCCCGCTGATGGATCGGATCGGCTCGAGGATCAACATGATGGAGACCGTGCTCGACATCGACGAGCAGGAGGTCATCTCGAAGGACAACGCGATGGTGGTCGCCGACGCCGTCGCCTTCTACCAGGTCGTCGACGCCGCGCGCGCGGCCTAGGAGGTGAAGAACCTCGAGCACGCGCTGAAGAACATCAGCCAGACCAACATCCGCGCCGTGCTCGGCTCGATGGACCTCGACGAGGCGCTCTCCAACCGCGACGCGATCAACCTCAAGCTGCTCGCCGTCATCGACCACGCCTCGCAGCCCTGGGGCGTCAAGGTGACCCGCGTCGAGATCCGCGACCTCGCGCCGCCACCCGACATCACCCAGGCGATGGCGCGGCAGATGAAGGCCGAGCGCGAGAAGCGCGCCGAGATCCTGACCGCCGAGGGCCAGAAGCAGTCGGCGATCCTCAAGGCCGAGGGCGAGCGCGAGGCGCAGATCCGCGAGGCCGAAGGCCGCCGCCAGGCCGCCTTCCTCGACGCCGAGGCCCGCGAGCGCTCGGCCGAGGCCGAGGCGAAGGCCACGACCATGGTCAGCCAGGCGATCGCCGCCGGCGACATCCAGGCGATCAACTACTTCGTCGCGCAGAAGTACACCGAGGCCCTGAAGGAGATCGCCGCGAGCCCGACCGCCAAGACCGTCCTGATGCCGCTCGAGGCGTCGAGCCTGATCGGCTCGGTCGCCGGCATCGCCGAGATCGCCCGCCAGGCCGGCCTCCGGGACGGGCGGTAGCCGATGGACCTGCTGCAGGGCATCTCGCCGTGGTGGTGGGTCGCGCTGGCGATCCTGCTCGCCGCGATCGAGATGGTGACGATCACGACGATGCTGATCTGGTCGGCGCTGGCCGCGATGCTGACGGCGCTGGCGCTCTGGGCGATGCCGTCGCTCGGCGGCGCGCAGCAGATCGCGCTCTTCGCGTCGCTGTCGATCGCCTTCACCTTCGCCGGCCGCTGGGCCTTCGACCGCTATGGCCGGCGCCGCGACGGCGCCTCCCGCCTCAACCGGCGCGCCGAGCAGCTCGTCGGCCGCGAGGGCGTCGTCGTCGCCTTCGACCGCGGCGAGGGCAAGGTCGAGGTCGACGGCGTCCCCTGGCCCGCCCGCCTCGAGGCCATGTCACCCGTCCCTGCCCCCGGCGATCGCGTCCGC
The DNA here is from genome assembly GCA_963763295.1 of uncultured Alphaproteobacteria bacterium. Lineage (GTDB taxonomy): Bacteria > Pseudomonadota > Alphaproteobacteria > Rhodobacterales > Rhodobacteraceae > Amaricoccus. The sequence continues at coordinate 181,785 of CAVXOH010000011.1, forward strand.
ATCCTCGCCGCCGACGGCATCGTGGTCTGGGTAGAGCCGGTCTGAGCCCCCGCGCCACCGAACCCGGCATCCGCCCGCTTAGAGGGCAGCGGCACGCCCGCGGGGGGCCCGCGTAAGCGGCCGCCCCGGGGGGCGGGCGGCCGCTGCCCGGGCTCGGGGCCCGGGCGGGACGGTGCCGCCGGCGCCACTTCCTTCCGAGGCGTCGCGTATGCGCGCGCCGGCCTTTTTCAGCCCTCCTCGGGCCCTGCCGCCCGCGTCGCCTTCAGCGCACTCCGCCGCGCCTTGGCATCGAGCCGGCGCCGCACCGAGCCCGCCGTCGGGCGGGTCGGCCGGCGCGGCCGCGGCCGCTCGAGCGCCTGCAGGATCAGGTCCCGCAGCTTCTCCCGCGCCTCGGCCCGGTTCAGCGCCTGGCTGCGATGCCGCTCGGCCGTCACGATCAGCGCCCCCTCGCCGGTCCAGCGCCAGCCGGCGAGCCGCCGCAGCCGCGTCTTCACGTCCGGCGCCAGGCTCGGCGAGCGCTCCGCCTCGAAGCGCAGCGCCACCGCCGTCGACACCTTGTTGACATTCTGCCCGCCCGGCCCGGAGGCGCGATGGAAGCTCTCGCTCAGCTCCCACTCCTCGATGGCGATCTCGTCGTTGATCCGCAGCATGACCGGTCATCGCAAAAAGGAGAGGGGCCGCGATGACCCGCGACCCCTCGATTTCATGAGCTTGGAGGCTGACCGGCAGGGCCGTGCCCGGCTCGGAATTTCCGTCCTGGGGGGCTGCCCCTCAGTCGGTCCTTCCTCGCGTCACCCCGGCCTCACGCTCCAAAGTCTCACTCGACATTGGATCACCTCCTTTCGCTGGTTTCGGTTGAGCCAATTCTTGGCATTCCCCCGCCAAAAGGCAAGCCCAAACTCATGCGCGGCCGGCCAGCCGCCCGAGCGCCACCCGGAACGGCGCCAGCGCGAACACCGCGATCGCCAGCTTGACCGAGAAATCGGCAACCGCGAGGCTGACCCAGAGCGGCGCCACCGGCCCGCCGCCGAGCAGCGGCACCGGCTCGTTCGCCCAAGCGACGTCCACCCCCGGCGCGATGAAGCCGAGCCCCGCCGCGAAGGCCAGCGGGAAGAAGATGCAGGTATCGACCACGCTGCCCGCCACGCTCGAGACGAACGGCGCCCGCCACCAGCTGCCGCGCCTCAGCCGGTTGAACACCGCGACGTCGAGAAGCTGGCCGAAGAGGAACGCCGTCGCCGAGCCGATCGCCACCCGCAGGCTCACCAGCGGCCCGAACGGCCCCTCGATCTGGCTGCCGACGAAGCTGCACAGCAGCCCGACCACGAAGCCCGCGAGGACCACCCGCCGCGCCGCCGCCGGCCCGTGGAGGCGGTTCATCAGGTCGGTGACCAGGAAGGCGAACGGATAGGTGAAGGCGCCCCAGGTCAGCCAGTCGCCGACGAGGAACTGCACGAGGATGTTCGACAGGATGACGATCGCCGCCATCGCGGCGACCCCGGTCAGCATCGGGCGGGACATGTGCAGGCTTTCCGTTTTGGCAAGGTCGCGGAGACTTGGCCGCACCAGCGGCCCCGGCCGAATAGCCGACCGCCCGCCCGGCCGCAAGCCTCAGAACCGCACCCGGATCCCGACCGTGAGGTACTGCGCCCCGCCGCGCGCGTCGCTGACCAAGCCGAAGACGCCGGACCGATGGTGGAAGCGGAACAGGAGCTCGGTGCCGGGCCGGCTCGGCAGCGCGAAGGTGATCTCGGGCGCGAAGAAGTGCATCCACTGGCTCCCGACGTCGTCGTCGGCCCGGTCCTCTTCGACCTCTGTGACCTCGCTCGCCCAGTTCAGCCCCGTCGACACCGCCGCGGTGGTGACGAGCACGTCGTCCCAGGGAAAGCCGTGATAGCGGAAGAAGACCGCGCCCCACGCCTCGGTGGCGTCCTGCCGGCCGAAGCGCCGGGCGAGGCCCACTTCCGGCTCGAGCGTCCAGCGCGTCCGGAACTGCCACGTCTCGCGCGACAACGCCGTCGCGACGATGTTGTCGTCGCTGCCGTAGTCCCAGCTGGTCGGAGGCCGGGGCGAGGTCAGCAGCAGGTCGCTCATCGAATCCTCGACGTAAGGACCGGCATAGATCGCGACGCCGCAGTCGCCGTCACAGGGCGCGAGGAGGCCGCCGACCGGCTCCGCCGCCGCAGGCCACGCCATGGCCAGCCCGACAAGGGCAACGCACCGCACCACGTTCGCACTCCCGACCCGCGATCCTTAGCAGGCGCGCGCCCGGAGCGGAACCGTCGCTCGGGCTCTCATGCCGTCTCCGGGCAACCGCTTCGGTGGATTGCGAACGATGGTTTCGCGACGGCTGCCGAGGCACGGCCTGCGCCTGCCTGGGCTGGCGCACCTGGCCGAACGCCGCCCCGCGCGGGCGGTTCGACGATCCGCTCGACGACAGCGCACGCGCAAGCGTCGAGGTGCGCCTGCCGGGGGCCAGGCAGACGCAGGCCGTGCTTGCGCACGGCCGGGGTGCTGGCGCGGTGGCACATCCCTTCGAACGCGAAGCAATCAGCCGGAGCCGTATCAGGCGGTCAGCCGCCGCTGATACGAGCCCTGGGGCCGCAGCCGCCACTGCGCCTCCGGCTGCCGCTCGGCCATCGCGTCCGGCAGCTCGACCTCGTCGAAGCCGACCCGCCGCGCCGCGCGGAACTGGTCGGCGATCAGCGGCCCGGCGGCGCGCAGCCGCCCGGCATAGCCCATCGCCCGCAGCCGGCTCGCGATCGAGAAGCCGCGCCCGTCCGCCGCGGACGGGAAGGCGACGCGAATCAGCGCGAGCCGGTCGAGCCAGGGCGCCAGGTCCGCCGGGTCCCGGTCGTTGGGGAAGTCGACCGCCAGCGCCTCCTCGGGCAGGTCCTGCCCGCTCCAGAAGACCTCGAACGACAGCACGTCCGCCGTCCAGTCGTCCGCCCCGAACCCCGCCTCGGTCACCAGCACCGTCATCGTCGTCGCCTCCGTCAGCTCGCCGCGCGCAGGACCCGGCCGTCCGCGCCGAAATGGATGCCGCACTCGACCTTCTCCGAGCCGCGCCAGCGCCCGGCACGCTCGTCCTCGTCGTCCCCGACCGGGGTCGTGCACGGCCAGCAGCCGATCGACTTGTAGCCCTTCGCCACCAGCGGATGCCGCGGCAGGTCGTGCCGGTCCATATAGGCCCGCAGCTCGGCCGACGACCATTGCGCGAGCGGATTGACCTTCAGCCGCTCGCCCTCGGCCTCGAAGACGTCGAGCGCGACCCGCGTCGAGGCCTGGAACCGCTTCCGCCCGGTGATCGACACCGGCCAGTGCCGCAGCGCCCGATCGAGCGGCAGCACCTTGCGGATGTCGCAGCAGGCGTCGGTGTCGCGCTGGTTGAGCGTGTCGTCCGGGTCGAGCCGCGCCAGGTCCACCGCCGCCGGCCGCAGGACCTGCACGTTCCGCAGGCCCAGATGCGCCGACAGCGTCCGCTGGTACGCGAGCGTCTCCTCGAAGAGGAGCAGCGAATCGATCATCAGGACCGGCAGGTCGCGATCGAGATCGGCCACCATCTTCAGGAGCACCGCCGCCTCGGCGCCGAACGAGGAGACCATCGCCACCTCGCCCGGGAACTCGGCCAGCACCGCCTCGAGCACCGCCTCCGCCGTCGCGCCCTCGCAGGCCAGCCTCAAGCCCTCGACCCTGTCGAGCGGCAGCGCCTCCAGCGCGCAGGCGTCAAGCCGCATCGGACCGCGCCTCCTCGCCGTAGAGCGCGGTCTTGAACGGCTCCGCCCCGAGCCGCCGGTAGGCCGCGAGGAAGCTCTCCCCCGGCTCCAGCCGCAGGTCGAGATAAGCCTCGATCAGCCGCTCCACCGCCGGCACGATCTCGTCGTAGGCGAAGCCATGCCCGACCTTCTCGCCGATCGCCGCCATCTCGGTGCCGTCGCCGCCGAGCGTGATCTGGTAGTTCTCCACCCCCGCCCGGTCGAGCCCGAGGATGCCGATATGCCCGACGTGGTGATGGCCGCAGGCGTTGATGCAGCCCGAGATTCTTGATCTTCATCGGCCCGATGTCGCGCTGCCGGTCGAGGTCGGCGAACGCCTCCGCGATCCCCTGCGCCACCGGGATCGACCGCGCCGTCGCCAGCGCGCAGTAGTCCATGCCCGGGCAGGCGATGATGTCGGAGATCAGCCCGACGTTCGCCGTCGCGAGCCCCGCTTCCCTCAGCCGCGCATAGATCGCCGGCAGGTGCCGCCGCGGCACGTGCGGCAGCACGATATTCTGCTCGTGGCTGACCCGCAGCTCATCGTGCGCGTATTCCTCGGCCAGGTCGGCGAGCAGCCGCATCTGGTCGGCCGTCGCGTCGCCCGGCGTGCCGCCGACCGGCTTCAGCGACACCGTGACGATCGCATAGTGCGGCACCCGGTGCGCGGTGACGTTGGTGTCGACCCAGGCGCGCAGCCCGGCCCCGACCAGCGGCGGAGCGTCAGCCTCCGGCTCGAAGACCGGCGGCGCGAAGGCCGCCTCGATCGAGGCGAACAGCTCCGGGTTGACCGGCCCCATCTCGGCCCGGCGCTCCGCGAACGCCGCCTCGACGTGCTCCCGCACCGTCTCGATCCCCGCCTCGTGCACCAGGATCTTCAGCCGCGCCTTCCACTTGTTGTCGCGCCGGCCGAGCAGGTTGTAAGTCCGCAGGATCGCCTCGAGATACGGCAGCAGATCGGCCCGCGGCAGGAACTCCCGCACCGTCTTCGCGATCATCGGCGTCCGCCCGAGGCCGCCGCCGACCAGCACCTCGAACCCCATCTCGCCCGCCGCGTTGCGGTGCATGCGCAGCCCGATGTCGTGCGAGCGGATCACCGCCCGGTCATGCGTCGCGGCGCTGATGCCGATCTTGAACTTGCGCCCGAGCCAGTTGAATTCCGGATGGTCGGTCGACCACTGCCGGATCAGTTCCGCCGTCGCCCGCGGATCCTCGACCTCGTCCGCGGCCGCTCCGGCGAAATGGTCGGCGGTCACGTTGCGCACGCAATTGCCGCTGGTCTGGATCGCGTGCATCTCGACGTCCGCCAGCGCCTCGAGGATGTCGGGCACGTCGCGCAGCTTCGGCCAGTTGAACTGGATGTTGGTCCGGGTGGTGAAGTGGCCGTAGCCCTTGTCCCAGCGCTCGGCGATGTAGGCGAGCTGCCTGAGCTTGCGCGCGTTCAGCGTTCCGTAGGGGATCGCGATCCGCAGCATGTAGGCGTGCAGCTGCAGGTAGAGCCCGTTCCGGAGCCGGAGCGGCAGGAACTCCGCCTCGGTCAGCGACCCGTCGATCCGCCGCTCCACCTGGTCGCGGAACTCGGCGACGCGCTCGTGCACGAAGGCCCGGTCGAAGTCGGTGTAGTCATACATGGGAACGCTCCGCCTGCCGGCCGTGCTGTGGATAGTTCGAAGGCCCGCGGGTGCGGAACACCTCGCGGAAATGCGCCGGCGCGGCGCGCCCGCTCTCGTCGACCGCCGCCTCGACGAGATAGACGCCGACCACCTGGTTCGGGAACGCCGACGCTTGCTTCAGGAGGTCGTCGGCCGCTTCCACGTTCACCGCCAGCGCCGCGTCGCCGATCTCGCGCGACCATTCGCCGGCCGAGGTGAAATAGACCACGTCGCCCTCGAGCAGGTCGTTGCCCGTCGCCATCTGCGGCTGGAACTTGCGCGCCATCAGAGCGCCTCCTTCATGTCGTCGAGCACCAGCGCCGCCGCCCGCGGCGCGAGGCCCACAAGGATCATCACCGGACCGTCGGGCGCCGCCGCCGCCAGCGCCGCCGGCAGCTCCAGGAGCGTCGTCGCGATCACCCGCTGCCCGGGCCGGCTCACGTTCTCGACCGCCGTCACCGGGGTCTCCGCCGGCGCGCCGTGCATCAAGAGCCGGCCGCGCACGAAGGTCGCCGCCTTCACGCCCATGTAGACCGCCGCCGTCGCGCCCGGTTTCGCCAGCTCGCGCCAGTCGTGCTCGGCGAAGCCGTCGACGTCGTGCCCGGTCAGGATGCGGAACGCCGAGTTGCGCCCCCGCTTGGTCAGCGACTGGCCGATCGCCGCCGCCGCCGCGCTCGCCGAGGTCACCCCGGGCACGATCGCGTAGCCGACCCCCGCCGCCTCCAGCGCCTCGACCTCCTCGTCGAGCCGCCCGAACACCGCCGGGTCGCCGCCCTTCAGCCGCACGACCGTCGCGCCGGCCGCCGCGTGCCGCAAGATCAGCGCGTTGATGTCCGCCTGTTTCCAGGACGGCCCGTAGGCGATCTTGCCGACCTCGACGATCGTCGCCTCGCGGCGCGCGAGCTCGAGGATCGCCGCCGGCACCAGCCGGTCGTGGACCACCACGTCGGCCTCGTGCAGCAGCCGGCGCGCCTTCAGCGTCATCAGCTCCGGGTCGCCCGGCCCGGTGCCCACCAGGTGCACGAAGCCCTGCCGCGGCCCGTCGCCCTCGCCGAGCATCGCCTCGAGCTCGCCGCGCGCCGCCGCCTCGCCGCCCGCCAGCGCCCGCGGGCCGCGCTCGAAGTAGAACCGGGTCCAGAACCCCCGCCGCGCCTTCGAATCGAGCGCCTCGACCCGGGCGCGGAACCCCTGCCCGATCCGGGTCAGGAGGCCGAGCGTCACCGGCAGCAGCTCCTCGATCTCGGCCTTGATCTTGCGCGCGAGCACCGGGGCCGCGCCCTCGGTCCCGATCGCCACCGTCACCGGGTCGCGGTCGACGATCGCCGGGGTGATGAAGTCGCTGCCCTCGAGGTCGTCGACGATGTTGACGAGCACCCCGGCCGCCCGCGCCGCCTCGGCCACCGCCGCGTCGCGCGCCGGATCCCCGGTCGCGCCATAGACGAGCGCCGCGCCCGCCGCGTCGCCAGGGCCCAAGCCCCGCTCGACGAGCACGATCCGGCCAGCCGCCGCCCAGGCCCGGATCTCGTCTGCCGGCGCCTCGGCATGGACGACGAGCGTCGCCTCGGTCCTCATCAGCAGCCGCAGCTTGGCGAGCGCGATCTCGCCGCCGCCGGCGACGACGACGCGGCGGTCGCGCAGATCGAGGAACACTGGGTAGTGGCGCATGCCTGGAGGCCTCGGGTGGATCTGATCCATACATAGAACATTTTCCCTAATTCTCTCAATGCCAGGCTTCAAATAAGGATAATTTCCGGATATGCTGCCACCCGTAGAACGCCTTTCCCCATCGACAGGGAGGAACGGAATGGCCGCCGCGTTGGACGATCTGGATCGGAACATCCTCGTGCTGCTGCAGGAGGACGCGGCGCTGCCGCTCGACGAAATCGCCCGCCGGGTGGGGGCTTCGAAGACCCCGGTGTGGAACCGGATCCGCAAGATGCGGGCCTCGGGGCTGATCAAGGCCGAGGTCGCCATCCTCGATCCCGAGAAGATCGGGCTCGAGAGCTGCTTCTTCGTGCTGATCCGCACCTCGCAGCACGACAGCGAGTGGCTCGACCGCTTCCTGAAGGCGGTGCAGTCGCGTCCCGAGGTGCTCGAGGCGCACCGGCTGGCCGGGGAGATCGACTACATCCTGAAGGTCCGCGTCCCCAACGCCCGCGCCTACGACGCCTTCTACCGGGCGCTGATCAAGGAGGTCTCGATCTTCAACGTCACCTCGGTGCTGTCGATGGAGGAGATCAAGAGCACCACGGCGCTGCCGGTGGCGGTCGTCGACGCCGGCTGACCTTCCGGGCGTGCCCGAGCCGTGCTACATGCCGCCACGACGAGGAGCGCACCCGCGATGAGCATCACCAGGATCACCCCCGACTACAGCGCCGCGCCGCAGATCGAGGCCGAGGACGTCGCCGAGATCGCGGCGCTCGGCTACAAATCGATCATCTGCAACCGGCCGGACGGCGAGGATGCCGGGCAGCCGCCGGCCGCGGAGATCCGGGCCGAGGCCGAGCGGCACGGGCTCGCCTTCGCCCACGTGCCGGTGGTGTCTGGCCAGATCGACGAGGGCGACGTCGCCGACTTCCGCGCGGCCGTGGCAGAGCTGCCGGCGCCGGTGCTCGCCTATTGCCGGTCGGGGACGCGCTCGCGCAACCTCTGGCTCCTCGCGCAGCGCTGAGGCCCGCGATGGCAAAGACGCCGGATCGCCCTACGTTGCCGCGGGATGCAGCGGAGGTCGCGATGGGGCATGGCGGCGACGTGACCGATTTCGAGGCGACCGTCCGGCGGGCCTTCGCCCGCCTGACCGGCGAGGACCTGCCGCGCGCGGCCGCCGCCCGGGGCTGGCCGGTGCGGACTCCGGAGGAGTTCGAGCGGCTCCTGGTCGATCACGTGCGCGACGTGCGGACGGGCGGGCGGGGCGAGTGCTGCCTCTTCGACCTCGTCCTCGCGGTGGAGCTCGGCGAGCGCCTCCTCAGCGGCAAGCTCTGCTGCATGACGATGAGCCGGCGCCACGGCTGCGGCGAGGACCCGCTCGATGCCCTCCGCCGCATCCTCGCATCGCCCCGGAACGCCTGATACGCTCGACCCCGCAGGAGTGAACGCCATGGTCAAAGGAACGTCCGAGGGGCCGGAAAAGGACTCGCCGTCGGAGCCTGCGGCTCGCGAAGCGGCCACGCCGCCGAGGCTCCTCTCCGGCGGCAATCCGCAGATCCCCAAGGGCACCGGCGACGCCCCGGTGCAGGCCTACATCGCCGCCATGCCGGGCTGGAAGCGCGACCTCGGCCGCCGCCTCGACGCGCTCGTCGAGCGCACCGTCCCGGGCGTGCAGAAGGCGGTCAAATGGAACTCGCCCTTCTACGGCGTCGAGGACGGGAGCTGGTTCCTCAGCCTCCACTGCTTCACGAAGTACGTCAAGGTGACGTTCTTCCGCGGCACGTCGCTGGATCCCGTCCCCCCCGGCGCGTCCAGGCACCCGGAAGTGCGCTACCTCGACATCCACGAGGGCCGGTTCGACGAAGCCCAGTTCGCCGCCTGGGTCGCGCAAGCGAGCCGGCTCCCCGGCGAACGGCTGTGACCGGCCCGCACGACGCCCCGGCATGAGCGGCCTCGTCCTGCTGCGCCCCTGGTGGCTCATCGCGCTCCTGCCGGTCGCGGCGTTGGCGCTCTGGCTGTGGCGGCACCGGGCGGCGGGGGAATGGGCGGCGGTCGTCGATCCCGTCCTCCTCGCCGCCATGCGCCGCCTCGGCCACCTCAGCGCCGCGGGGACGGACCCTTCCCCCTTCCTCGCCTGCATCGCGGCGGCGCTCCTTGCCCTCGGGCTCGCCGGGCCCGCCGTCCCGCGCGCCGGGGCCGAGACCCTGGAGCGGCGCGACCCGGTCATCCTCATGCTCGACCTCTCGCCCTCGGTGGCAGGCGGCCCTGCACTGGCCGACCTGCAGGCGGCCGCCGCGCAGGTCCTGCAATCCGCCGGCGGCCGGCCGGTCGGGATCATGGTCTATGCGGCCGACGCCTATGTCGCCTCCGCACCGACCAGCGATGCGGCGAGCCTGCAGGGGCTCATCGCCGTCCTCTCCCCCGAGACGATGCCGATCGCCGGCAGCCGCCCCGACATCGCGCTCGCCGAGGCACGCGACATCTTCGCCGGCGACGGCCAGCCGGCGGACCCCGGCGGCGCCGACTTCATCGTCATCTCCGACGGCGGCGGCGCCGACCGCGCGCTGGACGAGGCGCGGCGGTTCGCTTCCGAGGGCGCGCGCGTCTCCACGCTCGCGCTGGCGCCCCGCACCCCCGGCGGCCCGGCGCCCGAGCCGGAGGCGCTGGCCACGCTCGCCCGCGAGGGCGGCGGCGCCAGCGCGCCGGCGCGCGCGCCCCGGCCCGTCCTCGAGCGGATCGAGGCAGCACGCATCGCCCGCATCGCCCGGAGCCAGGAGGCGACCCGGATTTTCCGCGACCTCGGCCCCTGGTTCCTCGGCCTCGCCGCGCTGCCGGGGCTGGCGATCTTCCGGCGGCGGCTCTGATGCGTCTGCCTCTGCTTCTCGCTGCCGCCGGGATCGCCGCGCTCGCCGTCGCCGGTCCCGCGGCCCTCGGCCGGATCGCGCTGATGGCCGGGCTTCCCGGCGCCGCGACGGCGCTCATCGCCGACCCCGCGGTCCGGGGGGTCGCTCTCTACCGCGCCGGCCGCACCGAGGAGGCCGACGATGCCTTCAAGGCGGCGGGACGCAGCTCTACCTTCAACCGCGGCGTCACCCTCGCAGCCACCGGCGACTATCCGCTCGCCCGCGCCTACTTCGACGCCGTGCTCTTCGCCGCCCCCGGGGACAGCGAGGCGCGCGAGAACCGCAACCTCGTCGACGCGCTGATTCCGCCCGTCATGGGCGTGGGCAACGAGGCCGGCCGCATCTCCGTGGTGTCCATCGCCATCCCCGGCGGCATGCCGACCGATGCGACCACGCGCGCGCACGGCCGCAGGCTCGACGCCGGCGGCCTCGTCGCCGACGCGGCCTGGCTCGCCACCATCCCCGACGATCCCGGCGGGTTCCTGCGCCTCCGCCTCGCCGACGAGCACCGCCGCCGCCTCGCGCTCGGCCAGACCCCGCCCGAGGAGGGCGGCCTCTGGTGAAGCGAGCGTTCCTTCTCCTTTTCGCCCTCGGCCTCGCTCCGGGGGCTACGAGGGCCGAGAGCCTGAGCATGAGCTTCGTGCCGCACCCGGCGCACGCGACCATCGTCGCCGGTGAGATGGTCCCGGTCACGCTGCGCGCCGTCTACGACCGCAAGATCGCCGTCGACAAGCTCGAGGTCGCGCCCTCCGACAGCTTCGACTGGATCCAGGTGGCACCCGACCGCTGGCAGGAGGAGCGGATTGACGGCAAGGGCTGGATCACCATGGAGCGTGACCTCGTCATCGTGCCGAGGCGGTCGGGGCCGCTGCGCTTCGGGCCGGCGACGCATACGCTCACCATCATCGACGAGAAGAGCCGGCGGCAGGACCGCGTCGTGGTCGCGCCGCCGCTGTGGCTGTCGGTCGGCGCCTATCCGGTGGAGCGGGGCTGGCAATGGGTGGCCGAGGAGGCGACCCTGGCCGACGCGCTCTCGACCGATCCCTCGCGCCTCGCCGACGGCGAGACCGTCACCCGCCGCGTCACCCTGCGCGCCCGCGGCACGCTTCCCGAGGCGCTGCCGCCGCGCCCGATCGTCTCCGAGCCCTGGCTGATCTCCTTCGCGGCGCCGGTGGAGCGCCGGCTCGTCCTGACCGCGGAGGGGCCGGTATCCGAGGTCGTCTGGACCTGGCAGTTCCGCCCGGAGACCGGCGAGCCGGGCGTCATCCCGCCGGTCACCATCCCCTACTTCAACGCCGCGGCCCGCCGGATGGACGCGCTCGAAATCCCCGCCCTCCCCATCGCTTACGCGAGCTTCTACACCAGCACGGTGCGGACCGGCCGCTTCAATTCCCGCGCCCGCCTCGCCGAAGCCGGCGCCCTCGCCGCGGGCGCCGTCGCGGGCGGGGCGCTCGTGCTCGCCCGCCGGACGCCCGACCCGACCCGCGCCGCCTGGACCCGCTTCCTGCGCCGCTGGTCCCCCCGTCTGCGCTGGCGCCTGCGGCGCGCGGCCCGCCGGGGCGACCTCCTGACGCTCCGCCGCCTGCTCGAGGAGGCGCGGCCCGACGCGACCGAGGCCGCCGCGCTGGTCGACGCGGCGATCTACCGTCACGACGCCCGCTTCGACCCCGCCGCCTTCGCGCAGGCGCTCCGCCGCGCGCGCGGCTAGCGCGTGATGAGGGAAGCTCCGCGCGCCGTGACCCCGCGGAGCCGCGGTGCCTGCACCCGCGGCTCCGCTTTTGAAGCAACAGCGGTGATCAAGAAGTAGCTTCCTATATCGATGCTGCGATTATGCGCCACGAAATGTTGCGCAGGCACCGTTTCACCTTATTTTCACCTATTTGATAAATATATTTGCAAATATACTTCACGCGACGGCTCCAATGCGCAGGCACGCTGCGCCAGCCGCGAAAGTTCGGCGATTCCGGCCCGCGTTGCTGCATTCCCCGCTCGCTCGTCTCGGCGCCGAGCGCGGTCTGTTGCAGCGATCGGCCGTCAAGCTGGTTGACACGGGCCGCGCGCGAGCACCGCGATCGGCGGGCGGCCCCGCCATTCCCATCCCGCTCTAGCGCCAGCCCCTACCCGGCCGGCTTCGGGCCCTTGCCGAAGTCGTCGAGGATCGGCACGCCGGCGTCGCGCAGGATCCCGTCGATCTCGGCCTGGTTGCGGCGGATCTCGCTGTTGAGCTCGCGCTTCCACTCGTCCTCGCCGGCGCGCACCCCCATGGTGATGCGGAAGACCAGCCGCGGCGGCCCCGGCTCCTTCAGGAGCGGCGTCGCCTTCAGCCCCGGATGCCCCGCCTTGACCAGCGGCCCGCCGATCGGCCCCCAGAGCAGCGCCGCGTCGATCTCGCCCGCCTCGAGGTCCGCCAGCATGTCGCCCGCCGGGTCCTCGACGCGCCGGTCGGTCATCAGGTCGTAGGGCCGCGCGTCCTTCATCAGCCCGAGCCGCGCCACGTGGGTCGTTGGTGGCGCCCCGGCCACCACGCCGATCCGGCGGCCCTCGAGCCGCGGGTCGCCGAGCGTGTCGACGTCGGCGAGATCGCCGTCCGCCTTCACCACGATCACGTGCGTCGAGGTGTAGTAGTGGTTGGTGTTCAAGACCAGCTCGTCGCCCTGGGCGTAGCCGATCACCACGTCGCACTTGCCGGCGCTCAGCGTCTGGCGCACGAAGCCGGTCACCTGCGGGAACCAGGTGTACTGCACCGGCCGCCCGAGCTTGCCGGCGAAGAGCTCGGCGATCCGGTTCTCGAACCCCGACCCGTCCTCGGCCGACAGCGGAATGTTGGCGGGATCGGCGCAGACCCGGAAGGCGGAGCGGTCGACCAGATCCGCGACCTGCGCCGCCGCCGGCCCCGCGGCGAGCAGCGCCGCGGCGAGGCCGGTCGCCATCCACCGCATCGTCACGGCTCCATGCAGGCCGCTTCCGCCTCCGCGAAGGCCTCGCTCTTGTCCTCGCGCTTCGCCGGCCGGCCGCGCGGAACGGCGTCGGCGCCGCGGGCGCGCAGATAGGTGTAGATGTCGTCGAGATAGCACATCACGTTCGTATTGGTGCCGAGCGCCGGCATCACCTGGTTCTCGGCCGCGCCCACCTTCGTCCGGCCGCTCGCGACGACGGCGATGAAGTCGTAGTAGTCCATGCGCATCGCCGAGGTCTTCAGCGCCGGGGCATAGCTCGAGCCCTCGCCGTCCGGGCCGTGACAGACGTGGCAATCGGCATGATAGCGCCGGAAGCCGGAGAATGTCGGCCAGTCGACGGTGCCGTCCTCCGCGACCTTGAAGGTCGGGATGCCCTCGGCGTTGAACCACCGTACCCCGTCGTTCTCGACCGCCTCGGTGTCCGGGGCGTTCTGCGCATGCGCATAACCGGCGGCGACGAGCATGGCGACCGCCAGCAACGGCGTGGCTGACCTCATCTGGTTCCTCCAATGTGCTTGCCCGAAACGCTAGTGCGATGCTCCGGCCGTTGAAATCAGACTTTAGTCTGGGCCGGCATGCCGCACGACCGGCAAGAGAAGCGCGCCGGCGGGGCCGTCCCGCCCGGGCCCCGAGCCCGGGCAGCGGCCGCCCGGCCCCCGGGCGGCCGCTTACGCGGCCCCCGCGGGCGTGCCGCTGCCCTCTGCGTGGGCGGATGCCGCATTCGGGTCGGCGACGGCGGAGGTCCTGCACCCCCTGTCGTGCAGCGCATGGCTCGCACCCATGTGCCAAAGGCCGACGCCGCCCCGGGGTGCCGGGGCGGCGTCGGTGACGATGTCAGGCCGGTCGGCTCACTCAGGCAGCGCGAAGACCGTCAGCTGGCCGCCGAGGGCGGTGTAGTCGGAGAGCGCCGCATAGCCGCCCACCGCGCCGAGGCCGTCGGTGGAGTTGGTGAGGCCCGCCGCGAGGCCGATGCCGGCCCAGCCGCCGACACCCGACAGGACGCCCACGTACTGCTTGCCCTCACGCTCGTAGGTGAAGACGTTGCCGATGATGCCCGACGGGGTCTTGAACTTGTAGAGCTCCTCGCCGGTCTCGGAGTCGACCGCCTTCAGATAGCCCTCGAGCGTGCCGTAGAACACCACGTCGCCGGCGGTCGCAAGCGCGCCCGACCAGACCGAGAACAGCTCCGGCAGCGACCACTTGATCTCGCCCGCGACCGGATCCCAGGCGATGAAGTTGCCCATCCCGCCGTGGCTGTCGGGCGCCGGGAACATCGAGAGCGTCGCGCCGACGTAGAGCTGGCCGGCGGTGTAGCTCACCTGGTACGGCTCGTAGTCCATGCAGACGTGGTTGGTCGGCACGTACATGAGGCCAGTTTTCGGCGAGTAGGCCGAAGGCTGCTGGTCCTTGGTGCCGAGCGCCGCCGGGCAGATGCCGGTCGAGTTCACATCCTCGCCGTTCTGTTCGGTCGAAAACTCCGCCACCACCGCCGGCCGGCCAAAGGTCTCCGAGTTCGGGTCCATGTCGACGCCGGTGGTCCAGTTCACCGCCGGGTCGTACTTCTCCGCCACCAGAAGCTCGCCGGTCTCACGGTCGAGCGTGTAGGCGAGACCGTTGCGGTCCGGGTGGAACAGCAGCTTGCGCTCCTGACCGTCGATCTCGGCCTCGAACAGGACGTTCTCGTTGACGCCGTCATAGTCCCACTCGTCGTGCGGCGTCATCTGGTAGAACCACTTGGCCATCCCGTCGTCGGGGTCGCGGGCCATGATGGTCATCGACCACTTGTTGTCGCCGGGCCGCTGCGCCGGGTTCCAGGTCGAGGGGTTGCCGGTGCCATAGTAGACGAGGTCGAGCTCCGGGTCGTAGCTGTACCAGCCCCAGGTGGTGCCGCCGCCGATCTGCCACTGGTCGCCTTCCCAGCTGTCGAGCGACGAGTTGGCGCCGATCGGCTTGCCGAGCACCGTCGTGTTCTCCGGATCGACAAGCATCTCCTCGTCCGGGCCGGTCGACCAGGCGCGCCACGCCAGCGAGCCGTCGGCGATGTTGTAGGCGGTGACATGACCGCGGACGCCGTACTCGCCGCCCGAGATGCCGACGAGGACCTTGTCCTTCACCGGCAGCACGGTCGCGGTATTGGTCTCGCCCTTGGCCGGGTCGCCGTTCTTGACGCTCCACTTCACCTCGCCGCTCTTGGCGTCGAGCGCGACCAGCGTCGTGTCGGCCTGGTGCAGGAAGATCGTGTCGTCGGCATAGGCGAGGCCGCGATAGACCGTGTCGCAGCACATCACGCCGATGACGTTCGGATCCTGATCGGGCGTATACTTCCAGACGATCTTGCCGTCCTGGGCCAGATCGAGCGCGAAGACCGTGTTCGGGAACGGCGTGTGCACGTACATGATGTCGCCGATCACCAGCGGCGCACCCTCGTGCCCGCGCAGCACGCCGGTGGAGAAGGTCCAGGCGACCTGGAGGTCGCCGACGTTCTCCTTGTTGATCTTGTCGAGCTCCGAGTAGCGGGTGTTGGCGTAGTTCATCGACTGCATGGCGTTCTGCGTCGGGTCGCTGGTCAGCTGCGTCACCGACTCGTTCGCCATCACCGGCGCGGCTCCGAGCAGGAGCAGTGCCCCGACAGAAAGTGACCATCGTTTCATTAGCGTCATCCTCCCCTTCTTCTTCTGGATGCGGCTACGGGGCGGTACGCCGGCCGGGCACGCGCCCCATATTATTCTTTTATCAAGATGCCGGTGCAGCCCGTTGTCAACGCAACCCCCTCGGTTTCATACCAAAGTATGGCCGGCGGAAGATGGCCGAAGCGGGGCCGGAACGGCGCCCGGCCCCGCTGCCCTGTCGGGCGCGGGGGGCTTCACGAACCCGCTCCTCAAACCGGGCGGCGGGGCTTCAGCCGCCGCTGCCGGCCGCCTCGATGTAGGCGATGATGTCGGCCCTCTCCTCGGGCTTCTTGATGCCCGCGAAGGCCATCTTGGTGCCCGGGTATGACTTCTTCGGGTTCTCGATGAAGAGCGCGATCTCCTCCGGGGTCCAGACGTGCCCGGCCTTGCCGGCCTCCACCATCACGTCGGAGAACTGGAACCCTTCGAGCGTCCCGGTGGTCCGGCCGACGACGCCGTGAAGGTTCGGTCCCACCTTGGACCCGGCACCGGGCTCGAGGGTGTGGCAGGCCGCGCACTTGCGGAACGCCTTCTCGCCCTCGGCCGGGTCGCCCTCCTGCGCCGCCGCGGCGACCGCGACGGCCGCGAGCGGCACGGCGACGAGCGCGCACCTGACAAGTTTCATTCGCACAGAGATCCTCCTTGTGGCAGTTACGGGGCTCGACGCCCCGCGATCCTCTGATCCGCCGGCCGGCGTCGGGCGCGACGGTATCGCATCACTTCGCGGATTTGTCCGTCGACAAATCCGCGCGCGCCTGCCTGCCCTCGGGCAGGCGCGATTCCGCGCCTACCCCAGTCAGGCGCGCGCGGATTACCGGCCGACGGTCCCGGCTGCACCCCCCTCGGCCTCCGCGCTCACGCGCTCCGGCCGACGAACCGGCGCGAGGCAGTGCCTCGCTTTCGCCGGTTCGGCGCGTCTGTCCTGGGCCATCGATCTCAACCGACGTTCGTGTCACCTGGTCCCCTTCAGGTTGCCCGCGTGCCAGCGGACGTGATCCGCCATCACGCTGGCGACAGTGAAGTAGCTGTGGTCGTATCCGTCGAGCATGCGGAACTGCAGCGGCTGGCGGCGCTCCGCCGCGGCGCCGACCAGCGCCTCGGGCTTCAGGAGGTCGAGGAACTGGTCCTTCGCCCCCTGGTCGACCAGGACCGGCCCCGGATAGCCGCGTTCCCGCATCAGCACCGAGGCGTCGTGCGCGCGCCAGCCCGCCTCGTCGCGGCCGAGATAGGCGGCGAACTGCTTGCGCCCCCAGTCCGAGGCGGCCGGGTTGGCGATCGGCGCGATCGCCGACAGCGAGCGGTAGGTCTCCGGCCGCGTCATCGCGATGGTCAGCGCGCCATGGCCGCCCATCGAGTGCCCGGTGATCCCCTGCCGCTCGCGGTCGAGCGCGAGCTCGGCGAAGACGAGCCCGGGCAGCTCGCCGACGACGTAGTCCCACATCCGGAAGTGCGGCGCCCACGGCGCCTCCGTCGCGTTGACGTAGAAGCCGGCCCCCTTCCCGAGGTCGTAGGCGTCGTCGTCGGCGACGCCCTCGCCGCGCGGCGAGGTGTCGGGGAAGACCACCGCGATGCCCGCCTCGGCCGCCCAGCCCTGGGCGCCGGCCTTCACCATCGCGTTCTCGTGCGTGCAGGTGAGGCCCGACAGGTACCAGAGCACCGGCACCCGGCCTTCCTTGGCCTGCGGCGGCAGGTAGACCGCGAAGGTCATCTCGCAGCCGCAGACCTCCGAGGCGTGGCTGTAAACCCCCTGCACGCCCCCGAAGGCCGCGTTCTCGGAGATGGCCTTCATGACATGTCCCACAGCTACCGTCGCCATATGGAAAGCCCGCGGCGCGAAGCGTCAACTCGTGCCAAAGTTGGAGGCGACATCATGCCCTTCGGTCGGCGCGGATTCTTCCCTCCATGTACCAGTCGACGATCCTCGTCCGTCCGTCCGCCCGCGCGCCGCCGAAAGCGGTCTTCCAGACCCGCCCCCTCACCGGCTGGAACGAGCAGGTGCTGATCTCCGCCCCCGCGGCGCCACCCCGATCACGACCGAGACCTCCTCAGCCCGACGCGCGTTCCAGCGACGCCGCATCACCTTGACGTTGCCGGGGCGCCCCCGTCCTGATGGCGCCCGGACGTCCAAGTCCATCTTCTGCGGTGCGTTGATCGAGCGATCCGATCCTCCGCCATGGGTCACGCCGCATGAAGACGACCTGCCGCGCGGCGGAGGCGGCGCCGAACGTCACCCGTCACTTGCCCAGCCCGAAGCGATCCGGCAGGATAGGTCGCATTCGCGCCTTTTTTAGAGCCATCTGGTGGACACTGATATGGATTTCGATGCGGCGACGATTCGGGCCGCCTTCCTTTGGCTTGGAGGTCTATTGGGAGTTGGAGCCGTTATTGCCGCCTATTTCAGTGAGACCCTCCGGCAACTTCTGCCCAACCCGCGCCGGGTCGCGCGCTCGCTGAAGCGCGCCGGGCGCGACAAGGGTCCCCACACCCATTTCAAAGTCCTGATTGCAGATCTGAAACGGGACGCCGACGGAAGCCAGACTGACCATGTAGCGGCCGCCCTGGCGCCGATCCGCAGTATCGAAGTCGTACGCATCGGCTCCGGCCCCGAATGGGATTTCGGCAGCCGAAGCCATCTCGAATACCAAGCCCGCCGCCTGCTGGAAACCCAGGATGGCGACGTGCTGATTTTCGGCGAACTGGCAAAGGCAGAAGAACGCCTGCGCCTCCAAATCATCGGCCGCCAGGCCGACGCCGCGAAGTACGCCAGCTACCCGCTGGAAAGCACCAACCTTCCCGCGAACTTCTCGTTTGATTTCAACGCCGTTCTCGTTACAGCAGTAGTTACTAGCGCCACGGAAGCGGCGTTTCTTGATCTCGGGGTGATGAAACTCCACGCCGAGAGGCTGGCGCGCTTGTGCGCCAACATGCCCCCGGGGCTCGACGGCGACCAGCGCGGCAGCCTCTGGCACACGCTCGGCCTTGCAGCGGGTGTTCTGGGAGACCGGCTAGGCCAGTCGGATTGGCTGGAACGCTCCATTTCCGCCTTTCGCGCGGCGCTGGAGGAGCGGACCAGAGAACGGGCGCCACTCGATTGGGCGACTACGCAGATGAACCTCGGCGACGCGCTCTGGACACTCGATAAACGCGAGATCGACGCGGCAAAGATGGAGGTGGTGGCGACAATCCTTGCCTCAGGGATGGACAAGCGGACCGGGAAGATGACGGCGCCACTCGACGGGGAGGCAAGAGCCGACACTGCACTCGCTCCCATCCACGACCGAACCCGTCGATCCCGGGAGCAGGCGCTCGCTGCGATCGACGCAGCGCTGGAAGTGTTTCGAACGGCGGGGGCGACCACAGACATCGCGCGGGCCGAGCGTACACGGGAATGGATCGCGGGCGAATAGCGGCTGCATTGCGGCGCTTAAGACCGATGCCCCGAACATGGCGCATCAGTTAAATTCAAACGCACGACGCTTTAACGAATCGACCCTCGGCGCATCGGGACGCGTATGTTTCGTGCATACTTTGTGCATGAGTTGTGCATGACCCAAGTCGCTGTTAACCCATGCGGAATCGCCCCTTTCCGGGCAACCCGCGCGATCGGCCCGAACGGCGTTAATAGACGACCACCGACCGGATCGACTCGCCCGCGTGCATCAGGTCGAAGCCCTTGTTGATGTCCTCGAGCTTCAGGAGGTGGGTGATCATCGGGTCGATCTGGATCTTGCCGTCCATGTACCAGTCAACGATCTTCGGAACGTCCGTCCGCCCCCTTGCGCCGCCGAAAGCCGTGCCTTTCCAGACCCTTCCGGTGACGAGCTGGAACGGCCGCGTCGAGATCTCCGCCCCGGCCGGCGCGACGCCGATCACCACCGAGACGCCCCAGCCGCGGTGGGTGCATTCGAGCGCGTCGCGCATCACCTTGACGTTGCCGGTGCAGTCGAAGCTGTAGTCGGCGCCGCCGATCTGGTCGAACGGGGTCTTGGTCAGTTTGACGAGGTGCGGCACGACCGAGCCGTCCACCTCCTTCGAGTTGACGAAGTGCGTCATCCCGAACCTCTCGCCCCACGCTTTCCGGTCGTTGTTGATATCGACGCCGATGATCATGTCCGCGCCGGCGAGCCGCAGCCCCTGGATCACGTTGAGCCCGATGCCGCCGAGCCCGAACACCACCGCCTTGGCGCCGGCCTCGACGTTGGCGGTGTTGATGACCGCGCCGATCCCGGTCGTCACGCCGCAGCCGATGTAGCAGATCTTGTCGAAGGGCGCGTCCTCGCGGACCTTCGCCACCGCGATCTCCGGCAGCACGGTGAAGTTCGAGAAGGTCGAGCAGCCCATGTAGTGCAGGATCGGCTCGCCCTCGAGCGTCGAGAAACGCGTGGTCCCGTCCGGCATCAGCCCCTGGCCCTGCGTGCCCCTGATCGCGGTGCAGAGGTTGGTCTTGCGCGAGAGGCACGACGGGCACTGCCGGCATTCCGGGGTGTAGAGCGGAATGACGTGGTCCCCCGTCCTCACGCTCGTCACGCCCGGTCCCACCTCGACGACGACGCCCGCCCCCTCGTGCCCGAGGATCGCCGGAAACAGGCCCTCCGGGTCAGCGCCCGAGAGGGTGAACTCGTCGGTGTGACAGATCCCCGTCGCCTTGATCTCGACGAGGACCTCGCCGGCCTTCGGCCCCTCGAGGTTCACCTCCATGATCTCGAGCGGCTTTCCGGCGGCAACGGCCACCGCGGCGCGCGTTCGCATGGGCATTCTCCATCAGGTCCAGACTGGACAGGCTACGGGGCAGCGGGCAGGCATGTCCACGACGACGCGAAGCCGCCGGCCGGTCCGGGGGGTAACGGGGGCGAAGCGGACCGGCCGGCTCGGGGCGCCTCACGCGGCGAGCGCGCCCGACCTCTTCGCCGCGTGCGTGGCGAGCGCATCCATCAGCGGCGGCGACAGGCAGTCGTAGGGCTCGAGCCCGAGTTCCTTCAGCCGGCCGCGGATGCCATCCATCCGGGACGGGTCGACGCCGCTCTCGATCACCGACGAAACGAAGGCGGCGAACTGCGGCTCCGACCAGCCGCTCGCGGGCGACAGCTCGGTGTGCACGAAGTCGAGCCCGTAGAACCCATGCTCCTTTTTCTCGATGCGGCCATACATGTGCGTGCCGCAGCCGGTGCAGGCATGGCGCAGGATCGTCGCCGCCGGATTGACGACCTTGAGCTTGTGGGCGTTCTTCGTGACCTCGACGTTGTCGCGGCCGACCACGGCGACCTGGCTGAAGACCGCGCCCTCCGGCTTCCAGCACTGGGTGCAGCCGCAGACATGGTTGTGCGCGGTCTGCGCGCCGATCTTCACCTCGACCTTGTCGGTCGCGCACTTGCAGGTCAGCGTCCCGCCGCTAAAGTTCGGGTCGCCCTTCTTGACGCCACTGTCCACCGCCGGGTGAATCTTCACGTTCTCATAGGTCATGCGGCGCTCCCTCCTGGCTGTTGTGCCCGCAGTCTCCACGCGCGCACAGGCCGCGTCCATTCAGCCAAAGGGGGGAGGCCGCGCCCGCCTCGCTCCGCTTGCGCGGGACCGAGGGATCGCGGAGAAATGCGCATGGCCGATCAGGCTCCAGACCGTCCGGCGCGCCCGCGGGCGCAGCCCTCCGCCGGCCGGCGGACGGGGGTCGGCGGCGTCGCCCTGCTGCGGCTCGCCTTTCTCGGCTTCGTCGTCCTCGTCTGGTGGGCCGCGGCGCGGAGCGCGCCATCCGGGCTCTTCGCCTCGCCCCTCGCGGTCGTCGAGGCCGGCTGGCGGCTCGTCCTCGACGGGCGGCTCGGACCCGCGCTCTCGCAGAGCCTCATGGTCTATCTCGCCGGCACCGGCGCCGCCGTGATCGTGGGGATCGCGCTCGGCGCGCTCATGGGCATGATCCGGCCGGTCGGGCAGATGCTCGACATCTACGTGCACGGCCTCGCCGCCACGCCCCGGGTCGCGTTCATTCCGCTCATCATCCTGTTCCTCGGCCTCGGCTTCGAGGCCAAGATCCTGGTGGTGTTCCTTGGCGCGGTGATGCCGGTCGTGCTCAACAGCTACGCCGGGGTGCAGAGCGCCGACTCCGACCTGGTCGAGATGGCCCGCGCCACAGGCGCCTCGCGCGGACGCATCCTCGCCCACGTGGTGCTGCCCGGCGCCCTGCCCTTTCTGCTCGCCGGCGTCCGGATCGGCGCTACCATCGGTCTGATCAACACCGTCGTCGCCGAGCTCTACACCGCCGTGTCGGGCCTCGGCGGGCTGCTCGCGATCTACGGCAGCCGCTTTCAGATGGCGGAGTATCTCGCCGTGGTCGTCGTGCTGGCGATGATAGGCGTTACGATGACCGAGGGTCTGCGCCTCGCGGAGCGCCGGATGCTGCGCTGGCGCGGACCGCAATGAACGGTGCGGCAAGCGCCGACAACAGGGAGAAGACGATGCTCAAGAGCCTGATCTCCGCGGCCGCCCTCGCGGCGGTCCTCGCGTTCCCCGGCGCCGGTCGCGTCGGGGCCGAGCCGTTCCGGCTGATCGTCACCGACCTCGAGGTGCCGCTCGTCCCGAACTCGGTCATGGAGCTGGCCGACCTGGAGGGCTACTACGAGCGCGCCGGCGTCGACGTCGAGCTCGTCCGCGTGCAGCAGACGCCGCTCGCCATGGCGGCGCTCCGGTCGGGCGAGGGCGAGATGGCGAACGTCGCCGTCGAGGCGCTGCTCCAGGCGACCGCCCAGGGAGCGACCGACCTGCGCGGCGTCATGTCGCCGAACAAGTCGCTCCCCTTCCTGATCGCCGGCAGCGGCGACATCGACGCCGTCGCCGACCTCGCCGGCAAGCGCTTCGGCATCGGCCGGATCGGCAGCGTCGACCACCTCCTGTCGATGAAGGTGCTCGAAGCCGCCGGCGTCGACACCTCGGCGCTCGAGCTCATCGGGCTCGGCCAGCCGCAGGCCCGCGCCCAGGCGCTCCTCGCCGGCCAGATCGACGCGACGACCATGGGCATCGGCACCTGGACCGCCATCGACGACGACCCGGGCCTCGCGATCCTCGTCGACCTCGACGCCTACTACCGCGCCGCGCCCATCCTCTCGAAGCTCAACGTCGTGCGCACCGATGTGCTGGCCGAGCGGGGCGAGGAGGTCGAGGCGGTGATCGAGGCGATCACGCTCGCCTCCCGTGACTTCGCCGCCGATCCCGCGCGCTGGGTGGCGGCGATGCGGAAGGCACGGCCGGACGTGCCCGAGGCCGACCTGAAGCTGCTCGCCGAGGCATTCGCCGGCTCCTGGAGCACCGACGGCGGCATCACCCGCCCTGAGCTCGAGGAGGCGCAGGCCTGGCTGCACGAGGGCGAGGATTTCGCCGGCATCGACCCCGCGCCGCTCGACGCCTGGGCGGACTTCGCGCCGCTCGACCGCGTGCTCGCCAGGATCGGTCCCGCCGAGGCCCCGGACGCGCTCACGCGCTGAGCCGCCTTGAGCGACGCCGCCCACCTGTCCCTCGCCGAAGTCTCGCTGACCCTCGGGGGCAGGCCCGTGCTCGAGCGCATCGACCTCACCGCCCGCCGCGGCGAGACCGTGGTGCTGCTCGGCCCTTCCGGCTGCGGCAAGACCTCGCTCCTGCGCCTGGTCGCCGGGCTGCTCGAGCCCGACGAGGGAAGGATTCTGCTCGACGGCGCCCCCCCGGCGCCGGGCCGGGCGGCGGCCATGGTGTTCCAGTCCTACCGCCTGCTGCCGTGGAAGACCGTGCGCGCCAACGTCGCCTTCGCCCTCCCCGGCCTCGATGAGGGGGAGCGCTCGGCCCGGGTCGCGCAGGTGCTGGCGCAGGTCGGGCTCGCGCGCTTCGCCGACGCCTGGCCGCGCGAGCTCTCCGGCGGGATGCAGCAGCGCGTCGCCTTGGCCCGCGCGCTGGCGGTGAAGCCCGAGCTCCTGCTGATGGACGAGCCCTTCGCGGCGCTCGACGCCCAGTCGCGCGAGCTGATGCAGGCCGAGCTCCTGCGCCTGACCGGCGGCGGCGCGGGGCCGACGGTGATCTTCGTGACCCACAGCGTCGATGAGGCCCTGGTCCTCGCCGACCGGGTGCTTCTGCTCTCGCCCCGCCCCGGTCGGGTGGTCGAGGAGATCGCCGTGGACTTCCCCCGCCCCCGCTGGCAGCGCGACCCGCGCGAGGCCGCGGGCTTCCCCGAGCTCCGCCGCCATCTCTGGGAACGACTGCGCGCGATGGTGCTCTCGGACCCCGATTCCGACTTCTTTCGTGGCGATCCCCGCGGCTCCTGCAAGCCGCCCGAGGCAGGATGAACCGGCTCCTACCAAAGTATGAGATCCATTGGATTCATTGGCTTATGAGAACTCTTATGAGGAGATTCCCCTTAACCCCGCAGCTTCCTAGCCTCTAATGGCGGCGGGGAGGATGCAAATGAAGACGTGCGGATGGCTCCTCGCCGTCTCCGCCCTCGTCGCAGGCGTGCCCTGGGCGCCGATGGCGGCGGCACAGGATGGGATCGAATACCGGGCGGCCGTGCTGCGCGTCGACGCGCCGGGGCCGATGCCGATCTCGCGGCTCGATCTGCCGCCGGACGATCTCGGCTTCGCGGGCGCGAGCCTCGGGACGGCGGACAACGCCACCACCGGCAGCTTCATGCAGCAGACGTTCGTCGCCGAGACGGTCGCGGCCACGCCGGAGACCGTCGAGGCGGAGATGCAGGAGCTCCTCGACGCCGGCGTCTGGTGGATCGTCACGCTGGCGGACGCGGAGACGACGGTGCGGCTCGCCGACCTCGCCGGCGACCAGGCGCTCGTGCTCAACGCATCGGCGACCGACGACCGGCTCCGGGGCGAGGACTGCCGGGCGAACCTCCTCCACGTCGCGCCGTCGGACGCAATGGTCGCCGATGCGCTGGCGCAGTTTCTGGTCTGGAAGCGGTGGATCGACTGGTTCCTGATCGAGGGCAGCCACCCGGAGGACCAGGCGCTGGCGGCCGCCTACCGCCGTTCGGCCGAGAAGTTCGGGGCGGAGATCGTCGAGGAACGCGTGTTCGAGGACACCGGCGGCGCCCGGCGCACCGACAGCGGCACCGTCCAGGTGCAGGGCCAGATGCCGACCTTCACCCAGCGCGCGCCCGAGCACGACGTCGTGGTGGCGGCGGACCGCGCCGGGGTCTTCGCCGCGCACCTGCCCTATCACACCTGGGATCCGCGCCCAGTGGCCGGCTCGGCCGGGCTGGTGCCCGAAACCTGGCACCCGGCGCACGAGGCCTGGGGCGCGACCCAGTGGCAGACCCGCTTCGAGCGCGAGGCGAACCGCACCGCCTGGGACGAGGATTATCAGGTGTGGATGGCGATCCGGGTGCTCGGCGAGGCGGCGACCCGCACGCAGGGCGGCGACTTCGCGACGATCCGGGACTTCGTGCTGTCGGACCGGTTCGACCTCGCCGCCTTCAAGGGCCAGAAGCTGACCTTCCGCGACTGGGACGGCCAGCTGCGCCAGCCGATCCTCCTGACGGCGGACACGGTGGTGGCCTCGGTCTCGCCGCAGTCCGAGTTCCTGCACCAGACGAGCCAGCTCGACACCCTCGGGACCGACCGGCCCGAGACGACCTGCCAGCGCTGACAACAGGGAGGGCGCGATGCGCACCGCGCGATTTCTAGTCCTGCTCGCTTCGGCGGCCTTCTTCGCGAGCCCGGCGCTCGCCGAGAAGATCTTCGTCTCGAACGAGAAGGGCAACACGATCACCGTGCTCGACGGCGAGACGCACGAGATCATCCACACCATCGAGGGGATGCAGCGACCTCGCGGCATCACCGCTTCGCCGGACGGCAAGGTGATCTACGTCTGCGCCTCCGACGACAACCTGGTGCGGGTCTATGACGCCGAGACCTACGAGGAGCTGCCGAGCCTGCCCTCGGGGCCGGACCCGGAGCTCTTCGTGCTGCACCCAACCGGCAACCCGCTCTACATCGCCAACGAGGACGACAACATCGTCACCGTCGTCGACGTCGAGACCCGGCAGGTGCTCGCCGAGGTGCCGGTCGGCGTCGAGCCCGAGGGCATGGGCGTGAGCCCGGACGGCAGGATCGTGGTCAACACCTCCGAGACCACGAACATGGCGCACCTCATCGACACCGAGAGCTTCGAGATCGTCGCGAACGTGCTCGTCGACAGCCGCCCGCGCTTCGCCGAATACAACCACGACGGTTCGCTCCTCTACGTCTCGGCCGAGATCGGCGGCACGGTGAGTGTCATCGACACCGCCGCGAACGAGATCGTCCACAAGATCACCTTCAAGGTGCCGGGCATCCTGCCGGAGGCGCTGCAACCGGTCGGGGTGCGGGTGACGGCGGACGGCAAGAAGGCCTATGTCGCGCTCGGACCCGCGAACCGGGTCGCGGTGGTGAACGCCGAGACCTACGAGGTCGAGGAGTATCTGCTGGTCGGGCAGCGGGTCTGGCAGCTCGGCTTCTCGCCGGACGGCAGGTTCCTCTACACCACCAACGGCAATTCCAACGACATCTCGATCATCGACGTCGAGTCCGACGAGGTCGTGAAATCGGTGCAGGTCGGCGAGCAGCCCTGGGGCGTCGTCGCGGTCGAGTGACAGGCAGGGAGGACGAGAGATGAAGGCAAGGATTGCGGCCGCGGTGCTCGCGGCGGTGGCGTGGCCTGCCGCCGCGCAGGACGCCCCGGCGACGGTGGAGTTCGAGCCGGCCGAGGGCGCGCACGACTACGGCTTCGCGGGGCTGCTCGCGCGGGACAACCGCACCGACCTGCCGCCGCTGACGCTCTCCTCGGGCCAACCGGTGGCCGACGGGGTCTACGAGCTCAAGTCCGGCACCTACTACCGGATCGACATCGTCGCCGACGGCACGGCCGAGCTCGCGCTCTCGGGCGGCGACTTCTTCCGGTCGGTCTGGATCAACGAGATCGTCATCAACGACATCGAGGTCCGTCCGATGGGCATCCATTCGCTGGAGTTCGACGCGGCGGGCACCGCCAACATGTCGTTCATCGCGATCGTCCCCGGCACCTACAGGCTGTCGATCCCGGGCTCGGACAGCGAGTCACAGTCGGCAACGTTCGTCATTCAGTGAGGGAGGAAGGTAGAATGAAGGCCGTTCTGTTCGTGCTGGCGGCGGCGATCGCTGCGCCGAGCCTCGCGATGGCGCAGGAGGTGACCGAGGAGCACATGGCGCGGATCGACGAGGTCCTCACGGCCAAGCAATGCGAGGTCGATCCGGCCAACGTCGAGGTCGAGGACGACGGCTTCGACCTCGATGACGTGATGTGCGCGAGCGGTCAGTACGACATCAAGCTCGACGCGAACTTCACGGTGCTCGAAGAGCGCAAGGAGTGACGCACGCGGCTTGCGCCCGCGGGCGCAGGCGGCCTGGAATTGAAGTCATGATCGACGAACAGGCGGGCGCGTCGACCGAACGAAAGCCGGGATCGGTGCGCCCGCCGGCGCTCGCCGTGGCAGGCGTGAGCCACCGGTTCGGGCGGTTCCAGGCGCTCCGCGACGTGAGCTTCACCGTGCCGCGCGGCGCCTTCGCCGCCCTCCTCGGCGTCAACGGCGCCGGCAAGACCACGCTCTTCTCGCTCATCACCCGGCTCTACGACAGCACCTCCGGCCGGATCGAGGTCGCGAGTTTCGACGCGCGCCGCCAGCCCGGCGAGGCGCTCGCCCGCGTCGGCGTGGTGTTCCAGAGCAGGGCGCTCGACGGCGACCTCACGCTCCGGCAGAACCTCACCTACCACGCGGCGCTGCACGGGATCGGCGGGCGGAACGCGCGCGCGCGGATCGCCGAGGTGCTGGCGCTCGTCGGCCTCGCCGACCGCGCCGCCGTGAAGGCGAACGCGCTCTCGGGCGGCCAGCAGCGGCGGGCGGAGATTGCGCGGGCGCTCCTGCACCGGCCGGAGCTCCTGCTCCTCGACGAGGCGACCGCCGGCCTCGACCTCCGGGCGCGCGCGGAGCTGCAGGCGCTGGTGCGGCGGCTGATCGCCGAGGAAGGCGTCTCGACCCTCTGGGCCACGCACGTCTTCGACGAGGTCGCGCCCGAGGACGGGGTGGTGATCCTGCACGAGGGCACGGTGCTCGCGGTCGGCACGGCGGCGGAGGTCGCCGGCGACGCGACGCTGGCGGAGCGGTTCCTCGCCATGACCGGCGAGGACGCCGAGGCGATCGAGGCATGAGGGCCGGCTGGGGCACGGCCTTCGCCGGCATCACCCGGCGCGAGGCGCTCCGCTTCGCCAACCAGCGCGAGCGGTTCCTCGCCGCGCTGGTCCGGCCGCTGGTCTGGCTCTTCATCTTCGCCGCCGGGTTCCGCTCGGTGCTCGGCCTCTCGATCACCCCGCCCTACCAGACCTACGTGCTCTACGAGGTCTACGTGACCCCCGGGCTCGCCGGGATGATCCTGCTCTTCTCCGGGATGCAGTCGTCGCTCTCCATGGTTTACGACCGCGAGACCGGGGCGATGCGGACGCTCCTCGTCAGCCCCTATCCGCGCTGGTTCCTGCTCGGCTCGAAGCTCCTCGCGGGCGTGCTGGTCGCGGTGCTGCAGGTCTATGCGTTCCTCGCGATCGCGTGGTTCTGGGGGGTCGAGGCGCCGCTCGTCGGCTATGTCGCCGTGTTGCCGGCGCTGGTGCTCGCGGGGTTGATGCTCGGCTCGCTCGGGCTCCTGATCTCGTCGGCGATCCGGCAGCTCGAGAACTTCGCCGGCGTGATGAACTTCGTCATCTTCCCGATGTTCTTCGCCTCGACCGCGCTCTATCCGCTCTGGCGATTGCGGGAGTCGAGCGTGCTCCTGCACGACATCTGCGCGTTCAACCCCTTCACCCATGCGGTGGAGCTGATCCGCTTCGCGCTCTACGGCCGGTTCAATCCGCTGGCGTTTGCCGTGGTGGTCGGCTGCACCATCCTCTTCTTCGGAGCGACCACGTTCATGTACGATCCGGCCAAGGGCCTCTGGCGGGGCCGGAGGGGAGGAAGCCAATGATCCGCGCGTTTCTGCTCGCCCTCGCCGCGGCGGCGCCGGCCTTCGCGGCCGGGCCGCCGGATCCCGACTGGCCCTGCATCCAGCGGCGGCAGCCGCAGCTTTCGATCGCCCAGGTCTGGGGCGGGCCGGTGCCCGACGCGGCGACGCTGGCGCTCGCCGAGACGCCGGAGATCCAGTCGGTCGCACAGGTGATCGCGCTGCGCCGGACGCCGATGGCCGACGCCGAGGCCGAGATCACCGGCTTCGCCGAGAGCCACGACGCTCAAGGACTGGTGGCGCTCTTCGCCGCCAGCTTCGACCATATCAACCGGGCGCGGAGCCGAGTGATGGCGGGGATCACCCGCTATGCCCACAAGCAGGAGGCGCTCGACGCGCGGATCGAGGAGATGCGCCACGAGTTCGCGGCGCTGGAGGCGGCCGAGGACAAGGACTTCGACCGGATGGACGCGCTCGAGCGGGACCTCGACTGGTCGACGCGCATCTTCCAGGACCGCCAGCAGTCGCTGACCTACGTGTGCGAGACCCCGGTGATCCTCGAGCAGCGCGCCTTCGCGCTCGGCCGGGCGGTGGAGGCGCTGCTGCCGAAGCAGGACTGATCGCGCAGGTTGCAGAGCGCGCGGTAACGCCCGATTGACCCTCGGGAAAAAAGGCATGGGCTTCCCCCGCAGGCCGCCCTAATATCCCCGGCAACTGCGCAGGCTCGAAAGCCTGCCGCCAAGGGAGGGGAACCCGTGGAACAACGTCCCATCGGAGCGGTCGCCAGCGATGCCGCGCAGGCGGCGCCGCATCACGCGGTCGCGGACGTCATGATCGTCGACGACCACCCGCTGATGTGCGACGCGCTGTCGGCGACGCTCGGCCATGCCTTCCGCCTGCGCAAGCTGCGGGTGGCCGCGAGCATCGCCGCGGCGCTCCAGAGCATTCGTGAGGAGGGCGTGCCCGACGCGGTGGTGCTCGATCTCAACCTGCCCGACGCCGAGGGCGTCGAGGGCGTGCTGGCGATCCGGCGCGCGACCGGCGACGCGCCGCTCGCGGTGATCTCGGCCGACCTCGAGCCCGCGGTCGTCTCGGCGGCGATCGGCGCGGGCGCCAGCGGCTACGTCGGCAAGCTCCTGCCGCGGGCCAAGATGGTCGATGCCTTCACCCGGATCTGGGCGGGCGAGACCGTCCTGCCCGAAGGGGTCGAGATCGAGAGCCCTGAAGCCGGCGAGGCGGCGGTGCTCGCCCGCGGCTTCGCGTCGCTGACGCCGCAGCAGATGAACATCCTGCGGCTGATCTGCCAGGGCCGGCCGAACAAGATCATCTCCTACGAGCTCTCGATCGCCGAGGCGACGGTCAAGACCCACATCGCGGCGATCATGACCAAGATCAACGTGCGCAACCGGACCCAGGCTGCGCTCCTCGCCAGCAAGGCCCGCATCTTCACGCGCTGAGGTCGGGATGGATGTCGCGACGACGAACCGGACGGGTACCCTGCAACGGCCGCGCGTGCTCACGACCGCAAGCGGCGACGCATGCTCGGTGGCAGCGGAGATCGCCGCGAAGGTCGGGTCCACAGCACCTGCCCTCGTCCTCGTCTTCGCCGCGGAGGGCGCCCTGCTCGCGCCGCTCACCGGCCGGCTGAGGGACGCCTTCGGCCCCGGTTGCCGCGTGCTCGGCTGCTCGTCGGCCGGCCACTTCGCCTTCGGCCGCTACCGCGATGACCGCGTCGTCGCCATCGCCTTCCCCGCCGCCGGGTTCAGCGCCGCGGCGGTCTGGCTGCGCGACCTGCGCCAGCACATGGCGCTCGACTGGATCCGGACGCTGCGCAAGCTGTCCTCGGGCTTCGACCCCGTGGCACCGGGCTGGTCGCGCTTCGGGCTCTTGATGATCGACGGCCTCTGCCGCCGCGAGGAGGTGGTCGTCGCCACCGTGGACGCGGCGCTCGGCGACCTGCCGGTCCTCGGCGGCTCGGCCGGCGACGGCCTCCGCTTCGCCCGGACGCACCTCGCGCTCGACGGCGAGAGCTACCCCGAGAGCGCGATCTTCTGCCTCGTCGCCAGCGCCTTTCCGGTCGAGGAGGTGATCTTCGACCACTTCACCCCGGCGAGCAGCCGCATGGTGGTGACCGAGGCCCGGCCCGCGGAGCGGGTGATCCTCTCGATCAACGCCGAGCCGGCGGCCGAGGAGTATGCGCGGCTGATCGGGATGGACGAGGCGGCGCTCGATCCGCGCGCCTTCGCCGCCCACCCGCTGCTCATGCGCCAGGGCGGGCGGCATGTGGTGCGGGCGATCCAGGCCGTGACCCCCGAGCGCGGCCTCAGCCTGATGTCCTCGGTGGAGACCGGGACGACGATGACCCTCGGGCGGGCGGAGAACCTGACCGAGGGGCTCGAGGCGCAGATGCGCGCGCTCGGACCGACGGCGCTGATCCTCGGCTTCGACTGCGTGCTTCGGCGGATCGCGCTCGAGCAGGCCGGCCTCGGCGCGGCGGTGGGGCGGATCTACCGCCGGCACCGGGTGGTCGGCTTCAACACTTACGGCGAGCAGCACGGCGGGCTGCACGTGAACCAGACCTTCGTCGGCCTCGCCTTCCTCGAACCGGACGCGCCCCGTGCTGCGGCCGACTGACGACGAGCCGCGACGGATCGAGAAGCTGTCGCTGATCAACGAGGCGCTGATCCAGCGGCTCGAGCGGATGGACGACATGCGCGGCTCGTCCTACGCGCTGACGCGGACCGCGGCGATGCTCGAGCGCGAGATCGTGATGCGCAACGCCGATCTCGAGCGGGCGATGGCCGAGCTCAGCGCCAGCAACACCGAGCTCGCCGCGGCGCGGGAGACCGCCGACGAGGCCAACCGGGCGAAGTCGCGCTTCCTGCGGGCGGCGAGCCACGACCTCCTGCAGCCGCTGAGCGCGGGGCG
Source organism: uncultured Alphaproteobacteria bacterium (assembly GCA_963763295.1). Taxonomy (GTDB): domain Bacteria; phylum Pseudomonadota; class Alphaproteobacteria; order Rhodobacterales; family Rhodobacteraceae; genus Amaricoccus. Next base: position 213,258 of record CAVXOH010000011.1, read on the forward strand.
GCTCTTTCTCGAGCAGCTCGGCGACATCGCCACCGACGCGATGCAGGTGGGTCTGGTGCAGCGGGTGGTCGCCTCGTTCGAGAGCGCGGAGGAGCTCATCCGCGCGCTGCTCGACATCGCCCGGCTCGACAGCCGGGCCTTCGAGGCCGACCCGGGGCCGGTGGCGATCAGCCGGCTCTTCCAGCGGCTCGCGATCGACCTGCACCCGCTGGCGGCGGCACGAGGCATCGACCTGCGCTTCGTGATGTCGTCCGAGGCGGTGCTGAGCGACCCCGTGCTGCTCCGGCAGATCGCGCAGAACCTCATCATCAACGCGCTCAAGTACTCGACCGGGCCGAAGGTGGTGGTGGGGCTGAAGCACGACGGCGCCGAGGCCTGGCTCACGGTGCAGGACGCGGGTCCGGGGATCGACCCGGCCGACCAGGAGCGGATCTTCCACGAGTTCGAGCGGCTCTCGCGGACCACCACGCCCGGGAGCGGGCTCGGGCTCTCGATCGTGCGGCGCGCCTGCCAGCAGCTCGGGCACGAGGTGTCGCTGACGAGCGCGGTCGGACGTGGCTCGCGCTTCCGGGTGCGGCTGCCGCTGATGCGTAACGTCTGCCTGATGCCGGAGGCGGAGCCGGACGCCGCAGGGCCCGGGCCGGCGGCGGACTTCGTGGGGCGGCGGGTGCTCATCGTCGAGAACGACCCGGCCATGCGCGAGGCCTTCGGGATGCTCCTGCGCGGCTGGGGGATCGAGGTGGCCGACGCCGCGGGCGTGGCCGACGCCCGCGCCGCCGCACGGGCGTCGGCGCCCGACCTCGTGCTGACCGACTACCGGCTGGACGACGTGACCGGCGTGCAGGTCATCGAGGCGCTCAGGCACGACCTCGGAGCGCCGGTTCCGGCGCTGATCGTGAGCGCCGAGGAAGCCGCCGCGATCCGGCGGCTCGCGAACCCGCTGGGCGTTCCCGTGCTGCAGAAGCCCGTGGCCGAGGGCACGCTGCGCCGCGCGTTCCGCGAGCTGCTCGAGGGGACGGCGTGAGATGCCGGCCGGGCCTGCGCGCGCGGCTGATGCTCGGCGCGCTGGTGCTCGCGGTGCTGGCGGTGGCGGCGGCGGGGCTCGCGGTCTACGGGCTCGCCCGGACGCAGGCCCTGGCGGCGGAGGCCCTGGCCGCGCAGCGGCGGATCGAGGCTTACGGGGCGCTGGCCTCGCGCATGAACGAGTGGATGCTGGGCTGGCTCGCGCCCGCCGGGCCTCCTCCTGACACGACGCAGGTGCACGCCGCGGTGGCGGCGCTGGAGCGGCTGGTCGCCGAGGACGTCGCCGCCGCCCCCACGACGGCGGAGGCCGGGATCCGCGCGGAGCGCGGCGTGACGCCGGCCCGCATCCGCGCCCTCCTCGACCGGCTCGAGCGATCGCTCGCCGATGCGCGGCCCGGGACGCCGGCGGGTGACGCCGCAGCCTACCATGCCGCGCAGGTGCCGCCGCTCGCCGCGGCCCAGGTGCAGGTCGAGATCCGGCGGCGCGAGGAGGCGGTGGCCGCCATGGACGCGCTCCGGCGGCGGCTGCTCTCGCTCGCGATCATCGTGGTCGTGGCGGCGCCGCTGGTGCTGGCCGGGCTCTACCTCTGGGCCTTCCGGCCGCTCTTCGGGCGCCTCGCCGCGGCGACCGCGGCGGCTGAGGCGCTCGCCGCCGGCGCCCCGGCGCCCGGGACGCGCGGTGGGCACGACGAGCTCGGGCTGCTCCTGGCGCGGGTGCGGCTGGTGGCGGCGCGGGTGGCGCGCGACCGGGCACGGCTGAACGCGACGGTGGCGGAGCGGACCGCGGCGCTCAGCCTCGCCAACGCCCGGCTGGCGCGGGCCGACGCCGAGCGGCGCCGGTTCTTCGCCGACGTGGGCCACGAGCTTCGGACGCCGCTCACCGTGATCCTCGGCGAGGCCGAGCTCGGCGCCCGCCACCCCGACCGAGGCCTGCAGGCGAGCTTCGCCACTATCCGCAGCCGCGCGATGCGCCTCGTCCGGCGCATCGAGGACCTGCTGCGCATCGCCCGGTCGGAGAGCGGGCAGCTCGAGCTCGAGCGGAGCCCGGTCGACCTCTCCGCCGTGGCGGCCGCGGCGCTCGCCGACACCGCTCCCCTCCTTGCCCGCGCCGGGGTCACGGCCCGGGCCGACGGCCTGCCGCCCCTCGTCGTCGCCGGAGACGCGGAGTGGCTGCGGCAGGTCCTCGCGGGCGTCATCGAGAACGCGGCCAAGTATGCCGGGCGCGGCGCGACGGTTGCGCTGGAGGGGCGCGCCGATGGGCCGCGGGCGGTGGTGACGGTGGCCGACGACGGGCCGGGAATGCCGCCGGACCGGCTCGACGCCGCCTTCGACCGGTTCGCCCGCGGCGAGGCTGCGGCGGCGCCCGGTTTCGGGGTGGGCCTTGCGCTCGCCCGGTGGGTGGTCGAGGCTCAGGGCGGCAGCCTCCACGCCGAGGCGCCGGAGGCGGGCGGCCTGCGCCTGGTCATGGCGCTGCCGCTCGCGCAGGCGGAGACGGCTCGCGCATGATCCGGGTGCTGATCGTCGAGGACGACCCCGACATCGCGTCGCTGCTGCGCCGCGGGCTCGAAGCCTCCGGCTACGCGGCGGACTGGACCGAGACCGGCGCGGCGGCGCTGGCGCGGGTCGAGGCGGGCGGCATCGACGCGGCGATCATCGACATGATGCTCGGCGACGAGAGCGGGGCGGCGCTCCTCGCCGAGATGCGCCGGCGCGGCCACCGCCTGCCGGCGCTGATCCTGAGCGCGCTGGCCCGGGTCGAGGACCGCGCGGAGGGGCTCGACGCCGGGGCGCAGGACTATGTCGTGAAGCCCTTCCAGCTCGGCGAGCTGCTCGCGCGGCTCGAGGTGCAGCTGCGCCGGGCGGCGCCGCGGCAGGAGCCGCTCAGGATGGGCGGGCTCATCTACGACCCGGTGACGCGCACGGTCACCGGCGGGCCCCGGCCGGTGCCGCTGACCGAGCGCGAGGGGGAGCTCATCGCCTGGCTGATCGGGCGCCGGGGCGCGCTGGCCACGCGGGGCGAAATCTTCGATGCGCTCTGGGCGCCGCACGGCGGGGCGACGCAGAACCTCGTCGACGTCTACGTCGGGTACCTGCGGCGCAAGCTCGGCAACCTGACCGACTACGGCCTCGCGCTCCGCACCCTGCGCGGGCGTGGCTTCCAGCTTTCCGAGAAGGACGACCCGTGATACGACCTCCGGCTGATCACTTCGCATCTGGACCTGGCGCCTCGCCGCCCCCATCCCCGGCCGTGCGCAAGCACGGCCTGCGCCTGCCTGCCCCCCGGCGGGCGCACCCGGCCGTCGTGCAGGACGCACCGTCAGCCGCTTGCCCGAACGCACGCGCGGGGCGGCCGTACGGCAAGGTGCGCCAGCCCAGGCAGGCACAGGCCGTGCCTCGGCAACCGTTGCAATGGCCATCGCTGGCAATGCACCGAAGCGATTACCCGGAGACAGCATGACGCCCAAGACCCTGTCCCTGCTGTTCCTGCTGGCGCCGCTTCCGGCCGCGGCCGGCGCGTTGAGCGAGCTCCTGATGGCGCCGGCCCTGTTCGAGGCGGCGCCCGTGGGGAGCGCGGTCGTCTATGACGAGGACCGCGGCGTGCCCGACGTCGCGGGCATGACGGTCGAGGACGTCGCCGACGGCCGGGTGCGGCTCGAGGTGGTGGCGCCCGGCGAGATGCGGCTGGTGCGCCAGGAGGGTGGCGAAGCGGTGCCGCTCGGGACTTTCCCGAGCGGGGCGGCGAACCCGCTGCTCCTCTACTTCCTCGAGACGACGGTGCGGGTGATGGCGGAGGCAACCGGCGGCAGCCCCTACTACATCCGCAACCGGATCCGCGAGGCGCTGGTGGCGTCGGATCTCGGATCGGTGCAGGGGGAGGCGCGCGAGGCGGTGCTCGCGCCCTTCACCCACGACGCCAACCGCGACCGGATGGGGGCGTTCGGGAGCCTGGTGATCCGCCTGCGCTTCGATCCGGAGGCGCCGTCGCGGATCCTCGAACTTTCGACCGATACCGCCGCCGGCGACGGGGGCTATCATGAGCGGATGCTGCTGGTTCCGGAGGAGTGACATGCGACGACCTGCTCTCGCGCTTGGCGCGTTCCTCGCGGCCGGCGCCGCCCTGGCGCAGCCGGCGGCCAACGACTACCCGACCGCGGCGCGCGCGGAGTACGTCTTCGCCTGCATGGCGACCAACGGCCAGACCCAGGACGCGCTCACGCGCTGCTCCTGCTCGATCGACCAGATCGCCAGCGTGCTGCCCTACGACGCCTATGTGGAAGCCGAGACCGTGCTCAGGATGCGGCTGATGGGCGGCGAGCGCGGCGCGATGTTCCGCGGCACGCCCGCGATCCGCGACATCGCCGCCACCCTGCGCCGCGCGCAGGCCGAAGCCGAGATCCTCTGCTTCTGACCCCCCGACCGGCGCCGGGCCAGCCGCACGCCGGAACGAGCGATGGTGCCCGGGGGCGGATTTGAACCACCGACACGCGGATTTTCAGTCCGCTACCATCGCCTGACACATGCCGACAGGTAGGGTACGGAGCCGGTCAATTATCCCCTTTATCGCTTGATGTTCTCATCTGCGCGCGGTACATATCCAGACAGATAGCGACAGGCCAAGACGCGCCATTCTGTTACCTGATGTTACCTACGGGACATGCGGACATGCCAAAACGTGCTCTCACGGCCGCCGCCGTCGACCGCCTGAAACCGCCTGTGAGCGGCCAAGTCGAGCACTTTGACGCGGGCTATCCCGGCCTCGCCTTCCGTATCAGCTACGGGGGCGGCCGCTCCTGGGTGTTCTTCTACCGCGCGCACGGCAAGCAGCGTCGCCTCACTCTCGGCGCTTATCCTGCCCTATCCCTCGCCGAGGCACGGGAGGCGTGGCGCACGGCGCGGGCGGCCGTCGAGCGTGGCGAAGACCCCGCCGGGGCGAAGGCTGAGGCCAAGCGCCGGGAGCCGGACACAGTGAAGAGCGTGGGCGAGGACTTCATCACACGCTATGCGAGGCCGCGAAACAGGACGGCCGACGAGGTGGCGCGCATGTTAGAGCTGCACCTCTATCCTACGCTCGGCAACGTGCGGATCGAGACTGTTACCCGCCGCGACATCCTCGACCTGCTCGACACCATTGAAGAGAAGACCTCGGGGCACGCGCCAACCGGGTGCTGGCGAACGTCCGCCGGCTCTTCGCGTGGGCGGTCGAGCGCGGCATCATCGAAGCCTCGCCGGCGGCGAGCATCGCGGCGCCGGGACAGGAACAATCGCGGGACCGGGTGCTGGCCGACGACGAGCTCCGCGCGTTTCTCAAGGCCTGTGACGGCATGCGCGAGCCGTTCGGGCCGCTGCTCCGCCTGCTGCTACTAACCGGCCAGCGGCGCGAGGAGGTGGCGGCGATGCCATGGTCCGAGCTCGACCTCGCGAGCGCCATCTGGCGTCTGCCAGCCTCACGGACGAAGAACAAGCGGGCGTCAGATGTGCCGCTCTCCGAGCAGTCCGTGATGCTGCTCAATGGGCTGATGCACCGATCGCCGCTCGTGTTCCCGGCGCAGTTCTCGCGCAACGGGCATACCTCGCCGCGTCCTCTCTCGGGCTTCGGCCGGGCGAAGGAGCGGCTCGACAAGCTCATGCTCGAGGAGATGCGGAAGACCGATCCCGAGGCGACGTTACCCGCCTGGACGCTCCATGACCTTCGGCGGACGACGGCGTCGGGCATGGCCCGGCTTGGCATAGCGGTGCATGTGGTGGAGAAGCTGCTCAACCACGTGTCGGGCACCTTTTCCGGGATTGTTGGCGTTTACCAGCGACACGACTTTATGGCCGAGAAGCGGACCGCAGCGCAGGCATGGGCGAACCACCTCGACAGCCTGACCGAGAGGAGGGACAACGTGGTGCATCTAGGAGCGGCTTGATGGCAGATCGATCCACTCCAACAACCCATTTGCCTGAAGACGCCAACTACCCTGCGCCAACGGCTGCCAACGGAGTGGCATTCGTCATTGAGATGACGGACGGCCATGGTCTCATTGAGCAGCGCTCAATTGTCCCGCTGAGCCGTGATGAGTGGCAACACTGTCGACTTCCGAGCATCGCGAAAACTAGGGGCAAGCTTCGCGACATCGTTGCAAGTGTAGAGTTCGTGGGAGTACCGGATGGGGGTGTTGCCTTCGACCTTACTGGCAAGGGAGGCGACAGCGAAATTCGTCGGATGAAGGATGATGCGGCGAGCGGGCGCCTATGGCTGTGGTACGCGAAATCCGCCGCAGAGATGGGGATCGCAGCGGCCGACGAGATGAATGGGTGGGCCGCGCTGGCGTGCCTCATTGAAGCTCAGAAGTATCTTATCGACGCGCTTCTCAGTACTGTGAGGCCGGATGACATCGCAAATCTCGGGAAGCCCGCCCGGCGACGCGGCCGCCCGAAGAAAGTCGCTTAAGTCCTCCATCTTTTAAATCGCCGCGAGATTTTTCTGGAGTGTCGCGGGGGCCATACCCTGTCGCATGAGAGCGACAGCAACCGTCATCAAACCCGAATTCATTCCTGCGCGCGCCGCCGCAGCGCGCTACTCAACGAGCCTCCGGACGATCGATCGGTGGCTTCTTGACGACCGGCTAGGCTTCCCCGCGCCGGTCTACCTCGGCCGTATGCGTTTTTGGCGTATCACCGATCTCGAGGCCTGGGAGGCCAAGCAGTCAGAGCGCAGCCGGGACGCGGCCGCATGAGCTTGTTCACCCTGGATGAGCTCTTCCTCCGGTTGAAAACGGACGGCCATTTCACCATTCGCGACCGTCTCTTGACCGTCCACCGCACCGGCGCACCCGACGAAACCGTCTTCTGCGCTACTCCGGGCGAAGCTAACCGCCTGCGCCTGCTTCTGGCCGACGGCCTCGCTGGTCAATCGACGGGGCGGCGCGACCCGATAACATCCAAAAAAATGGAGGGGCTTGGCGGTGAGGCCGAGCCGCGGAAGCGCACGCGAGAGGAGCGGTGGCGGGACCCCCTCAAGTCGTGGGCAAACGGCGCTACCCGCTCTGCCGTTCGGCTCGACATCCTGACCAAGCCGGAGCTGTGCGAGTGCGGCTGCGGCGAGACCGGCGTCCTGGAGGCTCACCATCCCAACCAACTGAACCCGCTGCGCGTCGTCCGGATGCTCAAGGCGTGTCACCTGCGGATGCATGCGGCCCAACGTAGGGCAGCGGAATGAGGACGCCGATCGCCGGGCGCGTGGGCCTCTTTGCTCAGTGGCAACCAAGGTATGCCGACGTTGCCGTCCCCAGCTTCCCGGTCGTCGAGAAGCGCCCGGCGATTAGGGGCTATCTCAACGTCGGCCTCCGCGCGAGCCACAAGCTCGCGATCAGGTTCGGCGAGGCAAGCGCCTTCGGGATCCCGCTGAGCCGATCGAAGATCACCGTGCTCGACGTAGACACGCCCGACGAGAATGAGCTCGCCGACGCCATGAGTCGCTACGGCCGCTCCCCCTTCATCGTTCGCAGCGGCTCGGGCAACTGGCAGGCTTGGTATAGGAATAGCGGAGAGGGGCGCCGCGTGCGCCCCGACCCCGCGGTGCCCGTTGACATCCTCGGCGCGGGATACGTGGTCGCGCCACCGAGCGAGTGCGCCAAGGGCGTTTACACCCTCATCGAGGGCAGCCTCGCCGACCTGCCGGCCCTGCCGGCGATGGCCAATTCAGGGTGGTCTAATTTGACCACCTATAACTGTACACCCTCCCCCCTGCCCCCGGGCGCCCTGGATCGAGCGGTTCCCGGCGAACGCAATTCAGCCCTCTGGAGGTTCCTGATGACGCAGGCACCCTACTGCGACGACGCCGACGCCCTGATCGAAGTGGCCCGCACCGCGATGTGCGCCTTCTCCTCACCGCTAAACGACGTCGAGGTTGTGAAGACCGCGCTGTCGGCGTGGAAGTACGAGGCCGAGGGCCAGAACTGGATCGCTCGCGGCAAGCAGCGTCCGCAGCCATCCGAGCCCGAAGGGCTGCTCTGGGAGAGCCCAGACGCCTTCGTTCTGTGGAAGGTGCTCCGGCACTACAACGCCGGTCGAGCACGGTTTCTTGTGGCGAACCAGATGGCCGAGACAATGCCCGGCCGCTGGACAAGGAAGCGGCTAAGCGGTGCCCGCAAGGTACTGCTCGACCATGGGCACATCACGCAACTCCGCGCCGCGCGCACCGGCTTCGCTGCCGTCTACACCTGGGGCCGTCAATTATCCCGAGTCTCGGTCGAAAACCTTCAGCCTCTCGCAGGAGACCGGCGCGCCCACCCAAAACAGCATTCGCAAGAACCTGGAAATCGAGCAGGAGCCCATCGTGATCAAGTTTGACCGGACGCCGCGCGACACAGAGCGCTTCGCTGAGGTGGTTGGCGGGCGCAAGCTCTGGGGCTTGCCCGCCATTGCCAGAACCCTCGGTGTGTCGGTCGCCACCGCCCGTCGATGGGCGAACGACCCGAGGCGACTTGCCCTCATGGGCACGGCACGGACGTATCGAGGCTGCCCAATGTGTCTGTTGCTGGGTGAAGCGGAACCGGCACGAGGCTTTCACCGCGCGCGAGGCTCACAGAGCCCTGCAAGCCAGCTTCCCGCGGATGTCGGAGCTTATGCCAGCGATCGAGATGATCGAGGAGCGCGGATACGTCCTGATCGAAAAGTTAGAAGCGCAGGGGAAACGCCGCCCGCCCTCCCCCGCCGTTCGCGTCCGGCCGAGTATCGCGGAGGGATGGCAGTGAGTTGGCGTTCGATCCTTGGCGTCGTGGAGACATCCGGTTCAGTCGGACCAACGACACAAACGACAGAAATGACAGAACTGCGGTCTGGAGGGGATTCCGTCATTTCTGGCAATTCTCTGGTGTGCATGAAGGCCTTCGACGAGCGAGCCGAGTTCGATTGCGGCCATGCCTGGCGCGAAGCAGAAGGCGCTGCGGCCCGGGCTCAGGGCTGCAGCAACGTGGTCGACATCATGGAGGGGCTCAAGAAGGCGAGGGGTAGAGGAACCGCCCATGAGCGACCGTGTTGCAAATAACGGCCCCAGAACGGAACGCGACGAGAACGGGCGTTTCCAACGCGGCAACTCTGGGCGGCCCAAGGGCGCCCGCCACAAGGCGACGCTGGCGGCGCTAGCGCTCCTGGATGGCGAGGCGGAGGCGCTAACCCGAAAGGCAATCGAGCTTGCTCTAGAGGGCGACGTGACGGCCCTGCGGCTGACCTTGGAGCGCATCGTGTCGCCGTGCAAGGACGCGCCGGTCACCTTCTTGCTTCCAAGCATGACCTCGGCTGCGGACGCGTCGGGGGCCATGGCGGCCGTGCTCGAAGCAACGTCGCGAGGTGACCTCACACCAGGAGAGGCAGCAGCGGTAGCGGGACTGGTCGAGCAGTACAGAAAGACCCTCGAGTTGACTGAACTGGAGGCACGCATCGTCGCTCTGGAGGCCAACCATGCGAAGGCTGGATAGCCGGCTGCGTCGGCTGGAGGGGGTCTCTCGTCGGAGCGTCCAGGGTCTAAGCGATGCGGAACTGCATCGCGAGATCGCCGGGATACTCGCGCGGCTCTTCAGGCAGTCGGTTGACGAAGTTGAGGCTCTCCTCCCGACTTGGCAAAGAGATGGCACGCTTGCGACGCTAGCTGCGGAATTGGAGGCGAGCTTGGCGCAATAAACATGACCTCGTGATTAGACGCCCAGCACTCCGCCCTCCTGGAGACGGTCATTTAGCCGCTCTGCCCCATTTTCACATCCGCGTCCGGACCATTTCGAGGGCGGGTTCGAGGCCGGCGGACTTGTGGAAGGCCTTAGACACCGTGACGGCGGTCGCCTCGACGAATGGTGGCAGGGGACCCCGTGCTCCAGGAAAGCCGATTCAGAACGCCTTCGTGGGGAGCTTCATCGGCCGGCTCCGCGACGAGCTCAGGGTCCTCCCGCCCCTTCTGTATCCACCGGTCTCGAAAACCGATGCGGGGGTGACCCCCACCCAGGGTTCGAATCCCCGTTCCTCCGCCAACCCTCCCGACACAACCCATTCTCCGCTCGTTCGCTGGGCCGAAATTTCTCGTTGTTTTCGAGGGTTGTAGCGGGGAGGCTCCCCACTGCGCCCATGCCGATACGGCCGAAATCCGTTCTCTCCGGGCCGATATTCTCCGGACCTGTTGACTTTGGGTGATTTGGTGGGGTGCCTCTGGGCATTGTTTTCATTCGATCTTTTTCGCGGCATCAGATCGGATTCCGACAAATTCCTTGGGTGGCGAAGGAGTTTGAAATCGAAACACTGCCGTGCCAGCGACTAAACAGGCTAGCCACATCGAGTGGTCGGCTCGGTTTCAAACAGGGGTCCAGAGCCGAGCAGCCACTCGGAGAGTTCGTTGGTCGCCTTCGCCGCGCGCTCCCCACGCAGAGCGCACTCCCAGACCAGCCAGGCTGGGGTGTTATCGAAGGCATTCGCATGAACCGGCCATGGAATCCAAGGAAACCGAAAATATTGGCAAAAGATAGCCCGAAGGCAGGTAGCAACGTCTCGAATTTACTTTGGCCGTAATATCCGACCAATAGGCCAATCCGAAGGTGACCCAGAGCGCTAGCAGGCCCACGGTCGGGCGTATGATCGAGTTTCCGAAGTCGGAGAGCTCCTGGTAGAGGATGTACGGCAGCCTGTCGAAGACAGTGCCGATCTTCGCCCGAAACCTCATTTCGCGACGAAAGAAATAGTGCTCCTCCTCCGGCAACCCTTGCTTCGCGATGGCGTGCCGGATCACCGCCAGCAAGTCACGACTGGCCTCAGGCTCGACGCTGCCCATGGCAGGCCAAACCGATCCTTGGCGGTGAAGATGGTGTTCTGGTGGAGGATAGCGCCGGAAAACCGCGGAAAGGCGCCCTGAAACCGCGCTTCGCGAAAGCTGGTCGTACGGCCGAACTGACAATCGGAAAACGAAGCATCTTCTCGAAGGTCGCGCCCGTGAAATTGGCGAAACGCTCGAACGTGGCGTTGCCGAACCACGCGTCCCCGCTGAACGTAGCGCTGTCGAACCAAGCGTCGCCGCTGAGCGTGGCGCTGTCGAACCATGCATACCCGGTGAATGCGGCGCCGTCGAACCATGCATCCCCGCCAAACGTGGCGCCATTGAACACAGCGTCCCCGCTGACCGTGGCGCTGGAGAACCTGGCATCCCCGCTGAATTTGGCATGGTCGAACCACGCATAGCGGCTGAACCTGGCGCTCCCGAACCACGCATCCCCGCCGAATGACGCGCTGCCGAACCAGGCTTCCCCACTGAACGTGGCGCTGTCGAACCACGCATACCCGTCGAAGATGGCGGAGGTGAACACGGCCGCCTGGTTGAACACGAACTGAGACATACTCAGCGGTGTCTCGAAATGCGTGTCCTTGAAATCGACTGCGCGCCTCTGGGTCCGGCAGCGTCATCCCCATGCCGCGCCCAGTGGCAAAGACCTTCTCGACGTCAGCCCGCTCGGTCTCGCTCCAAGCCTCAAGCGCTGCCTCATCCAGCTTAGCCAGCTTTGCTATCTCTGCTCGCTTCGCCTTGGGCAGGTGCCCGCAGGACCAACCGTTCCAGATTCGGCGGTTCTTGGCCGCAACCTCCTCGTTCCATCCTTCTTCGGTCTGTTCGCCATGGATCGTGGCCAAGACATACCACGGGTTTTTCGATGCCGGTTTCGGGACGCGTGGAGGCTCGCGCGTCAACATCGGCACATTCCGGTACTGGCCGCGATCATTTTTAGGTTCGCGTTCAAAAGAGACACCCAGGTCGATCGGACGGTCACCGGCATCTTGTAGCTGACTTTGGATCGGCCCTATGGCCAATATATCAGCGTCGACCCAGAAACCATCAAATTGCCTCGCCGCCGGCACGTCCATCTCGCGACAGTGGCGCGGACGGCCCGAAGGCCTGAGTTGCGTCTAGATCACCACACCAAAGAGGGTGCCGATCGCGGCCGTCGCCGCCATGGCGAGCGCGCCCCAGAAGGTGACACGGAGCGCACCGCGCCAAGGGTCGGCGCCGCCGGCGCGCGCTCCGACGACCCCGAGCACAACGAGGGCGACCAGGGCGGCTATGGCAACGGTGGGGATCACGGCGCCGTCAGGCGCCGCGAGGATGGACAGAAGCGGCAGGGCGGCTCCGACCGCGAAGGTCGCTGCGGATGTAAGGGCGGCTTGGACCGGGCGCGCCGTTGCCACCTCGGTGATGCCAAGCTCGTCGCGAGCGTGCGACCCGAGCGCGTCGCGCTCAGTCAACTCCCGGGCGACCTCGGCGGCGAGCTGCGCCGAGAGGCCGCGCGCCTCGTAGATCCCGGCGAGTTCGCGCAGCTCGAACTCGGGCTGGGTGGCGAGTTCCCTCCGCTCACGGGTGAGGTCTGCCGCCTCGGTGTCGGCCTGGCTGCTCACCGAGATGTATTCGCCGGCGGCCATGGACATCGCGCCAGCGACCAGCCCCGCCGTTCCCGCGAGCAGGATCGCCTCGCGGCTCTCCGCCGCAGCGGCCACACCGACGATCAGGCTCGCGGTAGAGACAATGCCATCGTTGGCGCCAAGCACGGCGGCGCGGAGCCAGCCGATCCGGTGCATCAAATGCGCTTCGGGATGAGTATGTCCGGCTCGCATCCACCACTTCCGTCTCAAACAGGAGCTGCGCTCCGATCGTTGGGCCGCCAAGATGGCCTCGCGCGAGTAATCGGGCCCTCGCTACCACAGCCCGCGGCCACAGGAACGCAAAGCGCGCATTCCGTTCCAGGTGGAGGGGACGCCCCGTGGGTGCATCGACTGGGTCCGATTGCCGGGAGGGTCAAACACTGGAGTCCGTCTCCGAACCCGCGCAGTAGATTTCATAGAGCGCGGCGAGAAGGCGTCCCACTCTCGGGTCACTGATGCGGTAGTGCAGCACCTGCGCCTCTCGGCGGGTTTCCACGAGGCCGTCGGCGCGTAGTTTCGCGAGGTGCTGCGACAGGGCGGACTGGCTCAGGCCCACCGCCTCGGCGAGCGCGCCAACCGACATTTCTCCGGCGATCGCCAGCCGGCAGAGCGCCAGCAGCCGTTTTTCGTGAGAAAGCATCCGCAGCGTGGCGCTAACCTCCGCGCTCTTTCGCCGCAACTCGTCAATGTCGTCGATGGGAACATGACCTCTCACATTAGGTATTGCTAATTTAGATAATCATCATATATACGTCAAGCGCCAACATCCAGATTGCTTGAGCCACGTCAAGGAAGCCGTCTGGAGGCGCCGTAGGGTTGGTTCGTGGCAGGGAGGGGTAACGTCAATGGCGCATGTCGTTGTTCTCGGAGCAGGCCTCGGCGGCACGCTCCTGGCCTATGAGCTCCGCGACAAGCTCGGGCCGCAGCACCAGGT
>CAVXOH010000012.1:0-238793 GCA_963763295.1 uncultured Alphaproteobacteria bacterium
ACACCACGCCGGACGGGCTGTTCACGCTCTCCACTGTCGAATGCCTCGGCGCCTGCGAGATGGCCCCGGTGATGCAGGTCGGCGACGACTATCACGGCAACCTCGACGTCGCGCGCCTCGACCGCCTGCTCGATGCGCTGGCCGCGCAGTCCCGTCAGCCGGCGAGCATCGAGCTCGCCGCGGCACCAGGGGAATAGGCCATGTTCGAGCAGGTCATGCTTCGGAACATCGGCGTGCCGGACGGCCACACGATCACCATTTACGAGAGCACTGGCGGCTACCGGGCGCTCGCCAAGGCGCTGCGCGATTTCCAGCCCGAGCAGATCATCGAGCTGGTCAAGGAGTCCCACCTCCGCGGCCGCGGCGGCGCCGGCTTCCCGACCGGCCTCAAGTGGAGCTTCGTGCCCAAGCAGTCCGAGAAGCCGAAGTACCTCTGCGTCAACGCCGACGAAGGCGAGCCCGGCACCTTCAAGGACCGGATCGTCATGGAGCGCGACCCGCACCAGCTGATCGAGGGCATGGCGATCACCGCCTATGCGATCGGCGCGCACGTCGCCTACGTCTACGTTCGCGGCGAATACGTGCTGGGGATCCGGAGGCTCGAAGGCGCGATCGCCGAGGCCCGCGCCAAGGGCTATCTGGGCAAGAGTATCCTCGGGTCGGGCTTCGACTTCGACATGCACATCCACTGCGGTGCCGGCGCCTACATCTGCGGCGAGGAAACCGCGATGCTCGACTCGCTGGAGGGCAAGCGGGCGCAGCCGCGGCTGAAGCCCCCGTTCCCGGCGGTCGCCGGGCTCTACGCCAGCCCCACCGTCATCAACAACGTCGAGACCCTGGCCTGCGTGCCGCACATCGTGCTGCGCGGCCCGGCCTGGTTCGGCGGCATCGGTCCCGAGAAAAGCCCCGGCCCCAAGCTCTACTGCCTGAGCGGCCACGTCCGGAAGCCCGGGCTCTACGAGCTGCCGATGGGGATCCCGCTGCGCGAGCTCATCGAGAAGCACGCCGGCGGCCCGCCGCCCGGCCGCCGCATCAAGGCCGTTATCCCCGGCGGCGTCTCGGCCCCGATGATCCCCGAAAGTGGCCTCGACGTCGGCATGGACTTCGATTCGCTCGCCGCCGCGGGCTCGATGCTCGGCTCGGCCGGGGTCATCGTCATCGACGACTTCGACCTGCGTGGTGAAGGTCGCCACCCGCGTCATCGAGTTCTTCCACCACGAGTTCCTGCGGCAAGTGCACCCCCTGCCGCGAAGGGCTCGACTGGGTGGTCAAGGTCATGCGCCGGATCGAGGCCGGGGATGGCGCGCCGGGCGACCTCGAGCAGCTCGAAGCGCTCTGCGACGGCATCTTCGGCAAGAGCTTCTGCGCGTTGGGCGACGGCGCGGCGATGGGGCTGCGGGCTGCGCTCAAGCACTTCGGCGACGAGTTCGCCGCCCATATCGACCAGGGGAGGTGCCCCTTCCACTGACAGGGATTGCCATGGTCACCGTTACGATCGATGGACACAAGCTCGAAGCTGAGGCCGGGACGACCATCCTGACCGTCGCCGAGCGCTTGGGCATCGAGATCCCGACCTTCTGCTACCAGAAGCGGTTGCCGGTGCTGGCCTCGTGCCGCATGTGCCTCGTCGAGATCGAGGGACAGGGCAAGCTCCACCCCTCCTGCGCGATGGCGGTCGCCGACGGCATGGTCGTTCACACCAACTCGCCGCGGGTGGTCGACACCCGCGCCTTCATGCTCGACATGCTGCTCGCCAACCACCCGCTCGACTGCCCGATCTGCGACAAGGGCGGCGAGTGCGAGCTGCAGAACCTGGTGATGGCCTACGGCCCGCGGGTCAGCCGGTTCCGCGAGCCGAAGCGCGTGTTCCACTCCAAGGACATCCGGCTCAGTCCCGTCATCATCATGAACGAGAACCGCTGCATCCAGTGCCAGCGCTGCGTGCGGATGTGCGAGGAGGTGGTGGGTGCCGTGGCCCTCGGCACCGTCGAGAAGGGCATGGATACGGCGGTCACCGGATTCGAGGGCAGCCTCGCGAGCTGCGACCAGTGCGGCAACTGTATCGAGGTCTGCCCGGTCGGCGCCCTCATGAGCTTCCCCTACCGCTACAAGGCCCGCCCCTGGGACCTCACCGAGACCGACACGATCTGCCCCCATTGCGGCACCGGCTGCCAGCTTACCGTGGGCGCGCGCGACGGCGAATTAATGCGGGTGCGCTCGAAATGGGACCACGGAGTGAACCTCGAGACGCTCTGCGCCCGCGGCCGCTTCGGCCTCGACTTCGTCGCGAGCAAGGACCGGATCAAGCGGCCGATGATCCGCCAGGGCGGCGGCCTCGTCCCCGTCTCCTGGGACGAGGCCGGCGCCCATCTGCGCGCGCGCCTGTCGGAAATCCTCGCCGACGAAGCCAAGACCGTCGGCGGTCTGGCGTCGCCCCGCCTGACCAACGAGGCGCTCTACCAGTTCCAGAAGCTGATGCGGACCGTCTTCCGCACCAACAACATCGACTCGTCCTCGCGCTGGTCGGTGCCCTTCGATGGGCTCGGGCCGCTGGTCGCGAACTTCTACGGCCGCGCGCCGCTGGAGGACGTGCTCCTCGCCGATTGCGTCGTCGTCGTAGGCAGCAACGTCAACGAGGAGAACCCGGTTACCGAATACCTGCTGCGGGGCGCGGCGCGGAACCGGCATACCGCGCTCTACGTGCTCTCGACCCGGCCGTCGCGGCTCGACGCCGACGCCCGGGCCGCGATCCGAATCCCGCCCGGCGAAGAGGCCGCGATTCTTGCCGCGGTGATGGCGCGGCTCCTGAATGCGCCGGCCGATCAGGCCCGCTTGCGGGTGGCGTTCCGCAATTTCGACGCGGTGCAGGCGTCGCTCCTGTCGGCGGAGCCGACGGCCGACGGCGAGGCGTTCGGCCGGCTGATCGCGGCGCTCTCCGGCGGCGCGTCGGTCACCCTGCTGGCCGGCGCCGACCTGCTCAGGTCGCCCGATCCTCGCGTGTCGCTGCAGATGCTGCACGGCCTCGCCCAGGTCCTGCGCGGGCTCGGCAAGGCCACGCTGGTGCAGTTCCTCTTCGACCGCCCCAACCAGCTCGGCGCCTGGGACCTCGGGGTCCTGCCGACCGCACTTCCCGGGCTTCGCCCGGTCGAGGACGCTGCGGCGCGCACCATGCTCGAACAGGCCTGGGGCGCCACTATCCCGAGCGGACCGGGCGTGGGTCTCGACCGGATGCTGGAGCTGGGCGCCGCGGGGACGCTGGGCATGCTCTACCTCGCCGGCGCCGACCCGCTTCTCGCCTATCCGGACCGGGCGCTCGTCCGGCGGGCGTTCGCCGGCACGGACCTCGTGATCGTGCAGGATGCCTACCTCACCGATACCGCCGGCGTGGCCGACGTGGTCCTGCCCGCGGCGAGCTTCGGCGAGGAGTCCGGCACCTTCGTCAACAACGAGGGCCGGGCCCAGCGCGTCAACAAGTTCCGCGAGCCCGTCTTCGAGGCCCGGCCCAACCTGGAGATCTTCAGCTTCGTGGCCGCGCTCCGGGGTCGCACGCTCGACCCGTCGGGCGCCGGCGAGGTCTTCGACGAGATCGCGCGGCTGGTCCCGCCCTACGGCGGCCTCACCCACAGCGGGCTCGGCGACGACGGAGCGTTCACGTCGTCTCGCCCGCAGCCGTCCGACGCGGACCTGGTCGCGCCGCCGTCACCCGCGGCCGTCAGGCCCGACGGCCTTGTCCTGGTCACCGGCAACTGCCTGTTCCACAGCGGATACCTCTCCGAACGCTCGGAGATCCTCCGGTCGATCGCCGACGACCCCTTTGTCGAGATGAACCCGCACGACGCCGACGCGCTCGGCCTCCGCGCCCAGGACCTGGTCGAGGTGCGATCGTCCCGCGGCGCGCTGCAGGCGCAGCTCAAGCTCAGCCGGCATTTCCCCAGGGGCGTGGTCTTCGTCCCCGAGAACTACAGGATCCTGGGTCTCAACAGCCTGCTGACGGCGGGCGAATACCCCTGTCCGGTGCAGGTCCGCAAGGCGCGCGAAGCCGTCGAGACTGCTTCGGCCGCGGCGCAGTCGGCGACCCCAGCCTAAACCGATCGCGGGCGAGCCGTTAGTCTTCGTTGAAATTCGGTTAGCGCAGAACTCGTTTAGCTTTATTTTCAAATGCATAGCTTCGTGTCCGCACGCGGACACGGCGCATGTCCACGCCTACCGAAAGCCGGTGCCCGCGATGTACTCGCCCAGCAGCTGCTCGGTGCGCAGGGATTCGTCGAGACGGTGCTTGACCAGGTCGCCGATGCTGACCAGACCCGCCAGCTCGTCGCCGTCCATCACCAGCACATGGCGGGTGCGCCGGTCGGTCATGATCGCCATGACCGTCGGCAGCAGGTCGCTGACCGAGCAGGTGGCGAGTTCCCGGTTCATGATGTCGGCGACCGGCATCGACGCGGCCCTGGCGCCGTGCTCGGCGACGGCGTGGCAGCAATTGCGCTCGGACACGGTGCCGACGAAGTCTCGCGGCGAGCGCCGGACGAGCACGAAGCCGATATTCTTCTTTCTGAACAGCCCGACGACCTCCGCCATCGTCTGGTCCGGAGCGACCGACACCACTTCGGCGCCGGTGATCTGCAGGATGTCCCTCACAAGCATCTGACCCTCCTGCCGGTCGCCTCGTTCAGGACGGACGGCGCGGCGGCGCCTTCATCCGCGGCGAATGCCGCGCCACCAGTCGTATCCCTCCGCTTCGCCGGCTTCGACGCGCGCGTCGCCGCCCCCGAGGTACCGCGCGCGAACGACCCCGCCGCCGGCTTCGGTCTTGCCGGGCTTGTCCAGCAGCGCATCCCTGCCGACCACGAGCTCGCGCGACTCGAAGCTCGAAAACTCGTAAAGCCGGCCGAGCGCGATCGCGTCCGCCGGGCAGGCGTCCTCGCACAGGCCGCAGAACAGGCACCGCGCGGTGTCGATCTCGAACTTCAGCGGTCGCCGGGCGCCCGTCTCGTCCTCGTAGGGAACCACGATGATGCAGTCGCACGGGCAGATCTTGGCGCAGAGCTCGCAGGCCACGCACTTGATCTCGCCCGCCTCGTCTCGCTTGAGGAAATGGTGCCCCCGGTAGCGCGGATAGGGCGACCACGTCTCCTTGTCCGGATACTGCTGGGTCACCGCCCTGGAGAACATGTAGCCGAGCGTCAGCGACAGGGCATTCGCCATGTCGGCGAAGAACGCCCAGCCGATCCAGCTCCGATTGTCGTGCAGCGCTTGCGGCATGTTCGACTCAGCTCTGCCCAATCCTACGAGAAAAACACCCCGGTGACCAAGATGTTCGCCAGCGACAGCGGCAGCAGCACCTTCCACCCGATCGACATCAGCTGGTCGTAGCGGTAGCGGGGAAAGGTGAACCGGAACCACATGAACACGTAGATGAAGAACGCGACCTTGAGCGCGAACCAGATCAGCGGCGGCAGGGGGACCAGGATCCCGTTCCATCCCCCGAAGAACAGGATCACCGCCAGCACCGAGACCAGCACCATGATCAGGTATTCGCTGACCATGAAGAAGGCGAAGCGGATGCCGCTGTATTCGGTGTGGAACCCGGCGCCGAGATCCCCCTCCGCCTCGGCCAGATCGAACGGGATCCGCTGGGCCTCGGCCAGGCCGGCGACGAAGAACACGAAGAAGCCGATCGGCTGGTAGACCACGAACCAGACGTCCGACTGGGCGCGCACGATGTCGAGCAGGCTCATCGACTGGGCGAGCATCACGACGCCGATGATCGAGAACCCCATCGGGATCTCGTAGCTGATCATCTGGGCGCAGGTCCTGAGGCTGCCGAGCACCGCGTACTTGCTGTTCGCCGCCCAGCCCCCGAAGATCACGCCGTAGACCTCGATGCCCACGACTCCGAGGATGAACAGCAGCGCGACGTTCATGTCGGAGACATAGAGCGTGATCTCGGTGCCGAGCACCGAGAAGCTTTCGCCGAACGGGATGGCGATGAACACCACGAACGGCGGGACCATGGCGAGGATCGGCGCCAGCTTGAACAGGAACCGATCGGCCTCGGCCGGGATGTGGTCCTCCTTGGTCAGGAGCTTGATCCCGTCCGCCACCGGCTGCAGCAACCCGTGCCACCCGACCCGCATCGGCCCAAGCCGCTGCTGGATGTGGCCCGCGATCTTCCGCTCCAGCCACACCAGCGGCAACGGCAGCAACAGGAGCATCGCGATCAGGAAAGCGACCTTCGCTGCAATCAGGCCGATGGCGATGACGGGATCCATGATCGACTGTCGGTGGCTGTCGGAGGTCTCCGGTGTTGTAAGGGCATCTGGCCGAGCCGCTGAACCCGTTGCCTCGCAGCATGACCAATCCGTTCGGCTACTTCAAGGCTCCGCTGGGCGCGCGGGGGTACGCACCGATGCCGCCGCCTTCGGCCTCGCGCCAGGACCCGACCGTGAGCTGCAAGCGCCGAAGCCGGTGGTCTACGGGCCGCCAACCTTCGCCTTCCTCGACCTGCCCGCCGAGGAGCGCGCCGCGCAGCGGGGCTCAGCTTCGCGCCCCCGCGCGGTGAGCTTCACCCGGCAGTCTCTGGCAAACTTAGCGCCAGACGTGCAAATGCCTCCTGCGGCGCCTCGTTGCCCGCCATTAGAGCGCGTATCAAGCCGATCATGCGCGCCTCCGCCTGCGGATCGTTGAGCGGTTGCTGCTGGCCCGGATCGGTCCGCAGGTCGTAGAGCCGGGTATCACTTTCGAGGAGACAGCCCGGACCGTAGTTGTTGTACATCGGCGAGCGCTCGGCCACAGGAACCTTGAGGAGCGGAACCTGCTTGGTCCATCCGAAGGGGCCGACCAGCGTCGCCTCGGACAGCTCCTCTGGCGTGAAGCGCGCCCGAAGGTGGGTCGGCATCACTGTATACTGGTAGATCTCCTGCGCGCGCAGATCCTCAGGAAAGCGGTGATAGGTGTACCGGCCGTCGGTCACGTTCACCGCTCCGCCGAAATAGCCGAAGATCACCGCGTCCCGGCGCCCCTCCCGGAACAGCGACCGTCCCTCGGTCTCGGGCGGCGGGGTCACGCCGTAGAGGTCGAGGAAGGTCGGCGCGAGGTCGATCGATTGCGTCAGCCGGTCGCTCCGCCCCGCCGCCGGCGCGCGCGGGTCGTGGATGAAGAGCGGGATGTGCACGATCTCCTCGTAGAGGTTCATCCGGTTCTTGGCCCAGAAGTCGTGCTCGCCGAGCAGGAAGCCGTGATCGGTCGTCACGACCAGGGCGGTATCGGTCCACAGGCCGTGCGCGTCGAAATAGTCCAGCAGCTGGCCGAGCAGGAAATCGCAGAGCGCCACGATGGCGTAGTAGTTCGCCCGCAGCTCCTCCGCCTCCTCGGGAAGCTCGTCGACCCGGCCGTAGCGAGGCCAGTCGCGGATCGGGCCGTTCCAGCCGGTCCGGAACGGCTCCTTGAACCGCTCCGGCGCGAAGAACGGCTCGTGCGGATCGAAGGTCTCGATCTGCAGCAGCCAGTCGTCGGCGTCCCGGTTCAGCTCGAGGAACTCGAAGCCGCGCGCGAAGCACTGGACCGACGGGAAGTCCTCCTCGTTGCGGATGAACTCCCGGTTGATGATGTGGGCGGCGTAGGGGCTGATCGGATCGTCGGCGGTCTGGCGGTGGTGGTACTTCTCGCGCAGCCGCTCCCATGGCGGCTGGACCATCGCCTTCCACGGATCGCCTTCCTGGCCGCGGACGAACTCGAAGGTGGAGTAGCGGTTGTGGTAGGTCGCGCCGCCGTCCCCCCAGTAGTGGTAGTGGTCGGTGACGAGATGCGAATGGACCCCGCGCTCCTTCAGCAGCTCGGGAAAGGCGTTGTCGAAGGGCTCGAGCGGTCCCCAGCTGCGATGCAGGAAGGTCAGGCGGCCGGTGAGCAGGTCGCGCCGCGCCGGCATGCAGGGCAGCGAGCCGACATAGTGCTTGTCGAAGACCCGGGCCCGCGCCGCCAGCCGATCGAAGTTCGGCGTGGGCATCCGCCGTCCGCCGTAGCAGCCGAGAATGTGGCGGTTCAGCGAGTCGAAGAGCACGAAGACGGTCTTCAAGGCAGCCCCTCCTGCTGCTCCCGGCCGGTGCCGAGCGCCGCGATCCGGCGCGCGATCTCGGCCGGAGCGTCGGTGGTGATCTGGCGCACCCCGGCTGCGACAAGGGTGCGCAGCACCGCGTCGCTCGCCGCCGGGCCGGGGTTGATCGTCCAGGCGTCGGTCTCGATGCCGCGGTCGAGCAGCCGGCGGACCAGCGGGAAGCCCCGCGCCTCGGCCGCGACCACGACGTCGAACCGCAGGTAGGCGAGGGCGACGCCCTCCCGACGGCGCTCGATGTGGCGCAGCAGCCGCTCCGGGTCGTGCGCGAGGCCCGGGTCGCGCGACGCCGCCCGCATCGGATCGTAGCCGAGTCGCGCGCCCGGCATGGCGGCGACCAGGCGCCGCGCGGCATCGAGGTGCTGCGAGCCGACAACGATCGCCTGCTCCAGGCCGGCGACGGCGGCCGCGGCGTCGGCGACGGCCGCGGGGGCGAGGGCGGCTTCGGTCGGCTTGAGGTCGAGCTGCAGGCTGGCGCCGGGCCCTCGCGGCAGCGCGCGGAGCGGCGCCACGAGGTCGGCGAGCGCGAGCACCGGTGCGTCCGGGTCGGCGACGCCCGCCGCGTCGCGGTGCAGGAGCCCGGCCATGGCCGCGAGCGGCATGCCGGCCACCCGGCCCCGGCCGGTGGTGGCGGGGCCGAGCGTCGGGTCGTGCAGGACGACGAAGCGCCGGTCGGCACCGGCGAGGATGTCGATCTCGACGCTGGCTCCGAGCCGCCAGCCGAGCGCGAGGTTGCCTGGCCTGAACGGCGCCTCGCCGCGGCGCGTCCGCAGCATGTGCCATTTCAGCCGGATCGGCCCGTGCGGCCCGTCCACGCTGGTGGGCGCCGCCGCCGAAACGCCGGCCGGCGTCATGCGGGCGGACGCACCCGGGCGCCGGGCAGCAGGCGTTCGGTCGCGCTGTCGAAGACCAGCGTGTCGCCGGGCGCGAAGCCGACGCTCACGGCCTCGCCCGAGGCATGCGCCGCGGCGGAGCCGTGCTCGAGCACCCGCACGTGGCCGGCGTCGGTCTTCACCACGTAGAGGATCTCGCGGCCCATCGGCTCGATCTGGGCGATGCGGCCGGGCAGCCCCGCCGTCGAGAAGCGCAGATGCTCGGGCCTGAGCGCGAGCGTGACGCCGCCCGGCGGCACCCCCTCGGCGGGCAGCGCGACGCCGCCGGCGCGGACGGCGCCGTCGGCGGCCTCGCCGCGGATCAGGTTGACCGGCGGCGAGCCGATGAAGCCGGCGATGAACAGGCTCTCGGGCCGCAGGTAGAGGTCGTCCGGCGTGCCGACCTGCTCGATCCGGCCCGCGCGCATGCAGACGATGCGGTCGGCCATGGTGGTGGCCTCGATCTGGTCGTGGGTGACGAGGATCGTGGTCACGCCGAGCCGCTGCTGCAGCGACTTGATCTCGGTGCGCATGCTGAGCCTGAGCGTCGCGTCGAGGTTCGACAGCGGCTCGTCGAGCAGCAGCAGCTGCGGCTCCTTCACGAGCGCGCGGGCGAGCGCCACCCGCTGCTGCTGGCCGCCCGAGAGCTCGCTCGGCCGCCGGTCCAAGAGCTCGCCGACATGCACGAGGTCGGCCGCGGCCCGCACCCGGCCGACCGCCTCGTCGCGCGGCGTCTTCTGGAAGCGCAGCGGGAAGCCGATGTTGTCGCGCACCGTCATGTGCGGATAGAGCGCATAGGACTGGAAGACGATGCCGACGTTGCGGTCGCGGGCCTCGACCTCGTTGACGAGGTGGCCATCGAAGCGCAGCTCGCCGCCGCTCGGCAAGTAGATGCCGGCGAGCATGAAAAGCGTCGTCGACTTGCCGCAGCCGGAGGGCCCGAGCAGCGCCACGAACTCGCCGTCCTCGATCGTGAGCGTGCAGTCCGGGGATCACCTCGACCTCGCCGAACCGCTTCACCACATTGCGGAACTCGACCCGTGCCACGCGTCAGCCCTTCACCCCGCCGATCGACATCTGCATCAGGTAGCGCTGCGCGGCAAGGTAGAGCAGCAGGCTCGGGACGAGGTAGAACACGCCGACCGCCGAGACCACGCCGTAGTCGACGCCCATCACGTCGTCGCGCACGTAGTACATGTAGAGGCTCATGGTCCAGTTGGTGTTGCGGATCAGGAAGGTGAAGACGAAGATGTACTCCTCCCAGCCGCGGATGAAGGTGAAGACGGCGATCGCCAGGATGCCGTTGCGCACCTGCGGCAGCACCACGTGGACGAACGCCTGGCGCCGCGAGGCGCCGTCGGTCAGCGCGCTCATCTCGATGTCCCAGGGCACGGCGTCGAAGAAGCCCTTCATGATGAAGATGGCGAAGGGCAGCTCGAACGCGACGAGCACCAGGATCACGCCGAAAAGCGTGTCGAGCAGCCCGATCCAGTAGAGCATCAGGAACATCGGCACGATCAGCGTCAGCACCGGGAAGGCGTGCAGCACCAGCAGCGAGCGCAGCATCGCGGCGCGCGCCGGGGAACTGGAAGCGCGACAGGTAGTAGGCGGCGAGCGAGGCGACGGTGACGACGACCGCGGTCTGCGCGCCGGCGATCAGCATCGAGTTGCCGAACGCGTGCCAGACGTTGGGGAACTGCACGGCGCCGTTGACCTCGCCGACGCGCGAGCGCACCACCGACGCGAAATCGGGCTCCACCAGGAAGATGAAGTTCTGCAGGTGCAGGTCGGGGCCGACCAGCAGCGCGAAGGCGGCGGCCGCGGCGAGCGCGACCCCGGCCACGCCGAGCCCAGGCCTGGCGGCGGTTCCGCGCCAGCACCACCGCCAGCCAGAAGCCGATGACCGCCGGCACCACCACGAGCATCGAGCGCCAGAGCACCGCGGTGTCGGCGACGCCGGTGCGGGCCGAGAAGGCGATGGTGACGAGCCAGAAGTAGGGCAGGATGATCGGCAGCGAGACGGCGATCAGGAAGGCGTAGAGCGCCACCGACTTGGCCCGGCGCAGGCTGCGGGCGCGCGCGGCCAGCGCGTCCCAGTCGGCGGCGGGCGCGAGGTGGGCGGGGTGCGCGGCCTCCGCCACCTCAGTCCACCTCGATGCGCGGGCGCTGCAGCAGCCGCTCCATGTCGAAGAGGCGCCAGCCGAGCAGCGCGACCGCGACGCCGATGACGATGAGCAACAGCGCCAGCGCCGCGCCGTAGGCGTACTGGCCGCTCTCGAAGGCGCGGCGGTAGACGTAGAGCGCGTAGACGGTGGTGTCGTAGAACGGGCCGCCCTTGGTGAGCAGCAGGATGTATTCGAAGCTGACCAGGAGCGAGAGCGTCTGGTAGATGGTCACGAAGCTGATCGGCCAGCGCAGCGCCGGCAGCGTGATGAAGCGGATCTGCGCCAGCGATCCGGCGCCGTCGACCGCGGCCGCGTGGAACAGGTGCTCGGGGATGCCGCGGATCGCCGCGGTGAAGATGATCATGCCCATCGACGCGCCGATGAAGCCGTTGGAGACGATGATCAGCGCGACCGGCGCCGAGGTCAGCAGGTCGAGCGGCGCGTCGAGCCCGAGCCCCGCGCATCAGCACCTGGTTCAGGAGCCCGACCTCGGTGGGGCTGACCACCCAGAGCCAGAGCAGGATGTAGAGCACCGACGGGCTCATGCGCGGCAGCAGCCACACCCCGCGGAAGAAGCCGCCCGACACCTTGCTGAGCGACGTGGTGGTGAGCGCCAGCACCAGGCCGAAGGTGACGTTGAAGATGGCGAGCGTGCCGAAGACGTAGATGAAGGTCAGGCCGATGACCTGCGGCAGCCGCGGATCGCCGCGGAAGATCTTGGCGTACTGCTCGGTGGTGAACTCGGTGACGCTGCAGCGAGCGGCTGAGGTCGGTGAACGACACCGCGATGTCGATGAGCACCGGCACGACGAAGAAGATGACGGTCAGAAGGATCGCCGGCCCGAGGAAGATGACGAAGTTGGCGCGCCGGCGGGCCGCCGACTTCGCGCGCGCCGCGCCGTTCGATCATCAGTTCATTCGCGGTCGTCGTCATCGCTTCAGCCCGAACCGGGAGCCGGGCCGCACGCGCGGCCCGGCGATCCGCTGGCCCAGTGGAACGCTACTGCACGATCACGTCCTCGAGCGATGCGGACGCCTCTTCGATGACGAAGTCGGCCGCTTCCTCCGCCGTCAGCCGTCCCGCTCTCCACGCCCTGGATCGCGGTGTAGAGGATGCCGTTGAGGTCGCCGAACTGCGGGTTGTTGGGCAGGAACTTGGTGATCTCGAGCAGGTCGGACGCCCTGGCCAGCGGCCAGGCCTCGGCGTAGCGCGGGTCCTCGAGCTGCTCGGGCTTGATGCCGAGATGCGTCGTCGTGACCGCGTGGTCGGTGTTGAGCGTCGGCGTCCGAGGCGAGGCGCGAGCAGGCGGACAGCGAGCTCCGGGTCCGCCGCGTCGGCGCGCGACCGCGTAGACGATCGGATGGGTCAGGCTGCTCGCCGATCCTCCCTTCTCGGCGGGGGGAACGGCGATCCATCCCCAGTCCGCGAAGTAAGCGGCCTCGTCGCTCGGCAGTCCGTAGGTCGGGAAGGCGACAGCTGCCAAGGTCCCAGATGCCGTACATCCAGAATGCGCGCGTTGCCGGTGTAGAACTCCTTGCGTATGCGCATCGAATTCCATGGCAGTGTGGTTTGCCGGGATGACTCCTTCCTTCGTCCCGCGCTCGAACCAGCCGAAGGCCTTGGCAAGCTTGTCGCGCTCGATGAGCAGATTGCCCGTTTCAGGGTCGACGAAATTGTTGCCATAGGCGTGGAACACCATGATGTAGTCCGGGCCTTTGTTCGGGCGGTGCAGGATGCCGTACTTGATTCCGGTCTTGTCCACGACCTGCTTGGCGATGTCGATGACCTCGTCCATCGTCAGGTCGCCGTCGAGCGCGCGCTGGGGCATCGCCTCGATGAAGGCGTCGTCGTACCCGGCCTCGCGCAGGAGCTTCTTGTTGTAGAAGAACATCCGCGCCTCGGCGTCCTGCGGGATCGCGTAGATGCCGCCGTCGGGGCATTTCGCCGATTCCCAGAGCGACGGGTAGATGGTGCCGAAGTGCGTCGGGGTACTCGGCGATCGCTGTCGTCGAGCTTCAGGACGAAGCCGTCCGCCTGGAAGGCGCAGATCCATTCGTGCGCCTGGATGAACATGTCCGGCCCCTCGCCGATGCCGAACACCTTGAGAAGCTGCAGGGCGTCGTCGTCGAAGCCCTTGGCCGGGCTCTCGCGCACCACGACCTCGACGCGCTTGTCCGAGCCTTCGGCCTCGAGCTCCGCGTTCAGCCGCTCGGCCGCCTTCACGACGTTGCCGGGACGCAGCGGCCCGGACGGGTCCTGGCGCGACCAGAGCTCGAGCTGCACCGTTTCCTGCGCAAGCGCCGGAAAGGCGGCAGCCCCCACCCATGCTGCGGTCAGCAGCGCGGCAGTCCGGATTGTCCAATGGTTCATCGAGCTCCTCCCATGCTCAGCGACGCGTTCGGCCGCGTCGTCGTATCTTGTTGCAAAGCTGTGCAACCGGATTATGAGGGCTTTCGGAGCGGTGGTCCAGCATGGATGCGGCCTGTCAAATGCCCGAGAGCAAGGACAGTGGCGGGCGGCGGTTCGTGAGCGCGCAGGATGTCGCGGAGCGCGCCGGGGTCTCCCGGTCCGCCGTTTCGAGGGCCTTCACTCCCGGCGCCAGCATCGCCCCGGCGACGCTGGCGCGGGTGCAGGAAGCGGCCTTCGCCCTCGGTTACCAGGTCAATCATCTGGCGCGCGGGCTGCACGCCCATCGCAGCCAGCTCGTCGGGCTCGTCACCTCCGACCCCGACACGCCCTTCCGGGCGCAGATGATCGCCGCGCTCTCGCGCGCCCTGATCGAGCGCGGCAACGTGCCGGCGCTGATCAGCGTCGGCCCGACCGCCGGGGAGGTGGCGAACGCCGCCCGCCAGCTCCTCCGCTACCGGGCCGAGGCGACCGTGTTCCTGTCTGGCTCGCCCGCGGCCACGCTCGTCGATCTCACCCGCCGCAACGGGCAGACGCTCATCCTCATCAACCGGGCCGAGACCGGGGTCGACAGCGTGCGCTGCGACGACAAAGGCGGGGCGCAGCTGGCCTTCGAGGCGTTGCGCGCGGCCGGCGCGGCGCGGCTTTCCGTGGTCAACATGGCCGATCCGAGCCCGAGCCTGCTCGCGCGCGAGCAGGCGTTCGCAACCTGCGCCGCCTCGCGCCGGCTCGCGCTGGCGGTCGTCCGCGCCGGCCACTCCGACTACGAGGGCGGACAGGAGGCCGCGCGCCTGCTGCTGGCGGAGGGGCCTCCCCCGGACGCGGTGTTCTGCGTCAACGATCTGATGGCGTTCGGGGCGCTCGACTATCTGCGCGGCGCGGGGCTCAGCGTGCCGGACGACGTCTCGGTCATCGGCTTCGACGACGTGCCGATGGCGGGATGGGGGTCCTACGGCCTCACCACCTTGCGTCAGGACCCTGGGCGCATCGCCAGCGAAGTCATCGCCATCCTCGAGCGCCGCGACGCCGAGCCCGACCTGCCGCCCCTGTCCGTCTGCTTCCCGGTCGAGCTTGTCGTCCGTGGAACCGTCAAGGGACAACCCCCGACGGCAAGCGTATCGCAGCTCGGCGCCGTAGGGCAGCCGCCACCGGACCCGGCGGCTTGACACGCGACGCGCATTAGAAGGCGGCTGAGTGGGCCGCGCGTTAACCTTCCACTCCCGCGCCCAACCGCACGTGCATGCGTTGTGCATGCCTTGTGCATAATGTGTGCATCTAACTTTTAGCCGTTAACCTTTGATGTTCCACGAAATCTCGCCATCGCTGCCCCGGGGTCCGGACGGCGCCCGAGCAGGCCGCCGCCGCACCTCGACGCCCGGGTGCGTCAGGTCAGGAGCGGGGTCGCGCTTTGTAGCTACGGGAAATCCTAAGTGAGTCGCGCAACGTGGTCGTGGCTTTTCCTTGGAGCGTCGTGCAATATGCGAATGGGCTAGTTCTTCGGCGTGTTATATAATGAAACCAACGATATAAGCGGCGGTGCACACGTGGTTCCTGGACCCATGCCCTTCAGCTTCCTTGCCCGCGAGGCCGGGCGGGTCCACGTCTGCGGCCATCGCGGCTACAGCCTTCGCTATCCCGAAAACACCCTGCCCGCCTTCGAGGCCGCCCGGGCCTGGGGCGCGACCACGGTCGAGATCGACGTCGTGCTGACCGCCGACGGCGAGCCAATCGTCCTGCACGACCTCACCCTGGACCGCACGACCGACGGCCACGGCTACGCCGCCGATCTGGACCTCGAGCGCATCCGCAACCTCGACGCCGCCTCGCGCTCCGACCCGCGCTTTGCCCAAACCCGCGTTCCCACCCTCGCCGAGGCGATCGACTGGGCGCAGCGCGAGGACATGGGCCTCGTGCTTGAAATCAAGGAATCCGAGCGCCCCGATGCCGCGGTCGATCGCGTCGCTGCACTGATTGAGGCGACGGGCGCCGCCGACCGGATCATCGTGATCAGCTTCGACCACGTCGTGCTAAAGCGCGCCATCGAGCGCCACCCGGGCCTTCGCACCGAGGCGATTACACACGCCCGTCACGCCGACATCGTCGGGGTGTTGCGGGCATGTGGCGCCAGCTCGGTTTCGATCGAGCTCGAGATGTTCCACCCGGACGACGCGAAGGCGCTGCACGACGCCGGGCTGTCCAACCGGGTGCACCTCCCGCCGCCCGAGGTGCTGGCCGAATGCTGGCGCGGCGGGCGCGACGTTGTCCCGCGAGTCGTCGAATGGATCGCCGAGGGCCTCATCGACACTATCTCCGGTGACGACGTGCCCTTTCTCGCCCGTCTCGTCGAGCGCGCCGGGCGGGGAACGCGGCCTTGACGCCGGCCGAGCTCGACCACCGCCTGCGGGCCGCCGAGGCGGTGGTCCGCGAAGCCGGCCGGCTCGCCGCCGACCTCTTCGCCCGGCGCGATGTCCTGCGCGTCGACCGCAAGGGCGCGCAGGACCTCGTCAGCGAGGCGGACCGTGCCTGCGAGGACCTCATCGTCGAGCGTCTGGCCGGCCGGTTTGCCGCCGACGGCTTCCTCGGCGAGGAACGGGGTTCGAGCAACCCGGCCGCCGCCGCGATCTGGGTGATCGACCCGATCGACGGCACGCACAATTTCCTGACTGGCATCCCGTTCTGGTGCGTGTCGGTGGGATTGGTGGTCGCGGGAGAGCTCGCCCTCGGGATCATCCATCACCCGCTTTCGGGCGAACTCTACTCGGCGAGGAGCGGCGGCGGCGCCTTTCTGGACGGGCGCGCGATCAAGGTGAGTGGCGAGACGGACCTGACGCGCGCCCGCGTTTGCGTCGGCTTCAGCTACCGCCGCCCGGTCGCGGAGCACGCGCGGGCCGTGGAGGCGCTGCTCTCCGCCGGCTGCGAATACCTGCGGCTCGGCTCCGGGGCGCTCGGCCTAGCTTACACCGCGGCGGGACGCTTCGACGGCTACTGGGAGCGCCACATCAACGCCTGGGACGCAGCGGCAGGTCTCGTTCTGGTGCGCGAGGCGAAAGGCTCGGCCAACGACTTCCTGGCGAACGGAGGGCTCGCGCAGGGCGGCGAGGTTCTCGCCGCGACGCCCGCGCTGTTCGAGCCGCTGAAGTCGCTGACCGCGTTCGGCCGGGCCTGACCGAGGCGGGCGTCGCCGCTGGAATGTGCCCGCCAACAGAGAGTGTTGGATCCCAGTCCCCGTTCCTCCGCCAACCCCGTCACAACCCGATCTCCGCTTACAGCTGGGATTAGAATTCCCCGTTGGTTTCGAGGGTTGTACCGGGGAGGCTGACGTGACCCCTTGTTTCTCCTCCACGGGCTGCTGGAATCCGGACCACAAGAGAGGGACCGGAGATGAAGCGAGGCAGGTTCACCGAAGAGCAGATCATCGGGGTGCTGCGAGAGCATGAGGCGGGTGGGCCGGTCGCCGAGCTCTGCCGCAAGCACGGAATATCGTCGGCGACGTTCTACGCGTGGAAGGCCAAGTTCGGCGGGATGGACGTGTCCGAGGCGAGGCGGCTGAAGGCGCTCGAGGCGGAGAACGCGAAGCTGAAGCGGCTCTATGCCGATGCGATGCTCGACAATGCCGGGCTGAAGGAGCTGCTGGCAAAAGAATGGTGACGCCCGTCGCCAGGCGGGAGGCGGTCGAGCATCTCAAGGAGAGCCTCGAGGTGAGCGAGCGGCGGGCGTGCAGCATCATCACCGCGGACCGGAGCTCGGTCCGCTATCGCAGCCGGCGTCCCGACGACGCCGCGCTCAGGGCGCGGCTGCGGGAACTGGCGGATCTGCGCCGGCGGTTCGGCTATCGCCGGCTGCATGTGCTGCTGCGCGGCGAGGGCTGGACCATGAACCGCAAGAAGACCCAGCGGCTCTACTGCGAGGAGGGGCTGGCGGTGCGTCGGCGCAGGTCGCG
This sequence comes from uncultured Alphaproteobacteria bacterium, assembly GCA_963763295.1. Classification (GTDB taxonomy): domain Bacteria; phylum Pseudomonadota; class Alphaproteobacteria; order Rhodobacterales; family Rhodobacteraceae; genus Amaricoccus. Next base: position 17,495 of record CAVXOH010000012.1, read on the forward strand.
GCGCCGGATCGCGGTGGCGCGCACGCCGATCCCGAGGCCGGAGGGGCCGAACCGCCGCTGGTCGACGGACGTCGTGCACGACCAACTGGCGAGCGGCCGTCGCTTCCGGGTGCTGACCATCATCGACGACGTCACCAAGGAATGCCTTGCCGCCGTCCCGGACACCTCGCTCACCGGCAAGCGGGTGGTGCGCGAGATGACGGCGCTCATCGCGCGGCGCGGGCGGCCCGAGGTGATCGTCAGTGACAACGGCACGGAGTTCACCTCGGCGGCAGTCCTCGGCTTCGCCCAGACCGCGGGGATCGACTGGCGCCACATTGCCCCGGGCAAGCCGACGCAAAACGCCTTCGCCGAGAGCTTCCAGGGCAGGATGCGCGACGAGTGCCTCAACGAGCACCCGTTCTTCTCGATGAACCACGCCCGCGCTGTGATCGCCGGCTGGACCGCGGACTACAACACTGCCCGGCCGCACCCGGCGATCCGCTACATGACGCCCGCCGCCTACGCCGCAACCCTGAACCCGCAACGGGCACCGGCGCTGCGCCACCCGGAAGCTCCGCGCCGATGCCCGTTGCTACCGTCGCGCTCACGCGCAATTCTCAACCCCAGATTCCAGTGACCCCTGGATGAACAAAGGGGGTCACGTCACCCCAAGCCCGCTGCCAGCGACGGGACGGAGGGCCAACCCTCCGGATCGTCGCGCCCGTGGCCTCCACCCAACATCTTGGCATAGCTCACTTGCCGGCGGCCCGGACTACGTTGCAGGCGTCGATCGGTCCAGTGTGAGCGACTTGAGGTGTCGCCGTGCGATCTGCCATTCGTTGGCAACCGCCTCAAGATTGCCAACGGCGCCATCGGGTGACAGACTATGTATCGTCACGAGCGCTCGCATGTGCCCTAACGCCGGTCTAAGGTATCGGGGCTGTGCCGCATGAACGATGGCGATGTGCTGGGGGCTTTCCGCTTCGATTGTGATGGTTGGCGCAGGATGCGTAGCTGGCGCCGTCACGGTCAGGCGCCGCCGACCTACCGCGATCCCAGTCACGATAGCCTACTTTACACTCATGGAGGCGCTTCAAGCCGCCGGCTATCTGGTCATTGACCAATGCGCGAACGCGGTGAACCAGACAATCGCCATCCTCTCCATCATCCACATCATTTTCCAGCCGTTCTTCATCAACGCGTTCGCTATGGAGCTCGTGCCTGAGACGGTCCGCACGAGAGAACGCGTAGCCGTATTTACGGTCTGTGCCGTCTCTGCCGCCGTTATGCTCCTGCAGCTCTACCCCTTCGAGTGGGCAGGGACATGCCGTCCGGGCAGTACTCTCTGCGGTCCGACGCTCTGCACCGTCTCAGGCGATTGGCACATCGGCTGGGAGGTCCCGTTCAATGGGCTCATGGTCCCGACAGAGCAGATCCTCGGTATCGAGGCGTCCTTCCCGACCTACGCGATTGCCGCCTTCCTGGTCCCGTTGTGCTATGGCGCCTGGCGCTTCGCGGTTTTCCACGCCCTTCTCGGGCCGGTGCTGGCCGAGCTTCTCACGAACGATCCTCGGGAAATGCCGGCGATCTGGTGCCTGTTCTCTGTGGGAATTGTGGTTCTCAGCCTGAGCCCCTGGCTCTGGCGGCGCTTCGAGAGACGAACGCGCGCATAGCGCTGTCGATATGGCCGAAGCGCCTCAGGCGGTCGGGTTGAGGACGATCCCAGCAATCTGAGCTTGAACGGGACGCGGGAAACGGTGCTGTGTCGAAGAGGGCCGGGGGGCTCTTGTCCACTCTCGCTGACACCGCGTTGACCGAGGCGGCGGCCTCTTGCTATGGGCGGACGAAGGCGTGATCCTTGCGGTCGATTGACGAAATGCAAGGAAGGACGATCGCTTGCATATTGCCATGCTGGCGCCGATCTCCTGGCGCACGCCGCCGCGCCACTATGGTCCGTGGGAGCTGGTGACGAGCCTCTTGACCGAGGCGCTGGTGGCGCGTGGCGTCGAGGTCACCCTGTTCGCCACCAAGGATAGCCAAACGGCCGGCAAACTGGCCGGCGTGTGCCCGGCGCCCTATTCCGAGGACCCCGCCATCGACGCCAAGGTGTGGGAAATGCTCCACGTCGCCCATGTCTTCGAGCGCGCAGGCGAATTCGACCTCATTCACAACCAAGCCGATTTTGTGCCGCTCGCCTTCTCGCGGCTGGTGGAGACGCCGGTTGTCACGACGATCCACGGCTTTTCCTCGCAAAGCATCCTGCCCGCCTTCAAGGCGTACGAGGATCGCGTCCATTATGTCGCGATCAGCGACGCCGACCGCAATCCGGATCTGCGCTACGCGGCGACCATCCACCACGGTATCCGGCTGGAGGATTTTCCCTTCGACCCGCACGGCAGCGAAGATTTGTTGTTCTTCGGCCGCATTCACCCCGACAAAGGGGCGGCCGAGGCGATTGCGGCGGCACGTCGAGCGGGTCGGCGGCTGGTCATGGCCGGAATCGTCCAGGATCAGGACTATCATAGGGAGCACGTCGAGCCCGCGCTCGACGACCGTTCCGTAGTCTATCATGGCCCGGTGGGCGGGGCGGAGCGCACAAAAATCCTGAGTTCCGCGCGGGCGCTGCTCCACCTCATCAACTTCGACGAGCCGTTCGGACTGTCGGTCGTGGAGGCACTCGCCAGCGGAACGCCGGTCATCGCCGCCAACCGTGGAGCGATGCCCGAGCTGATCGACCATGGCGTGACGGGCTTTTTGATCAACAGCGTCGATGAAGCCGTGGATGCGATCGGCCGTATCGGCGAAATCGATCGCGCGGCCTGCCGGGCGGCGGTGTCCGCGCGCTTCACGGTAGACCGCATGGCCGATAGGTATCTGGAGGTATACCGATCGCTCCTCGGCTAAAGCCCGCGCTTGGCACCGGAGCATCAAGATGATCAGCCTGCGCGTCCACCACCGGACGACATACCGTTACGCAGCCCGTCGGCTTCGGTCCGCACCGGCTGATGCTGCGTCCCCGCGAGACCCGCGAATTGCGGCTGACTGCGTTCGAGCTGATGACAGCGCCCCAGGCAAGCGTTAGCTGGGTCCACGACGTCTGGAGGAATACGGTGGCGACTGCTGCCTTCGAAGCCATGGGCGATACGGTGGCGATTGACAGGGTCTCCCTGATCGACCTCGACGCCGTCGCCTGGCCGGTCTTCGACATTTCGGCCTCCGCCATCGTCTATCCCTTCCGCTGTTCCGACCACGAACGGGCGGACCTCGGGGCGCTTACGATGTTGCAGTATCCCGACCCGGACGGCCGGCTGGGCGACTGGGCGCGCGGTTTCGTGCACGGGACCACCACCGATACGCTCGCGCTGCTCACGGACCCCGGCGCCGGCGTCGCGGACGCGATCCTCTACCAGAGCCGGGACGAGGAAGGCACGCAGTCGCCGATCGCTACCCTCAACCGTGGCTGGGGCTCATGCCGGGACTTGGCCGTGCTCTTTGCCGAGGCCCCGCGCAGCCTGGGCTTCGGTGCCCGGATCGTCTCAGGATATCTCTCCGCCCCTGTGCCCGGCACGGTCGGGGCCGGGGCGACACACGCCTGGGCCGAGGTCTTCGTGCCGGGAGCGGGCTGGATCACGTTCGATACCACGAACCGCAGTGTCGGGGGCGCCAACCTGATCCCGGTCGCGGTCGAGCGGGACAGTTCGGCAGGGCCGTTGTCGGTGAGGGGTTGCCATGCCGCAGCGACAATGCAAGACCCTGGTCAAGGACGGGCGAAATAAGACGAGTGCCGGCACTTGAAAAACGCCCCATTTGCAGCCATATAATTGGCAATAAACGCCCAGATTTTGGAGCTGGAAAAGGGTGCCTCGAGCGACCATCCGGCACTTGGGAGGCAAGGCAATCAACCGAACATCTGACTCCACCGTGACATTTACTAAGGCTTTCGTGATAGACGGGTTCGAACAGGAGTTGCCGGCGGGCGACTACACCATCGAGACCGAAGAAGAACTCATCGAAGGGCTGTCGTTCCCGGCCTACAGGCGGATATCGACCACGCTGCACGTCGATAGGATTCCCGGTCACCCCGGCCGTAAGGAGAGCTGGCAGATTGTGCCATTGGCGCTTGAGGCAGCTCTGATCCGGGATGGAGCGGGGCCTCGGGCCTCGGGTTTAGGGCTCAAGTGAGAAAAGCAAAGACGCCTTCCGCTCGACGGATGCCTCATGCAACCCACCACGCTTGAAACCACGGCCATTTTCCTTCAGGCGTTTGAGGTCCCAGGCCTGAGCGAGATGCTTCCTGCCGGCGAGTACGCGGTGCAGGTGGAGCTTCAGGCGCCCCTCGGCCACGCCGATCCCGGGCTTTGGAAGGCGTCGGTTCTGGTGCAACTGCATCCGACACCCGACAGTCCGGGTCTTTCCCGAACCCTGAAAATCTCGCTGGCAGACCTGGAGCACGCTCTGGCCAAGGACAAACTGTCGGGCCAGCCGCTGGCCGACTTCGTTCTGGAAGAATTGCTGGCCGATCCGATGGTTCGCCTTTTCATGAAGAGCGACGGCGTCACCGAGGACGATCTGCGCCGATTGCATACCAAACCGCGTGCTGGAGCGATCGGAGACGCTTGAGGCGGCTGTGATCCTGGACGTGTGGCGCGGCCGAAATCGCCCGTGACATGCGCGAGGGTAGCTGATGCGGGTCTTCGAGAGCTGCGGGGGCTCAGCGAACCCGCCAGAGGCAGGACCGCATTTCCGCGCGACACGTTGCGGAGGGGCAATACGAAGGGGCGCGAATGGACATGACTTTCACAGCTCCAGTGCATCTGAGCTGCTCCGGCCTCAGCGAAGTCGGGTCGATCGTCCCCGCCATCCTGTGTGGAGGGTCCGGTTCGCGGCTCTGGCCCATGTCGCGGAAGGAATTCGCCAAGCAGCACGTCCCGATTCTCGGAGGAGCGTCGCCGTTCCAGCGCGCCCTCGCGCGGCTGACCGGCGACCTCTTCGCCGACCCGATCGTGATCACGTCCGCGGAGTCGCGGTTCCTCGTCGCCGACCAGGCGCTGGACCTTGGGCTGGAACTGCAGATCGCGCTTGAGCCACAGGCGCGGGACACGCTCGCCGCAGTCACGCTGGCCACCTGTTTGGCGGCGCGGCGCAATCCGCAGGCGATCGTCCTGGTGGTCCCGTCCGATCATCTGATCCCCGACGTCGGAGCATTTCATGCCGCGGTCGCCAAGGCGGCAGCGCTGGCGCAGAGTGGGCGGATCGTCGTGCTCGGGGTGGACCCGACCTGGCCCTCCACGGCGTTCGGGTACATCGCAATGGGAGAACCGATCGGCCAGGAGGGGCACGCGGTCGCCCGTTTTGTCGAGAAACCGGACGCGGTGCGGGCGGCGGGGCTGATTTCCGAAGGCTGCCTCTGGAACGCAGGCATATTCTGCTTCCGCGCCGATATCGCCATCTCCGAAATCGAACTGCATGCGCCCGACGCGCTTGCGGCGGTTCGGGCGGGAATCAACGAGGGGACGGTCGACCTCGGCGCCCTTCGGGTTGGGCCTGCCTTCGCCGGTGCACCTAAGATCAGCTTTGACCACGCCGTGATGGAGCGCACCAAGCTCGCCGCCGTCGTGCCCGCGAAGTTCGACTGGTGGGACATCGGCGACTGGAAGGCGGTCTGGGAGAGAAGTCCGCGCGACGCACAGGGAGTTGCCCGGGAGGGCAAGGTGCGCACCAGCGACGTATCGAACAGCTATCTGCGGTCCGATGGCCGGTTGCTGTGCGTGCTGGGGGTAGATGGCTTGGTCGTCGTGGACACCGCCGATGCGGTTCTGGTGGCGCCCATCGATCGGTCGCAGGAGGTCAAGGCCCTCGTGGCGGACCTCGAGGCCGAGGGGATGACGGAGGCCCGAACGCCGGCGCGCGTGCACCGGCCGTGGGGCTGGTACCAGACCATGGACCGCGGCGACCGCTTCCGCGTGAAGCGGATCTGGGTCAAGCCGGGCAAGAAGCTGTCGCTGCAGAAGCATCACCATCGCGCCGAGCACTGGGTCGTGGTGCGGGGCACCGCCGAGGTGACGCGCGACAACGACGTCTTGCTGCTTCGCGAGAACGAGTCGATCTACCTACCCCTCGGCTGCGTGCACAGGCTCGCCAACCCGGGACTTACTCCGGTCGAGATCGTCGAGGTCCAGACCGGGGCTTACCTGGAGGAAGACGACATCGTGCGGGTCGCCGACGACTTCGGCCTGACCCCGGCGGACCCGGCCGATGCACCCCTGGAGAGCCTGCCGGGATGAAGTTCGGGACAAGCGACCTTCGTGGTTTGGTGTCGGAAATGACCGATTCCGTCTGCGAGACCTATGCCGCGGCCTTTTTCAGTCCCCTTCGAAGCGGGGGAGCGCCGATCGCCGAGATGCTGATCGGGCGGGATCTGCGGCCGAGTTCGCCGAGGATCGCCGCGGCCTGTGTCCGCTCCGTCCAGTCGCTCGGCGCATGCGCCACCGACTGCGGCCGTCGTGCCGACGCGCCGCGCGGTCTGTCGGCGTCGCCTCGACGGCGTGCGTGTGACGCTCGCATCGGGAGAGACATCGTTCACCTTCGTACGTCTGGGAACGCGCCCGAGCTCCGGTGCTACTGCGAGGCCGGCAGCCAGGAGGATGCGGAACGGCTGCTGACCGACGGGATTCCCGCGCTGGCTTGACGCCAATCTGTCTGCTCGCGCCGGCAACGACCGTGCTGTGATCAGCTATGGCGAACCTCTATCGCCCCTTCATTGAAGCGGCGAAAGCCCGGGCGGAAGGACCGGTCTAGGCCGAGCCTGCGGGCTTCAGCGAGTCCAGAAGTGCCGATATCTTGATTGTCGAGAAGTTCGCGAAGGTGTCCGACACCGCGTAGGGGAGCATGATCCGTTCACCGTGCCGGATCGCGCCGCACGTGTAGACCACGTTGGGAACATATCCCTCACGTTGGGACGGATCGGGACGGACCAGCGGCTCATGAGAGCGGGCAATGACCTTTGTCGGATCGTCCTTGTCAAGGAGCGCCGCGCCGATCGAATATCTGCGCAACGGCCCCACGCCGTGGGTGAACAGCAGCCAACCCTCGTCGAGCTCGATCGGCGAACCACAATTGCCGATCTGCACGAACTCCCAGGGAAATTCGGGCTTCAGGATCGGCTGGCCGCCTTCCCAGACGTGAAGGTCGTCAGAGTAGATGAGGTAGAGGTTCTCATTGTCCTGCCGCCCGATCGTGGCGAAGCGCCCGTGGATTTTGCGGGGGAAGAGGGCCATGCCCTTGTTCCGGGCGGCGCTTCCCCTGAGCGGCGTCATGCGAAACGTGAGGAAGTCATCGGTTTCGATCAGTTCGGAACGAATCGCACGGCCATCGTAGGCGGTATAGGTCGCTAGAAAGGTTCGCTTCCCGCCGTCCTCGAAGGCAACGAAGCGTGCATCCTCGATGCCGTTGGATTGCGCCGCCGTGATCGGAAAGATCACCCGCTCGCTGATGTCGCTGCCTGCTGGAAACTGCACTTCCGTCGGGCCGTCGCCCGGCCATTCCACGGACGACAAAATGCGCGGCGTGGCGGCAAGGCGTGTCGTCGGCTCGATCGTGATGCTGCCGTCCCGGGTGATCGTGCCGGCCCGGAACGTCAGCGACGAGACGTGGCCCTCTCCCACGGCTCTGAGACTGACGATGAAGCGTAGGCCGCCCTTCGGCGCCAACGATTGATCGGGGTGCGCAACAATGCTCGGATTAAAGAGCGCGGACGCCTCGAAGGAATACTCGTTCAGAAAGTAAGCCCCGACCAGCTGGCGTTGCGTCTGACTGAACGGGGCGTGCCCGGCGAAAGCGTCCTCCATTTCGTCGGCCCGCGCCTCGAAGGTGGCGAGCAGGTTACGGTGTCGGCCATCGAAGTTCTCGAGCACATCGGCAAGCTGAGCGGCGGCGGCCGGCTCGTCGAGCGTCATCACGCGATCGACGATGTGGTTGGCGCGTGTCTTGTCGTTCGGACGGGAGATCCTTCGGCTCGGTCAAGGGTTTGAACGCCCTGACGATAACCCGAGCAGGATCGGGCCGGAGATAGAGGGCTTGCCGATTGAGAAAGGTTGCTTGCGGCAAGACGACCTCTGGAACTGTGAGATGACGGACTGGGAGCGATAGGCGGGCCCTTAGGACCGGACTACCATGCGGCGGCTTGATGCCTTCATCCGCGCGGCGTTACGGATGTCGGAAAGGCCAAGGAGGTAAGATATGACCAACTCGCCGCCGCGGTTCTCGTTTCGGCGGTCGGGGTGGAGACCGTCGCGGCAGCTTCCAGTCTCGATATCGACGAGTGGCTCCCAAAGGTCGTTGCCACCGAAGAACCAGTCAAATGCACACTGCGCCTCGCTCGACCAGCGGGGATCCTCTGTCAGTCGCTGGGCGGCAAGGCAGGCAGCGATCGTGGCGGTCGCCTCGATCGGCTGCTGGTCGAAAATCCCGCCAGCTGCGCGGACGTCATGGAAGCTGTCGGTCCCCACCGGCCGGAACAAGCCCGTCGGTGACTTCTGGCGGCCCGTGAGCCACCCGAGACTGCGCAGGCCGGCACTGACATAGGCACTGGTCCCGGTGGCGCTACCGGCGGCGATCAAAGCTTCGCTGAAATCGGGCGTTGTCATAGGAAAGGTTTTCCTCGAACCAAATCCACTCGGGCGTCTCGACCTGCTCCAGCAGATTCAGCAGCCGATCGGCGAGACCCGTGCGCATATCGGCGGCAAAGTTGTCGGCGGGCATTGCCGCGCAGTAGGGATCGAGACCGAGCAAGGTGAACACCCATGCCCGCGGTGAGCCGAAGCCTTCGACGACAGGGAGCGCCTCGGCAAATAGCGCAGCCGCCCAGCGGCGGCGCGCAGCGCACGTGTCATGCCTCGCCACCGCTCCCAGCGACCAAAGCGTCCGGCCATGGCTATCCTCGGACCCCTGCGGCTCCAACCACCGGCGATCGAAGCTCATGAAATTGCGGAAACGCTTGCTGTCAGGATTGAAAGCGTGCTGCACAAAGGCGGCGAAGGCTAGGATCATGCTCTCCGGCAATTGTTCCTCGCCAAGCGTCTTGAGGGACATGGCGAGAAGCAGGCCGCGGGCGTTGTCGTCGACGCAATATCCGTGGGCGCGGTCGGGTACCGAATGGACGGCGTGCTGGAACAGGCCGGTGTCGTCGGTCATTGCGCACAGATGGTCGAGCGCCAGGGCTGGCGCCGGGCAGACCTCACGCAGCATGGACGCGGCCCGAGACCGAAGCGGTCCCACGTACGTCTTCGAACACCGCGAGGTAGCGTTCGGCGATCCGTTCCCAGGTCATCGAGCGGCTGTCGCTGTAGGCTCGATGGCGCATCGCCTGTCGACGGGGCTCGTCATCGAGTAAGGCGACGATCGCGTTGCCCGTCGCTGCCGAGTCGCCGAACGGGACGAGGCTGCCGCGACCGTCCGCCAGCAGCTCGACGGCATGCCAGTAGGGCGTCGAGACGACCGCCTTGCCGAGCCCGAAACTGTAGGCAAGCGTGCCCGACGTCATCTGCGCGGGGTTGAGGTAAGGCGTGACGTAGATGTCGCACATCGCGATGTACTCGAGCAGCGTCGGGCGGTCGACAAACTGGTCACGGAACACAACACGGACTTCGACGCCAAGCGAGGTCGCCCGCGCTATAAGGCTCTCGCGATAAGCTTCGCCGTGATCCCGCACCAGGTTGGGATGGGTGGCGCCGAGGACGACATACGTCGAATTGGGCCGGCTCGCGAGCACTGCCGGCATCGCGTCGATCATAACCTCGATGCCTTTGTTCGGAGACAGCAGACCGAAGGTAAGTATAACGGTCTGGCCCGAGAACCCAAGGCTGGCCTTGGCACTGTCTGGTCCGACAAAGGGGAAATCAGGTATCCCGTGTGGGATGACTTCGATCTTTGTCGGACTGACGCCATGACCTCTCAATGAGATTGCCTTGCCTTTCTCCGCCATCACGATCACCCGCGCCGACAGCTTCATTATGCGCTCCAGCACGCGTCGCTGCGCCGCAGAGGGTTCTTCGAGCACGGTGTGAAGCGTTGCCGTGAAGGGGACGGTTAATCGCTCCAGCAGCGCCAGAACGAACCCGCCCGCCTCACCGCCGAAGATGCCGAACTCGTGCTGCAGGCTGACCGCGTCGAAGCCTCCGGCGTTGATGTACGCTGCCGCTGCCACATAGTCGGCGAGCACCTCCTGACGGACCTCAAACCCGACCGACGGCGGATAGTCGTAGGTGCGCACACCTTCGGTGATGGCCACGATCGAGGTGAAGATGGGTGGGGTTCCCGCGGCGATCGCCTGCTGCAGATCGGTGGTGAACGTTGCGATGCCGCAGCGGCGGGGCAGCGAGTTGCCGATGAAAGCGATGCGCCGCACGCTCATGCCCCGACCCCCTGGTTGACGGCCAGCGCTGGCGCCTGCCTAAGCGCCTTTGCCCGTACTAGTCGTTGGATCAACCGCGCGCTCATGAAGCTCGCCGCTCGGGCTCTGCAAGAGGTCGGACACGGATTCGCTTCCAACGTAGGCCATCAGGCCTCTCACCGCGCCGGCGCCGACGTGCACTCCAACGCGCTGGGCATCGATAAAGACCGCCTCACCGCAGGCCACGTGCAACCGGTCGAAGCTTGCCTCCCCGTCGACCAGAAGAATCCAGACCTCTCGATCGGCAACGACCTCCCAATGCGAGCGAGGGGCGAGGTCGATCTGTTCGAGGACGAAGTAGGGGCTGGTGGCGACGACAAGCCGCGTCGCCGACAAGCGTTTGGACGTGGCTTGTGCGGGCGCGGGTCCAGCTATGGCCGCGCCTACGGCGCCATCGGGATGCAGCTCACGATCACGGCCAAAGTCGAACAATCGAAAGGTCGCGTCGCTTCGTTGCTGAATCTCGGCGATCACGAGTCCGGCGCCGATCGCGTGGATCGTGCCGGCCGAGACAACGATCGACTCACCGGCGCGGACAGCCTGCCGATGCATGAGATCAACAATCGTGCCGTCGCCGATGGCGGCGCGAAGCTGCGGCAGCGTGAGTGACTGATTGAGTCCGAGCGAAACTTCGGCACCGGGCGCGGCGGCGAGCACGTACCACGCTTCGGTCTTGCCATGCGGGAGGCCGATCGCGCGCGCGAACGCGTCGTCGGGGTGCACCTGAATGGAGAGGGCCTGATCGGTGAAGAGCAGCTTAAGCAATAGGTCGGGTTCAGGCGCGGCGGGATCACCGCGCTGGAACCAGAGCTCGCCGATCGGAGTCCCATCCCCGCCCAGATCACTCCATGGGCGCAGATCGAACTTTCCCCAAGGCTTGCGAACAACCCGCTCCGAGGCCAATTCCAAAGTCATCGTCGTTACCTCAAGAGTTAATGAGTAATTGAATGCATTATCGAAGGTTGCACTCAGGGAGCGAAAGGCGGCCTAGTCCACTTGTAGGTGCCGATGCTGCCGCCCTCGCCAATTCTTGCGAAGAAGGCTTTGGAACTAAAGGTGACGTGGGGTCTCTTCGTCACTCTGGCGTCCCTCGAGCACGAAAGCCTCACGATTCTCTGCAAACGCGACGCCGCCGGAGCGATCAAGCTCGGCGGCGTGAAACACACCAAAGCTTCGGTCGGCTAGAACTGCTCGGCCAGCTTCTCCATGCAGGCCTTCGCTACGTTCCGATCCGGATCGGTTGAGCCCGGCATGGTAGCCCACCCGGTCTTCATCAGCATCTCGCCGCGCTTGTAGCTGGTCTCGTCCTTCAGGCTTGCGAGCGTAGCTATGACGTTGGGATCCTGTTTCGACTGTTCGACGCAGACTGGGACCAGCGCCGCGACGACCTCGAGGCGAACCTGATCGGCGGCCATTTCCCTTGCCGAGCCGCCGGTTACCCAGCCGCCCCACGAGAAGCCAGCGATCGAGATCGCCACCGCACCGGCGGCGGCGCCGTAGAGCGCCGGCTTCAGCCATTCCGGAAACTTCATTTCATGCCTCCCGCAGGGAAATAAACTTCCCCGTGATCAATAAATTATGCCCAGATCGCCGGGTTTCAATGAGACCTAAAAAATAAAACTAGAGAAACTATAAATTGAGATTTATCGACAAATATAGGAGGAAAATTGGAGGAACCTGCCGCGAGTGGGGACGATGACTGATTTATACTGCGATTTCCGGGCGCCTTCAGTCGTTACAGTCACCTTGTTGTTGGATGCGTTGGCGGCAAAGACCTTGATAAAACCGCCGCTGATGCATAGGTCATTAGCACTCAATGCGCCCGAGTGCCAAGATGTGAAGCCGCTTCCAAGACCGCTTCACCATAACCTCAATGGGAGAACGCCATGCAAATTACACCCCTTCACGACCGCGTCCTCATCCGCCGGATCGAGGGAGAGGAGAAGACAAAGGGCGGTCTGATCGTTCCTGACACCGCCAAGGAGAAACCCTCCGAGGGCGAAGTCATCTCTGTTGGGGAGGGCGCCCGAACGGAAGCAGGCGAGTTGATTCCGATGGCCGTCAAGGTCGGCGACCGGATCCTCTTCGGCAAATGGTCGGGCAGCGAGGTGCGCCTCGAGGGCGAGGATCTCCTGATCATGAAGGAATCTGATATCCTCGGCGTCATCCAGGGCGACAGCGCGGACCAGAAGGCCGCCTGATCCTAAGTCTGCGCAGACCCCCAATTTACGAGACATCAAGGGAGCACCAACCGATGGCCGCCAAACAGCTGAAATTCGACACCGACGCGCGTGACCGCATGTTGAAGGGCGTGAACACGCTTGCCGACGCCGTCCGCGTCACCCTCGGCCCGAAGGGCCGTAACGTGCTCCTTTCCAAGTCCTGGGGTGCGCCGCGCATTACCAAGGACGGCGTCACTGTCGCCAAGGAGATCGAGCTTGAGGACAAGTTCGAGAACATGGGCGCGCAGATGGTCCGCGAAGTGGCCAGCCGCACCAGCGACGAGGCCGGCGACGGCACCACCACCGCCACCGTGCTCGCTCAGGCGATCGTCAAGGAAGGCATGAAGTCGGTCGCGGCCGGGATGAACCCGATGGACCTGAAGCGCGGCATCGAGAAGGCCGTGCAGGTCGTCGTCGAGGACATCAAGGCGCAGTCCCGGACCGTCTCGGGTACGGAGGAGATCGGCCAGGTCGGCGCGATCGCCGCCAATGGCGAGGCCGAGGTGGGACAGCAGATCGCCGAGGCGATGCAGAAGGTCGGCAACGAGGGTGTCATCACCGTCGAGGAGAACAAGGGCTTCGTGACCGAGACCGAGGTCGTCGATGGCATGCAGTTCGACCGCGGGTACCTCTCGCCCTACTTTATCACCAACGCCGACAAGATGATCGCCGAGCTCGAGGACGCGGTCATCCTGATCCACGAGAAGAAGCTCGGTTCGCTGCAGCCGATGGTGCCTCTGCTCGAGTTGGTCATTCAGTCGGGCAAGCCGCTGCTGATCATCGCCGAAGACATCGAGGGAGAAGCCTTGGCCACCCTGGTGGTCAACAAGCTGCGCGGCGGCCTCAAGGTCGCGGCCGTGAAGGCGCCGGGCTTCGGTGACCGCCGCAAGGCGATGCTGCAGGACGTCGCGATCCTGACCGGTGGCCAGGTAATCTCCGAGGAACTCGGCATGAAGCTCGAGAACGTCGGCCTCGACATGCTCGGCAAGGCGCGGAAGATCTCGATCACCAAGGACGAGACCACGATCGTCGACGGCGCCGGCGAGAAGTCTGAGATCGAGGGTCGAGTCGCCCAGATCCGTGCCCAGATCGAGGACACTACTTCGGACTACGACAAGGAGAAGCTGCAGGAGCGGCTGGCGAAACTCGCGGGGGGTGTTGCGATCATCCGGGTCGGCGGCGCCTCCGAGACCGAGGTGAAGGAGCGCAAGGACCGGGTCGAGGACGCGCTGCACGCCACTCGCGCTGCGGTGCAGGAAGGCGTGGTCGTCGGCGGCGGCGTGGCGCTGGTGCGCGCCGCGAAGAAGCTCAATGGTCTGGAGGGAGCTAACCCCGACCAGACCGCGGGCATCGCGATCGTTCGCAAGGCGCTTCAGGCGCCATTGCGGCAGATCGCCGAGAACGCGGGCGTGGACGGCTCGGTCGTCGCCGGCAAAGTCACAGACTCCGAGGACCCGGCCTTCGGCTTCAACGCCCAGACCGAAGAGTACGGCGACATGTACAAGTTCGGCGTGATCGACCCGGCCAAGGTCGTGCGCACCGCGCTGCAGGACGCCGCTTCGGTGGCGGGCCTGCTCATCACCACCGAGGCGATGATCGCCGACAAGCCGGAGCCGAAAGGCCAGGCCGGCGGCGGCATGGGTGGCGGCGGCATGGGCGGCATGGAGGGGATGATGTGATCAGGCGCAAAGCCTGACGCCACGCAAGCTCCGCATCGATTGAACAGATCGGGCGCCCGGTTCGGCGCCCGATTGCAGTTTTCGCCCCGAGGAGATCAGCCCGTTACGCTGACCTCCACCGTCATGCCGATCAGCGCGTCGGACGGACCGACGAAGCTGCCGGCCACCGCGACGGCTTGGCGTATGTCGCGCACGACCGCGACCGGGATTAGGTTTGCGCCGCCGACGCTGCGGTTCGTCGGATCGAAGGTGATCCAGCCCGCCCCCGGCACATAGACCTCCGCCCAGGCGTGGGTCGCGCCGGAGCCGACCGTTGCGAGGCCGGCGGGACCGGCATCCTTCAGATATCCGGAGACGATCCGTGCGCCAAACCCCAGGCTGCGCGCAGCGTCGGCGAAGAGCACCGCAAAGTCCCGGCACGACCCCCAGCCGCGACTGAGCGTCTGGAGGGGCGTCTGCGTCCCCTCCTCCTCACGGTCCTGGTACAGGATCGCATTGGGGATTGCCGCACAGAGATCCTTCAGCAGGGCCAGCGTGTCCGTCATAGGCCCGCGCACGATGCCGCGCGCCCATCCGCCAAGTCGGCAGTCCGGGTCCGCATACTGCTGGACCGTCAACGCTCCGAGATCGTCCATTCGTCGGGAGAATACTGGAAGGGGTAGACGATGGCGGAGGCGGCGATCTCGAAGACAGGCCAAGCTGCTGCCTCGAGCTCGATCTGTGCGACGCTGTCGACCACGAGCGTATTATGCATCGACTGGAAGGCCGCCGAGGCGACAGCATTGCCCCAGACATCATGCGCCCAGGTCACCTTCGCTGCGGGCGTCACGGCCATCTCGAACCCGATCAGCCGCAGGTCCCGGCTTTCCCGCGGCCGCAGCATCAAGCGGTGCGGGCCGAAGGGACTCCCTGGCGGTAGCGATATGACGTTCTGTGGTGGATCCTGAGGCTGGTCATGGACATTTCCTCTGGTGCGCCGTCCGGTCCGCATCGGCAAAGTCAGACGGTGTCGCGAGGCCGCCGCGGAGAGGCGGGTGCGGATCGGGGTGGCCGGCAGGGAATTGTGAAACGACCGCGCTGAGATCACGTATCGCAGGCGGCGACTTTTACGACCACTACGAAGATGAGCGCAACAGGGTCGGATTGATGGAATGTTCCTGCGCCGGAAGCCAAGGTCGCCACGCCGACGAGAGGATCGCCTAGCGTAGGTGCACGGCGCGCCAGTGGGTGTATGAGGTCACGGAGGACTCCGAAAAGGATGGCCCGCCAGAGGGGCGGGCCGGCAAGGATGCGAGAGTGGCGCGGATCAGGGGTTTGGCCCGAACCACCGCGGCTTCAGGGAAATCCCCGCCAGCAGCGCGACTAAGACGCCGGTGGTTGTGACATGGACGGCGGTTCTGTACTGCGGTGCGGCGGACGAACTGGTGCACTCCAGCAACGACTGCACGTCGTGAATCGTCAGCACCGCGTCCTTGCCACCACGCCCGACGTTGTTCAATGCCCGGCGGGCGCATTCCTCGGCGGCGCGTTCGAGCATCGCCTCCAGCTCGTGATCGGCGAGGCGTCCGGCGCCGGGGTCGTGACGGGTTGGGGTCATGACGACCATCCTTTCCGCAATCGACGTGGCCAGAGCCGGCGCTTGCCGAGCTCTGCCGAAAGCCCCCAATCCTCATTGTCAGTAATCGGTCTTGAGGTAGAGTCCCGAACAGTCGAAGGCGACGGCGGCGGCGGTAGCACCGTTGTTCATGAAGAGCCTCGGCGCTAGGAACTGGTTCGCCGCCGGCAGGTCGGCTGTGACTTCCTGCTCGAAGACCGCGCCGCTCACCTCGTCCACCACACGCAGCGTTGCGCGCGGCCGCGATGAACAGCGTGAGCACCCCGCCAGTCGAAATGGCGAAGCTCGGGCCCATGTCGACGAGCTGGACCGACGCCGGCAGGCGGGCGATCGAGGCCGTGCGCACCGAATGAACTCACTGCCATGACGCGCGCCCTCTTTTGTTAAACGGATCGTCTCGCTGCGCATGATGCAGCAGGCGGTTAACGAGTTTCTGAAGGCGACGAAACTTTTGCCGAAAGCGGCCTGTCGAGGACGTGGTCCAGATCGTTCTCAATTTCTGGTGCTCGGGGGTGGCCGTGCTTCCCGATCAGTGGGCTGAGCCTCGCCGCCACATGCTTGTAAAGGGCGTCGGCGTGTATGCTCTGATACGCATCGCGGCCGACATTGTGAACGAATGTCGGGAGGGTGGACGGCCGTGCGCCAGGCGTGCCTTTACTGCGGCCTTGGATAGGCGTCCTCGCCCGGACGAGGCAGGGCTAGCCCGCGTGGTGCGCGGCAGCTTCCTCGCGCTCACGAACGAGGACTTCGTGACAGCCGCCCGGCTCGACGGCGGCAGCGAGCTCGGCATCACCCTGCGCCACATGGTTCCCTCCTTCGCATCGGCCTGCGTCCGCCGGTCGTCTCCTGGGGCGTGCTGCTGTAGGAGGCGCAGAACATCAGCTCGGTCGCGCCCGCGCCCTGGCTGCTGCTGCCCGGGGTCGCCGTCATCGTGACGGTCCTCGCCCTCAACTTCCTCGGCGACGGCCTGCGCGATGCCGTCGACCCTACAGCGACTGACGGATGCCGTTGACACGAGTTGGAGCCGCCCGGTGATTTCCGAACAGCCGATCATCCTGACGGTCCGCGACCTCTCGGTCGACTTCAAGCTGCGTCAGTCGGTGCTGCACCGGTCAACGAAGTCTCCTTCGAGCTCCGCCGCGGCCAAACCCTCTGCGTCGTCGGCGAGTCCGGCTCGGGCAAGTCGGTGACCGCCCGCTCGCTCATGCGCATCATCGACCGTCCCGGCCGGATCACTCAGGGCCAGATCGTGCTCCGCGCCGATGGCCGCGAGGTCGACATCGCCAGCGTCGACCCCGACGGCCGGCAGATCCGCGCGATCCGCGGCGCGAGAATCGGCCTGATCTTCCAGGAGCCGATGTCCTCGCTCTCGCCGTCCCACACCATCGGCAACCAGATCGATGAGGTGATTCAGCTCCACCAGGACCTCGATTCCAAGGCGGCCCGCGCCCGTACCGCCGAACTGCTGCGACAGGTCGAGATCGCCGACCCCGCCCGGATGGCCGAGCGCTACTCCTTCGAGTACTCGGGCGGCATGCGCCAGCGCGTCTGCATCGCCATGGCCCTCGCCTGCAATCCGACATCCTGATCGCCGACGAGCCGACGACCGCGCTCGACGTCACGACCCAGGCCGCGATCCTCGATCTCATCAAGCGCCTGCAGGTCGCGCACGACGTGACGATGCTGCTCATCACCCACGACATGGGCATCGTCGCCGAGGTCGCCGACGAGGTCGCGGTCATGCCACGGCCGGATCGTCGAGATGGGCGCCGTCGACGCCGTCTTCCAGGCACCCCTACACCCGCCACCTGCTCGCCACGACCTGCCGCCTCGAGCGCAAATCGAACCGCCACGTCGGGACGCTCCGCCGAGAGCGCGCCGCCGGTCCTCTCGGTCCGCAACCTCGGCAAGATCTACGGCAGCGGCGGCGGCTGACTCGGCAAGGACAACGGCGCGGGCCTCGCCGCCGTCGACGACGTCAGCTTCGACCTCCATCCGGGCGAGAACCTCGGCGTCGTCGGCGAGTCGGGCTCGGGCAAGACCACGCTTGGCCGCTTGATTCTGCGCATCGTCGAGCCGAGCTCCGGCGACCGGGACGGTCAGGAACGCAACGTCCGCGCGATGAGCCGCCTTGCCCTCAAGCAGTACCTCTCCGAGGTCCGGCTGATCTTTCAGGACCCGTTCGCCTCACTGAACCCGCGCATGACGGTGAAGCGGATCGTCGGCGACCCGCTCTATGTCAACGACATCGCCCCCGGCCGGGCCCGCGAAGATCGCGTCGCCGAACTCCTGCGCCTCGTCGGTCTCGACCCCGACACGACGGACCGCTATCCGCTCGCCTTTCCGGCGGCCAGCGCCAGCGCATCGGCATCGCCCGCGCCCTCGCGCTCGAGCCCGCATCATCATCGCCGACGAGGCCAATCGGCGCGATCCGCGCACAGAATCCTCGACCTCCTGCCCGACATCCAGCGCCGGCGATCCCGACAAGCTCTATACGTGGGCGCTGGTCTCGGCGGTCCCGAGCCCCGATCCGCGCCACAAGCGGATGCTGCGCCGCGTGCGGTACACGAGCTAGTGGTTTCCGCCTGATATCAGCGGTCCGGAGGCGGCGACCATTGGAGACCTTCGTTCCAGCATGCGCGCCAGCCAGGGATTCTGTGGCGCCATGGCGCCGCGACCAGCGGACCACGACCATCGCACCGGTGCCCGGCAACCGGCACGACGGGCGCTGGGGCGAGCCCTGCCCGACGCGCCGGGCGATGTCTCCGCCGACGGCGGCTATCACGGCGAGGTCTTTGCGGCGACGGGCGGGACGCCGCGGGTGACCGTCACCGCCGTGTGGTGCCTGCCGCATGAAGACCCGGCAAAGAAGCTTTACGGCATGGAACCGTCCGATCCAGCGCATCCGCGGCCGGATCGAGAAGATCAACCCGCGTTCAGCGCACCTCTGGACAACCACCGGACCCAACGCAAGAGCCCGCGCACAGGTCGCATCAGGCGGGCCTGGGCAGGGCGGTATAGACCCGTGTGATGAACCCGTGGAACTCCGCCATGTAGTTGCGCAGGAACTCCCTCGTCGACTCGACGGTGACCTCGCCGTCGTCGGTGATCAGGCCGGGCTTGAACTGGATATAGGCCTCGATCGCGTTCATCTGGGGCGAGTTGCAGAAGCCGAGCACGCCGCGCATGGCCTGCTGGGCGATCGCGGTGCCGATCGCCCCGGGCGACGTGCCGATCACCGCGGACGGCTTGCGGGTGAACGAGTTCTTGCCATAGGGGCGGCTCGCCCAGTCGATCGCGTTCTTCAGCCCGCCGGGGATCGAGCGGTTGTATTCCGGCGTGACGAACAGCACCGCCTCGACGTCGGCGAGCGCGTCCTTGAACGCCCTGGCCGGCGGCGGGTAGTCGGCGTCGTAATCGTAGCTATAAAGCGGCAGATCCTTGAAGGCGATCTCGGTCATCGCGAGCTCGGGCGGCGCCAGCCTCACGAGCGCCGTGGCGAGCTTGCGGTTGATCGAACTCCCTGGCGAGACTGCCGATCAGATAGCCGACCTTGAACTCGGACATGGTTGCCTCCTCCGTCTAGCCCGCGGGCAAGATCCTGCCAGGCAGCCTACCCGGTCCCCCCGCCCGGTACCATCCAAAGCGGCCCTACGTGTCGCTCTTCGATGCGGGGTCGGGGACCGGGCGACCGGGTCATTCACCTTCGAGCGGGTAGTCCTCGGCATAGTTCTCCGTGCTCTTGTAGTATTCCGGGGCGGTTTCGCTCGGGCTCTCGTGGAGAACGTGCAAGGTGACGCCATTGACGAGGATCTTCGGATAGATGGCGCGCACCTTCGGATCGTGCCCGGGAATGAAGAAGTCCGGGCCCGGGATCAGCGCGAACATCCGCCTGCAGGAAGCGATCGTGTCGGGCGCTCACACCGTGATCCTGAACGGCGACAGCTTGAAGGCGTTCGGTTAGGAGTGCTGCCGTCCCGGACGCCAGCAGCACCTCGCCCCGCGGCGTCCTGACCCCGCGCGGCCTGGAGACCGGGGGCGTGGCCGGGAAGAAGGTGCAGCGACACCCCCGGGAACAGCTGCTTGTCCCCGTCGTGGAAGGCAAGCTGCATTCCCCAGTTCTTCCGCATGATGTTGAGAACGTCCGCCAGCTCGTAAGGATGGCGGAGCTGATCCTCGTGCATGCAGCGCCCGGTGACGTAGGCCACTTCCAAATCCTGCAGGTGCACGGAGGCGTCGGGGAAGCGCTCGATGTTTCCGGCGTGATCGATGTGCATGTGGTGATCACGATGTCGGTCAGGCTTTCAGGGGCGACTCCCACGCGTTCGAGCGCTGTGACCGGTCATGGATCAGGTGACGTTCCCGCGCCCGGGCCGAGTCCACGCTGAAGCCGAGGTCGACGAGGAAGCGCCGGCGCGCGTTCTCGACGATCCAGACGGCGTAGTCGATCGGCATGGGCCGTCGTGAGCGTCGTGCCGGTAAAGCTGAACGCATCGCGAACCCGGCGCGTGCTGTTCCTCGCATAGCACAGGGCGTGGATGTGGTATTCGTCGTCCTCGAGGCCCTCGGTCGAGGGCAGGCTGCCCATCGCACTCACCCGTCCATTCCCCCATCAATCCCGGCGCTAGTCGGCGGGCATGCGTAAGCGCGTCGTGGCTGCCCACTTGGAGTGACGACATTGGCGGCGGTCGCGGGACTTGCCTTCGCCGGACCGGTTTCGGCCCAGGACTTGCGCACGATCACGTTCGGACTGCCCTCGAAAAGCCTGCTCGCCTCCGCGCCGCGCATCGCCGACGAGCTCGGCCTCTTCGAGGCGCATGGGCTGAAGCCGGATTTCACCTTCATCGACACCACGGCCGGCGCGGCGACGGCGCTCCTGTCGAACTCCGTCGAGTTCGGCGAGACGGGGGAGCTCCTGATCCTGGCTCCGCACTACAACGGGCTGGCGGGGTCTCTGGTCCTGGCGAAGCCGGTGGCGGATCGGCTTGGGGTCGCGCCGGACGCGCCCGTCGCCGACCGGCTGAAGGCGCTCGACGACGGGCTGCTCCCCTCCACGATCAAGGTGTCGTCGTTCACGATCTCCTACCAGAGCGCCGCGCGCTCGGTCGGCGCCGAGCCGCGGTTCTCCTACATGGCCGTGAATGCGATGGGCGCGGCGCTGGAGACCGGCGCCGTCGAAGGCGCGGTCATCACCGCGCCGTTCTGGGCCTTCCCGGGTGCTCAAGGGAACCGCCGTCCTCTGGCTCAGCCCGCCCAACGGAGATCTGGAGGCGAACTCCACGCCGTCGACGCCGGCGGTGACGGCCACGACGCAGGCGTTTGCCGAGGCGAACCCGGAGGTGGTGGACAACGTTGCCGCCGTGTTCGACGACCTCTCGGCGGCCTTCGCCGAGCGTCCCGCCGACGTCAAGGCGGCGATTGCCACGCTCTTCCCGGAGATGGACGCCGAGACGCTCGACCTCATCTTCTCGATGGAAGCGCAGGCCTTCGTCACTGATCCGCTCGCCACCGACGATATCGCGCACGACATCGCCTACATGAAGGCGAGCGGCGCGGAGTTCGGCCCGATCGACCAGGTCGATCCAGCCTCGGTCCTGTTCAGGCCGTAGTCGATGGCACCAAGCTCGGATCGCCTCCGTTGGTGGCAACTCGCCCGCGGAATCGGCAGGCTAGGGGTAGATCATCGACATCACCACCGGAAAAAGCGAGGAGACGATGACGTTTCTCGGCAAGCTGACGGGTCTGGCTCGCCGCTGCCGCCTACGCGGCCGCGCAGGAGGAGGGGAGCGACATCACGATCGCCCTCGCGTCGATCAGCTTCGCCGCGGCGGCACCGCGGAGCTCGGCCTGTTCGAGGCCCGCCGGCTCGCCCCGAGCTTCGTGGTTATGGACAGCGCCAGCTCGGCGACCGGGTCCTGAGCTGCGCGTCGAGGCTGCCGAACGGCTCGGGCCGTAGGCCAGCGTGCGCGCGATCATCACCCGTGGCGGACAGCGGCGGGGTCGGATCGCAGGCCGCTGGGCAGCGAGTGCCGCCGGGCAGTTTGATCGCCCCGTCTTTTCCAAGGCCTGAACGGATACATGAGCCTCGGGCTCGCAGACAAGATCAGGAAGGAGAAGACCGATGCAGCATACCCTCGGCATCGACATCTCGAAAGACCGGCTCGACGCCCACGCGCTCGCCACCGGCGAGGCGCGCAGCTTTGCCAATGACCGCGCCGGCCCGGGCCGCGGCTGCTCAGCTGGACCCGCCGCCTCGGCGCGCCGCTGGTGGTCTACGAGGCGACCGGCCCCTATCACCGCCTGCTCGAGCGCGCGCTGGCCGGGGCCGGGATCGGCTTTTGCAAGGTGAACCCGCTCGAGGCGCGCGCCGCTTCGCCGAGGGCTGCGGCCGGCTGGCCAAGACCGACCGGATCGCGCAGGATGCGCGCTGTCAGCGCGACGCGGAGATGCTGGCGCGGATGGGCGCCGCCCTCGCTCTCGAAGCCCAGGTCCCCACGCCGCAGAACCTGTGCGAGCTCAAGGACCTGCTCACCGCCCGCCGGGCGCTCGCCCGCGACCTCGCCCGCGAGCGCACGCGGACCCCGACGAGCGCGCTGCTCCGCCGGCTCGCCCGCGCCCGCGAGCGGCTGCTCCTCGGCCAGATCGCCACCCTCGATGCCGAGATCGCCGCCCGGATCGCCGCCGATCCCGGCCTCGCCCGCGCGCGGAAGATCCTTCGCTCCATTCCCGGCATCGGGCCGGTCACCGCCGCCGAGCTCCTCATCGACATGCCCGAGCTCGGCAGCATCGGCGGGGCCGAGGCCGCGAGCCTGGCCGGCGTCGCCCCGGTCCCCCGGCAGTCGGGCAAGTCCCACGGCCAGGCGCACATCCGCGGCGGCCGCCCGGACCTGCGCCGCGCGCTCTACATGCCGGCGCTGGTGGCCATGCGCTGCAACGCAGACCTCGAGGTCAAGGCGCAGCGCATGGCCACCAGCGGAAAGCCTCCGAAGGTCATCATCACCGGCGTGATGCGCAACCTCCTCGTCCTCGGCAACGCCCTCCTCGCCGCAGACCGGCTCTGGCAGCCCGAGAGGCCTGACCCGTCACGGATACTGCCCGGGCTCGGGGCCCGGGCGAAACGGCGCAGCCGGCGCGCTCCCTTCCGAAGCGTCGTGCAGTGTGCTGCGCCGGGCATGCACAACGCATGCACAACGCATCTGCTAAAAAAAGAGGCGGGATTGCGGCGCGGGTCCGCGCCGGGCACGGCCCGAAGCTCAGGCGGCGTCGTCCGCATTGTAGACCTCGAAGGTCAGCCGCGGCATCGTCGCGAAGTCGACCGGCGGCTCCCAGTCCTCGACGAGCGCGACGTTGCGCCCGACCTCCTCGGCCCAGCGGCAGCCGACGATCCCGGCGTGGATGCGCGAATCCGACAGGACGAACTTCAGGCTGACCTCGTAGAGATCGCGCGCCGCCTGCCATTCGGGCGCGAGGAAGCCCATCTCGCGCTGGAAGATGCCCGAGGTCATCGTCCGCATGGTCACGACGCCGGCGTTCACCTTCGCGGCCTCGATCAGGAAATGGCGCGCCGCCGCCTGATAGATGATGTTGTAGGCGATCTGGTAGACCTCGACCGCCGCGTGCTCGAGGAACGGGAGGACGGTCCACGGCTCCTCGGTGGTGATGCCGACGTGGCCGATCTTGCCCGCCTCGCGAAGCTCGACCAACGCGTCGAGCACGCCGCCGTTCAGGATGCGGTCGACCTCGGCCGGCGTGTACATGCGGCCGTGGATCTGCAGGATGTCGATGTGGTCGGTCCGGAGCCGCTTCAGGCTCGCATGGACGCTGTCGACCGCCTCCCGCCGGTCCAGCTCGTACCACACCTTGCTGGCGAGGACGCAGTCGGAGCGCCGGGTCCGCATCACCTCGCCGATGAGGGTCTCGCTGTAGCCGTTGCCGTAGGCGGGCGCAGTGTCGATGTAGTTGATGCCCTGGTCGAGCGCCGCGTTGATCGTCGCATGGACCACCTTGCGCCCGTCCTCCGAGAGCGGATCCCAGCCCGTCGCGCGGTGCACGTAGGCGAAAGCCGCCCCGCCGATCGCGATCGGCGACACCTCGAGGCCGGTCCGGCCGAGCGTTCGTTTCTTCATGGTCTTCCTCAGCCGAATCCGTGCACGAAGACGAATGCGGGCCGGCCGCTGCCGGAGCTCTGGAAGCTGACCTGCGGCACCGATGTGACCTGCACTTCCGACGTGCCGCCTCGAATGGACATCCTCTCCGCCCTTCGTTATATATCATCCAAATGTATTCACAAGAGGAGGCGTCCTTCAATGGGCCGAGGATTCTGGGAGCAGGCCCTGCGGTCGGCCTCGCGGCGTCCGGCGCCTGGGCGGACACGCTGAAATCGGCGTGATCGCCCCGCCGACCGGGGGCGCCACACCATGGGGGCGTCGCCGCGGCCAGGGCGGCGAGGATCATCGCGGCGGAGAAGAGAGCCGGCCGTGGTCTCGACGTCGGTGGCGAGCGCCAGGAAAGCTGCCTTGGCCACGGTCCAGCCGCCGCCCAACGAAGCCCTCGCGGTCCTCGGGAACGCCTCCTTCCGCCAAATCTGGCTTGCCACGTGGCATGCCCTTCCCGGCCACAGCGCCGCAGTGCAGGCGGTGCGCGTGATGACGCCGCGCGGCCCGGTGCTGCTCGCCTCGGACGGGACCCACGATTTCGCCAACCTGATCCGGCGCTCGCCGTTCGTGATCGCCGTCGACGCGGCCAAGACGCTCCAGTCCTACACCCGGATGATGGAGCTCGCCGGCGGCCTCGACCGCCGGGCACGACCCGAGGCTCCGCCGGCTGTACCCGGCCGTCACGGTCAACGGCATCGAGCTCTTGGCGCTCCACGAGGCGCCGAAGCCGTTCGCGCCGGAGGATCTGGCCCGCCTCGACGATTTCAGAGCAGAGGAGAACCAGCTCGTGGACGTGATCAGATGCGGCACCCGGCCTTCGGGCAAGGCGCCTGCCGAACATTTCACCGGGACGGTCAGGGTCGAACCGCTGTTCCAGACCGAGGCGCCGGCGCGGGCGCGCGGCAGCCTCGTGACCTTCGAGCCCGGCGCGCGGACGGCCTGGCACACCCATCCGCTCGGGCAGATCCTGATCGTCACCGCCGGTTGCGGGCTCGTCCAGTCCCGGGGCGGGCCGGTGCAGACCGTCCGCCCCGGCGACGTGGTCTGGATTCCCGCCGGGGAGCGGCACTGGCACGGCGCCGCGCCCACGACCGCGATGAGCCACATCGCCATCGGCGAGCACCTCGACGGCAAGTCGGTCGACTGGCTGGAGCAGGTCACCGACGCGGAATACGGCGCTTGACGCCTGCTGAGAGCGCGGGGCCGATGGCGGCGAGACCGCGACCCTGCACGACGCCTCGGAAGGAAGCGCGCCGGCTGCACCGTCCCGCCCGGGCCGCGAGCCCGGGCAGCGGCTGACCGCCCGTCACGCCGAAAGCGTGCCTGCGGCACGACGGGCGGCCGCTTCTCGGCCGCCCGCGGTCGTGCCGCTGCCCTCTTCGCGGGCGGGATGCCGGGTGCGGGCACGGTGTAGAATTCCCGGCCAGCAGGCCTTGCATGAGTCAGCCTCTCAGGCCTCGGGCGGCAGCTGCCGCGGCGGGCCGCCCTCGGGCGTCTCGCTTCCGCTCCGGTAGCGGTAGACGCCGGACCCCGTCGCGACCAGCAGCCCCTCCTCGGTGTGGACGGACGCGTTGCTGAAGAAGATGCGTCTCCCGCTCGATTGCCGCTCGCCGACGACGATGAGCTGCCCCGAGCTCGACTGGGCGACGAAGCTGGTGTTCAGCGACAGGGTGACGGCATAGCGCTTGTTGCCGGGCACCGTGCAGTAGAGCCCGGCGAACCCGCCCGCGTTGTCCAGCATCGTCGCGAGCACGCCGCCATGCACGACGCCCGACCGGTTCAGGAGCTCGAACCTGAGCCGGAGGCCGATGCGGACGTAGCCGTCGCGCCATTCCTCGACCACCGGGTTCAGGTGCCTGAGGAAGGGACTGTCGTTGTAGGCTCCGGTCGCGTCCAACGCCACCTCCGAAAGTCGCTGCGATCCTGGGGGACCGGCCCCGCCACGGGCCGGCATCAGGCTTCCTCTGTCGCGACGGCGTTGCGCTGCCTGCGGATCTTCGGGAGGCTCGCCAGCACCAGCATCACGGCCGCGAGCATGAGGAAGCCGAGGGAGATCGGCTCGCGGATGAAGACCGACGCGTCGCCTTCGGACAGCACCATCGCCCGGCGGAAGTTCTCCTCCATCATCGGCCCGAGGATGAAGCCGAGCACCAGCGGCGCCGGCTCGCACTCGAGCTTGCGGAAGGCGTAGCCGGCGACGCCGAAACCCGCGGCGAGGAAGAGGTCGAAGACCGAGTAGCGGGTGGCGTAGACCCCGAGGCAGCAGAAGAGCAGGATCGCCGGGAAGAGCGCCCGATACGGGATCTTCAGGAGCTTCACCCAGAGCCCGACCAGCGGCAGGTTGAGGATGACGAGGATCGCGTTGCCGATCCACATCGACACGATCAGGCCCCAGAACAGCTCGGGATTGCTGCTCATCACCTGCGGGCCCGGCTGGATGTTGTGCATGATCATCGCGCCGAGCATCAGCGCCATGGTGGGGCTGCCCGGGATGCCGAGCGTGAGGGTCGGGATGAACGCCGTCTGCGCCGCGGCGTTGTTCGCGGCCTCCGGCGCCGCCACGCCCTCGATCGCGCCCTTGCCCAGCCTGTCGCGGAAGCGCGAGACCTTCCGCTCCAGGCTGTAGGAGAAGAACGAGGCGATCGACATCCCGGCGCCGGGAAGGATGCCGAGGAAGCTGCCGATCGTCGTGCCGCGCAGGATCGCCGGGGTCATCCGGCGGAAGTCCTCGCGGTTCGGCATCAGCGACCCGACACGGCTGGTGAAGGACTCGCGGTCCTCGCCGTGCTGCAGGCTGCTGACCACCTCGCCGAAGGCGAAGACGCCGACGGCGATGGCGATGAAGTCGATGCCGTCCCAGAGCCGCGGATCGCCGAAGGTGAAGCGCTGCGCGCCCGAGGTCACGTCGGTGCCGACGAGGCCGAGGACGATGCCGACCAGGATCATCCCGATCGCCTTGGGGATCGACCCGGCGGTCAGCGAGACCGCGCCGATCAGGCCGACGACCATGAGCGAGAAGTACTCGGCGCCGCCGAACCTCAGCGCCACCGCCGTCAGCGGCGTCGCGAAGGCGGCGAGGATCAGCGTCCCGACGCAGCCGGCGAAGAACGATCCGATCGCCGCCGTGGCGATCGCCACGCCGGCCCGGCCCTGGCGCGCCATCTGGTAGCCGTCGAGCACCGTCACCACCGACGAGGTCTCGCCCGGCAGGTTGACGAGGATCGCCGTCGTCGAGCCACCATAGGCCGCCCCGTAGTAGATCCCGGCCAGCATGATCAGCGCCGTGGTCGGGTCGAGCCCGTAGGTGAAGGGCAGCAGCATCGAGATGGTCGCGAGCGGCCCGAGGCCGGGCAGCACGCCGATCAGGGTTCCGAGCAGGCAGCCGAGGAAGGCGAACGCCACGTTCTGAAGCGACAGCGCCGTCTCGAAGCCGAGGAGGAGGTTGCCGAAGAGCTCCATGCGCCGCCTCCTAGGCTCTGGCCCTATAAACGGGATTGAACGAAGCCGCTGCGCGGCAGGGTTAGAGCTTCGCGGGCGGTGCTCCTGACTGGAAGGTTTGGGTTGCTGAGACCCCTTTCCAGACAGGAGCTTTCCGATGGCCGAGACCAGCCCTCTTCGCCGCCGCATGATCGAGGACATGACGGTCCGCAACCTCTCGCCGGCGACGCAGCGATCCTACGTCCACGCGGTGTCGAAGTTCAGCCGGTTTTTCGGCCGATCCCCGGAGACGCTGACGCTGGAGGACGTTCGCACCTATCAGGTCCACCTCGCGTCGAAGGGCGTGGCCTGGGCGAGCCTCAACCAGGCGGTGGCGGCGCTGAGGTTCTTCTATGGCGTGACGCTCGGGATAGCGGAGATCCCCGAGCGGATAGCTTACGCCCGCGAGCCCCGGCGGCTGCCGGTGGTGCTGAGCGCCGACGAGGTGGTGCGGTTCCTCGAGGCCGTTCCCAGCCTGAAGGCCCGCGCCGCGCTGACGACCGCCTACGCGGCCGGGCTGCGGGTGTCGGAGGTCACGGGCCTTAGGATCGCCGACATCGACAGTGGCCGGATGATGATCCGCATCGAGCACGGCAAGGGCGGCAAGCAGCGCTACGTGATGCTGTCGGCGCAGCTCTTGGCGATCCTGCGCACCTACTGGCGGCTGGCGCGTCCCGAGCACTGGCTGTTTCCGGGGCGCGACACGGGCCGACCGATCGAGCCGACGGTCCTGCATGCCGCCTGCCGGTCGGCGCGGGCGGCGGCGAGGATCGACAAGAAGGTGACCGTTCATATCCTGCGGCACAGCTTCGCCACCCATCTGCTGGAGAGCGGCGTCGACATCCGGGTGATCCAGGTGCTGCTGGGCCATGCGCACCTGTCGACGACGGCGCGCTACGCTCACGTCTCGCAGGGTCTCATCGGCCGGACGGCGAGCCCGCTGGAGGGGCTGAAGCTCGAGATTGTCCCGCCAGCCTGAGGCGGCACCGTCATGGCTGGCGGCCTCGAGGTGGCGGACGTCTTCCGCCGCCACGGCCAAGCGTTCCGCGCCGCGCGCCGCGCGCACCTCGACCGCGACCAGCGCCGGGTGATGGGCGCGATCGAGGCCTGCCGCACCGCTGCGCTCGGCGGGCACGTCCGCCGATGCCTCGACTGCGGCCACACCGCGATCGCCTACAATTCCTGCCGCAACCGTCACTGTCCCAAATGCCAGGGGCGGGCGCGGGAGGCGTGGGTGGCCGCACGGCGAGCGGAGCTGCTGCCCGTTCCCTATTTCCACGTGGTCTTCACCCTGCCGGCGCCGGTCGGCGCGATCGCGTTCCAGAACAAGGCGGCGGTCTACGCCATCCTGTTCCGCGCCGCCGCCGAGACGCTGCGCCTCATCGCGGCCGATCCGCGCCACCTCGGCGCCGAAATCGGCGGCGTCGCCGTGCTGCACAGCTGGGGTCAGGCGATGCAGCACCATCCGCATGTCCACTGCATCGTGCCGGGCGGTGGTCTCTCGCCCGACCGCAGGCGCTGGGTCGCCTGCCCACCCGGGTTCTTCCTGTCGGTCAAGGTGCTCGGGCGCCTGTTCCGGCGGCTCTTTCTCGAACGCCTCGCCACCGCCTTCGCCGCCGGAGGGCTGCGCTTCTTCGGCGACCTCGCTCCGCTTGCCGAGCCCCGCGCCTTCGCAGCCCACTGCGGGGCGCTGCGCCGGATCGACTGGGTGGTCTATGCCAAGCCGCCCTTCGGCGGCCCGGAACAGGTGCTCGCCTATCTCGGCCGCTACACCCACCGCGTCGCCATCGCCAACAGCCGGCTCGTCGCCATCACCGACGACACCGTCAGCTTCCTCTGGAAGGATTACCGGCAGGAAGGCCGCCGCAAGGTCATGACGCTCGGTGCGGGCGAGTTCATGCGCCGGTTCCTCCTGCACGTCCTGCCCACCGGCTTCCATCGCATCCGCCACTTCGGCTTCCTCGCCAATGGTCATCGCGCAGCTCGACTCGCGCTTTCTCGACAGCTGCTGGCTCAACCCGTCGCGGGTCGGCAGGGCGAGCGCGACGCCGAGCCCGACGGCCACCGCTGCGCCCCGCCTCGTCAGCCGGAGCCCGATGCCTGCCCTGGCTGCGGCAGCCTCTCGCTGATCCTGTCGACGCTGCCCCGCGCGCCGCCCCATCCAGCGCCGGCCCGCCGATGATGATCGCGGCTTCCATCCCCTCCGGCATGCTGACGGCACCCGTCCTCGCGCCCGTGCCCGGAACCGCGCGCGCGCCGTTCGGCCGGCACGGTTATCAGCCGTCGATCACCGCCCTCCTGATCACGTCGGGCGCCAGCCTCTCGCCAATCCCCGCCCAGACGCAACCAGAGCCGCTCTCTCCACGGGAGCGCCCAGGCACATCGGATCGTCGACAGCGATCGTGGTACCCAACGCTCCGAGATACTCCGCCCATAGCGAGAGACACACCGCGGCGTCGCTCAATCCGGCTTCAATGAGGCGCCGACCACCGTCGCGCTCGCGCCAACGTCTCGCCGCGCCTCACAGAACCCTCCAGATTCCCCTCATGTCGCGGTTCTGATTTAACCTTCCGAAAGAGGAGGGTTTCATGCGCCGTCACGAGCTGAGCGACGAGGAGTGGGCGATCATCCAACCGCTGCTGCCGAACAAGCCGCGCGGGGTGCCTCGGGTCGACGACCGGCGGGTGCTGAACGGCATCCTGTGGCGTTTCCGGACCGGAGCACCCTGGCGCGACATCCCGGAGCGGTACGGGCCGCGAACCACACTCTACAACCGCTTCGTGCGCTGGCGGGCCGCAGGGGTGTGGGACCGCATCCTCGCCGCGGTATCAAAGGCTTACGACGGCGACATCGTGATGATCGACTCGTCCTGCGTGCGTGTCCACCAGCACGGCGCCGCGGTCAAAAGGGGGGTCCCGACGCCGGGGATGGCAGCATGGGACGTTCCCGGGGCGGGCTGACCACCAAGATCCACGCGCTGGTCGACGCCGACGGCCGACCGGTGAAGCTCATCCTCACGCCGGGTCAGGCGGGCGACGCGCCGGTTGCGGCCACCTTGCTGGAGGACCTCGCCCCCGGCGCGACGCTGATCGCCGACCGGGCCTACGACACCAACGCCATCCGCGAACTCGCCTCCGAGCGCGGCGCCTGGGCCAACATTCCGCCCCGCACGATCCGCAAGGGCAGCTTCGCCTTCTCCAGCTGGGTCTATCGCCAGCGAAATCTGGTCGAACGCTTCTTCAACCAGATCAAACAGTTCCGCGGCTTGGCCACACGCTACGACCGAAAACCCGAGAACTTCCTCGCCGCTCTTCAACTCGCTGCTATCCGCATCTGGCTTGCAGCAATATGAGTCCGCACCCTAGTCCGCCAGCCACGGCGGCAACAGGCCGATCTGCAGCCCGAGCACGACCGCGAAGATCAGCCAGGTCATCGGCAACAGGATGGCGATGCTGGCGAGCACCGTGCGCCAGGAGACCTCGGGGTGGGCGAAGGCCGAGACGCCGAGCAGCACCGGGACGGCGACCAGCAGCCCCCCGGGCTCGAGCAGGAGACCGAAGGCGATCACCGCGGCGGTGACGATCAGGATCGGCTTCAGCGCCCAGCTCCCGAGCCGCGACCCGGTCGCGCCCCGGCCGATCGCGCCGAGAACGAGCACGATCCCGGTGACGGCGAGGAGGATGCCCACCCCGAGCGGAAAGAAGCCCGGTCCCATGCGCTCGGCCGTGCCGATGGAGAACCCGAGCGAGCCGATGGCGACAGCGCCGCCGAGGGCGATGTAGAGGCTGCCGGCGGTGAAGTTCTTCTGATCGGTGACCTTCATGCTTCCTCCCACGGGCGGTGCCGGCATCTCCGGCATCCCCCCTCCACGTCCGCAGGGGTCGGCAGCGAGGTGAAGACGATGTCGCTCGCCTCGGCGACGGCGCGCGGCGTGTCCGCCCACGTGGCGCCCCGCTCGAGGAACGGCGCCGCCGCCTGGCTAGACAGATCGTTGAGCACGAGGTCGTGGCCGGCCTTCCGGAGACTGGCCGCCATGCCGCTGCCCATCAGCCCGAGCCCGATGAATCCGATCTTCACGCTGTCTCCTCCTGCGTGCTCGAAGCGGGGGATGAGCCCCATCACGTTCTAGCGGGCGGACCGATTCTCCATCCGGCAACCCTAGGCCCGCCGACGTGATGTGTCAAATGATCTAGATGGATCGTGCGGCGACTGCGCGGCGCATCGGCGCGGCGTTCGGCCCGAAGGGCCCTCACACCAGGCGGGCGGCAGCTCCCTGTTCGCCTCCATCTGCGCACAGACGTCGCG
This sequence comes from uncultured Alphaproteobacteria bacterium, assembly GCA_963763295.1. GTDB lineage: Bacteria > Pseudomonadota > Alphaproteobacteria > Rhodobacterales > Rhodobacteraceae > Amaricoccus. Next base: position 49,381 of record CAVXOH010000012.1, read on the forward strand.
CGCCACGATGAGCGCTTTGCGGACCAGCCGAACGCCGCTGTAGCCGATGCAGTGACCGATCGCCTCGGCGATCTCGTCCTCGCTCCAGCCGTGCGGGCGGCAGAAGCGGACATGCATGCCCGAGCGCCTCGGTGTTGCCAATCGACACGTCGGAGATCATGGTGACCATCGTCCTGGTCTTCAGGCCGAGGTCATGACGATCATCTCCCCGGAAGGGTGGCACGCCGCCGGCCGGCCGGCGGCCTCGCAGGATGCGGTCTATTCGGACTTGATGCCGTGCTCGGCTGCGAGCTCGCGCCACCTGGCGATCTCGGCGTGCACGAGCTCGGCGAACTCGGCGACGCTCATCGGCTTCGGCGCGGCCCCCATCTCCTCGAGGAACGTCGCCGCTTCGGGCGTGCTCATCGCCGCGTTGATCGCGGTGTTGATCTCCTCGACCACCTCCTGAGGCGTCCCCGCGGTGGTGAACACGCCCCACCAGATGTCGAAGACGGCGTCGGGCAGTCCCTCCTCGACCACCGTCGGCACGTCCGGCAGCGCGGCGGCACGCGTCTCGCTCGTCACCGCGATCGCCCGGGCCGATCCGGCCTGGACGGTCGACAGCACCTGCGGGACCGAGCCCACGTACATGTCGAGCCGGCCCCCGGCGATGTCGAGCAGCGCATCGGTGCCGCCGGGATAGTGCACCGGCTCCATCTCGATCCCGGCCACGTCGCTCAGGAGCGCCGCCGCGAAATGCGTGGAGCTGCCGACCCCGGTGGTGCCATAGAACACCTTCTGCGCCTTCGCCATCTCGATCAGCTCGCCGAGCGTCTTCGCCTCGACGCGGTCGCCGACGACGACCACGAACTGCCCGAGCGCGCCCATCCCGACCGGCTGCAGATCGTTCACCGGGTCGAAGGGCAGGTTGGGCTGGGTGGCCGCGTTGGTCGTGATGGTCCCCGAGACGAAGAGCAGCGTGTGCCCGTCGGGCTCGGCCTGCGCGACATAGGCCGACCCGATCGCCGACCCCGCGCCCGGCCGATTCTCGACGATGACGTCGGCGTCCCAGTGACCCCCGAGCGCATCGGCCAGATAGCGCCCGATCGAGTCGTTCGAGCCGCCCGCCGTGAACGGGATCACCACCCGCACGGTGTCGCTCGGATAGTCCTGCGCCGAGACGGCGAGCGGCGCGGCCAGCGTCATGGCGGCAACCGCGAGTGCCCTTATCCTCATGTTCTTTCTCCCTTGATGCATTGGTTGGGGCCGTCGCTCAGTCGAGCATGCCCTTGGCGCGCAGCACTTCCTCCGCGACCTTGAAGCCTTCGACGGCGGCGGGCAGGCCTGCATAGACGGCGGTGTGGAGCAGGATCTCGCGCAGCTCCTCGACCGTGCAGCCGTTGTTGATGGCGCCCTCGATGTGGGTGCGCAGCTGCGGGATGCGGTTCAGCGCCACCAGCATCGCGATGTTGAGGATGCTGCGCTGCTTGCGATCGATCCCGGGGCGCGACCAGACCGTGCCGAAGCAAACCTCGTCGGAATAGTCCTGGATCGTCGCGCTGAACGAGCTGCGACTCTCGTCACGGCGGGCGAGGAACTCCTCCCCCATCATCTCGCGCAATACCGCCCGCCCAGTTTCCAGTCTGTCCATGTCGTCGTCTCCGAAGCTCGTTGATGGCAGTGGCCCGCGGCCCTGACCTCGACGAGGACCTCGCCGTCGCCGCGCCCCTCGAGCTCGACCTCCTCGGCCCTGAACGGCTGGCTCTCGGCATAGGGCGCCGGCAGCCCCTGCTCGAACATCACGGCCGCGGTCATCCTCATCTGCGGTTCCTCCGTGGTGCCGATCGGCCGAACCCGGCGTCGCTCACGTTCTATCTACACCATTTAGATCAATTCGGCAGGCAAGGCAACCCGGACCTGCGCCCCGGTGGCTCACCTTCCGGCAAAGCTGGGCGCCGCTTCTCCAGCAGCGCCGCCAACGCCTCCTTCTGATCGGCGGGTATTCTGCACGATCGCCTGGAACGCCGCCGACACCTCCAGCGATCGCTGCAACGTGATGTCGAGGGAATGCACGATGCGCCCGTGTCTTCGGATCGAACAGCGCGCGGCGTTTCGCCGCCACAGGATCATAGACCGCGCTCCCCGCCTTCACCGTCGCCGTCGCGGGTTCGATGTGCTGGAACGTCCGCATCCTGCCGTCGCTTCCGCTCACACCGGCACGTCTGCCTGCACCCGGGTCGCCAGCCCCCGCAGCCGCCGGTCGAGCTCGCCCGCGCTCGGCTCCGCCTCGACCACGACGAAGGCCATGACCTCCTCGCCGAGGTCGGGATCCGGCACGCCGATCACCGCGACCTCGACCACGCCCGGGATCACCGACAGCGCCCGCTCCACCGCGACCGGCGCGATGTTCTCGCCGCCGCGGATGATCATGTCCTTGGCTCGGCCGGTGATCCAGAGATGCCCGTCGTCATCGAGGCGCCCGAGGTCGCCGGTGTGCAGCCATCCCTCCGCATCGATCGGCGAGCCCTCGGTGTCGAAATAGCCGAGCATCTGCGTCGGCGCGCGGATGAAGATCTCGCTGTCCGGCAGCCCCGCCGCGGATCGATGCGAACCTCGACGCAGGGCAACGGCCGGCCGCTCGACCCCGGCCGCCCCGCCGTGTCGGCGCCGGACGCGGCCGTCGCCTGGCCGCCGCTCTCGGTCAGCGTGCGGTTGCCAGTCCTCCTGCTCCACCTCGGGCTCCGCGCTCTCCATCATAAGGCCTCGGCAATCGCGCCGGCGCGCTCGAGCAGCTTCTCGGCGATGCGCTTGTGCACGAGATCGACCATCTTGCCGTCGAGACGCGCGACGCCGGTCCCCTCGAGCAGCGCCACCACCTGCCTCGCCCAGTCGAGCTGGTCCTCGGTCGGCGTCATCACGCGGTTGATGATCGGCGCCTGCGCCGGATGGATCGCCGCCTTGGCGGTGAAGCCGTCCCTGAGCCCGTCCCGCGCCTCCCGCTCGAGGCCCTCGGGATCGCGGAAGTTGGTATAGACCGCGTCGACCGCGGTCACCCCGATCGCGCTCGCGGCATAGAGACACTGCGACCGCGCGAACTGGTAGGGAAACGTGTAGGCACCGCTCTCGTCGCGGTTGCTGATCGATCCGAGCGTGGCAGACAGGTCCTCGCCCCCCCACAGCATGCCCCAGATGCGGTCCGCGGCAGCGCTCGCGGGCCGGGCGAGGTTGAGCGTCGCCGCGGCCGTCTCCGTCGCCACGGTCAGGATACGGGTAGCGCCGGGCTGAACATCCTCGCGCGCCTCCAGCGCCTCGAGATAATGCGACAGCCGCTCGACGTCGGCCGGGCCGTTGCACTTGGGCAGCACCACGCCCCAGGGCCGGCCGTGCAGGACCGCGGCGAGATCCCCCGCGTCAATCCGGTGTCGAACGCGTTGAGGCGCGCGAACACCGGCTTGCCGTTCCGGTCGGCGCCGGCGAGGGCCTCCGCCGTCACGCCGCGGGCGCGCGCCTTGCTCTCGGGCGCGACCGCGTCCTCGAGATCGAGGATCACCGCATCCGCCTCCGACGCCAGCGCCTTCAGGATCAGCTTCTCGCTGTCGCCCGGCACGAAGAGGAGGGAGCGGATCACCGGCTTGCCCATCACATCAGCCCGAAGCTCAGGAACCCGTCCGGCGGGAAGGTGTCATAGACGCGCTTGCCCACCAGGTCCTTCAGCGTCTCGGTGGCGCCGCCGCCGAGCGTGCCGTAGCGCGCGCCGCGGTAGAAGTGCGACACCGGATACTCGTCGGTGAAGCCGTAGCCGCCGTGCAGCTGCAAGGCGTCGCTCGTCACCCTGATCGCCATCTCGTTGGTCTGCATCTTGGCGATCGCCGCGAGATAGGGATCGGGGAAGGGATCCGCCGAGGCCGCGGCGCGGTAGAGCATGGCGCGGCTCACCTCGATGTCGCGCGCCATCTCCGCCAGCTTCCAGCGCACGCCCTGCATCGTGCCGGTCGGACGCCCGAAGAGATGCCGGTCGCGCACGTACTTCACCGCCTCGCCGAACGCCCCCTCGGCCAGGCCGAGCGACACCGACGGGTTCATGCAGCGCTGCGTGTTGAAGGCCGTGAGCAGCTTCTTGAAGCCGTCCTCGCGGATGATCAGGTTCTCCACCGGCAGTTCCATGTCGTTGAACTGGATCTCGGCGAGGTTCTCGCCGCCCATCGTGTGATAGCGCGCGGTCACCTCGAAGCCCGGCGTCTTCGGGTCGACGAGGACGCAGCCGATGCCCTCCCGGCCCGGCTTGCCGTCGACGCGGGTGAAGACGATGAAGCAGTGCGCCTCGTCGGCCCGGCTGATCAGCGTCTTGACGCCGTTCAGCACCACCCGGTCGTCGTGGGTGACCGTGTTGGTCTTGTAGTTCGCGACGTCGGTGCCCGCATGCGGCTCGGTCATGCAGATGGCGAGGATCGTCTCGCCGGTCGCGACGCCGGGCAGGAACCTGTTGCGCACCTCCGGCGGGGCATAGTTCGCGATGATCCGGTTCTGCGCGCCCATCGCGCTCATCACCGCCATCGAGGTCACGTAGCAGACCTTTGCCATCTCCTCGAGCACGAGGACGCAGTCGAGCACCGGCAGGCCCAGCCCGCCGTACTCCTCCGGCACCGCCATCCCGAGCACGCCGAGCTCGGCCAGGTCCTTGATGTTCTCGTACGGGAAGGTGCCGTCCTGCCACTTGTGCACCTTGTCCTTGAACTTCGCGTTCGCAAGCTGGCGGACCAATTCCACCATCGCCCGCTGCTCGTCGCTGAGCTCCAGCTTCATTCCCTGACTCCCATTTCCATCCCGGTGCTTCCGTTGTTCACTGCGCCAGCCCCCGCGACCGGAAGGCGATCTGCGTCGGCTTCGTCGGCTGATCCTTGTGCCGCGCCTGCAGGAGCGCATCGAGCTCGCCCAGATGCTCGGTGATCTGCTTCTCGGCCGCCTCGGGATCGCGGGCACGGCAGGCCGCGAGGATGCGCTTGTGCGAGTCGATGATGTGGGCGCGGTTCCGCGCCGAGTAGCGCAGGCCCGCCCCCTCGCCGCTCGCGATGATCCGGATCGTCGACCAGAAGACCTCGAGCACCGGGTTCGCCGCCGCCCGCGCGATGATGTTGTGGAACGCGCGGTTCTCCCGACAGACGACCTGCGCGTCGTCGCCGGCCGCCTCGAGCCGCTCGATGGTCTCCTCCATCTCGCCGAAATGCTCCTCGCTGCCGTAGAGCGCCGCCCCCTGGACCAGCGCCGGCTCGATCGCCATGGACCTCGACGAACGGCACGTTGTTGACACGGAGCAGCACCGAGAGCGTATGCGCGAGCACGTCGATACTGGGCCTCGCGACCATGATGCCGCCCTTCGGCCCCGGGCGCAGCGTCAGGAGGCCCTGCGATTCGAGGATCCGCAGGCTCTCGCGCAAGGTCGGGCGGCTGACCTTGAAGAGCTCCACGAGCTCGGCCTCGGTGCCGATCGAGCTTCCGGGCCTGAGGTCGGAGTCGATGATCCTGTCGAGCAGGAGGCGCGCCACCTGCGCGGACTTGCTCATCGTGAAGGGGCGGTCGTGCTCGGCCATCGGTCCCGGCGCTCCTATGGAAAGACCGGCTGGCGGCGCTCGGCGAAGGCGGCGAGCCCCTCCCTGTAGTCTTCCGACTTCAGCACCTCGACGACGGCGAGGCGCTCGAGCTCGAGCCCCTCCGCGAGCGGCCGATCCATGCCCTGGTAGACGGCGCGCTTCAGCAGCGCGCCGCTGCGCGGCGACCGCGAGGCGACGGTCTCGGCGAAGGCCATCACGCGGTCCGGCAGCCCGCCGGCGTCGACCACGTCGTTCACGAGGCCCCAGGCAGCGGCCCTGGCCGCGGGGATCGGCTCGCCGCTGAGCATCATCTCGAGCGCGCGCGCCGTGCCGATCAGCCGCGGCAGCCGCTGCGAGCCTCCTGCCCCGGGCATGGCGCCGATGCGCGACTCGGTCAGCCCGATCGTGGCGTCCGACGCGGCGAAGCGGACGTCGCAGGCGAGCGCGAGCTCGCACCCGCCGCCGAGCGCTGCGCCGCTGATCGCAGCGACCGTCGGGAGCGGGACCGCGGCGAGCTCGTCGGCCAGCGCGCTGATCGCGCGGTTGTGCGCGTACTTCTCCGCGTCGGTCATCACCTTGCGCTCCTTCAGGTCGGCGCCGGCGCAGAAGCCCGGACCGTTCGCGGCGAGCACCAGCACCCGTGCGGGCGAGCCGGAAAGCGCGCGCAGCGCGGCGCGCAGCACCTCGACGAGCTCGCGGCTCAAGGCGTTGTAGCTCTGCGGCCGGTTCAGCCGCAGCACGCAGATCCGCTCGCTCGGCCACTCGGTAATCAGCTGGTCTGACATGCTCGTCCCCTGCTCGGTTCAGCCCGTCTGGGCCAGGGCATCGTCGAAGGCGCGTTCGAGCTGGCCACGGAATCTCGGATGCGCGATCCCGATCAGCGCCTCGGCCCGCGCATGCAGGTCGAGGCCCCAGAGATCGGCGACCCCGAACTCGGTCACCAGGAGATCGACGTCCGACCGCGCGGTGGTCACCGGCTTCGCCCCGAGCCGGGCCACGATCTTCGAGTGCTTCCCGTCCGCCGTGGCCGAGGCCATCGCGATGATCGAGCGGCCGCCCTGCGAAAGCCGCCCGCCCCGGACATAGTCCACCTGCCCGCCGACCGCGCCGACATCCCGCCGCCCGGCCACCTCGGCATTCACCTGACCGGTGAGGTCGACCTCGATGGCCGAGTTGATGCTGTGGAGGTTCTCGATCTGAGCGAGCGTGCGGGCGGCGTGCGTGTAGGTGGCGCGGCGCATCCCGATCGCCGGGTTCTGGTCGGCGAAGCTCATCAGCCGCTGCGTCCCGAAGAGACCGCCGGTGACGCTCACCCCGGCGTCGATCCCCTTGTGCCGGTTGTCGATGACACCGGCCTCGATCAGGTCCACCGCCGCGTCGGGGATGACCCCGCTGTGCAGCCCCAGGCCCTTGTGGTTCCCGAGCGCCGCGCAGACCGCAACGGGCAGGCCGCCAACCCCGAACTGCACCGTGGCGCGGTCCGGAATCAGCGCCGCGACCCGCTCCGCGACCGCGACGTCGGTCGGGGACGGCTTCGGATCGAAGATCAGCGGATCCGGCCCGTCCGCGATCGTCAGATGGGTGATCCTGTCGCGCTCGATCAGGGCGTCGTCGCCGGTCAGCGGCATCCGCTCGTCGATCTCGGCGACGACGACCCGCGCGGCGTCCACCATCTCGTGGACGAAGTCCACCATCACGCCGAGCGAGAACACGTTCGCCTCGTGCGTCGGGCGCACCCGGATCAACGCGACGTCCACCTTGATCCGGCCGCTGAGGATCAGCCCGGGCAGCGCCGAGACATGAGCCGGGATCACCCGGTTGCCGGAGAGGGCGGCCACCTTGCGGGCGTTCGCCGCGCCGTTGAGGCAGAGGAAGTCGAGGTTGCCGTCGGCCACGGGGTCGAGCGTGTCCGTCGTCACCATGCCGAGCACCAGCGTGGCTCTCGGCAGGTCGGGCGACTGTCGGACCAGCCGCGTCGAGAGTCCGGTCGGCTCGCCGGTCCCCTGCGGCCAGGCGACATGATCGCCGTGCCGCAGGACGCTGCCGAAATCGAAATCAGAGCTCAGCGGCAACCCGGCCATCCGCCTTCGATCCTTCCCGAGCGCGCCGGTCGGCGTCGCAAGCTGTCTGTTAAGATCATCTATATCAATCTAATCAGATCGACGCAACTGGTTCCTCCCGGCCAGCCGGGCGGCGGCGCAGTACACGCATCGCGCGCAGCCCACCCGAGGCTACAGGGCCGCGGCCACCGCCTTTCCGACATCGGTTTCCGCCGCGATGCCTCGCACGAGGGGCGAGAAGGCGGTCCGACCGCTGCGGCGACAGAACGAGGCTCGCCTGGGACAGAAACTTCGCGTCGAGCTCGGCGTCGGTCATCGGCCGGGCCGAGCTGCCGCGCATGCGCGACGCGCGCCCTGAGCGCCGTCCCGTCGGAGAGCACCACCTCGGCCATGGCCTCGTCACGACCCCGCGCGCCCTCGCGGGCGAAGAGCTCGATGCAGGCGCGGCCGATCCCCGCCGCCGGTGACGATCGTGACCTGCCGTCAAGCCGCCACCGCTCAGACCACCCCTTCCGCCTTCAGCGCCTCATACTCGTCCCTGGAATGGCCGAGCCAGCCGGTGACGATCTCCTCGTTGCTCGCGCCGAGGGGAAGGCTCGGCTCGATCGGCCGCCGCGGCACCCCCTCGATGTTGAGCGGCGTATGCGGCAGCACGACCCGGCCGAGCTCTCGTCATGCATGACCTCCGTGAGGTTGCGCACCGGCGCGCAGGGGACCGCGGCGGCGAGCATCTTCGCGGCGACCTCGTCCTTGGCATGCCGCGAGGTCCAGGTCTCGAGCAGCTCGTCGACCAGCTGGAAGTTCTGCACCCGCGCCCCCCGCGACGACAGGCGCGGATCGTCCTTCAGATCCGGCCGGCCGATCACGTCGAGGATCGCCCGGAAGTGGTGGTCCCCCGGCGAGTTGACCACGACCCAGCCGTCGGTCGTCGGGTAGGCGTTGTAGGGCGACACGCCCAGGCCACCGTGCCGGTTGCCGGTGCGGTCCGGCGCCGCGTCGCCGCGCGCCTGCAGCATGCCGTAGTTCGAGGCGAGCGAGCAGTAGGTCGCGTCCTGCATCGACACCTCGACCACCCGCCCCTTGCCGGTCCTCTCGCGCTCGTAGAGCGCCATCATGATCGCCGAGAAGAGATGGATGCCGGCGAAGAAATCGCACAGCGCCGCTCCCGACTTCACCGGCGCCTGGTCCGGGAAGCCGGTCGAGTTGATGACGCCCGACATCGCCTGCATGACGAGATCCATCGCCGGACAGCTGCGGTACGGCCCGTCCTTGCCGTAGCCCGAGCTCGACCCGTAGATCAGCCGCGGATTGACCCTCTGCAGCTCCTTCGCCCCGAGGCCGAGCCGGTCCATCACGCCCGGCGCGAAGTTCTCGACCAGGATGTCGGCCCTGGCGACCATCTCGCGCAGCAGGTCGCGCCCCTTCTCCGACTTGAGGTTGAGCGTCACCGGCTTCTTGTTCGAGTTCAGCATCGCGAAGGGCAGCGCCGCCCCGCCCATGTCGCCGCGGCTGCGCAGGTGCTCGCCGGTGTGCGGCTCGACCTTGACGACCGTCGCCCCCGCCATCGCCATCAGGAACGTGGCATAGGGTCCGTTATAGACATGCGAAAGATCGATCACCGTCACCCCCGACAGCGGGTACTGCGGGACCTCCGCGGATGCCTCGTTCGACGACCCGACCATCTTCGTTCCTCCTCAATGGCGTCCTCGCCTCCTGCTGCCGACGGCCATACACCACCTTGCAGCAGCCTGCAAATGATTTAGATTATAATCACCGACCGGGAAGGGCCCCGGCCGGACCGCGGCGCATCTTCCTTCAGGGAGCACCGCCGTTTTCGTTTCAGCCCCGATGATCGGCTCGGGCCTGCGATCCGCACGCAGGGCACGCCAGATCCCGATCTCGCGCGGACGCTCGAGGAGCGTCGGCAGGGCTTCGTGCCAAGCCTCGCGATATGGACGCTTAAGCTGAACGTCGAGAACGTCCTGGTGGTCTGTCCATGTTTCGTGCAGGAGGAAGCGGTTCGCATTCTCCGGATCGGAATGCAGCGTGGCATTCATGAACATCGGTTCCTCGCGCATGGCGTCCAGGACGCCATTCAGCAGATCGAGGAAGCGCTGCCGCTCGCCTGGTGCGACAGTGAATGTGATGACGTAGGTGACGCTCATGGCGCTTCTCCGATTTTGAACTGATCCGGTCGATTCGTTCGGCTTGGCGACGAGCGCATCGGTGCCGCATTCGCTTCGCGGATTTGTCGAGTGACAAATCCGCGCGCGCCTGCCTGCCCCTTGCAGGCGCGTAAACGCACCTGCCAGGCAGGGCGCGCGGATTACCAGCCGACGGTGACGCCCGACCCCCCTCGGCCTCCGCGCTCGCGCGCTCCGGCCGACGAACCGGCGCGAGGCAGTGCCTCGCTCTCGCCGGTTCGCGGCGAGGCTCCTCCGCGTCGTCGATCCGTTCCCTAGAGCCGGCGCCCTTGCTTGGCGACGATGTTGGTCGCCTGGCTCAGCAGGTACTGATACCGCTTGCGCACCAGCCGTTCGAGCTCGCGGACGTGGTCGTCCATCAGCTGCGCCGACGCGATCGGGTCGCGCGCCCGCAGGGCGTCGAGGATCCCCTGATGCGCGGCGATGACGTGCTGCTGGTTGCCGGACGTGTAGCTGATGCCGTCATACTCGCCCGCGGCGAGGATGCTGATCGTCGACCAGAAGATCTCCATCACCTTGTTGCCGCTGGCTGCGGCGATGCGCGAGTGGAACCGTCGGTTCTCCTCGACGAACTCCGCCTGGTCCTTGATCGCCTTCATGCGGTCGATCGACGCCTGAAGCTCGGCCAAGTCCTCCTCGGTCGCGTTCGCGGCCGCCGCCGCGGCGAGCGCCGGCTCGATCGCCTCGCGCGCCTCCAGGACGGCGATGAACGGAACGTCGTGGAGCCGAAGATAGACCGAGAGGCCGTGCGCGAGCATGTCCATCCCGGGCTTGCTCACCATGATCCCGCCGCGCGGCCCCGGCCGAAGCTCCACCACGCCCTGCGCTTCGAGGATGCGCAGGCTCTCGCGCAGCGTCGGACGGCTCACGTCGAACTGCTGCAGCAGGTCGGCCTCGGTCCCGAAGCTGCTTCCCGGGGCGAGGTTCGCGGTGACGATCCTGTCGAGCAGCCGCTGGGCGACGTACTCCGCCTTGTTCCGCGGCACCGTGTGGGTCGAGTTGTCCATCACCTTCTGACTCCTGCCGAACCCGGATTCCGTCTCATCTTGATGACCGACTTCGCTTCGAGATCACGGCTATCCTCCAGATAGATACGATGATCTCTCGCTTGTCCAGCATCCTGCCCCCGCCGGGCTATCGCCCGGAGGTCATGACCTCCACCACCGCCTTGCCCGCGGTGTCGTGGTTGAGCCCGTCGATCGCCGCATGCAGCCGCTCGATCGTCCCCTGCGGCCAGTCGAGGCCGCTGATCTCGAGGTACCTCGCCATCTTGGCATCGAAATCCTCCCGCGACATCGGCGCGGCGAAATTGCCGCGCGGCTGGTCGAAGCGGGCCTCGAAGCTGCCGTCCGCGGTCTCAGCCACGAGCCGGGTCGGCGAGATGTTCCGCCCCCAGTCGCGCTCGATCTCCGGATCGATGCTGACGTCGACGAGCGCCGCCGTCGCCCGCACCTCCGCGTCCCGGATGCCCTCGTCGGTGAACTCGGCGAGCCTGACCGCCCCCTTCCGCAGCGCGCTCGCCACGGTATAGGGGATGCTGAACTGCGCCTGGACGACCGTCTCGGGCTTCTTGCGCATCTCGATCGGCGTGCCGACCGCCTCGTAGGACTGCCGGTTCACATACGCGGTCGCCCGCGTGATGCCGGCGACGGCCTCGGCGCCGATCTGCCGCCGGATCTCCAGCGCGGCGTCGATCGCGGTATGGTTGAAACGGCAGCACGGGTAGGGCTTGAAGCTCAGGTCGAGGAAGTCGAACCGCTGGCCGAGGCCGTCGCGCAGCCGCTCGCGATCGACGTTGTCGCGCAGGTACGAGCGGATGAGGCCGTCGACGCCCTCGAAAACCTGGCGCGCGCCGCGGATGCCGATCCGGGTCATCGCCACCGACACCAGCGCCGACTTCGCCGCGAAGCCGGGCTGGACCCGCTTGGTCAGCGCCGCGTCGCGGGTCACCTGATGCGTCCCGGAGGACTGGCTGTAGGCGATGCCGAGCGCGTTGACCGTCTGCTCCGCGTCGAGGCCCAGCACCCGGGCCGCCGCCGCCGTCGCCGCGAAGTGGCCGAAGAGCGACGTGTACATGTAGCCGCTCTCGATGATGCCGACCTTGGTAGCGACGCCGAGCCGGCAGATCAGTTCGAGCCCGGCGGCGACGCCCGCGATCAGGTCGCCCCCGGTCCCCTCGGGGTTCAGCTCGGCGGCCGCGATCGCCGCCGGAACCACCGAGACCCCGGCATGCAGCACGGCCGCGTCGTGGGTGTCGTCGAAGTCGCGCGCATGCGACATCATGCCGTTCACCCAGGCGGCGTGATGCGCGGGCACCCGGGCGCCCGTGCACCAGCTCGCCGCCTCGGGCTTGCCGCCCCAGTCGATGGCGAGGTCGGCGACGTCGCGGACGCCGGCGGCCGAGATCCCCGCCGTCGCGCAGGCGAGGGTGTCGAAGATGTCGGTCTTCACCGCCTCGATCACCTGCGGCGGCATGCTCTCGATGCGGAGGTTGGCGGAGAAGTCCGCATAATCGGCGGCGAAGTCGCGACGGGCTATCGTGGCGACGGCTGGGGCGGTCATGGTCATCACTTCCTCCGACATTCGTGCTCTCTCCCTCTCCTTGTGTCCGGCTTCACTCGAAGCGCGGGATGAGGCTCACCCCGGCCGACGCCGCCCCGCGCCGAATCCGGCATTCGCTCATTACTCTAAATGAATTATCTATTCAAGTCCACTCCTCGCGCCAATGCAGCGCATTCATGCATATGCTCCGTGCATGGAATGTGCATATGTTGTGCATGCGTTTTCTCGCCTCTTTTCAGGAGGTTGAACTGCATTTCGCCGGCCGCGCCGGATGGCGCACGGCGCCCGGCCCGCGAACGCTGCCCGCGGCCGAGCGGCAACAGAGCGGCTCGGGTCAGTTGATGACCAGCAGCCGCTCCTCGGTCATGTCGCGGATCGCGAACTTCGGGCTGGTCGGACCGCCACCGGGACGTGCCGTTGACGATCACCCCGCCGGTCCTGGCGCTTCTGAACGCCGACATCGCCAGCGCCCGGAAGATCGGCTCGATGTCGTCATACGGCTGCACCGTCAGCGCCGGCCCGAAGATCTCCTCGGACACCACATCCATCCGCGCATCGACGTTGGTCAGCACCGTCGGCCCCATCGGCGCTCCCTTGCGCTCGCCGGCGCAGACGAGCCGCGCCCCCGCGGCCATGGCCCGGCCGATCATGCCCTCGAGGCGCTCCGCCGCCTCCTCGTCGATCAGCGTGCCGATCTCGGTCTCGGCGTCCATCGGATCGCCGAACCGGATGGCGCGCACCTCCCGCTCCATCCGCTCGACGAACGCCTCGTAGACCGGCCGCTCGACATGGACATTCTGAACCGAGACGCAGCTCTGCCCCCTCGGCGGTGCTGAGCGCCCGGCCCATAGGCATGAGCTCGAACGCTGTGGTGCGTTCCACGTTCGGGACAGAAGCCACGCAGTCCGCCGCGAGGACGAGCATTAGGCCCATGCTCCTCCGCCCGGCGCGCCTGCTCGTCTTCGGGCGACATCACCTTTCAGGCGCCACCGGGGGGCGGTTCCGGAAACGCGCCGGCGCCCAGCGACTGTTGACGATAGGCGTCGTTCCATTGTTATGTCTGAGCGGACACATCGGGCAATGAAGACTCAGGACGGCCGAAGCTGGAAGCGGTGTCCACCGGGAGGAATGCACATGTTCGGACGCAGAGAGTTCGGATTGAGGTTCGCCGCTCTCGTCGGCGGCCTGGCCGCGGTCCTCTACGCCGCGGCGCCTGCCGCGCTCGCGCAGGCGAACGTGACCGTCTTCGCCGCGGCAAGCCTGAAGAACGCGCTCGACAACATCAATGCTGCCTGGAACGCCGACACCGGCAAGAAGGCGGTCATCTCTTACGCGGCGAGCTCGGCGCTCGCAAAGCAGATCGAGGAGGCGGCCCCCGCCGATGTCTTCATCTCGGCCGACCTCGACTGGATGGCCTATCTGTCCGAGCGGGACCTGATCAAGAAGGACACCGAGGTCCGACTGCTCGGCAACCGCATCGTGCTGGTCGCTCCGGCCGATTCCGACGCCGCGGCCGAGATCGCGCCGGGATTCGACCTGGCCGGCCTGCTCGGCGACGGCAGGCTCGCCATGGCGAACGTCGACGCGGTTCCAGCCGGCAGGTATGGCAAGGAGGCGCTCACGGCGCTCGGTGTGTGGGACAGCGTCGCGGACAAGGTGGCGCAGGCGGAGAACGTGCGCGCCGCGCTTGCGCTCGTCTCGACCGGAGAGGCGCCACTCGGAATCGTCTATCAGACCGACGCGGCCGCCGATCCGGCGGTGCGGATCGTCGACATGTTCCCCGAGGATACCCACGCGCCGATCGTCTACCCCGCGGCCGAAACCGCTGCCGCGACCAGCGCCGACGCGGGGGCCTTCCTCGAGTTCCTGCGCACCCGGGCGGCCGCCGACCTGTTCGAGGAGCAAGGGTTCACGGTGCTGGCTCCCGTCCTGGTGAACTGAGGGGGCTCACGGGAGTAGATGGAGTGGCTGCGCCTCAGTCCGGATGAATGGACCGCGGTGCGCCTTTCCATCAAGGTCTCGACTTGGGCGACGCTGGTGAGCCTGCCCTTCGGCATCCTGGTCGCCCACGTACTGGCGCGGCGCGAGTTCGTGGGCAAGTCGATCCTGAACGGGTTGATACACCTGCCGCTGATCATGCCGCCGGTGGTCACCGGCTACCTGCTTCTGCTGACGTTCGGCCGTCGGGGGCCGGTGGGCGCCTTCCTGGACCAGCATTTCGGCATCGTCTTTGCCTTCCGCTGGACCGGTGCCGCGCTCGCCTGCGGGGTCATGGCATTTCCGCTGATGGTCCGCGCGATCCGCCTCTCCATCGAAGCCGTCGACCGGCGGCTGGAGGCCGCGGCGGGCACGCTCGGCGCGAACCCGGCATGGGTCTTCGCCACCATCACCTTGCCGCTGATCCTGCCCGGCGTCATCGCCGGCATGATCCTGACCTTCGCCAAGGCGATGGGCGAGTTCGGCGCCACCATTACCTTTGTCTCCAACATCCCCGGCGAGACGCAGACGTTGCCGTCGGCGATCTACACCTTCACCCAGGTGCCGGGCGGGCAACCGGGCGCCCTGCGGCTCACGCTGGTCTCGATCGCCATCGCCATGGCGGCCCTCATCGCTTCGGAGGTGTTCGCGCGGCGGATCAGCCGGCGCATGGAGGTGGAATGACGCTGGCGGTCGCAGTTCGGCACCGGCTCGGCACGTTCGCGCTCAATGCAGCGTTCGAGAGTGCAGGCCGGCTGACGGCGCTCTTCGGTCCCTCGGGCGCCGGCAAGACCTCGCTGATCAACCTGATCGGCGGCCTCGGTCGTCCCGAGGAGGGGCGCATCGTGGTCGACGGACGCGTGCTGGTCGATACCGAGCGGCGCATCTTCGTTCCGAAGCATCGGCGACGGATCGGCTACGTCTTTCAGGACGCGCGGCTCTTCCCCCATCTCACCGTCGACCAGAACCTGCGATACGGACGCTTCTTCGCGCCGGCGGCCGAGCGCCAATCCGATGTGAGGGGCGTGGTGGACCTGCTCGGGATCGGCCATCTGCTCGACCGGCGTCCCCGCCTGCTGTCGGGCGGCGAGAAACAACGTGTCGCCATCGGCCGTGCGTTGATCGCGAGCCCGCGGCTCGTCCTCATGGATGAGCCGCTCGCCTCGCTCGACGACGCGCGCAAGGCCGAGATCCTGCCCTACATCGAGCGGCTGCGCGACGAGAGCCGCATCCCGATCATCTACGTCAGCCATTCCGTTGCCGAGGTCGCCCGCCTCGCCACTGACGTCATCGCCCTGGCCGCCGGGAGGGTCGTGGCCAGCGGATCGGCGAGCGACGTCCTCGCTCGGCTCGACGTGGTCGAGGACGCGGAACGCGACGAGGTCGGCGCCCTTGTCGAGCTGGAGGTCGTGGCGCACGATGAGCCCTTCGCGCTCACCCTGATGCGGTCCCGAGGTGGCGAGTGGCGCCTGCCGCGCCTGGCGGCGCCGGTCGGCGCACGGCGGCGGGCCCGGGTGCGTGCCCGCGACGTGATGCTCGCGACGGAGCGGCCCTTTGGCATCAGTGCCCTCAATGTCCTCGCCGGCGTCGTCACCGCTGTCGCGGCCGGGGACGGTCCCGACGCTCTGGTCGAGATCGACTGCCGTGGCGATCGGCTCCTCGCCCGAGTCACCCGCTTTTCTGTCCAGGCACTGGGTCTCGATCCCGGCAGGCCTGTCTTCGCAATCGTCAAGGCCGTGACGTTCGACCGCAGGAACGTTCCGGGCGTGGTGCCGATGTAAGAAGCATTCGAGTTCGCGACGGGCGAAATCCGGGTGAGAGCCGCGTCTCGCGGGGGTCGGGATTTCCGTTGGGCCGCAATGGTTAACGACAATTCCTTAAATGCACACATCATGCACGATGCATGCACATCGCATGCACGTGGAGTGCGCGGGCGGCCGGAAGGTTAAGGCCCCGCCCGGCGGAGCCGTCCAGAGACGATCGAGAAGACCGTTTCGTATGACCGCGCATGGCTCGCGCGCCGCGCCGGACTACGGCGACCAGATCAACGCCTATGCGCTGCCGGAACTCGTGAACCCCGGAGCGCGAAGCCTCAGCCCGGCAGCCCCAGGTGGGCTGCCAGTTCGCCGGCGGCGGCTCGACCTGCCCGGTTGGCGCCGACCGTGGACGCAGAAGGGCCGTATCCGACGAGGTGGATGCGGGGATCCTTCGCCACCCGGGTGGCCAACCGACCCGTCATGGTGATGCCGCCGCTGTCCTCCCGGAGTTGCAAGGGCGCGAGGTGATCGAGCGAGCTGCGAAAGCCGGTGCACCACAGGATGACGCCGGCCTCGAGCTCGGTCCCGTCCGCCCAGCGGACGCCACGCTCGGTGATCTCCGCGAACATCGGCCGCCGCACGAGGACGCCGCGCGCACGCATCGCCGTGATCGCGGGGGTGACCGGAATGCCGGTCACCGACACGACCGAGGCCGGCGGCAGGCCGCGCCTGACGCGGTCCTCGACCATGGCGACGGCGGCGCGGCCGAGCTCGGGGGTGAACGGGCCGTCGCGGAACTCGGGCTCGCGGCGGGTGACCCAGGTGGTCGTGGTGACGCGGCTGATCTCGTCGAGGAGCTGGACGGCCGAGATTCCGGCGCCGACAACGACGACGTGCTGTCCGGCGAACTCCTCTGCCGTGTGGTAGTCGCGGGTATGGAGCTGCCGGCCCTTGAAGCGGCCCTGTCCGGGATAGGCGGGGACGCAGGGCGTCTCCCAGGTGCCCGTCGCATTGATGATCCCGCCGGCGGAGAAGACGCCCGCGTCGGTCTCGACCCTGAGCCGCTCGCCCCTGTTGCAGACGACGCTGACCTTGACCGGGCGATGCACCCGCAGGTCGAACGCCTTCTCGAAGGCCTCGTAGTAGCGCGGAACCGCCAGCGACGCCCGCACCGTCCCGGATGTGCCCACGTCGATCACATCCTCCATTCTCAGGCCGGGGAGATCGTGGACCCGGTTGGCCGTGGCCAGCGTGAGCGAAGACCAGCGGAACTGCCACGCGCCGCCGGGTCTCGGCGACTGGTCGAAGGTGACGAAACGCCGGTCCGGCGCGAGGCCGAGCCCGCGAAGGTGATAGGCCGACGAAAGCCCGGCCTGGCCGGCGCCGATGACGACAACTTCGACCTTGATCGCGCTCGGGGGGTGTTGAGGAGAATCCGCTGCCAAGGCCAAGCTCCATTGCAGAGTCGTCTCGCGCTCCTACCATGACGACGGTCGCCACGCAGGCGCGGTCGAGGCCGTCAACGGCATCTCGCCCATTGCCGGCATGGACGGGCACCAGACGAACGTCACCGCCTCGCTGGCGACGAAGAGAAGCGCGAAACGCCTAAGACCACGGCCTTCTGGCGTGACGCGTTGCGCCGGATCCGGCGACGTCCGGCCTGATTTCTTGGGGACGGTACCGCCTGCCGGCTTCGGCCGTCGACGAAGCCGGCCGCGGACGCCCCTGCGGGGGCGGCCGCGATTCCGCGGCCACCCGGGGCGCCCGCGCCCGGCTTGGAGCGCGACGGTCCAGGCGGCACCCCCCTCGCCCTCCGCGCTGGCGCTCCGGGCGACGGCCCGGCCGGCTGTCCACCGGACAGCCGGCTTCTCGGGCCGGGACGCTGCACCAGCGACCGCCACGACCTGGCTCAGCGGTTGTCGTATTCATCGTGGCGGCGCCACCACGAGTTCTCGGACCCGACCTCCTCGTTCCTGCCCCACGGGGCGAGGTCGAGGAAACGGTAGGTTCCCATGAAGGCCTCGGTGCCACGCGCGTAAGTGGAGTAAGTGTGGTGGACCGCGCCGTCCTGGAGCGCGAAGACGCTCATGCCCTCCCTCTGCGGCTCGGGCTTGTCGACATGCTGGTAATTGTAGTCGGCGCCGTTTCTCTGCTGCTCCTCGGTAAAAGCGACACCGAAGTCGTACTTGAAGTCGCTCCCGAGCGACGAAGCCCATGGGAATCGCCAGCCCATTTGCCGCTTGTAGTCCTGGAGCTCCGGCAACGGGGCGATCAACTCGCACACGAGGGTAATGTCGCGGCCGTTCAAATGAGGGACAACGCAGTCGAAATGATCCGCGACATAGGAGCATCCTGTGCATCCCCGGCGCTCGTCGGTGACCCGGAATCCGGTGCCGAACATGAAGTGATAGACGAGGAGCTGCGAGCGCCCTCGAAAGAGGTCCGCGAGCGAGGCGCTGCCTTCATCGGTCTCGAAACGGTACTCCTTGTCGACCCGGACCCAAGGTAGCTCCTGCCGCCGCCGCGCCGCCTCGTCGCTGCGCCGCATCAGCTCCTTCTCTTCCTCGAGCAGCTCGAGGCGGGCCGCAAGCCACGCTTCACGTGTGCCGGTCTCGTGTTTCGTCATCGCTCTCACCTTTCGTGTTGTCAGGTCGGCGCGATCGTCGGTGCGATCATTGACGGTTCTGTCACGGCCTTCGGGCAACACCCCCGGCGTCAGCCCTTGACCGCGCCGGCGGTCATGCCCGCGACGATCTGGCGGTTGAAGAAGACGTAGACGATCAACGGCGGGATGGTGACGAGGAGGACGTTCATGAAGAGGAGGTTCATCTGCGAGCTGAACTGGCTCTGGAAGTTGTAGAGCGTGAGCTGCACCGTCACGTTCTCCCTGCCCGGCAGGTAGTAGAGCGGGTGGGTGAAGTCGTTGAAGATGGCGATCGACTGGACGACGATCACCGTCACCGTCACCGGCCGCAGCAGCGGCAGGATCACGCGGAAGAAGATCTGCCAGGGCTTCGCGCCGTCGATGCGCGCGGCCTCGTCGAGATCGCGCGGAATCGTCGCGACGAAGCTGCGGTAGAGCAGAACGGTGAAGGCGAGCCCGTAGGCGACCTGGATCAGCACCATGCCGTGCAGCGTCTTGAAGAGGTGCAGCTCCTGCAGCACCCAGATCGTCGGGACCACCGCGGGCGGGATGATCAGCCCGGCGAGCACGAAGCCGTAGATCACCTTGCTCCAGCCCGAGGGCCGGCGCTGCAGCACGTAGCCGATCATCGCCCCGGTGATCACCAGGATCGCCACCGCGCCGAGCGTGATCACCGTCGAGTTGAAGTAGGCGAGGAGCAGCATGTAGTCGCGGGTCCGCACCACCTCGACGAGGTTCTCGAGGAGGTGCCATTCGGTCGGCCAGGAGAAGGCGAGCCGGGCAGCCTCGGCCTTGCTCTTCACCGCAGTCAGGATGACGAAGATGAACGGCACGACGAAGACGACGAAGGTGACGAAGAGCGCGGCGAAGCCGAGCAGGTACTGGCGGCGGGTCACAGGTCGAGCTCCCGGCGGCTGAACCATACGGTCAGCGGCACGACGATGACGGCGATGAGCAGGAAGAGGATGACGTTGCCGGCGGTGGACAGCCCGTAGAAGCCGGCCTGGTACTGCTTGTAGATGACGCTCGCGAGCACGTCCGAGGAAAACCCGGGGCCGCCGCGCGTCATCGCCCAGATCAGGTCGAAGGACCTGAGGCCCCCGATCAGCGACAGGATGACGACGGTCACGGTCGCCGGCCGCACCAGCGGCACGGTGACGCGCCAGAACATCTGGGTCCGCGTCGCCCCGTCGATGCGCGCCGCCTCGTAGAAGTCGGGGCTGATGGTGGCGAGGCCGGCGATGTAGATCAGCGTGGCGAGCCCGACGCCCTTCCAGAGATCGACCAGCGCCACCGAGTAGAGCGCGAGCGACGGGTCGGTGAGCCAGCCCGGGCCGTCGATGCCGATCGCCGCGAGCGCGACGTTGATCGCGCCGCGGGTCGGGTGCATGAGCGCGTTGAAGGTGAAGCCGACGCCGATGAACGAGACCAGCACCGGGAAGAAGATCGCGGTGCGCAGGAACCCTTGCGCGAAGATGCCGGAGGTCAGGAGCACGGCGAGCAGGAGCCCGAGCACGGTCTTCGATCCGGAGGTGACGACGGCGTAGATCAGCGTGTTGAGGAGTCCTTGGAGCAGGAACGGCTCGGAGAAGAACTGCCGGAAGTTCTCGAAGCCGATGAAGGTGGCGGTGAAGAGGTCCCAGCGCGTCAGGCTGAACCAGAACGAGGCGACCGTCGGCACCAGGAAGAAAACCGAGAAGATGACGGCGCCGGGCAGGATGAACCAGTAGGGGTAGGGCGACCTCCGCCGCATGGCGCCGCCCCCGGCCGCGGCCCGCCCGGTCAGGGGCGGGCTTTGCGTCGGATGCAGGCTTCTCACCAACCGGGAAGGCCGAGCTGCTTGGCCTGCTTCTCGACGTCCTGGTCGTAGAGCGCCGCGCCCTCGGCGGCCGGGCGGATCCCCGAGCCGACCTCGACGGTGATCTGCTCGAGCGCCGGCCCCTTCACCGGCGAGAGGAACTCGAGCGCGGGCGCGGTGGCGCCTTCGGTCTCGAAGTAGGGCAGCATGTCGGCAACAGCGGTCGGCACGTCGGCCGGCAGCTCGCAGCCCTCCACCATGTAGGGACCGGTCGCTCCGATCGCCTCGGTCGTGACGGCGCAGCCGTCCACCGAGGCCACGAATTCGAGGAAGCCCTTCGCCGCCTCGGCGTGCTCGCTCTCGGCCGGGATGTAGAGCGCGGCCGGCATCCAGACAGTCAGGCCGTTCTTGGCCGCGTCGGTGCCGGGCTGGGCGAAGAAGCCGACGTCGTTCAGTTGGTCGGGGTGGTTCTGCTGGATGCCGCCGATCGCGAAGGTCAGCATCGGGTAGTGCGCCGCCTCCCCGGTCGCCACCATGCGGAGTCCGTCGTCGAAGGTCGCGGCGCCGAAGTCCTCGTTGAAGTAGCCGGCGTTGAAGGCGTCCTCGAGGTGCTGGAAGCCGGTCACCGCCGCGGGCGTCGTCGCGTACTTCGCCTTGTTGGCGGTGTAGTCGTCGGCGAAAGTCGGGGCCTCGGCGAGCACGTTGTAGAAGTCGGCCAGCACGAAGAGCTGCGAGGTCCAGGTGTCGCGGTAGGTCTGGGCGATCGGCACCTTGCCGGCCGCCTTGATCTTATCGTTGTTGGCCATGAACGCGTCCCAGGTCTTCGGGACCTCGAGCCCGAGCTCGTCGTAGATCTTGGTGTTGTAGAAGATGCCGCCGCCCATGGCCGCCTCGTAGGGCACGCCGTAGATCTTGCCGTCGGCGGTGACGACGGGCTTGTAGGTGTCGGCGATGTTCGCGGCGGCGGCGAGGCCGGACAGGTCGGTGAGGCTCTGCGTCGGCCGCAGCGCCTGGAACAGCGAGCCGGAGTTGTACTGGAAGATGTCGGCCATCTCGCCGGTGGCGAGCCGGGTCTTGATCATGTTGTCGCCCTCGGCCCCGCCCGGACGCTGCTCGATCTCGAAGGTGACCTCCGGATGCAGTTCCGTGTAGGCCGCGGTCAGCGCGTCGGTCTGGGCAACGGTGGCCGGGTTGGTCGGAATGAGCATCGTGAGGGTCACCTCCTGCGCCAGGCCGGCGGAGGCGATCGTCAGCGTCGTCGCCGCGACGGTGGTGAGAAGCGTGATCCGGGGCGTCATGGTTTCCTCCTTCGGTTGTCGTTTTCCTCTCGCCGTGCCTGAGACCCGGCGAGCCTGAATGCCGCTCGGTGGGTGCCGGGGGCCAGCCGCCGCCGGGCCCGGCCATCTGCGCCGGGTGCGAGGTGCTCGCCGTCGAGCGACGGGCCGGCGTAACCGGGACCGAGCACGAGCACGCCCTCGGCCCCCGCCGGCACGGTGAACGTGTAGTCGACCGCCCCGTCCGCGACCGTCCAGGCGGCCTCGACGAGCCCGGCGGCCGAGTCGTGGCTCGCCCGCACGAAGCCGAGCGCGGGCAGCACGGTCGGCTCGAAGACGATGCGGCGGAAGCCGGGCAGCCCGGGGTCGGGCCGGAAGCCGGCCACGGCCTCGAACAGCCACTGGCAGACCGCGCCGTAGGCATAGTGGTTGTAGGAGTTCATCTCGGGGTCGTAGATCGTGCCGTCGGCCCGGATCGCGTCCCAGCGCTCCCAGATCGTCGTCGCGCCGCGCTCGACCTGGAAGAGCCAGCCGGGAACGTCGAGCTGCAGGAAGACCTTCTCCGCAAGATCGGCCGCCCCGATCTTCACCAGCGCCGGCAGGATCGCCGGGGTGCCGATGAAGCCGGTGCCGATCTTGCCGTCCGTCAACTCGACCGCCCTTCGGAAATACTCCTTCGCCGCGTCGACGTGCTCGTCGGGGATCAGGTCCCAGAGGAAGGCGAGCGCGAATGATGTCTGGTCATTGTACCCGAGCCGGCCCGACGGCGTGACGAATTCCTCGGCGAAGGCCCGCTTCACCTCGGCCGCGCGCGCCTCCATCGCCGTCCGGACGGTCTCGTCGCCGACGACGGCGGCCGCCTTCGCCGCGAGCACGCACGAGATGTAGAGATAGATCGTCGCGGCGCAGTCGTCGCCGATGCTCGGCTCGGGCTTGCGGTTGTCGCCGACCGGCTGCAGCCAGTCGCCGAAGGTGAAGCCGCGCCCGCCCCAGTTCGACGGCGGCCGCACGATCGGCCCGCCGCTGATCGACCAGACGAAATCGACCCAGCGGACCATCGCCGGCAGCGTCTCGGCCAGCACCGCGCGATCGCCGTAGTGCTGCCACAGCACCCACGGAATGATCGTGATCGCGTCGCCCCATCCGGTCGAGCCCGCGAAGTCGCCGCGCGCCCGCGGATGCAGCCGGGTCGGATCGGGCGAGAAATGCGGGACCGCCCCGTCGGGCCGCTGGTCGGCCATCACCTCGCGCAGGTACTTGCGCAGGAAGGCGTGGCTGTCGTGCAGGTAGCAGGCGGTCGCGGCGAACACCTGGGCGTCGCCGGTCCACCCCAGCCGCTCGTCGCGCTGCGGACAGTCGGTCGGGATCTCGACGAAGTTCGACCGCTGCGACCAGAGCGTGTTCTCGACGAGCCGGTTCACCAGCGGATTGCCGCACTCGAAGCGGCCGGTCGCCTCGCTCACCGAGCTGATCGGCACGAACTCGATCGAGGCGAGGCGCGCATCGCCCTCGATGGTCACCGCCGCGTAGCGGAAGCCCTGGAAAGTGAAATGCGGCCGGTAGGCCTCGATGCCGTCGCCCTTCAGCACGTACTCGAGCCGCGCCGCGGCCGTCCGGTAGTTGCGGTTGTCGATCTCGCGGTCGCGGTCGATGATCTCCGAATGCTCGACCAGCACGCGCGCTCCCGCCGTGCCGCGCACCGTGAAGGCGACATACCCGGCCGCGTTCTGGCCGAAGTCGTAGATCGTCCGGCCGTTGCGGTCGGCCCAGCTCTCCCGCGCCGGGAACGGCGTCAGTTCCCGGACCGGCCGGCACTCCTGCGCCACGAGGAGGCCCGCGTCGAACTCCAGCACCTCGACGCCCGCGGTCGCCGGCGGATTCTCGAGCCGGGCGTCGTAGACCTCGCCGAAGTAGATGCCCGACCGCAGGATCGGCAGCGAGCCGCTCTCCCATGCGCCGTCGGTCCGCAACAGCACCTCGTCGCCCGAGGCGATCTCGGCCAGTGCGCCGATCCGGTCGCCCCAGCAATTGAAGATCGCCTCGTCCCGCCACATGATCTGCGAGCGGTACCAGCCGTCCGCGAGCCAGATCTCGATCCGGTTCGCGCCCGGCCGCAGCAGCGCGGCGACCGGGTAGGTCTGGAAGGCAATGCGCTTGTCGTAGCAGGTCCAGCCCGGGGTCAGCAGGTCGTCGCCGACCCGCCTGCCATTGATGAAGGCGCGGTAGACCCCGAGCGCCGAGATGCGCAAGCACTCGTCGCCGCGCACGGCGTCGAGGGAGAACGCGCGCGCGACGAAGCTCGCCGGCTTGCCCTCGCCCTGGTCGGCGAGGGGGTGGATCATGTCCGCCGTCCAACGGTGCCGCGGCTGCCGGGACCGTTCCGGCGCATTCTCCAGGTCCTGCAGCACCAAGCCTCTCCCCCTGTCGATCGGCCCTTCGCGGCCCCGGTGTTTCTGTGTATAACGATCTACGAAGGCCGTTATATCCGGGGGCTTGATTCGGTCCAACGGAAACTTCAGGCCCGGCTGCCCTGGGCTGACCGGCGATACCCGGCGGGAGGCGGAACGCCTTGGAAGGTCGGTCAGGTCCATCCGCGAGGGTGACGATCCGCACGGTGGCGAGCGACGCGGGGGTCTCCGTCGCCGCGGTGTCGAAGGTCCTGCGCAATGCCTATGGCGTCAGCGGAGCGCTCCGGGGGCGCGTCCAGGCCTCGATCGACAAGCTGGGCTACCGGCCGAGCACGGCAGCGCGTGCCATGCGCGGGCGGACCTACACCGTCGGCGTGCTGGTGATCGACCTGCACAACCCGTTCGTGCCGGACATCGTCGACGGCGCCAACGCCGCCTTGGCGACGTCCGGCTACAAGGCGCTGATCGGGGTCGGTCAGTCGAAGGTCGCGCTCGAGTCCGCGCTGGTCGAGTCGATGATCGATCACAACATGGACGGGTTGATCCTGATCGCTCCCCGCCTGCCCCGCGAGGTGATCCAACGCTTTGCCACGACGAAGCCGATTGTCATCATCGGCCATCACTTTTCGGACGAGACCACGTTCGACACCGTGAATGCCGATGATGCTCGGGGCGGCGAGCTCGCGGTCCAGGCGCTCGTGTCGCGTGGCTACAGGGACATCGGCATGCTGACACTCGCCGAGCGGTCCGAAGCCGACGTTTCGACCCAGCGCAGAGTCGGCTACACTCGCGCCATGACCGCGGCGGGCCTCGCCGATCACATCCGGGTAACCGAGGTCGGACGGTCCGAGGCCGAACAACTGCCCGCGCTGGACCGCTGGCTGACGGCGGCGGATCGTCCCGAGGCGGTCTTCTGCTGGAGCGACCTCAGCGCCGTGCCGCTGCTCGGAATGGCGTCCGAGCGGGGGCTGCGCGTGCCGGACGACCTTGCGGTGGTGGGCTATGACAACAGCAGAGTTGCCGCGCTGCCGCAACTTTCGCTCAGCAGCGTCGACCAGTCGGGCCAGGAGCTCGGCGCCCGCGCCGCCGAGGTTCTGCTGGAGCGAGTCACCGGGCGGCGCGATCCTCGCCATCTCCTCCTCGAGCCTCGTTTGATCTGGCGATCGAGCGCCGGGGCTTCGATTTGATCGACAGAAGGGGTTCCGGCGTGAAGACGCGCGCTCATCCGGGACGACCGAATGGTCTTCTCCCTGATTCAAGGGTCAGCGGTGCGAGAGCAGCCGCGCGGCGAGGCCGGCGAGCCTGCCCCAGGCGGGCCCATCAGCTCGAAGCACGGGGCGGCCAACCTGCCTACCTGGGGACAAGGAGCCAGGTGAAATAGAGGATGGCGCTCGCGGTGATCCACGAGCCGGCGGTCCGTACGACAATCCGCTGCCAGAGCCCGGCCCGACCCAGCGCCAGCGCGACGACGACGGTGGCCAGGGCGGCGCCGCCGAGCACCGAGGCGCCGCTCGCGACGAGGCGGGGCAGCAGGGCTTCGGCCCCGGGCTGCGCGTCGATGCCGACGGCGGCGCCGCCGAGAAGCGCGAGGCCGGCGGCCGCCAGCGGCGGGACAGGGAGCCCGGCCGCGACGAGCGCCGACGCGACGAGCGCGGTCGCGAGGAGCAGCGGCGTCGCCTCGGGCACGGGGACGAGCCGGCCGAGGCCCAGTCCCGCGACAAGACCGGCGGCGAGCGCCGGGATACCGAGGCGGCAGGCCGCCAGGCCCGAGGAGCCGAGCAGGAGGCCGACGGCGACGAGCGCGAGCGCCTCGGCCGGGACCACCAGCGGATGCAGGAGCCCGGCGTAGAAGTCGCCGACCCCCTGCAGCATGCCGTGGGCCTGTGCCCGGCCGGTCCCGAGGCCGAGGAGGAGCGCGGCGCCGGCGACGGCGGCGCGGTTCAAGCGAGCCCGGTCAGGAACGCGCCGCCAGCCACGGCGATCAGCCCGCCGGCGGCTCGGACGGCGGCGCGGCCGGCGTCCGAGCGGGCGAGGCTGCCGAACAGGATGCCGCCGAGGTGCAGGAGCCCGGTGGCGATGACGAAGCCGAGCGCGTAGGAGACGGCGTCGGAGGCCGCCGGCATCTCGGAGCCGTGGGCGTGGCCGTGGAAGATCGCGAAGGCGCCGACGATGACGGCGGCGACCGGCAAGGGCGGCCGGTAGGCGAAGGCGACGCAGAGCCCGAGCACCACGGCCGACAGCGCGATGCCGGTCTCAACGGCCGGGAGGGGCACGCCGATCATGCCGAAGGCGCCGCCGAGCGCCATGATCAGCGGGAAGACGATCGGCAGCACCCAGATCGCCGGCGCGCCGAGGAAGACGCCCCAGAGGCCGACGGCGACCATGGCGATCACGTGGTCGGGGCCGAGGATCGGGTGCAGGAAGCCGCTGGCGAAGCCGCCGGCCGTACCGGTGCCGGTATGCGCCAGCACCGGTGCGGCGAGCAGGAGCGTGACGGTTGCGACGGCGGCGGCGAGGGTGTGCAGGCGTGAGGTCATCCGTTGGTCTCCGTCAGAGGAACATCGCATCGAGCCGCTCGAAGCCCCAGAAGGCGGCGGTGCTGCCGATGGCGTAGGCCGCGGCGACCGGCGCCTGCCGCGGGATGGGGAAGATCCGGCGCAGCGAGGCGGCGACGGCGAGGATCGCGGCGATGAAGACGAGCTGCCCGACCTCGACGCCAAGGTTGAAGAAGAGGAGCGCCAGGGGCACGTCGCCCTGGGGCAGGCCGAGGTCGACCAGCGCCCCGGCGAAGCCGAAGCCGTGCAGGAGGCCGAAGGCGAAGGCGACGACCCAGGGCCAGGAGGTGGCGAGGCTGGTCTCGTCGCGGCGCAGGCGCACCGCCTCGACCGCGACGAGCACGATGCTGAGCGCCACCATCGCCTCGACCGGCGCCGCCGGCAGGGTGACGAGGCCGAAGGCGGCGAGGGCGAGGGTGATCGAATGCGCGACGGTGAAGGCGGTGATCGTCTTCACCAGCATCCGCCAGTCGCGCACGATCAGCATCAGCGCGGCGATGAAGAGCAGGTGGTCGATGCCGAAGAGGATGTGCTCGATGCCGTGGCGGAGGTAGGCGACGGCGACCTCGAGCGGTCCCTGCGTGGCGGCGACCTCGATCCATGGCCGAGAGGGGCGCACCATGGTCGTGGTTTGGCCGTCGCTGCCCGCGACCCGCACCAGCACGTCGGTGATCGTGGCCTGCAGGCCGACGAAGTCGATCCGCCGCCCGGCAAGGCCGCCCGGGGCCTCGATGACCCGGCGCTCGAGGATCGAGCCGGGGAGGTCCTGGGTGCCGGGGCCGCTGACCGTGCGCACGTCGTCAGGGAAGGTCAGCACGACCGGCAGCGGCATGCCCGAAAGGAGCGGGGTGCGCCAGATGACGGCGTAGCGGTCGGGTCCGATCTCGTCGATCTGCAGATAGGCGGGGCGCACCTCGTGCGCCTGCGCGGTCGCGGCGGTCAGGAGCGCGGCGACGGCGCAGAGGACGAGCGCGACGGCGCGGGTCACTGCAGCAGGTCCTCGGCCGGGGCCTGCGGCGCGGAGAGGGTGACGAGCTCGGCCGGGTCGAGCGGCGGGATGACGATCGTGTAGCGCGCGCGCATCTCGTCCTCGGCGCGCTGGCGGATGCCGCGATAGCGCTCGTCGGTCCAGGCGGCCCTGACGTCGGCCTCGATCTCGTCGAGCGCCGGCACGCGGGCGGGCTCGAGCGTGTCGAGGCGGACGAGGTGCCAGCCGTAGCCGGAGCGCACCGGCCCCCGCCAGGCGCCGGGGCCGAGGGCGAAGAGGTCGGCGGCGAAGCCGGGGCCGAACTCCTTGGCGACCTGCTCGGGGGTGCGGCCGCCGTAGAAGTCCTGGAACATGAAGCGGTCGGCGAGCGCGGCGAGATCGGGCGCGTCGATCGGTTTGTCCGCGACCTCGGCGAGGGCGGCTTCGGCCGCGGCGCGGGCGCCGTCGTCGCCGCGGGCGTCGGGCGAGAAGTAGAGGTGGCGGAAGCTCGCGCGCGGGGGCAGCGTGAAGCGGTCGGCGTTGGCCGCGTACCAGGCCGCGAGCTCGCCGTGGGCCGGCGGCTCGAGCCCTGCCAGGTCGGCGAGGAGGAAGTCCATCTTCTGCGCCAGCCGGCGCTCGATGATCTCGTCGCCCTTGTCGAGGCCGAGCGCCGTCGCCTCGCGGGCGAGGATGCGCTGCATCGCCTCCTGCTCGGCGAGCGCGCGGAGCCCGGCCTCGTCGGGCAGCGGCCGGCCCTGGGCGAGCTGCACGAGCGCGAGCTGCCGCATGTCGTCGGTCGTCAGCTCGATGCGCGTCGGGTCGGCCTGCGGAGCGGCCGCGGGCGCGAACAGCGCATAGGCGGCGAAGAGCAGGCCGCCGGCGACGAGGAAGTGCAGCAGCGGGTCCCGGGCGAGGCGCACGGGCGCCCCGCGCCGGGCCGGTCGGGTCGGATCAGTCATCGGCGAGCGCCGCCTTGGCCGCGGCATCGGGGCTTTGCCCGATGTAGCTCAGGATCGCGAACTCCTCCGCCGGATCGGTGACGAGATTCGCCTGGAGCAGCGCGACGTAGTCGCCCGTCGCCTCCCAGGCCTCCCATTCGGCAAGCTCCGGCGCCACGAAACCGGCCATCGGCTCGCGCTCGCGGATGAACCGCCGATAGGCGGCGACGATCCGAGCGCGCGGGACGGTGGCGTCGGCGTCGCCATGAACCGCGAGCGCGAGCAGCGCCGCCTCGATCTCGGGCAGGGTTCGCGCACGGTCGGCGATGTAGGCCCGCTCGATCCAATCGACCCGCTCGGGACCTTCGAGCTCGAGAGCGCCGCCAGCAGCGCGGCGAGGTCGGTGGCGTCGTTGGCTTGTCGCGCCATCTCGATCCGCCGCGCGATCTCGGTGGCATCATCCGCGCCGCCGGCGATGCCGAGCAGCAGCAGGTAGGTGGCGCGACGCGCGCCGGGCTCGTCGATCCAGCCGCGGAGCCGCGCCGGATCGAGACGGTCCGCAAGCGTGCCCATCGCGGCGTAGGGGCGCCGCGCGATGGTGTCGTGGGCGATCTCCGCCACGAGGGGATCGGGATCCTCGAGGCGGAGCGCGGCGAGCGACAGCAGCGCTTCGGAGCGCGCCGGGTCGACGGCGTCGGAACCGGCGCTCGCAAGCGTGCGCAGCCAAGGCGCATTGGCCGGGTCGATCGCCCCGAGGCTGGTCCACTTCCCGCCGAGGGCCTCGCGCACGAGGAGGAGCGCCTGTCCGTCCGGCAGCGCCGCGGCGTCCGGGCGGAACGCAGGCTCGGCGATCGTGTCGCCCACCGCGACATCGCCCTTGACCACCGCAACCACGCCGAGCCCGGTGCCGTCGGGCATGGCGAGCGCGGCCCGGTCGGCGGCCTCGAGCCGATCGGCGGTGGTCACCGAGACGGCCGAAAGGCAGATCGCGCAGGCCGACGCCGCCGTGGCGCCGGCGAAGGCCAGCGCACCGAGCGCGCCGACGAGCCGCGCCGCCTTCTTCAGGACCGGCATCACTGCTGCTGTGTTTCGCCGGTCGGCACGTCCGCCCCGGTCACCTCGGTCCCGAGGAACACCGGCGTCGGGATCACCTCGTAGTTGGCGTAGCCGAACTCGTTGCTGCGGGCGGCGACGTAGGTGTCGCCGGTCGCGGCCATGTCGCCGGTGCCGCCGCCGCGCTTGAAGACGGTGATCTCGTAGTCGCGGTTGCCGAAGTTGGTGACGATCTTGTCTTCGCCGATCGTGTAGGTCGCCGACTGGCCGAGGTAGGCGCCCTGCGCCAGGTCGCCGACCTCCGAGGGCTGCGGGATGCGCGGGTCGACGTTCATGATCAGCATCCGGCCGTCGTCCGCCCACTGCACCTTGAAGATGCCGCCGGTGACGTTGTTGCGCACCCAGGTGTAGCGGCCCTTCACCAGCTGATTCAGCTCGTCGGTGGTCAGCTGGGCCGCGCCCGACTTCGCGCAGGTCGGCGACCGTCGTGGCGGTCGAGGCGCCGCGCGCCTCCGCCGCGGGCGTGTACCAGATCGGCGAGGACCAGGCGCGCTCCTGCACGGTGGCCCCGACCATCTGCGGCGGCGCGACGCCGAGCTCCTTCGCCTGGATGGTGGTCCAGCGCGGGGTCGGGATCTCGAGGACGCGGGCGTAGTAGAAGGCGTCGAGCGAGGGGTCGAACTCCGGGTCGGTCCAGGTTCCGACGAGCTCGACCGAGCCGATGTCGTTGGTGTAGGTCGCGTTGGCGATGTCGACCGTCGAGCCGATCTCCGGCGCCTTGCCGGTCGCCGGATCGGGGCTGCGCTCGCCGGCCCAGACGACGTCGTGGACCTTCTCGAACGACTGGCCGTCCCTGGCCCAGCCCTTGACGATCTGGATGCGGTCGAGATTGCCCGAGGTCGGATCCTTCACCGCGCAGACCACGAAGGTCGGCGCCTGCTGACCCGAGCGCGGCTGCAGGTCGCCGCCCATCGGCACGCCGCCGGAGTAGGCGGCCTGCACCCAGTCCGCCTGACCGGTCATGCCGCCCTGGTAGTCCCAGCCGCCGAAGAAGCGCAGCTCGATGCGCGGGCCGCTGGTGGCGAAGGTCTCCTTGCGCTGCATCGCGTCGAACAGCGACTCGCGGGTGTTCTCCTCGGCCCAGATGCCGGTCAGGCCGGCCGGGTTCTCGAAGCGGACGTCGAGGCCGGCGAAGTTGTGACCTGCCATCCGTTCCTTGATCGCGCCGTCGAGCCGGGCGTGGCCGCCGAAGAAGTTGTCCTGGCGGTACGGCACGGCGGTGTTATGCGAATCCGAGCCGCCGACGACGCCGGACTTGAAGGGATTGTAGCCCTCGGCCCGCTGCATCGCGACGCCGTCCTTCAGCGCCTGCCGGACGTAGCTGCCGCCGATCGTCATGAACTGGCCCTGCGGGTCGCCGAGCAGGTAGTTCAGCACCTCGAAGCTGGCGAACTCGTCGTTCGGCGACAGGAGCGGATGGGTCTCGGACTGCCCCTTGATCTGCTTGATCTCGGTCAGCCGCTCGTTGCGGTCGCGCGACGTCGGCCCAGGCCTGCGTCGATCGGCCGGCCCTTGAAGTCGACCTCGGTCGGGAACATCAGCCCGTCGGACAGGTTGGCGTTGTGCGAGATCGCCAGGAGCTCGTTGCCGGCCTGCCGCTGGCCGTCCATCCACTCCCAGAGGTCCTCCGGCGCCTGGCTCTGCAGCGAGCTGAACGGCCGGTCCGGCACCTTCGCGCAGTCCTTGAAGAAGATGTTGCGGTGCATGTTGCGGTAGTCGGGGTCGACGTCCACTCGTAGGAGCAGAAGGCGGTGAACGTGCCCGGCTCGTTGGCGGCGTTCGCCGCTTCGTTGTTGGCCTTCCAGACGGTGTCGGAGATGTCGGGCTGCACCAGCTCCTCGATCGGCTTGGCCTCGATCATGCTGGTCCCGAGCCAGAGATAGATGCGCTGGATGTCGTCGGGATCGTGCACCACCAGCTTCGAGGCGACCGGCAGCTTGCTGATCGGCGAGCTCGGGTCGTTGGCGAGCCGGACCACGCCGGCGTATTCCGAGTGGTCGGTCACCCCCATCCAGTCGAGCGGCGTGGTGATCTTCACGTCGTAGCCGAGCGGATGCTGGATCGTCTCGCCCTTGGCGTAGCGTAGGCGTCGGCCGGCCCGGTGAGGTGGTTGCCGAAGATGTAGGCGTCGAACGACCAGCTGGTATGGACGTGGGTCTCGCCGAAGAACGCCTGCCGCTCCTGCGCCTGCGCCGATCCCGCAACGCCGAGCACAAGGGCAGCCGCACTGGATGCGAGCCAACGCGTTGCCGTTCGCTGCGTCCTGACCAGCGGTTGCCCTTGCATGTCGTCCCCCGATTCCGCCAACACGATCCGTTCCGGGCCGCAAGCTATCGCACTTCCTCGCGCCTTGCGAGCCTCGGAGCGCGCCCGAAGCAAGCGGCGGCCGGGCGGCAAGAACGACGGTACCGGGGACCGGCCCGATCGACGCGCGTTGCCTCGTAGTTGTGCAGGCGCCCCTGCATGCAGATCACGTCCTGCCCGGCAAGCCGGCCGATGACGAAGCGGCCGGAATGGCCGGCCACCGTCGAGCGCGAGAAGTCGGGGATGTCCTCGTAGGGCAGGAAGTCGTCCCCCGCCCCAGAGTTTCCTGAGACACCCCAGACGGCCTATTGAGCCGGGATGGAGGTGCCTTGATGGATGACGTTGAGAGCGGAGGAGCCGCGGGCGCGGAGACCTCGAATATCGGAGCGGTCGCGGCTCCGGGCCGTGAGCGGCGGATGACGGCGGGTCGCAAGCGGGAGGCGGTGTTGCGGCTTCTGCGAGGCGAGCCGCTGGAGCTCGTGGCGCGCGAGCTCGCGGTGACGGCGGCCGACCTGAGCGGCTGGCGCGACGCCTTCCTCGACGGCGGCTCTGCGAGCCTGAAATCGCGGCCACGGGATGCGCGCGACGAGACGATCGACCGGCTGCGGACCAAGGTCGGCGAGCTGACCATGGACACCGAGCTTCTGCAGACGAAGATCGCGCGGCTGGAGGCGGGCGGCACCCCTTTTGCGGCGCGGAGGTCGAAGCGATGAGCACCGTCATCTCGATCTCCACGGAACGCCGCTACGGTGTCGCCCGGGTCTGCCGGGTCTGGGGCGTCGCCCGGGCAGGCATCTACCGTGGTCGCCGGGCGGCGATGGCGCCGCCCCCGCCGCGACGTCGGCCGGGGCCGGTGGGGGCGATGTCTGACGCCGACCTCGTCGAGGCGATCCGGCAGGTGCTCGCCGACAGCCCCTTTCATGGCGAGGGCTACCGCAAGGTGTGGGCGCGGCTGCGCCATGCCGGGTTGCGCACCTCGAAGGAGCGCGTGCGCCGGCTGATGCGCGAGAACGGCCTCGCGGCGGCGACCCGGGCGGGCCGCCCCCGCGGCCCGCGCAGCCACGACGGCACGATTGTCCCCGAGGTCATCGACGCGATGTGGGGAACCGACATGACCGCAGCCCTCACTGTCGAGGATGGTCAGGTCGCGGTGTTCGTCGCCGTCGATCACTGCTCGGCGACATGCGTCGGCATCCATGCCGCCCTCCACGGCACCCGCCACGAGGCGCTCGAGCCGGTCCGCCAGGGCGTCACCGAACACTTCGGCGGGGTCGAGAAGGACGCTGCCCAGGGTCTCGCCATCCGCCACGACCACGGCAGCCAGTACATGTCGCGCGACTTCCAGAAGGAGATCGCCTGGCTCGGCGCCATGTCGTCGCCGGCCTTCGTCCGCGCCCCCGAGGGCAACGGCTGCGCCGAGCGGTTCATCCGGACGCTGAAGGAGAACCTCCTCTGGGTCAGGACCTTCCGGACCGTAGAGGAACTCCGCCTCGCCCTCATCGAGTTCAGGCGGACCTACAACGAAAGCTGGCTGATCGAGCGGCACGGCCATCGCTCCCCGGCCCAGTTCCGACGCGACATGATGGACACGATGCCGATGGCCGCCTAATCGCAATCGGGTGTCTCAAAATCCAGGGGCGGTACAGTCGGCATCCTCGACACGCGGCCTGGCCGAGGGCAACAGCCTGACCGTCGGCGGGCACAAGCTGAGCCTGAAGGACGTGACCTTCGAGTCGCGGCGCAGAGCGTCGCTTGGAGGGCAGAGACGGTTGCGGCGTAGGCGGGCGGGCGCCATGTAGCGGATCGCCGAGTGCGGCCGGGCAGTGTTGTAGTCCGCGGTCCAGCCGGCGATCACAGCGCGGGCGTGGTTCATCGAGAAGAACGGGTGCTCGTTGAGGCACTCGTCGCGCATCCTGCCCTGGAAGCTCTCGGCGAAGGCGTTTTGCGTCGGCTTGCCCGGGGCAATGTGGCGCCAGTCGATCCCCGCGGTCTGGGCGAAGCCGAGGACTGCCGCCGAGGTGAACTCCGTGCCGTTGTCACTGACGATCACCTCGGGCCGCCCGCGCCGCGCGATGAGCGCCGTCATCTCGCGCACCACCCGCTTGCCGGTGAGCGAGGTGTCCGGGACGGCGGCAAGGCATTCCTTGGTGACGTCGTCGATGATGGTCAGCACCCGGAAGCGACGGCCGCTCGCCAGTTGGTCGTGCACGACGTCCGTCGACCAGCGGCGGTTCGGCCCCTCCGGCCTCGGGATCGGCGTGCGCGCCACCGCGATCCGGCGCCGCGACCTGCGCCGACGCACCGCCAGCCCCTCCTCGCAGTAGAGCCGCTGGGTCTTCTTGCGGTTCATGGTCCAGCCCTCGCCGCGCAGCAGCACATGCAGCCGGCGATAGCCGAACCGCCGGCGCAGATCCGCCAGTTCCCGCAGCCGCGCCCTGAGCGCGGCGTCGTCGGGACGCCGGCTGCGATAGCGGACCGAGCTCCGGTCCGCGGTGATGATGCTGCACGCCCGCCGCTCGCTCACCTCGAGGCTCTCCTTGAGATGCTCGACCGCCTCCCGCCTGGCGACGGGCGTCACCATTCTTTTGCCAGCAGCTCCTTCAGCCCGGCATTGTCGAGCATCGCATCGGCATAGAGCCGCTTCAGCTTCGCGTTCTCCGCCTCGAGCGCCTTCAGCCGCCTCGCCTCGGACACGTCCATCCCGCCGAACTTGGCCTTCCACGCGTAGAACGTCGCCGACGATATTCCGTGCTTGCGGCAGAGCTCGGCGACCGGCCCACCCGCCTCATGCTCTCGCAGCACCCCGATGATCTGCTCTTCGGTGAACCTGCCTCGCTTCATCTCCGGTCCCTCTCTTGTGGTCCGGATTCCAGCAGCCCGTGGAGGAGAAACAAGGGGTCACGTCACGTTCTCTGTGCCCACTCGATGCCGGCAACCCCCGTCTCGCCTCCGGCATGGTGCGCAATCAGGGCATAGAGCGCTTCGGATCGGCGGACAAACCGCTTCCATCTCTCCGGGTTGGTGTCGCCAATGCGCCTCCCGTAGATGTCGCAGAGCCACGCGAAGAGCCCGTAGTACCGCATACGCAGTGTGACATTGCTGATGCCGGGCAGAAACGTCTGGTACAGCTTGACTCCGCTATTTTGCATCCCGAGCTCAACGAGCCTGCTGCCCTCGACATGGTGCAGGGGGGCAACTTCGTCGCCATCGTCGCCGACGAGGCCTACGAGATCGGCCGCACCGCCGCGCGCGCGGCAGCGGCGGCACTGATCGGCAAGGAAGCGGCGCCGTTCCTGGTCGTCGACTCGCTGGCGGTGACCAAGGACAGCATCGCCGAGGGCTGGCAACGCTCGCTCCACACCGACGCGCCGGCCAGCGTTCTGGAAGCGGCGAAGTAAGCGATGGCGGGCACCGTCGAGGAAACCGGGCAGACGCGGGCACTCCGCATCGACTGGCAGCAGCACGTCGTCTACCTCGGCTTCCTCGCAATCTTCGTGTTCTTCGCGGTGATGCTGCGCGACAGCGGCTTCCTGACGGTGCGCAACCTCTCCAACATCGTACTGCAGACGGCGCCGATCACCATCATGGCGATCGGCCTCGTCTTCGTCCTTTCCGTCGGCGAGATCGACCTGTCGATCGGCTCGACCGTCGCGGTTTCGGCGCTCTCCGCGGCGGTGGCGCTCACCGCGTGGGGGCTGATTCCGGGGGTGCTGGCAGGGCTTGGCGCCGGACTTGCCATCGGGGCGTTCAACGGCGTGCTCGTCGCCTACCTGCGGCTGCCGTCGTTCCTCGTCACACTGGCGACCCTGGGCCTATTCGCCGGAGTCGCCCGGTCGCTCACCGACCTGCGCTCGATCCCGGTGACCGACGCGAGCTTCACCGGCTTCTTCGGCTCGGGGCGCGTGTTCGTCGTGCCATCGCTGGTGATCTGGACGGTGGCCGCGGTAGCGATCGGGCATCTGGCCTTTCGCGAGAGCCGGTTCGGTGCGCATGTGCTGGCGACCGGCGACAACCCCCGCGCCGCCCTGGTCTCGGGAATCCGCGCATCCAACTCGGCGTGCTGATGCTGAGCGGCGGGCTCGCCGGGCTCGCGGGGCTCCTTTATGCGGGACGGCTACAGGCGGCGAAGTATACGCTCGGCGAGACCGACCTGATGACCGTCATCGCCGCCACCATCGTCGGCGGCACCCTCCTGAGCGGCGGCAAGGGGTCGATCATCGGCGCACTGGTTGGCTCGCTGATGATGGGCATGCTGAACAATGGGCTGATCCTGATGGGCCTCTCGGTCTCCGACCAGATGATCGTGCGCGGCTTCATTATCCTCGTCGCGGGGGCGCTGTCGCTGCGCGAGACTGCAAGTTGAGGGAGTCCCGGCCATGTTCCTCGACGTCCTTCGCCGCCGCAACCCGCGCTTCGTCGAGGCCGCCATCGCGCTTCATCGAGACGGGCGCATCCCGGCCAACGCCTACGTCATCGACCTCGACGCCGTCGAGGCCAACACCCGCGCACTCATGTCCGAAGCGGACCGCCACGGGCTGAACGTCTTCGCCATGACCAAGCAGGTAGGCCGCTCCAGCGGCTTCTGCCGGGCCGTGCGGCGCGGCGGCATCCGGCGGTCGGTCGCGGTCGACATGGCCTGCGCAAGGGCGACCCACAGCGCCGAGCTGCCGGTCGGCCACCTTGGCCACCTCACGCAGGTGCCGCGCGCGGAGGCGCGGGCGGCGGCCGCCTTGCGCCCCGACTACTGGACTGTGTTCAACGAGGAGAAGGCCGGCGAGGGGGCCGCCGCGTCCGCCGCCGCGGGTTACACGCAGCCGCTGCTCGCCCGGATCCAGGCCGACGGCGACACCTTCTACCGTGGCCACGAGGGCGGATTTCCGGCCCGCGAGATCGCCGCCGTCGCCGACCGGCTCGATAGGGTGGAGGGAGGCCGCTTCGCCGGCATCACCACGTTCCCGGCGCTGCTCTCGACCCCGAAACGCGGAGGGTCCGCCCGACGCCAACCTGGCGACGCTGGAGCGCGCCGCCGAGGCGCTGGCCCGTGCGGGGCGGAGCGGTATCGAGATCAACGCCCCCGGCACCACCTCGACCGCCGTCGTCGCGGCCTTGGCCGAGGCCGGTGCCACGCAGATCGAGCCCGGGAACGGCTTGCACGGCACGACTGCGCTCCACGTCTTCGAGGATCTGCCGGAGCTCCCGGCGGTGCTCTACCTGACCGAAGTCTCGCACCTCGGCGGCGGTAAGGCCTACTGCTTCGGCGGCGGGTTCTACATCGACCCGATCTTCCCGCCCTACGACGTGAAGGCCATCGTCACCGACGCGCCTACCACAGATGCTACGGCGCTGCTCAGCGTCAAAGTCCCGCCGCCGTCGGCGATCGACTACTACGCCATGATCGACGCCACTGGCCCGCGGCGACCGCGGGTAGGTGACACGGCGATCTTCGGCTTCCGCGGCCAGGCCTTCGTCACCCGCGCCTATGTCGTCGGCGTCTCGGGCATCGCCTCGGGCAAGTTCGAGGTCGAGAGCCTCGAGAACGGCTTCGGCGAGCAGGAGGCATGGCCGGCATGACCGCCCCCGTCCTCAGTTTGCGCGACATCCGCAAGACGTTCTGCGGCGTCGTCGCCGTCGAGGGCTTCTCGCTCGACGTCCACGCCGGCGAGATCGTGGCGCTCGTCGGGGACAACGGCGCCGGCAAGTCGACGCTGGTCAAGATCATCTCCGGGGTGCACCCGCCGACCTCAGGCGCCATCGCGATAGACGGCGCCGACGTGACAATGGCGAGCGCGACCATGGCGCGCAGCCACGGCATCGAGGTGGTCTACCAGGATCTCGCTCTCGCCGACCGGCAGACGGTCTACATGAACCTCTTCCTCGGCCGCGAGCGGGTCCGGAACCGCCTCGGTCTCCTCGATCGCCGGGCGATGATCGCCGACGCCGCGCGCTTGGTGCTGGAACTCGACGTGCGCATCCCTTCGCCGCACGCCATCATCCGCGACCTCTCTGGTGGCCAGCGCCAGGGCGTCGCCATCGCCCGCGCGACCCACTGGGCGACAAAGCTCGTGCTTCTCGACGAGCCGACCGCGGCGCTTGGGGTGGCCGAGACCGCCCGTGTCGAGGAGATCATCCTCGGCCTCAAGGCACGCAGGATCGGGGTGCTGCTGATCAGTCATAGCCTCGATCAGGTCTTGCGCCTTGCTGATCGCATCTGCGTCCTACGCCGCGGCCGCCAGATCGGCGTGCGTCGCACCGCCGACACCGACAAGAACGAGATCGTTTCGATGATTACCGGAGTCGACGTCGCGAGCGAGGCATCGTAGGAGGCGGGACATAGGCCGGCGACCCCAAAGTCCGCTTGGCGGACAGTCTGTCGTCTCAGTAGTTGGCCCGGAGCGGGGGGCCTCGCCGACGATCCGTGGTACCCTACTCGGCGTCGGCGCGGCCGAAGACAGGGCGGATATGGTGGACTGGAGGCTGACCATGTCAACTGAACTTCTCCCCGCCCTCCGCGGGTCGCCTGGAATAAGGGCCGCATAGTCGTCCAGAAACGCCCGCTCCAACCGAAGCACGTTTGGTCGATTCGCCAGACCAAGGTGGCGCAGATCTACGGAAAGACCGGCAACCTGCGAGCAGTCCAACTCGTTCTCGGCCACACAAAGATGGATAGCACCGTCCGCTATCTCGGGGTGGACCTCGATGGCGCCTTGACGATCTCCGAGGGAATCGATCTGTAACGCGAAGCGGCCGGCCGCAGGGCGGCGGTCGGCTGCTTACGCCCGGACCATAAAAGGGAACGGCCCGTCGCGGTCATCCAGCCTCGCGAGCTCGCTCGGACGGATCGGCCGGATAGCGGACGTCTTGCCCTCCTGATCGGATGGCGGTTCTGGTCCCCCAAGCGGACTCGCAGGACCTCGCAAGAAATTCGCATCGTTGGCGCCTTACTCCTTACTTCCGGTCGAGGCGACCGAGGCTGAGTAGAACCGTTGGAGCACGGTCAGGACCACCATAGGGATGAGCGAGATGAACAGCGCCGCGGCGAAGATCAGGCCGAAATTCACGTCATACTGGCCGGAGAACTGGGCGATGGCGACGGAGGCGACTTTGTACTGCGGTGCCGGAGCGATGAGGAGTGGCCAGAGGTAGGCCTGCCACTGGAAGACGAAAAGGATGAGCGCCGCGCTCACCATGGCGGGGCCGGAAAGCGGCAGGTAGATGCGCCAGTAGATGCCGAACCAGCTCAGCCCGTCGACCACCGCCGCCTCACGCAGTTCCTTCGGGATGCCGAGGAAGAACTGGCGCAGCAGGAAGACCGCGAGGCCGTTGCCGATGCCGGGCAGGATCAGCCCGGTGTAGGTGTTCTGCAGGTTCATGCCGCGCATGATGCCGAAGAGCGGCACCGCGATTGCGTCGAAGGGGATCAGGAAGCTGATGACCATCACCATGAAGATCGCGTTCCGAAGCGGGAACTCGATCACCGCCAGCGCGAAGGCGGCCGTGGAGCAGATGACGAGGCCGATGACCACCGTGACCGCCGTTACCATGACCGAGTTGGTGATGGCGAGGCGGAAGCTGCCCTGCCAGAGGCCGACGATGTTCTCCAGCGTGAAGTCCTTCGGCCAGAAACTCCAGATCGAGAGGGGCGAGAGGTAGCGGAAGATCGCGTCGCCGGGGCGGAGCGCGCTCACCACCACCCACCAGAGCGGGATGAAGAAGAGCACCGCCACTAGGATCACGGCGGCGGTGCGGAGCGGGTGCGGTCCCTCGCGCATCAGCGGTCCTCCGGGTGGCTCATCAGGCGGAACTGGATGATGACGACGACGAGGACCACCGAGACCAGCACCACGGTCGAGGCGGCGGCGCTGCCCGGGTCGTTGATGACGAAGGCCTGAGTGTAGATCTCGTTCATGATGAGGTTGGTCGAGCCCTGCGGCCCACCTGCCGTCAGAATCGCCACCGGGGCGAAGACGAGGAAGTTCGCCACCGTGTTGGCGACGAGGACGAAGGTCAGCGGCCGGCGTAGCTGCGGCAGGGTGACGTAGCGGAAGACCTGCCAGCGATTAGCGCCGTCGATCCTGACGGCCTCGTAGAGCGACTTCGGGATGTCCTGCAGCCCGGCGAGGATGAAGGTCATCCAGTAGCCGACGCCGATCCAGCTGACGATGAGGATGATCGAGGCGAGCGCCTGGTCAGGCGACGTTAGGAAGCGCTGCGGCTCGAGGCCGAGCCAGACGAGGACGGCGTTGACGAGGCCGTCGGGGCGCAGCGCCACGCCCCACACCACGGCGGATACGCTCTGCGGGATTGCGACGGGCAGCAGGATCAGCGTGCGCCAGAAGCCGATGAGCGGAACGGCGGCGTTCATCAGGAGGGCGAGCGCAAGCGCCACGCCGATTTGCAGCGGGTTGACGATGAGCGAGTAGACCAGCGTCGTCTTCAGGCTGCCCTGGAAGACCGGATCGGTGAAGATGTAGCGGAAGTTCTCGAGGCTGAGGCCTTCGGCGCCTGGCGCCACCAGCGCGTCCGACAGGGCGACCGCCGCTGGCCAGAGCCGCAAGAGGAAGACGGCGATCAGCGCCGGGGCGAGGAAGCCGATTGCGGTCAGGAAGCGCGTTGCTGGGGACATGCCGCCTCGCAGGAGCGACGGAGCGCGCGAGCGCCCCGCCGCCGCGGTGCTACTGGATGCGGGCGAGCTGGCGCTCCAGCTGGCTCTGCGCATCGTCGAGCGCGGCCTTCGACTCTGCGCCGTTGCGGAT
The DNA here is from genome assembly GCA_963763295.1 of uncultured Alphaproteobacteria bacterium. GTDB lineage: Bacteria > Pseudomonadota > Alphaproteobacteria > Rhodobacterales > Rhodobacteraceae > Amaricoccus. The sequence goes on from CAVXOH010000012.1 coordinate 90,262, forward strand.
GTCGCTGAACGCCTTGTTCATCACGGTCTCGAAGGTGACGAAGCCCACCGTGCGCGGCCGGCCGACCGCGGTATTCTGCGTCTCGTACGTGATGATGTCGATGACCGGGCCGATTTTGTCGGTCATCCCCGCCATGCGCTCGGCGTACTGCTTGTAGGCCTCGGCGTTGACCGGCGGCAGCGGGTTGGCGCTGACCGAGAGGAAGGCGCCTTCCGGGTTCAACGAGACGAACTCGGCGAACTTGCGGGCGGCGTCGATCCGCTCCGAGTGGGGATTGATCGAGATGGCCCAGGACCCGGTGGGGGTCACCGGCTTGCCGCCCTCGAAATAGGGCACCGGCGCGACGCCGTAGTGAAGGTCCGGGTTCTTGTCGTAGCGGCCGATCGCCCAGGGGCCGCCGACCACGAAGGCCACCTGGCCGTTGATGAAGAGGTCGTCGGTCTGCTCCGGTGTCACGCCGCGCGGCGAGAGGCCGGTCTCGAAGGTGTCGCGGTACCAGTCGGCGACCTTGACCCATTCCTCGGTACTGACCGCCGGGGTGAGCAGGCCCTCGCCGGTGAGGCCTGGGCCGGCGCCCGCGGACTCGAAGAGCATCTGCAGCTGGTAGTAGCGGTCGACCTGCTGGAAGGTCAGGCCCCACTCGGCGCCACCCTTCTGCGCCGCGGCGGCCTTCTCGAGGATGGTGGCCCAGGTGTCGCGGTTCGCGGGATCGTTGCTCGGCGGCTCGACGCCCGCCTTCTCGAGCAGGTCCCTGTTGTAGAAGAGCAGCTGTGTCGAGGTCCACATCGGGTAGGCGTAGAGGCTGCCGTCCCAGCTCACCTGCTCGATATCGACCGGGTTCGGGACCGCCGCCTCGATCTCGGCGCGGTGGTCGTCGAGGTTGAGCAGGTACTCCTTCGAGGCGAACGCCGGCACGCGCGGGGTGTCGGCGTGGATCAGGTCGATGCTGGTGTCGCCCTGGCCGATGCGAGACTCGGTGGCTGCGTTGAGATCGTTGAACGGGACCGACTGGTGCACGATCTTGATGTCCGGGTTCGCCGCCTGGAAGGCGTCGATCATGGGCTGGACCACATTTTCCTGCTGCGCGCTGAGGAAATTCAGCGTGGTCGCCTCCTGCGCGAACGCGGTGCCCATAAGCGTCAGCGCGGCGAGCAGGGCGCCGGCGAAGGGCGCTGGGTTTTTCATTGTCTCCTCCCTTTTATGCACATGTGTGCAGGTTACGTCTGGCTTCGGGTCTGTCAATCGGGTTGCACGGGGTGGCCGGGCCAGTGGAGGCTACCGAGGGCAATGCCACATATGCGCCTCCAGCGGCCCGCTCATGGCGGCGGACCGGTCGAGGAGCGGACGACGAGGCGGCCCGCGACCTCGAGATGGGGCGCGCCCGTCGCCTCGCCGGCGAGGGCGGCGAGGATGCGGGTGATGGCGGCTTCGACCATGGCGGGGATGTCCTGGTCGACCGAGGTGAGGTCGTAGGAGGACCAGCTGGCGAGGCTCGAATTGTCGAAGCCACAGATCTTCAGGTCATGCGGCAGGCGCAGGCCGAACTCGTCGCGGGCGGCGTCCATCACCCCGAAGGCCATCAGGTCATTGGCGCAAAAGATGCCGTCGGGCGGCTCCGGTAAGGCGAGCATCCGCCGCGCCGCCTCCGCCCCGCCGTCGTGGGTGTAGTGACCGGTCTCGTGCGCCACCACGGCGCGGGCCGCCTGGCCGAGCCGGCGCAGGAAGCCCTGCTCGCGGTCGCGGCTGGAGGAGGCGTCCGGGATGCCGGCCACGAAGGCGAGACGGCGGCAGCCGAGGGCCACGAGGTGATCCGCCACGGCAGCGGCCGACCCGCGGTTGTCGCAGGTAATCGAGGTGATGTCCTGGTGCGGCAGGTAGCGATTGATCGCCACCACCGGCCGGTCGCTCCGGGCGCAGCGGGCGGCCATTTTCGAGGAGAGGGTGGCGTTGGTCATGACGAGCGCGTCCACCTGGTAGGAGAGGAGCTGCGCGATCTGCCGGTCGGTCGAGTGCTGGTCGCCAAAGAGGAGGAGCGGCGCGAGGCCGCGCGCCTGCAGTCCCTCGCCGAGCGCTTGCAGCAGGGTAGCGTAGAACGGGTTGTCGAGGTCGGTCGAGACGATCCCCACGATCCCAGTCCGCTGGGTGATGAGCCCCCGCGCCAGCGCGTTCGGCTCGTACCCGAGCGCCTCGGCCGCGCGCAGAACCTTGCTCCGCGTCTCGCTGGAGACATAGGCGCCGGGGGTAAAGGTCCGAGACACCGCCGACCGGCTGACGCCTGCCAGCTGCGCCACGTCGATCGACCTGACTCTCAGCTTATCCGACACACGGCTCCACGCTTGACCGACTCGTTCAGGCGAATATGCTGCACTCGTGTGCAGTTGAAAAGTGCCAGGCACGTAACATACACAGGACATGTACGGCTCATGCACCCGTGCGTGGGGGAGGGAGTTGGAGATGGCCACCGTCGATCTGGTCGGACTGCGCAAGTCCTACGGCTCGGCGGGCATCCTGCACGGCATAGATCTGTCCGTGGCGCAGGGGGAGTTCCTCGCGCTGGTCGGGCCGTCCGGCTGCGGGAAGTCGACGCTGCTGCGGATGATCGCCGGTCTCGAACCTGTGACGGCGGGCGAGATCCGCTTCGACGGGCGGGTGGTCAACCAGGCGGACCCGAAGCGGCGCAACGTGGCGATGGTGTTCCAGAACTATGCGCTCTACCCGCACATGACAGTGCGCGAGAACATGGGCCTAAACCTGAAGATCTCGCGGATGCCGCGCGACGAGGTCCGTCGGCGCGTCGAGGCGGCGGCGGCCCTCCTCGAGGTGACGCCGATCCTCGACCGGCGCCCGTCGCAGCTCTCGGGCGGGCAGCGGCAGCGGGTGGCGATGGGCCGGGCCATCGTGCGCGACCCGGCGGTCTTCCTCTTCGACGAGCCGCTGTCGAACCTCGACGCCAAGCTCCGGGTGCAGATGCGGGCCGAGATCAAGTCGCTGCACCAGAAGGTGCGCACGACGGCGATCTACGTGACGCATGACCAAATCGAGGCGATGACGCTGGCTGACCGGATCGCGGTGATGAACGCGGGCCGGATTGAGCAGCTTGGCACGCCGATCGAGCTTTACCGGACGCCGGCCAACCGGTTCGTGGCGGGGTTCATCGGCTCGCCGGCGATGAACTTCCTGCCCGGCCGGCTCGACGGCCGGCTGGTGCGGCTGGACGGGACGGACGTGGTGCTGGCGCTGGCCGGACCGGTGGTGCTGGCCGAGGGGGAGCGGGTGGAGGTGGGGCTGCGGCCCGAGCATCTGCGGCCGGCGGGGCAGGGCCTTGCCGGAACCGTGGCGCAGGTCGAGCCCACGGGGTCGCAGACCCACCTGCTCGTCGACTTCGCCGGCCGGCAGCTCGTAACCGTGCTGGAGGGGATGGCGTTGCTGGCGCCGGGCGACCCGATCACCCTCGCCGTCCAGCCGGAGAACGTCCACGTCTTCGCCGCGGGTGGCGGGGCCGTCGGGCAGCAATAGCGACAGGGAGAGAAGAATGACCGGATTGAGCGTGGCGGACCGCGTGAGGCTCCTCGAGCCGCCGCGGCGGAAGGTGCGGGCGGTGCTCGACACCGACACCTACAACGAGATCGATGACCAGTTCGCCATCGTGCAGATGCTGTTGTCGCCCGAGAGCCTCGACCTGCAGGCGATCTACGCCGCCCCCTTCCACAACCGCCGCTCCGACAGCCCGGGCCACGGCATGGAGCTTAGCCACGACGAGATCCTGCGTTTGCTCGAGCGCATGGGCGTGAGACCGGATGGCTTCGTCCATCGCGGCGTCACCGACTACGTCGGCGCGGCGAAGAAGCCGCTCGCCGCGCAGGCCGTTGACGACCTGATCGCGCGGGCGCGGGCAGGAAGCCCGGAGGATCCGCTCTACATCGTCGCGATTGGTGCGATCAGCAATGTCGCCTCCGCGTTGCTCGCCGCGCCCGACATCATCGACCGGGTTGTCGTTGTCTGGCTCGGCGGCCATGCCCTCGAGTGGCCGGACGTGCGTGAGTTCAACCTCTGGCAGGACGTCGGCGGAGCGCAGATCCTCTTTGATTGCGGCGTAGCGGTGGTCCTCCTGCCCTGCCGCGGCGTGGTCTCGCACCTCCACAGCACAGTCCCGGAGATCGAGCGCTATGTGGAGCCGCGTGGAGAGATCGGCAGGTTCCTCGCGCAGCGTTTCAAGGAGTACAGCGACAATCACGTCGGCTGGTCCAAGGAGATCTGGGACATGGCCCCGGTGGCCTGGCTGATCGACCCCAACTGGTGCCCGAGCGTGCTCGTGCCCACTCCAGTTCTGACCGAGGTCCCGACTTGGAGCTTCGACGCGGCCCGCCCGCTGATGCGCTACGTCCGGGCAGTGGACCGCGACGCCGTCCTCCGCGACTTTTTCGTCAAGCTCGACGCGTTCGCGCGGATGGAGGGGCGCGTTGGCGTTCTCCAGTCGGGTAGGTCCGGAGCTTGAAACACTGACATCGTTAGCGTACCGAAGCTGACCGTTCGTGACATGAGCGAATGGTCAGCTAACGTCCGTATCCCTGCCATTTGTCAGGAGCGCAGCACACGACCACTTCCCGCCCGACGCGAAAAAGGAGCGAACCCGCCCTCGCCAGCAAGACCTCGAGCCCGCCTCCGCCACCTTCAGGATTCGCCGCCGTGGGCGTCCCTCGGCAGACCAGCGGGCCGAAGCCCCGACGGCGGTCACGTCAGATTGCTGCTCTTCGGCCGTGCTGTTCCTCAGCGGCGGGCCGTCCGAGTGCCGCCCGCTCCGCCGGCGGATCAACCGCTCCGTTCCGCCGGCCCTGCCGCCAGCCGCCGGGTTGCGGTCTCTCGAAAGTCCAGTGGAAATAGCGGGTTCTACACGAATTTGCCTTCGGAGTGGGCCGATCGGACCATCTCCTAGCGAAGTTCGACGGGAGAACGCCAAGGTGAGATTATTACTTCTGGTGCTTTCCGCTGTTCTTAGCCGTGGGAGGTCCGATCGCCAAGTGCCTGCGAAGTAGTGTCCAGCTTTTCTGCAAATTGTACGATGGCCGCTGGGTTCGGCGGGTGCGCGCGCGGCGCTTGCGTGACGCCAGCGCGCGCACCCGCCAGCCGCCGTCAGGCGGCTTCCTGCTCCAGTCTGCGCAGCATCTCCTTCTTGTGCTCGGCGAGGTGCGCCATGTTGGGATAGCGGATCGCCTCCAGCCAGTTCTCGTGGGTCTCGACCGCCAGCGCCCGGACCAGCCGCAGGCAGCTCGCGGCGTTGGGGAAGATGCGCACCACGTGGGTGCGCCGCTTCAGCTCCTGGTTCAGCCGCTCGAGCATGTTGGTGGACTTCATGTGCTTGTGGTGCTGCTGGGGCAGCCGGTAGTAAGTCAGCGTCTCCTCGATGTTCGCCTCGACCCAGTCGCAGAGCTTCGGATACTTCGCCTGCCACTTGGCGAGCCAGCGTGCCAAGTCCTGGCGCGCCTCGGCGGGCTCGCGGCGATCGTAGGGCCACCGCAGCTCCTGCAGGCAGTCGTCGTCGGCCTTGCGCGGCAGATGGTCGAGCGCGTTCCTCAAGAAGTGCACGTAGCAGCGCTGCCAGGCCGCCGCCGGCAAGGTCTCGCGGATCGCCCGCTTCAGCCCCTCGTGGTCGTCTGAGACCACGAACTCGACCCCATCCAGCCCGCGCTCCTTCAGCCCGACCAGGAAGTCCCTCCAGCTCGTGCCGCTCTCGCGGTTGGCCAGGTCGACCCCGAGCACGTTGCGCCGCCCCTCCCAGTCGATGCCAATCGCGATCAGCACCGCCTGGCTCGTGATCACGCCCCCTTCGCGCACGCGTTCGTCGCGCGCGTCGAGGATCAGGGAGGGGTAGGCCTCCTCCAGCAGGCGCTCGGCGAAGGCGGCAAGCTCGGCGTCCATCGTCTTGCTGATCTCGCTGATCGCCGAGGCCGAGAAGGCATGCCCGCACAGCGCCTCGGTGATCGCCTTCACCTTCCGCGTCGAAACCCCCTGCACGTACATCTCCGCCAGCGCCGCCCCCCAGCGCCTTCTCCGAGCGCTGGTAGCGCTCGAACAGCCGGGTCGAGAACCGGCCGTCGCCGTCCTGCGGCACCCGCAGCTCCAGCGTGCCGACAGGCGTGATCAGCCCGCGTGTAGGAGCCCGAGCGGTAGCCCAGCCGCTCGCTCGTCCGCTCGCCTTTCTCGGCGCCGAGCGCCGCGGTCATCTCGGCCTCGAGCGTCGCCTCCACGATCGCCCGCACCATCGCGCGAAGATAGTCCCCGTCGTCGTCCAGCAGTGCTTTCACGTCGATCACCCTGGTCGTACCCTGCTTCCTGGTCATGGCATCTGCCTCTCCTACGGGCCTGGTGAGCTCGAACATCACCAGCGTGCCATGACCGCCTCCCGCCGCGAGGCCTTTTGCAGAAGCTTCAGTACATCACCGCCTGCGAGGCACCACTTAGGAGCCAGGAGCACGTTTCGTGTACCCTGACTTGCCCCCCCGGCTCCAGGCGCCTGCGCCGCCCGTGCTCCTCGGTGGGGTGTGCAAGGGTGGACAGATTTGACCACCAATAAGAAATCTACACCCTTTTTCTACGCCGCTGATCCAGGGGCGCACCCCCAATTATCCTCCCCGCTGCGCCGGCCGCCGCTCCGGCTACAGCACTAGGACGACCCGCAGTGCCGACCGGTCTTTGAGGTTCGGAGCTACATTTCAGGGAGGCGCCGCCGAAGAAAAACGCGATCACCTCACTCAGTAGGAGGGTCGCATAACGATAACGGGCAGTTGAAAGGGAAGGCTGGCTAATAGACTTGCAATCGGTTACGATGCGGGGGAGTTTTACGTTTTATACGCTGAGCGTATAACCTGGTGGATAGGATGAATGGAGATAGGCATTGGAGAAGGCCATCACCGACGTATCTGTTTCGACTGTCCTCAATGGTCGCCGTGCTCGCTTCGTGACTGAGTACGGCCTCGATTGCAACGCCACCCAAGCCGCCATTCGCGCCGGCTACAGCCCTAAGACCGCGCGCACCACCGGCGGCCGATTGATGCAGAATGATGTCGTTGCGGGGGAGATTGCCGTGCTTGGACGCAAGATAGGCGCGCGTCAGGAAATCACACAGGAACGCATCATGGCCGAGCTCGCCAAGGTCGCCTTCTCCGACATTGGCAAGGCCGTTACCTGGGGACCGCGTCAGAAGGCGCTCCACGATAGTGTCATCGGCGAGACCGCTGGCGTCGGTGTGAAGTCTTCAGATGAAATCGACGCCGACACCCGCCACGCTATCGCGGAGATCAGCGAGGGTCGCAATGGAGTCAGGATCAAGCTTCACGACAAACTGGGTGCGCTCGTGAAGCTCGGGATGCAGCTCGGCATGTTCCGCGAGCGCCAACCCGGCGATGCCGAGGACAACCCGCTGCGCCTGATCGTGGAGGCCGTGCAGCGCCAAGGGGCGCCCCTGCCTATCCAGAAGCCGAATGGCTCCTGTCTCGTCCTGCAGCACGAAACCACAGAACGGGCGTTTGGGAAGGGAGAGCGATGACACTCGAGGAGATGCAGCAGATCACGATCAACCACTGGCGGGCGACGGCGCCGGAGAGGATGCGCCGGTGGAAGCCCTCGACGATCGCGGCGCAGAGCCGGGCGTGCTCACCCGGATGGAGATGAACACGATCATGAAGGGGACGGGGCTGACGGAGGAGGAAGCCTGGCAGGAGAGCCGGCATCTGTTCTGCCTGGCGCCGGCGCCGAACCTCGGCCGATAGAACACGTTCCCGAGCGCGTGGAGGAGCCTCGCGACGCACTCCTCAACCTCGACGCCGACACTATCTCGCCGACCTCGCCAGCCAGTGCCGCGAGACCGCCGGAATCGCCGGGACAAAATGCCGCCACGTCCGCAACGCCTCTATTGCTTGCAACGCGAAAAAGGAATGAGCGGTTCACCTCGCCGTTGCCCCACGTGAAGCCGGCGTTGCTCTGCCTGGGCCCTCCACCAACTGAGGTCAAGCGCGGCTCCCGGAATCGACGGCAAGAGGTAGGAGAATTACGGGGCACGCTCGATGGCAACATCGGCGACCAGCACCGCCGCGTGACCCGCGGCCGCGCCTGGTTGCCATCCGCCGTCCAGTGTCGCGGCTTGCCGTCGGATCGGACTGCATTCCGGATTAGCCGAACAGCCCCGAAAGGAAAGTCGTCGCCTGCTCAGGGCTCGCGCCGCGCGCCACCGCCTCAGCGACCGCCGCGTCGAGCGCGCCCGGCGGGGCCGCGAGCGCCCGGCCGTAGCGGCGGCCAAAGGTGGTGACGGTCCTGGTGTGCTGACCGTAGACCTCGATCAGACTGATGATCGGAACGCCGGCCGAGATGCCGATCTCGAAGGTCACTCCGATCGGGTTGCCGCTCATGTCGAGTACCATATGAGCGCCGATCGGCACGTCGAATATACCCGTGTCGAACCAACCCAGCGTGGCCACCGAGATGCCGGTCATCAGGCAATCGCCGGCGAGTTTCTCCGGGCCGCCGTTGATCAGCGTGACCTGCCCCGAAACGCCGGCACTGTAGATGCTGCCGACGACGCCCGACCCGGTTCCGGCAAAGCCGATGCGGTGTCCGGGGGCGAAAACGATGGCGGCGCTGCCGCCGATCCCGCCCCAGGACAGCCCGCCGGTCGCGGAGGGCCCGTAGGCGAGGGTCACGCCGTAGCGGTCGCAGGCGTCGAGGATCAGGTCGAGATCGACGAAGGGCGCCAGCAGCATGAACGCCGGGTTCGAGCCGAGCACGGTCCGGATCGCCGTCTCCACGGCGAAAACAAAGGCGTCCGCCTCCCAGCCCTCGAGAATGGTCGCCCCGGGCAGGTGCACGGTGGTCTCGCCGGAAAGCTGCCTGGTCCGGGGGGCGCCGACCACCCACCCCTGCGCCCGCGAGAAGGAGCCCACCCGACCGCCGCGCTCGACAAAGCGGGACTGGTCGATCGGCGGATCGATCGGCAGGAAGTCCTCAAAGGTGCGCAGGCTGTCGGCGTCGAGATCGTTAACCGTGGCGCGGCCGTTGTCGGTGAGAAGCGCTCCGCCACCCGTGGTGTCGATGGTGAAGCCGGTGCGCTCGGTCGTGGTGCGCGCCGAGCCCGGCTCGGTCAGCCCGCCCGCGCCGTGGCCGGTGCCGACGAAGGTGGCGAAGTGGCCGACCTCGTGCGCCATGTTCTCGCCGATCAGCCGCCCGTAGAAGGTGGCCGCCCGGTCCATGTCCGCAGCCGGCAGCGTACCGCTCGCGGCGGCGTTCTGGACGGCGCGCACCTCGGGCCGGTTGGGGGCGAAGTGGTGGATCAGCCCGTGCGCGAGCGCGTGACCGTCCATCGGCGCGGCCATGGTACCCGGCGTATGCAGCCGCCCGTGCCGGTGCCCCGGATAGGGCGTGTCAACACCGTTGGCGTTCGTGTCCTCGGGGTCCATCACCGTGTCGGCGCCGATCGCCTCGGCGTAGATCACCGACGGCACCGCCTGCACCCCGCCGGGGAAGGCGGCGTTGGCGCCCACGCCGAGGTGGGCGGGGAGCACGTCACCGGGGAAGACGAAGCGCACGTTCACGTTGCGGTAGAGGTGCCGCATCGTCGCGGCCATCTCGGCGTAGATCGCCGGCCGTCGCGGGCCGAGGCCGATGCCGTCGAAGAAGGCGTCGGTGGTTGCGTGGATCGAGACGATCACGAACTGCGGCGAGGAGAGCCAGTACTTGTTCGAACTCGACGGTGGTGCCGGAGGCGTCCTTGACTATGACGTCGAGCGCCACCGGGCCGCCGGCGGTCGAGCGCAGCGTCGCGGTGGTCCCGGAGACGAAATCGGTCGGGGCGCCGCCCGAACTCGAGCGCCGCGCGGGTCTTGTGGGTGGCGTCGGGGATGTTCCAGAGCACCTTGCCGCCCGCGGGCGTGTTCGGCACCCGCACGCTGAGGGCGGTCTTGCCCGAGAGGTCGTGCGTCGGGTGGCCGAACGTGCGCTTCGCCGTGCCCATGCCGCCGGCAGCGCTCTGGTCGATGACGATCCAGGCGCGCTCGAACGGCCGAGCATAGCTCTGGGTGCGCAGCATCGTCTTGCGCGCCGGCGGCATCAGCGGCAGCCCGCCGAGCATGCCCGGGGCGCTTCGCTGCAGCGGCAAGCCGCCCAGGGAGGAGCGGCCGAGCGAGAAGACCGAGACCGAGGAGATGCCACCGCCGAGCGCCCATTCGATCTTGTCGGGGCTAAGCAGCACGCCGCGGTTGAGCGTGCCGCTGTGGCCGGCGACGTGCACACCCATGACCGGGATCGCCTGCGGCAGCTCGCTCGAGGTGTTGGTGAAATGGGCGAAGACCGGCGAGCCGGAGTTCCCCTTGCGGGTCTGCAGGTTGTACTCGAAGTTCTCGTAGTCGTCGCTAAGGCTCCGCACCCGGTCGATGTCGAGATGCTGGCGGTCGCTGTCGACGTCCTCGCCCCCGTAGCCGCAGACCGCGATCGGCGTCTCCGGCGCGGGCGAGTAGTTGATCAGGTCGAAGTGCTCGCCGCCCGGCGGGAAGTGGCTGACGCGGATGACCGAGAGGTCGAAGCCGCGGTTGCTCGCTCCCGAAGCGACCCAGGTCGGGTGCACGGTCCAGTCCGCCGGCGTCACCTCGAAGCTGTCGAGCCAGGTGGTGGCGTTCTGCTGGCCGACGCGGACGGTCAGCGCCGTCGCCGCTTCGGTGCCGCTGCCGTCGGCGGTCTTGTCGAAGAGGTTGTGCCCGCAGGTCAGGATCAGGCGCGGCCCGATATAGAATCCGGTGCCGGAGTAGGTGCCGGACGCGAAGGTCATTTTCAGACGGCAGATCGCCGAGAACGGGAAGAACGAGGTGTCGGGCACGCCGATGCGGAAGCCCTGGTGGCGGGCGGCGAAGCCGGCGATCTGGCTGATCGCGTCCCAGGCGTTCGTCGCCTCGATGATCGGGCTGACCTCGCCGAAGGGGCGGCCGTAGCGGCGTGGGCGGGCGTAATCGAGGGGCATGGCCATGACGGATTCCTTTCTTCGACGCGCGGAGGGATTTATTGCTGCTGGGTCGTGGTGCCTGCGCCGGTGACGGGCTTGTTGGCGCCGGGGTTCGGGGTGTTCTGCTGGATCTGGGCGATGACGCCGGTGGTGGCGAAGCGCTCGAGCGGGAAGTAGTCGGACTTGAACTGCAGATCGACTTCGCCGGTGAGGTCGGCCTGGACGTCGAGCGCGGACTCCGAGTCCTTCTTCGTCGAGGAGACGTAGGTGACCGAGTTGCGCACCGAGGCCGAGACCGGCGACAGGAACCAGCCGTACTTCATCTGGCTCTCGTGCTTGGCCTCGAAGTTCGAGGCGTACTGGCTACGGCTGCGGTCGGTGGTGTCGATGCGGAAGCCCATGCCGGCCTTGATCCGGCCGCGGGTGATGACGATGCGGTTCATCCCCATCAGCACCATCGTGGCAAGGGTCTGCTGCCGGCTCTGGGCGATGCGCCGGCGGGCGCCGGGGACCAGCACCTCCTCAACGGTTTGGTCGTCGAGGCTGACCTCCTCGGGGAGGTTCAGGTCGCGGCGGAAGTCGGGCTGGTTGGTCGAGTCCTCGGCGCCGGGGCGGACCTTCACCATCGGCTGGCCCGACGCGGTGTCGAGCTCGAGCGACTGCGGGTAGGCGCCGACGAGCCAGTCGCGGGCGTTGTTGTCGGAGACGTTGTCGCCCATGAACTGGTCGACCGTCTTGGCGACGTTGGACAGCAGCTCGGCATAGGCCTCCATCTGCTGGATCGAGGCGTCGACGATCGCCTGGAAGGTGCCCTTGATCAGGTCGGCGACGAACGTCGGGAAGGCGATGGCGTTCAGGGTATCCTCGGTGATCCGCGCGATGTTCGAGGCGGCGACCGGGGTGAAGCCGCCCTCCTCGGTCTGGACGAAGCCGTCGGCGAGCGTGCGGGCCGCCGTGCGCGACGGCGCCGGCGCCGGCACCACCGGGCCGCGCACCACGCGCTGCGCCCGGACCAGCGGCGTCTGGTCGAGCTTGCGGCTCTGCGACCAGTCGTCGTGCAGGAGCGTGGCGGTGTAGGTCGAGATCTTGCGCAGGTCGTCGCTCATCCTCTCCCGCACCACGGGGGAGAGCTGGTAGAAGGCCGGCGCCGAACTCGAGCAGCGCCTTGACCTGGCCGGCGGCGAGCGCCTCGACCGCGGCCGGGGTCGCCATCTCAGGCCCGTCCTGGGCCGCGAACGGGCCGGGCAGCGGGTCGGGCCGCGGCGGGTCCTCGCGCATCCTCATCCTCCGCCTCCGGTGACCGCGCCCACCGCCGCGCCGGCGCCGCCGCCGGTCGCGGAGTCGGCGGCGGCCTTGAGCAGAATCCGGCGAGATCGTCGGCGCCGGCTCCGCGCCATGGGCGGTGATCCGGTCGGAGACGATCTGCCCGGCGCTCGGCCCGGTGTCGGGGCGCGCGGTCACGCTGGCCGAATGGTTCGGCACGTTGGCCTCCGGGTTCGGGGTGTTCTGACGGATCTTCTCGATCGAACTCGGCGCGGGCCAGCCGGTTGAGCGGCAGGTAGTCGGTCTCGAAGGTCAGGTCGACCTCGCCGGTCAGGTCCGCCTGCACGTTGATCGCGCTGTCGCTGTCGGACTTCTGCGACGAGACGTAGGCGACCGAGGTCTTGGCCGAGAAAGCGACGTAGAAGAAGCCGCTGACCGAGTGCTGGTGCGCGATGTCGAAGGTCGAGGCCTGCTCGGCATGGGCGCGGTCGGTGGCGTCGATGTGGAAGCCCATGGTCGCGCGCAGCCGGCCGTGGCGGATGACGATCCGCTGCAGACCGAGCATCACCATCGACGACAGCATCTGCAGCCGCAACTCGGCGAGCTTGCGCCGGGCGGCGGGAACGAGCTTGTCGTTGATCGTCGAACTCGTCGAGCGAGGAGACGGGATCGGGCAGGCCGAGTTGGCCCTGGATCGGGGCGAGCGCCGCAGCGTCAGCGGCGGAGCCGGCGTCGGTCGGGGTGACGGCGGGCTCGTCGCCCGAGGTGTCGATCGACATCAGGCCGGGGAACGACTGCACCAGCCAGTCGCGGGCGTTGTTGTCGGTGATGTTCTCGCGGGTGAACTCCTCGACGGTCTTCGAGACCTGCTTCACCAGATCCATGAACGCCTGCATCTGCTTGATCGTGCTGCCGATGATGGCGTCAAACGTGCCGTTGATCAGGTCGGCGACGAAGGTCGGGAAGGCGATGGCGCGCAGCGTCGACTGAGTGATGTCGGCGACCCGGCCGGTGGCCGCGGTCTGCAGGTTGGCCTGCGCCGCGGCGGTGCGAGCGACCGGCTGCCTCTCGGGATCGGGGCGATAGGTGACCTCCTTGCGGACCAGCGGCGTCTGGCCCAGCCGCTTGGCCTGGGCCCAGGCGTCGCGGGCGAGTTCGGCGGCGTAGGAAGAGATGTACGCGAGGTCGCGGCGCAGCGTCTTCTGCTCTTGCGGGGTCAGCGCGTAGAACGAGGGCGTCCGGGCGAGGAGTGCGTCGATCTGGCTTGTGACCAGGCTGACGGTCTCGGGCTGCGGCCGCACGCCCCGCGCATCGGGCCGCCGGTCGTAGGGAGCGGGAAGGGCGTCAGGCAGCGTCATTGCAGCCGCCCCTGCGCCTGGCCGGAGAGCGCGATCCCCGAGGCGTCGAGCCATAGCTCCGCCCAGCCCGACAGCCCCGGCTCGTCCACGATCGCCTGGATCAGGCCCTGTGCATCGGCGTTCTGGATCGCGGCGAGATGGACCGCGATCCACGAAAGAAGCCGCAGGCCGGTTTGAGCGCGCGTGACCGGCTTCGTGAGGTCCGGCGTGTCCGGCCCCAGCACGCCGCGCACCACGTCCCAGGCGCTACGGCCCATGAACAGCGCCGCCATGCCAGGGTGGTTGAGCGCCGCGATCGAGAGCTGGAGCTGCCGCGTCAGACGCTCGGTGACAATCAGCGTGTTGCCCTGCAGCCGCCCCCCGATATTGCCCAGTACCGCCTGCGCCGCCACCGCCGCGCGCATCGCGGCGCCCGCCGGCGCACCCCAGCCTTCGAGGTCGCGCGCCGAGGCGGCGAGCGCCGCGCAGAGCCGGGCAAAGAGCGGCTCGAACTCGCGATTGAGCGCCGTATCGCCGAGGTTCGGCTCGGCCTCGCCGATGCCGAAGCAGCGCAGGAAGATCTGGTTGCGGAGCGTTCGGTCGACCCAGGGGTCACGCATCGCCGCGGCGAGCGCCTCCATCGCCTCCGCGGCGCCGCGGTCGGTGAGATTGAGGGTGAAGCGATTGAGCGCGAGCTGCTCGGCGACCGCGGGCAGGAAGGTCGCCTCGATCTCGGCGGCGAAGTAGAGCGAGGCGGTGATCTCGATCGAGGACTCGCTGACCACGTCCCCCGCGCCGCCGCCGATCGGCGGCAGGTCGATGAGGAACGGGTCGCCAAGCGACCGCGCCAGCCCGTGCGCCGCCCGCGCCCGCCCGAGCAGGGCGGCGACATGGCCGAGCGACAGCGCGAGCGGCAGCGTCGTCATTGCCCGGCTGTCCCCGGAGGCTGCACGGCTCCGCCGGCGAAGGGGGGTGGCGGTGGCAGCGCCGGCGCTGGCGGCGGGGCGATCGGCCGCACCTGCATCGCCTGCTGCGGCGTGGGCTGCTGCGCGACCTGGGTGATCACCGTCTGGTTGGTGCCCAGCATGTCGAGCATCTTCTCGAGCGGGAAGTAGTCGGACTTGAAGCGCAGGTCGACGTTGCCGGTCAGCTTGGTCTTGAGCTGAATCTGGCTCTCGGACTGGTCGGTCTGGGTGGTGTCGACCGAGGAGCGGACCTTCAGCACGCTCTCGTCCGACTCGCTCTCGTTCGAGAAGATCCACCACCCGTTCTGCTTCTTCTTATTGTACTTCTGCATGTAGTTCTGGGTGAAGGACGTGCTCCGCTCGTAGTTGCGCCGCTGCAGGTCCCTGGCCGACATGTCGAAGGTGACCGAGGCCTGGATCCGCCCGTCGGTCACGACGATGCGGTTGATCCCCATCAGCACCATCGTCGCGAGGAGCTTCTGGCGGTCCATAGCCATCGAGACCCGCTGCGCCGGCACTACCTCGTTCTGCACCACCTCCGGATCCGAAGTGTCGAGATCGAACGGCAGTCCGAGACTTCTGCAGGAAGCCGCCCATCTGGTCCGGCGCCGCTTCGTCGCGCTGCTTCACGACGCCGGCCCCCAAGTCGGCCTCGAAGAGCTCGGGGTGGCCGTTGACGAGCTGGTCCATCGCCTGCTCGCTCGACACGTTGTCCTGCATATACTGGTCGACCGACTTGGCGACGTTCGCGACCATCGTCGCGTAGGCCTCCATCTGCTGGATCGACGTCTTCACGATGGCGGTGAAGACGCCCTTGATCAGGTCGGCGCAGAAACCGGGGAAATCGATCGCGTCGACCAGCGCCTCTGCTTGGCCCGCGAGCTGGCTGGTGGCCGCCGGGTCGAAGCCGGCCGACGCCGGGTCGAAGCCGGTCTGGCCGCCGTCCGGCGAGGTCGGCGGGGCCGGCGGCGCGAACGGGCGGGCCGGGGCCGCCCTGGCGGTGCGCGCCGCGGCCGGATTGGTGATGACCGCGGTCAGCGGGACGCCCGCGGTGGCGCCGCCGGCGTCGGCGATGAAGCGGGCGACCGTGACCGTGTCGTGGGCGATCTGCCGCTGCGCCTCGGGCGTCTGCGCGCGGAAGGCCGGCGAGGAGAGCAGCATCGCCCGCACGTTGTCCCGGACGATCCGGAGGGTCTCGTCCCTGGGCATCGCCGGCGCGGACCGGGAGGATTGCAGCGCGGGCATGGTCGGGACCTCAGATGGGAGCACGGTTGTAGGCGCGGCTGGAGCTGGACTGCGACGCTGCGGGTCGGGGTAGAGCAGGCGCTTCGGTGGCGGGGGCGGGGAGTGCGGCGTCGAGCGCCAGCGGGCGCAGGTAGAGCGCGAGGCGCGCCGGCATGTCCGGGCGAACGCGGACCGAAAGCACGGTCACCGAGCCCGGTCCCCAGTAGCCGTCGGGGGTCATTGCCGTCATCCAGGTGTCGAGTGCCGCCAAGTTCTGCGGCCGCTCGGTGAGCGGCAGGCGCAACAGCGGCAGCAGTTGCTCGGGCGCGTCCGGCAACGCGTCGATGTTGACATCGAGCCTGAGCTCCGGGCCGCGCTGGGTGTGCAGGAGCGTCAGCGTCGCCACCGAGGGCGGCAGCGTGAAGCGCGCGCCGAGAACGAAAGCCATCAGCGTCGCGAGAACTCCCGTGCCGCTCGCCCATGCCGAGCGCCTCCATCAACGGCTTCAGCGCGCTGAGAGCGGTCTCCTGCGCGATCTCGAAGGAGATCTGCTGACCGCCCGAGGCGCGCCCGCAGCGGATGATGGTGGCGAAGGGGCGGAGGCCGGGGACGGCGGACAGGGCGGTCTGGGCCAAGTCCATCACTGGGCCGGGCAGCATGTCGAGGACTAACGGCCCCCATTCGTAGCTCGCCTGCACCTCGGTCAGCCCGCCCGCGTCGAGCCCGAGCGCGTAGCGGGCGCCGTAGCCCGGCGGCGCCGACCGTCCGAGCGCCGCCTCGGCCTTGCTGTCGAACCAGGAGAGCGGCTCGGCCCCGAAGTGCTCACGGATCAGGCCGCGGACCGCGCCGTTCGAGATCTCCCGCTGGTCGGCGAGGCTGATGCCGTGGCCGGCGGGCTTGACCTGAAAGGCGAGCGAGCGGCCGGCGGTCTCGGCGAAGCTCGGCTCGAAGCTTCGGCTCGCCGCGGCGCCCGAATCGCCGACCCGCCAGTCGAGCGAGCGGTCGAGCGACTGGGTCAGAACCCGGTCAGTGGTCGGGTCGGGCGTCATCAGGCGGTGCGACGCGGTCCGGAGCAGCCGCTTCGCGGCATCGGCGGCGCGGGTGCGAGCGTACATGGCGGAACCTCCTCGGAATCGGGATGGGGATGCCGTCGGGTCAGAAGCCCGGCAGCATCGCCCGCAGTTGCTCGATGCTCGGCGTCTGCCCGCCCGACACCATGTCGCGAAGCTGGCTGAGCCCCGCCATGTCGATGCCCGGCGCTGCGCCGCTGCCGCCGAAGCCGGACATGTCCGGCAAGCTCGGCATTGGCTCGGTCTCGACCGGGGTCGAGTACTCGTCGAGCATGGTGTCGCCGACGCCGGTGACGGCGCGGAAGTGCTGGCAGGCCACCATAAGCCGCCGCGTCGTCTCGGCGTCGAGGTCCGAGTTCGTCTGTCCCGGCTCGGGGAAGAGCGGATTGCCGGCGTTCAGCGACCAGACGGTGTGGTGGTCGGCGATGATCCGCATGATCGTCTGCGTCTCCACCGCCAGGGTGCGGTGCAGGACGGTGTTGACGGTGATGCCGAACTCGCGCTGCGAAATGCGCTCCACCACCTGCCAGGGCGTTGTTACCCCGAAGGCGTTCTTGACCGCCGGCAGCGAGAGGACCTTCAGCACGCGCTTGATCTGCCGCGCCATGCGCTCGGCGGTGAAGGCAGTGCCGGCCCAGCCGCGCAACGAGACGTTGGCGGCGAAGTCGCGGATCGCCTTCCGCACGAACTCGCCCTTGGTCGACTGGAAACGGCGGCCGAGCGCAGCGTTGTCGAAGTGGGTCAACGCCGACTGCTCGCGCTCGAACTCCGAGACGGCCGAGACCGCGCGCAGCAGAAGCTTGTTGAACTCGGTGTTGGGCTGGATGTCGAAGGCGATCTGCCCGCCGGCCGCGCCCAGCACCCGGGCGTACACCGAGTAGCGGCTGGCCTCGTCGAGGAGATCGTCCTGCTCCCAGTAGAGATTGTCGAGGTCCCGCGCCGAGCCATCCGATGCCGGGATCGGCAAGAGCCCGGCGACGAAGAGGTCGAGCACGCGGTAGGCGGCCTTGATCGCGAACTCGAGCTGGTAGGTCACGTAGATCGTCGACACCGCGCGCACGTTGTCGGGCTCGATCTCGTCGTTGAAGCCCTGGGGATCGTGCAGCGGTGGCAGGTCGACATTGGCGATTCCCCCGCCGCCTCCGCTTCCCGCGCCGTCGGCGAGGTCGCTGATGTAGTTGGTGTAGGCCGAGATCACCATCTCGGTCATCACCCGGGTGTCGCCGCGGTGGTCGTCGTAGCGGTTGGCCATCTTGCGGCCGACATGGCCTACGCCCTGCACGAAGATGGCGCGCTGCGCGACGATCGCGGTGTTGCCGCTGGAACTGCCGGCGTCCGGGCCCGGAACGCCGAGGATCTGCATCACCTTCTTGAACAGCATGACGCGCTGCAACTCGTCGGCCGGATCGGGCGCGAACATGTCCAGGCCCTGGGTGTCGATCTCGACGGTCCCGCTCTCGTCGGCATCGCCACCGAGCTCGACCAGCGCCTTCTGCAGGTGGGTGTAGAAGCGCTGGTCGGTCGGGTTGTAGTGCCCGTCGATCAGCATCAGCCCCAGGGCGGAGGTCGCCCAGAGGAAGGCCGCGTCACAGTCGGCTTCGGTGAAGTGCTGCTGGGTCGCGACGCCCTGAACCACGGCGTCGACGTAGACCTCCTGCCCCTTGCTCTTGCGCAGCTTCTCGGGCAGGCCGGCCGGATTGATCGCGACGCTCGCGAGGATCCGGTCCCTCAGTTCAGTCCACGTGGTCATCTTCGAGCCTCCTTTCCCCGGCGCGGGGAGGTTTGTCGGTGCCGTCCCTGGCACCGGGGTTTCGGTCTTGCCCGCGAGGGCTGATCGGATGGCGTGGTCACGGAGCTCCGCATCGCCGGCCTCGCCGAGGCCGGCCTCGACCCGCCAGATCGCCCTGACCCGGGCCGCGTTCCGGGCGTGAGCAGTGACGTTGGTGCTGATCCAGCGCGCCGCATCGACCGGCAATGGCGTGGCGCGGGCGCGCACCTCCTGCGTGAGGAGCGCGCGGGCGAGGAGCGCGGCGAGCTTCTCGATTTCCCCCGCCCGGGCGAGCTCCGCGATGGCGTCGGGGTCGATCCCGGCCGCGGCGCGCTCGGCGGGCACGGCGAGCCGGGCGCTGACCGCGTCCGCCGCCAGGTCCGGTCGGAGGTACGGCGCGAGGAGCGCTACGGCGTCGGGGGTCATGCGGCGGCCTCCGTTGTGGTGAACTCCATGGCGTCGAGGTGGCGGAGCGCGGCGGGGATATCGAGCATCCCCCAGCCGGTCTCGGGGTTCGGGGCGTCGCCCCGGGCCGATAGGCAGAGTGCCTCGCGCGCCTCGCCGGCGGTAAGTTCGTGGCCGCGGCGGGCGGCCCGTGCCGCCAGGAGCGCCGCAGCGCCAGAGACGAAGGGCGCGGCGTGGCTGGTGCCCGAGGACTGAGCGTAGCCGGCGAGGCTCGCCGACCAGATGTCCTCGCCCGGGGCGGCGAGCGCGATGTGCCGCCCGATCGTGGAGAACTCGGCCCTTTCGCCGGCGAGCGTTACCGCGCCCACCGCGATGCAGTCGGGGAGTGCTGCGGGGAAGAACTCCTCCTCGACGCCCGAGTTGCCCATCGCCGCTACCGGGATGCAGCCCTCTGCCGCGGCATAGGCGATCGAGTCCGCGTGCGGCGGCGGCGCGAAGGGATCGGTCTCGGACCGTGCGGTACCGAAGGACAGGTTGAGCACCTTCGCTCCCATGTCGACCGCGACCTTGATCGCCGCGTCGATGTCCGAAATGCCGCCGACACCGAAGACCGGCCCGTCGCCGGACTGCGCCGCCGCGAGCGCCCGCACCGGCAGCACCGGCGAGCGTCCGGCGACGCCGGGCATCATCGATAGTCCGCGGGCGCCGATGATGCCCGCGACATGGCTGCCGTGCCCCGTCTCGTCCCGCGCCACGAAGTCGCGCCCGCGGCTGTCGCCGACCAGCGCCACGTCCTCCGCCACCCGCCCCATGCCAAGATCGACTGTGTCGTAGCCCGAGCGCAGGCGGTGCTGGAACTCGGCATGCTCGAGCGTCACCCCGGTGTCGATCGCAGCCACCGCCACCGCGCGCGAGCCCGGCTCCATCGCCAGCGCCTCGGCCGCGCCGACGACCTCGTGCGCCGCGCCGACGGGGGTCATCCCCATGTGGTCGGATGGCACATGGAACGGCACGCTCGCCAGCGGCTCGGCCATCACCCAGGCCACCTCGTCGAGGTCGCGCAGGCTCGCCACGACCGCCGCCGTCCGCTCCGCCTCCGCCAGCCGCAGCACCACGACCTGCGGCAGCCCCAGCGCCTCCTCCACGTCGTTGTAGTGCACATGGCGGCAGCCGACCTGCCCGAGGCTCTCGCTGGCATGGAAGCAGCGCTTGCAGCGCATCCCAGTGGTCCGCGCCAGGATCGCCCGGTCGATCGGCCCCCGCCCGTCGACCGAGCCGCCGGGCCGCAACGCGCCGTCCAGCACGTCGAGATGCGCGGGCAGCCGGGTCTCCACCCCCTCCGCCAGCTTCATCAGCACGTATCCGGTGCGGATCATCGCCCGCCCCCTTGCCGCTCGACGAGGTCGAAGTCCTCGACCGACCCGTCCGGCAGCTCGATCCTGAGCCGGCCGCCGCACTGTCCCGCGGGGAGGGCGAAAGACGCGGCGAGGCTCGTCGCGTCGAGGAGCGGGAGCGGCCGCCCGTCGAGGCTCGCGAGCGGCGCCTGGCCCTCCTCGAGGAGGTTCCGCCCCGCGACGTTGATCCGCCGCGCCCCCGGCCCGAACTCGAGCCGCCGGGGACCGGCGCCGCCGTCGGGCCGCGCCGGCTTTTGCACCAGCCCGCGCCGCAGCCGGTCGGTCAGGTTGCCGACCGCCGGCTCGGCGACCGGCGGAGCCACCGGCCCGGGCGGCGGCTCGTCCCGCCGGGGTGTCGGCTCGCGTCTGGGCGCCGGCTCCGCGACCACGTCCTCGACCCGCGGCTTGGCTAGGTTCAACGCCCCGCGGATGCGGCCGAGATCGACCCCGGTGTAGCGCGACAGCGTGTCCTCGCCGGCGCTCCGCTGCAGCGTCTTCAGCTGCGCCGCGTTCCTGACCCCGATCTTTGCCAGCTGCCGCTGCTCGTCCCGCGCCAGCCCGAGCTCGTCCAGCGTCGGCGCCTGCGCCATCTCCATCGAGATCGTGTTCTCCTCGATCATCGGCCGGGTGATGGTGGTGAAGGCGATCGTCACCGTGCTGGCTCCTGCCTCGTTCGGGCCGGCGGGCCGGAAGGTAACCCGCCCCTGGGCATCCATCTCGACGAAGACCTTCAGATCGACGTTGAAGTCCTTGAGCGCGAAGGTCAGTGGACGGTTGACGGCCTTGAGCCGGAGCGCGTCCTGCGTCTGGTCGAGCTGGGCCGTGATGGCCTCGAGGAAATCCTCTATCGGATAGCCTGCGCTGGGGGGCATCGCTTACCCTGCGGGAACCGGGCGGGCCAGTTGTTGCGTTTCGGCGTCCGCGGGCGCCGGGCGGGCGGGGCCCTCGCTCGGAACCGAGACGAAGGCGAGGCGAGCGCGGTGCGCGACCGGCTCGAAGCCTGAACGGAAGGCGGACCAGGGCGGCTGGGCGAAGAAGCGCGGCCCGGCCGGCCCGCGCTCCATGCGCACGACGAGCGGCAGGCTGATCTCGGCCGCCTCGACCACGATCGCCTCGTGCACCGGGCAGGCGCCGAGCGCCAGCGCGGTCAGGGTATCGGCGAGCTCCGGGCGGCGCATCATCGTCTCCTCAACCCCTGCTGGACGGTGGCCGGGGGCGGCGGCGCGGCCGGCAGCGGTGGCGGTGGCGCCGCGGCGGCCGGCGGGGGAGCCCCGGCGGCGGGCGCAGTCGCCGCCGCTTCGGGCGCCGGCTGCGCCACCCTCGCGTGCGAGTTGATGAGCTGGATCGCCGCCGTGTCGGCGAAGCGCTCGATCGGGAAGTAGTCCGAGTGGAACCGAACCGTGACCTCACCGGTCAGGTCGGCATTCATGTTGACCTCGTTCTGCGCGTTGAGGGTCGTGGTGTTGACCACGATCCCGGAGGCGCCGAAGGCGTTCGCGCCGAGCTGGCCGGCCAGGGTCCAGTTGGTCGGCTTGTAGTCGTTGAAGGTCAGTGACATCGACTCGCTGGCGTCGATGCTGAAGACGAGCTTGGCGTTGATCTCGCCGTCCGAGACGACGATGCGGTTGATCCCCATCATCACCATGGTCGCCAGCGACTGGTGCCGCATCTCGGCGAGCGTGCGCCGGGTGTCGGGGATCACCACGTTGTCGACCGCCTCCTGGTCGAGGTCGGCGGGGCTGTCGAAGCCGAGGTCCTTCAGGAAGCTCGGCAGCTGCCCGGCCGGGACCTGCTGCGAGACCGTCATCTGCGGGTAGCCCGCCGACATGTCCTTCTGGAACACCTCGCCGTAGCTCGAGGTCAGGTGGTCGCGCGCCATGTCGTCGTTGATGTTGTCGGCCATGAACACGTCGACGGTCTTGGCGGTCTCCGCCAGCAGGCGCGAATAGGCCTCCATCTGCTGGATCGAGCTGTCGACGATCGCCTGGAAGGTGCCCTTGATCAGCGAGGCGACGAAGTCGGGGAAGGCGATCGCCCCAAGCATCTCGCGCGTCGCGCCGCCGGCGCGCTGGAAGGCGTTCGGGCCGGCGGCCGCGGGTGCCGCGCCGGCGGCGGCGGGAGCGCCCGGCGCCTGGCCGCGCGCCGGGGCGGGCGGCGGCGCACCGCCCTGCGAGCCGCCGCGCAGCGTGTCCAGGTTCGGCGCGAACGGCCGCGCCGGCGCGTCGGCGAGGTAGCCGAGCATCCGCCCTATCGCGCCTCGCATCTCTTCCTGCTGATGCGGGGGCAGCGCGCGATAGGCACTGCTCAGGTTCAGCGCCTCGGCGATCACGTCGGGTCCGAGCGCGGGCATCGGGCGTCAGGCTCCGGCCGGGGCGAGGGCCGCGGAGACGCGGAGCTTCAGCAGCGCGTCGCCCAGCGGGCCCGGCCCGGCGGTGGTGACGATCGCGTCCATGATCGCCTCGGCATCGGGCACCTGCACCGGGCTGTCCGGCCCGAGCTCGCGCAGGGCGGCAATGAGTGCGAAGTGGGTCGCGTCGTCGACGGTGTCGCCCGGCGGCAGGCCGCAGGCGGCCCGGAAGGTGCCCAGGTCGGAAGCGCCGAGCGCATCGAGCGCGGCGCCGAGCCGGGCCGGGGTGTCGAACGGGTTGACCGCCTGGCGGACCAGCGCGGTTGCCGCCTCGGGTCCGCGCAGGATGGCCGCGGCGAGGACGAGCGCCGTGCCGCGCGCGGAGCCGAGCCCAGGTGCCTCGATGGCCGATCGCATCGGGTCGAGCCGACGCGCGAGGATCTGCGCCCGCATCGCTGCCTGGAACGGCAGGTGCCGCGCCGCCGCCCGGAAGCGCTCGACCCAGGGCTCCTCCCACAGGTCGAGCCCCGCGACGGGCTGCACCCGCGGGCCGCGGCCGTCCGGCATCTCCAGGCTCGAAGGTCCCTCCGCCGTGGTGATCTCGAGCAGCGCCGGCGCCTCGGGCCCGAAGATCTGCGCGAAGCCGGCCGGGTCGGCGTCCCGCATCAGCGCGAGCAGCTCGCCGAGTTCGCCCGTGGCCTGCGTCGCCTGGTGCGGGCCGAGGCGCAGCCCGTCGTGCGCGCGCTGATAGTAGGGATCGGCCGGTCCGAACCGGCCACGGAAGCCGCCGTCGAGGCTCAACGCCTCGTAGCGGCCGACCACGCCCTCGGCGAGGATGACCTCGACCAGCAGTTCCTCTTCCGCGGCGCCGCCGGCCGAGGTCACCGCCGCGCTGCCGTTCGCCGGCATGGACCCGGCTCCGTTCGCCGGCTGGCTCGGCCGCGCGCTCGGCGCCTCCGGCGCTGGATCGAGCGGCGGGATCGGCGTCTGCGGCGGTGGCGTCGCGTCGCCGAAGCCGTCGTCATAAAGCGCCGGTGATGTCGCGTGGGCGTTGTCGAGATCGCGGTACGCCGAGCCAGCCGGGCCGCCGCCGCGACCGCCGTAGGCATAGTCCTCGTCGAAGAAGCCCCGCGCGCCCGCGGCGACCGCAGGCGCCGGTGTCCCGCCATTGTCCGCCACCGGAAGCGGCGACCCGCCGCCGCCCGTCGCCGCCGGGGCTGGCCCGGAGCCGTTCGCGCCGGGCGCGGGCGGCGCGCCCACGAACCTCGGCGCGTAGCGCGCGCCGCCTCCGGCCGGCGCGGTGCGGAACCCTGGCGCCGCGCGATCGCCGGGCAGGGCGTCCGGCACCCGCCGCGCCTGGCGATCGAGCGGCAGGCCACCGATGGCGTCTGGCAACGGGGTCGCGCTGGCGCTGGCCGCCACCGCCATCACCCGGCCGCGGGCATTGACCGCGCCCAGCCGGTCGACCGCGACGCCGAGCATGCGCGACAGATTGGCCGCGGCGAGATCCGCCGCGAGGCCCACGAACGGCGCCTGCGACGCCATGGCCTCGGGCATGACCGAGTAGCGCCCCTGCCGCGCCGCGGGGTCGTCGTAGGCGACGGCGATGTAGTAGAGCCGGGTCGGCTTGGGGTCGAGCGACATGAGGTCACGTAGAAAGGCACGGGGTAAGAGATAGAAGCCGGTCTCGATTTCGATTACCTCGCCACCGAAGTCCTGCCGCGACGAGCGGAAGTTCTTCGGCGTCCGCCGGTGCGCGTTTGCCGGGTCGAAGAGCGCGGGCTCGGTGGTGACGATCACGTCGAACCCGCGCGCGCCCGGCGCCACGACCCGGAACGACAGCGACGGGTCCGCCCGCCGGACCTCGGTGCGCGACGGCGAAACGGTGACCTGGGCGGCCGCCGCGGCGAAGGCGCGGGGCGAGGGGCGGAACGCAGGCCGGGGCGACGGCATCATACGTCGGGTCTCCTGTCTCTGGTGCCGGGGCCGCGGGCCTCGACATCGCCGATCATCCGGGCGATCAGCCCGGGGAGTTCTTCGAGGCTCTGGAAGCCGAGCCGCAGGTGATCGCTCTCCCCGGCCTCTAGCGCCCGCGGGTCGGGCACCCGCTCGATCCAGCCCCGGCGCACCTCGGCGGCGCCCTCGATCTCGCGCGTCTCGGTGCGGTAGAGGACGACGAAGCGGTGGGCGTGGACGCGTTGCACGGCCGATTCGCTGCTTTGCTCGAGTCTGCTGCGCGAGCCTGCGCTGGGCCGGACACGGCCGCCTCACCCAGAGGTCACAGGGGGATCACAGAGATTCCGCTTCCAGAACACTAAGTTGCCGCTCATCGAGCTGCACCCGGGCACGGTGCGGGCGTCCTTCTGTGAGGGCCTAATGATCTGTCTGCCGAGCGGGCAGCATCGACTTTATGGGGATGAATCTGAGCTATTCCAGGTGCTTAACTGGAGTTTAGCGTGCGAAACAACCGGTTTCACACTAGCGTCGCGGCCCCTGGCGCAGTTCGCGGCTGGCATCCTCGAGCCAGTGGCGGGCGGTGTTGAGGTTGGCAAGCGCCATGTCGACCTTCTGCGCCGGGCTGCGCACGCCATCGGCGCGCCGGCGCGGCGCGGCGCCGAGTTCCGCGGCAGCCTTGCTCGGCCGCCCCGGCACCGCCAGGATCGTCTCCTGGATGCGCCGGGTCTCGTCCATCGGCTCCACGTTGAGCTCCTCGCGCAGCAGCTGCTCGCAGAGCGCATACTGCCGCATCGCTAGCGGCCGGTCGCCGTTGTGGAAGTGGCAGCGCATCACCGCGCGGTGGACATGTTCCATGAGCGGATCGAGCGCCAGCAGCGCCCGGCCCTGGCGCAGCCCGCCCGCCCAGTCCTTCCGCGCCATCGCCGCCGTCAGTAGGAACTCGAGCGCCTCGGTGTATTGGGCGCGCAGGCTCTCGCGCCACAGCAGGCACCAGTCGGAGTAGACTGTCTCGAGCAGATCGCCCCGATACGCCGCGACCCCCGCCTCGACCGCTGCGATCGCATTCCGGTCGGCGTCGGGGGGGTCGGTTGCCCGGATCACCCGCATCGCCCCCGTCAGCGCGTCGACGTCGACCGTCGTGTCCGGCGGCCGGACGAAGCCAACAGTGCCCGTTCCGCGCGACAACGCCTGCCCGGTATCCATCCCGACTGCACGCAGAGACTGTGAGAGACGCCACAGCTCGGTGTTCAGAGCCCGACGACCGCGTCCCTCGGGCAAGTGCGGCCAGAACTGCTCGATCAGGTGCAAGCGGTCGAAACTGCGGCCTGCCTCGAGCACCAGGAAGGCGAACAGTTCGCTGCCGCGGCGGGTCTGGAGATCGGCTACCCGCCCGCTGTGCCCCTGCACGCGAACGCTGCCAAAAAGCGAAACATGAATCATTGCCCTTCCGGCTCGGACCGTGAAGCAGCTGAAATGGCTGACGTGATCGTACGACGCGCCGTAACCTTGCCTTGAAAAGCAATTCGCCGCAATCTGGACGCGCGTGCGATAACGTCAGCGCGTCAAGTTCATCCCGCAGCCGCGGGCAGCCCGGGCTCAGCGGCTGCTAGCGGCACGGATGAACGGCGACGATCACCGCGTCCCCTCTACCATCATCCAGCCGCGTGTGGATCGCGACGCCGATGCCATCGAACCCGACTGCGATGAACACCCAGCACCCGCGGCAGTACCGCGGCTGGGATGTCGGCCAGTACCTGCTGCGTCACCTCGACGCCGGCGATGCCCATGGTCGCGACGCGGCGACGCCGCCACCTTCATGGTCCGCCTCTCAGCCACCCTGGGAGCTTGGGCAGCGGCGGTTTTCATGCGTAGCGAATGCGGCTCAGGCGCGCCCGGTTGGAAGATCGACCAGTTACGAGCGCGGTTGGTGTCGAGAGGGGCCGAACGTCACTCTTTTTGATGCTAAGCCCTTTTGCTTGGTTGCAAGGACGTCTTGCTTGAGTTCTGTCCTTCTGCGCATCACCTTCGCAGGTGTCGACGCGCTCGGGGCGAGCCCCACCGCGCCGCTGTGGGGCCGGTGGAGGCGGGGGAGTGGGGTGCCGTATGGAAGAGCAGCACCGACGCCGGTGGCGCCCGTAAGGCACGCACGGCCGAGGGCGCGGTTAAGCACATCCGAGAGTTCGACACCATCGAGGTCTACTGCGCGCCAGGGCGCATCGCCAATGTCGATCAGGCGCGGCGCGGCGGCACGGCGTCGGCGAAGCTCTCGAATGTCTTCCACGCTGGCTCTACGCGCTCAAGACCGCAGCGGGGGATGTACGACGATGCCTCGACGAACTGCATTTGGGGGACGTTGCGGGGGCAGTTGGGAAAGATATCGACGGGGGTCACCCGAACCAGCGCCTGTGCGCCCTCGAACTGACCAAGGAGCGGATCATCCAGCACGAGTTCAGCCGTGCCGTTCACGCGGAGCCGCCTGGGTCTGTCTTCCATGGCGATGAACAACAAACCGACATGCGGATTTGCGCGGATGTTCCCGAGGCTCTTGAACATGCCGTTCCCGTCATAGTCGGGGAAGGCAAGCAGGTCCGGCGCGAGTACGTGTACGAATCCCGGATCGCCGCCCTTGAAGGAGCAGTCGGGCCGCCCGTTCGCGTCTGCAGTAGCGAGGAAGAAGAAGCGAACCGAAGCGATAAAGCGCGCCTCCTCCTCCGTGACAAACGAATGACGAAGGTTCTTCTCCAGCCGGTCGGCGAGATCCCGTGAACCGAAGGCGTCCTGCAAGCACCGGCTGGCCTCGTGATACATGATCACTTCTAACCTCGCATGGAAGCCGGAGTACTCTACGCGCCCGTGCGCCTGCGCGGAACTGGAATTGCATGGTCGCTGACAGGGGCTCGCCTCGAGCGACCGTCAGGTGTCGCCGCGGCCCTCGGCCTGCCGCTGCGGCTGGCGGAGCCGCCGCGGTGCAGGTGCACGGAAGGTGACCAAGCTTGGCGCTTGCTGCGGGGGAGCCTACGATGCGCCCCGTCCCATGTGTGACCGGCGTTCCCGGGGAACGACCATCAGTCAAACAGTGACGTTCGCGGCATCCCCGAGGAGCGACATCAGGCGGGACGACCCACAGTGGCGTCGGGCCCGGCTGGCGGCTCGTTCGAAGCTCTCGCCGGCCTCCAGTCCGCCGCCTGGCGTTACCCACGAGAAGTGGTTGCGAACAGTGTCTTGCGCCAACAGCAATAGCAGTTGCTGCTCTGGTCCTAGAAGCAGAACACGCGCAACGGGACGAACTCCCGGCGGGACGCTGTCTTCCATCGATCCTACTTCGTCGCCCCACGCGCAACCTAAGTCGCGGCACCGTGACACGATCAAACTATCCGTCGTCGGGATACCATAGAACGTCCGACGTCGGCCGCACGCCAGCTCCGCCTCCGCCCCACCCGAGCCAGGGAAGCCCAGGCGTCGGCGCCGGTGTCGGCCTGATCACGGGGTAGGTTGGCGCGAGCCATCGCTACTTCATCGCGATCCCAGTCAGTGCGATCAGCACGCTGGTGGTGATGACTGGACCGTGGTCTGCACCGCGGTCCCGCGCACAAGCTGACGCTCTCCAGGATCAGCTAAGCGGCGATTGGTGCTGGCGACGGCGACGAAGCTCGAAGCCGTACCGGAGATGCGAGAAGCAACTTCCCAGCGAGCGGAATCTTTGCTAATATCCGGGGTCAGGCTGCCCGGGATTTGACTCGGGCAGTCCTTACAAAAAATAGAATAGATACTTCCAACTGATTGCAGCTCGGCTCTGGTCGGCTGCGTGATAAGTATTGGTTGTCGACCATGGCCAATTCTATTGCCCTCCGCTATGGCAGCGGAGTCGTCAAGTTCCAAAGGAGCCCGACCGAAATCGCTCTCCGGCCTGCGCCGCAGCGGGCCCGCGACTTCGAGGTCACGATGGAGGCAACGCTGCGCCGCGGACACGGCGAGTGGCTGCGGCGGCTCGGGACCTTCGATGTCGTCGAGATGCGGAAGGACACGGTCGAGCGGACCCGCGAAAGCCTGAGCCGGTCGAGCGCAGCAGGGCGGCCGCGACCGGTCTATCACACCTCGGGCGACCGGGTGCCCTTCGTACCCGAAGGGACATTACTCCTGCGCTTCCGCGATGGGGCGACCAAGCGGGAAATCGACGAGGTACTGGTGCGTCACGACCTCGCGGTCGAGCGTGCGGCCAACGGCCACTTCACGGTGACCGCCGAGAACGCCGACATGGTGGCGGTCGCGGCGGCACTGCAGGCGGAGCCGGCGGTTGCGATCGCCGAGCCTGACCTCATCACGCCGCGACAACTGCTCGACGTCGTGCCGGACGACCTCCGGCTTGCCCGCCAGTGGCACCTCGAGAACCGCGGCGAGATCGACGGCGTGACCGCGGGCCTCGCCAGGGGCGCCGACGCGCGCGTGATCGCCGCATGGCGGCGGCTCGGTCATCTCGGTCGCGCCGAAGCGATCGTCGCCCTGATCGACGACGGCGTGGACCTGAACCACCCGGACTTCCAGGGCAAGGCCGTCGCGCCGTACGACTTCATCCGCGGCACCGCCGACGTCGCGCCGGAGCCCGACCTCAGCGCCGCGCAAGCCGGCGACTGGCACGGCACCGCCTGCGCCGGGGTCGCGGTCGGCATGGCCAAGGGCGGCGAGATCGTCGGCGCCGCGCCCAACGCCCGGCTGATGCCGGTGCGGATGACCGACCATCTGTCGCCGCTGCAGGTGGAGCGGTGGTTCGACTATGTCGCCGCGAAAGGCGCCTGGGTGGTGAGTTGCAGCTGGAACGCGGAGGCGGCGGTCTATCCGCTTCCCGAGCGGGTCGCCCAGGCGATCCATCGCTGCGCGACCGAGGGCCGCGGCGGCAAGGGCTGCGTCGTCGTCTTTGCCGCCGGTAACAACGGCAAGGACATCAACGACGCGCCGCGCACGCTGAACGGCCTCGCGATCCACCCGGACGTGCTGGCGGTGGCGGCCTCGACCAGCCTCGACAAGCGCGCCAGCTACTCGGCGCGCGGCCGGGAGCTCGCGGTTTGCGCGCCCTCCGCCGGGCTCGGCGGCCTCGGAATCACCACGTCCGACGTGACCGGCACCTATGTCGACGCGCAGGGCGTCGAGCGCGGGCGCGGCTACGATCCCGGCGCGTACTACAGCCAGTTCACCGGCACCTCGAGCGCCTGCCCGCTGGTCGCCGGAATCTGCAGCTTGGTCCTGAGCGCGAACCCCGAGCTGACCGCGGCCGACGTGCGCGCGATCATCCGCGCCACAGCCCGACGGATCGGACCGGCGTCGGACTACACCAACGGTCACTCAACGAAGTTCGGCCACGGCTGTGTCAATGCCGACGCCGCCGTCGACCTGGCGCTGAGGACGGTCGCCGAGGGGGCAATCCTGATGGCGTTGCGGGACGGGGGCAATCCGGTCGTGTGAACTGCATTTCAAGAGAGGACTGATCATGCAATTTCCCAGACTGATTTTTTCGGTGGCGGTGCTCGCGCTTTGCCAGCCGGCGCTGCTTCAGGCCCAGGACGATGCCGGCCCGGCGACCAATCCGCTGATCGTCGGCGGCGAGCCGGTGCCCGACATCGCCGACACGCCCTGGCAGGTCGCGCTCGTCAGCGGCGGCGCGGCGCGCAACCAGTTCTGCGGCGGTTCGCTGGTCGCCGAGACCTGGGTGCTGACGGCAGCGCATTGCGTCGACAACTTCGCGGTCGACATGAACCCGGCTCGCCTCGAGGTGGTTGCAGGCACGCTCGAATACGCCAGCGGCGGCGAACAGATCGGCGTGACCGAGATTGTCGTCCATCCCAACTGGAACGACGACACGATGGACCATGACGCGGCCCTGCTTCGGCTCGCGAGCCCGGCGACGCTCGGTCAGCCGATCGCTCTGATGGCCGGCGACGACGAGGCGCCGGTCGGGGTCAATGTGCGGGTCAGCGGCTGGGGCGCGACTTCCGAAGGGGGACCGGGATCGGACGAGCTCTTGTTCGTCGAGGTTCCGGTCGTCTCGACCGACGAGTGCAACGCCCCGGAGAGCTATGACGGCGCGATCACCGATGCGATGTTCTGCGCCGGCGGCCGGGAAG
Organism: uncultured Alphaproteobacteria bacterium; assembly: GCA_963763295.1. Lineage (GTDB taxonomy): Bacteria > Pseudomonadota > Alphaproteobacteria > Rhodobacterales > Rhodobacteraceae > Amaricoccus. Next base: position 121,088 of record CAVXOH010000012.1, read on the forward strand.
GCGGCATCGACTCCTGCCAGGGCGACAGCGGCGGCCCGGTCGACGACGGCGAAAAGCTGGTCGGCGTGGTCAGCTGGGGGCATGGCTGTGCCCGGCGGCTCAAGTACGGCGTCTACACCCGCGTCTCGACGGTCTCCGAGTGGGCTAACGAGATGATCGCGGACGAGATGACCGCGAAGTGACGTCCCGGGGCGCTCCGTTCCCGGAGCGCCCCCTCAAGTGGGAACGACGCCATGACCAAGAAGGTGCGCGTGAGCGCCGAGACCCTGCCCGAGCTGCGCGACTTCCTGACCGGCGCGCAGGTCGACATGGTGCCGGCCCGTGGCGGTGAAGCGGGGCGACCGCTTCGCGACCACGGTGGTCTCAGGCGACGACGAGCTCGACCGGCTGTCGGCGCGGCGCGCCGGTAGCGTGCGGATCGAGGTGCTCGAGGAAATGCGCAGTCCGGCGGCCCGCCTGCGGATGATGCGCGCGGGCAACCGGTTCGCCGGCGGCCAGGTGCCGCACGGCCTCGGGGTGAAGGAGTAGGCGATGAGCTACTTGAGCTTCGACGAGATCGCGACGGGCGTCCGGGCGCTCGCCGACACCTATGGCGAGAATTGCCGGCTGGTCGAGCTGCCGAACCCGAGCGTCGAGGGGCGCCCGGTGCTGGCGCTCGAACTCGGCGACGCGGGCGATGCCGAACGCCCTGCGATCATCTATGTCGGTGGCGTGCACGCGCGCGAGTGGGTTCCGCCCGATGCCCTGCTCTACTTCTGCGCCGACCTGCTCGAGGCGCGCAGGGCCGGCCTCGGCCTGAGCTACGGCGGCGCGCGGATCGAGGCCGACGAGATCCGCCGGATCTTCGACCGGCTGCGGCTCGTCGTCCTGCCCTGCGCCAACCCGGACGGCCGGGTCTACAGCCAGACGGTAGATCCCGACTGGCGCAAGAACCGGGCGCCTTCGGCCGACGGCGGCTGCGTCGGCGTCGACCTCAACCGCAACTTCGACGTGGCGTGGGATTTCCGCCGGACCTTCGCCCCCGACAGCGTCAGCGCCTCCGACGATCCCTGTGACAAGTACGTCTACGTCGGGCCGGCCGCCGCGTCGGAGCCGGAGACGCGCAACATCGTCTGGCTGCTCGAGCGGTACCCCGGGACGCAATGGTTCCTCGATATACATGGCGCGGTGCCGGCGATCTTTCACAACTGGGGGCTCGACGAAAACCAGAACGACGATCCCGACCAGAACTTCCTCAACCGGGCGTTCGATGGCCAGCGCGGGGTCGACGGGGACAGTGCGTATCGCGAGTATATCGATGCTGCGGACGGTGTGGAGCTGCGTCGGCTGTCGGAGCTGATGGCTGCGGAGATCCACAAGGTGCGGAACGACCGCTACGACGTCTCGGCCTCCTTTTCGCTCTACGCAACCTCCGGCGCGAGCGACGACTATGCCTATAGTCGCCACTGCGCCGACCCGTCGCTGCCGAAGGTGCTCGGCTTCACGATCGAATGCGGGCACGACTTCCAGCCGGATTGGACGGAGGCTGAGGCTGTCATCCGCGAGGTCTCGGCAGCGCTGTCGCGGTTCGCAGCCGACGTCGGAGCGAAGGTGGCCGTCGTCCACGAGCCAGTCGTCTGAGACGCGGCGATGGGTCGAGCAATGCGAGCCGGCCGCCGAGCTGTCTACGACCGCGAGGTCGGCGTCTGCAGCCTACCAGGCGTCGGCGACATCGGCGAGGGGATGATCAGCGCAAGGTCCTGCGGACGCTGGTAGGACCAGCCCGGGTCCTCGTCCCGGCAGGAGCGCGCTCCGATCGACGGTGGAGTCGCTTGTTCTGCTTGGCTTCTCGCAGCTCTCCGGCGTGATCCTTCGGAACCGCCAACTCCCGGTCCCCGGGCTCGCGGTCGTAACAGCGCCGGGATGGTCCCTGGTCCTGCCCGAACCGGAGGAACCCGATGCCGAAGCTTTCCGACGCCCAGGCGACCCTGCTCACAGCCGCCGCGCAGCGCGCCGACGGCAACCTGCTGCCGCTGCCCGGCTCGCGCCGCGGCGGTGCCGCGACCAAGGTGGCTGTCGCGCTGCTCTCCCGCGGCTGGTCGAGGAGCAGACCGTCGAGACGACCGCGAAGGCGGACCCGGCGCTCAGCATGCTCTGGCGCAGTCTCGACGACGGACGCGGCAACCTGCTCCGGATCACGCCGGCTGGTCTCGACGCCCTCGGGATCGAGGCTGACAGCGCCGCTGGAGCGGTCACGGAGGCGGAGAGGCCGGCTGCGACGAGTGAGGTTAGCACGGCGGCCGAGGGCGCCGCAAAGGCCGCCGGGCGGCCCGCTCGGCAAGACCCGCGGGCACGAAGCAAGCGCTCCTAGTAGTCGCACCAGGTTCGGATCGCTCCGGACCGGCATCAGCCGAGCGGTGCGATACGAAGGCCGCGAAGCTTGGCGGGATCGGGCTCAAGCTCGTGACTGCCGGTCGGATAGCCATTGAACTTTAGGATGTAGGAGACGATGTCCAGGTAGTCCCGGTCCGCGAGGATACCAGGGTTCCCCAGCGGCATCGTGGACTTGATGCGTTCGAAACGCTCGCCGACGCTCTTGCCCACCCAAGTGAATTTGAACGCAGGCGCGGTCAGTGTTGGGGCTTCGGCCACGACCGAAACCAAATTCACGCCGTGGCAGGCCGCGCAGCGTCCTTGGTAGAGCGCTTCCCCACGAGCGGCCTCTGCATCCGTGAACGCGCCTTCAAGAACCGAGGGTGGCGCGGTGTCCTGGGCCGGAGCGGGGAGCCCCACTGCCATGACAAGCAAGAAAGCTATTGCTTTCATTTGCGACCGCGTTGCTCCCGATTGCAGCAAGATACAGCTACATCCACTCGTGATCGCGCGGAGCAGGAAGCGCCACCATCAGCACCTCCAACGTCGCGTCCTTGCCGATCTCCACCGTCATCGCGAGCATCTGGTGACGGGCATGCCAAGCAATCAATTCGTGCGTGCCTGTTGGAACGGTCACGGCGGCGACTCCCGCGGAATCAGTGGTTGCGCGGTGTGCGCCTACCCGCACCACGACCCCGGCGATCGGCGACCGCTTTTCGCGATCCACGACTCTCGTTACCAGTCGATGTTCCGCCGCAGCGGCGGCGACGAACGTGAATTCCAGCCCCGATCCGAGATGCGGCACTTCGAGTTCGGAAGCAGCGAAGCGGGCCGACCACCGTTGGACGCCCTCGCGGTCGGGTCCGGCCAAGTCAAGTTCGCACCAATACAACCCCTTACTGCCGGACAGCTTATCGGCCAACCTACCAGATCCCAGGATCGTGCCGGCCTCGTCGAGAACCTCGACCAAAGCTCCGACGACAGGGTAGCCACCAGCGCTCTTTGCGCCGACCTTCAACCTGACTCGCTTGCCGACGGTCGCCGGAGACGGCAGGTCCCAGACCGCGAGGCTGGTCGCATGCGGCACCGTCTCGAACTGAAGTAGGACGGCGCTCTCCGCCAGTGCGAGCCCGCCAACTGTCTGCTCAGCAAAAACGATGTGCCAGACGTAGGTGCCCAGCCGCTCCGGGGCCTGGACCGGAATCGCGCATACTGGCGCGTCAGTGTCCGAGGCAGCGAACGTGCCAGTGGTCACGGCCGTATCGCCGGCCATCACCGATACCGCTCCGCCGGCTGCCACGTCGCCGACCGGACTGATGATCCTTACCGTTACCACCATCTCGGCGCCCACCGGCACGTGCGTAGCGACGGGCTCGGCCAGTTCCAAGGTGGTGGCGATAGTCTCGTCCGCCTGCATTCTTCCGACCGCCGATGTCATTGCTTGCAGAGGCACTCGGGCGCGTGTGCGCCCGAGCCGAACCGCCGACGCACCGGCTTCAGTCCAGCGCTTCGCCGTTGGTGACGTTTATCCCGGCGATGTGCCCAAAGACCGTCGCCCGACCGATGCCGTGCAGACCGAACCCTCCGGCGCAGTCGCCCGCGGCATAGAGGTGCGGGATGGGCACGCCCTCTGTGTCCAGGACCTGCGACTCAGTGTTGACACGGAGCCCGACATAGCTGTCGTGCAACGGTATGGTCGCCCACGCCGCATAGAAAGGCGGCGTCTGGACCTTGAACATCGGGGTCGGCTTGCCGAAGTCGTCGTCGGTGCCGGAATCGACGAACGAGTTGTATCGATCCACGGTTTCCCGCAACGCCATTGGTGGCATAGGTCGCCACTGGTACTCCATAACGATAGACTCGGCCAGTTCTTCGATGGTGTCCGCGGTGAAGAAGAAGCCGGCCGGGTCCACGGACGGTGGTTCCACATTCCACTGTTCGCGGCCGACCGCGTCAGCATCGAAGATCGCCCAGATCGGGCCGCCGCCGTTCAGCTTGTTGAAGTCCCCGGTCCAGTCCAGCGCGGCATTGAAGAAGCCGTAGTTCGCAGCCCGCGAGTTTTCGGGCAGCGCCCCCACCTGTTCCTTGCGAGTCTCGTCATAAAACCGCCTGCCGTTCTCCTTGACCAGGATAACGTTCTGCCAGTCGGTGACACTGAGCCCCATTGCGCGCTCTCGGAAGAAGTTTGGGCTCTCGGGAACGAATTGCGGGCTGCTGTTGTAGCGCTTGCCGAGCCAAGGCGTCTCGAACTGGTCGTCCTGCTCGTTGGTCTGGTTGGGGGTCCCCCAGAGCGATGCACCGATAGCGATGGCTGCAAGCTCACCGTCGGCGTTCTTCTTCACCCAGCCGGCGCCGCGCACCTGATACTCCTCGGTCAGCCTCGGATCAAAGATGCGCCGGTACTCGACGTTTGTAGTGCCACCGCCGGAGGCGATCACGATGCCCTTGCGCGCCTTGATGTTGACCGTGCGCAGCTTGGGCTCGTACCAGTCGTCGACCTCCATCGCCGTGATGCCGATCACCGGCCCCGACGTAGGCTCTGATCGGTGAATTTGCGTCATCCGGTGCTGCAACAGGATTCGCACCCCCTTGTTGCGGGCGCTGTGCTGCAGCGGCCGCATCACTCCGGAGCCGCCGGACCCGGGGGCGATCACCTCGGTCGGATTCGGCCACTCCGGCGGGTATGCCCGCCGCAGAACCGTATCCATACGGTCCGGGCCGCGGAGCTCGATGAAATTCACCCCGTTCTCCACAAGAAAATCGTACGTTTCCGGCGCGTGCTGAGCGTAGGCCCAGACCAGATCCCTATCGTTCCACCGCGTCAGCCGATGGTCGACGCGAGTCCAGTCCCGGAAAACGGCCTCCGGAGTGTCCTCCACGCCATATTGGCGCTGCAGGCTGGTGCCGCCGCCAAGGTAGACGCCGCCGCCGCTGACAATCGCCCGACCCCCGGTGTCAAAGTTTGCCTCAATGACGAGAACCTCCGCGCCAAGGTCCCGAGCCGCGATCGCTGCCGTCAGTCCGGCAGCCCCCGCGCCGATCACCAGGACGTCGACCTCGTCGTCCCAGCCAATCTCGTTCTGCTCGGTCTCGCGCGCCGTCGCCGCGGGGGCACCCAACGCCGCGACCGCGGCACCGATGCCCGCCGTCCCGCCTTTTAGGAAACTCCTCCGACCGAACGCATTGATCGCAGCACCCAACGGCTCTGAGTTGTTGCGCTTGCTGGTCATGACCGTTCCTCCCCTTCGGTCGCGGGCACGCGATCGGGTAGGGCAGCAATCCTCGATGCGCCTCGGCGGCGCCCACTACTTCAGTCAGAAAAAATTTAAGTGCCGAAGGCGGACTGGAGCCCCGCCAGGGTGTGCCCAGTTCAAGAAACGCCGCAGGGGGCGCAATTGTCAACCGCGACCAAGTGCCACTAACGGGTCTGTGATGCCGCCCTGCACCCTTATCGACCGATGATGACCGGTCAAGGGCCGGCCCGGCTTCGCAGATCGAGGGGCAGCGATGCCTCCACGCCATGCGGCGCGCACGGCCGCTCATCGAAGTTCTCTTCGGCTTCTTGCCGGTGTGCTGCTGTGGCTCGCGTTTAGGTGGGGCTCGCTTTCCGCGTGCACCTCATTTCGCAACAGTGCCTTCAAGCGGCCAGGTCCCCCCAGGCGATATATCGCCGCCAAGATAGGCTGCGAGGTGGGCGCTGAGGTCGCGCGCATCGTCACCAGCGCCGTCGATCAGCGATGATTTGCGCCGCCGCAGGAACTGCTGGCCCATCAGATAGAGACCCGGCGCCTCGACCACCCCGCCGTCGTGCCTCAACCGGCCCTTGGGGTCGATCACGTCGACTTCGAGCCACGAATAGTTGGGGCGGAAGCCGCTGGCCCAGATCACCGTCCCGATCCCTTCCTTCTCAAGATCGAGCAGCAATGGCGGGTCGTCCTCGACCCGGGTGGGTTCCAGCCGGTGCGGCGGCGGCAGATCCTCCAGCTCGGCGCTTGCGGCCCATTCGTCGATCTGGTTCAGCAGCCGGTTCATCTTCAGGTCCGACAGCGCGCACACGTTTCGCAGCGAGCCCGAGAACTGGCCCGTCGTGCCCACGACCCCTGCGAGCCGGCCCACGAAGCGGACGCCGATATCGCCGAGCGCGTTCAGGTCGAGCGTCAGGCGTTCGTCGCTTCCGGTCAGCTGCAGCGACGGATGCGTACGGGCGCGGACGAGGTCTTCGACCATGTCGTAGCGCTCGTCCATTACCCCTGCCCGGTCCATCCACCACTGCAGATCGCGGCCGCGATACGTGCGTGGGGCGCGGACGTGCTCGCCCACGGCCATCAGCACCTCGCGACCGGCCCGCTGCAGCTCCCAGGCGATCTGGGTGCCGCTCGCCGAGGCGCCAACGACCATCACCCCGCCCTCGTCGAGCTGTGCGGGCCGGCGGTAGTGCATCGCCGACAGCGACTTGATGCCCTCCGGCAGGGCCTCTGCGACCTTCGGCAGACGCGGTAAATTGCAGGTGCCGCTGGCCAGAACCAGCGCGCGACAGGTGAAGCCGCCGGCGCGGCTTCGCACCTCGTAGCCGCGATCGACCTTGCGCACCCGAGTTACTACCGCATCCTCGATCACCGGCGCTGCAATTGCCTTCGCGTAGCCCTCGATGAAATCTATGGTTTCGGGCATCGACCGGAAGCCGTCCGGGTCGTCCCCAGAGTAGCCGTAGCCCGGCAGCCGGCTTTGCCAGTTCGGCGTCAGCAGGCGGAGCGAATCCCAGCGCTCGGTCTTCCACGAGTTCGCAACCTCGCCGCGCTCGAGCACGACGTGTTCGATTCCACGATCGGCGAGGCACTTGCTCATGGCGAGGCCGGCGTGACCGGCCCCGATCACAATTGTGTCGATCCTGCGAACGGCTTTGCCCCCGACTGAGCCCTGGCTCAGTTGACCTCGACGTGCACGTTCGTGGGATTGGTCAGGGCATCGAAGACCGCCGAGCGCTTCTGCGACTGCGCCACCAGCGCCTTGATGTCATCCTCGCTGGCGTCGGCGTCGATCTCGTAGTGCACCTTGATCCCGCCGAAGCCGTTGCGCACGTCGGAATCGATGCCGAGGATGCCGCGAACGTCCATCGACCCCTCGATCGTTGCCTTGACCTTGTTGAGCTGAATGTCACGATGCTGGGCAACGGCGGCGACGCCTGCCGTCAGGCAGCTTCCCAGGGCCGCTAGCAAGAGTTCCGCCGGTGTTGCGCCGTGGTCTTCCGAAGCGAAAAGCTCCGGATGATCGGCGTCATAGCTGAAGGTGGTCTTGTGGGACTGCTCCTCGCCCAGTCCGAAGAAGCTCTTGACGTCGGTCCTGCTGTGGGTGCCGTGCTCCCAGACGGTGGTGGCGCGCCATTTGAACTGCGCCGCCTCGGGCGCACCGGTCAGCGCCGCGCGCGCGTCCAACAGGGCCTGGGTGTTGACGCCGTTGTTCACATGAGATTTTGCGGTCGTCACTTGTGATGCTCCCTCTCGCAAACCCGGTTCCCCCCGGATGTCTCAGGTTAGCACCGGGACCGAAGAATACGAAGGGTTGTTCCGCCGGTGGAGAGCGTCAGATTCCCAGGTGCAGCTTGGGCTTCCAGAACGGGCGCCAGAGCTCGATCTTGGGGCAGCGGTCCATCACGACTTTGAGCCCCGCGTCCTCGGCGATGCGTGCGGCGTCGTCGTTGCGCACGCCAAGCTGGCCCCAGAGCACCTTCGCGCCGATCTCGACCGCCTCGCGGGCGATCTGTGGCAGTTCCTCGGAATTGCGGAAGACCTGAACCATATCGACCGGGCGGTCGATGGATTTCAGCGTGGGATAAACCTTCAGCCCGCGAATCTCGGTGACGGGGGAATTTGGATTGACCGGGATCATGTCGTAGCCAGTTTCGTGCAGCACCCTCAGCACACCGTAGGAGAACTTGGTCTTGTCCGGACTGGCGCCGACCATGGCGATGGTCTTCACCGACCTCAGGATGTCCTGCAGGTAGGCATCCGAATAGCCGTCGTCGTGGTTCATGTAACCCATGGCTCAGCCCTTCCTTGGCGTAGCGATGTCGGGCTTCAGTTCGTGCGGCTCGAGCGGGTCGAGGAAAGGGTTGCGGTAGAGCCTGTCGTGGCTCTCCACTCCGACCTCGAGCGTGCAGTCGGTGAGTGGTCGTGCAACACAAAGAATAACATAGCCCTGGCTGAGCTGACGATTGTTCAGGGCTACTTGCCGGCGCTGATCGATCCTGCCCGCAACCAGCTTTGCAGCACAGGTGATGCAGCCGCCATACTTGCAGCCGTAAGGCAGATCGACGCCCTGGAAGCGAAGGCTTTCCAGCAACGGTCGGCGCGGGTCGACCACGTAGGTCGCGTTGCCCCGATTGGCGAGGGTAATGGTGCGCGTGGTCACAGCCAGATGTCGGAGGTGCAGTCGCCCCCCGGGTAACGGGTTTCGTGACAACGCGAAGGGCCGTTGGGTTCCTTGCCGAAGTCCACGACGAAATCCGGGTCGATCTCCATTCCGCCCGTCTCCGTGTTGCAGTTGACCATCAGCATGCAACCACCGTTGGTTCGGATCTCGGGGTAGAACTGGTTGTCCCAGGTTGAGAAAAGCGAGGTGGTGACATAGAGCCGCTTGCCGTCAAGGCTGAGCTGGATCATCTGCGGTCCGCCGGTGACTTTGACTCCATTGACCACCGGCGCCCGGTTCAGGAGCCCACCCATCCAGACCTGGCCGGTCAGCCGGGGATTGTGGGGGTCCTTGATGTCGTACTGCCGGATGTCGCCGTGGAGCCAGTTGCAGAAGTAGAGAAAGCGATCGTCCATCGAGATCAGGATCACCGAGATCACGCCGGGGATCGGAATCGGCCATTCCGGATGGGGCTCGTTGTCGACGTCGATGACCTTTTCCCATTCCCATTCGCCGCTGCGGTTCTTCCACCAGTGGATGATATTGGCCGAAAGCGCCGCGCCGCAGAAGCCGTGGCAGCTCTCGGGGTCGTGGTGGAAGCGGACCTCCAGCGGGATGAGACCATCCTCGCCGAGGTAAAAGGTCTGCTTCGGCTCCTTCTTCCCGAAGTCCCAGAGGTGGATGCGGCGGCCGTACTTCAGGTGGCCGACTTCCTCGAGGTCGAAGCCGGGCATGAAGGTATTGGGCGCGGCCCATTCCGATGTCGCCATCACATTGTGCCGCGGTTGATACCAGAAGTCGTAAGAGAACGGGATGTCGCCCATCGACGCTTCCCACCTCCCGACGATGTTGAAATCCTTGTCGAGCTGCAGATAGCCACCGGGGGCCTCTCCCTTGGCGTTGCCGAGCATCGAAATGATGATCTCCGATCCTAGACAATGCACGGTGTGAGGAGCGGAAAGGTCGGTCCTGCCCCTAATCGCGGCACCCTCGATCACTGTGTGAAGACGCGGCGCTCGCGGGTCTGGGTCGGTGTCGACGATGTAGAGGTTCGACGATCGGACCCCCGGCACGACTAGGTATCTTCGCTGCAACGAGGCGTCGCCATGGCAACTCGAGCACGCGTTCCAGCCCATGTGATGGAGCTCGTCACCGATCGCTGTCATTTCGAGCCGATGGATGACTGTGCTGAAGGTCGAGCTGTCCGGATCGGCATCGATGGTAGCGAGATAGTCGGGTTTCTGAATGCCGGTTCCGGTATAGATCGCTATCGTGTAGAGCAATTTTTCCCGTGGCGCCCGAATGGCCTCGGTCGGGCTCGCATACCCCGGTCCACAACAGGTCGACACCGGCTTGCTCCTCTGGGTGAGTCCAATACGTTACCACAGTATCGGACGTGACCCGCAACCTTAGGCGAAGTCGTCAGTTTTAATCTGGGGTTCTTATGCTACCTACGCGAGTTGCGAACTCGCTTGCCCGTCGCATATCAAACTCATTGGCTATTCAAAGGCTTGGACCTCCCCACCAATCACCAGTGATTGCAGTGCCATCCACGTTGGCGAGCAAGAATGCTCCCGCCGCACTTCCGACCATTCTTGCGGGCACGAGTCGCCAACCAGGCGCCAATCGATGTTGCGGCGATAGACGTGGCTGGCTCCAGATGCGGCCGTGGTGAAGAGCTCGGTCACGTGAGTCATCGCGCTTGCCGCTGCCGGCGCGACGCTGAAGACAAGCAAGCTGGTTGTGCAGAGGGCGCCGAACGCCAGGCCCGCCGTCCACGATCTGCGCGAAGAGCCCGATCAATGAAGACGAAGAGCTGGTCCGGCGTACTCGGCGTCCTCCGCAATACGCCCGCGATCCGAGCACCTTGGCATAGCAACGATCGGCGAGGCGGTCGAGCAGGCCGTCGCGGCCACTGGGCCTGCCGTTCCGCGCACATCGCCGTGGAGCGTCCGGGTTTGTCCATGCCTTGGCCTGCGCGCGCTTTCTGAGATAGCGTCACGCGCCGGCAACGGGGGCGAGGCACATTGGCCGCTGCGAACCATCTCGAGGGTGGCGATCACCCAGCAACCCCGCCTCACTTCTGGAAACTGGCTCTGGGTTCGGTGGGTGTCGTCTACGGCGACATCGGCACAAGCCCGCTCTACGCCTTGCGTGAAGCGCTCCGCCAGGCGTCGCGCGACGGCATTCTCGGTGAAAGCGAGGTGATCGGGATCGTTTCACTCCTGCTCTGGACGCTAGTCCTGATCGTCACCCTCAAATACGTCGTGCTGATGCTGCGGGCAGACAACCGGGGCGAGGGCGGCACGCTCTCGCTGCTCGCGCTGGCGCAGCGCGCCGTCGGGCGCCGGACCCCACTGCTCCTTGGACTGGGGATCGCAGGGGCCGCGCTCTTCTACGGTGACGCCGCGATCACGCCGGCGATCTCGGTCCTGTCGGCGGTCGAGGGTCTCAAGCTGGTTACCCCAGTCCTGGATCCCTACGTCCTGCCAATTACGCTTGGGATCCTTTTCGCTCTGTTCTGGGTCCAGAGCCGTGGCACAGAGCGTGTGTCAGCATACTTCGGCCCGATAACGCTAGTGTGGTTCATCGTCCTGGCGGTGCTGGGACTGCGCCATGCATTTGACCGACCGCTGATCTTCCGGGCGATCGACCCGTCGATGGCCGTCAGGTTCTTCGTCGAGCATGGCTTCGGGTCGCTGATGGTGATGGGGTCGGTGTTCCTGGCGGTGACCGGAGCCGAGGCGCTGTACGCCGACATGGGCCATTTTGGCCGCGGGCCAATCCGGCTGGCTTGGTCGGCTGTGGTATTTCCCGCGCTCGCGCTGAACTACTTCGGGCAGGGCAGCCTTGTGCTGGCTCAGCCGGAGTCGGCGGAGAACTCGTTCTTCCTTCTCGCTCCGGAGTGGGCGCTGCTCCCGCTGGTTCTGATGGCAACTGTCGCGACAGTGATCGCGAGCCAGGCGGTGATCACCGGGGCTTATTCGCTTACCCAGCAGGCGGTGCAGCTTGGTCTCCTCCCTCGGTTCGCGATCCGGCACACGTCGGAATCGCTCGTCGGGCAGATCTACATGCCCCGCGTGAACTGGTTGCTCCTGGCCGCCGTGGTCACGCTGGTACTGCTCTTCGGCAGTTCAGCGGCGCTGGCGAACGCGTACGGGATCGCCGTCACCGGCGCGATGGTCGTTGATTCCCTGCTCGCCTTCACCGTGTTCCGCCTCGTCTGGCGCTGGTCGCTGGCGCTGGTTCTTGCCGTGCTGGTGCCGCTGGCGGCGATTGAGGTCAGCTTCTTCGGTGCAAACCTGCTCAAGTTCTTCCACGGGGGCTACGTGCCGGTGTTCTTCGCGCTCGCACTTGCTCTCGCAATGGCAACCTGGGTCCGCGGCACGTCGATTGCCTACAAGAAGGCGCACACCAGCAGCACCGCGGTGCGATCGCTGATCGAGATGCTGGAAAAGTCCAAGTCTCTGATGCAAGCGCCCGGTACCGCGGTTTTCCTCACCTCCGATCCGGAGAATGCCCCCTCTGCGCTCCTGCACAATCTCAAGCACAACCACGTCCTGCACGAGCGGAACGTCCTGCTGAGCGTTTCGGTTGCCACCACGCCGCGAGTCCCGGAGGAGGAACGGCTGTCGATCGAGCATCTCTCGGACGATTTCATCCGCATCCTGGTCGGCTACGGCTACATGGAAGAGCCGAACGTGCCGCGGGCCCTCGGCCAGGCGCGAAAGCTTGGGGTGAAGTTCGACATCATGGCGACGAGCTTTTTCCTGAGCCGACGCAGCTTCCGCGCGTCCCCCGACACCGGAATGCCGCTCTGGCAGGACCACGTCTTCATCACCTTGAGCAAGACGGGAACCGACGCCGCGAGCTTCTACCGGCTGCCTTCGAACCGCGTGGTCGAGTTGGGTGAAGTGTTTGTGATCTGACCAAGCGAGCAACGGTCGCTCGATCCAGCGTCGTGTGCGCACCCCGGCGCAAGTCGCATCGAATGATTCCCGGCCTTTCCGCAACCCTGCGCGGCCTTAGCTCGCCTATCCAAGGAGCTAGAGGTAAATTAACCTATTAATGGTTAACATAGAAGTATCATTTTGACACATGTAAATTAACCACAAGTTTTTAACACAATTGATTAGACCGATCTTCGGCGCGATACCCTCAACGGAGTGTTGACGGCGAAACATCAGCGGCCGGAAGAATCCGGTTGGAGCTGATAATAGTGGGGGAGTGCAATGGTTACCTATATTCGGTCCGACCTGGATTTCATCCTTGCGCAGATCAAGATCGCCGAGGCGCATGCCTCCGGAGAGCCGCTGTTCGGCGAGAACGGCATGATCCCGGCCAACAACATCAGCTGGGGCCTGCGGACCGTCGACGGGACCAACAACAACCTTGAGAACCCCTACTACGGTGCCGCCGATCAGCCGTTCCCGCGCCTGCTCGATCCGGACTACCGGCCCGCCACCGAAACGGTCGACATGAACGGGCCTATCGCCGAAGGCGGCGTCGTCGGAGCTGTTGACGGCACCTACGCGCCGACGCCGAACTCGCCCGGCGCGGTCGTTGTCGACTCGAGCGTCCGGACGATCTCCAACCTGATCGTCGACCAGACCCCCGGCAACCCGGCCGCGGTGGAGAAGGCGCTCGACCTCGCGGGCATCACCGATCAGGAGGCGAGGGACGAGGCCACGTCGGGGATCGCCACCGCGTGGGACACATACGAGGCGGCGATCGCTCCGCCTGCAACCGCTGAGCAGAAGGCCCAAGCGCTGACCACGCTGCAGGGCGTCGTCACCGGCCACGGCCTCGAGATGGCCGGCGTCTCGCTGGCCATGGCCAACCTGGCGCCTGACGAAGGCCTGTCGGCCTCGTTCAACTCGTGGTTCACCCTCTTCGGCCAGTTCTTCGACCACGGCCTCGACCTCGTCGGCAAGGGGCAGAGCGGCACCGTCTTCATCCCGCTGCAGCCGGACGATCCGCTGTACGTGCCGGGAAGCCAGACGAACTTCATGGTCCTGACGCGGGCAACCGTGGACGCTGAGGGCAACAGCGTGAACATCACCACGCCCTTCGTCGACCAAAACCAGACCTACACCTCGCATCCGTCGCACCAGGTCTTCCTGCGGGAATATGTGATGGTGGACGGACGTCCGGTCGCGACCGGCCATGCGCTCGACGGTCCCAACGGTGGGTTGCCCACCTGGGGCCAGATCAAGGAACAGGCCCGCGAGATGCTGCGCATCGATCTGACCGACTTCCACGTCGGCAATCTGCCGCTGCTCGCGACCGATCCCTACGGCAACTTCATTCCAGGCCCCGGCGGCTTCCCACAGGTTGCGATGCTCGATGGGACGCTCCAGTCGGGCACGCCGGATGACTTGCTTTCGATGTACGACGAATCGATCGATCCGGAAACGAACGAGCCGGTCGGACACCTCGCGGTGCGCACCGGCCATGCTTTCCTCGACGATATCGCCCACGAGGCGGTGCCCTTCGGCAAGCTTGAGGACGGCGACATCACCATCGGCCTTGGCAATACCGACGGATCACCCGGAGACACCGACACCAACTACGACAACGAGTTGCTCGACTCGCACTTCATCACCGGCGACGGCCGCGGCAATGAGAACATCGGCCTGACCGCGGTGCACATGGTGTTCCACGCCGAGCACAACCGGCTGGTCGAGCACACCAAGCAAGTAGTCCTCGAAACCGGCGACCTCGCGTTCCTGAACGAATGGCTGCGTGTCGATGTCGGCGTCTTGCCGGTCGACCAGGCCGCCATCGACGCGCTGCAGTGGGACGGCGAGCGGCTGTTCCAGGCGGCGAAGTTCGGCACCGAGATGCAGTACCAGCACCTCGTGTTCGAGGAGTTCGCCCGCAAGATCCAGCCGAAGATCGACGTCTTCCTCGTGCCGCAGGGCTATGACGCGACGATCGACCCGGCGATCGTCGCCGAGTTCGCCCACGTCGTCTATCGGTTCGGCCACTCGATGCTGACCGAGTCGATCGACCGGTTCACTCCGACCTTCACCGCGGACCACATCGGCCTGATCGAGGGCTTCCTCAACCCGACTGAATTTCTCAACGGCGGCACCGCCGAACAGGCGGCCGGCTCGATCATCCGCGGCATGACCCGTCAGGCCGGCAACGAGATCGACGAGTTCGTCACCGGCGCGCTGCGCAACAACCTGCTCGGCCTGCCGCTCGACCTCGCGACTATCAACCTCGCGCGCGGCCGCGACACCGGCGTCCCGTCGCTCAACGCGGCGCGCCGCGAGTTCTATGAGGTGACGAACAACAACTCGGAGCTGCGGCCCTACGACAGCTGGATCGACTTCGCGGACAACCTCAAGAATCCGATGTCGATCGTCAACTTCATCGCCGCCTACGGCACGCTGACCTGATCACCGGCCAAACCACCCTCGAGGGCAGGCGCGATGCAGCCTTGTCGATCATCTATGGCCAGCCGATCGGCATAGTAACGCAGGAGCAACTCGACCTCCTTGACACTGACGCCTTCCTCAACGGCACCGGCATCTATGTCGGCAACCTCGGCGGCCTCGAGAACGTCGATCTCTGGGTCGGCGGCCTGGCCGAGAAGAACATGCCGTTCGGCGGCATGCTCGGCTCCACCTTCAACTTCGTCTTCGAAATCCAGATGGAGAAGCTGCAGAACTCCGACCGCTTCTACTATCTGCAGCGCCTCGACGGTCTGCACCTGTTCGGCGAGATGGAGGCCAACTCCTTCTCGGCGATGATCATGCGCAACACCGACGCGAAGCACCTGCCCTCGGACGTCTTCTCGACCCCGGGGCTCATCCTCGAGGTCAACGGGTCGACCAACACGCAGTTCAACCCGCATCTCACCGATCCGTTCGCCGACCCCACCGGCGGTACGCCGCTCAACCCGCTGGTCGACCGGCTCAACAATGCGAACACGGATGACACCCACTACCTGCGCTACACCGGCACCGACCACGTCGTGCTCGGCGGCTCGGACTTCGCCGACACATTGATCGCCGGTATCGGCGACGACACCATCCACGGCGACGGCGGCAACGACAGGCTCGAAGGCGGTGCCGGCAACGACATCATCAACGGCGGCGCCGGCGATGACATCATCACCGACCTGGGCGGCGACGACAACATCAAGGGCGGTGACGGCAACGATGCCATCAACGCAGGCCAGGGCCTCAACCTGACGCTCGGCGGCGCCGGCAACGACTTCATCGTCGCCGGGGCGGACGGCGGTTCCGAAGTCTTCGGCGGAACCGGCGACGACTTCATCCTCGGCAGCCGGACGACCGAGCGCATCCTCGGCAACGAGGGCAACGACTGGATCGAGATGGGGACGTTCGACGGCGCGCCCGGCGACAACTTCGACGAGATCTTCGCCAGGGACGAGATCGTCGGCCACGACGTGTTCCTCGGCGACGGCAGCACGGACGAGTTCATCGGCGAGGGCGGCGACGACATCTTCGTCGGCAGCGCCGGCGTCAACAAGCTCGAGGGCATGTCGGGCTTCGACTGGGCGACCTACAAGGACAACCGGTCGCGGGTCACGGCTGACCTGCTGCTCAATGCCTTCGACGAGTTCCCGCTGCCCCCGCCGCTGTCGGCGCTGGACCAGTACGGCAACGTCGAGGGGCTCTCGGGCACGGCTTTCAACGACACGCTCTACGGGTCCGACGTGACCGCCGCCGACATGCCGACGGAAGGCAATGCCGGCAGCGTGCTCAACGCGGCCGGAATCGCGATGATCGGCGGGCTGCAGCAGGTGCTCGGCGCCGGCGTGACCTCCTTCGACGGTGGCAACATCATCCTGGGCGGCGATGGAAACGACGTCATCACCGGCCGGGGCGGCGACGACATCATCGACGGCGACAAGTGGCTCGACGTGCGGATCAAGCTCGACGAACACCGACGGAACGGTCGGAGATTGCTCGCACAACAGCATGACGACGCTGGTGGCGCAGCGTGTTCTGCGGGCCAGATCAACCCGGGCCAGCTCAGCGTCGTGCGCGAGATCAAGACGACCGCGGACGGCATCGGCGGACACGGACACCGCGCGGTACCAGGACGTCAGCACCAACTACTCGTTCTCGGTTGACGCCGACGGCCGGCTCGTTGTCTCGCACGCCATCGTCGACGGGATCGACGGCACCGACACGCTGAGCAACATCGAACGGCTCCAGTTCACCGATGGCAGCTACGCCATCATCATGGGCACGCCGTTCAATGACAACGGCGGCTCCGGGGCGAACGACCGGCCGGTCCTCAACGGCACCACCGACAACGAGATCATCATCGGCCTCGCCGGCAGCGACATCCTCAACGGCAACGGCGGCAACGATGTGATGATCGGCGGCACCGACGGGCCGTCATCGACCTTCGCCGACGACTTCAACGGGACCGCGTCCTACACGGACAACAACGGCACCGCCGCCTTCACCGGCGGCTGGACGGAGACCGGCGACGTTACGACCGGCAACATCGTCACGGGCGGGCAGATCCGCATCCAGGGCGGCGGGCTCGTCTTCGGCGACAACGACAACGATCCGGGGAACGGGGGTGCGCAGATCCAGCGTTCGCTCAACCTGAGCGGGGTGAGCGCGGCCATTCTCAGCTACTCGTATGATGAAAATAGCTTCGATGCCGGCGAAACCGTCCAGGTGCAGTTCTCTGCCAACGGCACGACGTTCACAACGATCCAGACCATCGATGGCAATTCCGGCGAGGACACGTTCAGCGTCCGCCTCGTCGGTCCGTTCACCGTCGACCGCCGCCATTCGCTTCGTGGTGAGCGGAACGAACAACGGCGGCAGCGATACCGTCGTCATCGACAACCTGGTGATCACCGCCCAGCGCGGCGATCTGCTCAACGGCGGGCTTGGCAACGACACCTACGGCTTCGGACTGGCCGACGGCAACGATGTCATCACCGATACCGGTGGCACGGATCGCGTCACCATCGCCCAGGGTACGCCTGCCAACCCGCTGACCGGGCTCTCGGCCCAGCGCCAGGCGAACGGGGACCTGACCCTCGGCTTCAACGGGCAGACGGTCACCGTGACGACGAGTTCGACAGTGCGGCCGCCGCGGTCGAGTTCGTCAACTTCAGCAACAACGCCTACGGCGGGCTCGTGCTGGCCGGCGACTACGCGGTCAGCTTCGATACCGATGACGACGACGATGGCGATGGCGATCGGCGAGATCGGTCCGGCCGGTCCCGACACCAGCTCGCTGGTGATCGGCACCGGTGGTGAGGACAACCTTCTCGGCAGCGGCGAGGCCGACGTGCTGTTCGGCAACGGCGATGACGACATCCTCACCGGCGACGGCGGCGACGACCTGCTCGACGGCGGCGTCGGCAACGACGAGATGTCCGGCGGCGACGGCAACGACACCTACATCGTCGACGACACCGGCGACGACGTGATCGAGGCGGCGACCGCCGACATCGACACCGTGATGGCGTCGATCTCCTTCGATCTCGATAACGACACCGACAACGTCGAGAACCTCACCCTGACCGGGACCGGCAACTTCAATGGCGACGGCACCGCGGTGGCCAACGTGCTCGTCGGCAACTCGGGCAACAACGGGCTCGACGGCGACGGCGGCAACGACTTCCTCGATGGCGGCGCCGGAAACGCCGACGAGGCGCAGTTCGATCTCGCCGGCTCCGAGTACTCCTTCTCCAGAAACGCGCTCGGGCAACTGGTGGTCACGGCGCTTTCCGGAACGGAAGGGTCTGACACACTGGCGAACATCGAGATCGCCGAGTTCAACGGCCAGAACTTCACCATCGTCAACGGCACCGAACGGCAACGACGTCAATCTGAACGGCGCCGCCGGCACCCCGGGCAGCCAGCTCGTCCTGGGCTTCGACGGCAACGACAGCCTCAACGCCGGCACCGGCCCCGACCTGCTGATCGGCGGCGCCGGCAACGACACCCTGAACGGCGGGTCCGGCAACGACCTCCTGGACGGGGGCCTCGGGGCCGACGCGATGGCGGGTGGCACCGGCAACGACACCTACGTCGTCGACAACGTCGGCGACACCGTGAACGGAGGGGGCGAACGCCAGGCACCGACACCATCCGCACCTCGCTCGCCGCCTACACGCTCGCGGCGGACTTCGAGAACCTCGTCTTCACCGGCACCACCGCCTTCGCCGGCACCGGCAACGCCTCCGCCAACACCATCACCGGCGGCTCCGGAGCCAACACGCTCCTCGGCGGCGGCGGCAACGACACGCTGAACGGCAACGGCGGCAACGACCTCCTGGACGGCGGGCTCGGCGGCGACACGCTCAACGGTGGCGCCGGCAACGACATCCTGATCGGTGGCACGAACGGCGGCACCGACACGCTGAACGGCGGTGCCGGGGCCGACACCATGACCGGCGGCGGCGGCAACGACACCTACGTGGTCGACAATGTCGGTCGACGTGGTCGACGAAACCGGAGGAACGCGGGCACCGACAGGTGAGACGCTCGGTGACCAGCTTCACCCTCGGGGCCGGAGTCGAAAACCTCACCCTGACGGCGAACGCCGCCATCAACGGCACGGGCAACGGCTCCAACAACACCATCACCGGCAACGGCGCCGCCAACGTGCTGAACGGCGATCTCGGCATCGACACACTGAACGGCAATGGCGGCAACGACATCCTCAACGGCGGCGACGCCAACGACACGCTGAACGGCGGCGACGGCAACGACACCCTCAACGGCGATCTCGGCAACGACACGCTGAACGGCGGCGACGACAACGACACGCTGAACGGCGGCGCAGGCAACGATGCGATGAACGGCGGTGGCGGCAACGACAGGTTCATCTTCGCGCCCGGCTTCGGGGCGGACACGGTCACCGGCTTCGATGCCAACCCCGCTGGCGGCCAGGACATCTCATCGACTTGACCGCGTTCACCATTGCGAACTTTGCCGCCAAGTCACGATCCAGGCAGCTGGCAACAATATACTCATCACGGTCGCGGGGACGGCACCATCGAGTTGGTCGGAGTGAGCGGCACGGCGCCCAACACCGTGAACGTCGCGGACTTCATCATCTAGGAGCCACGAAAGCCACGGGCCGGAGTCGCCAGGCGCGACTCCGGCCTTCTGCGTCCGGGAACAGGCGTCCGCCCGACAAGGCGGACCGCAGCGCAAGCAGGGGATCTCATGCCGACGACCGCCGCCTTCGTCTCGCTTCGCTCGCACGGTCGCGCCTTCCTCGGCGTGGCCGTGCTCAGCGCCTTGGTCAACGTGCTTCACCTGAGCGGCTCGATCTTCATGATGGAGGTGTACGACCGGGTGCTGCCCAGCCGCAGCATCCCGACGCTGCTCGGCCTCGCGGCGATCCTGGTCATGCTCTACCTGTTCCAGGCGACGTTCGACATCGTCCGCGCCCGGATCCTGTCGCGCATCGGCGCCTCGCTCGACGAGAAGCTCGGCGAGACGGTGTTCCGGCTCGTGATGTTGCGCCCCATCCGCGGGGCGAAGGAGGGCGACGGGCAGCAGCCCTTGCGCGACCTCGAACAGATCAGGGGCTTCCTCGCCGGCGGCGGCCCGGCGGCGCTGTTCGACCTTCCCTGGATGCCGCTCTACCTGATGATCTGCTTCGCCTTCCATTTCTGGATCGGCATGACCGCGCTGCTTGGCGCCGTCGTCCTCGTCACCCTGACGCTCCTGACCGAGATGCTCACCCGGCGCACCAGCCAGGAGCTCGTCGGCGCCCTTCAGTCGCGCAGCACCGTGACCGGCGCCGGCCAGCGGAACGCCGAGGTCATCCATGCCATGGGCATGGCCGGCCGGGTGGCGCACCTCTGGAGCAATGCCAATCGCCGGGTCCTGACGCAGCAGCAACGCGTCTCCGATGTCGGCGGCGGGCTCGGCGCCGTGTCGCGTATGGCGCGGATGGTCCTGCAATCGTCGGTGCTGGCCGTCGGCGCCTATCTGGTGATGGCCGGCGAGGTCACCTCGGGCGTGATGATCGCGAGCTCCATCCTCTCGTCCCGCGCGCTCGCCCCGGTCGAAACAGCCATTGCGAACTGGAAGGGCTTCGTTGGCGCACGCCACAGCCGGAAGCGGCTCGGCACCCTGTTGCAGGAGGATGCCTCGAGCGCCGCTCCGATGCCGCTCCCCGCACCCCACAAGTCGCTGGCGGCCGAGAACGTCGGCGTTGGCGCCCCGGGCACACGGCGGATCCTGGCCGAGAACATAAGCTTCACGCTGCGGGCTGGGGAAGGCCTGGGCATCATCGGGCCGAGCGCGTCGGGAAAGTCGACGATCGCCAGAACGATCGTCGGCGTCTGGCCCAATCAGATCGGCAAGATCCGGCTCGATGGCGCCACGCTTGACCGATACCTGCCCGAGCGACTCGGCCAGCACATCGGCTATCTCCCGCAGGACGTCGAGCTGTTCTCGGGCACGATCGCCCAGAACATCGCCCGGTTCGATCCGGAAGCCGCGTCCGAGACGGTGATCGCGGCGGCGCAGGCTGCGGATGTCCACGAGATGATCCTCCGCCTTCCGCAAGGCTACGACACCGAGGTCGGCGAGGCGGGCGCAGCGCTCTCCGGCGGCCAGCGCCAGCGCCTCGCCCTGGCCCGCGCGCTCTTCGGCGACCCTTTCCTCGTCGTGCTCGACGAGCCAAACTCGAACCTCGACAACGAGGGGGACAGCGCCCTGACCGAGGCGCTGCTCAAGGTTCGGGCGCGCGGCGGCATCGTCATCGTCGTGGCGCACCGCCCGAGCGCGCTAGCGGCTGTCGACAAGCTCCTGGTCATGGGGGCGGGGAAGCAGGTGAGCTTCGGAGCGAAGGACGAGATCATCGGCAAGTTCATGAAACCGGCAGCGGCCCCGGCGCGGATGCCGAACGTCACGCCGATCCGATCGGCGGCAAGCGGAGGAGACGCGTGATGGCGCGGGAACGGAACGCTTCGGCCGCAGCCTCCATTGACCGGCACCTGATGGTCGGTCTGGTTACGGCAGGGCTGCTGATCTTTGGGGCCGGGGGCTGGGCGGTCACCACCGAATTGTCGGGCGCGGTGCTGGCGAGCGGGACGATCGTGGTCGACGGCCACGTCAAGACCGTGCAGCATCCGCTGGGCGGCGTCGTCGAGGAAATCGCTGTCCGCAATGGTCAACTGGTGCGACAGGGCGACATCGTCCTGCGCCTCGATGACGATGTCGCCCGCGCCGACCTGGGTGTCGTCGACAACGCGCTCGATGCCCTTGTTGTACGACAGGCCCGCCTCGAGGCCGAGCGGGACGGCGCGGCGGTCCTCGAGATGCCGCGCTTCGTCGCCGATCGCACTCGCGGAACCGGCACTCGCCGCGATGGTGCGATCGGAGACCCGGTACTTCAACTCGCGTGTCCAGGCGCGCAACGGCCTGCGCGCGCAGCTCCGCGAGCGCATCGAGCAGCACGCGGAACAGATCGAGGGCCTGAGCCTGCAGGCGAAGGCCCAGGAGGAGTCGCTCGGCCTTGTCGCGGACGAGCTCGAGGGCCTCGAGCAGCTGTACGCGCAGAAGCTGATCACGCAGAACCGTGTCATGGTGCTTCGGCGCGAGGCCGCGACCATGCGCGGTTCGCTCGGCCAGCTTCTTGCCGAGATCGCCGCCACCAAGGGGCAAGTCTCCGAGACCGAGCTTCAGATCATCCAGATCGACCAGGATTTGCGCAGCGAGGTGAACAAGGAGCTGCGTGAGACCGCGGAAAAGATCGCGGAGCTCGGCAGAGGAGGATCGCCGCGCTCGACCAGCTTAAGCGCATCGACATCCGGGCGCCGCACGACGGCATCGTTCACGAACTGGCCGTGCACACGGTCGGAGGCGTCATCTCCGCCGGGGATCCCCTGATGCTGATCGTGCCGGAGGAAGAATTGCTCGTCGTCGAGGCGAAGGTCGCCGCCCAGGACCGCGACCAGCTACACGTCGGGCAGCCGGCGCTGCTGCGGATGTCGGCCTTCAACCAGCGCACGACGCCTGAGTTGCAGGGCGAGGTCAGTGTGATCGGGGCAGATCTGGTCGAAGACGTGCGCTCGGGTTTCCAGTACTACCCGGTGCGGATGAAACTGATGCCTCGCGAGCAGGAACGGCTTGGTGCCAATGTCCTGGCGCCGGGAATGCCGGTCGAAGTCGTTCATTCAGACCGGTTACCGGACAGTCTTCTCGTATCTGACGAAGCCGATCGCGGACTACCTGGCCAAGGCTTTCCGGGCCGATTGAAGTCAGTCGGCCAGGCGATTGCGGAGATTAGCATCGTGACCGACGACAATGACGAAGTGGAACTCGCAAACGAGTTCTTGTCGCACCTGCTTATGGAAGATACTGCGAATTATCTGCGGCGGGGTCGCGCCTTCGAGTCTTTATCAGAGGGGGAGCTTGAGGCTGAGTGGCTAAAGGCCTTCCGCATTGTGTTCTATCGCGACGGAAATCCGGCCGATATCGTGCAACTCGACGACGTGGCGGCGGAAATGCGGCTCCGAGGGATGCAAGCGCCGGACAGCTATCTGCTGTCCGAAGCGGAGAAGCAACTCATTTCGAACGTCTTTCGTGAGGAGAACCTAGGGACGCCACATCTCGAGAAGCGGGCCGAGGAATTTCTTAAAGCCAAGGGACGGCCGTTCAACTAGTGGATCGAATCCAACGTTTGGTGCCCTCGTTTGACGGCTGCGATGATCCTGTCCGGATCGGCGGTCCAGACGAAGGGCTTCGGTTCTGTGTTGTGCTCGCTGACGAAGCGGTTGATGGCGGCCTGGAGGTCGACGATGGAGCGGAAGACGCCGCGCTTGAGCCGGCGCTTCGAGAGCTTGGCGAAGAAGCCTTCGACGGCGTTGAGCCAGGAGCAGGATGTCGGCACGAAGTGGAAGGTCCAGCGCGGGTGGCGGTCGAGCCACCGGCGGACCTTCGGGTGTTTGTGCGCGGCGTAGTTGTCGAGGATCGCGTGGACGTGCTTGCCATCCGGGACCGCGGCCTCGATGGCGTTGAGGAAGCGGATGAACTCCTGATGGCGATGCCGGGCCATGTTGCGGCCGATCACGGTTCCGTCGAGGACGTTCAGCGCCGCGAAGAGCGTCGTCGTGCCATGCCGCTTGTAGTCGTGGGTCATCGTGCCGGCGCGACCCTTCTTCAGCGGCAGACCGGGCTGGGTCCGGTCGAGCGCCTGGATCTGGCTCTTCTCGTCGACCGAGAGCACGATGGCGTGCGCCGGCGGGTCGAGGTAGAGCCCGACCACGTCACGCAGCTTCTCGACGAACCGCGGATCGTTGGAGAGCTTGAACTGCCGGACCCGGTGCGGCTGGAGCCCGTGGGCGCGCCAGATGCGCTGGACCGAGCTGACGCTGATGCCGGCCGCCTTCGCCATCATCGCGGCGGTCCAGTGGGTGGTCTCCGCCGGCGGATCGGTCAGCGTCAGCGCGACCACGCGCTCCGCCACTTCAGCCCCGAGCCGGGGGATGCGCGGCGGCCGCGTCTTGTCGCGCAGGAGGCCTTCGCAGCCTTCCTCGGCAAAGCGCTCCTGCCAGCGCCAGACGCAGGTCTTCGACTTGCCCGTCCGGCGCATGATCGCGACCGTGCCGAGGCCGTCGGCGCTGAGCAGAACGATCTCGGCCCGCCAGACGTGCTTCTGGGCCGTGTTGCGGTCGCGGACCAGCGCCTCCAGGCGGCGGCGGTCGGCGGGCGAGACGTCGAGGGAGATTCCGGTGCGCATGCACCAAACTCGCACGCCATTCAGCTGGCGGGAATCCCCCGCCGGACTCCACCGTCAGATTTCATCCACTAGCGGCGTCGCGATCCGCGCTCACGTCGAGGTCGCGGTATCTTGGATCCGAATAGTGGGGACCGGTGTGCGCTCGGGGACAATTCACAACCGCGGTCGAGCTGGCGAGGTCCAGCTGCGGTCCGACCAGAACAGCGTCATTACAGTTCCGAACTCTGCGAAATGCTAACCCTCCTCGGCCTCTGCGCCGAGCATCTAGTTGGAGCGAAACGCTGGATCGCGGCCCGGTCCATCGGATCGCCAGTCTGACGATTCCGTTGGCGACCGCCCGATGCCGGGCGAGATACCTGTTCCTGAACGGACGAAGCACGCCGGTACCCTTGTCGGATCGGCCTTTACCGCTTCGGAGGCGGATTCATGCGGGGATCGGGGCGTGCCGGACAAACTGAATGACGAGCCGGGGTATGTCAGGCTGCCGGTTGAGGAAGGCGGCCGCGACCTGCCCGACACCGCGGTCTTTGCCCCCGGCCGAGACCGGTTAGCCATAGTGACGCCGCGCATGCGTTCGCTGGGGAGGTTTGTGCTGGCAGGTCTGGATTTCCTTCGGAAATCAGCTACTTACGATGATTATATGGCGGAGAGACAGGGATTCGAACCCTGGGTGGGGTCACCCCCACAACGGTTTTCGAGACCGCCCCGTTCGACCGCTCCGGCATCTCTCCGCTGATCGCCGCTACCCATAGGCGGGGCGGTGCGGAGGCGCAAGGGGTCATGGCAGCGCCGCGGCGCGGGCGCCGATCTCGCGAAGGATGGCGCGAGCGGCCGCGGCGGGGTCGGGGGCGGCCACGATCGGGCGGGCGACGACGATGTGGTCGGCGCCCGCCGCCAGCGCCGCGGCCGGGGTCGCGACCCGCTTCTGGTCGCCGGGGTCGCTGCCGCCGGGCCGGATGCCGGGGGTGACGATGAGCCGGCCCGCGGCCTCGGGAAGCCGGCGGAGGCGGGCGGCCTCCCGCGCGGAGGCGATGACGCCGTCCGCGCCGGCGGCGAAGGCGCGCCGCGCCCGCTCGGCGACGAGATCGCCGAGCGCGCCCGGGACGACGAGGCCAGCGTCGAGATCGGCGCGGTCGAGCGAGGTGAGCACGGTGACGGCGAGGATCCGGGTGGCGGCGTCGCCGCGCCCGGCCACTGCCGCCTCGATGACGTGGGGATCGCCGTGCACGGTGAGGAAATCCGGCTCGAAGCGGCCGGCGAGGCCGCGCACCGCCCGCGTCACCGTGGCGCCGATGTCGAAGAGCTTCAGGTCGAGGAAGACGCGCGTGCCGCGGGCCTTCAGGCTGCCGGCGAGCTCGAGGCCGCCCGCGGCGATGAGCCCGAGCCCGATCTTGTAGAAGCCGACCGCGTCGCCGAGCGCCGCGACGAGCGCCTCCGCCGCGGCCGCGTCCGCGACATCGAGGCCCACAATCAGCCGTTCGTCCGCCATGCGCGCCCTCCTTGCGTCCGGGGGTGCCTGCACCCGCCCGCGGGCGGTGTCAACCGTCATGCCCGCCCGGCGTCACGCCCCCGGCAGCTCCAGCCCGGCGTTGCGCGCATAGACCTTGGCGACGGCGGCGTCGTCCTCGCGCCCGAGCCCCGACCCGGAGGCGGCGAGGAACTGCTGCAGCGCGGCGGCGGCAAGCGGGGCGGCGAACCTCGCCTCGCGCGCGGTCTCGAGCACGATGCCGAGGTCCTTCGGCCAGATGTCGACGGCGCTCCTCGGCGCGTAGTCGCCCGCGACGACGTGCGGCGCCCGGTTCTCGAGCATCCAGCTCGTCCCGGCGCAGCGGCTGATCACCTCGAGGAAGCGCGCCGGCGCGATCCCCTGCGTCATCCCGAAGGTCAGCGCCTCGGCCATCGCCGCGATGTGCACGCCGGCGAGGAGCTGGTTGACCGCCTTCATCGCCGAGCCGGCGCCGGGCTCGTCCCCGAGCTCGAACACCGTCTCGGCCGTGGCTTCGAGCACCGGCCGCGCCGCGGCGAACGCCTCCGGCGCGCCCGAGGCCATCACCGACAGCCGCCCCTCGGCCGCCTTGAGAGAGCCGCCCGAGATCGGCGCGTCGAGATAGAGCAGGCCGGCCTCGCCGCAACGCGCCGCCATCGCCCGCGCAAACGCCGGCGGCACCGTCGCGCAGGCGACGACCACCGCGCCCCGCCGCAGCCGCGCCGCGATTCCGTCCGCACCGAAGAGCACCGCCTCGGTCTGCGGCGCGTTCAGCACCACCACCGCCGCCGCGTCGAGCTCGCCCGCCACCGCCGCGAGCGTCCCCGCCGCGCCGCCCTCGGCGCGGAAGCGCTCGGCCTGCGCCGGGACGACGTCGAAGCCCCAGGTCCGGTGGCCGGCGCGCAGGATCGAGGTGGCGATGCCGTAGCCCATCGACCCGAGGCCGATCACGGCGACCTTCTGCGGCGTCCCCATCGCTCACCTCCCCGCCCGCGCGGCTGAATCCCGCCGCAATCCGCCAGCGCGCCGCGCAGCGCCCGCGTCGAGCCGCTCAGCGACAGCGTGCCCTCCGGCCGGCCGTCGACGCCGACCTCGACCTCGCTGTCCCGCCCGCCGAGCCGCGCCGCCAGCGCGCCGTCCGCCAGCGCCACCACGTAGGCGCCGCCGGCCGTCTCCTCGAACCCGGCGCTCGCCTCGACCCGGCCCTGGCTGAAGTCGAAGCCGAGCGCGACGGTCTCGGCTTCGGGGCGCTCATGGAAGGTCAGCGCCAGGAACGGCTGGCCCTCGAGGCAGAAGGCGGCGAGCGAGGCGATGTTGCCGGTGCCGGCGCCGAGCGCGACCGGGCTCGCGCCGGGCACGCTCCTGAGCGTCCAGCCGGTCAGCGCCTCCGGCTCGGGCGCCTCGCCCGCCGCTGCGGCCGCGTCGACCGGCGGCATCTCCGGGGCGTTGGTGGCGAAGCGCCAGGTCCGGGTGCAGCCCTCGAGCGCGTCGGCGCCGCAGGCGGTGGCGGCATACTCGGCGACCACCTCCGGCAGGGGCCCGCCGCCGTCGCGCACGCTGAAGCCGGTCAGCCGCCCGAGGTCGAAGCGCGCGTGGCCGCCGTCGGGCTCCGACAGCCAGGCGGCGACCGGGCAGCCGCTCGCGCCGCAGAAGGCGTCCCAGGCGCCGCTGCACTGCAGCTTGGCGAGATCGGTCAGGTGGTCGTCGCGGCCGTCGCCGTTGAGGTCGATCACCGTGTCGTAGCCGGCGAGGATCTCGGGCACGCCCCCGGCCGTCCGGCAGAGCGCCGACGCCGCCTCGGTCGCCTCGATCAGCGCCGGCGGCGGCTCGTCGGCGGCGGCCGGCAGCGCGGCGAGGCCGGCGATGAGGGCGAGGGCGCCGCGCAGCATCACATGCTCCCCGAGACCTGCAGGTAGGCGATGATGCCGGCGACCAGCAGCGCCAGCGCGACCGCGACGGCGATCTTGACCGCCGAGTACGGCCGCTCGCCCTCCACCGTGCCGGTGCGGCCGTTGACGACGAAGCGGAAGCTCTTGCCCCGGTAGCGGTAGGCGGCGAGCCAGACCGGCAGAAGCACGTGCTTGAAGGTCAGCGCGCCGACCTCGGTCTGCATCTGCCCGATCCGCTGCTGGTCGCCGCCGATATCGCGGCGGACGTCCTGCTCGATGACCGCGTTCATGATCGCCCGTGCCTCGCCGTAGCCTTCCTCGACCGGCACCGTATACCCCTCCGCCCGGAACCCGGCGAGAAAGCGCGGCTCGTAGGGGGTGAGCGTCGACAGGTCCCAGGGGGCGAGCGCGTCGGTGAAGCGCTTGGGCAGGCTCTTCGAGCCGAGCACCAGCACGTCGTCGAATGCCCGCGCCACCCGGCCGCGCGCCGGCGACCAGCGGATGCGCGCGACCTGCTGCATCGCCGTCTGCCGCTTGCCGTTCACCACCACGGTGACCGGCCGGGTCTCGTAATAGACGGTGCCGCGCTGGCCCGAGTACTCGGTGCGCGTCTCGGCGTCATAGGTCCAGTAGGGGACGTAGATGCCCTGCATCGCCCGTCCGGCCCGGGCATACTGCCTGAGATCCGACGGCGCGAACCAGAGCCGCCCGAGCCAGTTGTTCATCGCCGCGCGGGCCTGCGCCTCGGAGAGCAGGAACGGCAGCTGCGCCTGCGGCTTGATCTGGCGGGCGACGCCGGTGTCGGTGACGATCGGCGAGGCGCAGAACGGGCACTCCTTGGCATGCTCGTCGAGCCCGAGCTCGATCTGCGCCCCGCAGCTCGGGCACTGGGCGAAGCGCGCCTCCTGCATCTCGGCCGGCGGCAGTCCGCGCTCGGCCGCGCGCAGGTCGAGCTCGGGGATCGGCCCGCGCAGGTCCGGGATCGCCTCCTCGTGGCCGCAGTGCTGGCACTTGAGATGCCCGGACTCGGGCTCGAACCGCAGGTCCGAGCCGCAGGTAGGGCAGGGGAAGCGGTGGTTCTCCAGCCCCTCCGCGCCCGGCGCCGGGCCAAGCTGCATCCGGGAACCTCAGCCTGCCGGCGGGGGCGGCGGCGCGCTGAAGAGATCGGCGAGCTCGGTCACGTCGCGGCCGCGCACCCAGTCGGGCCCGGCCGGGGTCCAGAGATAGGTGTCCGGGTCGATCTTGCCCTCCGCCGCCATCCGCCCGAGCTCGTCGCGGGTATAGGGTCCCTTGGCCGCGCCGCCCTCGGCCACGTGCCAGCGCCGCTCGGCGCTCCGCGGAACCGGCGGCGGCGCCGCGCCCGCCGGGGCGGCGCCCCAGGGGCCGGTCCGCGCCATCCGCTCGGCCATCGCCATGCCCATGCCGGCGCCGAGACCGGCGCCGATGCCGCTATCGCCGCCGGGGTTGCCCGCCGCCCTGGTCATCGCCTCGGCGGCGCTGAACTCGGTGTACCTCGACAAGTCCCCGGCGACGCTCGTCGCCGTCCGCTTGTCGAGCGCCGACTCGACCTCGGCCGGCAGCGAGATGTTCTCGATGTAGAAGGCCGGCAGCTCCAGCCCATACTCGGCGATCATCGGCGCGATCCGCTCGTGCACGATCTTCGCCAGCTCGATGGTGTTGCCCGCCATGTCGAGCACCGGGATGCCGCTCGTCGCGATGATCTGGCTGAAGTGGCTGACGATGATGTTGCGGATCTGGAACTCGATTTCCTGCGTGGTGAACTCGCCGTCGGTGCCGACGATCTCGACCAGGAACTTCGCCGGGTCGGCGACCCGCATGGTGTAGGTGCCGAAGGCCCTGAGCCGGACCATGCCGAACTCCGGGTCGCGGCAGGTGATCGGGTTCCGCGTCCCCCACTTCAGGTCGGTGAAGCGGCGGGTGTTGACGAAGTAGATCTCCGACTTGAACGGCGACTGGAAGCCGTGGTCCCAGTGCTGCAGCGTGGTCAGGATCGGCATGTTGTTGGTCTCGAGCATGTAGAGCCCGGGACCGAAGGTGTCGGCGATCTGACCTTCATGCACGAAGACCGCCGCCTGCCCCTCGCGCACCGTCAGCTTGGCGCCGTACTTGATTGCGTGGCCCTCGCGCTCGAAGCGCGAGACGATGGTATCGCGGGTGTCGTCGGTCCAGTGGATGACGTCGATGAACTCGCCGCGCAGGAAATCAAAGATCGGCATGGACTACGTCTCCCATAGGCGATTTCGATGCATTCAGGGGGTCCCTCCCAGTTGGGAGCCGATCTTGTCGAACGATTTGCTGACCTTCGACAGAGACCTCGCCATCCTGTCGACGGATTTCGAGATCGATGTCAGCGACGGGGTGCTGGCATCGCGCAGCGCCAGTTCCCGCACGTCGATCTCGTGATCCGACGCGTATCGATTCCCTTCGATGTCCTCGTATGCGACCGTCACGCGAAAGGGCGGCAAGGCGCCGAGCTCGCCGTCGAGCAGGTTGAACCCGAGCCCCAGGTTGTACGAGACCGATTGGTTCTGCGGAATGACGCGGATGGCGTGGCTCACCTCGCGCAGATTCACCAGGCACTTCGTTCTGCAAGCTCCTCCGGGTCGATATCGGCGTCGATCCGAACGTTCAGCGCGGCGCCGGCCCCGACGTTGCTGATGCGGAACACCACCATCTGCGGTTCGTCGTCCCTTGCCGCGAGATGGGCCAGAATGAACGGATCGGTCGCCGCCTGCCGGGACCTGCGCTGCTCGTTCAACGCGTAGTATGAAATGACAAGTGCCACCAGGGCCACCATCAAGGCGGGGGCAGCAGAAAAAATCTGGACACGATCGCCGAACGCAAGCTCCACGTCCAGCAAGCTAATGAGAATATACGGAAATATTGATGCAAGTACGCCGATGATCATACCCAGCGCAAACCGGCCGCCCTTGAGGGGGCCTCCGGAACTCTCTCCGCCGCGCCGCACCGTCTCCGCCACCCCTCAGCTCCCGGCGACAGCGCGGGGCATCTGGCCGCGCAGGAGATCGAAGATCGACATCCGGGCTCCTCCTTCAGTTCCCCTCAGCCATCGCGAACCGCTCATCCTTGAGCTGCGCCGCCTGGGCGTCGCGGGCGATCGCCGGCAGGAGCGGCCGCGCCTCGGCCGCCGTCATCCCCGGCCGCAGCCGGGGGTCGTAGAGCATGCGCAAGAGGATCGCGTCGTGCTCGGTCAGCAGCGCGAACTCGAGGTCGTCGTTGAACAGCGACGGCCGCGCCTCCGGGCTGTCGTTCGGCAGCCCCATCGCCTGCGCCATCTCCTCGTGCACGCAGGAAAGCCGGGTCAGCGGCGGATGCTCGGCCCGGATCAGCACGATGACCGCCGAGTAGATCGACGGCTTCGTCGGCTCCGAGAACGCGTAGGCCGTGCAGAAGGTGTCGAGCGGCGTGTCGCGCAGCGCCGACATCACCGCCGGCGCGAACTCCGGATAGAGCGCGCGAACCTGGTCGGCGAAAGCGGTGCGCTCGGGGCTCGACATGAAGAGCACGAGGAAGTTGACGTCCGAGCCCTGGCTCAGCGCCATGTCGAGCCCGGTCAGCCGGCCGAGCCGGCTGGTGAACGCGGCGACGTTGGCGCGGTCGCGCGCCGCGTCCTCGGGCGAGGCCGAGGCGCCGGTCATCACCGACACCCGCACCGGCCTGTCCCAGCGGCGCAGCAGCGCGGGCGCCTCGGCATGGATGAAGCGGCCGCCGAGGTCGATGTACTCGTCGTGCAGCGCGATGCGCTCGAAGTCGCGCACCAGGTCCTCGGTCGTGTAGGGCACGTCGGAGGGCGCGATGTCGCGGCGCATCCGGCCGCTCGCCATCAGGTCGCCCTCGATCGAGGCGTAGAACTCCTTCAGCGTCTCGCCGCCCGGCAGCGCGCCGGCATCGCGCGGGGCGGGCGGCGCCGCGTGCTCGAGCCGCGTGGCGCTGTCGATCTGCGCGGCCGGCGGCACCGCCGTGGTGCAGCCGGCGAGTGCGGCCACCGCCACCGCGGCACGCGCAAGCCAGCCGGACCGCCGCATCGCGCTTCGCCTCGTCTGGATCGCAGCTCGCCCCATCGCTCCCCTCAGACGCTTCCGCCCACGTTCTCGCCGGTGCCGGTCCCACGCGACTTCGCCGCCGCCAGCGCCTGCTTGAGGTCGCCCTCCATGCGGATCAGGCTCTGCTCGGCCTCGGCCCGCTTGGCCTTGCCCTCGTCGGCGATCCGCAAGCTGTCCTCGATCGTCGCGATCAGCTCGGCGTTCGCCTTCTCGATCGCGCCGATGTCGAAGACGCCGCGCTCCATCTCGGTGCGGATCTCGACATTCGCCTTGCGCAGGTTCTCCGCGTTCTTGGTCAGCAGCTCGTTGGTCAGGTCGCTCGCCTCCTTGACCACGCTCGCCGCCTCGCGGCCGCGGTGGATCGTCACCGCCTGCGCGAGCTGCGTCTCCCAGAGCGGCACCGTGTTGACCAGCGTCGAGTTGATCTTGGTCACCAGGCTCTTGTCATTCTCCTGCACGAGGCGGATCGACGGAAGCGACTGCATGGTGACCTGCCGCGTCAGCTTCAGGTCGTGCACCCGCCGCTCGAGGTCGTCGCGGGCGGCGCGGACGTCCCTGAGCTCCTGCGCCTGCATCACCCCCTGCTCCTGCGGCGCCGCCCTCACCTCGGCCTCCTTGGCCGGGATGGTGTCGCTGTCGAGCTCGGCGAGCTTCGCCTCGCCCGCCGCGATGTAGAGCGCGAGCTCGTCGTAGAAGTCGAGCGTCTTCTCGTAGAGCTTGTCGAGCGACTTCACGTCCTTCAGGAGCGTGTGCTCGTGCACCAGCAGCTCGCCGGTTATCTTGTCGATCTGCCCCTGCACCGTCTCGAAGCGCGCCATGAACTCGGCCATCGGCGCCGTCTTGCCGACCAGCCGCTCCCACCAGCTCTGCTTGCGGTTGGGATCGAGCTCGCCGACCGAGAAGCCGCGCAGCGACGTCACCATCTGCCGCAGGCTGTCCCCGGCAGGGCCGACGTCCTTGTTGCGCACGCCCGACAGCATCTCCTGGCTGATCGCCTGCAGCTCGGCCTGGGCGGCCGAGCCGAAGCGGATGATCGACTGGGTGTTGCCCATGTCGATCTCGGCCTTGCGCTTGTCGATCTCGGCCTTGGTCGCCGCGTCGGCCACGTCGACGACGATCAGCTCGCCCTTCGGCTCGGGCAGAAGGTTCGCGGTGATCGCCTCGACCTCCTTCAGGGCGGCTTCCGCCTTCGCGCGGGTTTCTTCGGTCATCCGACCTCTCCTGTCGCTAGCGGGCGATCAGCCCGTCCTGTTGTAGCCGCTCGCGCAGCACTTCGATCTCGATGTCCAGATCGCTCCGATCATCCTTAAGAAGAAGTGTGCGGTGCGACGTGAAGCTCGTCTCGAGGTCGCCGAGCAGCGCCTCGTACTGGGTGCGCGACTCCGGGTCGCGGCCGCGGCTCCAGACGTCGGCGAACTTGACCGTCGCGTCGCGCAGCCCGAGCAGGTAGACGCTGAGGAAGGTGCGCGCCCGACTCAGGTCGCGCGGATCCTGCTCGACGGCGCGGAACACCTCGCGCGCCTGGGCGCAGAGCCGCTCGACGCGGCCCTCGAGCCGGCGGTCGCCGATCCGCGCCGCGGCGTCGGTGACCTGGCGCAGCAGCGCCTCCGCCTCGTCAATCGCCCGGGCGACCCGCTCGGTCGAGAACTCGTCCACGCCCTCGAGCCCCTTCTTGCGCATCGGGTCGACCCCGAACGCGCCGAGATGGGCGGCACCCGCCACCACGCCGAAGGCGAGCGCACCCGCGAGGCCCTGCCCGAGGCTCAGGAACCCGACCAGGAACACGCTCGCGCCGGTCAGCACCGCCGCGAAGAGCTTGCGCGGGATCGCCGGCGGCCGGGCGACCGCACGGGCGTCGTACGCCTCCTCGGCGCGCAGCCCCTCGTTCAGGAGCCACGCCGACAGCATGAGCCCGGCGAAGCCGCCGAGCTCGCCCAGCATCTCGGGCGCCCTGCCGCGCCCGATGGCGCCGAACCCGGCGAAGAGCAGCGGCAGCGGCAGGAGGAACATCGCCCGCGCGCGCAGGCTGACCTTGCGGGCCCGTCGGTTGCGGAACGGTCCGGGCGGCGGCGCCTCGACCCCCGGTTTCGCACCCGGCTTCACGGGGTCCGGGGAGTACTTCCCGCCGTAGCGTTCCGCCATCACCACCCCCCGAGCCGGGCCAGCGGCGCCCCCATCGCGCCAAAGCCGGTGGCGAGCACGATGGCGGCCAGCACGGCAAAGCCCAAGAGCTGCAGAAGCGACTGGTTCATGCGCGGCCTGTGGTCCTTCGATCGCCCGGGTTCTGCGAAACATAATGGCCCCGCGCACCGGTTGCCAGACCCCATCGCCGCGCCCGACGGGATTCGACCACCGCGGTGCCGGTTCCGACAACCCGCTTTTTTTGCGGCCCGATTCGCTGTAAACAATACGCACGAATTCGTGTCCTGATGCTACTGCCCAACCAAAGCTGTGCGGTCGCGAGGGCGTGACGTCGCACCTACCCGGGCGTGGTGCTCGGGTGCCTACTGACCAAAGGGCATGGCTGACATGGCTAAAGGCACCGTCAAGTGGTTCAATACCGAAAAGGGGTACGGTTTCATCCAGCCCGCTGACGGCGGCAAGGACATCTTCGTCCACATCACCGCGGTGCAGGCGGCGGGGCTCCAGTCGCTGAAGGACAACCAGCCGATCGAGTACGAGCTGATCGACGGTCGCGACGGCCGCAAGAGCGCCGGCGCCCTCAAGGTCTGACGGCTGACACCCCGAACCCGACCGGGAGGTCCGGCGGCGCGCCGGACCTCGGGCGGACGGGCTTGACGCGGCGTCCGGCGTCGCCAACCCTCGGACTCGTGCGACGCCGTCCCGGAGGCCCATCCCATGTACCGCAACATGACCGGACCCGCCCACCCGCGCGCGGCGGCCGAGATCGCCGTGATCGCCGAGCCCGACGACGAGCGGGTCTGGGTGCCGCAGGCCGACGGCGTCTGGTTCCGGCCGCTGATGCTCAACACACGGGCTGGCCAGTGGTGCAACCTCCTGCGGGTGCGCCGGTCCGGCGTGCTGTCGCGCCACCTGCACCCGAACCCGGTGCACGGCTACGTCATCCGCGGCCGCTGGCGCTACCGCGAGCACGACTGGATCGCCGAGACCGGCGCCTACGTCTTCGAGCCGCCGGGCGAGATCCACACGCTCCTCGTGCCCGAGGACTGCCCCGAGATGATCACCTTCTTCAACATCTCCGGCTCGATGATCTATCTCGACGAGGCGAACGCGCAGACCGGTTACGAGGACGTCTTCACCAAGATCGACATGTGCGCGGCCCACTACGACCGGGTCGGCCTCGGCGCCGACTATGTCGAGCAGTTCATCCGCTGACCTCGCCTGGGCCTCGGCGCCTGGCTGGTTTGCCGGGTGCCGAGTCCTCGTCACCGGCGGCACCTCCGGGATCGGCGCCGCCGTCGCCCGCGCCGTCGCCCGCGCCGGCGCCGACGTGACGGCCACCGGCGTCGCCGCGGCCGAGCTCGGGGCGCTCGCCGGCGACCCGGACCTCGCTTCGGCCGACCTCCGGGTGCTCGACGTGCGCGACGGCGCCGCCGTCTCGGGGCTCCTTGCGGGCCTCGACCGCCTCGACGTGCTGGTGAACTGCGCCGGCGTCATCGCGCGGGGCAGGGAGCTCGACCCCGTCGTCTTCGCCGAGGTGGTCGACATCAACCTCAACGGCGCCATGCGGATGTGCGCGGCCGCGCGCCCGCTCCTCGCCGCCTCGCGCGAGGGCGCGATCGTCAACCTCGCCTCGATGCTGTCGATCTTCGGCGGCGGCCTCGTCCCCGGCTACTCCGCCAGCAAGGGCGGCATCGCGCAGCTAACGAAGTCGCTGGCGATCGCCTATGCCGACGACGGCATCCGCGTCAACGCCGTCGCCCCCGGCTGGATCGCGACGCCGCTCACCGCCCCCCTCCAGGCTGACCCGGACCGCTCCGCCGCGATCCTCGCCCGCACCCCCCTCCGCCGCTGGGGCCGCCCCGAGGAGGTCGCCGCCGCGATCCTCTTCCTTGCCTCCCCCGCAGCCACCTTCGTCACCGGCGCGATCCTCACCGTCGACGGCGGCTATTCGGCGGTCTGAAAAGCGCGGCCTCGGGTTTCATCCCCTTGACACTGACATGTCGCCCTGCTCGGGGGAGAGCAAATCTTGGACCAGCCGCACGCTCTCCGGTGCGCACCCGTCCACTATTCGATATACATCGTGTGACGTTTTGAGTCGGAAGGGGCGACGCGAGTGGACCTGATTACGAAGAACCTCGTTGCTGGATTCGTGAAAGAGTACGATCTGGCAGCTCTCAGCGAAAGTGAGCAGTTTGAACGGTTCGCGGCGTTCTCAATGATCCGGCGTCATTTCAGCCGGAGCTTCGACATTGAAGATGTTTCGATGGGCGGCGGTGGCGATACGGCGATCGACGCACTCGCCATCATAGTGAACAACGTTATGATCACTGACGTGGACACAGTAAACGAACTTGCGGAGCAGAACGGACGACTCGATGTGTCGTTCATATTTATCCAAGCGGAACGCACCTCTGGGTTTGACGCGTCAAAGATTGGTGATTTCGGCTTTGGTGTAAGGGACTTCTTTAACCCAGAACCAAAATCAAGCGCAACGCTGAGATTAAGGGGGCGGTAGAACTCGCGAACAGCGTCTTCACTCACGCGGCGATCCTCCGCAGGCCCTCTTGTCAACTTTACTACGTCACAACGGGGAAATGGCAGGACGACCCGGATCTTGTCGCGAGAAGAGATGCCGTGAGCGGCGACCTCGCGGCCCTTGGGATGTTCGGCAGCATACGTTTCGATTGTAGTGGAGCAGAAGAGCTTCATGGCGCTTATAGTCAGACTAAGAACGCCGTGACGCGAGTATTTGATTTCAAGTATCGGAGCGATCTTCCAGTTTCTGAGGGCGTCAACCAAGCGTTCATTGGCTACGTGCCGTTCTCTCAGTTCCGCGCGATCATTAGTGACGACAGTGGGACAGAGATATTGAGCAGTATATTTTATGACAATGTTAGGGATTGGCAAGAGTACAACCTAGTAAATAAGAGCATGAAGGAAACACTAAACTCATCTGAGAAGAATCGATTCGTATTCATGAACAATGGTGTGACCATTATTGCAAGATCGATTAATCCAATTGGATCAAAGTTTACGATATCGGATTTCCAGATTGTGAATGGATGCCAAACCAGCAACGTTCTTTTTGATCAGAGGGACGTGATCGACGACTCGGTATGCGTTCCTCTGCGCCTCATCGAAACTCGCGATGAGGCGGTAATGGACGCAATAATCCAAGCAACGAATAGCCAAACTGAAGTGAAGCCGGAGCAATATTTCGCCAGAATGAAGTTTGCGAGACGGCTGGAGCAGCATTTTGCAGCCATAGATGAGGCGCATCGTATCCACTACGAGCGGCGGGATGGTCAGTATGACCGGGGCAGTGAAACCAAGACACGAGTGATCTCGTCTACAAATGTAATTCGTTCGTTTGGTGCTATGTACATGGAGGAGCCGCATCGTACTACTCGCGGTTACACCGAGCTAAGGGGCCGGGTCGGGACCGAAATATTCGGCGCAAACCACAGGCTTGAACCGTACTACGCGGCCTCCTATGCGCATTATCTGCTGGAAACTCGCTTCCGCACGAAAAGTACGCCAAGTGAATATAAGTCGGCACGCTATCATATCCTATTGGCCGTTCGGCTTTTGATTGACAACGAGAAACCAACATTCATGAACTCCTATGAAATGGCTAAACGCGCAGATAAGCTTTCTCAATCGCTTTGGAACTCTGCACGGGCGGATAGTCTCTTCATCGAAGCTGTGTCAGTGATCGACGAAGCGACAGGGGGCAATCTAGACCGCGACCATGTCCATACTCTAGGTGTCAGGAACAACATCCTCACCCAGTTTGGAAGACCTGTCGTCTGATGCGTTCAGGCATCGCCGAAGCGTTGAAGCCGGCTCGATTGGTAGCCTTCGGACGTCCGAATTGCCCGTGAGGCCACCGAAGCTACGGTCGCTATCACATCGCTGTAGGGACGTGCTCTTGGCCACCTCGGCCACGCCCGGCCGTTCGACGACGGCCGCTACGCCGCCTGACCGGCGTTAACCCTTCGCGCCCGCGCACACGGCGCGCGCATGCCCCGTGCATGCCTTGTGCA
Organism: uncultured Alphaproteobacteria bacterium; assembly: GCA_963763295.1. Lineage (GTDB taxonomy): Bacteria > Pseudomonadota > Alphaproteobacteria > Rhodobacterales > Rhodobacteraceae > Amaricoccus. The sequence continues at coordinate 159,222 of CAVXOH010000012.1, forward strand.
TAAAGCGTGCATCGAAGGAATCGCCGTTAACCCTTGGCCCGGCGGGGATCACCGCCGCCCGCGCGCCTCCTTGGCCCGCAGCCCGAGCTGCTCCCGCAGCACCTTCGGCCGCACCTCCTCGACCCCGCCGGGCTCGAGATCGCCGAGCTGGAACGGCCCGTAGGAGACCCGGATCAGCCGGTTGACCGCGAGCCCGACCACCTGCAGCGCCCGGCGCACCTCGCGGTTCCTGCCCTCGCGGATCGCCACCGTCAGCCAGACGTTCGCCCCCTGCTGCCGGTCGATCCCGACCTGCATCGGCTGGAACCGCTCGCCGTCGACGGTGATCCCTTTCCTCAACGGCTCCAACGCCTTGTCGTCCGCCGCGCCGCGCGCCCGCACCCGGTACTTGCGCAGCCACCCGGTCGAAGGCAACTCGAGCCGCCGCTTCAGCGCCCCGTCGTTGGTCAAGAGCAGCAGCCCCTCGGAGTTGAGGTCGAGCCGCCCGACCGAGACGACCCTCGGCATCCCCTCCGGAAGATGCGCGAAGACGGTGTCGCGCCCCTTCTCGTCGCGCTCGCTGGTGACGAGCCCGACCGGCTTGTAGTAGCGCCAGAGCCGCGCCGCCTCCGGCTCCCCGACCGCCTTGCCATCGACCGTCACCGCGTCCGCCGCCGTGACATTGAGCGCCGGACTGTCGATCACCCGCCCGTTCACCGCCACCCGCCCGGCCGCGATCATCGTCTCCGCGACCCGGCGCGAGGCCACCCCCGCGCGCGCGAGCCGCCTGGCGATCCGCTCGGGAGCCTCGTCCTGCATCGCCCGCTCGTAGCGCCGCCCCGCCGGCTCCGCAACGCGAAACGGCTTGCCGGCGCGCCGCCGCCGGGCCAGAACGGGCCATGCCGCGCTTCGCCCCGCACATGGAGGACGCCCTGCGCGAGGCCCGTGCCGCATTCGCCCGGGCCGAGACCCCGGTCGGCGCGGTGATCGTCGATCCCGCCGGCGACCGCATCCTCGCCCGCGCCGGCAACCGCACCCGCGAGCTGCACGACCCGACCGCCCACGCCGAGATGCTGGCGATCCGCGAGGCCTGCGCCCTGATCGGCTCCGAGCGGCTGACCGGCCTCGACCTCTACGTCACCCTCGAGCCCTGCGCGATGTGCGCGGCGGCGATCGCGGCGGCGCGCATCGCCCGGCTCTGCTACGGCGCGCCCGACCCGAAGTCGGGCGGCGTCGAGCACGGCGCCCGCGTCTTCGCCCACCGCCAGGCCCACCACCGCCCCGAGGTTTTCGGCGGCATCGCCGAGCGCGAGTCGACCGCGCTCCTCCGCGCTTTCTTCTCCGAGCGGCGCTAGCGACTCGCCCGTGCGCCGCAAGGCGGCTCAGAGCACGATCGGCTCGAGCACCTGCGGCTCGATCACCCGCACCCCGGGCAGCTCCGCCGCCAGCACCTCCGCCGACTGCTCGAGCAGCGGGAAGGTCCGGTAGTGGCACGGGATCACCACCTCGAAGTTGAAGAATCGCTTCGCCGCATAGGCGGCCCGCTTCATGTCCATCGTGAAATGCCCGCCGGCGCACAGGATGCCGACCTGCGGATGGTGCAGGTCCTCGAAGACCGCCATGTCGGCCATCACGTCGGTATCGCCCGAGACATAGATCGTCCGCCCCTCGCCGGCGATCATGTATCCCGACTCCGCCCCGGCATAGATCGCGCCGTCGTCGTCGGCATAGGTCGAGGAATGCGCCGCCGAGACCATGGTGACCGCGACCTCGCCGAGCCGGACCGTCCCGCCCTTGTTGAAGCCGACCGTCTTCACCCCGTGCTTCTTCTCCCAGTGGCTCATCAGGTCGAAGATTCCGACCACCGGCGCACCCGTCTCGCGCGATATGGCGAGCGAGTCGCCGGTGTGATCGCCATGGCCGTGGGTGACCAGGATGTGGGTCGCGCCCCCGATCGCCTCCCGGCGCAGGCCTGCGCTGAAGAGCGGATTGCCGAGCCAAGGGTCGACGAGCAGCACCTGGTCCGCGATCTCGATCCGGAATCCCGAATGTCCGAGCCAGATGATCCTCATGGCGCTTCCTCCCCCCCTCGCTGCGTGTAGCCCGGTAGCGGGCACTCCGGGGAATGTCGGTGGATTGGTTTCGCGCGGTCAATGGCTATTGCGAGCGGACCGACCCGAGCTACTGGTCGGAGCCGCTCAACGCGATCTCGAACGCCGCCTTCCTCGTCGCCGCCTGGCTGAGCTGGCGCCTCGCCTCCCGCGAGCGCGACCGCGGCGGCCAGGTGCTGGCGCTGATCCTCGCCGCCATCGGGATCGGCTCCTACCTCTTCCACACCCACGCCCGGGTCTGGGCGATGCTGGCCGACGTCGTGCCGATCCAAGCCTTCATCCTCGTCTATCTCGCGCTCGCCACCATCCGCTTCTTCGGCACGCCCTGGTGGGGCGGCGTCCTCGCCGCCGTCGCCTTCGTCCCGGCGAGCGCGCTGCTTTCCTCCGCGATCGGCGCCGTCACCGGCCCGCTCAACGGCTCGGTCGGCTACCTGCCGGTGCCGATCCTGATCGCGCTCTACGCCTTCCTCCTCCGCGAGCGCGCCCCCGCCGCGGCGCGCGGCCTCCTGGTCGGCGCCGGCATCCTCGCGGTGTCGCTGTTCTTCCGCACCGTCGACGACGCGGTCTGCGGCGCGGTCCCGGTCGGCACCCACTTCCTCTGGCACATCCTGAACGGCGTCATGCTCGGCTGGATGATCCGGGTGCTCGTGCTCAGCCCCGGACCCGGCCTTGCGCGGGGAAACCGCGCGGGGTAAAGCCGCGGCGGATCGCCCCTCGCTTCCGGAGCCTGCCGCCCGATGTCGATCGACAAGGAAACCGCGCGCCGCGTGGCGCACCTCGCGCGGATCGAGGTCGCCGAGGCCGAGCTCGCGCCGCTGGCGGCCGAGCTCTCCTCGATCCTCGGCTTCATGGAGCAGCTCAACGAGGTCGACATCGACGGCGTCGAGCCGATGACCTCGGTGACGCCGATGCGGCTCAAGTGGCGCGAGGACGTCGTGACCGACGGCGGCTTCCCCGACCGTATCCTCGACAACGCCCCCGACGCCCGGGCCGGCTTCTTCACCGTGCCGAAGGTGGTCGAGTAGTGGATCTCGCCGCCCTCACCATCGCCGAGGCGCGCGAACGGCTCCGCAGCGGCGACCTCGGCGCGATCGAGTTGACCGAGGCGTGCCTGCGCGCGGCCGGGCAGGCCACCGCCCTCAACGCCTTCTCGGCCCTGACCGCCGATCGCGCCCGCTACCAGGCGTCGCTGGCTGAGGCCCGGCTGAAGCAGGGCGACGCCCCCGACCTCTGCGGCGTGCCGCTCGGGATCAAGGATCTCTTCTGCGTCGAGGACACCCCGACCCAGGCGGCCTCGCGCATCCTCGAAGGCTTCCGTCCGCCCTACGAGAGCACCGTGACCCGCCAGCTCTGGGACGCCGGCGCCGTCTGCGTCGGCAAGCTCAACATGGACGAGTTCGCCATGGGGAGCTCGAACGAGACCTCCGTCTACGGCCCCGCCGTCAGCCCCTGGCGGCGCGCCGGCGACCCCGCGGCGCTCACGCCCGGTGGCTCGTCGGGCGGCTCGGCCGCCGCGGTCGCGGCCGGCCTCTGCCTCGGCGCCACCGGCACCGACACCGGCGGCTCGATCCGCCAGCCGGCCGCCCTCACCGGCCTCGTCGGGGTCAAGCCGACCTACGGCCGCTGCTCGCGCTGGGGCATCGTCGCCTTCGCCTCCTCGCTCGATCAGGCCGGGCCGCTGGCGAAGTCGGTCCGCGACGCCGCCATCCTGCTCCGCGCGATGGCCGGACACGACCCGCAGGACTCGACCTCGGCCGACCGGCCGGTGCCCGACTTCGAGTCGGCCCTGAACGGCGACATGCGCGGCAAGCGGATCGGCATCCCGAAGGAGTACCGCGTCGACGGCATGCCTTCCGAGATCGAGGCGCTCTGGACCGCCGGCGCCGGCTGGCTGCGCGCGGCCGGCGCCGAGATCGTCGAGATCTCGCTGCCGCACACCAGGTACGCGCTGCCCGCCTACTACGTGATCGCCCCGGCGGAGGCGTCGTCGAACCTCGCCCGCTACGACGGCGTCCGTTACGGCCGCCGCGCGAAGGTCGGCGCCAACGAGGGCATCACCGCGATGTACGAGCGTACCCGTGCCGAGGGCTTCGGCGCCGAGGTGCGGCGGCGGGTGATGATCGGCACCTACGTGCTCTCGGCCGGCTACTACGACGCCTACTACCTGCGCGCGCAGAAGGTGCGCACGCTGATCAAGCGCGACTTCGAGACTGCCTTCGAGGGCGGCATCGACGCGATCCTCACCCCCGCGACGCCATCGGCGGCTTTTCCGATCGGCGCGATGGCCGAGGCCGATCCGGTGCAGATGTACCTCAACGACGTCTTCACCGTGACGGTGAACCTCGCTGGACTTCCCGGCGCGTCGGTGCCGGCGGGGCTCGACGCCAGCGGGCTGCCGCTCGGCCTGCAGGTGATCGGCCGGCCCTGGGACGAGGCTGGCATGCTCGACGTGGCCTACGCGCTCGAATCGGCGAGCGGATTTGCTGCAAAGCCGGAAAAATGGTGGTAAGACCTGCGTCCAAGCCCCGCATATTGCGGGGGCTGATCGAAAGGCGGAAGTCCATGCGTATTGCTTTGCTGCTCCTGGCCTGTGCTGGCCTGGCCGCCTGTGGCGGGGGAGCGGTGACCGTCCCGAGTGAGAGCGTCATCATGGAGGTGCCGCAGACGGGCAGCGCCTCGACGACGGGGGGTGACGACTTCACCAGCACGATCGAGGCCTCGCTGGCCGAAGGTGGCCCGGCGGTTGCGCCGTCGGCGGACGGCACCGGGAGCGCGCTCGACGACGACCGGATCAACCTGATGCAGTGGACGCTCGAGCAGCAGAAGATCGATGCGGCGATCGCCGAGCGCGAGCTCGCCGAGGCGCGCAGCCAGCTTGTCGTCGTCCAGCCGGGACCGCTGCCGAACCGGGTCGACGGCGTCAACGTCGCGCTCTACGCCAAGCAGTCGACCAACGCGCTCGGCCAGGCGGTCTACCCCCGGTCGGTCGGCGCGCGGGTCGCCGGCGTCGGCAACTGCGGCCGGTTCCGCGACCCCGACGCCGCGCAGCGGGCGTTCCTGTCCGGCGGTGGCCCGGAGCGCGACCGCTACGGCATCGACCCCGACGGCGACGGCTTCGCCTGCAGCTTCGACCCCGCGGTCTACCGCGCGCTGAACTGAGACGGCCGCAAGGCTGGTCGGCGCTCCGCTGCGATCTGCCCGCGAAAGCTGGAAGCATCGGCGATGCTCGGCTTGGTCAAAAGACGGTGGCGCCGTCGCGACGACCTTCGGGTAACGAAGGTTAACTGCGGATCGACTTGGCCGGACGGCGCGCGTCCCTCTCGTTTCTTCCGTCGATTGCCGGAATCGTGCCGCAGGCGTCCCTGCGGTGGCCGCCGGCTCCGGCACGGATCTGGTGCATGGATTGTGCATAAGATGTGCATGCGTTGTGCATGCCTCCCGGACATCGCCCGCGGCGGCTTTTCGAGCGAGAATCCGCGCCTTGCCCCGCCCCGTCAACCAAGGTTAACCGGCGCTCGGGTGCAGCCCGACGCGGTAGCCCGCGGCCAACGCCGCCCGGGTGCTCGGCGGAGTCAGCGCCCGGACCGGCTCCGATCCGTCGAAAGCGGGCGCCGGCGCATAGCCGCCGAAGCCCCAGGCCAGCACACCGGTCGCGGTGCGCAAGTAGAAGCCGCCCGACCTCGCGAACATGCTGCCGGGCGGCAGCCCGGCGACCGCAACCTCCGGGACCAGGCCGACCCGCTCACCATGGAGCGCACGATCCATCTCTCCCGCCCGCGGCGGCGCGGTGCCCCGGCCGCGGCCCCAGGCTGCGGCGAAGGCGCGTGCCGCCTCCCGCCGGCATTCGAAGCAGGGGCGGTGGCCGGCAGCCAGCGCGGTCGCCTCGTCGAGGAAGAAGATCTCGGTGTACCCGTCACCCATCACCTGACGGTGCCGGCCGCGGAACTCGGTCAGGCAGCAGATCCAGGCGCGGCTCCTCCCGCGCGCCCGGCCGAGCGTCCCGTCCGGGCGATGCAGGCGGCCGCCCCGGTTGCCCATCAGCAGCCCGCGCTTCGGCACGGCGTGCAGGCTGCCGTCCGGGGCCGAGCGGTTCTGCAGTGGCGAGGGCCTCGACAACGGAGCCGGCCTTCTGGTTGAGTGACGCAACGCCTCTGCCCGAGCAGGCCATGGAAATCGTCGACCGGTCCAGCCCCAACTTCGGCCCCCGCCGCGGCGGAGCCCTGCCCTCGCTGGTGGTCCTGCACCATACCGCCATGGCGACGGCCGAGGCCGCGCTCGAGCGGCTGGTCGACCCTGCCGCGGAAGTCTCGGCGCACTACCTGATCGCCGAGGATGGCCGGGTCTGGCGGCTGGTGCCCGAGGAGGCGCGCGCCTGGCACGCCGGCGCCGGCACCTGGGGCGGGGCTGCGGACGTGAATTCGCGCTCGATCGGGATCGAGCTCGCCAATGCCGGCCCGCTCGCGGGGTTTCCTCCGTTCCCCGAGCCGCAGATGGCCGCGCTCGAAGAATTGCTCGACGGCATCCTCGCGCGGTGGCGCATCCCGCCGGCCGGAGTGATCGCGCATTCCGATCTGGCGCCGGGCCGCAAGGCCGACCCGGGGCCGAAGTTCGACTGGCTGCGCCTCGCGACGGGCGGCCGCGCCGTCTGGGCATCGGGCGACGGCCAAGCTTCGGACTGGGGCGACTTCCGGGCAGCCGCCACCGCGGCCGGCTATGGCGACTGGGATCGGGACACTTTGCTCGACGCATTCCGCCTTCGCTTCAGGCCCTGGGTGCGCGGGACCCCGCTCACCGGCGCCGACGTCGCGACGCTCCGAGCGCTCGCCGACGGCACCCGCTTGCGTTGACCGGGGGCGAGTTCCCAAGTATGGGACACGCGCGGACGGCCGGGCGGCCGCGGCCCGACGGGTCGAGGAAAGTCCGGACTCCAGGGAGAGATGGCGGCGGGTAACGCCCGCCCGGGGTGACCCGAGGGAAAGCGCCACAGAGATCAGACCGCCCGGAGGCTTCGGCCGAAGGGCAAGGGTGAAACGGTGGGGCAAGAGCCCACCGCGCCGGCGGCAACGTCGGCGGCATGGCAAGCCCCGCCAGGAGCAAGGCCAAATAGGGATCGTGCGGGGCTCCGGCCCCAGGGTTCTCCCGCCCGAGCGATCCGGGTTGGCTGCTCGAGCCCGTCGGCAACGACGGGCCCAGAGGAATGGTCGCCGGCGGCGTCAGCCGTCACAGAACCCGGCTTACAGGCCGTCCGCGCTACTCCTCGCCCCGATTCGGACCGGCCTTCCCGCCTCCTCGTCCCGACATGAACAACTTTAGCGATTACGCCTCGCACTCTTACATCCTTCGGGTGAGCACATATTTTGTGCCTGTTTTTGCTACGAGCCCAACCACTAGAGACCGGACGAAATAGAAGCGGCATTTTGGGCGTTCTCGCGCCGCCGTCAGTTTCGATGCCCAAGAATTCCCACAAAAATCCATTGAAACCCATGCCTCCCCATGGTATCCAATAACTCACGGAAGGCAGCGGATTTCGATCAAGGGCACCAAGACCCGCGACAGAGACCCGGCAGGTTTCATACAGGCTCGCAGTCTTCCCCGACGAACCAAGACCCGACGCGGACCCAAGACGAGCAGACCACGCGGCGCAGTCGGGCAGAGGCCCAGAACGGACCAGATGGCGGGTCGTGCCCTCAGGCAGCACGGCCCGCCATTTGTTTCGGCGGGAAGGAACAGGAGAGACCGGCCGGTGATACGGCGCTTCAGGGGCGAGTCGGTCCACAAGGTGGACCAGAAGGGCCGCGTGTCGGTTCCCGCCCCTTTTCGCCGCGTCCTCGAGGAGGGCGACCCGGACTGGACCGAAGGCCTGAACCCCAACCTAGTGCTGATCTACGGCATGCCGAGCGGGCCCTGCCTGGAAGGCTACACGATCGAGGGCGCCGCCAGGCTCGATGAGAAAGTCTCGCGGATGGGCAGCTTCAGCCCGGAGCGGCGCGCCCTGGAGCGCCTGCTCAACACCCAGTCGACCTATGCCCAGGTGGACGAAAACGGCCGCATCGTGCTTCCGCAGCGGCTCCGCGAAAAGTTCGGGCTGGAGACCGACGCGCTCTTCGCCGGGATGGGCGAGCACTTTCAGATCTGGGCGCCCGACGCCTATGCGGCCGACATGACCGGAATCGACGATTGGCGGGCGGGGCTCGACGCCACCGCCGATCCGTTCGCGCTGCTCGACGCCATGGACCGCGAGCGCGGATCATGATGATGGCGCCGCTGGCCCCGCACGTCCCTGTCCTTATCGGCCCGATCCTCCGGGCGGTGGCGCCGGTCGCTGGCATTTGGATCGACGGCACGCTCGGCGCGGGTGGCTACGCGCGAGCGCTCCTCGATGCCGGCGCCGACCGGGTGATCGGCATCGACCGCGACCCGGAGGCGCTCGCGCGCGCCGCTGCCGTGGACGGGGACGTTCGGTGATCGGCTGGTGCTCCGGGCCGGGCGGTTCGGCGAGCTCGACCGTCTGGCGGCGGAAGAGGGGGTCGTGGCGGTCGACGGGGTCGTCCTCGACATCGGGGTCTCGTCGATGCAGCTCGACCAGGCGGCGCGCGGCTTCTCGTTCCAGAAGGACGGGCCGCTCGACATGCGGATGAGCCAGTCTGGTCCGACCGCCGCCGACCTCGTCAACGCGCTGCCGGAATCCGAGCTCGCCGATATCCTGCACCAGCTCGGCGAGGAGCGCGCCGCGCGGCGCATCGCCCGGGCGATCGCCGCCGACCGGCGCGCCACGCCGTTCACAACGACGGGGCAGCTCGCCGGGCTGATCGAACGGCTGCTGCCGCGGCCGCGGCCCGGGCAGCCGCACGCGGCGACGCGCAGCTTTCAGGCCCTGCGGATCGCGGTCAACGACGAGCTGGGCGAGCTCGCCCGCGGGCTGGCGGCGGCCGAGACGGTGCTGCGGCCGGGCGGCTGGCTGGCGGTCGTGACCTTCCATTCGCTCGAGGACCGCGTCGTCAAGCGATTCCTGCAGCTTCGCTCGGGTGCGGCGCCGCGCGGGAGCCGCCACGCTCCCGAGATCGCGGCCGAGGCGCCGCGGTTCGATCTCGTCACCCGCAAGGCGGTGGCGCCCGACGCGGCGGAGGTCGCGGTGAACCCGCGCGCCCGTTCCGCAAAGCTCAGGATCGCCCGCCGCCTCGATGCCCCCGCCGGCCCCCTCGACGCCAGCACGCTCGGCCTGCCGCCAATGGCGCTGCGGGGGCTCGCGTGAGGATCGTCCTCCACCTGTCGGCCGCTATCCTCGTGGTGATCTGCGCGACCTGGGCCTACCGGGTGAACTACGCCACCCAGGAGGCGATGAACCGGGTCGCCGATCTGCGCCGCGTCATCGCCGCCGAGCGCGAGGCGATCGCGGTCCTCAACGCCGAATGGGCCTACCTCAACCGCCCCGACCGGCTGCGCGAACTCGCCCTTCAGAATGCCGAGGCGCTGGGACTCGCCGAGCTCACGCCCGACCAGTTCGGCGAGGCGGCGACGGTCGCCTTTCCGCCCGAGCCCACCGACCTCGTGACCACCGCGGGAGCAACGCCATGATCCGCCGTCCGCTGCGTCCGCTCGCTCGCATCCTGAAGGCCCGCGCCGAGGGGGAGGATCCGAACCTTGTCGAGGCCGAGGAGCGCGCCGCGCGCCTCGCCGCCCGCCACCGCGCCGAGCGCGCCAAGGCGGAGACCCGGCTCCTGCTCCTCGGGGTCGTCTTTATCCTCGGCTTCTCGACCGTCGCCGGGCGGATGGCGCTGCTCGCCGCCGCCGTCCCGGTCGAGCCCCGCGCCGGCATCTTCGGCGAGCCGATCCGGACCCAGCGGGCCGACATCATCGATCGCAACGGCGCGGTCCTCGCCACCAACATCGTGACCGCCTCGCTCTACGCGCAACCGGAGGAGATGATCGACCCGCGGGTGGCGGCCGACGGGCTCGCCCGGATCTTTCCCGACATCGACCCGGCGAAGCTCTACGCCGAGTTCACGGACGGGCGGAAGTTCCTCTGGGTCAAGCGCACGATCTCGCCCGAGCAGCGCCAGCGCGTGCATGACCTCGGCGAGCCGGGGCTGCTCTTCGGGCCGCGGGAGGCGCGGCTCTACCCAAACGGCGCCGTGGCCGCGCATGTGCTGGGCGGCGCGAGCTTCGGGCGCGAGGGCGTCCATGCGGCGGAGGTGATCGGTACCGCCGGGGTCGAGCGGGTCTACGACGCCCGCCTTCGCGACCCGGCCGAGCTCGACCGGCCGCTCCGCCTCTCGATCGACCTCGAGATGCAAACCGCGCTCGAGGACGTGCTCAGCCAAGGCGTGGCCGAGCTGAGCGCCAAGGGCGCCGTCGGCATCCTGATGGAGGCCGACACCGGGCAGATCCGCGCATTGGCGAGCCTCCCCGACTTCGACCCTAACCTGCGCCCGGCGCTGCCGACGCGCGGCGATCCGGCCGACAGCCCACTCTTCAACCGGGCGGCGCAGGGCCGCTACGAGCTCGGCTCGACCTTCAAGCCGCTGACCGTCGCGATGGCGCTCGAGGCCGGGATCGTGTCGCCCGAGACGCTGGTCGACACCAAGGGCCCGATGCGCTGGGGACGCTTCTCCATCCGCGATTTCCACAACTACGGGCCACGGCTCACCGTCGAGGACGTGCTGGTGAAATCGTCCAACATCGGAGCCGCGCATATCGGCATCGCTGTCGGAGCCGAACGGCAGCGCGCCTTCTTCGACCGGATCGGGATGCTGACGGCCTCGCCGGTGGAGCTGACCGAGGCCGGACGCACGGCGCCGTTGCTGCCGCAGCGCTGGACCGAACTCTCGACGATCACCATCTCCTACGGACACGGCATGGCGGTGACGCCGCTCCACCTCGCCGCCGCGTACGCCACTCTGGTCAACGGCGGCCTGCGGGTCCGGCCGAGCATCATCGAGGGCGCGCCGAGCGGCGAGCCGGAGCGGGTGCTCTCGGCCCGGACCTCGGAGCAGATGCGCGAGATGCTGCGGCAGGTCGTCGTCCGCGGCACAGCGAGATCCGCCGATGTCGAGGGTTACGAGGTCGGCGGCAAGACCGGCACCGCCGACAAGCCGAACGCGACGGGCGGCTACGCGCGCGACAAGACGATCGCGACCTTCGCGGCGTTCTTCCCCGCCTCGGCCCCGAAATACGTGCTGGTGATCGCACTCGACGAGCCGACGGCGATGATCAACGACACTGCCTTCCGGACCGCCGGCCTGACTGCGGCGCCGGTGGTCGGTCATGCGGTCCGTCGGCTCGCGCCGATCATGGGGCTGAGGCCCGACCGCAAGCCGGAGGAGGGCGCGCCGCTGCTTTACACGCTCGCCGGAAACGAATAGCTCGATGCCCGGAGGGCGCCCGTCGCGCGAGTGAAATGGTCGGATCGGATCGCACGGAGAAGCTGGAAGGGTTCGAGGCGCTGGGGCTCCTGACCGGAACTCGCCGGGCGGGAGACTGGTCGGGGCGCCTCCCCGAGATCTCCGGACTCTCGGTCGACAGCCGCGACACCCGGACCGGCCACCTCTTCGTGGCGCTGCCGGGGAGCCGGGTGCACGGCGCCGAGTTCATTCCGTTCGCGCTTCGGATGGGAGCGGTCGCGGTGCTGACCGACCCGGCGGGGCTCGCGATCGCAGAGGCGGCCGGGCCGCTCGATGTGCCGGTAGTCCTGAGCGACCAGCCGCGTCACGCGCTCGCGATCGCGGCGAGCCGCTTCTTCGTCAGCCAGCCCGAGGTGATGGTCGCCGTCACCGGCACCAACGGCAAGACCTCGGTTGCGAGCTTCACCCGTCAGATCTGGGAGAGCCTCGGCGAGACCGCGGTCAACTTCGGCACCGTCGGCGTCGAAGGCGCCGTGGCGGCCCCGCTCGGGCACACGACGCCCGAGCCGATCGCGCTGCACCGGCTGCTCGCCGATCTCGCCGACAAGGGGGTGACCCATGCGGCGATGGAGGCCTCCTCGCACGGGCTCGACCAGCGCCGGCTCGACGGCGTGCACCTCGCTGCGGCCGGCTTCACCAACCTGACGCGCGACCATCTCGACTATCACCACGACTTCGAAGCGTACTTCGCGGCGAAGCTCGGGCTGTTCGAGCGGGTGCTGCCGCGACGCGGCACCGCTGTCGTCAACCTCGATGATCCGCACGGTCCGCGGGTGCGCCGCATCGCCAAGGCGCGCGGCCAGCGGCTGGTCACCGTCGGCCGTGCCGAGGGCTGCGACCTGCGGCTCGTCGGCCAGCGCTTCGACGCGACCGGCCAGGAGGTGCTCTTCGCCTGGGGCGGGCGCAGCCGCAAGGCGCGGCTCGAGCTGATCGGCGGATTCCAGGCGCATAATGCGCTGGTTGCGGCCGGTCTCGCCATCGGCTCCGGCAGCGCCGCCGATCCGGTGCTGGCGGCACTCTCCGGGCTCAGGACGGTGCGCGGGCGCATGGAGCGCGCGGCGACGCGGGCGAGCGGCGCCTCGGTCTTCGTCGACTACGCGCATACCCCGGACGCGCTGACCACGGCGCTCACCGCGCTTCGGCCGCACGTGATGGGCCGGCTGATCGTCGTCTTCGGCGCAGGCGGCGACCGCGACCGCGGCAAGCGCCCGATGATGGGGGCGGCGGCAGCCAAGGCCGCGGATATCGTCTACGTCACCGACGACAACCCGCGCAGCGAGGATCCGGCGGCGATCCGCGCGGCGGTGCGGGCCGGCGCGCCGGAGGCGACCGAGATCGGCGACCGGGCCGAGGCGATTCTGACCGCGGTCGACGCCCTGCAGCCGGGCGATGCGCTGCTCATCGCCGGCAAGGGGCACGAGACCGGCCAGGTCGTCGGCGACGACATCCTGCCCTTCGACGACATCGAGCAGGCGAGCGTCGCGGTGGCGGCGCTCGACGGGCTCGGCGCATGAAGCCGGTCGCGGGCGCGACCGGCCGTGGCGGCGCGTCGGCCGCGCGCGTGTGGCGTCCCCATGCCCGCGCCACCGTGGCAACGTCGGCGAGGGTTTCACCGAAGGCCACGTGGCGCGTTCGGACGCGCGTGGGCGGAAGCCGGTGAGCGTGCTCTGGACGCGCGACGCGGCGGTCGCGGCGACCGGCGGAACCAGCGCGCGCGACTGGTCGGCCTCGGGGGTGTCGATCGACACGCGCTCGCTCGCCCCGGGAGACTTCTTCGTGGCGCTGACAGCGGGGCGGGATGGGCACGACTTCGTGGCGGAGGCTTTGGCGCGCGGGGCGGCGGCGGCGATGGTGGCGCGGCGGCCGGATGGCGTGGCGGCCGCAGCTCCGCTCCTCCTCGTACCCGACGTGCTCGCCGGGCTGCGCGCGCTCGGGGCTGCGGCGCGGGCGCGCTTCGCCGGCAGGGTCGTCGCTGTTACGGGCTCGGTCGGCAAGACCGGCAGCAAGGAGATGCTGCGGGTGGCGCTCGGGCCGCAGGGCAGCGTGGACGCGGCGGAGAAGAGCTTCAACAACCACTGGGGCGTGCCGCTCACGCTGGCCCGACTGGCGCCGGAGCGAGACTTCGCCGTCCTCGAGATCGGGATGAACGCGCCCGGCGAGATCGCGCCGTTGGCTCGGCTGGCACGGCCGCACGTCGCGGTCGTGACCACCGTGGCGGCCGTCCACCTCGCGGCGTTCCGCGACGTCCGCGGCATCGCGCGCGAGAAGGCGGCGATCTTCGAGGGCCTCGTGCCGGGCGGTACCGCAGTTCTCAACCGTGACGTTCCGACCTATCCGGTCCTGCTTGCGCATGCCCGCCGCGCCGGAGCGCGGCTGCTGCGCTTCGGCAGCCGGGGCCGGCCCGAGTTCCGGCTCGACGACGTGCAGGTCGCCGAGGGTGGCACCTGCGTCGCGGCGCGCGCGCACGGGACCCGGTTCCTGTTCCGGCTCGGGGTGCCCGGGCGGCACCTGGCGATGAACGCGCTCGGCGTCCTTGCAGCCGTCGAGGCGCTCGGCGGCGACGTCGCCCAGGCGGCGGTGGCGCTCGGGCACTGGCAGGCGCCCGAGGGGCGCGGCGCCCGGTGGACGGTGCTGCTCGGCCCGGCCGGCCTCGACGGCGCGATCACCCTGATCGACGAGAGCTATAACGCCAACCCGGCGGCGATGGCGGCGGCGCTCGAGGTCTTCGCCGACGCGGTGCCCGAGGACGGCATCGGCTCGGTCGGCCGCGGCCGGCGCATCGCCTTCCTCGGCGACATGCTCGAGCTCGGGCCGCGCGAGCGCGAGCTGCATGCCGGGCTCGCGGCAGTGCCGGCGCTCGGCAGCGTGACCACCGTGCACTGCGCCGGCGAGCGGATGCGGGCGCTCTTCGACGCCCTGCCGGGCCGGCAGCGCGGCGAGTGGTTTCCCGACGCCGAGGCGATGGCCGCGCGGGCGCGGCGGCTGCTCGACGCCGGCGACATCGCGATGGTGAAGGGGTCGCTCGGCTCGCGGGTCGGCCAGGTGGTGCAGGCGATCAAGGCCATGGGCGAGGCGCGCCCGGCAGCGGCTCCGGAGGGATAAGGCGCGAATGCTCTACTACCTGGCCGAGCTGTCGCAGAACCTGAGCGTGCTCAACGTCTTCCGCTACATCACCTTCCGCGCCGGCGGCGCGTTCTTCACCGCCCTCGTCTACGGTTTCCTGTTCGGCAGGCCGCTGATCGAGCTGCTGCGGGTCCGGCAGGGCAGGGGGCAGCCGATCCGCTCGGACGGGCCGGAGAGCCACATCCTGACCAAGGCCGGCACACCGACGATGGGCGGCCTCCTCATTCTCTCGGCGATCCTGGTCTCGACGCTGCTATGGGCGCGCTGGGACAACGGCTATGTCTGGATGGTGATGTTCGTCACCCTCGGCTTCGGGCTGATCGGCTTCGCCGACGACTACGCCAAGGTCCGCAAGCAGACCCATGCCGGCGTCTCCGGGCGGGCGCGCTTGGCGGCCGGCTTCCTGATCGCGCTCGTCGCCGGGGCCTGGGCGATGTTCCTGCACCCGCCCGAGCTGACCGGGCAGCTCGCTTTCCCGATCTTCAAGACGGCGCTGCTTGACCTGAGCTGGGGATTCCTGCCCTTCGCGATGCTGGTGATCGTCGGCGCCGCCAACGCCGTCAACCTGACTGACGGGCTCGACGGGCTCGCAATCATGCCGGTGATGATCGCCGCCGCCTCGCTCGGCGTCATCGCTTACGCGGTCGGCAGGGTCGACTTCACCGACTACCTCGGCGTGCACTACGTGCCGAACACCGGCGAGATCCTGATCTTTGTCGCCGCGCTCGTGGGCGGCGGCCTCGGCTTCCTCTGGTACAACGCCCCGCCTGCTGCGGTCTTCATGGGCGACACCGGCAGCCTCGCCCTCGGCGGCGCGCTCGGCGCGATCGCGGTCGCGACCAAGCACGAGATCGTGCTGGCGATCATCGGCGGCCTCTTCGTCGTCGAGGCGCTGTCGGTCATCATCCAGGTCGCCTACTACAAGCGCACCAAGAAGCGCGTGTTCCTGATGGCGCCGATTCACCACCACTTCGAGAAGCTCGGCTGGGCCGAGCCGCAGATCGTGATCCGCTTTTGGATCGTCTCCCTGATCCTCGCGATGATCGGCCTCGCGACGCTCAAGCTCCGGTGAGCGCATGAACGAGGCCGACTACGTCGCCGGCAACCCGCGCTGGAACGGCAGCGCGTGCCTCGTCGTGATCTCCGGCTGCTCGGGCGGCGGCAAGTCGGCACTGGTGTCCGAGCTTGCCGCCCGCGGCTACCCCGCCTTTCCCGAGCCGGGCCGGCAGGTGGTGAAGGAGCAGACGCTGATCGGCGGCGATGCGCTGCCGTGGCAGGATGCCCGGCGCTTCGCCGAACTCTGCATCGCGCGGGCCGCCTACTTCTACAACGTCGCCGAACCTGCGACCCGCCCGGCGGTGTTCGACCGCTCGATCGTCGACGCCGTCGCAGCGCTGGAGCGACTCGGTGCGGTGCCGCCGGCCTGCGCCGAGGCGGCCCGGCGCTATCGCTACGGGAGGGTCTTCCTGGTGCCGCCGTGGCCCGAGCTCTTCGCGGCCGACGCCGAGCGCCAGCATGACTTCGAGGCGGCCGTCGCCGAGTACGAAGCCTTGCTCGAGGCCTACCCGGCGCACGGTTATGAGCCCGTGGTGGTCCCGCACGCCGGAATCGCCGCGCGGGCCGACTTCGTCGAGGCCGCGCTCGCTGAGCCCGCGCCATGATCCCGGTCCGCGGCTATGCCGGGCATCGGGTCGCCGTGCTCGGCCTCGGGCGATCCGGCCTGCCGACGGTCGCGGCGCTGCGTGCCGGCGGCGCCGAGGTCGTCGCCTGGGACGACGACGAGCCCGCGCGGGCGCGCGCCGAGGCCGACGGCGTCGCGATCGCCGACCTGACCCGGGCCGGCGCCTGGGCGGGGGTCAAGGCGCTGATCGTCTCGCCGGGGATCCCGCACCTCTACCCGGCGCCGCATCCGGCCGTCGCCGCGGCCTGGGACGCCGGCGTCGCCGTCGACAACGACATCGGCCTCTTTTTCCGATCGTTCGCGACCGAGGCCTGGAACGCATTCGACCGGCCGCCGCAGGTGGTAGGGATCACCGGCTCGAATGGCAAGTCGACGACGACGGCGCTGCTCGCGCACGTGCTGGCGGGGAGCGCCCGGCCGGTTCAGACCGGCGGCAACATCGGCCGTGGCGTGCTCGACCTCGACCCGGCGGCGGACGGGATGGTGGTCGTTCTCGAGCTCTCCTCCTACCAGATCGAGCTCGCCCGGGCGCTACAGCCCGACATCGCGGTCTTCCTCAACCTCTCGCCCGACCATCTCGACCGGCACGGCGGCATGGGCGGGTACTTCGCGGCCAAGCGGCGGCTCTTCACCCAGGGCGGGCCGTCGCGCTCGATCATCGGCATCGACGAGAACGAAGGGCGCTTCCTCGCGAACGCCATGCGCGAGGAGGCAGGCACCGGCGATCCGGTCATCACCGTCTCGGTCACCCGCAAGCCGGGCGGGCCGGGCTGGGGCGTCTTCGCGCGCAGGGGGTTCCTCGCCGAGTGGCGCGGCGGGCGGCAGGTCGCCTCGATCGACCTGCGGGCGATGCCGACCCTGCCGGGCGAGCACAACCACCAGAACGCCTGCGCCGCGTACGCGGCGGCGCGCAGCCTCGGCATGGCACCGCGGCAGATCGAGGCGCGGCTCGGCTCCTATCCGGGATTGCCGCACCGCAGCCAGCTCGTCGCCACCTATCGCGGCGTCCGCATCGTCAACGACAGCAAGGCGACCAACGCCGATGCGGCCGCGCGCGCACTCGGCAGCTTCGAGCGCATCCGCTGGATCGCCGGGGGCCGGCCGAAGGCGGGCGGGATCGAGGCGCTGCGGTCGCTTTTTCCCAGAATAGCAAAGGCTTACCTGATCGGCGAGGCGGCGGAGGAGTTCGCGGCGACGCTCGGGGATACGCCGCACGGGGTGTCGGGGACGCTCGAGGCGGCGGTGGCGGCGGCGCTCGCCGAGGCCGAGGCCGGGGAGACGGTGCTGCTCGCGCCGGCGTGCGCGAGCTTCGACCAGTTCGCGAGCTTCGAGGCCCGGGGGGAGGCTTTCGAGGCGCTGGTGCGCGGGCACATCGTGACCGGGTGAGAAGCCGGCCGGCGCCAAAGGTTTACGGGGATTCGCTGCATATGGAATCCATATGGAATGCATATGGAAACCGTATGGCACCTAAAATAGTCAGGAAAGAAGTTTAACGCCGGCGCGCGAGGCGTACGAGGCTGGGTCAACGACTGATCGGCGCGGGACTCGCTGCGCTGGGAGCGATGCATTGAGGCGGGGGTTGGCTATGGTCTGGCTGAAAGCATTGCTCGCGACGGTTCTTACCCTCGCAGCCGCGCCCGCCTCGCCGCAGCCCGCTCCGGGCCAGGTCAGGATGGGCTTCCTGTTGACATCGCTTTCCCGGATCAACCCGGCGGACGGCAGCTTCGACATCTCCGCTTTCGCATGGACCATCGACCCGGGCAAGACGCTCGATCCGGCAACGCAAATTCAGATCCTCGCACGCAGGGCGGAGATCGAGGCGATCCAGCAGGCACCGCTCGCGGACGGCTCGACCTTTACGGGGCTGCGCATCGAGGCGACCGTGGACCAAGCCTTCGACCTGCGCGACTTTCCCTTCGACCGACAGACTCTGCGCGTCAACGTCGAGACCGAAGTGCCCGCCGAGCGTCTACGCTTCGTCGCGGACGAACAGGACTCGCGGCTGGCGGACTACCTCGTCACCCAAGGCTGGAATGTCACGGGGCTGCGCTTCGAAGAGCGGGTAATCCACTACGACACCGAATTCGGCGTCTGGTCTGCGCCGAACTTTTCGCGCCTGACGCTGCTAGTTGACATCGAACGCCAGCGTTCCTCGCTCGTGATAGAGAAGTTCATCGGCTACACGATGGCTCTCCTGGTCACGGCCCTGATCTTCCTCGTCCCGACCGACCAGATCGGTGTGCGGATCGGTATGGCGACCACCGCAGTTTTCGCCGCCGTCGGCAACCGCTACGGGCTCGACACTCTGATAGGCGCCGAGACCGTCTTCGGCCTTGTCGAACAGCTCTCGCTCATCGTCTTCATAGCCATCTTCGCCGCGATCGCAGCGACGCTTCTCACTTACGAGCTCGCCCAGAAACGGACCCTTGCGCTCTCCAATCGGGTGAATATCGCGGCCGGCGGCATCGTAGTCGCCCTCAGTTTCGCGCTCGCCGGGTTCGCGATCCTCAATGCGCGGGGCTGAGCGCAGCGCCGAACCTACGGAAGCGGAGCGCAGGGGCTTTTCGCCTTATGGGGTTACGCGTTCGTGGCCGGTCGCAAGATGCAGAGTATCCCCGTCCATATCAGCCAGACGGTGAGCACAAGGAAGCCGACCACTCCGGCGAGTCCGAAGACTCCGGGATCGAAAGGAATGACGGTCGCCAGCCCCTCGACGGGACCGAGGAGCAGGATGAGGCCGCCGATCAGCCCAACGCCGGCGAGTGAGCCTCCGAAGCACGGATGCCCGCGCTGTCCTATCGCGACCCCGATCAGCCAGAAGGCGGTGAGCGACTGGCCTATCGCCTCTCCGATTCCGACGCCGGCAAACTGGTGCACGGTCGTGAAGGTCATTTCGATCGCGGTGCGCTTACCCGCGTCGTCGGCGCTTGCCACCCAGCTCGCCGCGAGGCCGGGCACCGAATAGACCCAGCGCGACAGGCCGATCGCCTGGGTAACGCCGGCGGCGATGCCCAGCGCAGCGACCTCCGACGATGGGTATCCGCGCCGCCGGGTGACCATGGCAACGCCGACGGCAATCGGCGCAAACAACAACGCGGCAAGCGCGAAGGCCGCCCAAGCGACAATAAGGGGCGCGCCACCATCGGCGAAGGCCGCGAGCACAACGCCTGGCGGGCTCCGCAGGATAGCGGGGTAGTCGAACGTTGAGGCGAGCCAAACGTAGGGAAGGTTGAAACCAATTGCGAACGTGATCAATGCAATCCCGATGCGGCGCGCAACGCTCAATTCACTCGACCGGTCCATCTCGTGTCACCCCCGCTTGCAAAAGCGATGATGGTACACCGTTATCGTTCGGAACGAAGTTTCAATCCGAGACACTACCTGCCGTTCGCGAGGCCTGCCGTTCGCGAGGCTGGCCAATCGCGCGCGAATTGGCTAGACTGCATCGCAATACAACCGCCGGGCGAAAATGGCGGAACGAGGCAGATGAGAAAGAGCAGGTCCCGATGACCGACATGGTCTTTGGAGCGGCGCCGGCCAAGGCCGGCGAGCCGATCCTGCCGCAGTGGTGGCGCACGATCGACCGCTGGTCGCTCGCCGCGATCATCGGGCTGTTCCTGATCGGCATGCTGCTCGGCCTCGCCGCCTCGCCGCCGCTCGCGGTCAGGAACGGGCTCGAGCCGTTCCACTACGTCTGGCGGCAGGCGGCGTTCGGGGTTCTCGCCTTCGGGCTGATGCTGGCGGTCTCGATGATGTCGCCGCTGCGCCTCCGGCGCTGGAGCGTGATCGCCTTCGGGCTCTCGGTGGTCGCGCTCGCGCTCCTGCCGGTGTTCGGCACCGACTTCGGCAAGGGCGCGGTGCGCTGGTACTCGCTCAAGGTGGTCTCGGTGCAGCCGTCGGAGTTCCTCAAGCCCGCCTTCGCGATCTTCGCCGCCTGGCTGATGGCGGCGAGCTACGACATCAAGGGCCCGCCGGGCAAGGCGATGTCGTTCGTCGTCGCCGTGGCGCTCACCGCCGTCCTCGCGCTGCAGCCGGACTTCGGGCAGGCCGGGCTGATCATCGCCACCTGGGCGCTGATGTACTTCGCCGCCGGGGCGCCGGTGGTGCTGCTCGGCGGCGTCGGCGCCGGGGTGGCCGGCGCCGGCTGGTTCGCCTACCAGAACTCCGAGCACGTCGCCCGGCGCATCGACGGCTTCCTCTCCTCCGAGGTCGATCCGCTGACCCAGATCGGCTACGCGACCAACGCGATCCAGGAGGGCGGCTTCCTCGGCGTCGGCATCGGCAACGGCTCGGTCAAGTGGACGCTGCCCGACGCGCACACCGACTTCATCATCGCGGTGGCGGCCGAGGAGTTCGGGCTGATCCTCTGCGTGGTCGTCATGGCGCTCTACCTGACCGTCGTGGTGCGCTCGCTGCTGCGGCTGGTGCGCGAGCGCGATCCGTTCATCCGCCTTGCCGGCACCGGGCTCGCGGTGCTTCTCGGCATGCAGGCGATGATCAACATCGGCGTCGCGGTGCGGCTGCTGCCCGCCAAGGGCATGACGCTGCCGCTCATCTCCTACGGCGGCTCGTCGCTGATCGCCGCTGGGCTCGGGCTCGGCGTGCTGCTCGCGATGACGCGCAAGCGGCCGCAGCACGAGATCGACGACATCCTCGGGGTGGCACGCTGACCGCGCCCCTCCTCGTCATCGCCGCCGGCGGCACCGGCGGCCACATGTTCCCCGCCCAGGCGCTGGCCGAGGAGATGCTGGCGCGCGGCTGGCGGGTGCGGCTCGCCACCGACGCGCGCGGGGCGCGCTACGCCGGCGGCTTCCCGCCCGAGGTCGAGCGGCAGGCGACGGCCTCCGCCACCTTCGCCCAGGGCAGCCTCCTCGCCCGCGTTACCGCGCCCTATCGCCATCGCCGCCGGCGCCGCGGCGAGCCTCTGGGCGATGCGCCGCGACCGGCCGGCCTGCGTGGCGGGCTTCGGCGGCTATCCGGCGCTGCCGGCGATGATCGCGGCGAAGGCCGCTGAGGATCCCGCTGCCTGATCCACGAGCAGAACGGCGTGCTCGGCCGGGTCAACCGCTTCTTCGCGCCGCGGGTCGACGTCGTCGCCTGCGGCACCTGGCCGACGGCGCTGCCCGCCGGCGCCCGCGCGCCGTCCACGTCGGCAACCCGGTGCGCGCCGCCGTGCTCGCCCGGCACGGCGCGACCTATGTCGAGCCGGGCGACTGGCCGATGGGGCTCCTCGTCATCGGCGGCAGCCAGGGCGCCGGCGCTCTTCGGCGCGCGTGGTGCCCGAGGCGCTGCGCGCTGCTCGACCCCGACCTGCGCGCGCGGCTGCGGCTCGCGCAGCAGGTGCGGCCCGAGGACATGGACCGGGTGCGCGCGGCTCTACGAGGACATGGGCATCGCGGCCGAGCTCGCGGCGTTCTTCGACGACGTGCCGGAGCGGCTGGCCGAGGCGACGCTGGTGATCAGCCGGGCCGGCGCGAGCTCGATCGCCGACATCAGCGTGATCGGCCGGCCGGCGATCCTGATCCCCTACGCGCACGCCACCGACGACCACCAGGCGGCGAACGCCCGCGGGCTGGTCGAGGCCGGCGGCGCCTTCATGATCCGCGAGGAGGAGTTGACGGCGGAGGGGCTCGCGGGGCACATCACCGCGATCCTGTCCGACCCGGAGGGCGCGAGCGCGATGGCGCAGGCGAGCCGGGCCACGGGCCGCCCGGACGCGACCGAACATCTGGCGGCGCTGGTCGAGGACCTGGCCGGAGAAAGGACGAAGCGCATGAACGGACAGACCCGGCTGCCCCACGACATCGGGGCCATCCACTTCGTCGGCATCGGCGGCATCGGCATGTCGGGGATCGCCGAGGTGCTGCTGAACCACGGCTTCACCGTGCAGGGCTCGGACCTGAAGCCCTCGCCGATCACCGAGCGGCTGGCGGCGAAGGGCGCGCGCATCTTCATCGGCCAGAAGGCGGAGAACCTCGAGGGCGCGCAGGTCGTGGTGATCTCCTCGGCGATCAAGCGCGGCAACCCCGAGCTCGACGCGGCGCGGGCGAAGAACCTGCCGGTGGTGCGCCGGGCCGAGATGCTGGCCGAGCTGATGCGGCTGAAGTCGAACGTCGCGGTCGCCGGCACCCACGGCAAGACCACCACCACCTCGATGGTGGCGGCGCTGCTCGACGGCGGCGGCATGGACCCGACGGTGGTGAACGGCGGCGTGATCCACGCCTACGGCTCGAACGCGCGGATCGGGCAGGGCGAATGGATGGTGGTCGAGGCCGACGAGAGCGACGGCAGCTTCGTCAAGCTGCCCGCGACGATCGCGATCGTGACCAACATCGACCCCGAGCATCTCGACCACTACGGCGACTTCGAGGCGATCAAGGCCGCCTTCGACGCCTTCGTCTCGAACATCCCGTTCTACGGGCTCGCGGTCTGCTGCATCGACCATCCGGAGGTGCAGGCGCTGGTCGGGCGGATCACCGACCGGCGGGTCGCGACCTACGGCTTCAACCCGCAGGCGGACGTGCAGGGACGCAACCTCGCGCTACGAGAACGGCGGGGCGCGCTTCGACGTGGCGCTGAACGCCGAGGGGCGGGTGATCGAGGGCGTCAGCCTGCCGATGACCGGCGACCACAACGTCTCGAACGCGCTGGCGGCGATCGCGGTGGCGCGGCATCTCGGCATTCCGCCGACGGCGATCAAGGAGGCGCTGGCGGCCTTCGGCGGGGTCAACCGGCGCTTCACCAAGGTCGGGGTCTGGAACGGCGTCACCATCATCGACGACTACGGCCACCATCCCGGTCGAGATCGCGGCGGTGCTGAAGGCGGCGCGGCAGGCGACCAAGGGCCGGGTGATCGCCGTGCACCAGCCGCACCGCTACACGCGGCTGCGCGACCTCTTCACCCAGTTCTGCGGCTGCTTCAACGACGCCGACGTCGTGGCGATCGCCGACGTCTATTCGGCCGGGCGAGGCGCCGATCGACGGGGTCTGCGCGCGACACGCTGGTCGGCGGGCTGATCGCGCACGGCCACCGCCGGGCGCTGCCGCTCGGCGGCGAGGAGGCGCTGGCCGACTTCGCCGAGGCGGAGTGCCGGCCGGGGGACATGCTGGTCTGCCTCGGGGCGGGCTCGATCAGCGCCTGGGCGAACGCGCTGCCGGAGCGGCTGAGCGCGGGGAACCATCACGAGGAGCCGGTCGAGGCGTGAGGCCGATTCCGTCCATGTGGGCAGCCACATGGCAAAATCACTCATGCACGGGGCATGCACGAAGCATGCACAACTCATATGCTAAGGAAAGAGTCAGGATTGCAGCTTGAGCAACTGGACATGCCGCCGGTGCGCGGGACGCTGACGGCGGATCGGACGATGGCGGACCTGACCTGGCTGCGGGTCGGCGGGCCGGCGGACTGGCTGTTCCAGCCGGCGGACGAGGCGGACCTCGCGGCCTTCCTGCGCGGCGCTGCCGGCGGAGGTGCCGGTCTTTCCGATGGGGGTGGGGTCGAACCTGATCGTGCGCGACGGCGGCATCGCCGGCGTGGTGGTCCGGCTCGGGCGCGGCTTCAACGGCATCCGCGTCGAGGGCGACCGGGTGATCGCCGGCGCGGCGGCGCTCGACGCGCACGTGGCGCGGCGGGCGGCCGAGGCGGGGATGGACCTCACCTTCCTGCGCACGATCCCCGGCTCGATCGGCGGGGCGGCGCGGATGAACGCCGGCTGCTACGGCACCTACACCGCCGACGCCTTCGTCTCGGCGCGCGCGGTGACGCGGGACGGCGAGGTGGTGGAGCTGGCGCCGGCCGACATGGGCTTCGCCTACCGCTCGACGCACGCTGCCCGAGGGCATGGTCGTCACCGAGGTGACGCTGACCGGCCCGCGCGGCGAGCCCGCGGAGCTGGCGCGGCGGATGGAGGAGCAGCTGGCGCGGCGGGACGCCAGCCAGCCGATCAAGGAACGCTCGGCGGGCTCGACCTTCCGCAATCCGGCGGGGTTCTCCTCGACCGGCCGGGCCGACGACGTGCACGACCTGAAGGCCTGGAAGCTGATCGAGGACGCCGGGATGAGGGGCGCGACCCTGGGTGGGGCGCAGATGTCGCCGATGCACGCCAACTTCCTGATCAACACCGGAGCGGCGAAAGCCGCCGATCTGGAGAATCTCGGCGAATTGGTGCGAAAAAAGGTTTTGGAATCAACCGGAATATCGCTAGAGTGGGAGATCATGCGGGTCGGCCGACCGTAGGACCCGCGCGAGTCGAAAAAGACGACGAAAGACCCGACAAGGCCGTCTGAAGGCCGGCGGGGACAGGATTGAGGCGGGCATGTCGAGCAGGACAGCAGCCCGCATCGCAGTGCTGATGGGCGGCCGTTCGGCCGAGCGCGAGGTTTCGCTCGTGTCGGGTCGCGAGTGCGCGGCTGCGTTGCGGCAGGAGGGATTCGAGGTCGTCGAGATCGACGCCGGCGCCGACCTGGCGCGCGGCGCTCGCCGAGGCGAGGCCCGACGTCGCCTTCAACGCGCTGCACGGCCGCTGGGGCGAGGACGGCTGCGTCCAGGGCATCCTCGAATGGCTCGGCATCCCCTACACCCATTCGGGCGTGCTCGCCTCGGCGCTGGCGATGGACAAGCACCGCGCCAAGCAGATCTTCGCCGCCGCCGGCCTGCCGGTCGCGCAGGGGCATGATCGTCTGTCGCGAGCATGTGCGGGCCGCGCATCCGATGGCGCCGCCCTACGTGGTCAAGCCGAACAACGAGGGCTCGTCGGTCGGGGTCTACATCGTGCCGGAGGGCGCCAACCGGCCGCCGCAGCTCGCCGACGACATGCCCGGACCGGGTGATGGTCGAGGAATACGTCGCCGGACGCGAGCTGACGACGGCGGTGATGGGCGACCGGGCGCTGACCGTCACCGACATCATCGCCGACGGCTGGTACGACTACCACGCGAAGTACGCGCCGGGCGGGTCGCGGCACGTCGTGCCGGCCGAAGTGCCGGCCGAGATCGCCGAGGCCTGCCTCGACTACGCGCTGCGCGCGCACCAGGCGCTCGGCTGCCGCGGGGTGAGCCGCACCGACTTCCGCTGGGACGAGCGGCGCGGGCTCGCCGGGCTCGTCATCCTCGAGACCAACACCCAGCCGGGCATGACGCCGACCTCGCTGGCGCCGGAGCAGGCCGCGCATGCCGGCATCCCCTTCGGCGAGCTGGTGCGCTGGATGGTGGAGGACGCCTCATGCTCCCGGTGAGGACGACGCCGCGGCGCGATCCGGCGCCGTCGCGGCTGCGCTACCGGATGACCCGGCTCTGGCTGCGGCCGCGCTTCCGCCGGCTGGTCAACTTCGGCGTGCCGATGCTCGCGGGCCTCGCGACCGCCTGGACGATCTCGGCCGAGTACGACCTGCGCGGGCAGGCGGCGCTCCTGCTCGACCGGGCGCGCGAGGCGATCATCGAGCGGCCGCAGTTCGTCATCACCGAGATCGCGGTGCCCGACGTCAGCCGCGACCTCGCCGAGGCGATCCGGGTCGCGGCCTTCGTGCACCTGCCGGTCTCGAGCCTCGAGCTCGACGTCGGCGCGGTGCGCGCGCGCATCGAGTCGCTCGACGCGGTCGAGCGCGCCCGGGTGCGGGCGCTGCCGAGCGGGACCCTGGAGATCCGGGCGATCGAGCGGGTGCCGGTGGTGGTCTGGCGCTCGCAGCGACGGGCTCGAGCTCCTCGACCAGAACGGGGTGCGGGTCGCCGAGATCGACAGCCGGCTGCGCCGGCCGGACCTGCCGCTGATCGCCGGCGACCGGCGCCGACGGACACGTGCCGGAGGCGCTGGCGCTGCTCGGCGAGGCGCGCGCCGGTGGCCGAGCGGGTGCGCGGGCTCGTGCGCGTCGGCGAGCGGCGCTGGGACCTCGTGCTCGACCGCGACCAGGTGGTCAAGCTGCCCGAGGCCGAACCGGTGGCGGCGCTCGGGCGGGTGATGGCGCTCGACGCCGCCGACGACCTGCTGGAGCGCGACCTGACGGTCGTCGACATGCGCGACGCGCGGCGGCCGATGCTGCGGCTGACCCCGCACGCGGTGGCGGAACTCGAGCGGCTCAGGGCCGCGACGACAGGAGAGGATGCATGAGGCGGCAGCTCTACGAGGTGCAGCGGGCGATGCGGGCCCGGCGCGAGACGGCGCTCCGGCGCGGCGTCATCGCGGTGCTCGACATCGGCACCTCGAAGGTCGCCTGCCTCGTGCTGCAGTTCGTGCCCGAGGAGGTCGGCGAGGGCGTCGAGGTCCGCCCGGCGCTGACCCAGGGCGCCTTCCGGGTGATCGGCGCCGCCAACACCCGCTCGCGCGGCATCGCCTTCGGCGAGATCGCCGCGATGGAGGAATGCGAGCGCGCGGTCCGGACGGCGATCCAGGGCGCGCAGAAGATGGCGAACCTGCGCGTCGACCACGTGATCGTCTCCTTCTCGGGCGGGCGGCCGCGGTCCTACGGCTGCACCGGCGAGATCGAGGTCGAGCACGGCGCCGTCGCCGAGCGCGACATCGGCCACGTGCTCGCCGCCTGCGAGATCCCGGACTACGGCCACGACCGCGAGGCGCTGCACGCGCTGCCGGTCAACTTCGCGCTCGACCACCGCACCGGCCTCGCCGATCCGCGCGGGCAGATCGGCAAGGATCTCGCGGTCGACATGCACCTCGTCACCGTGGCCTCGACGCCGCTGCGGAACATCCTGCACTGCATCCGGCGCTGCGACCTCGAGCTCGGCGGCATCGTGGTGTCGTCCTACGCGAGCGGGCTCGCCAGCCTGATCGAGGACGAGCAGGAGCTCGGCGCCGCCTGCGTCGACATCGGCGCGGGCGCGACCGGGGTCTCGATCTTCGTGCGGCGGCAGATGATCTACGCCGACTGCGTGCGGATGGGCGGGGTGCACGTCACCTCGGACATCTGCCAGGGGCTGCAGGTCGCGATGCAGGACGCCGAGCGGCTGAAGACGATGCACGGCGGGCTGATCGCGACCGGCCTCGACGACCGCGACATGATCGAGCTGCCGTCGATCCTCGGCGACTGGGAGCACGACCGGCGGCAGATCAGCCGGTCGGAGCTGATCGGAGTGATGCGGCCGCGGGTCGAGGAGATCCTCGAGGAGGTCCGCGCCCGGCTCGACGCCTCGGGCTTCGAGTACCTGCCGAGCCAGCGCATCGTGCTGACCGGCGGCAGCGCGCAGATCCCCGGGCTCGAGGCGGTGGCGAGCCGGATCCTCGGGCGGCAGTGCCGGATCGGCAAGCCGCTGCGCGTTCAGGGGCTGCCGCAGTCGGCGACCGGGACCGCGTTCGCGACCGCGGTCGGGCTCGCGATGCACGTGTCGCATCCGCAGGACGAATGCTGGGACTTCGAGATCCCGGCCGACCGCCAGGGGGCGCGCCGCGTCGCGCGCGCGCTCCGGTGGTTCAAGGAAAACTGGTAACTGGTGGAGGAACCCGCGATATCTCGCCGATCTAGTAGATACCCCCAATATATTGGGGGTTCAGACGGAAAACTGCGTGACCCTAGCGGTCAATTCCGCTACGATCTCGAATCGTAGAATACAAAGACTGTCCGCGCGGGGGCGCGGAGGCAGAGGCCAAACACAACAGGCGGACCAGACATGGCACTCACTCTCAGCATACCGGTAACCCAGGACCTCAGCCCCCGGATCACCGTGATCGGCGTCGGCGGCGCGGGCGGCAACGCGGTCAACAACATGATCGAGAAGGCGCTCGAGGGCTGCGAGTTCGTGGTGGCGAACACCGACGCCCAGGCGCTGCAGCAGAGCCGGGCCGGCAACAAGCTGCAGCTCGGGGCGCGGGTCACCGAGGGGCTCGGCGCCGGCGCCCGGCCCGAGGTCGGCGCGGCGGCGGCCGAGGAGTCGATCGAGGAGATCGTCGAGCGGCTGTCGGGGTGCCACATGTGCTTCATCACCGCCGGCATGGGCGGCGGCACCGGCACCGGTGCGGCGCCGATCATCGCCAAGGCCGCGCGCGAGATGGGGATCCTGACCGTCGGCGTGGTGACCAAGCCCTTCCAGTTCGAGGGCTCGCGGCGGATGAAGCAGGCCGAGCGCGGCGTCGAGGAGCTGCAGGGCCACGTCGACACCCTGATCATCATCCCGAACCAGAACCTGTTCCGGCTCGCCAACGAGAAGACCACCTTCACCGAGGCCTTCGCGCTCGCCGACGACGTGCTCTACCAGGGCGTCAAGGGCGTAACCGACCTGATGGTGCGCCCGGGCATCATCAACCTCGACTTCGCCGACGTGCGCTCGGTGATGAACGAGATGGGCAAGGCGATGATGGGCACCGGCGAGGCCGCCGGCGAGGACCGCGCGGTGCAGGCGGCGGAGAAGGCGATCGCCAACCCGCTGCTCGACGAGATCAGCCTCAAGGGCGCCAAGGGCGTGCTCATCAACATCACCGCGGGGCCGGACCTCACGCTCTTCGAGCTCGACGAGGCGGCGAACCGCATCCGCGCCGAGGTCGACCCGGAGGCCAACATCATGGTCGGCTCGACGCTCGACCCGGAGATGGCCGGCCAGATGCGGGTCTCGGTCGTCGCCACCGGCATCGACGCGGTGGCGAAGTCCGACGCGATGCCGATGCCGCGCCGTGCCAGCGAGCCGGTCGCCGTCGCGGCCCCAGCGGCGGCGCGCGTCGCGGTCCAGCCCGAGCCGGCCCCCGAGCCGGTGCGGGCGCCGAGCTTCGCCGACCACCACAACGTCGCCGAGGCCGAGCGGGGGTACCTCTTCGCCGAGCCCGATGCCGCCGAGGCCGTCCCGCAGCCGGCCTCGCCGCTCCGGACCGCGCCCTACGGCCAGCCGAAGTTCGAGGCGGGCTCCGATGCCGAGCCGCGCCGGCCGGGCGAGCCCTCGGCCGACGCGCTCCGCCGGCTGCAGCAGGCGGTGCAGAACGTGCCGAAGGCGCAGCCGATGGTCCGCTCCGTGGCGCCGCAGGCCCGCGAGCCGGAGCGCCACCGGCTGACGATCAACAGCCTGATCCACAAGATGACGGGTCAGGTCGGCCGGGAGCAGGCGCCGGGTCGGCCGCGTCCGGCCGAGTTCGAGCCGCGCGCCTCCCAGCAGGCCGAGCCCGACTACGAAGAAACCGAGCGCGAACGCGTCGACATTCCCGCCTTCCTTCGTCGGCAGGCAAACTGACGGGGGCTCTCCTCCTCCCCCCTTGAACGCCCCCGCTGAGGCACCCGGGTGACCCCCCCACCGGGTGCCTTTTTCATTTGCCGCGCGGACCGCTGCCCTGTTCGCGGGCGGATGCCGGGTGCGGGACGGGAGCAGGAGGCCCATTGCCGGCACTTTCGTGGAACGCGGCCGACTGTAGCAATCGGTCATAAAGCTTGATTTGTCCCAGTAAAGTCAAATCCCTAGATATCAGGTCGTGATGAGGCGCCCACTCCGGGCGCCTGTGGGATCGGGGCCGGACATGCAGACCACCTTGAAGCACGAGGCTACGCTCGTCGGAATGGGACTCCATTCCGGGCGGCCGGTGCGCATGGTCATCCGTCCGGCGACCTCCGGCGGCATCCGTTTCCGCCGCGTCGACGTCAGCGACCGCGACAACCTGATTCCGGCCCGCTGGGACCTCGTGACCGACACCCGGCTCTGCACGCTCTTGACCAACGCCGCCGGGGTGTCGGTCGGGACCGTCGAGCACGTGATGGCGGCGCTGGCCGGCACCGGGGTGACGCACGCGACGATCGACATCGACGGGCCGGAGGTGCCGATCATGGACGGCAGCGCGCTGCGCTTCGTCCAGGCGATCCTGCGCACCGGCCTGAAGGCGGTTCCGGGGCCGCTCCGGGCGATCCGGGTGCTGAAGCCGGTTGCGGACGTCCAGGGCGAGGTCATGGCCGAGCTGGTCCCGGCCGAGACGCTGTCGATCGACTTCGCGATCGACTTCCCCGACGCGGCGATCGGCCGCCAGGCCCGCCGGCTCGACATGGAGAACGGCGCCTTCGTGCACGAACTCGCCGACTGCCGGACCTTCTGCCGGCGCGTCGAGGTCGAGACGATGCAGGCGAACGGGCTGGCGCTCGGCGGATCGCTCGACAATGCGGTCGTGGTCGAGGGCGACAGGGTGCTGAACCCCGGCGGATTGCGCCGGTCGGACGAGTTCGTGCGGCACAAGATGCTCGACGCGCTCGGCGACCTCGCGCTCGCCGGCGCGCCGATCCTCGGCGCCTATCGCGGGGTGCGGGCCGGGCACGGCGCGACGAACCGGCTGCTCCGCCGGCTGTTCGCGACCCCGGGCGCCTGGGAGGAAGTCACGCTCGACGCCGAGGCGGCACGTCATCTGCCCGGCGCGGGCGTCGGGGCGGCGG
The DNA here is from genome assembly GCA_963763295.1 of uncultured Alphaproteobacteria bacterium. GTDB lineage: Bacteria > Pseudomonadota > Alphaproteobacteria > Rhodobacterales > Rhodobacteraceae > Amaricoccus. The sequence goes on from CAVXOH010000012.1 coordinate 189,853, forward strand.
ACCTGCGCCGCGCCGGCTGAGGCAGGACGACAAGGCAGCAAGCGCAGCCCCGCCGGGGCTGCGCTTTTCGTTTCAACCCCCCCGAAAGCTGTGCTAACCCGTTCCGGCCGACGGGACCGGGCAGGCCCGGCGGCGAGGACTCTGAGGGCAGGCAAGGGAGTGGAGCGCTTGGCAAGTCGTGGCTTGGCACTTGCCGCCGTTCTCGGGCTTGCTTTCTCCCTCGGGGCCTGCAGCCGCCTGCCGGGATCGCAGGGATCGGGCATCGGCTCGCTCGGCTTCGGCAGCCGCGAGGTGCCGCTCGAGACCCAGTCGCCGCAGCAGATCTACCTCGGCGCCGAGGCGTTGCTGGCCGACGGGCGGCCGCGCGAGGCCGGCGAGCAGTTCTCCGAGGTCGAGCGGCTCTACCCGTATTCGGAATGGGCGAAGCGGGCGATGCTGATGTCGGCCTTCGCCTACCACGAGGGCGGGCTCTACGCCGAGAGCCGGGCGGCGGCCGAGCGCTACCTCGAGTTCTTCCCCGCCGACATCGACGCGCCCTACGCGCAGTTCCTGATCGCGCTCTCCTACTACGACCAGATCGTCGACATCGGCCGCGACCAGTCCAACGCCTTCGAGGCGCTGCAGGAGATGCGCGACATCATCGAGCGCTACCCCGACAGCGAGTACGCCAAGTCGGCGCAGATGAAGTTCGAGCTCGCGCTCGACCACCTGGCCGGCAAGGAGATGGAGATCGGGCGCTACTACCTCGCGCGCGGGTTCTACACCGCGGCGATCAACCGTTTCCGCGTCGTGGTCGAGGACTACCAGACCACGACGCACACGCCCGAAGCGCTGCACCGGCTGGTCGAGTCCTATCTTTCGCTCGGGCTGACCCAGGAGGCGCAGACGGCGGCGGCGATCCTCGGCTACAACTTCCAGGGGTCGAGCTGGTACCGCGACAGCTATGCGCTCTTGACCGGACGCGGGCTGCAGCCGGCCGATGTCGGCGACAGCTGGCTGAACCAGACCTACCGCCAGGTGATCCAGGGAGAGTGGCGCTGAGGAGCGGCCGGGCCTGAACGATGCTGCAGGCGCTCTCGATCCGGGACATGCTGCTGATCGAGGCGGCCGAGCTGCGCTTCCGGCCGGGCCTGAACGTGCTGACCGGCGAGACCGGCGCCGGCAAGTCGATCCTGCTCGATTGCCTGGGCTTCGTGCTCGGCTGGCGCGGCCGCGGCGAGGTGGGCGCCGGCGCCGCCCAGGGCGAGGTGACGGCGGAGTTCGTGCTGCCCGACGGCCACCCGGCGGCGGCGCTGCTGGCCGAGGCCGGGCTGCCCGGCGCGGACGAGCTGATCCTGCGCCGCACGGCGAGCCCCGACGGCCGGCGGCAGGCCTGGGTCAACGACCGCCGGGTGACCGCCGAGACGCTGCGGGCGCTCGCCGACACCCTGGTCGAGCTGCACGGCCAGCACGACGACCGCGGCCTGCTCGACGCCCGCGGCCACCGGGCGCTGCTCGACGCCTTCGCCCGCGCCGACCTCGGCCCCGTCCGCGCCGCCTGGGCCGCGCGGGCCGAGGCGGCGCGCGCGCTCGACGCCGCGCGCGCGGCGCTGGCGGCGGCCGCGCGCGACCGCGACTGGCTCGCGCACGCCTCGGCCGAGATCGACGCGCTCGACCCGCAGCCGGACGAGGAGCCGGAGCTCGACGCCCGCCGGCGGCGGCTGCGCGCCGCGGCGCAGGTGGGCGAGGACGTCGCCCGCGTCGCCGAGGCGCTCGGCCCGGAGGGCGCGGAGGGCGCGCTGCTCGTCGCGCTGCGCCGGCTCGAGGCGGCGGCGCCGAAGGCCGAGGGCGTGCTCGACCCGGCGCTCGACGGCCTCGCCCGGGTGCTCGCCGACCTCGGCGAGGTCGCGGCCGCCGTCGACCGTGCCGCCGCCGACCTCGATGCCGACCCTGGCGAGCTCGAGCGCGTCGAGGAGCGGCTGTTCGCGCTGCGCGGCCTCGCGCGCAAGCACCAGGTGGCTCCCGAGGCGCTGCCGGCGCTCGCCTGCGAGCTGCGCGCCCGCTTTCGCGCCGTCGAGGACGGCGCCGCCGGGATCGGCCGGCTCGAAGCGGCGCTCGCCGCGGCCGACGCGGCGTTCGGCGAGGCGGCCGCCGCGCTCTCCGCCGTCCGGCGGGAGGCGGCCGCCCGGCTCGACGCCGGAATGGCGCGCGAGCTCCGGCCGCTCAAGCTCGAGCGGGCGGCCTTCGCGACCGAGCTCGCCGCGGGCGACCCGGCTCCGGACGGCGTCGACCGCGTGCGCTTCACCGTCGCGACCAACCCAGGCGCGGCCCCCGGGCCGATCGACCGGATCGCCTCGGGCGGCGAGCTGTCGCGCTTCCTGCTCGCGCTCAAGGTCTGCCTGAGCGCGCGCGCGCCGGGGCTCACCCTGATCTTCGACGAGATCGACCGCGGCGTCGGCGGCGCCACCGCCGACGCCGTCGGGCGCCGGCTGCAGGCGCTGGGCGAGGGGACGCAGGTGCTCGTCGTCACCCACTCGCCGCAGGTCGCCGCCCGCGGCGCGCATCACTGGCAGGTCGGCAAGTCGGTGGCCCGCGGCGCCGCCCGGACCGAGATCGCCGGGCTCGGCGCCGCTGCGCGGGTCGAGGAGATCGCCCGGATGCTCGCCGGGGACATTGTCACCGACGAGGCGCGCGCCGCCGCCCGGGCGCTGCTCGACGGCTGAGGGCGGCTCCATCCGCCGGACCGGGGGAGCGCCGGCCTCGGGGAGCCGCAAGGGCTCCCGCTCGGCCGGCGCTTGGCGGTCGGCCGCCTTTGCGGCCTCCCTCCGGCGGAAGCGGGCTTGCGCCCGCTGAGAAGAGTTTCTCCCCGCCTGTTGGCGGGGCCCCGGTCTGCTCGATAGGAAATCCTACTAATTGATTTCACTGAATTAAATTTTTCCGTTACCAACGATCTTACCAACAGTCTAGATCGATTCCTGTCCATCTTCGCTCCTGTGCGACCCAATCAGCGCGGCAGCACGGCCATTGATCAAGTCACTTCGGCCAGAAAACAGACTCAAGTACAGAATCAACAGTGACTTAACCACGTCTTAGAGTAACACCAAATACAGGTCCATTTCATTTTCAGCCTTGAAGTTCAGCTGAGCGACCGAATAGATTAGGGCCGCCGCGGCTACCACCCCACGACGGCCCTTATTTAGAGTTTGCACCATGACCCTACCGAAAAACCCTGACCGCCGTCAAGCCAGCAACGTCGTGCCGCTGCACCCGATGCTCGCCGAAGCGCAGGAGCTTATCGCCCTCGGGCTCGACGTGATCCCGTTGGAGCCGTGCTCCAAGATCACCTTAGTCACGGGCTGGACGACGGCGGCCCCGCACACGGCCGAGAGCTTTGCGGCCGCGCTAAAGCCCGGCGGCAACATCGGCCTCCGCACCGGCCGCCCCGTGCCCGGCGGCGGCTACCTGCACGTGGTCGACTTCGACGCAGACGCCCCGACCCCGGAAGCACTCGCCGAATTGCATAAGCTTGTGCCGCAGGCCGTGCTGCACCGCTGCCCGACCGTTATCTCTGGCAACGCCAGCGGCGCTCGTCGGCACTACTACGTGATCGCCGACGAACCGCTCACCAAGGCCACCCGCAGCGGCCCGTGGGGCAAGATCGAGCTGCTGGGCCTCGGCCAGCAAGCTGTGCTGCCTCCGAGCATTCATCCCGAGTCGGGCCGCGCCTATCGCTGGGAGATCAGCCCCATCGACATGGCCGAGCTATTCGACGACCCCATCGCCCCGACTATCTCGGCCGCGAACTGCCGAGCGTGGGGCGCCCGGAGGGCGGAGGACGGCCCGCCAAGCGACCCCCTATATACCGCGTGGCAGCGCGACGAATTTGCCGATGACCTGGCCTCCGGGAAGCTCGAATCCGCACTGGACGCGATCGGCCCCGACGCGCTCGACTATGACACCTATTGGCGGCTCGGCGGGGCGTTGCACTACGGCAGCGGGGGCAGCGACGAAGCCAAGTATCTCTGGCAAGGATGTGTCAACCGCTCGTATTGGTATCAGGCCGCTGCCACGGGGGAGCCGATCGCCGGAGGTCCACGGGTCGGCGAGCACGCAATGCTCGGCAAGCGAAAGGCAACCGCAAAGTCGGCGGAGCGCGCGCAGGACAAGGCTTGGGAGAGCTACAAGCCCGACCCCGAAAAGCCGCCGGTCACGCTCGCCACCATCTACGGGCTCGCGCGGGCGGCTGGCTGGACATGGGAAGGCGGGGAGCCCGACGCGGAAGATGGGGCCAAGGACGATGACGACGGGCTCGGCAAGGGCAAGGGCGAGGACTGCACCGAGCGTAAGCCCCGTCTGGTCAACGTGGCCGACTGGCACGGATTGCCCGTGCCCGAGCGGGAGTGGTTGATCCAGGACTGGATGCCCGCTGGCGCGGTGACGGCGCTCTACGGCCATGGCGGCACCGGCAAGAGTTTTCTGGGGCTTCAACTCGGCGCGGCCGTGCTCACCGGCGGCGAGTGGTGCGGCCGGCAGGTCGAGCGCACCGGCAAGGTGCTGGTGCTAGCGGCCGAGGACCCGGAGGACGAACTGCACCGGCGCCTGGCCGGCATCGCGGACGCCTTTGGGCATAGCCTCGCCGACTACGACGGGCTGCACGTCTGTTCGCTCGCCGAGTTGAACGCGGCCCTTGCCGAGGACGATCGCCGCTCCGGGAAGGTGAAGGTAACCGCGCTGTATCGCGAAGCCGAAAGTTGGATCAGCGAGATACGACCCGAGCTAGTTGTTTGCGACACTTTGGCAAACCTATATGTCGGCGACAGCATAGATCAGGCGAAGGCCACCCAGTTCATAGGCTACCTTCGCCAGTGGGCCGCGAAATACAATTGCGTCGTGCTCCTGCTCGCCCACCCCTCCCAGGCGGGCATGGCGTCCGGCACCGGCGAGTTCGGCTCGGTCGGGTGGCACAACTCCGTCCGGTCGCGCCTCTATCTGACTCGGGCGAAGGACATCGGCGACGGGAAGCTGCGCGAGCTACGCCACGTCAAGGCGAACTACGGGGGCGAGGATAGCGAGCCTGTGATCCTCACCTGGCGGCGTGGCGCAATCGTGCCGGGCGGCGCCGTGGTGCAGGCGATCGGGGACGAGATTCGGCGGCTGACCTTGGAGATGGTCGACCGCTTCGCCGGGAAGCCGCTCAACATGACGGGCGGGCACGCCTACGCGCCGAGGCTGTTCGCCGAGGAGATCGGCGGCGAGAAGCGCGAGGTCGCCCAGTTTCGCAATGAGTTGCGCAGCTTGATCCGACTGAAAGCAGTCGTGCCCTGCGAGGTGACGCTGGCGAACCGAAAGCCGGGCAAAGGACTCCAGCGTGCGTGGGTGGCCCGTGCGGAAGACGACGGACTCGGGGGAGCATCCTGAGTGCGCTCTCGCCCTGCGCTCTCGCTGCGCTCTTGCGCTCTTCCCGCTGTTTCGGGGTTGCGCTCTTCCCCCCTTATACCCCCCGAGTGCGAGAGCGCACGCGCTCTTCCCCTCGCTTCACTCGGGAAAGGCGCATCCGCACTCTGAGCAACCACCATGGAAACCTGCAACGATGACACCTTCCCCCTGGGCCGGCTGGCGGACCGACACCCTCTTGCACCATGGCCGCTCCACCCTGTTCCAACTGACCGTCGAGACGCGCCGCTTCCTGACGGGCGAGAGCGAGGGCGGGCCGGCGCCTGATGCCGACCTCGCGCCCTACGAGCGTGAACAGTCGCGCACCCGCCGCGTGGCGGCCCTCGCCGACGAGCTGGCCTCGCTCGCGGTTGAGATCCGGCAGCGGGTCGCGGGGTGACCTACATCCCGAGCAACCACGCGACCGTCCGCATGGTCCCGCTGATGCTCCACCACCCGGACGCGGCGGCGACCGCGAGCACCAGCGCGTCGCCCGGCGTCTCGACCGCAAGCACCCTCGCGAGCTTTCGCATTCCCCGTCCCCTAGTTCCCCCGCCGCGAGGCTACGACGTGGCGCAGGCAGCCGCGGAGGATGGGCAAGGTGAACGGGTCCTTCCAAAGCGGGGGCGTGTCGAGGGGGGCACCGACCGCAATTCATCACCCGCTGATTCCAAAATGAGAACGATTCTCAACTAGAGAGAAGCATGGTCGACCGAAGCCGAACCCGCATTCCCGAGACTGTCCGGGCCTCCGAACTGGCGGAGATCATCGGCGTGGCGCCGCCGACGATCTCGCACCTGGCCGTCGCCGGCCGCGTGGTGAGGCGGGGCACCCGCTACGCGCTCGCGGAGTCCGTCCGCGCCTACTGCGACCACCTGCGTAGCCCGGCGGCTCGCGCCGGCCGTCACCCCGACGGGCCGGCCGATCCCTTGAAAGCGGAGCGCATCCGCCAGGCGCGCGAGGCCGCCGACAAGCTCGCGCTACAGAACGCAGCGGCGCGGGGCGAGCTGCTGGACCGCGGCGAGGTCGAGCGGGAATGGGCCGACATCCTACGACGGCTCCGGGGCGCCATGCTCGCGGTTCCGACCCGCGCCGCCGGGCGCCTCGGACACCTCACCGCACACGACCTGAGCGAGCTGGACCACGAGAATCCGCGCCGCGCTCGCGGAGGCGGCGCAGGAGCCCGAGTCCGATGCCTGAGCCCTCCCCGCTCGCGCGCACCCGAGCCGCCGCCTTACGGGCTCTCCTGCCGCCTGAGCGCCTGCGCAGCCTCGCCGACTGGTGCGAGCGGCACCTGTATCTCGGGGACGGCAGCGCCCAGCCGGGCCGCTTCCGGCCGCACCCGTATCAGCGGGAATTCCTGGACGCGATCGGCGATCCCGAGGTCGAGCGGGTGACCGGCTGCTTTGCGGTCCGCACCGGGAAAACCACGGGCCTGATCGCCGGCATCCTCGCCCGGCAACTCAACGAGCCTGGCCCGGCGGGAGTCATTGCCCCTACCGATGGTGATGCTCGCAACTTCATGGTGGCGGATTTGGAGCCGGTCGCCGAGGCGTCACCGCTCGCCCGCGGCTTGTTCGCGATGGAGGCCGATCCCCGAAACACGATGACCGATCGCCGGGTGCCGGGCGGCAGTCTCCGCATCCGGGCGGCGGCGTCGCCCCGCAACCTCGCGGGCCACACCTGGCGCGACCTGTTCATGGACGAGGTCGACCGCTTCGAGCCGACCCGCGAGGGCAGCGCGACCGCGCTCGCGGAGAAGCGGACTCTTTCCTTCGCGAACCGGAAGATCGTCCTGGTCTCGACCCCGACCTATGACGAGACGAGCGAGATCCTGCGGGCCTACCGCCGGAGCGACCAGCGTGTTTTCGAGATCCGGTGTCCCGGCTGCGGCGACTATTTCGAGTTGCTGTGGCGCCATATCGAATGGCCGGACGGCGACCCGGCCGCCGCCCATGCGGTAGCGCCGTGCTGCGGAATCGTCATCGAGCACCGGGAGAAGGCCGCCGCCGTCGCCGCGGGCCGCTGGCGGGCGACCGCGCCCGAGGTCCGAGGGCACGCGGGCTTCCGGCTCTCGGCATTGGTGAGCCCGCTGGCGAACGCAGCATGGGCTAAATTGGCGAGCGAATTCTTGGAGGCGAAAAAGTCGCCCGACACGCTACAGGTTTTCGTCAACACCATCCTCGCCGAAGGCTGGCGTGAGGCTGCCGAGGAAGCCGATCCCGCCGACCTGGAAGCCCGTGCCGAAGGGTTCACGCTGGAGTCGCCGCCGCCCGAGTGTCTCGTCTTAACCGCCGGCCTCGACGTGCAACATGACAGAGTCGAATGCACGTTCTTGGGCCATACCGCGGCCGGGGTCGCCTTGGTCCTCTCACACTCGATCATCTGGGGCAGCCCTGGCGACGACTCGACGTGGCAGGAGGTCGACGCGCTCCTCTCCTCGACATGGCCGCACCCTGCCGGCGGCACCCTGCGCCTCGACGCGGCGGCGATCGACTCCGGCGATGGCACCTGGACGGCGAAGGTCTACGACTTCTGCCGCCCGCGTCTCTCGCGACGCATATTCGCGATCAAGGGCGCCTCGGGCAGCCGGCCGCCTTTCACCCGGTCGGGCGGCAAGCAACCGCTCTGGATCGTCGGAGTCGACGGGCTGAAAAGCCAGATATACCGGCGGCTGGAACGTGGCGGCTCAATCCGTTTCGGGGCCGACCTTGGGGCCGAATACTTCAGTCAGATCGCCTCCGAGCGCGTGGTTGTCCGATACCACCGGGGGCAGCCGGTGCGGCAGTTCCAGCGGGTGCCGGGCCGCCGAGCGGAGGGACTTCGATTGTCTCGTTTACGCCTTGGCCGTGCGGCACGGCGTCAACGTGAACCTCGACGCGCGCGAGGTTGAGCTTGCTAGTCGCTCCGCGCCGACGGTGGCGCCGCGGGTCGCGCGGTCGAGTTGGATGGAGAGGGGAGCCGCGTTCTAGGCTACGATTTGCCGTTCCGGGCGACGCAGCGCCGCGGGCGACTCGGGCTGGTGGTGGGGTTACTTTGACTGAGAAGAAGCAAGCGGTCAATAGGTTGTCGCATCACTATAAAGTACAACCAAACGAACATGTTCTATTTATTGATGAGTCCGGCGACGCTCGGTTGAAGGATCCAAATAATAGACTGTTTATTCTTGCGGGGTGTATTGCTGGGGGTAAGTCGATGGGCAAAGTTGCCTCGCAATGGGGCGAAGTGAGGGAGGCACTAGCTGGGGATCGCAACAAGCCAATACATTTTGCGGACGTTAGCAGGAGGCAATTGAGGAACTGCAAGAAGCAGCAAAAGCTTTGTGAATTCTTTGACCAAGCTGATATTGGCAGGATAGCTGTTTCTTTAGTTGAGAAGCAAGGTATTGATCTAAGTGATGCCCACGGCCATCTAGTAATTAGGTCAGTGTTTATGAGGCTTTTGTACGAGCATGGTAAAATTGTCAAGATACCATTCAGTAAGCTCGCCATTTTCTTTGAGGACAGCCATATCATGAAGCACGTCTATGAGATTTGTAAAGGCTTGTCCCTCCACAGCAGCGACGGCGTTTCAGTTCCATTGAGCTTCCATTGGATCACGAAGGATGTAAATGCGCCATGGATGGAAATGGCAGATGGCATAGCTCACACATGGGCTGGCGTCGTTCGCGGGGATCCCCGAGGCGACTTCGAGAACCGCCGTCGAGCCATTTTCGCTCCGGCCAATCGAGCACCATCTCAGTCCACGAGCCTGGACGCTGTATTCTCGGAACCCGGTAAGTAACGGTCGGTCTGAATGGGCGTCTAGCCGGCCCCGGCTCCCACGCCGCTTGGTAGGGCCGGACCTATCTGCCCTAGTCGCAGAAGATCGGATGCCACTCCGGGAATCTGCACATGCAGAGCGCATAGGACCGCGCGTGTTTCTGCACCACCCGTTCCGGCTCTGCCGGGTTGCCGTCGAGGTATTCCCGCAGGAACCGAGGATACCTCGGATCGCGCATCAGCTCGGCAACGGTTTTTCGGTCGGGCCGCATCGCCTCTGTCCTCGTGAAAGGGCGGTCGGCGTGCTCACCCCTGAGACACGCCGACCGTTGCCCGGTGACAAGTCCGACCCTTTTGCCCGCGGCTAGGCCGTCCGCCGGCTGGCGCGCGCCTCGGGGAAGGATTCCCGCGGTCGCGCCCGGCACTTATCGCATAGATTGATCTAACTAGTCAATTAGATCACTTGTGGTTGTGCTCTCCCTGCGCTATAAACAGGTCACCGCTGCAACCCACGGGAGAATTGGATTGCCGACCGCTACCTCGACACGCCCGCCCGGCTCGACTCCTACACGCTCGCCGAGATCGCCGAGGCCGTCTGCCAAGCCGACCGTCTGCCGCCCGAGGCGCGGCCGTCGATCCTGCAGAAGGTCCGCCGCCTGGTGGCCGGGGGACACCTACAGGGCGGCGAGCAACTGAGCGGTCGGGGCACGTGGCACTACCCCGCGCGCGAGATCTACCGATGCGCGATCCTTCTCGACTTCGGGCGGCAGGGCGTCGTTGACGCGGCCCCGGCCGAGCGCGCCTTGACGGGCGGCATCTACAACAGCCTTGGGCGCCACCGCGACTCCGCCACGACCGGGATAGACGCGCTGCTCGCGGCCGTTCGGGCGACGGATAGCCCGATCATCCTCGAGTCGCGGACGTTCTATTACGAGGGCAACGTCAGCACGCACGCCCGCATCGGCGAGCCCACGCCCTGGCGCGATGACGAGCATTCGCGGCTGACCGTGAACCTTGGACGGATCGTCCGCGCCCTCGACTCCGTGCTCGCGGCGGGGCGCTGATCCGTGGGCCTGCTCGACTTCTTCCGGCGTAGTCCGGCGCCCGCGCCCGTGCCCGGCCGCGACGTGCTGACCCGCCGCTTCGACGCGATCGGCGGACGCCGCTGGGAAGGCTCGGCGCACTTCGGCAACATCGGGACCGAGACGCTGGCCGCCGGACTGCCGGTGCAGGCCAAGGCACGGTATTTCTGCAACAACAACCCTTGGGCCGCCGCGGCGGTCAACGCACTGGTGGCGGGTCTGGTGGGGCCGGGCATCCGGGCCGCCGGCAGCCCCGAGGCCACGGCCGCCTTCGACGCCTGGGCACGGGTGGCGGACGCGGACGGGCGGACCGACTTGTGGGGCCTGCAAGCCGCCACCGTGCGCGGCATGATCGTTGACGGCGAGAGCTTCACCCTGATCGAAGGGTCCGCCGAGGGGGCGCGGATACGCCTGTTGCCGGCGGAGATGGTCGACGCCAGCCGGACCATGGAGCTTCCGGGCGGAGGCTACTGCATCGGCGGAATCGAGTTCGACTCCTTCGGTCGCCGGAGCGCCTACCACATTTTCCGGCAGCACCCGACCGACCTGTTCGGCACCCGGCCCGAGACGGTCCGGCTTCCTGCTGAATCGGTGCTCCATCTTTGCCGGCCGCTCGGCGCCGGGCAGGTGCGGGGCGTGAGCTGGCTCGCCCCCGTGCTTCTGCGGCTGCGCGAGCTGGACATCATCGAGGACGCGCTTGCCAAGGGCGTCAGCATCAGCGCGCTTCATGCGGGATTCCTGATTGACCAGAACGGGACCGGCGGCGAGCCTTTCGACGGACTAGACGAGGTGAGCTTGGAGCCCGGCACGGTTCGCAGGCTGCCGCCCGGCTTCGACATCAAGTTTTCGAGCCCGCAACAGGCACAACAGACCGCCGAGTTTGTCGGGCACCAAATTCGCGCCATCGCCGCGGGGCTTGGATTGCCCTCGCACTTGGTCGACGGCGACTTGCGCTCGGCAAACTATTCGAGCCTCCGCGCCGGCCTTGTCGCCTATAGGCAAAAACTAGAGCAGGACCAGTTCGGAGTCGTCATCCCGCAGCTTGTCGCGCCGCTGTTCGCCCGCGTGACGGGCGAGACCGCGGTTGAGTTCTACCCGCCCGCTCAGCCTTGGGTCGACCCGCTGAAAGACGCGCAGGCCACCCGCGAGGCCATGGCTGCCGGGCTCATGAGTCGCCGCCAGGCGGTCGCTGCGCTCGGCTACGACGTGGTGGCCCTTGACCGAGAGATCTCCGGCGACCGCGCCCGTGAGGCCGCCCTTGGGCTCGCCTTCGGGCCGCCCGCCGACGAGGAGTCGAGCAATGCCGACTGAAATCCTGACCCGCTCCGCGCCGCTGGTGCCGAGCACCTTCCGGCGCGACGGGGCCGTCGCCTACGTTGACGCCACCATCACCACGGGCGCCGAGGTCCGCCGGAGCTTCGGCGCCGAGCGCCTGACCCTCACCCGCGAGGCCGTGACGCTGCCGGAGTCGGTGCCGCTGCGCGACAACCACCGGAGCGGCAGCATACGCGACATCCTCGGCCAGGCGACCGGCTTCCGCTTCGAGCCGGGCGCCATCGTCGCGACGTTGGAGATCCGCGACGCCGCGGCGGCCGACCTGGTGGAGCGGGCCGCCGTAGACGCCGTGTCGATCGGCTACGTGCCGACGGCGTGGAAGGACACCCGCGAAGGCACCCGCTTGGTGCGGACGCAAACCGCGTGGGCGCTGCGCGAAGTGTCCTTGACCGACAAACCCGCCGAGTCCGGCGCAACAATCAGGAGCAACGGCATGGAGCCGACCCCCGAGCAGATTCCCGCCCCCGAGGCGACGCCGACCCCGGCGCCGATCATCCGCGCCCACGTCGCGCCGACCGGCAGCGAGGACCCCGCCGCCGCCTATGCGCTGCGCGAGGAAGCCCTCTACTGCCGTATGGCCGGCGCTGAGCCGAGCGCGGGCGCCCGGCAGTTCATGGGCTTCGGCTTCGCCGAGTTCGGCCATGACGCACTGGTGCGCTCCGGCGACACCGGCCTCGGCGTCATGAGCCGCGAGGGCGTTTTACACCGCGCTATGCACGGCACCAGCGACTTCCCGAACCTCCTGACCGGGGCCGGCAACCGCACCCTGCGGGCGGCCTACGACGTGGCGGCGTCGCCCTTGAAGGCGCTGGCGCAGCGCGTCATGGCGAACGACTTCCGGGCGAACGACATCCTCGCCATCGGCGGCATGGGCACGCTCGCCGAGGTGACGGAACACGGCGAGATAACGGCGGCGACCACGGCCGAGGCCAAGGAGTCGTGGCAGTTGCGGACCTTCGGCAAGACGTTCGGGTTGACCAGGCGCGCGGTCATCAACGATGACCTTTCGGCATTCGGTCGAGTGACGAGCGAGCTGGGCCGGGCTGCCGCCGAGACCGAGAACTCGGCCCTCGCGGCGCTTCTGCTCGCCAACCCGGCGATGAGCGACGGCGTGGCCCTGTTCCATGCCTCGCACGGGAACCTAGCCGCCTCCCCGGTGGCGATCGGCGAGGCCAGCGTCTCGGCGGCCCGCCTAGCGATGCGGTCGCAGACCGGCATCACCGGCGAGCGGATCAGCGTCACCCCGAAGTATCTGGTGGTCGGGCCGGAGATCGAGACCGAGGCGGAGAAGTTCCTCACCACGATCAACGCGACGACGGCCGACGACGTGAACCCCTTCGCCGGCAAGCTTACGCTCGCGGTGGAGCCGCGGATCTCGGGCGACGACTGGTATATCTTCGCCAGCCCGAGCGAGGCGCCCGTGCTGCTATTCGGCCACTTGGCGAGTGCCCCTGGACCGCAGATAAGCTCCCGCGAAGGCTGGGAGGTCCTGGGCCGCGAGTTCCGCGTGGTGCTCGACTTCGCGGTTGCTGCGACCGACTGGCGCGGCGCCTACCGCAACGCGGGCGCCTGATGGCGATCCTCGCCGAACTGCAAGCCTACCGGGCGGCCCTAGAGGCCGCTCGCTACAACGGGGTGCGCGAGGTCCGCGACTCCAATGGCGAGGCCGTGGTGTATCGCTCCGACGCCGAGATGGCCCGCGCCCTCGCGTTCCTCGACTCCGAGATCCATGCGGCGACCACCGGCACACGGCCGGCCGTTGTCCGCTTCACGACCAGCAAAGGACTCTGACATGGCAACGAACTTCGTGCAGCCCGGCAACGTGCTGACCATCCCGGCGCCGGCCGACGTGCTAGGCGGGGGCGTCGTGATCGCGGGCGGCATTAAGGGCATCGCGGCCGGCGACGCGGACTCCGGCGAAACCGTGGACGTGCATGTGGGCGGCGTGTGGTCGTTGCCCAAGGTCGGCGCCGACGCCTTCACGCTCGGGTCGACGGTTTATTGGGATGCGGGCGACGGCCTCGCGACCACGACCAGCTCGGGCAACACCGCCATCGGGGTCGCGGTCGAAGCGGCAGGCGCGTCGACCTCGGTTGTCAAGGTGCGGCTCTCCGACTCGTGAGATCCCGCGGCGTGTCATTTTCTGGCGCGTGCATAGCGGGGGGCGAGTTGGGCCAGTTGATCGTCTCGCCCCCATTTTGGTGGTCCAGCGTTTTATGCAAATTTCTCACCCGCGGATGCTCGCCGTAAAGGCTACACTGAGACAGACTTATCTGGAGTAAAATTCCATAGTAGGATCAATAGGACTATCCCAACCAAGAAGATAAAAACAAACTCAACTATAAGATACCCCCGCGGCTCATCACCGAGTAGCTCCGACCTGTGCTTATAGTTTACAAATATCATTTGTAGCGACCAAATCCAACACATCGCCATTAAAAATGTAACGACAGCGAGCCATAACGGCTCATGGCTTGTCCATCGCGTATAGGCGAGCCAAGTTATAAAGCACCCGGCCACAAACGCATTCATTGCGCAAATATTCTCCAATAAATCTCCATACAACGCTTGAATTTTTCTTGTTGACTTTTCCTTTAAGTATTTGATCTTACTCTGTTCGAATTCGTAGCTTTCTCCGTCATTGTCCGGCACTAAAAAAAGAGCAATCTCTCTTGATGCCAAAATATGCCGCGCCCGCCGAAGTGCTAGGAAATGCTGCTCTGTTATTATCGAACGCCTTACCAGTGTTAGAAGCAGTAAAAAGCCAAACATCATTATAAACCCGAACATTAATAGAACTATGCCGAAGTTTATTCGATCAATATTACCCTCTTTCAGCCCAATGATAACTGCAATTGCGGCAATAAGACTAATATAAATCGTGAACCGCTGAACACCCTTTTCACGATTTCGCATCAGAGAGGATGATATATATTCATGTTCTCTTATAAGAAAAGTCTCAAACTCTTTCATGACAAGTCTCTCCCACGTTAGCGGGTCTGCCCGAACCTTCACCAGCGCGAGTTATTCAACAATACCAAATCGGCGTTTCGAAAAAAAGCCGAGTGTAGGATCCGTCGGGAGCGATCACGGGGTTTCGGCATGGTCCTAGTATGACGGAGATCGTGGAAGCGGAGGCCGCCTCGCCCCTTTGCGTCAGCCGAGAAGGTCGGCGACCGCCTCTAGCGCAAGCTCCGGCAACTCGGCGTCCTTCTGCATGGCGTCCAGCCGGTTCGACCACCACTGCATCGATTCCCGCCGCTCCGGCAGATACTCGGCGTCGTTGTAGGCCGCCTCGACGGCGCCACCCCGCGCGTGGGCAAGCTGCATCTCGACCGCTTCGCTGCGCCACTTGCCCGACTCGCTGGCGGCCGTCTTGAATAGCCCGCGGAAGCCGTGGACGCATTGCCGGTCCGTGTAGCCCATCTCTTTCAGGGCATCGTTGAGGGCGTCCTTGTGGATCGTCTTTTGCGCCGTGGCCAGCGGCCCGGCGGGCAGGATGTAGGGCGACCCGCCGGCTAGTGGATCGAATCCAACGTTTGGTGCCCTCGTTTGACGGCTGCGATGATCCTGTCCGGATCGGCGGTCCAGACGAAGGGCTTCGGTTCTGTGTTGTGCTCGCTGACGAAGCGGTTGATGGCGGCCTGGAGGTCGACGATGGAGCGGAAGACGCCGCGCTTGAGCCGGCGCTTCGAGAGCTTGGCGAAGAAGCCTTCGACGGCGTTGAGCCAGGAGCAGGATGTCGGCACGAAGTGGAAGGTCCAGCGCGGGTGGCGGTCGAGCCACCGGCGGACCTTCGGGTGTTTGTGCGCGGCGTAGTTGTCGAGGATCGCGTGGACGTGCTTGCCATCCGGGACCGCGGCCTCGATGGCGTTGAGGAAGCGGATGAACTCCTGATGGCGATGCCGGGCCATGTTGCGGCCGATCACGGTTCCGTCGAGGACGTTCAGCGCCGCGAAGAGCGTCGTCGTGCCATGCCGCTTGTAGTCGTGGGTCATCGTGCCGGCGCGACCCTTCTTCAGCGGCAGACCGGGCTGGGTCCGGTCGAGCGCCTGGATCTGGCTCTTCTCGTCGACCGAGAGCACGATGGCGTGCGCCGGCGGGTCGAGGTAGAGCCCGACCACGTCACGCAGCTTCTCGACGAACCGCGGATCGTTGGAGAGCTTGAACTGCCGGACCCGGTGCGGCTGGAGCCCGTGGGCGCGCCAGATGCGCTGGACCGAGCTGACGCTGATGCCGGCCGCCTTCGCCATCATCGCGGCGGTCCAGTGGGTGGTCTCCGCCGGCGGATCGGTCAGCGTCAGCGCGACCACGCGCTCCGCCACTTCAGCCCCGAGCCGGGGGATGCGCGGCGGCCGCGTCTTGTCGCGCAGGAGGCCTTCGCAGCCTTCCTCGGCAAAGCGCTCCTGCCAGCGCCAGACGCAGGTCTTCGACTTGCCCGTCCGGCGCATGATCGCGACCGTGCCGAGGCCGTCGGCGCTGAGCAGAACGATCTCGGCCCGCCAGACGTGCTTCTGGGCCGTGTTGCGGTCGCGGACCAGCGCCTCCAGGCGGCGGCGGTCGGCGGGCGAGACGTCGAGGGAGATTCCGGTGCGCATGCACCAGACTCGCACGCCATTCAGCTGGCGGGAATCCCCCGCCGGACTCCACCGTCAGATTTCATCCACTAGCTCCTTGAGCCGTGCGAGGATCGCCTTCACCTGCGGCGTGAGCGGGACCAAGTGGGGAAGGTGCATCTTCATCCGGTCGCCCGCCACGCGCCAGAGGCCGCCGCTGATCTCGGACCAGCGGGCCTTGTAAACCTCGCCCGAGCGCAAGGCCGTGTGGAGCGCCAGCAGCAGCCCGAGCCGTAGCTGCTCATTCCGGTAGCGCGAGATGTCGAGCAGCAGGGTCGGGATGGCGTCCTGCGCCACGCGCGGGCGCTTGCGGCTCCGGGGCCGCCGCTTGAGGTTGTCGCGCCCTATCAGCGCCGTCGGGTCGTTTTGGCACAACCCCTCGCCCGCCGCGAACTTGAAGATGTTGCTGGTGAACTGCTTGCACCGCCGCGTCGTCTCGGCGCCGCTCGACGCCTCGACAGTCCGCAGCATGTCGAGCACGTCCTTCGTGGTGATGCCGGCGATGTCGCGCCTCGCGAGCGGCGGCACCACGAGCCGGGCGAGCAGGGATCTCGACTGCTCGCGATACTGCGGCCGCAGCATCTCCGCCTTCTTGTCGAACCACGCCCAGGCGAGTGTCTGGAACTGGCGCTCGGGCGGCACCTCCGAGGGCAGTTCGGCGCCGGGCTTGAGGGTGATCGGATCGATACCCAACGCGAGGGCCGCCTTCGCCTCTGCCCGGCGGGCGCGGGCCGCAGCGAGCGTCACCACCGGATAGGGGCCGAAGGAAAGTGTCTTCTGCTTGCCATCGAAGCGGTAGGCCATCTGCCACAGGCGCGAGCTGGGGCGGACGTTGAGGTAGAGCCCGCCACCGTCCGATTTCTTGCCGAGGGCAGCGGTGCGGCAGGCGTTGTCAGTGAGCGGCATGGCAGGCATCCCCTGGGCCTCGTTACCAACACCGTTACCAACAATCTGAAAGCATCCACAATCCAACAGTCGATTCTACGGTTACCTTTGCGCCCTGAATCGACTAGTGGATTGACTTCAACGCTTGGAACCCACGGGCGCGGGCGGCGATGATCGCGTCGGGATCGGCGCGCCAGACGAAGGGTTTGGGGCTTTGGTTGTGCTCGGCGACGAAGCGGTTGATGGCGGCCTGAAGCTCGACGAGCGAGCAGAAGACCCCGCGCTTGAGGCGCCGCTTGAAGAGCTTGGCGAAGAAGCCCTCGACTGCGTTCATCCAGGAGCTCGACGTCGGCGTGAAGTGGAAGGTCCAGCGCGGGTGCCGCGCCAGCCAGCGCCGCACCTCGGGGGTCTTGTGAGCGGCGTAGTTGTCGATGATCGCATGCACCGCCTTGTCCTTGGGGATCTCGCGCTCGAGAGCGTTCAGGAACCGGATGAACTCCTGGTGCCGGTGGCGGGCCATGTTGCGGCCAATGACGGTGCCGTCGAGCACGTTGAGCGCCGCGAACAGCGTGGTCGTGCCGTGCCGCTTGTAGTCGTGGGTCATGGTGCCGAGCCGGCCCTTCTTCATCGGCAGGCCCGGCTGGGTGCGGTCGAGCGCCTGGATTTGCGACTTCTCGTCGACGCTCAACACCACCGCATGGGTCGGCGGGTCGACATAGAGCCCGACGATGTCGTGCAGCTTCTCGGCGAAGGCCGGGTCGGTGGAGAGCTTGAAGCTCCGCCAGCGATGCGGCGCGAGGCCATGCGCCTTCCAGATGTTCTGGACCGTGGAGACCGCCAGGCCGGAGGCCTCGGCCATCGCCCGCGCCGTCCAGTGCGTCGCCTCGTGCGGCGGCGGCGCGAGCGTGCGGCGCACCACCTCCTCGACGCGCGCCGTCTCGATCGGCGCCTTGCCGGGCGGGCGCGTCTTGTCCCGCAGGAGCCCCTCGACGCCGGCGGCCATGAATCGCTCCTGCCAGCGCCAGACGCAGGTCTTCGACTTGCCGATCGCGGCCATGATGCCGTTCGTGCCCAAGCCATCTGCGGTCAGGAGCACGATCCTCGCGCGCCAGACATGCTTCTGGGCCGCGTTGCGATCGGCGACGATGGCCTCGAGACGCCGACGATCGGCGGCCGAGACCGAAATGGAAACCCCCGTGCGCATGCCGCAGATTCGCATGCGGCGCGGCGAAAGGGAATCCCGATCAGGAATCTTCCGTTTCGGCTAGACCACTAGGTTTCGCGCTTAGGATTGATCCTGCAGCATTTTCGTGAGCAACCTGTCTCGCCCCGAAAGGGAAAATTGGCTATGAGCAATCTACCGGAGGATGGCAGAAGTCTCGATAGGGTTTCTGCCTGTATGAAATCCTTGGGGGCGGGGACGGCGCGGTGGCGCCGGCAGGACGCGCCGGGCGAGATCGGAGAGGACGATCGGCCCCCCGGGGAGCGGTTCAGTAGCCGGCGGCGCGGTCGACGACGTTGAGGAAGGGAAGGCCGCGCTCGCCGCGGGCGATGTTGCGGGCGATCGCCTCGGCGGCGGTCTCGGGGCGGGTCTCGGAGGCGACGTGGGGGGTGACGGTGACGCGGGGGTGCGCCCAGAACGGGTGGCGGGGCGGCAGCGGCTCCTCGCGGAAGACGTCGAGGGTCGCGTGGTCGAGGCGGCCCTCGTCGAGCGCGGCGAGGAGCGCGGCGTCGTCGATCAGGCTGCCGCGGCCGGCGTTGATCAGCCGGGCGCCCGGCGGCAGCAGCGCCAGCCGCCCGGCGTCGAGCAGGTTCTCGGTCTCCGGGGTGGCGGGCAGCAGCGCGACCAGGATCTCGGCGTTCGCGAGCACCGCCTCGAGCCCCGCTTCGCCGGTGTGGGCGACGATGCCCGGCAGCTCCTTCGCGCCGCGGCTCCAGCCCTGCAGGTCGAAGCCGAGGCCGACGAGGGTTGCCGCCACCGCCCGGCCGATCTCGCCGAGGCCGAGCAGCCCGACGCAGCGCTCGCCCGCGAGCGGCGGCACGACGCCGTTGCGCCAGACGCCGTCCTGGCCGCGCAGGTGCGCATCGATCCCGAGGTGGTAGCGCAGCACGTGGCCGGCCACCCATTCGGCCATGCCGCGCGCGAGGCCGGGATCGACCATGCGGCAGAGCGGCACGGCGAGGGTCGGGTCGCCGACGATGTCCTCGACCCCGGCCCAGAGGCTCAGGACCGCCTTCAGCCGCTCGAAGGCCGCGAAGTCGCCGACCGGGCCGCCGGGGCGGTAGATGACGTAGTCGAAGGTCCAGGCGCCCGAGGGGTCGTCGGTCAGGGCGGCGTCGAGGCCCTCGGCGGCGAAGGCGGCGAGCAGATGCGGGCGCCAGAGCGGCCAATGGTCGGGCGGGGCGGAGAACAGGACGCGCGGACCCAAGGCGCTCAGTCCCGGCCGCGCGGGCGGTGGACGTGGGCGCTCTGCACGAGGCCGAAGGCGGCGAGCAGCACGATCATCGCGGTGCCGCCGTAGGAGACCAGCGGCAGCGGCACGCCGACGACCGGCATCAGTCCCATCACCATCCCCATGTTCACCGCGAAGAGCAGGAAGAAGGTCATCGCGATCCCGCCGGTCAGCAACGCGCCGAAGCGGTCGCGGTTCGACATCGCCGAGGCGATGCAGAAGACGATGATGAGCGCGTAGAGGATGAGGAGCGTCGTGGTGCCGACGTAGCCGAACTCCTCGGCGAGGGTGGTGAAGATGAAGTCGGTGTGCTTCTCGGGCAGGAAGTTGAGCCGGCTCTGCGTCCCCTGCATGTAGCCCTTGCCGGTCAGCCCGCCCGAGCCCATGGCGATCATCGCCTGGGTGATGTGGTAGCCGGCGCCGAGCGGGTCGGCCGAGGGGTCGAGGAAGGTGAAGATGCGGCGGAACTGGTAGTCCTCGAGCAGCTGCCATGGGGTGCCCTGCGACTTGAGGACGACGGTGATGAGCCCGGTGGCGCTGGCGATGGCGGCCGCGAAGTACCAGAGGCTGACGCCGGCGAGGAACATCACCGCGCCGCCGCCGGCGAGGAGCAGGATCGCGGTGCCGAGGTCCGGCTGCTCGAGCACCAGCGCGACCGGCATCAGGATCAGGAGAAGCGGCAGGATCACCCAGAAAGGGCGCGAGACCCTGGCCGGGTCGAGCCGGGCGTAGTAGGCGGCGAGGGCTATCACCAGCGCGACCTTCATCATCTCCGACGGCTGGATCTGGATCGGCCCGAGGTCGATCCAGCGCTGCGCGCCCATGCCGATCACCCCCATGATGTCGACGGCGATCAGCAGCACCAGCGAGACGCCGTAGGCGAGCGGCGCCACCATGCGCCAGAAGCGGATGTCGGTCAGGCCGATGCCGATCATCACGGCGATGCCGAGGCCGAAGCGCAGCATCTGCGCCCCGGCCCAGGGCTCGGTCGAGCCGCCAGCCACCGAGTAGAGCATCAGGAACCCGGCGCAGCCGGTGGCGGCGAGGAGCAGCACCAAGGACCAGTTGATCGCGACGACCTTGGCGAGGCCGCGCGGCGTGCTGTCGAGCGGAGTCACGCCCGGTCCCTCACCTGGCCGACCGCGCCGGTCTCGGCCGGGCCGTCGACGGCGCGCAGCTTCTCGATCGCCTCGCGCTGCTCCTCCGGGTAGGCGCTGAGCGGCGGCAGCCCGCCATAGAGCGCGTAGAGCAGGATGTCGCGGGCGATCGGCGCCGCCACCGCCGAGCCGCCGCCGCCGTGCTCGACGATCTGCGCCACCGCGTAGCGCGGGTTGTCGTAGGGCGCGTAGCAGACGAAGAGCGCGTGGTCGCGCCGCCGCCACGGCAGCTGCTCGTTCGAGGTGACGCCCGCGGCGCGCTCGGCCGCGGTGATGATGCGGACCTGGCTGGTGCCGGTCTTGCCGGCCATCAGCATGGTCGGCTCGACGATGCGCGAGCGGTAGGCGGTGCCGCCGTTCGAGACCGCGAACATGCCGTCGCGCACCGAGTTCAGGTGCCGCGGGTCGAGGGCGAGCGGCTCGGGGGCGGGGTCGGGCTCGGGCACGCCGCCGACGGCGCGGATCATCCGCGGCTTCACCGCGGTGCCGCTCGCCACGCGGGCGGTCATCACCGCGAGCTGCAACGGCGAGGCGAGGGTGAAGCCCTGTCCGATGCCGTAGTTGAAGCTGTCGCCGGTGGTCCAGCTCTCGTTGCGGTTCACCTTCTTCCACTCGGCGTCGGGCATGTTGCCTTCCGACACCGCCGGCATCGGCAGGTCGTGGCGGACGCCGAGCCCGAGGATCTTCGCCATCGCGCTGATCCGGTCGGGGCCGAGGCGGCGGCCCATCTCGTAGTAGTAGCAGTCGCAGGACTGAGCGAGGCTCGCGCGCAGCTCGACCCGGCCGTGGCCGCCCTTCTTCCAGCAGTGGAAGCGGCGGCCGCCGAGATAGGTGCCGCCGGCGCAGCCGACGCCGTCGCCGGGGCTGACGACGCCGGCGTCGAGCGCCGCGAGCGCCATGGCGATCTTGAAGGTCGAGCCGGGCGGATAGGTGCCGGTGACGGTCTTGTTGGCGAGCGGGCGGTACTCGTCGTTGAGGAGCCCGTTCCACTCGCCCGAGCGGATGCCGAAGACGAAGCTGTTGGGATCGAAGGCCGGCGCCGAGGCGAGGGCGAGGATGTCGCCGTTGCGCACGTCGATGACCGCGGCCGCCGCGCTCTGCCCGGCCATCCGCTTCATCGCGTAGGCCTGCAGCCCGAGGTCGAGGGTCAGCTGCATGTCCTTGCCCGGGGTGCCCTCGACGCGGCCGAGCTCGCGCATCACCCGGCCGGCGGCGCTGACCTCGATCTTGAGGTTGCCGGCCTGGCCGCGCAGGTCCGGCTCGAGCCGGAACTCGATCCCGGTCTTGCCGATCTGGAAGCGCGGGATCTGCAGCAGGGGGTCCGGGGCCTCGAGCTTGGCGAGGTCGCTCTCGGAGACCGGCCCGACGTAGCCGATCACGTGTGCGGTGCTCGGCCCGTCGGGGTAGTAACGGCTGAGGCCGACCTCGGGCATCACCCCGGGCAGCACCGGCGTGTTGGCCGCGACCCGCACCACGTCGTCCCAGGAGAGGTGCTCGGTGACCACGACCGGCACGAAGGCGCTGCGCCCGTTCATCTCCTGCAGCGCCCGTTCCTGGAGGTCGGGCGGCAGGTCGATGATCGTCGCGAGCCGCGCGAGCACCGCCTTCGGGTCGCGCGCCTGCTCGCGCACCATCACGATGCGGTAGTTCTGCCGGTTGCCGGCGAGGAGGCGGCCCTCGCGGTCGGTGATGATGCCGCGCGCGGGCGGGATGAGCCGCAGGTTGACGCGGTTCTCCTCGGCGAGGAGCTTGTAGTGCTCGTTCTGCACGATCTGCAGGTCGCGCATCCGCCAGCCGAGCGCGCCGATCACCCCGGCCTGGATGCCGAGCAGCATCAGCGCGCGCCGGGTGATCCGCGGCGGCGGCGTGCGGTCGCGCTTCATTGCAGCCGGCCCAGCGGGTCGCCGAAGCGCTGCGCCTGCGGCGAGCGCAGCCGCAAGCACCAAGTGAGCCCGAGCACCACAAGCGGATAGGCGAGGACGGTGGCAACGAAATGCCGGGCGAGGGGGCCGGCCCCGGGCGGTCCTGCGGCAACGACCATGAGCGCGAGTTGGATCGCCGCGAGCATCGCCGCGAAGACCACCGCCGCCGCCAGCCATTCGAGCGGGAAGGGGACGCCGTGGAAGGTCGCGGCGCGCCCGCGGAAGAACTCCGACGCGAAGAGCAGCCCGAGCGCGCCGAGGCCGATCGGCCGCGAGAGCATGACGTCGGCGAAGAGCCCGAGCGCGAGCACCGCCCAGAGCGGCGTCGCCGCCGGCCGGCGGATCACCCAGGCCACGATGACGGCATAGAGGAGGTCGGGCGCCACCATGCCGCCGCCGGGGGCGAGCGGGGTCATCGCCGCCACGACCGCCACGACGCCGAGGCCGACGAGCAGCGCCTTCTCGACCGATGCGGGCAGGCGGCGCGACGGGCTCACTGGGTCGCCTCCGCCACCGGCTCCGGCCGCGGGACGAGGAGCGGGCCGATCAGGCCGCCGGGGCCCTCGATCCGCGGCGCCGGCACCGCGCGGACCACCCGCACGAAGTCGAGCCGGCGGTAGTCGGCGGCGAGCCGGACCCGCCGCCGCCCGTCGGGGCTGATCACCACCTGGCCGATCAGGATGTCGGGCGGGTAGAGCCCGCCGTCGCCGGAGCTCACCACCCGGTCGCCGGGGCGCAGCTCATCGGTCTGGTCGATGAACTCGAGGACCGGCGCCGGGCTGTTGTCGCCCGAGACCATCGCGCGCTGGCCCGAGGGGCGCACGATCGCGGGCACCCGGCTCGAGCCGTCGTTGAGGAAGATGATCCGCGACGAGCGCTCGCCGACCCCGGCGATCCGCCCGACCAGCCCGAGCCCGTCCATCGCCGCCGAGCCGTCGGTGACCCCGTCGATCCGCCCGACGTTGACCATCGCCGAGCGGCGGAACGGGCTGCCGCTGTCGGCCAGCACCTCGCCGGTGACGAAGGTCAGCCGGGGGTTGAGCCGCACGTTGTTGAGCGCGAGGAGCCGGGCGTTCTTCTGCTCGAGCTGCAGCGCCGCCTCGCGCCAGCCCTGCATCCGCTGCAGCTCGCGGCGGAGCTCGACGTTCTGCTGGTAGACCCGGCCGTAGGCGCGCAGGTCGGTGATCATCCGCGCGGTGGCGGCGACGGGTTTGACGGTCCAGGCGAAGCTCGGCACGAAGCGGTCGATCAGGCTGACGCGGAGCTGCTCGACCCGGGCGTTGTCGATGCGCCAGATCAGGAACAGCGCTATGAGCAGCGTCGCGGCCGCGCCGACCAGGATGCGGCGGATGCCGCGGAGGTAGTCGGGTTGTGAGTCGCTGCGGATCGCCACGCTGATTCGATGCCTCTCGGGCGGGCGCTGCCGGCGACCTCGGCCCGGCGGATTCTGGCGCCCGCCTCAGTGCCCGAAGTCTATCACATGTGCGAGTTGGGTTTCAAACTCCAGGGACTTGCCGGTCCCGAGCGCGACGCAGTTGAGCGAGTCCTCGGCGACGGTGATGGCAAGTCCGGTCTGCTCGCGGAGCGCGAGGTCGAGGTCGCCGAGGAGCGCGCCGCCGCCGGTCAGCATCACGCCGCGGTCGACGATGTCGGCGGCGAGGTCGGGGGGCGTCTGCTCGAGCGCGGTCATCACCGCCTCGACGACGGTCTGCACGGTTTCGCTCAGCGCCTCGGCGATCTGGGCCTGGGTGATCTCCATCTCCTTCGGCACGCCGTTCAGGAGGTCGCGGCCGCGCACCTCCATCCGCGCGCCGCGGCCGTCGTCGGGCATCCGCGCGGTGCCGATCTCGAACTTGATCTTCTCCGCCGTCGAACTCGCCGACCAGCAGGTTGTGCTGGCGGCGCAGGTAGCTGATGATCGCCTCGTCCATCCGGTCGCCGCCGACCCGCACGCTGCGCGCATAGACGACGTCGCCGAGCGACAGCACCGCTACCTCGGTCGTGCCGCCGCCGATGTCGACGATCATGTTGCCGGTCGGGTCGGCGATCGGCATGCCCGAGCCGATGGCCGCGGCGATCGGCTCGGAGATCAGCCCGGCCTTGCGGGCGCCGGCGGCGAGCACGCTCTCGCGGATCGCCCGCTTCTCGACCGGGGTGGCGCCGTAGGGCACGCAGACGAGCACTCGCGGCTTGGCCCAGCCGGCCCGGCGCTGGACCTTGCGCATGAAGTGCTTGATCATCTCCTCGGCGACGTCGAAGTCGGCGATGACCCCGTCGCGCAGCGGCCGGATCGCCTGGATCGACTCAGGCGTGCGGCCGAGCATCAGCTTGGCGTCCTCGCCGACGGCGAGCACGCGTTTCTTGCCGTCCTTGAAATGATAGGCGACGACCGAGGGCTCGTTGAGCACGATGCCCTTGCCCTTGATGTAGATGAGCGTATTGGCGGTCCCGAGATCGATCGCCATGTCGGACGAGAACAGTCCGCTCAATGCCCCAAACATATGCTGCTTACCCTCTCGCCTCGGCCGATGTTGTGGTTGTTGCCCGTATCACACACGGTCGCAGCGCCGTTATATTCCGCCATGCCGCCCTCGGTAAAGCCTCCGCGCCGCGCCCTGAGATAGAGCGCCAACATCGTTAACACAACTCTAAGATGAGCGCGATCACGCAAGATCCCGGCAGGCTCCGGCACCGCCAATGCACACTGCCGGGGCAGCTGGCCCGCGGGCACACATTCGTATCGAATCAGCTCAGTTTCGTATAGGATCATCCAATTCGCTTCTGCACCGATTAGAACTCATATTCCTGGACGCCATCAAATGTTCGCAGCGGTTGCTCGGGGCTGCTTACTTGCTATGCTCGGGATTCCCGTGGCTTCGACGGCGCAGATCGTCATCGTCCCGATTATCGTTCCCCTGATCCTCTCTCCGCCCCTGGTCGAGGTGCGGGACCTGACCGCGGCCGAACTGGTCTATGCGGCGCCGCCGGCGACGCAGACCTTGTCCGTCGAGGTAAAGTCGCGGTCTGGGTTTCAAAGCGTGTGGATAGCGATCGACGGCCTCTCGCCGATGCGCATGCGGGCCGACCCGACCAACGCGGAGGTCTTCAGCGTCACGCTGTCGCTGCCCCCCTGCTTCGGCAATGTGGCGTTCGTGATCAATACGGTGGTGGCAGCGGTAACGGCACCAGGCCTCAAGACGTTGCGTGCTCCGGAGACGGGCGCGTTTGTTCATCCGGTTCGGCAGCGCCCGGCTTATTGCCAGGGGATCCCGGCATATCCGCAGGTATTCTCGGTGAACAGGACAAGCGACTTCGTCGATTCCAATCCGGGAGACGGGGTCTGCTCGGGCATCGGGCCGAATGGGGCGGCCGGCTGCTCGCTTCGCGCTGCCGTGATGGAAGCCAATGCCTGGGCGAACCGGGACGTCATCCGCCTGCCGGCCGGCCGATATGCATTGTCGCTGAACGCGCCGGCCGGAGGGGAGACGACCGAAGGGATCGACGATCGCATGGGCGATCTCGACCTGCTGCATGATGTCGCGATCCAAGGACTTGGGACCGCCCAATCGGTCACCGGCTTTCTCGTCTGGCAGAACGCCAGTGCAGCCAACCGCCTTCGCGACGACCCGGCCACCGACGCCGCCTTCGCCAAGATCGACGGCGACCGGATCGACCGCATCTTCCAGGTGGCGCCGGGTGCCACCGTCGAGATCCAGCAAATCGCAATCCTGGACGGCGATGCCTCGGGCGGGAACCCGGCGGCGAACGGGTTCGGCGGCGGCGGTGGGATTCTCAACGACGGAAAGCTCCGGCTGGAGCGCGTCGCGATCGTCGCGAACCGGGCGGAGTCCCTGACGGGTGCCCCATTTGGAGGCGGAGGGGTCGAGAACCGCGGCGAACTCCTGGTGGAGGACTCGCTGATCGCGCGCAACATGGTCGATGGAATGAACCCAAGTGGAGGTGCGATCTTCAATGGTGCCGACGCTACCACCGTGGTGCGTCGAAGCCTCATCTACGCAAACGGCGCTCGGTTTGGCTGCGTACTCCGCAACCAGGAGAGCGGATCCGTTCGTCTGGAAAACGTCCTGATCGACAGCAACCGCGGATCAGCAACGGCCGATTGCCTCGTGGCTGTCTCCAACTCCGGCGTGGTCGATCTCAGCTTCGTCACGATTTCCGGCAATACGGGCGCGAGACCGGCCGGGACCCTGCTTTCTACCGAGGCGCCAGGCAAGATCGCTATCAGGGGCTCGTTGGTTGTCGGCAACGTGGGGTTCAACACCTGCTCCAGTCCGATTGCGAGCGGCGGCGGCAATGTGCTCGACGGTGCGTGCGCGTTCGCAAGCCAGTCAGCCGTCGCGGACGTGGTCAACTCCTCCAATCTGCTCCTGGCCGGCCCGATCGAGTATCGCGGCGGCTTCACTCCGATCCTTCGGTTCCTTCGTCCCACGGTGGCGGGAACATCACTCCTCGATCTGGCTGAGCGCGCCGGAACCCAGCCGTATCCCTTCACCGATCAGCGCGGGGCGGGTTTCCCGCGGCCGAAGACCCGGACCGGCGCCCCGGGCGGCCTGCCCGACCCGGGGGCCTTCGAATATTCGCCCTGAGCCTGGCGGGAAATGCAGGCGCGGGCGCGCCGGCACTTCAGGCGCTGACCGCATCCGGCGCCGTCTTCAGACGTCGCACGAGAAGCTTGTTCACCGCGTTCACATAGGCGCGGGTCGAGGCGACGATGGTGTCGGTGTCGGCCGACTGCCCGGTCACGATCTTGCCGTCCTCCTCCATCCGGACGCTGACCGTCGCCTGGGCGTCGGTCCCTTCCGTCACCGCGTGCACCTGGTAGAGCTGGAGCCGGGCAGTGTGCGGCACGAGGCTCTGCACCGCCTTGAAGGCCGCGTCGACCGGGCCGTCGCCGGTCGCGTGCACCCTGTGCTCGACCCCGTCGATCGTCAGCACCAGATCGGCGGTCTGCGGGCGATCGGTGCCGCAGATGACCCGCAGGTGCTTGACCTGAATGCGGTCGTTCGCGGCGTGGGTGTCGGTGTCCTGCATCAGCGCGACGAGGTCGTCGTCGTAGACCTCCTTCTTGCGGTCGGCGAGCTCCTTGAACCGCACGAAGACGTCGTTGAGCTGGTTGTCGCCGAGCTTGTAGCCGAGCTCGCCGAGCTTCGCCCGCAGCGCCGCGCGGCCGGAGTGCTTGCCCATCACCAGCGAGGTCGCGTTGAGGCCGATGTCCTCGGGGCGCATGATCTCGAAGGTCTGCGCGTTCTTCAGCATGCCGTCCTGGTGGATGCCGCTCTCGTGGGCGAAGGCGTTCTTGCCGACGATCGCCTTGTTGAACTGCACCGGGAAGCCCGAGACCGTGGCGACGAGCCGGCTCGCCTGCATGATCTTGGTGGTGTCGATCCCGGTCCGGTAGGGCAGGATGTCGTTCCTGACCCGCATCGCCATCACCACCTCCTCCAGCGAGGTGTTGCCGGCGCGCTCGCCGAGACCGTTGATCGTGCACTCGATCTGCCGCGCCCCGGCCTCGACGGCGGCGAGCGCGTTCGCCGTGGCCATGCCGAGGTCGTTGTGGCAGTGGGTGGCGAAGACCACCGCGTCCGCGCCTGGCACCCGCTCGAGCAGCATGCGGATCAGCGCCGCGCTCTCGCGCGGCGCGGTGTAGCCGACGGTGTCGGGGATGTTGATCGTGCTGGCGCCGGCCTTGATCGCGATCTCGACCACCCGGCACAGATAGTCGTGCTCGGTCCGGGTCGCGTCCATCGGCGACCACTGCACGTTGTCGCAGAGGTTGCGCGCGTGGGTCACCGTGTCGTGGATGCGCTCGGCCATCTGGTCCATGTCGAGGTTCGGGATCGCCCGGTGCAGTGGCGAGGTGCCGATGAAGGTGTGGATGCGCGGGCGCTTCGCGTGGCGCACCGCCTCCCAGCAGCGGTCGATGTCGCCCATGCTGGCGCGGGCGAGCCCGCAGATCACCGCGTTCTGCGCGATGCCGGCGATCCGGCTCACCGCCTCGAAGTCGCCGTCGGAGGCGATCGGGAAGCCCGCCTCGATGATGTCGACGCCCATCTCGTCGAGAAGCGTCGCGATCTGCAGCTTCTCCTCGAGGGTCATGGTGGCGCCGGGCGACTGCTCGCCGTCGCGAAGCGTGGTGTCGAAGATCAGGACACGGTCCTGGGCCTGCGGCTCGGTCATGAAGGTGGTCCTTGGACTGGGAGGTTTCCTGCGGCGCGTCGGGCTACCTCTGAGCGCGCGCGCCGGACCCCGGCACGCTCAGAGGCGGCTAAGCAGCAGCAGCCCGACCGGCCGGCCGAAGCCCACCGTTGCCGAACCCATCTGTCGTGACACCTGTCCGCCCATGACGGGCGATTATACCCGGGCGCCCGCGAAGTGAAAGGACGAATTGCCTGACCCGCCGCACCCGGCCCGCAGCCCGCATCCGCGGCTAGCGGCGGGACGAAATGATCCCGGTGTTGAACCCGCCCATCCTGAGCTCGCCGTGGAGCCGCTGGTACTCGATCTTCGGGCAGCGGTCCATGATAACCGTCACCCCGGCAGCCTCGGCCCGGGCCGCGGCGGCGGCGTCCACGACGCCGATCTGCATCCAGATCGTGCTGAGCCCACGGCCGAGCAGGTGGGCGAGCGCCGCGTCGACGACCGCGCCCGCCTTATCCGACCGGCGGAAGATGTCGACCATCTCGATCGGCCCGATCTCGTCCGGCAGGTTCGCGAGGTCCGGCAGGATCGTCTCGCCGAGCAGGACCTCGCCGGCGAAGCCCGGGTTGACCGGGATCACGCGAAAGCCCTTGAGCCGAAGGTAGCGGGCGACGTAGAAGGAGGGCCTGATCTCGTTCGTGGAGATCCCGACACAGGCGATGGTGCGGGTCCGCGCCAGGATACGGCGGAGCAGCTCGTCCGAGTAGCCCTGCATCGGCCTACGCCAAGAAAAAGGCGCCCGGACAATACCGGGCGCCCAGTTGGAACGAGGGACAGTGAGATGAAGCAGGGCGGTTCCGCGCCAGCTGCTTCACGTCCAATATGGGGTCGATTGACGATTCCGGAAAGGTCCAACAGCAAAATGTGATCGCCACGATCACATCCCTCCCGCCTGGCTCGCCGCGTAAAGGGCGACCGCCGCGGCATTGGAGACGTTGAGCGAGCCGAAACCGCCGGCGGCGGGGATTCGCGCCAGCCGGTCGCAGAGTCGCCCGGTCAGTTCGCGCATGCCCGGCCCCTCGGCGCCGAGCGCGAGCGCCAGCGGCCGGCCCGGGTAGCCGCGCAGCACCGCGCCGATCGGCGCCTCCGCCGCCCCGTCGAGCCCGACGATCGCGTAGCCCATCGCGCGCAGGCTCCCCATCGCGCCGGCGAGGTTCGGCACCCGCAGGTAGGGCTGGCGCTCGAGCGCGCCCGAGGCTGCCTTGGCCAGCGCCCCGGTCTCCGGCGCCGCGTGACGGCGCGGCGCGATCACCGCCCGTGCCCCGAACACTTCGGCCGAGCGCAGGATCGCGCCGACATTGTGCGGGTCGGTGACCCGGTCGAGCAGCAGCACCAGGGCGGCCGTCCCGTGCGGCGCGCAGACTTCCGAGACCGAGCCCCAGGCAAGCGGCGCCACCTCGAGCGCCGCGCCCTGGTGCACCGACTGCGGATCGAGCGGGGCGTCGAACCGGCGCGGGTCGGCGATCTCCGGCCGCATGCCCGAGGCGGCGATCGCGTCGGCGAGCCGCTCGGCGGCGTTGCGGGTGACCACCAGCCGATGCCGCTCCCGGGCCGGGTTCAAGAGCGCGTCGCGCACGGCGTGCAGCCCGAAGAGCCAGACCGTCCCCGTCGCCTCGCGTGACCGCTCCCGCTCCCGCTCGATCGCCCAGGCCGGCTTCCTCGCCACGCTGCCCCCCGCCCCGTTCCGCCCGGCGACATGGCACGCGCCCCTGCCTGATGCAATCCCCGCGCGCCGCCGTTTCGAGTTGACGCGCCCGGCCCGCTGCCCTAAGCCCGCGCCCATCCGCTCGGGCGACCGCTGCGCCCGGAGGCTTCCTCGGAGGGGTGGCAGAGCGGTCAAATGCAACGGACTGTAAATCCGTCGGGGTAACCCTACGCTGGTTCGAATCCAGCCCCCTCCACCACGCAATTTCAAGCACTTAGGCCCCCAGCGCGGGCCCTTTTCATGCTGCACCTTGTAACAAACCGTGACACGGGATTCCAACGAGTTACACAGAGTGACGGCATGTCCGCGCAGCAAAAATGCAGCAAGGCGGAGGCTGAGGCTGAATAGCGCGATGAGCACATTTTTTGTGCTTGCTAGGATTGAACAGTTTGCTAATGGTGAAGGTGCGACGGGCCGCCATGCCCGCCGACGGGCCATAACGGCCGGACCATAACGGCAGGTCAACCTGCCAAGGCGATGCACGGCAACGATCTAAATCGTAACCGCGCCTCGCCCGTCCGTATTAAATAGCAGGACAACCGCGACGGCGCCCTTAGTGAAGGGCTGAGCCCGTTATGGCTGATACCACGACTGTTGCCCCGCCGGCCGCCGACATTCTCGTCGGCGTAATCCAGATCGCCGAGTTCTTGTTCGGCGACGGGCATAAGTACTCCCGCCGTGTGCACCACATGATCTCGCTCGGGCTCATCCCCACGTTCCGGATGGGCAAGCTGATCTGCGCCAAGAAGAGCGCGCTCGTGGCGGCGATCGCGACGCTCGAGACTGCAGAGGTCGCGTGAAACCATGGCCCGGAAAAAGTTGAACCCCGGCGATGGTGGCGCCGGGGCTCGGGGTACTCACAATGACAGAGCTGGCTGGCTCACCCCGGGGAATACCACCCCTAGCGTCATAGACGCAATAGATAACCACATATCGCGGGAGGCGCGGGCATGAACCGGCACACCCGCCGCTCCCTGCGCGCGACCGCAAAGGCCACGGCCGCGACGATTGCCGGCAAGTTCTTCGAGTACGACGACACTGGCCGGATGGCGCGGGTCACTGAGCGGAAGGCCATCGCGCTGCTTGCCGATGCATTCGAGGCGTTACTGCGCGGCGGCCTCCGTCCTTGTGTCTCGCTGATAAGCGAGGCCGAGGCGATGGCGTTCCCGAGCTGGAAGTCCACCAACGCCGGCATGACCCACGCGATGGCGGTCGGGGTCGACGTCGCCGGGTTCGCAACGTCCTGCACGAAATCCGCCATCGCCGTCGACAAGGCGACCGGGGAGGTGGACGTAGCCGCATCCGCAGACGCCGCCATGGCGCGAGCGCTCGCCGATCTGGACAAGCACCGCTCCTTCGCCGGCTTCCCGCTCAGCTGCTTCACCCGCACGGAGGGCCGGGCATGAACGCGCACACCCCCATGCCCGATCCGGTGGCGATCCGGGCGCACCTCAAAATGCTGCACGACCTGGCGGCGCAGGCGAAGGTAGACGGCTACCTGGTCCTAGTCGGTCTCGGCGAGAACCCGAGGACCGGCGCCGCGCTCAATGTGCGCGCGACACCCTTCGCGATCGGCGACGTCGACAGGATGACCGACGCGGCGCTGAGCCTCTGTCAGGAGCCGAACCGTAACGTCTATTGCTCGTGGGCAGTCATGCGGAAGGACCTTGGGCGAAACCAGCGAGGCGGGGACGATGATATCGTCGCAGTCTTGGCGATATCCGCGGATCAGGACGCTGACATCGGCAAGGTCGGTGTCGCCGAGCTTCCGTTAGAGGCGCCCTATACCGTCGCATCCAGTAGCGCCAACAGGCAGCCGGTCTACCCGCTAGCCCGGCCGCTCTCGACGCGGGAGGCGGCCCCGATTGCCGCGGCTATCTCAGACTTTATCGGGGGGGACTCCTCCAAGGACCCCTCCCACGTCTGGCGTATCCCGGGCACGCTCAACTGGCCGAACAAGGCGAAGATAGACCGAGGCCGGCCGTTCGAGCCACAGCTAGTCGCCGTGGCATCCGAGTGGTGGGGCGAGGTGATCGACCCGGACGAGCTGGCGGCGGCATTTAAGGCGCGGAAAGCGGCCCCCGAGGCCCCCGACTTTGACCCCGACCTAGGAGGCCTAGGGCCGAAGGCTGAAGACGTCTTTAAGCTCGCCGCAGCTCTGGCGGATATCCCTAACAACGATCTCAGCCGGGACGACTGGAACAAGGTCGGGATGGCGCTGTGGGCCGCGACCGAAGGTTCAGAGGTGGGCCGAGCGCTCTTCATTGAATGGTCGCTGCGGTCGGCCAAGTGCACATCGAACGGCAAGACCGCCAGCCTGCGCTGGGACCACCTCAAGAAGAGCCCGCCGACAAAGATCGGCGCCGGCACGATCTTCCACATGGCGAGAGAGGCGCGCCAGCGGCGAGAGCAGACCGACGCCGAACCCGACTTCGATGCGAAGCCGAAAGAGAAGCCGAAGACTGCGAAGAGCGGAGGCTTCCGCGGCATCGACACCTCCGGCGACTTCATGGCCGGGATGCGTCCGCCGGAGTACCTGATCGACGGCCTGATAGAGGTAGGCTTCGCGTACTCGCTAACGGCACGGACGGGGCACGGCAAAACCCTTCTCGGCATGTTGATGGCATTCGGTGTCGCTCACTCCGGGCTCTTCGGGTGGCGGGATGTGCGGCGCGGCTCGGTGCTGTTTCTCGCCGGCGAGAACCCGGACAACGTCCGGCGCCAGTGGTACGGCGTGTGCAGCCACCACGGCGTAGACCCCGCAACCCTGCCCGTCTACTGGCACGAGGGATCGTTCGACCTCGACGCCGGCATGGACGCCTTGATCGAGGCAGCCAACGGAGTTCCCGACCTCAGGATCGTGGTCGCGGACACGCTGGCGAGCTTCTTCACCGGCGACAATTTTAACGACAACAATCAGATGCTGGAGACCGCCAAAACCCTCCGGTCAATCTCGGAGAAAGTGAAAAGCCGCCCCACCGGCGTCTGCCTGGCTCACCCGGTGAAAAACGCGGCAAAGGACAACCTGCTGCCGTTCGGCGGGGGCACCATCGTGAACGAGTTCGATGGGAACCTCACGTTGTGGTCGCCCGACGGGGAGACGACGACGCTTCACTGGCAGGGGAAGCACCGAGGCGCGCCGTTCGACCCGATCGACTTCAAGCTGCACCGGTTCGAGCCCCCCGGGCTGGTCGACGCGCGCGGACGGCCCATGCCGATGACGATCGCGTTGCCGCTCACGGAGGCTGAGGCCGAGGTCAAGGCTAAGGAGGCCGAGAGCACGGAAGACCGTGCGCTGGCCGCCATCAAGCGGAACCCGAGGATCAGCCAGCGCGATCTCGCCGCGGCGACGGGCATCCCCAGAACATCCGCCCAGCGCCTGATGAAGAAGCTAGCGGAGGACAGGTGGATCAAGAAGCATGCCCGCGGATGGGTTCTCACCCCCGCCGGAGAGGCGGTCCTCGATGGCTAAAAACCCCCCAAAAGGTGGGCCACTTGGGTGGGCCACTGGCCCACCTTTGGGCCACCGGCTCAAACGTGGGCCACCCGTGGGCCACTTGGGCCACTAGCCCGAATAGCGACATGATGTCAGCCTCTTACTGGTTCGCAGTGTGGGCCACTTGTGGGCCACTTGCTCGAAAAAGCCCCACTGGCCCACGCCCCCATTCCTAAGAATGGGGGCGGGTGGGCCACCCCGCGGAAACCGGGCCAGTCCAGCTCTACGCCGAGCAACAGAAGGAGACGACTAAATGAGCATCTGCGCCCTCACCCCAGAGGCCGCGAGCATCCGCGATCAGATCGTGGACTTGGTCCGCAGACGCGACAACGTCACGCTCGCCGAGGTCGCCCAGCTCGATGGCGTAGGCGGCGACATAGGGATCGAGGTCGGCACGCCAGACCCGAACACGCGGCTCTGCATCTGGGTTGGGCTGTCGGAAGCCGCCGCCGACGCGCTCGATGAGCTCATACAGCCGGGCTCGCCGATTGCCTGGGTCCCGACGTCGGCGTTTACGTACCTGTACGATGGGGCGG
Source organism: uncultured Alphaproteobacteria bacterium (assembly GCA_963763295.1). Lineage (GTDB taxonomy): Bacteria > Pseudomonadota > Alphaproteobacteria > Rhodobacterales > Rhodobacteraceae > Amaricoccus. The sequence goes on from CAVXOH010000012.1 coordinate 224,432, forward strand.
CGATGCAGATGCCGGTGGCTACCGTCCGCACGATCAGGGAGCGCATCTCCCGGCGCCCGAAGACGGCGAAGACGTTCTGGCTGCCGGTGTGCCTGCGGCCCGTGGACCGGGTTGAACCGAGGGACCGCTTCCGCCCCATTCCTGAGCAGACCAGCTCTCCGAGAATCCGGGAAGGAGACGCTCCGTGGCCCCCTATGAAGTCGCCGGCCAGTCCGACGACTGGTTCACCCCCCGCTACATCTTCGACGCCCTCGGCGAGCGCTTCGACGTGGACGTCGCGGCGCCGTCTGAGGGGCCGGCGCACGTGCCCTGCGACAGCTGGATCTCGGAGCTCGGCGAGCTCGCCCCGTGGCAGGGCTTCGTCTGGGTAAACCCGCCGTTCACGAACCAGGCCGGCAAGCGGGTCTGGATCGACAGGTTCTTCAACCACGCCGGCGGGGGGATCTTGCTACTGCCCGACCGGACGTCGGCTCCCTGGTGGCAGGAGGCCGCGCCCCGGGCTTCGGCGGTCTTGTTCGTGGCGCCGAAGGTCAAGTTCGAGCGGCCGGACGGCACGATCGGCGAGAGCCCCGGCACTGGCACCTGCCTGTTCGCGAACGGCCAGCGAGCGGCGGCCGCGCTGCTGCGCTCCGGGCTCGGCCACGTGATGGTGCAGGCGCCGGACCTGGCGCGCGCCGAGCTACCGGTGGCCGCAGAATGACCGCGCAATCTGGAGCCGTCGTAGGTGCTCGCCGCCAGCCGGACACCGGCGCTGCGTTCTCCTTTTGCGCTCACCGACTTCCCCAGCCCACCCGCCCCGCGGGCTGGGGGACCATTAAAACGGGGCATCAGGACCTAAGACGATCCAATGACTGACTACGATATCGCCGCCCTCGACGCCCGCCTCGATGCGGCGCTGCTGGCGCTCGTCACCCACTCGCCGGCCTTTGACGACCGCGAGCGGATCATCGGCGAAGTGGCAGCGGCAGCCGCCGCCCGGCTCGAGGCAGTGCAGCTCGCGGCCCAGGGCGACGCCGGCCACACCAACGGCGACGACTGCCCAGATGCCGAGGCCATCAGCCAGCGGCTGGCGCACGACGCGGCGCTGTTCACTCGGCGGCTGAACAAGATCCGGGCCGCCGCGCCTGAGCCGGCTCTCGAGGAGATCCCCGGCCTAACCAACCAAAGGAGCCGACTAAATGACCAAGACACTCAACCCAAACGATGGCTGCTGCGTCATATCCCTGACCGACGGCCGCTGCATCGTCGCTTCTGCCTCGCTGGCGTTCGCCCCTGGGGCGCTGCCAACACGCGGACGATCCCGAGATCCCGTTCTAACCCAACACTCCGACCGAGGTGTCAAACGAACTGAGGATTTGACCCCCCCTGTTGCCTCACCCTCGGGTGTTACCGAGCACAAAGGGTGAGGGAGCCTGCCTTGTAGTCCATAGGAGGGACCCGCGCGCCGGCGCGCGACCGCCACGAGTCTGGCGTGGCGGCGCGCGGGAGGTCCCTGTGGGCTACAAGGCAGGCTCGGGCTCGGCGGTTGCGATCGCGGCTTCCAAGGCTGCGGTCCCGCTGCGGATCACGCGCTTCGCCTGATCCGTCCGCCATGCTCTGACCATCTTCTGAGTTGACCGAAGGTGCTTTGCCGTGAAGCGATCCGGGTAGCGGGTCGTCAGTCTCGCCAGCACCTCGACGGCGGTGATCGCTGGCTCGGCGTCGAGCCAGGCGTCGATTTCGCTGCGATGCGGGTCGAGCCGCGCCGGTCGCTTCGGCACCGGCTTCACGCGCCGGTATGGCCGACGGTGGATGGGCCGCTGCTCGCCCCGCAGGGTCGCTCTCTTGAGCGCTGCCGCCATGTCGATGACGATCGGCCCTTCGTCCTCGACCGGGCCGGTCCCTCGCCGATCCACCCGTTGGCCGAGCTCGGCCTGCGCGGCGCGGATCGCGGCGAGGGCGACGACCGGATCGGCGCGCGTTCGGAGATCGGCGATGCGCAGCGCGCTGGCCGCGTCCAGCCGGCCGCTCGCCAGCGCCCTGTCCGCTGGCGTCGCGGGCGCATGCCAGCGCTTCGTGACCCTCGCGCCGATGCGGGTCTTCTCGCGGAGCTTGAAGCTCGGCTGGAACAGGTTCACGTGCAGCCGGGCCGCGGCGTAGAGGCGGGCGAGCGCCGCGGCGGAGCCCGGTCCCTCGAACCGCCCGTATCCTACCAGCCGGCGCACGATCGCCCCGTTCTTCTGCTCCACCCAGGCCTGGTCGTTCTTGCGATATGCCCGGGACCGGGTGACCTCGAGGCCCTGCGCCCGACACCAGTCGACCACCGGCTCGTTCATGAAGGCGCCGTCATTGTCGAAGTCGACGCCCTTCAGCGGGAACGGGAAGAGCTCGAGCGCCATCTGCAGCGCTTCGAGCGCGAGCGCACCGGCGCGCATCACCACGGGCACGCACTCGGTCCAGCCAGTCGCGATGTCGGTGAGGACCAACGTCTGCACGAAGGCGCCCGCCGTGCTCGTGCCGGAATGCGCCACGAAGTCCACCTCGACGAAGCCCGGCGGCGGATCGCCCCAGTCCGCGAAGGTGCGCACCGGCACGGACCGGCGCACGGCCGAGCTGAACCCCGCGCGCCGGCGCCTTCCCTGCGCCGCAGCGATCCGGATATCCGATAGCAGCCGGTCGATCGTCGCCGGGCTCACCGCGAGCAGCGCCGCGCGCAGCTCGTCGTCCACCACAATCTGGCCGTGCCTCTCCAGCGCCGGCAGTAGGGTCGGGATCATCGGCTTCAGGCGCTTCGAGCAGACCCGGTCTGAAGCCTCCCATAGCAGGACCAGCGCCTCGGCGACCGCGCGGCCGTAACGGGTCTTCGGGCGGCCTCGCGGCCGGCGGTCGATTCCCTTCGGAGACAGCAGACGGATCGCGTGCTTCCGGTGCACGCCGGTCACCGCCACGAACTCGTCGAGGATCCCGCTCTTCGCAGCCTTCCCGCTCGCCCGATAGCGCTCCCGGATCGCCGCCGTCACCTCTGCCCGCGCCGCCATGCTGATCCTCCCCGCCATCGCCTCGCCGCCCGCGACCGACCCTCGACGCGGGTCGTGGGACCGTCACCTGACGGGCATCCTTCGGTCACGTTTCATGCGAGGCAATGCGCCCCCTCGGCGAACTGAAGAACTGACCCCCGGTCATGATGCGTTGGTTTCGGTTTCTGCAGGCGCCGATCCGGCCTTCTGCAGAAGGCCGGATCGGCGTTTTTCGCGAAGCCGGTAGCTGTCACCGCGGATGGTGATCACCGTCGAGTGGTGGAGCAGCCTGTCGAGGATCGCGGTGGCGATGACCGGGTCTCCGAACACGCCACCCCATTCACCGACCGACCGGTTCGAGGTGATCAGGATCGACCCTCTCTCGTATCTGCGCGACACCAGCTGGAAGAACAGGTGCGCGGCATTGGCCTCGAACGGCAGGTAGCCGAGCTCGTCGATGATCAGCAGTTTCGGCCGGCTCAGCTGCGTCAGCTGCTTGTCGAGCAATCCATCGCCATGAGCCTTGGCCAGCATGGCGACCAGGGTGGCGGCGGTGACGAACTGCACGGAATAGTTCTGCCGGATCGCTTCGCGCCCCAGGCTCACGGCCAAATGAGTTTTGCCGGTGCCGGGCGGGCCGAGCAGCAAGGTCGTGTCGCCAGGGGGTCAGTTTTCCAGGTCGGATGACATACCGCTGTGATCGTCCCAACCTGATGCTTGGGCTGCCCCGGTGCTTTACGTTCGGCGGCCTCCGTGTCGACGCCGCGGTCGCCCAGGAGCTGCTCCGCGCGGTCGAACCGATGGCGATCGAGGCGGCAGTGGAGGCCGGACGCAGGTACATGGGAGCTCGCAGCGAACAACTGCGCATCGTGGAACTCGAGCTGCAACAGGCCCGATATGAAGGCTCTGCTCGCGGAGCGGCGCTACGCCGCCTGCGATCCGGACAATCGCCTGATCGCCGCGCAGCTCGAGAAGAGCTGGGAGACGGCGCTTCGGCGCGTCGAGGCGTGCGAGGCGCGACTGAATGCGATGCGGATGCCCGACCCGGCGGCCGCGCCGCCCGACTTCGCCGGGCTGGCCGAGGATCTCGACGCCGCATGGAACGCGCCGGGCGTAACCATGCGCACTCGCCAACAACTCCTCCGCGCGCTTGTCACCGACATCATTGCAGACGTCGACGAAGCGACGCGCGAGGTCGTCCTGACGATCCATCGGCGGGGCGGCCAGCACTCGCAATTGCGGGTCCGCAAGCCGAAGTCAGGCGAGCATGGTTGCCGTACGCCCGAGGAGGCGCTCGCCGTGATGCGGAGCATGGCGACCCGGTGGTCGGACGCAGACATTGCCGCGTCGCTGAACCGAATGGGAATGCCCACCGGTCAGGGAAAGACCTAGACGGCCCACCGTGTCAGCTCGTTGCGGCGGGTACACGGGATCCGCGCCTACCGTTCCGCCGAGAAGAACGGTCAGCGCGGGCGATACCGAGGCCAACGCAGGCGAGTTGGTAAGTGAAGAGCCCGAGTGGCGGCATCTGGTAGAGCGGCTCCGGCCGGTGGTGTGCGGGGTCGAGCAGTGCGAATATCCTCTCGGGCGGCACGAAGACGTCAGCGGCGCTGAAGTCCTGGCTACCGGTACCGGATAGACCGCTGACGTGCCAGGTGTCGTGGACAGTCAGGGCTTGGACTGGCATGCAGATATGAATGATCTCCGGTCCGTGCGCGGACATTCGGGGGCGGCCATCCTCCATCACAATGCAGCCGGCCCAGACCCAGGCGCAATTGTCGATGCCACTGGTGAAAGGCCAACGCCCCTTCACGCGCACACCATCGTCTACCCGCACCGCGGCGCCGGCGGGCCCGGCGATGCCAGCAGTTGGTAACGTAGGGTCGGTGAAGACCTCGCGGGCACCCGTTTCGGACATGTACCCGGCGATGACATTGTTGCCGAGGCCGACCATCGCGCACCAGCCGGTGGAGCCGTCTGCTGTCGCAAGAGTTTCGATTGCGTGCATGTTGGTCGCGGGGTCAAACTCGGCGCCGCCATACGCCAGCGGGACGGTGAGGGTGAAAAGGTCCGTGCGGCGAAGAGCCTCGGCAAGGTCGGCAGGGAGCCGACGGGCCGCCTCGATCTCCGCGCGCCTGGCGCGCACTTCGGGAATAAGCGCGGCGATGCCGTCCAAAAAGGCGGCTTGGTCCATTCCCTCCTCCCATGAAGCGAGCCCCCCGGAACTCTTCCCCTCGAGCTCTCGAGTGATCGAGAAGTGTACCAAAGATCAGCATGTGGCAGAAGCCGCCGCCAGTACACGCTCCTCAGCTAATGCAACGGAAGCCTCCCACAAGATCATCTAGTTGCTGCTCCGCAGGCTGCCGTCCATCGAGGATGGCCTCCACGATGTTCGGCGCCGAGAGCGTCAGCCGCAGCGCCCGGCTTGCCTCAGCGGCCGCCTTGCCGCATGCGCCCACCCTGCTGGGTGCCGGACCACGGTACGTAGCCCGGGTCTTCACCGGCACCGTTATCTCTGCCTTCAAAGGATGAAGTCGCCGGCGCGGTAGGCCGCTGACTGCACCCCCGCATCTTCGATGAGCAACTCAAACTCGAAGGCAGTGTCATTATCGACATTGGCGCGGAGGAGTGTGTCAGTGCCGGACGTGACCAACGAGACGCGGCCAACCCCAGTACCGCCGAAGACGAAGGCCTGGTTGCCGGCCGCGGCGGTGTTGGCATCGATTCCCGAGAGATCGATCAGGTCGCCACCGGTGATGCCCGCGCCCTCGAATGCAGCCGCGAGACCTGCTCGAATCCTGTCCCGGGCGCCGGCTGTGGAGTCGCTTGTCGTGTTAAAGTCGAAGACGTCTCCGCCTCCATCGCCGATCAGGATATCAGCCTGAGCGCCGCCACGCAGCGTGTCGTTTCCGAGAAGACCGCTCAGGGTGTCGCTTCCGCCCTGGCCAGAGAGCACGTTTCCGTCGTTCCCGCCGGTCAGGATGTCGCCGAACTGAGACCCGGTAAGGTTCTCCACGCCGACGTAGCTGTCACCAACCGCGTCCCCGGTGTTGGCTCCGGGCGCGAGCAGCCGCGCCGCCACGCCGTTTGCCGCAGTGGAATAGGAAGCGGTGTCGCTGCCCTCGCCGCCGACCAGGGCGTCGGCGCCAGCTCCGCCGATCAGCTCGTCATTTCCGCCGATGCCGTCGAGCCTGTCTGCACCTGCGCTGCCCTCGATGATATTGGCCAACCCGTTGCCGGTGCCGCTAAACGCCCCGATCCCGTTGAAGCGCAGGTTCTCGAAGTTGGTGGAGAGCGTCCAAGCGTTGAGGAACGACCAAACCGTGTCGGTCCCTTGGTCCGCCTCCTCGCTGGCGGTATCGCCGACGTTGTTGACGAAGTAGATGTCGTCGCCTTGCATCCCAAACTGAGAATCGGCCCCCGCGCCGCCGTCGAGCATGTCGTTCCCGGCGCCACCGATCAAACTATCGCTATCGGTGCCGCCCGATACCCAGTCATCGCCGTCGCCGCCGTTCACGATGTCAGCGCCGGACCCGCCATCGAGCGTATCCTCACCGCCCTCGCCGTGAAGGATGTCGCTGCCGTCGTCGCCATAGAGGCGGTCGTTGCCTCCGACCACATTCACTCCGCCTTCGGTGAAGTCGCCATAGATGTCGTCGTTGCTGCCGCCGCCGTGGATGACGTCGTCGCCGCCCGTGCCGGTGCTGTCAGCGCGAACCTCGAACGCATCACCGATGATGCGGTCATTGCCGCCGCCGCCGTTGATCGTGTCGTTGCCGCCATCGAGCCGTCCGCCGCGCAGCTCATAGACATCACCGACGAAAGTCTCGTTCAGGTCGCCGCCGTTGATTGTGTCGTTGCCGCCGGTGATGACGCTGCCCGGATGCGCCTCATCGACGTCGCCGACCAGGTCGCCCTGGAAGTCTTTGCCCCCAGTGATGTAGTCGTTACCGCCAATGACCCGGCCGACCGCGTCACCAGCGTCGCCGGTTACCGATGCGAGGATGTGCGTCGACTGGAGGAGAATGACGTCATCCCCGCCGTCAAGCGTGCTGCCGCCGTAGACCCGCGCCGCATCGCCGGTGACGGCTTGGCTCTCATCAGTGACAACTCCGGCGATGTCGTCGTTCCCACCGTGGAACGTCGAGGGGGTTGCACCGACAATCGGGCTCCCGACGTTCTCCAGGTCGCCGCGGACGTAAACGCTGCCGCCCCCGAGTTGGATGATGTCGTGCCCGCCGGATGTGTCTCCGGCGCGGGAAGACACGCCGTCGCCGACGACGTAGACGGAGCCGGCCGCCGCGCCCTTTGTCTCGGGGCCGTAGATCACGTCGCCGCCGCCGAGCACCGTACGCCAGAAGTCGGCCGGGCTGCTCCGCAGGATCGAGCCGAGCGGAGAGGCGGCCGCATTCACACCGTTCAGGACGAGGTCCATGCTGCCGTTGTTCGCAACGTCGATGGCGATCGAGCTCACGGTACCGGCGATGGGGTTGCCGTTGGCGTCGAACTGCATGCCGGTGCCGCTCACGGTCACGCGGTTGCCGGCGGTCGAAGTATATGTCCATGCGGTTGACGTCGGTGAGCCGACAACACTGCCAAACTTGAGCAGGTTCGGGTTGCTCATATCAAAACCGGTCGTCGCCCCGGTCAGGTTGAGAGTTGCCATCTGATCATCCCATGATGGAGCGGGTCCCGGATCGCACGGACCGGAACAAGTGCTGGCAAATGAAGGGACGGTGGGGTGCGCAGCTCTTACTTGAGCTCCGCTTAGCTAATATATGTCTTTAGGTTTCCCTGTCGTGCCAACGCCGAGGCGGCTTGTTTCAAGAATAGCCGACGATTGAGATACAAGCTTCTTGAAGCGATCCGGCAGGCTGTTTACCCTGGCAGGCTTGATGCCCGTTCCTCCGAACTGCGCCACGCCGGCCGCATCGCGCAGTATCCTAATCGCGTCCCTGCAGGTGTCTTTTCCTTCTTTGAGGCACGTCCGACCGCGTGGGCCGCTGACGAGAGACAAGATGCAGGAGCGAGGAGGCTTGCGTGCTTACTGAAACTAGGCGGCGGCAATAAAAGCCCCCGGCCGCGGGGGGCGCGGCCGGGGCTGGCTGAGGTCCCGGGTCAGGGGATGGGACCCTCAGTGGTTCGGGTCCGTGTCACGGGCGAACTTGGCTGCCGAGATCTCGGTCAGGCTCTTGCCCTCGGCGGAGATGCCGGCGGAAGCAGCGAGCTGCTCGTTGCCGCCGAGGTCCGGCGAACGGGTCGATATGGTGGCGACGCCACCCTTGGCCGCCTGCTTGTCGTCGCCGCGCGCCTCGCGGTTGATCTTCGCAACCACGATCTGGTCGAGCGACATCGTCGCCCCCTCTTCGGCCGTCAGGCCGGCGACCGCCGCGAGCTGGGAGACGTTGCCGCCTTGGCCGCGCGCCACGGAGACGGTCTGCCGATCGTCCTGCCGGGTGTCGTTGTTGAACTTGATCGCCGCGGCCTGGGTCAGGGTGAGGCCGTTGCCGGCGACGACCTGGATGCCCGCGAAGGCCGGCGCCGCAGCGGCGAAAGCGATGGCGGCGGCGGCAATGCTGTTGACGAACTTCATTTCGGTTTTCCTTTTCAAACTCGGTTACATCGTTGTTGCTTGAGACACCGACGCCCAACAATCGGCCGTTTCTCTTCGGCACCCCCGGGAACCCCACTTGGCCCGTTCGCAATTACGGAAACTAGGCCTGTGTTGTTTCAGGACGCACGCAGCCGTGTTTTCAAAGTCCGCGCCCCGGGTGAGCACGCCGAGGTCGTTAGCTGGACACCCGCATCAACGCCTGGTTTTCGCGGGACGCGCTCTGTCGGCGTCGCCGTGCCCGGCGTGGCGGCGTTTCCGGCCGCCTAGGCCTGATGGCTGGGCGGTTTTGCGTGCGATCCTGAACATCCGGACGGAGTTATCCCATGACGCCTCTGCGCTCATGGAAGACCAGGCGGTCGAAGTTGTAGGCGATGTTGGCGAGCGTCAGTTTGGCCTCCGCGCGGGCCAGCCCGATCGTGCGGATGAACAGTCCGAAGCGGTTCTTCTGATGCGCGAAGACGTGCTCGATCCGGGCGCGGACGGATGACTTCTTCCCGTTGGCCCTGGCCGTCGCCGGCGGCATCGGCTTGCCCGCAGGTTTGCGCCGGTGGACCTGGCTCGTCAGCATTTTCGAGGCGAGCCATTTCTCGTTGCTTTGAGAGCGGTATGCGCTGTCGGCCCAGACGTCGCTCGACGTGTTCCCGGTCGTGACGAGCTGCCTGAACATCCGTCCGTCGGCGGCCGAGGCCGATGTGACGGTGCTCTCGCGGATGAAGCCGAACCGGCGGTCGATGGAGATGTGGCTCTTGTACCCGAAAACAGGCACGGCGATCATCGGCAGCGGCGTCCCGTCGGGCCGATACCGAACCTTGCCACCGACTTTCAGTGTCCAGCGGGCGTTCGTGTCCTTCTGGGCCGCCTTGTTGGGATCGTCGGGCCAGATCTCCCTGGCTGACTTGCCGGCCTTGATCGCTTCTTTCTCTCCATCCGTATTGCGCTGCTTCGGCGCCGGAACGAGCGAGGCGTCCACGATCTGACCGCCCATCGGGATGTAACCCTTCTTCTGGAGCTGCCAGTCGAACGCCTTCATCACCCGCTTCAGCGTCCCGCTCGCGGTGAGCTTGTCGCGGAAGAGCCGGATCGTGTTCTCGTCCGGGGTCGGCCCGCCCAGATCGTACCCCAGAAACCGCATCCATGAGAGCAGGTCGCGGATCATGAACTCCATCCGCGCGTCGCTCAGGTTGTGCTGCGCCTGCAGGATCAGCGCTTTGAACATCGACACGGGATCGAACGGAGGCCTCCGCCCTTCGACCCGTCGCCATAGCCGAGACCCTCGACCAGCCAGCCACGGAAGTATTCGAAGTCCACCGTCGCATCGAGAACTTCCAGCGGATCGCCATGCTTGCTGAGCGCCGCGAGATGCTCCGTCAGGCCGAAAAGGCTTCGCTGATCCATGAACCTGTGCCTTGGTCATCCCTCAGGCCAGAGTGAATCACAAACCTTCAAAGCCCGATAGGTTGATGCGGGTGTCCAGCTCGGCCGCTATCGCCCGAGGCCTCGTTGCGCCCCCAATCGGATGTCCTCCCAGGCTTGCACAGCTGTCAATGGACACCCACCTTTGCGAGCTAAGGCGACACCCAGTGTTACGAGGTGTCGCGCAACGGAGCGGTCCCGGGGCGCGCGCTGACCGTCACGAGTTCAGAGCGCGCGCCCCGGGGCCGCGGGCCGCCGGGCGCTGACGGAACGACGGAACGGGTTACCCCTTGAGAGCGGCCTCGAGGTCGCGGAGGCGGTAGCTGCGGCCCTTGATGTTGAGGACGTGGGAGCGGTGGAGCAGCCGGTCGAGGATGGCGGTGGCCAGCACCTCGTCGCCGGCGAGCAGCTCGGTCCAGTCGCGGATGCTCTTGTTGGTGGTGATGATCATGGCGCCACGGCCGTAGCGGTAGCTGACGAGACGGAAGAACAGGCTGGCCTCCTCCCGGCTCATCGGATCGTAGCCCATCTCGTCGACCAGGAGCAGCGAACTGGACATGTACTTCCGGCTCTTCAGGCGCGCGGGCGGGACATGGGCATCGGCCTTGAGCGCGGTCAGGAGCTCGTCGAACCGGAAGTACTGGACCGAGAAGCCGAGCTGGATCGCCCGGACGCCGAGTCCGACGAGGATGTGGCTCTTGCCGACCCCCGGCGGGCCTTGCAGGAGAACCACCTCGGCGTTGCGGATCCAGGCGCCGGTGGCCAGCGTCTCGATGCGCGAGCGCTCGATCGCCGGCTGGAAAGCGAAGTCGAAGTTCTCCAGTGTCTGGCCGGTGGGGAGCTTCGAGGTCTTCAGCATCGTCGTGATCCGCCGCTCCTCCCGGCCGGACCGCTCCGCGCCGAGCAGGCGGTCGAGAAAGACATGGGCGGGCATCTCGGCGCGCACGGCCTCGGCCAGCAGGCCCTCGAGCGCATCGACGGCGTGACCGAGGCCGAGCGCGGCGAGTTTCTCGCGCGTCGCGTCGATGTCGAGCTTCACGCGGGGCGCGGTCATCGCGCCACCTCCACCAGCCGGGCGTAGAGATCGATCGAGCGGTGCTGGACGTTGTCGGCCGCGATCTCCGCCAGGCGGCGCCCCATCCGGCCGAGCGGCATCGGGGCCCGGACCCGGTCGGTGTCCTCGCCGTCGTAATGGGCCTCGTTGCGCACGATCAGCGCGTCGGTGCCGCGGGGATGTTCGGCGATCACCTCGGTGTTCTTGAGGAGCTGGACGCGACCCGCGAGCCCGCGCACCTCCACCTCCTGACGGGCGAAGCGGAACGGCACGCTGTAGCGGCGGCCTTCGAAGCTGACGAGGCAATCGATCGAGACCGGTCGGCGCACGACGACGTCGAACGGCGCCGGGAGCGTCTCGGGCAGCGGGGTCAGCAGCCGCCGTTCCTGGTCCCAGGCCTCGGCGATGCTGGTGCCCGTCGCCGGGCAGCGCAGCCGGGCCGCCCGCTCCGCCAACCGCGCGTCGGTCACGGCCTGCAGCTGCTCGAGGCTGTCGAAGACCTCGCGGCGGGGGTCGACCGTCTCGCGCAGATCGCGAACATGACGCTCGACCTTGCCCTTGCCCTGCGGGTGGCGCGGCTGGCAGGCATCGACATGGAACCTCAGCTGCACCGCAAAACGCCGGTAGGTTTCGTTGATCACGCCCCAGGCGCCGGCGCCCCTTGCGATCGCCGTCTTCACGTTGTCGATGCGCAGAACCGCCGGCACCCCGCCCAGGCGCCGGAAGCAGGCGATCTGGCAGGACTGCCACGACAGCATGTCCTTCGACCGCGCCCAGACGACCGCGCGCTTCCGGCTCCACGACAGCGTCATGATCAGCGCAACCAGGTCCACCACCTCGTCGCCGAGAACCGCCCCCGGAAACTCCGCCCAGTCCACCTGCGCCTGCGCCCCGGCCGGCGTCTCGACCCGCCGCCGCGCCCGGATCGCCGGAGCCGGAAACGTCCGCTTCCAGTACCGCTGCACCGACTTCAGGCTGCCGTCGTAGCCATGCTCGCGCCGGAGCCAGTCATGCAGCGCCGCAAGGTTGACCCGGCCATCCGCCTGCTGATCGCGCCAGTGCGCGATCGCTTCCGCATGTGCCGCCGCCTTCAGATCCTGCCGGCTGCGCCCGTCAGCGGCATCCGCCAACCGGCGCTTCCGATGGTACCGCACCGCCCCCTCGGACACGCCCAGAAGCCGCGCCACCGCGCTCTGCGAATGCCCCCGTTCCAACAAGACTGCCATTGCCGTCCGTCCCTCGATATCGAGACGACCCATCGTCCTCCCCCAGCCACCAGCGCCGGGAAATCGATCAGGCCAAGGCGACGCCTCGTAAATCTGGATGTCGCCTTACGGACTCCATGGCCTATCCGCCTACACGCGGGTCCCGACACCAAAAGTCCTGATCGCCGACCGCGCCTATGATGCCCGCAAGCTACGCGATTGGCTGACCGAGCGCGGCTGCCAAGCCGTCATTCCGCCGAACCCGACACGCAAGCACCCCTCGCCATGGGACCGAGACCTCTACCGCGCAAGAAACCTCATCGAGAGGATGTTCTGCCGCCTCAAAGACTTCCGTCGCATAGCAACCCGATACGACAAGCGCGCGGATACCTATCTGTCCGCCGTGCTTCTCGCTGCAACCATCATCTGGTGGCTCAATTAAGTCCTGACCCTAGTCACCTGGAACTGTAATTCGTATCATTTCCGAGCGATCATGGGAGATGATGCGATGGCGGGTCGGTTGGCGGACGAGGTGGTGCTGAGCGCTGAGGAGCGCAGCTTTCTCGAGGCGCAGGTTCGGCGGCACAAGGCGGCGCGGTCGCTCTCGGACCGTTGCCGGATGATCCTGCTCTGCGCGGAGGGTCTTCAAAGCAAGGAAGTCGCGGAGCGACTCGGCGTGCATGAACACACGGTGGGCAAGTGGCGCCGGCGTTTTGTGAAAGAACGGATCGAAGGGCTGACGGACGAATACCGCCCCGGCCGTCCGCGCACGGTGATGGACGCGCAGGTGGCCGAGGTGATCGAGCGCACGCTGCACACCACGCCCAAGGATGCGACCCATTGGTCGATCCGCGGCATGGCCGCCGAGACCGGGCTTTCGCACACCACCATCCGCCGGATCTGGACTGCGTTCGGCCTGCAGCCGCACCGGTGCGAGACGTTCAAGCTGTCCACCGATCCGCTGTTCGTAGACAAGGTGCAGGATATCGTCGGCCTGTACATGTCCCCGCCAAACCGGGCTGTCGTCTTGTGCGTAGATGAGAAATCGCAAATCCAGGCGCTGGACCGCGAGCAGCCGGTGCTGCCGATGGCGCCGGGCGTCGCCGAGCGCCGAACCCATACCTATATCCGCAATGGCACGACATCGCTGTTCGCCGCGCTCGACATCGCCACAGGCGCGGTCATCGGCAAATGCTACAAGCGCCATCGGGCGACCGAGTTTCTCGACTTCCTCAAACAGATCGACCGGCGCGTGCCGGCAGGGCCGGACGTGCACATCGTCATGGACAACTACGCCACCCACAAGACGCCGAAGATCAAGGCGTGGCTGGCGCGCCGCCCGCATTGGCATGTCCACTTCACCCCGACCTCGGCCAGTTGGATCAATCAGGTCGAGCGCTGGTTCGCCGAGCTGACGCGCAAGCAGTTGCAACGCGGCGTGCACCGATCCACGGCGGAACTGGAGGCCGACATCACCCGCTTCATCGAGGCGCACAACGAAAAACCCAAACCCTACAAATGGGTCAAATCCGCCGACGAAATCCTCGCCTCCGTCAAGCGCTTCTGCCAGCGAACGCAGAAAACCCTATGCGGCGAACTTTAAATTCGGGTGACTAGTCCGGCGACCGCCGCCCCCGCCTCCTGCTCCCGCAACACCCCGATGCTGCGGAGCTGCAGGCGCGCACGGCGGCCGAGGTGGATCGCAACGACTGATTACGTCCGTGGTCAGCCCGAGGCGCGGACGCGACGGATCGCCTGAAATTGGAGGCAATCGTCGGACATCTCCATGAGCTCCAGACGATTTCCGTCGGGGTCCTCGAGCCAGGACTGCCGGTTGCCATCGAGACCGGTCGAAATCTTCGGCGTGTCGACCGGCTGAAGGACTCCGTCGCGCCACGCGAAGGGCCGCCCCCCGTTGGCGACGACCTTCTCGAGCATCGGCTCAAGTCGATCGACCGTGAGGCAGAAGTGATGCACCGCATTGGCGTTCACGTCCGGCGCGCGATCGCCTTGCCCGTTCGGGAAGATCTCCAGATAGGCGTCGTCGGTGATCCGAAGATAGATGAGGAACAGGCTGCCG
>CAVXOH010000013.1:0-141435 GCA_963763295.1 uncultured Alphaproteobacteria bacterium
ACACCTCCAGCGATCATGGCGTGCGTGCTGGGTACCAGGCGAGGAGATTGTGTGCCCGAACGTGGTAACGGACCCGCAGTCAGCGTGCGCGAAGGGGACGCGCCGTGAGCATCGAACTCGTGCACCACGCTGAGCCGCACCCACCTCGGATGCAGCAAAGAGGGGCAGAGATCATAGGCGGTGGCAGAATGCACCTGGGCGTGCAACATCTGGCCGAGGGTTTCGCGGACCCGGTGGACACCTCCAAGAACCCGTGCTTGACGAGGGCGTTGATGATTTACTGCGTCAGGTTTGGTGGCGTGGTGGATTATGGTGAGAGTGCCCGGGCTGTTCGACGTCGAAGCGCGGCCGCGGGAGCTGTCGGCGGAGGCCGACGATCTGTAGCGGGTGAACGCGCTTGTGCACTTCGAGGCGGTCTGTTCCGAGCTAGAGCGCGCCGTGCGGCGCGCCCACCGTTCGAAGGGCGGCCGACCGCCCTACGACCACGTGGTGATGTTCGGGATCCTGCTCCTTCAGGCCTGCCACTCGCTGTCGGACGTGCGGACCCAGTACCTTATTACGGACCGTCTCTCGTTCATGCGGTTCCTCGGGCTGTCGCTGGCAAACCGAGTGCCATGCGCGAATTCGATCTGAAGCTTCCGCGAGGCGCTGACGCCGGCGTAGTTCGACGGCGCCCCGGCGATCGAGGCGTCATTCCGGCGCTTCGAGGCGCAGCTCTCGATGGCGGACGACATCGTCATGGGGGGGCAGATCGTCGAGGCGACCGTGGTGGCGGCGCCGAAGCAGGGCAACACCGAGGACGAGAAGCGCGCGCTGAAGGCAGCATCTCTGAGGCCTGGGCCTCGATGCCCGCGGAGCTCGCCCGGAAGGACCGCGACGCGCGCTGGTCGGTCAAGCTCTTCAAGGCTAGGCCAGCGGCGGACGGCGCCGCGCGTGGACATCGCCATCCCGATCTTCGGCTACAAGGACGATGTCGGCATCGACCGCCGCCACGGACTGATCCGCACCTAGACCGCCACCGACGCCGCCCGCCACGACGGCGCGCAGTTGCCCGCGCTGCTCGACAAGGCCAACCCCGCGAGCGGGGTCTGGGCGGACACCGCCTACCGCTCGGCGAGGAACGCGGCGCATCTGGAAGCGGGCGGCTTCACCAGGCACATCCACCGCAAGAAACCGCAGTCCAAGCCGATGCCGACGCATGTCTCCCGCGCCAAACGCCGCGAAGTCCGCTGTGCGGGCGCAGGTCGAGTACGTCTTCGCCCGCCAGAAAGGCCGATGGCGCTCGTCATCCGCACCATCGGCCTCGCGCGAGCGACCTTGAAGATCGGGCTGCGACCTCGTCTGCAACGTGCGCCGCAAGGTCTGGCTCGATGGTCCAGCGCACACCTGAAGTTCGTTCAGAGGCGGCTAGCACCTTCGATAGAAACCAGCAGCGCCGAAAGGCTCCGGAACATGTCGCCAACGACCGCGCACCAAGCTTCGCAGGTTGCGCCTGCGGCGCTTGCCCGCTTTCCGGCGTCAAACCACCCCTGTTGGTGTGCCTCCGGCTCGGTTTTGGCGCTCCGGCTGTCGACGATCGTACGAGCACGCCATGGACGTACACTTGCATCTGCGCGGCTCTTAATGCGCGCAGGCAGCCATAGCTGCGCGGTGGGAGATATCGCAGCTAAATCCGCCATTGGCCCCCTTGGCCGCAAATATTCCTCGAGATTGTCGCTGTCCAAGCAGCCCGGCCCATCTTGACGGCAAACACTGCAGCTGAGATTGACGTGAGACAATGAATTGGTTATCAGCATGACAATAATGACAAGAAAAGTCGACGTACACGTTGGCAATCGCATCAGGCAACGTCGGGAGTTCCTCGGGATGGGCCAGGAACAGCTTGCGCGTCATCTTGGCCTGACATACAGCCAAGTGCAGAAGTACGAGAGGGGGATGAATCGCATAAGTTCGGGTCGGTTATACTTAATCGCGCACTATCTTATAGTTCCCATTCAGTATTTCTTTGACGAAATGGATGATGAATTGACTGCGGCTTCCCACGCAGAAATTAAATCAGAGCGTGCTCTCCTGGGCTACGCGTTCCAATCTATCGCTGATCATAGAGTCCGCCAGGCTTTCCTAGCTCTTGTTCGCTCACTTGCGGACATGTCAGACGGTACCCGTACTGATAGTGAGTGGCGAGAGTCCGACTGAATGTCTGGGGGGCTCGCCTGATCAGAGGTTTCATGAAGCGGCTGAGCGACATCGGAGACCAGCACGAGGCGTTCGCTGTGGTGGTGGATTTTCGAGATGTTCCGGCCAGAGCTGGTGGCTGCGCAGAGGTACGGCGACGGCGCCAAGGATGGCCCCCCGCCTTTTGACCCGGTATGATGTTCAAGACCTGGTCATCCAGGTGCAGAACAACTTTGGCGACGACCGCGCCGAGTTCCTGATCAACAACCGGCTCTCGTTCATGCGCTTTCTCGGGCTTAACGTGACCCCGATCTTTCATCTGGGGCCGACTGGAATCGCGGGCTGAGTTGCGCGATCGGCTACAGCGTCCCCATCGCGCTGAATGAACCCGGCGGCGCGGCCGGCCCGCCGCCATGACGAAGCCCGGACTTTTGAGCGCCGGGTGGCACAAGGTTCGGGTTCTGTGGGGTCGGTCCTCGTTTTAGAACCCTGAGCCAAGCCTCCATCTTTTCGCGGGCGTCGGCAAGTGTCAGGACCCAGTGCGCCGACAGGCATTCCTGGCGGAGCTTGCCGTTGAACGCCTCGATGAAGGCATTATCCGTCGGCTTTCCCGGGGCGCGAGAAGTCGAGGGTCACGCCATGGAGGTAGGCCCAGAGGTCGAGATCGCGGGAGATGAACTCACTGCCGTGGTTGACGCGGATCGCCTTCGGGAACCCCGCTTCGGCGCAGACACGGTCGAGCGTCGCGACGACGTCCCCAGCTCTGTAGCTGAACCGCGGATCGACCGCCGGCGCGAACCGCGACCAGGTTTTCAGGGCTCAGAGCAGAGAATTGCGCGTGAGCGCGACCGTAGCAACGGGCATCGGCGCGGAGCTTTCCGGGTGGCGTAGCG
The DNA here is from genome assembly GCA_963763295.1 of uncultured Alphaproteobacteria bacterium. Classification (GTDB taxonomy): domain Bacteria; phylum Pseudomonadota; class Alphaproteobacteria; order Rhodobacterales; family Rhodobacteraceae; genus Amaricoccus. The sequence goes on from CAVXOH010000013.1 coordinate 3,069, forward strand.
CCGGTGCCCGTTGCGGGTTCAGAGCGGCGGCGTAGGTGCACGGCGTCAGGTAGCCGATCGCCGAGTGGGGCCGGACGAGGTTGTAGTCGAGGCGCCAGCGCTCGAGGCCGGCGAAGACCTCCTCGTTCAGATGGGGTAGTCGGGGCTTGGGGCTCGCCTGGCGTGGCGTGACCCTCCCGGCGGGACATTAGCGAGGGAGACGCCCCGTGACCGAGCTCTACGCCGGCCTCGATGTATCGCTCGAGACGACCAGCGTCTGTATCGTCGATCAAGTCGGCCGCATGTGCCTCGAAGCAAAGGTGCAGAGCGAGCCGGCCGACTTGATCGAGACCCTGCGCGTCCTCGACGGCGCCTTCGGCCGTGCGGGCCTCGAGGCCGGCCCGCTGTCGCATTGGCTCTATTTCGGCCTGACCGATGCGGGGCGCTCGGCGGTCTGCATCGAAACGCGGCATCTAAAGGGCGCGATCGGCGCAACGGCGGCGAACAAGACCGATCGCAACGACGCCCGCGCCATCGTGCAGGTCGTGCGCTCGGGATGGTTCAAGGCGGTCCACGTGAAGTCGACCGAGAGCCAGGAGCTGCGGACGCTGCTGCCGGCACGGGAGTTCCTGGTCAAAAAGGTCCGCGACCACGAGAACGAGATCCGCGGGCTGCTGCGGTCGTTCGGCCTGAAGGTCGGACGGATCGGCGCGGCGGGGTTCGAGGCGCGGTGCGCGAGTTCGTCGCCGAACGTTTGGTGCTCGTCCTCTGCATGGAGGCGTTACTGGCAGCACGGGAGGTTCTGCGGCGGGATTTGAACGGGCTGGACCTGGCGCTGCTGCGAGTGGTGAAGAACGACGAACTCTGCCGGCGCTTCATGACGATTCCTGGCGTCGGTCCGGTGACCGCGCTCGGCTTCAAGACCACCATTGACCGCCCCGAGCGGTTCCGCCGCTCCGCGGACGTCGGCGCGCCCCTCGGGCTCACCCCGCGACAATACCAGTCCGGCGAAGTCGTCCGGCGCGGGCGGATCACCCGATGTGGCGACACCTTCACGCGGACCGCGTTGTTCGCGGCCGCCAACGTAATGCTCAGCCGCACGACGCAGTGGACCGCCCTGAAGGTGTGGGGGACCCGGCTTGCGGCGCGCAGTTCGCTGAAGAAGGCCAAGGTCGCGGTAGCACGCAAGCTGGCGGTGATCATGCCCCGAATGTGGCGGGACGGGACGCCGTCCCGCTGGACTGCAGCTTGATCCAAGACCTTCCGGTCGGAGCCCGCTGACGGCTGCGATCGGTCCGAGGTCCCGGCAGGGACGGGGGTGAGGCGAAGGCCGCACGAGTGTCCGGAGCCGCCGGCGAATGCCCGCGAGCAGTTTAGCTTGGTCCGCCTCACCTTCGGAACCCATCATGCGGCGGCCCGCCGACCACGGACAGAAGCGAGACCCCAGCCGGGCCAGGATCGAACGTTGCGCTTCACTGTTGATCGGCGCCGGGGATCGGCGTCGAAGATTGCCCCCCCTCTCGTCCGCTTCGACAACAACAAGTACTCGGTGACGGCGAGCGCCGTCGGCCCGGCCTGTGGAGGTCCGCGCCTATGCCGATCGGATCGAGCTGCGGCAGGACGGGCGGATCGTCGGGCAGCATCCTCGCGTCTTCGGCGGCGGCCACCATCTACAACCCCTAGCACTATGTCCCTGTCCTGGCCGCAAACCCGGCGCGCTCAGGAATGCCGCGCCCTTCCAGGACTGAGTCCTGCCGGGGGCGATCGAGCGGGTGCGCCGCAAGCTGAAGTCCGCACCCGATGGCGACCGCCAGATGGGTCGAGGTGCTCGGCGCGGTGCTGACCGACGGCCTGCCCGCCGTGGAAGCCGCCTGCGCCGAGGCGCTCAAGGAAGGCTTCCACTCGGCGGATGTCATCATGAACATCCTTTCCCGGCGCGGCGATCCGGGCCCGCCAGCAGCGATCATGACCCCCGAGGCGCTGCGACTGCGGCACGAGCCCGCCGCCGACTGCGCCCGTTACGACAGCCTGAGGAGGCCGAGCGGATGATGGAGCGAAGCGCGATCATGACCACCATGGGCGACCTGAAGCTGTTCGGCATGAGAGCTGCCTATGACGAGATCGTCGCCACCGCCGTGAGCGGCAGCATGAACCGCAGCGGGTCGTCAGCGACCTCTTGACGGCCGGGCTCTCCGAGAAGCAGCCGCTCAATCAAGTACCAGATCGCTATCGCCCGGCTGCCGATGGCCAAGGAGATCGACGAGTTCGTCTTCGACGGCACGCCGATCAACAAGTCCCTCGTCCGCGACCTCGCCGGCGGCGGCTTCCTGACGCAGCGGCGCAACCTCGTCCTCATCGGCGGCACTGGCACCGGCAAGACCCACATCGCCGTCGGCATCGCCCGAGCCTGCATCCGCGGCGGTACCAGGGGGCGCTTCTTCAACGTCGTCGACCTCGTCAACAAGCTCGAGGCAGAGACCCGCGCCGGACGCCAGGGCCGCATCGCCGATCACCTCTGTCGCATGTACCTGGTCGTGCTCGACGAGCTCGGCTACCTGCCCTTCGTCCAGGCCGGCGGCCAGCTCCTCTTCCACCTGGTCAGTCGGCTCTACGAGCAGACCTCGGTCGTTGTCACCACCAAGCTCGCCTTCGGCGAATGGGGCCTGCCGTCTTCGGCGATCCCAAGATGACCACCGCGCTCCTCGATCGGCTCACCCACCACTGCGAAATCGTCGAGACCGGCAACGAGAGCTGGTGCTTCAAGCACCTTGCCTGAACCAACCCGCAGCGACTTACCAGAGCGGGCCCCGGCCCGCCTCCGCCACCCGCACCGCTCCGCCAGGCCGGGTCCCGCTCCTCGCCCAACGGGGGGTCAAGTTCGACGACGATAGGGGGTAGGATTCCGTGCCGCTTGACAGCCAGCACGATCCGCACGCACTGCGCCAACCCCTACACGGTCGATCGGCGCCGCGCCAGCGACCCTGGCTCGGCCCGCTCGTCCTCCATAGAAGGGAGAGCGCGTTATGCGATCTCAACCTTCGCGACAGCACATGCTCGCATGAGCCGTGGATTCCACTTGCATGCTGTGGTACTCTTACCGCGAGCAAGGCACGAAGTCCCTGAATGGTCACATCCGCCCGGTTGCCGATAGTTCAGTATCGGGATGGTGGATTTGGGACGATTTAGAAGTATAAGTTAATGAACTTGACACAATCTGGAGACGATGATACTGATTCGGTACCGCCATGAACGTACGGTGATTGAAATTATTTTTGCTAGGTGGAGCGATGGCGGGTGGACAGGGATCATTGTGATATCACATCGCATGCGATCCGCGAGCTAAGGAGGAATACACGTGCCAAATATGATGTTTACTGCAGCGATCGCCCTCATTCTTTCGACGAGCGCCGCTCTTGCTCAAAGCAGCGGCAACGGCAACGGCAATGGCAACGGCAATATAGGAAGTTACAACGGCAACGCGAACGGGAACGAGAACGCCGGAAGCTACAACGGCAACGACAACGGCAACTTCAATTTCGGCTCTTATAATGGCAACAGAAACGGGAACCGCAATGTCGGCGATGACAACGGCAACCTGAACGGCAACGAAAACGAAGGTGACGAGAACGGCAACGACAACGGGAACGACAACGCGCCCGCGACCGAATAGAGGCCCGCCTACTGATGCCAATCCGCATCACCGCCCTCCAGCAGGAGGGCGGTTTTTTTGGTACAATTCGCGGGAGTCGTTCCCACCGATGTTGAAAGTGGCTTGAGCGGCGCATCTTGGCGCCCTCGCTCCCAAGGCCCGGAGGCTTGAAAGGCCACCCCGGTCGCCTGCGTCTTGGGACTTCCATGCGGCTCTCGACAGACGGTAGGCGTCGCCGTTCATCTTGAGGATGTGACATTATGGGTCAGGCGGTCGAGCAACGCCGGTGAGGCGCTCGGAGCGAAGAAGGTGTCTCAGTTTTCTTCGTCCGAGCCAATCATCCGCTCGCTGGTCTCGAGCGCCCAGCGGTGGAGTGGTTCCGCCTGATTGTGTCCCAGGTGATTCTCTAATCGCGTCTGTCAACTCCCCGGTCAGGTCTGGGAGGGCGGGCGTGCGGCGCTTTCAGGCGGCGCGAGCGCGCCCGCCGTTGTGCAGGCTTTTCGGATCGACCCAGCGCGCGGTGAAGGTCTGGCCGGGCTCTGCGTCGCCGGCGACCGGCGCGCGAGGACGATGTTATCGGTGGATCATGCGGGAGCCTCGTCGCGGAACGGCGTGCCCGTGCGCCACATCGCGTGCAGAATCACGGCTAGCTTCCGAGCCAGGGCGACCTTGCCTTCCTTGGTCCGGTGCGCTCGGTGATCGCTCGCGCCCAGTCGCGCAGGCTCGATCCGCCGAGCTTGCGCGTCATGATGGCGTTCACCGCCTCGTAGAGATGGGTTTGCGTCATCTTGTCGCCGTGCCGGGAGATGCGGCCCTTGCGGCTGATCTCACCCGACTCGTAGCGCTTCGGCGTCAACCCGAGATAGGCGCCCGCGCTCGCCGACCTGCGGAAGCGGGCGGCGTCGTCGAAGGCGGAAGCGACCGCGAGCGCAGTGATCGGCCCGATGCCGGGCGCGCTCATGAAGAGCTGCGCCGCTCGGCTTCGGCGGACCGCGGCGGGCACCTCCGCATCCAGCGCGCGGATTCGCCCGAGGACAGCCTGTCTCGCCGCGACCACGGCCTCGAAGATCGGGCGGAGCTCCGGCGCGACGGCGAGTTACCCGGTCCCCCGCCCCAGAGTTTCCTGAGACACCCCAGACGGCCTATTGAGCCGGGATGGAGGTGCCTTGATGGATGACGTTGAGAGCGGAGGAGCCGCGGGCGCGGAGACCTCGAATATCGGAGCGGTCGCGGCTCCGGGCCGTGAGCGGCGGATGACGGCGGGTCGCAAGCGGGAGGCGGTGTTGCGGCTTCTGCGAGGCGAGCCGCTGGAGCTCGTGGCGCGCGAGCTCGCGGTGACGGCGGCCGACCTGAGCGGCTGGCGCGACGCCTTCCTCGACGGCGGCTCTGCGAGCCTGAAATCGCGGCCACGGGATGCGCGCGACGAGACGATCGACCGGCTGCGGACCAAGGTCGGCGAGCTGACCATGGACACCGAGCTTCTGCAGACGAAGATCGCGCGGCTGGAGGCGGGCGGCACCCCTTTTGCGGCGCGGAGGTCGAAGCGATGAGCACCGTCATCTCGATCTCCACGGAACGCCGCTACGGTGTCGCCCGGGTCTGCCGGGTCTGGGGCGTCGCCCGGGCAGGCATCTACCGTGGTCGCCGGGCGGCGATGGCGCCGCCCCCGCCGCGACGTCGGCCGGGGCCCGTGGGGGCGATGTCTGACGCCGACCTCGTCGAGGCGATCCGGCAGGTGCTCGCCGACAGCCCCTTTCATGGCGAGGGCTACCGCAAGGTGTGGGCGCGGCTGCGCCATGCCGGGTTGCGCACCTCGAAGGAGCGCGTGCGCCGGCTGATGCGCGAGAACGGCCTCGCGGCGGCGACCCGGGCGGGCCGCCCCCGCGGCCCGCGCAGCCACGACGGCACGATTGTCCCCGAGGTCATCGACGCGATGTGGGGAACCGACATGACCGCAGCCCTCACTGTCGAGGATGGTCAGGTCGCGGTGTTCGTCGCCGTCGATCACTGCTCGGCGACATGCGTCGGCATCCATGCCGCCCTCCACGGCACCCGCCACGAGGCGCTCGAGCCGGTCCGCCAGGGCGTCACCGAACACTTCGGCGGGGTCGAGAAGGACGCTGCCCAGGGTCTCGCCATCCGCCACGACCACGGCAGCCAGTACATGTCGCGCGACTTCCAGAAGGAGATCGCCTGGCTCGGCGCCATGTCGTCGCCGGCCTTCGTCCGCGCCCCCGAGGGCAACGGCTGCGCCGAGCGGTTCATCCGGACGCTGAAGGAGAACCTCCTCTGGGTCAGGACCTTCCGGACCGTAGAGGAACTCCGCCTCGCCCTCATCGAGTTCAGGCGGACCTACAACGAAAGCTGGCTGATCGAGCGGCACGGCCATCGCTCCCCGGCCCAGTTCCGACGCGACATGATGGACACGATGCCGATGGCCGCCTAATCGCAATCGGGTGTCTCAGAATCCAGGGGCGGTACACCGGCGACGACTCCTCGGTGCGGCGAAGAAGGCCGCCGACCCGCTTGCCGAAGGGGATGCCAAAGGTCTTCAGGAGCCCCCGCACCTCGTTCTCGAGCCGTACCCGGATGCCGACCAGCGCATCCTGGGCGGTGAGCAGCGCCCGCGTGACGTAAGCCTCGTGGCTCTTGATCCGCACCCCCTTGAATCACCCGGTACGCACGATCTGCGCCAGGCAGCGCGTTGGGCATCATCTTCAGCGTCGCGCTGGCGTGGCGATCGTCGAGGCAAACGATGGGCAGCCCCTTCGCCATCAGCGCCTTCGGGAGCCAGACCGGCAGCGGATCAGTCTCCATGCCCACCTTCTCGAGCGTCCAGCGCCCAAGCCAGGCCGCGACCGCATTCGGGCAGGACTCGACCTTCTCCGCCAGCAGCGCCCCCGCGTCGTCGACGACACAGGTCGCCTTCAGTTCCTGGGATACCTCCAAGACCGCGCAGACACCCATACCATGATCCTCCGGTGTGTTGGGGAGCGACGGACGAACCGCCGCATCCGGATCATCGACCGCAGGCTCGGCGCGCACGGCAGCGGGACGGCGATTGCGGTAAGTGGTGCGAGAGCGCCGGTTTTCGGAGAGACTCGGTCTCTTCTCAGGACGCCACCGGGTGCAGCCTGACGGTCTAGTCTAGTATTGGTGACGCCCGCGAGGGTCTCAAGGCTTATATTGCGCCAGGCCACCGCCCATTCGTCGTTGGTCGCGAGCATGAGTGCGCCGACGAGGCGGACTATGGCTTCCTCGTTGGGAAGAGGCCAACGACGTCGGCGCGACGCTTGATCTCGCGATTCACTTGCTTGAGGGGGTTGGTAGCCGGTATGAGATCCTCGGTGTCAATGCCCGGTCATGGCGTCTTGGCCATGGTGTAGGGTGCGACCATCCGGGACAGAGCCACCGGGAGCACAATGGTGCGGCAGGTCGATGAACTCGATGAGCTTCGAGCTCGCGTTAGTAGCTGGCCGCCTCTGCGACTCGCCCGGTTGCGCCGAGAGCGCGGATCCGTAGGTGTCGTGTCGCCCGCCGCTCCCATTGATGTGGAACGGGAGGAGGCGCATGCGACGGGGGATCGACATCCACCGGACCTTCGGGAGGCGGTTATCTGGGAGGACGGGGCGCTGAGGCGCGAGGGCCGGGTCGAGATGACCCGCACGACGTTGGAGGGCTTCGGTCGGCGGCTCGAGAAGACCGACGCAGTGGTGATCGGCCACGGGCAGTTGCATGTTGTCGCCGTTCGTGGCGCGGGTGGTGATCGCCAACCCGCTGCTCGCCGAGACCCTCGGCATCAACCTCGGCGCCGAGCTCCGCCACCCCCGGCGATCGAGGGCGCCGCCTGGAGCTGGACACCCGCATCAACGCCTGGTTTTCGCGGGACGCGCTCTGTCGGCGTCGCCGTGCCCGGCGTGGCGGCGTTTCCGGCCGCCTAGGCCTGATGGCTGGGCGGTTTTGCGTGCGATCCTAAACATCCGGACGGAGTCATCCCATGACGCCTCTGCGCTCATGGAAGACCAGGCGGTCGAAGTTGTAGGCGATGTTGGCGAGCGTCAGTTTGGCCTCCGCGCGGGCCAGCCCGATCGTGCGGATGAACAGTCCGAAGCGGTTCTTCTGATGCGCGAAGACGTGCTCGATCCGGGCGCGGACGGATGACTTCTTCCCGTTGGCCCTGGCCGTCGCCGGCGGCATCGGCTTGCCCGCAGGTTTGCGCCGGTGGACCTGGCTCGTCAGCATTTTCGAGGCGAGCCATTTCTCGTTGCTTTGAGAGCGGTATGCGCTGTCGGCCCAGACGTCGCTCGACGTGTTCCCGGTCGTGACGAGCTGCCTGAACATCCGTCCGTCGGCGGCCGAGGCCGATGTGACGGTGCTCTCGCGGATGAAGCCGAACCGGCGGTCGATGGAGATGTGGCTCTTGTACCCGAAAACAGGCACGGCGATCATCGGCAGCGGCGTCCCGTCGGGCCGATACCGAACCTTGCCACCGACTTTCAGTGTCCAGCGGGCGTTCGTGTCCTTCTGGGCCGCCTTGTTGGGATCGTCGGGCCAGATCTCCCTGGCTGACTTGCCGGCCTTGATCGCTTCTTTCTCTCCATCCGTATTGCGCTGCTTCGGCGCCGGAACGAGCGAGGCGTCCACGATCTGACCGCCCATCGGGATGTAACCCTTCTTCTGGAGCTGCCAGTCGAACACCTTCATCACCCGCTTCAGCGTCCCGCTCGCGGTGAGCTTGTCGCGGAAGAGCCGGATCGTGTTCTCGTCCGGGGTCGGCCCGCCCAGATCGTACCCCAGAAACCGCATCCATGAGAGCCGGTCGCGGATCATGAACTCCATCCGCGCGTCGCTCAGGTTGTGCTGCGCCTGCAGGATCAGCGCTTTGAACATCGACACGGGATCGAACGGAGGCCTCCGCCCTTCGACCCGTCGCCATAGCCGAGACCCTCGACCAGCCAGCCACGGAAGTATTCGAAGTCCACCGTCGCATCGAGAACTTCCAGCGGATCGCCATGTTTGCTGAGCGCCGCGAGATGCTCCGTCAGGCCGAAAAGGCTTCGCTGATCCATGAACCTGTCCCTTGGTCATCCCTCAGGCCAGAGTGAATCACAAACCTTCAAAGGCCGATAGGTTGATGCGGGTGTCCAGCTGCGACGGCTAGCCACAGACGCCGTCGCCCGCGCCAGCTGCTGCTTCGCTCGCCGAGGCGGACGTCCCTTTCGCCCGGGGCCGCCATGCGCTAGAGGCTGGGCCGACGGGGCGTGGCGCAGCCTGGTAGCGCGGCGGTTTTGGGTACCGCAGGTCGCTGGTTCGAATCCAGTCTCCCCGACCAGCCGGGCAGGCTAGCCGGAACGTCCGGGGCCCGCCACCAAGGTGAGCGGGGGCGGCGCGGGCGGGACGACCGCGATGCCGTTCGGCCGCGCGCCGCCCGCCCGCCGCTTCTGGCTCGCCGCCGCCGGCGGCCCCGCGGCGTTCGAGACCGCGTCGGCGGCCAGGCGCTGAAGCAGGGCGATGCGCGCGTCGAGCGCCGCGGGGCGCGCGAGACCCATGGTCTCCAGGATCGTCGCCCACCGGTAGACCCAGTCGTGACGCCGCATGGACTGCACGCGATTGGTGAGGCTGATCGCCGCCCTCCGGGCGGGATCGGCGTCGAGGTCGCGCACCGCGCCGATGATGGCGTCCGCTTCGTTCGGCAGCTCGATGACCGCGTCGGGCCAGTCGAAGAGCGCGTCGAAGTCGACCACCGACGGCCGCGAGCCGACGAGCACCGCCCCGCCGGCCGCGCCCTCGAAGAACCGGGTCGACAGCACCGTCTGCGGGGTGTGGCCCTTGCCCTTGAGGGCGATGATCGAGGCCGGATCCCAGGCCACGTAGTACTTGGCGCGGCGGATCAGCTCGGCGCTCATGCGGCGCGACTGCGCCCAGTCGCGCGCCGTCATGCTCGCCCAGGCATCGTAGTAGTAGAACCTGCCGTTACGGTCGGCGTAGTCGCAGAGCAGCCGGTGGGTGCTCTTCTCGCGCCGGCCGAGGCTCAGGAAGTCGATGCACCGCTCCGGCGGCTGCGCGAGGTCCGGACCGCAGACCAGGCAGTCGGTGCCGGTGGGAAGGAAGGAGATCGGCGTCGACGTGTACTGGCGCAGGGCCTCGATGCTGCGGGAGTTCAGCACGAAGACGTGGTCGAACCGGTCGAGAATCCGCAGGTCCGCCTTGAACTTCGGCATGGTGTGCGGCCAGGTCTCGAGGATGAAGGCGCAGGCCTTGGCCGAGCGCTCACGCCAGCCGGACACGCGCTCGATCTCCGCGAGGTCCCGCGGGAACTGGCACATGTAGAAGCAGATGTCGAACTCGCCCGAGGGCGTCGACCTGCGGGTCCGCGCGACCGACGGCAGGCCGATCTTCTGGCACAGCACCGAGAGCATTTCGTTGTGGACCGAGGCGTATTCCCTCGCGACGTCCGCGAACAGCGCCTCGGCATAGCGGCGGGCCTCGGGCGCGACGATCGTGGCGTTCTCCACTGCGGCGATGGTCTGCAGGAACTCGAAGACGACGCCGTTGTACGGTCGCCTGACGGCATTGTAGTTGGCGACGAGCAAGGCCCGGCCCCGTCCAGCATTGTCGCTCCGAACACTCTCAGGTACGCGGTTCACTGTCGTATACTCCGGACCAAATGCTTGAAAGAGCGAGACCGCTCGAGATGCCGACCTCGGCTCCGCCGTCCCGAGCGGGGACCGGACAGGCCGCAAGGGTGCTCGGCCGTGACGGGATCCGCGAGTCGCCGTGGGGCAGTGCAACGAGCCGGGTGCCGCCGGCGAGCACGCCTCCCGCAAGGCCGGGACCATTCCTCCACGGGGTCCCCGCCGACTAGTACAAATAAAGATTCATACGCCACCCGCAAAAGTGTTCGGGATCGGCCTCAGGTTGTCAAGCCATTCTCCCGTCTCGTGTAGGTTTCCTGTGATCTGTCCGGTTTAGGTAGCCCGTGAGGTGACCGGCTTGGCTCTCTCCCGGGCGAATCGGGAGCGAGAGGTTGGGTCGGGCACCGGCTGTGGAGAAGATCCGGTTCATGCGCTTTGAGAAGCTGCTTGACCGGCATGAGAGGGTATCTGACGCAGGCCGAGGCCGAGGAGATGCTGGGGATATCGGAGCGGACGTTTCGGCGCTGACGGTGGCGGTACCGGAGGTGGGCGCGGCGGAACTGCGCGACCGGCGCAGCGGCCAGCCGTCGGCGGGGGCCGATGGGAGCGCGGCAATGGCGGCGTGGTAGAGGCGGCGGTAGGCGTCGCGGGAAGAGCTAGTCGCGGTGGACGAGGCCGGGCAGCGCCATGGGCTGGGCCCGGAGCGCGTGGATGTCCTGCCGCAATCGACGACATCGGTGCGGCGGCTGTCGCCGTAGCCCCCGGCCTCGCGGCAGCATTATCAGGCGCGTGCGCCGAGGAAGACCTTGAGCCGGTTGTCGTGGATGCAAACGGGCGGCCGACGGCCGATGAGGCGCGACGCCGCAGCATGAAGCCCGCCTCCGGCGGGACCATACATCGCCTCGCCGTCCTTGACGCGCCAGGAGCGGCCGCAGCAGCGCCCGCGCGGCCTCGATGCGCTTACGGTGTCGCGCGTTGCGGCGGCCGATCCACTCCTCGACGAAGCGACGATAATCGGCGATTCTGTCGAAGACGTCTCCTTCGATTGTGCGGGCTTCGACGAGATGGGCGCGGCCAGAGGCTCAGGGTCGGCGCTCCCTTGAGATTGAGGTCGAGTATCAGCACGACGATGAGGCCGGACACAATACCGAACGTGCGATTTTCAGCGGCCTTCTCTTTAGCAGGCCGCTGAAAGCTCCTCCCTTGCGCACTCGTTAACAGGGTGCTGAAGAAGTGTCGCGGACGGCTTTGAGAGTGAGGTCGTCGCCCTGGAACTCGAATTCGATCTCCAGCGAGCCGTCTTCGAGGAGTTCGGCCGACCCCGAGCCACTGACTTCGTCCATCTCGTCGCACCCTTCCCAGTCGAAGGCGATGTCGGAAGGCGAGGTCGAGGCTGGCCTCGAGGGCGCCGAAGGCGATCTCGCCATGGCCGTCGGCGCGGATGTCGAGCATCGCCGGTCCGCAGAGGTCGAGGTAGCCGGGTCCCGGAGGCCGGTGGCGACGATGCGCCAGCGGCCGATCAGCCGGCAGTCCATGGACGCGCTCACGGCGAGGCTCCGCTCAGGAGCTTCGGCAGCCGCACCAGGTCGTACGCGGCGAGGCCGAGACGAAGGTGAAGTCGACGCGCGCCAGGCCGCGCAGCTTGACCAGGGCGAGCCCCGCCACCTGCTTGGTCCAGCCGAAGCCTTCCTCGATCCGCTTGCGCAGGCGCAGGGAGACTGCGTAGCCCGGGTGCCGGGTGGTGCGGCCGTCGATTCGCGAGCCGCGGGTGGCGGCGATCGTCTGCGCCACGTGGGGGGTGACGCCCGCCTCGCGGCATTCCCTCACGAAGTCCCGGGTGTCGTAGGCCTTGTCGGCCCCGAGGGTGATCCGCCGGCCGGCCACAGTCTTGACGAGCGTGATCGCCGCCATGGGCTCGGCGTCGCCGGTCGCCCGCGTCGCCACCGCGCCGACGATCAGTCCGCTGCGGTTCTCCATCAGCGCATGCCCGATGTAGCACAGCCGCGCCCGCTCGCCGTCGCCCTTGCGGTAGAGCCGCGCGTCCGCATCGGTGGTGCTGGCATGGGTCGCGTTCGAGCGCGTCTCGCCCTTGAAGTCCCGCGCACCGTTGCGCCCCGGCCCCGGCGGCGCGTCGCCGCCGTCCTTGCGCCGGAAGCTCTTCTGGCTCGCCCAGGCCTGGATCAGCGTCCCGTCCACCGAGAAGTGCTCGGCCGACAAGAGCCGCTTCACCTCCGGCCGCGCCAGGAGCTCCGCCAGGAACCGCTGCGCCACCTCGCCCGCCAGCAGCCGGTCGCGGTTCTTTGAGACACGCTCGCGTCCCACACCGGCTCGTCGGCTCCGAGACCGACGAACCAGCGGACCAAGAGGTCGAACTCCAGCCGTTCCATCATGTACCGCCCCTGGATTTTGAGACACCCGATTGCGATTAGGCGGCCATCGGCATCGTGTCCATCATGTCGCGTCGGAACTGGGCCGGGGAGCGATGGCCGTGCCGCTCGATCAGCCAGCTTTCGTTGTAGGTCCGCCTGAAGTCGATCAGGGCGAGGCGGAGCTCCTCGACGGTGCGGAAGGTCCTGACCCAGAGGAGGTTCTCCTTCAGCGTCCGGATGAACCGCTCGGCGCAGCCGTTGCCCTCGGGGGCGCGGACGAAGGCCGGCGACGAGATGGCGCCGAGCCAGGCGATCTCCTTCTGGAAGTCGCGCGACATGTACTGGCTGCCGTGGTCGTGGCGGATGGCGAGACCCTGGGCAGCGTCCTTCTCGACCCCGCCGAAGTGTTCGGTGACGCCCTGGCGGACCGGCTCGAGCGCCTCGTGGCGGGTGCCGTGGAGGGCGGCATGGATGCCGACGCATGTCGCCGAGCAGTGATCGACGGCGACGAACACCGCGACCTGACCATCCTCGACAGTGAGGGCTGCGGTCATGTCGGTTCCCCACATCGCGTCGATGACCTCGGGGACAATCGTGCCGTCGTGGCTGCGCGGGCCGCGGGGGCGGCCCGCCCGGGTCGCCGCCGCGAGGCCGTTCTCGCGCATCAGCCGGCGCACGCGCTCCTTCGAGGTGCGCAACCCGGCATGGCGCAGCCGCGCCCACACCTTGCGGTAGCCCTCGCCATGAAAGGGGCTGTCGGCGAGCACCTGCCGGATCGCCTCGACGAGGTCGGCGTCAGACATCGCCCCCACGGGCCCCGGCCGACGTCGCGGCGGGGGCGGCGCCATCGCCGCCCGGCGACCACGGTAGATGCCTGCCCGGGCGACGCCCCAGACCCGGCAGACCCGGGCGACACCGTAGCGGCGTTCCGTGGAGATCGAGATGACGGTGCTCATCGCTTCGACCTCCGCGCCGCAAAAGGGGTGCCGCCCGCCTCCAGCCGCGCGATCTTCGTCTGCAGAAGCTCGGTGTCCATGGTCAGCTCGCCGACCTTGGTCCGCAGCCGGTCGATCGTCTCGTCGCGCGCATCCCGTGGCCGCGATTTCAGGCTCGCAGAGCCGCCGTCGAGGAAGGCGTCGCGCCAGCCGCTCAGGTCGGCCGCCGTCACCGCGAGCTCGCGCGCCACGAGCTCCAGCGGCTCGCCTCGCAGAAGCCGCAACACCGCCTCCCGCTTGCGACCCGCCGTCATCCGCCGCTCACGGCCCGGAGCCGCGACCGCTCCGATATTCGAGGTCTCCGCGCCCGCGGCTCCTCCGCTCTCAACGTCATCCATCAAGGCACCTCCATCCCGGCTCAATAGGCCGTCTGGGGTGTCTCAGGAAACTCTGGGGCGGGGGAATCAGCTGCCGCTCCGACCGCACCGAATAGAAGCATTGCAGCAGCAGCGCCCGCAGCAGCCGCTCCGGCGGGATGCCCGGACGGCCGAGCGAAGAGTAGAGCCCGGCAAAATCCGCCGACATAGCCAGCAGCGTGGCGTTCACCACCTCCCGGATCTTCCGCAACGGATGGTCCGTTCGAACCCGCGACTTGAGATCCACATAAGAGAACAGCTCTCCCGTCCTCCGATCAGTTCCCCGCATCCCCGTCCCGTTCGCTGCTGCTCGCCCCTATACTAACGGAATCACGACGCACACCCGCGGACAAGCGCGGACTTCTTCAGCAGCCTGTTAAGGCCATAATTCCGTGAGGATCACGGTGAGAAGCGGATTGGAGTTCGGTGGTGCGTTGTAAGGAGGATCGGCGGCCGGGCAACTGTTCTCCTATGTCGATCTCGAGTTCGAGAGGTCGCGCCGACCATCCGCTTCGGACGATCCGCGACTTGGTAAACCAAGCGCTGGTAGCTCTGTCGGCAGATTTCGACACGATCTATGCGCGCGTCGGCCGGCCAAGCATTGCCCCGGAGCGGTTGTTGCGGGCGATGCTGCTGCAGTGCTTCTACTCAGTGCTCTCGGAGCGGCAGGTGATGGAACGGCTGCAGTTCGACCTCTGACTCCGCTGGTTCGTCGGGCTCGGGGTGGACGACCGGTGTGGGACGCGAACACATTCTCGGATAACCGCGCCCGGCTGCTCGCGGGCGAGGTGGCGCAACTTTCCTGGCGGAGCTCATCGTCTAGGTCGTGAACCCCTGAACGGGATTCCCTCTCGAGGTCTTCTGTGACTTAAGCTTTCCAACAGGGAGGACTTGATGACGGGACGGCATGATCTGAGCGACGGGGAGTGGGCGATCATCGCGCGCGAGCTGCCGAACAAGCCGCGGGGGTGGCGCGGGTAGACGACCGGCGGGTGATCGACGGCATCTTCTACATCCTGCGGACCGGCGCGCCGTGGCGCGACCTGCCGGAGCGCTACGGCCCGCGGACCACGGTCTACAACCGCTACAACAGGTGGGCGAAGGCCGGGGTCTGGCTGCGGGTGTTCGAGGCGCTGGCCGAACGCTCGCCCGGCTCGCTGCACTTGATCGACAGCTCCATCGTCCGCGCCCACCAGCACGCCGCCGGCGGAAAAAGGGGGGCGAGGATCACGCCATCGGTCGCTCCCGTGGCGGGCTGAGCACCAAGATCCACGCCGTCGTCGACCGGCGTGCGGCTGATGCTCACCGAGGGCCAGGCCTCCGACAAGGCCACGGCGCCCGACCTCATCGCCCCGCTGGCGCTGACGGGTGACGTGGTCGCCGACCGCGGCTATTTCGGCCGCGCGGTGATCGAGGCGATCGAGGCCAAGGGCGCCACCGCGCACGTCCCCTCGCAGAGCAACGTGCGCGAAGTCCGCTCCGTCGACCCGGCCATCTACCGCGACCGCAACCGGATCGAGCGCTTCTTCAACCGTTTGAAGCACTTCCGCGGCATCGCACCCCGCTACAACAAGCTCGCCCGCAACTTCCTCGCAGCCGTCATGCTCGCCTCAGTCCGCATCTGGCTCAAAATTATGAGTCCACGACCTAGCCGGAGGTAAAGCGGCTCCTGTCGACCGAGCACTTCACAGTGACGGCACGCTGATCCAGGCGTGGGTCAGCCTGAAGAGCTTCCGGCGTAAGGACGGCGGCGACGAGCCGCCCGGGCCGGGGCGCAACGGCGAGCGGGATTCCGAGGGCGAGAAGCGTTCGGATGCGACCCATGCCAGCACCACCGACCCGGACGCGGCGGCTCCCTCGCGAGGGCAGCCAGCCGGCGGGGCTCTGCTACATCGGGAACGCGCTGATGGAGAACCGCAACGGGCTGATCGTCGGCGGGTGGCGACGCGCGCGCCACCGGCGACGCCGAGCCGCTGACGGCCATCGACTTCGTCTAGGGCATGGCGGGAGAGTGGCGGGTCACGTTCGCCGCGGACAAGGCCTATGACACGGCCAACTTCTTCCTGGAGTGCCGCGAGGAGCAAGTGGATCGAGGAGGCATCGGCTGTGTGAAGGAGGTGGCGGGGCTCGCCCAAGCTACGCGGCCTCACCCGCGTCGACTTTGCTTTCGTCCTCGGCCTCGCCGCCTCCATTTTGGTGCGGCTCCCGACGCTCTTGGCAACCTCGCCGTGAGCGCCCGATGGGGTACCGGCTGATCGGACGCTGGCGGATCGTCGCGGCTGATCTTCGGGACCGCGACTATTCGGACCTCTGCGGGCCAGCCATGCTTGACATCAGGGCCGACAGGCGCGGCGAAATGGCTTGGGCGCCCTGGGTACCTGCCCGCCTGGGACGCGCGCGACCGCGGGCCGTTTAGGCCAGGTTGGCTCGCTTCCTCGCGGAGGCGCTAGTGGATTGACTCCAACGCTTGGAACCCACGGGCGCGGGCGGCGATGATCGCGTCGGGATCGGCGCGCCAGACGAAGGGTTTGGGGCTTTGGTTGTGCTCGGCGACGAAGCGGTTGATGGCGGCCTGAAGCTCGACGAGCGAGCAGAAGACCCCGCGCTTGAGGCGCCGCTTGAAGAGCTTGGCGAAGAAGCCCTCGACTGCGTTCATCCAGGAGCTCGACGTCGGCGTGAAGTGGAAGGTCCAGCGCGGGTGCCGCGCCAGCCAGCGCCGCACCTCGGGGGTCTTGTGAGCGGCGTAGTTGTCGATGATCGCATGCACCGCCTTGTCCTTGGGGATCTCGCGCTCGAGAGCGTTCAGGAACCGGATGAACTCCTGGTGCCGGTGGCGGGCCATGTTGCGGCCAATGACGGTGCCGTCGAGCACGTTGAGCGCCGCGAACAGCGTGGTCGTGCCGTGCCGCTTGTAGTCGTGGGTCATGGTGCCGAGCCGGCCCTTCTTCATCGGCAGGCCCGGCTGGGTGCGGTCGAGCGCCTGGATTTGCGACTTCTCGTCGACGCTCAACACCACCGCATGGGTCGGCGGGTCGACATAGAGCCCGACGATGTCGTGCAGCTTCTCGGCGAAGGCCGGGTCGGTGGAGAGCTTGAAGCTCCGCCAGCGATGCGGCGCGAGGCCATGCGCCTTCCAGATGTTCTGGACCGTGGAGACCGCCAGGCCGGAGGCCTCGGCCATCGCCCGCGCCGTCCAGTGCGTCGCCTCGTGCGGCGGCGGCGCGAGCGTGCGGCGCACCACCTCCTCGACGCGCGCCGTCTCGATCGGCGCCTTGCCGGGCGGGCGCGTCTTGTCCCGCAGGAGCCCCTCGACGCCGGCGGCCATGAATCGCTCCTGCCAGCGCCAGACGCAGGTCTTCGACTTGCCGATCGCGGCCATGATGCCGTTCGTGCCCAAGCCATCTGCGGTCAGGAGCACGATCCTCGCGCGCCAGACATGCTTCTGGGCCGCGTTGCGATCGGCGACGATGGCCTCGAGACGCCGACGATCGGCGGCCGAGACCGAAATGGAAACCCCCGTGCGCATGCCGCAGATTCGCATGCGGCGCGGCGAAAGGGAATCCCAATCAGGAATCTTCCGTTTCGGCTAGACCACTAGTTTTTAGGCATTGCCGTTCCGCCGAACTGATCGGACCTGACAGCCAGTGACCAATCAGCAGCTCGCCTTTCAGCCGTTGCGCATGCGGCCGACAGTTCTTGTCGCGTCGCAGGCGAAGTTTGCGAGTAGGACGTCGCTGTGGTATGGTGGCCGCAGCCTTGTTCTGTTACGAGCGACGTGTTGATCGATGCAAATCTGACTGACCGGCCGGCTTTTGACGAGATTTTCGACGTCTGCATCGCCGGTGCCGGGCCGGCCGGAATCTCCCTCGCTCTTGCACTCGCGAAAGCAGGGTGCCGCGTGGCGCTGATGGAGGCTGGCGGGCTCGAGGCCTCGCCTGATTCGCAGGATTTCTACGGCGGCGACGTGGTCGGCCTCGACTACTACGACCCCTTCATTTGCCGGGTGCGTTGTCTCGGCGGCAGCTCGAACCACTGGGGCGGGCGGTGCCGCCAGCTCGATGACACCGACTTCGAGCCGACGCTGGTCAGCCCCCTCGACGGCTGGCCGATCGCGAAGACGGATCTCGAGCCCTTCGCGGCACGCGCCGACGAGATCCTCGAGCTCCCGCCGGCGACGATGTTTCCCGACCAGGCTGTCGACAAGGCTGGCGACCGTCTCTGGCGCATCCGCTACCGCCACAGCCACGTCCACTTCGGCACCCGCTACCGCCCCGACCTCGAGGCGTCGGACCGGATCGTGCTGGCGATCAACGCGAACCTCGTCGATCTCGAGCTGGCCGACGATCTCGCGACAGTGGTGCGCGCAGACTTCCGCTCGTACCGACCGGGCGACGCCGGGTTCTCGATCAGGGCGCACGCCTATTGCCTGTGCATGGGCGGCCTCGAGAACCCCCGCTTCCTGCTCAACGCCGCGCGGCAGGTCCCGACCGGGATCGGCAACGGGCGCGACCTCGTCGGGCGGTACTTCAGCGAGCACCCGCACTACCGGATCGCCGATGTGCTGTTCGAAGGGTCCGTGCCCGAGACGAAGTCTTACCGGCCGACGCAAGACGTGCTCGCGGAGGAGCGGATCCACAACTTCTCGCTGCAGGTGCGGACCAAGAAGCCCCAGTTCCTCAGGGCGCTGGGCCGCACGGTGATCTGTTCGAGCGACTTCAGCGTGCGGCTCTCCCGCCATGTCCTCGGCCGGCGGATCGACTGCGAGGCCGGCGGCCTCGGCACCTATGTGGCCCAGGGCGGGCCGTTCCGGCACGAATCGTCCGGCGAGGTCCAGATCAACCTGGCCCAGTCGCTCAACCCCGACAGCCGGATCCTGCTGACCGACGACCGGGACGAGTTCGGCCAGCGGCGGCTCGCGATCGACTGGCGGCTGAACGATACCGACTACCGCTCGATGCGCACGGCGGCCGCGGTGCTCGGCCGGTACTTCGCGGAAGAGAGGATCGGCCGCCTGCGCCTGCGGGAGTGGCTGCTCGCCGAGGATCCGGTGCCGCCGCGGGTCGGCGAGGACATGGTCGCGGGCTATCATCACATGTGCACGACGCGGATGGCCGACGATCCTGCCCACGGCGTCGTGGACCGCGACTGCCGGATCCACGGGACAACCAACCTCTTCATCGGCGGCTCGAGCGTGTTCGGAACCGCCGGGCACGCCAACCCGACCTACACGATCGTGCAGCTCGCGCTCAGGCTCGCCGACCAGCTGTCAGTGCCTACGCGGTGAGCAGAGGCGGGATGACGAGGCAGCCTGGACCGTTCGACGGTTTGCGAGCGGCTGAAGCGGCTGAGCCACTTCAGCGACCAACTCGAGGCGTTCGCTGCGATGGTGGATTTTCGAGATGTTCGGGCGCTGCACGACTTCAAGGACGCGCTCCTGGACGAGCGCGGGGTGCGGGTTTCGCACGACACCGTGTGGCGCTTTCTCAAGACCGAGCGCCAGAGCTTCAAAAAAATGCCTGCTGGCCAGCGAGACCGATCGTCCGGAGATGGCGCGCCAGCGGGCGCGCTGGGCGCGGCACCAGGGCCGGGTGGACTCGCGGCGGCTGGTCTTCTTTGACGAAACCTGGACGCGGACCAACATGGCGGCGCTGCGCGGCTGCGGGCGAAGGGCGAGCGGCTCCGCGGGCTCGCCTCCTTCGGCAATCGCAACACCACGACCTTCCTCGCCGCCCTGCGCTGCGACGGGATCGAGGCGCCCTGAGTGATTGAAGGGCGATCGACGGCCCGGCCTTCCTCCTCTGGGTCGAGCGCGAGCTGGTTCCGACGCTCAGACCGAGCGACGTGGTCGTGCTCGACAACTTCAAGGTCCACATGAGCGCCGCGGTGCGCGCCGCCATCCGCGGCGCCGGGGCGCATCTAATCTTCCTGCCCCCTACAGCTGCGATCTGAACCCGATCGAGAAGGTCTTCGCCAAGCTCAAGCACCTGCTCCGTAAGGCCGCCGGACGCTCCAAGGAGAAGCTCCGGCAAGCCATCGGCGCGTTCCTCGACCTCTTCACATCCCAAGAGTGCGCCAACTACTTCACCAGCTCAGGATATGCGTCCATCTAAGCCTGAAACGCTTTAAGGCAGGACTGACCGTCCGGAAGGTTGGTCCGTCATCCGATGGGCGGTCAGATCGTGGACGCCTCGCTCGTTCCGGCGCCGAAGCAGCGCAATACGGATGGAGAGAAAGAAGCGATCAAGGCCGGCAAGTCAGCCAGGGAGATTGGCCCGACGATCCCAACAAGGCGGCCCAGAAGGACACGAACGCCCGCTGGACACTGAAAGTCGGTGGCAAGGTTCGGTATCGGCCCGACGGGACGCCGCTGCCGATGATCGCCGTGCCTGTTTTCGGGTACAAGAGCCACATCTCCATCGACCGCCGGTTCGGCTTCATCCGCGAGAGCACCGTCACATCGGCCTCGGCCGCCGACGGACGGATGTTCAGGCAGCTCGTCACGACCGGGAACACGTCGAGCGACGTCTGGGCCGACAGCGCATACCGCTCTCAAAGCAACGAGAAATGGCTCGCCTCGAAAAGCTGACGAGCCAGGTCCACCGGCGCAAACCTGCGGGCAAGCCGATGCCGCCGGCGACGGCCAGGGCCAACGGGAAGAAGTCATCCGTCCGCGCCCGGACGAGCACGTCTTCGCGCATCAGAAGAACCGCTTCGGACTGTCATCCGCACGATCGGGCTGGCCCGCGCGGAGGCCAAACTGACGCTCGCCAACATCGCCTACAACTTCGACCGCCTGGTCTTCCATGAGCGCAGAGGCGTCATGGGATGACCGTCCGGTGTTAGGATCGCACGCAAAACCGCCCAGCCATCAGGCCTAGGGGCGGAACGCGCACGCCGGGCACGGCGACGCGACAGAGCGGTCCGGAGGGGAGGGTCAGCTTGATCCAGTGGCAGTCCGGGAAGGTGTAGTAGGTCAGGGTCTCCGCGACGTGCGCGTCGACGAGCTCCGCCGCGCGCCCCATGGTGGCGGAGTTCGTCGACGACCGCCGACGCCTTGGCCTCGGCGGCTGCCCGGGTCTCCTGGGTATGGACCGCCTTGAGCATGTGGCTGACCTCGCGGACCTTGCTCGCCGGCACGTGGCTGAAGACATTGCGGTAGAAATGCACGACGCAGCGTTGCCACCGGGCATCGGGCAGAAGCTCGTCGATGCTCTCGACCAGCCCCCGGCAGGCGTCCGAGGTAACCAGCTCGACGCCCTTCAGCCCGCGGTCGACAAGGTGACGGAGGAACGCCGACCAGTCGGACTTGTCCTCCTTGGAGGCCTCGCAGATGCCTACGATCTCGCGGAAACCCTCGGCATGACGCCGATCGCGACCAGCAGCGAGACGTTGCGCACCTCGCCGGCCCAGGTGCGCTTCATGAAGATGCCGTCGAGGAACACGTAGGGATGCTCGCCCTCGATCGGCCAATTCCGCCAAGCCTCGATCTTGGCGTAGATCTTCTTGTTGTGGTTGGAGACCGTGCTCGGGCTCACCCGGGTGCCCCGCAGCGCCTCGGTGATGTCCTCGACGCGGCGCACCGAGACGCCGGCGAGGTACATCTCGATCAGCGCCGCCTCGACCGTGCTCTCCCGGCGCCGGCAGCGCTCGATGATCGCCGTCTCCAAGGTCTGCCGCCGCAGCTTCGGCACCTTCAGGCTGACTTGGCCGGCTCGCGTTTCCAGCGACCGTTCGTAGCTGCCGGCGCGCGTGTCCTTCCGCGCCTCGCTGCGCTCGTAGCGCCCGGCGCCGCACAGCCGGTCGGCCTCGGCGTCCAGCATGGTATTCAGCGCCTCCTCGACGGTTCCGCGGACCATCTCGCCAAGGTGGTCCCGGATCCGCGCCTCGTCGATCTGGATCACCGGCCCATCGACCTCGCCTCTGGCTTCCGTCCATTCTCAGCTCCTCGCAGCAATTTTGAAAGGACCCGCCTCGCCCGGCAAATGTGCGAAAGTAGCTGCAAGCCGCGACCTGACCATCCTCGACAGTGAGGGCTGCGGTCATGTCGGTTCCCCACATCGCGTCGATGACCTCGGGGACAATCGTGCCGTCGTGGCTGCGCGGGCCGCGAGGGCGGCCCGCCCGGGTCGCCGCCGCGAGGCCGTTCTCGCGCATCAGCCGGCGCACGCGCTCCTTCGAGGTGCGCAACCCGGCATGGCGCAGCCGCGCCACACCTTGCGGTAGCCCTCGCCATGAAAGGGGCTGTCGGCGAGCACCTGCCGGATCGCCTCGACGAGGTCGGCGTCAGACATCGCCCCCACCGGCCCCGGCCGACGTCGCGGCGGGGGCGGCGCCATCGCCGCCGGCGACCACGGTAGATGCCTGCCGGGCGACGCCCCAGACCCGGCAGACCCGGGCGACACCGTAGCGGCGTTCGTGGAGATCGAGATGACGGTGCTCATCGCTTCGACCTCCGCGCCGCAAAAGGGGTGCCGCCCGCCTCCAGCCGCGCGATCTTCGTCTGGTATCCAAGCTCCCCGATCATGCAGGTCCATAACAATCTTAGCGACGACCGCGCCGAGTTGCTGATCAACGGCCCGCTTTCGGTTATGCGCTTTCTCGGGCTCGGGCTGACCGACAGAGTGCCGGATGCAAAGACCATCTGGGCGTTCCGCGAGCGGCTGATGAAGCCCGGGCGATCGAGGCCCTGTTCATGGCTTTGACCTGGCAATCCGCAAGGTAGGCCACATCCCGATGTCCGGCCAGATCATTGATGCGAGCCTCGTCTCGGCCCCCAGCAGCGCAACACGGATGCCGAGAAGAAAGCAGTGGAGGAGGGCGGATCCCCGAGGCCTAGAAAGAGCATCCGGCGACGCTCCGCCAGGAGGACCGCGGTGCGCGTGGACGCTGGTCTTCGGCAAGGCCGCGAGCGCGAAGACGGCACCCGGCACACAGACATCGCTATCCCGGTCTTCGGCTACAAAAGCCACGCCAGCATCGACCGGCCCACGGGTTCATCCGGAAGTGGGACGTGACCGACGCCAGCCGGCACGATGGGAGGATGCTTCGTTGCCGTCTCCTCGACGGAACGAACACTGGCACCACCGTCCGGGCCGACAGCGCCTATCGCTCGAGGGTGAACGAAGCCTTCATGGACCGGCACCGCTTCCGCGGCCCGGTCCACCACCGCAAGCCGCAGGGACGGCCGATGGCGCCGCACATCCGCCGCGGCAAACGCGCCCGCTCGAAGGTCCGCGCCGCCATCGAGCACGTGTTCGCTCAGCAGAAGGAGCCGATGGCCCTCTGCATCCGCACCGTCGGCATCGCGCGGGCGAAGGCGAGGATCGGCCTCGCCAATCTCACCCACAAACATCTGCCGACTGGTCTTCCACGAACGCAGCACAGCGCTGGCATGACGACCACCGGCCGACGCGGATCAACAAAAGACCGAGGCGTCATCCCAGAACCGCGTGCCAAGCCCTCCTGCTCCAGCCTATGCCTCGGTCTCATGCCACCATTCCCGGTAGGTAGAGGTGCCCGACGCACGGCTGCGGATCGGCCTGGAATGTTTCCACGTCGATCCACACCTCTACCGCCCTTCGGCGGTCCCCGACGAGCGCGCGGGTCGGCGTGCACTTGTGACATTTCGGGAACAGATCAAAAGCCAGTCGAAACTTCCCGTTGCGCAGGCAATACTATGCCCTATAATTCCTGGAAAATCGAGCAGGCGAGCGCAAGGAGCAAACATGCGTCGCGAGTGGGGCACTATCGGGGGCGGAGCCGCCCTCCTCTTTGGCACGGTCATCGCAACTCAGTCGGACACGTTTTGGGGTCGAAGCACTGCGCCCGCCGACGGAGCGGCGATGGCGAGCACCGCAATACCGGAGATCGCCGACGCACCGGACCCGATGCCCGAGGCCAGCGTCGGCGCCGAGGTGGCGCGCCTGACCGCCGATCTCGCGGCGCGCGAGGCCGACAATGACAACCTGCGCACCGTTCTCGCCGTGCGCGACGCGGTGCTCAAGTCGCTCAAGGCGAGCCTCGCCGAGCGCGAGGCGACGCTCGAGAATCTCGAGGTCCGGCTCGCGGCGAGCGAGGAGGAGATCGCGTCGCTCCGCAGCCAGCTCGCGGCGCTCGGCGATCCGACCGACCTCGAAGCCCAGCTCGTGGTGCAGAAGTCCGACGACGTGCCGAGCGTCGCCCGCCTCGCGGCGGCGCGGGCCGAGACCGCCGACATCGCCGCGTTCTTCGACGCCGCCAAGGCGCCGGCCGCCACGATGCCGGTTGCGGCCCCGGCCCCGACGACGGTCGGTACCGAGCCGCCCCTCGTCCAGGTCCAGTTCAACTTCGCGAGCGCGAGCCTGACCCCGGGGGGCCAGGCGCACACGGCCGCCGCCGCGGTGACCCTGGTCGAGATGACGCTCGAGCGCATCCGCGTCGTCGGCCACACCGACCGGGTCGGCAGCCCCGCGGCCAACCGCCGCCTCGCCGCCAAGCGCGCCCGCGCCGTCGCCGACTTCCTCGTCGCGTCCGGCGTGCCGGCCGACCTGATCGAGATAGACGGCATGGGCGAAGCCGGTGCCCCGGTCAGCACCGACGACGCGGTCGCCGAGCCGCTCAACCGCAGCGTCGCCATCATCGCCGTGCCGGCGGCGCCCAGCTAAGCCGGCACCACCTGGAGGCCGAGCGCCGCGCCCGTTAATGCCGCGAGGCGCCCGGCGCCCCTCAAAGGCCAACCTTAGACAATTGTTGCTACAGCCGTCGCCCCACCCAAATGGAGACCGTAATGACGACACTATCACCCGCAACGCGCACGGGTCAGGCCAGCGAACTCTCGGCCCACCTCCGGGCCGCCTCCGCCGCGCTCCGAGCCGCGATCCACTCGGCCGTAAGGGATCACGTGCCCTTATCCCCGCGGCGGCTCGAACTCGCTCCTCAACGTCGTAGCCCGGATCGAGTCGCTTCGAGCGGGCGTGGAGAACGACGCCGTGGCCGTTGCAGAGCGTCGAGCGTCGTGATGATGGCCGACAGAGAAACGTGGGCAGCAACGCACTCGTCCGCTTTCCCGGACTGGGGTCGAGGCCTCGTGGACGACGTAGTCTAGGAGGGGCTCGCCGGCCCGTAGACGCTGCAGACGCGCCCCCGTCGGCCCTTGGGCAGACAGCTCGCGCGAAGAGATTGACCGGTGCATCGGGGTTTCGCAGGACGGAAGCGACGGCGAAGCGGCAAAGCGACAGCATCGAGTTATACGTCGGGTCGCCAGGGGTGAGGCCCGCCCAGGCGGCGAAGTCGCACCCCTTGCTGAAGGTCTCGCTGGGCGGCGCGATCTTCGTGAGCGCCGTCGTGGTGATCGCCTCGACTCCGGGGATCTTGATCAGCCGCCTAGTCGTATCGTGCTCACTTGCTTGCTGGCGCAGCTCCTTGTCGAGCCTTCTCGATCTCCCCGCTCAGCGCAGCGATCTGCTCCACGAGCATGCGCCCCAGGGCCGTCACCCCCTCCGGCAGTCCACCGGCTCCACCCTCCATGACAACGAGACGGCCGACATGTGCAACTCCGTTGGGCGCAACCACAACGTACTCGGCGAGATGCGCGCGGAGCGCGTTGATCGTTTGGGTGCGCTGTCGTGGCCCTTGACGGTGCCGTCGTTCGGGTTGCCTTCGAGGCTGGCCCGTTGTCCCAGTGGCTCTATTTCGGCCTGACCGATGCGGGGCTCCCGGCGGTCTGCATCATCGAAACGCGGCATTTCAAGGGCGCGATCGGCGCAACGGCGGCGAACAAGACCGATCGCAACGACGCCCGCGCCATCGTGCATCGTGCATCCCGCCCGCTTCCTGTTCGCGCAGCACCGAGATGATCTGCGCTTCCGTAAATCTGCTCTTCGTTACGTCCGCCCCCTCAAGGTGACGGACTCTTACTCAAATCGAGGGATCAGGAAGGGGGCAGGTTACGGCGGGAGGCGGGGCGTCGTTTTCCGGGTGAGCCCGAGCACTGCGGTGCGGGTCGCGGCGATCCAGGGGACGCGGGGCACAGTGGTGCCGCTCAAGCAGGGGCGGCCGCCGGCACGTGGCAAGCTCGCGCCCTATCTCGGCTTCCTGGTCGAGATCGTCGTGGCAGTGGCATCACGATGCCCGAGCTCGCGATGGCGCTCGAGGCCGAGCACGGGGTGAGGGTGCGTCCCTCGTCGATCTGGCGGGTGCTGATCCGCGCCGGGATGAGCTGCAAGAAAAGTCGCTCCCCGCACCGCCACGCCGGCACCCAAACCCTCATCGCCGGCCTGCGCTACGACCGGCTGTTCGCGCCCTGGCTCCTGGACGGGGCGATGGACCGTCGCGTCTTCGAGACCTGGGTCGAGATCAGCTCGCGCCCGGTCTTCGATCCGGTGAGGTGGTCATCCTCGACAACCTCGCCGTGCACAGAAGCCCGAAGGTCACCAAGCGGCTGCGCGCCAGGGACGCCTGGCCCCCCGTCCTGCCGACGTACTCTCCCGATCTCAATCCGATCGAGATGGCCATCGCCAAGCTCAAGACCCACCTCCGCCGCCTCTGCCCGCACCCGCAACGCCCTCAGGCCCGCCGTCGGCGAAATCTGCGACCTCTTCGATCCCGACGAGTTCTGAATTGCTTCAGGAAAGCCTGGTTAGTCTCAGAGTAAACGCACGATCCTGTAAGCCCGCGGAATTGGCGGCCGAGCGGGGTAGCGGCTTGTCAGAAAGCAACCATCTCCAGAATCGGCGCGGCGGGCCTCTGCCTCGCAAGGACATCTTTAAATCTGTAGTCGAAAGTCTCGATCTCCTTTGAGCACAGCCCGCCGATTAGCGCCGCCTCGTCGGGGCCGATCAACGCCTCGACATCGACATGCTTTGGCCGGATGCCGGACTTCGCCTTGATCTTCTTCAAGTCGTCGTGGAGGTTGTGACTCAGGTCGATCGCCGCGCTGATCCGCCCAAGATCCTTTTCGAGGTTTTCGTACCGAGCCACCTCGTCGACTAACAACTCGTCCCCTGCAGTGTAGATGTTCCAGTTTTCGTTAATGTGCTCCGGATAGTACCGGAGATATTGATTGAAGCTACTGATTTTATAGCGCTCGGCCGCCTTCTTGCCGTTGTTCAGCGTCCAGAAGTAGCGGCTGATCATCCGGTCGTACGGGTTCCGGACCACCGTGAATTTCAGATAGCTGTCCCAGATGTCGCGACCGATGAGCTTTCTCGCGTCAGCCGCCGGAAGATGCTCCCGAAATTGCGGCACGGCATTTTGCGAGAACAGCATTCGCACCCGTTCGGTGAAATTGGCGCTGATAAACGGCTTCTGATAATTCTGCGCGCGCATGCCGGAATGATCGAGCCGGGCCTTCTCATCGTAGTCGACCAGAGGCGCAAGAATATCGTCCCTGCCACAATATTTTGAAAGAGCAATTTCAAGGGAGGTACCGGCGGTCTTTTTCGTCTTTATAAAGATAAACCGCCTGGAATGCGATATGATCATGCCCCTGCCCTCCGCCTTCAGCCGTTTCTTGTCGCAGCACGCGGTGCCGGGCAGCTCCGCAGCTGCTGGTCATAGACGACCGCCCAAGCCTCGACGTCGCGGGCGACCGCCGGAAGCCAGGACTTGGAGCGGTAGCTGCCGCGGGCGAAGCCCGCCTTGCCCTCATGATAGGCGAGGTACTGGTTGTAGGCGTCGTGCATCGCGACCCCGTTCACCCGATTGGCGCCATGCATGTACCAGCCGATGAAGTCGGAGGAATCGGCGAAGTCGTCGCGGTCGGCGCCCCGCCGCCCGGTCGCCCGGCGATAGTCGTCCCAGGTGTGCCGTCGAGCGCCTGGGCGTAGCCGTAGGCGCTGGAGCGCGGAACCTCCCGGGAGAACCAGCCGCTGCCGATGCGCTTCACCGGCCGCGCGTCGTGCCGGAAGCTCAACTCGCGGGCAATGGTGGCGAGCTGCACCGACACCGGCACCCCCCACTTGATCCTCGGTCTTGCGCATCGCCTGGAACCATTGCGGACGCTCGCTCTGCATCCGGCAGGCATCGGACATCGTGCTCTGCGGGTGCTGATGCCCCGAGCACGCGGTCACGAACCCGCATAGTATTATAAGGGCGAGCTGGCGCCCCCGACCACCTGCCTTCATCTCACTGCTCGCGTGTCTTGCTGCACGTCGTGGCGGGGATTGTGCCAGTTCGCGCCTCAGGATCCAAGCGAAAGTTCAGATAAAAAGGCTAATAGCAGCGGCAACGCCGGAACGGCGAGGAGGGTGGAGACGACGACCAGCCCGGCCACCTCGTCCGGCCGGGCGCGGTACTTCGCCGCCAGCATGTAGGAGGTGACCGCCACCGGGGTCGCCACCTGCAGCACCAGGACGCCGAGGGTCAGCCGCGGTAGCCCGAAGGCGAGGCCGACGCCGAGCGGCACCGCCGTGCAGTCTCAGAGCAGATGAACCGCGGGTTGCCGGAGGCTCCAACGTCTGATAGCGGCTCCGGCTGACTAGACTCGCGTGGGTGGGATTCCCCCGCCAAATCGATGTGGTAAGAGTCTCCTCAACGACAAGCTGAGGCAGGCATGGCGCATCTGGCGGATCATTTGAGCGTGGTGGAGCTGCAGGCGGGGTACCGACGGAGCGGGGAGGCGACGCTGGCGCGGTGACCTGGCTGCTGGCGTAGAGGGGGAGCTGCGCGGAGACCGCGGCTCTCACCGGCTTCGCGCGGCGCTGAGTGGGGCAGCTGCTCGCCGCTATAACCCCTTCGGGCCGGCGAGCCTTGGCGACCGTCGGCGCCGCCCTACACGCGCGAGTTGCAGCCCGCGGAAACCCTCTGGGTCCACGTCGACGAGCCGGTCGTCAACCGCCACTTCGAGACCCTTGCCGACGTCGACGCCGCCGTGGCCAAGCAGTGCGTCGCCCTGGGCGCCGACCGGGGCCGGGTCAGGAGCCAGGCCGGCTTCCACTGGTGGCCAGATTGGTCGTCCCGATCTGATCACCCGGAGGTCGCACGAGAGTCTGGGGCACGTAGACCAAGAGAATGGTGAAGCCTAACCCGGCGGAGTTGCCAGAGCATGCGGTGCGGATGGTTCAGGAGCAGGCGCGGGAGGACGCGTCGGAGTGGGCGACGATGCGCTCAGTTGCGGCGAAGTCGGCTGTACTGCCCGGACGCTGCGACAACGGATGAGGCAGGACGAGCGTGGCCGGGCGAGGAGCGGGCCCGGCTGAAGGCGCTGGAGCGAGAGAACCGAGAGCTGCGCCAGGCCAACGAGTGTCCGGCGTCAGAGCCCATGAGACGTGCTGAGGTGATGAGCAACGCAGGATTCCTGGCATATCGTAACCGCCAAGGAGTGGAGATAAGCCAGCAATCCGGTGCCGGAAAGAGCCGCGGCCGAGAAGGTGATAAAGGTAATTCGCCGAGCAACCCCGGAAGTAGGGCCGCCCGCACATGAAGAACTCGCCGGCATCGGCAGGGTTGGCGAGGCTGACGACGCGGGTGTTTCCGGGTCGTGTAGCGGGCGCTTACGGCTCGCCCCCTTCGCTGGCACCTTCGGCGCGCGATCCTATCAGCGCCTCCGCGTCAGCCTCGTCGATCCGCTCGTTCCACCAAGTCATCATCTGCCGGCGCTGCGCAAGGTAGCGCGCCGAGTTGTAGGCAGCCCGGACACTCGACTGCTCGATGTGTGCAAGCTGCATCTCAATCCAATCCGGATGGAACAATCCGGATTCGTTCGCCGCGGTACTGAAGGTCCCACGAAGCCCGTGGATGGTCGCCCGCGACTTCAGGCCCGCCCGATAGAGGGCATAAAGCATCGTGTTCTCGCTCATCGGTTTCCCCCGCTCCCCGGGGAAGAGCAGCGGTGAGCCGTTCGCGAAGGCGGCAGCTCGCTCTAGCACCCGCAGCGCGCCGGGGGCGAGCGGGACCAGGTGCTCAAGGTTCTCCTTCATCCGCTCGCGGGGGATGCGCCACAGGTCGCCCTCGACTTCTCCGCGCGTGGCAAATCGGAGCTCGGAGGTTCGCACCGCAGTCCGCAGCACCATCTCGATCGCCAGCGGCGTCAGCGGCTCGCCGTCGTAGTTGTGCAGCCGGCGCATGAAGTCGACGAGGTCGGTGACCTTCTTGTGGTGGCGCGCCCGTGGCTGCGGTTTCAGGGCGCCCCGGGCGAGGGCGGCCGGGTTGCTGTCGGCGTTGCTCTCCGCGATGGCGAAGATGAAGATCTGGTCGAGCGTCTGCCGCATCTTTCGGCTGACCGCCAACGCGCCGCGGTCCTCGATCGGCCGGATGATGTCGAGGATGTCCTGCCGCTCGACCGAGCGGATGGGCTTGGCGCCGATCTTCGGGAATACCTCGGTCTGCAGCCGCCCGGTGACGATGCCGGCGTGCTTCGGCACCCAGTTCGGAACCCGCCTCTCGAGCCACCGCACGGCCACCTCCTTGAAGGTCGGCCCGGTAACCGGCGGCGGCGCGTCCGGCTTTTCGGGGTCCAAGCCATCGGCGAGGCGGGCGCGCGCCTCGTCTCGCTTGCGTCGAGCCGCGGCCAGGCTGACGGCCGGATAGTCGCCGAAACCCATCTCGCGAACTCTTGCCGTCGAATCTGAAGGCCAGGCGCCACGTCTTCTTTCCCGCAACGCTTACCCACAATCGAAGCCCTTGCCCGTCGCTCAGCTTCAGTGGCTTCCCGTTGCCCGCCTTCGCCGCCCGGCAGACCGTATCGCTCAACTTTCCCACACCGTTTCCCACGCGCTTTCCCACCAAGCGTGAAACCTACTGCAACCTCGCGAGACGCATCAAGAGCAAGTTGCTGATTTTATAAAGGGGATGAGACGGTATGATACCGTCTGAAACGTACCCTGGCAGCCCCTACGGGAGTCGAACCCGTCTTTCCAGATTGAGAATCTGGCGTCCTAACCGATAGACGAAGGGGCCAGGTGCCGTAAGTCGCGTGCCGTTATACTGGCAGGCCCTACGGGAGTCGAACCCGTCTTTCCAGATTGAAAATCTGGCGTCCTAACCGATAGACGAAGGGCCCGCGCCGCGGCCCGGTATGTATCGCCGCGCTCCGGGCGGATCAAGACCCGAAGTGGCGCGCTCAGCCGAGCGCGGGGGCCGCGTCCTCGACGTGCAGCTTCACGCGGACCCGGCCGGCCCAGTCGTCGCGCTCGAGGCGGCCCGCGAGGTGCAGCGGGGCGCCGGCGCGGGCCTCGAGGAACGCGCCGAGCGGCGACTCGAAGGCGCGGAACGCGACCGCGTCGAGCCGGCCTCCAGAGCGGTCGGCGATCGCGAGGGCGAGGTGGCCGTCGCCGATGCGGCGCGGGCGGGCGATCCGGGCATCGGCGACCGCGAGGCGCGGCGCCGGGGAGCCGGCGCCGTAGGGGCCGGCGGCGGCGATGCGGTCGGCGAGCTCCGGCGTCGCCGCCGCCGGGGCCAGCACGCCGTCGAGCCGCAGGTGGCGGGGGGCGCGCCCGCCGCTGCCGGCGGCGGCGAGGAGCGCGCCAAGCCGCGCCATCGCCGGCTCGAGCTGCTCGGGCGCGAGGCTGAGCCCCGCGGCCATCCGGTGGCCGCCGCCGCGGGTGATCAGGCCCTCGCGGGCGAGCCGCGCGACGGCGGCGCCGAGGTCGACGCCGCCGACCGAGCGGCCCGAGCCCTTGCCCTCGGCGCCGTCGAAGCCGATGACGACGGCGGGGCGGCCGAAGGTCTCCTTCAGCCGCGCCGCGACGATGCCGACGACGCCGGGATGCCAGCCGGCCCCGGCGGCCCAGACGAGGCCGCCGTCGGGGCGGGTGGCGGCCTGCGCCTCGGCGTCGCGCCGGACGGCGGCCTCGATCTCGCGGCGCTCGGCGTTGAGCGCGTGCAGGCGGGCAGCGAGCGCGGCCGCCTCGTGCGGGTCGTCGGTCGCGAGCAGCCGCGCCCCGAGGTCGGCGGCGCCGATTCGGCCGCCGGCGTTGACCCGGGGCCCGAGCACGAAGCCGAGGCCGTAGGTGCCGGGCGCGCCGGTGAGGCCGGCGACCTCGGCGAGCGCGACGAGGCCGGGGCGGTCCCGGCGCGACATCACCGCGAGGCCCTGGCGCACCAGCGCCCGGTTGAGCCCGACGAGGGGGGCGACGTCGGCGACGGTGGCGAGCGCGACGAGGTCGAGGAGCGCGAGCAGGTCGGGGCCGGCGACGCCGTCGGCCCGCATCAGCCGGTTGGCGGCGACGAGCATCAGGAAGACGACCGCCGCGGCGGCGAGGTAGCCGAGCGCGCCGTCCTCGTCCTGACGGTTCGGGTTCACGACCGCGAAGGCCGGCGGCAGCGTCTCGGGCCCGAGATGGTGGTCGAGGACGATGACGTCGCAGCCGGCGGCGGCGATCGGCCCGTGGCTGAGGGTGCCGCAGTCGACGCAGAGGATCAGGTCGTGGGTCTCGCCGAGCCGGCGCATCGCCGGCTCGTTCGGGCCGTAGCCCTCGTCGATGCGGTCGGGGATGTAGAGGGTGGCGGGGCGGCCCATCCGTCGGAGCCAGACGATCAGCAGCGCCGCGGCCGATCCGCCGTCGACGTCGTAGTCCGCGAAGATCGCGATGCGCTGGCCCGTCCGCACCGCGTGCCAGAACCGGGCGGCGGCGCGGTCCATGTCGCGCAGCCGCGACGGGTCGGGCATCAGGTCGCGCAGCGCCGGGGCGAGATAGGCGGCGGCCTCGGCGGGCGCGATGCCGCGGCGGGCGAGGATGCGCCCGACGACCTCCGGCAGGCCGGCGGCCTGGGCGATCGCCTGGCCGAGCCGGTCCTCCTCCGGCGAGGGTCCGAGCCAGCGCCGGCCGGTGACCGAGGTCTCGACGCCGAGGAAAGCGGGTAAATCGAGCATGGGCAAAGTCATGCCCGTAATCCCCGGCCGCCGCCAGAGACGGTTTTCCCGATCGGCCGTGCCGGCTAGGCTCCGGTCCGACGGCGAAGGGAGGCGAGCATGGGGGCGCTTGACGGGAAGGTGGCGCTCGTCGCGGGCGGCACCCGCGGGGCGGGACGCGGAATCGCGGTCGAGCTCGGGGCGGCCGGGGCGACGGTCTATGTGACCGGCCGGAGCGGTGGCGGGCGGCGCTCGGGCTACGGCGGGGCGGAGACGATCGAGGAAACCGCGGCGCTGGTCACCGAGCTAGGCGGCGAGGGGGTGCCAGTCCGGGTCGACCATCTGGTGCCGGCGGAGGTCGCGGCGCTGATCGGGCGGATCCGCGACGAGCGCGGCCGGCTCGACATCGTCGTCAACGACGTCTGGGGCGGCGAGCGGCTCTTCGAGTGGAACAAGGCGGTCTGGGAGCACGACCTCGGGAACGGCCTGCGGCTGCTCAGGCAGGGGATCGACACCCACCTGATCACCGCCCACCACGCGCTGCCGCTGATGATCGCCCGGCCGGGCGGGTTCCTGGTCGAGGTCACCGATGGCACGGCCGCCTACAATGACGGGCACTACCGGCTGTCGGTGTTCTACGACCTCGTGAAGACCGCGGCGACCCGGATGGCCTGGGCGCATGCCAAGGATCTTGCCCCGCACGGCGGGACGGCGGTGGCGGTCACGCCGGGCTGGATGCGCTCGGAGATGATGCTCGCGGCCTTCGGCGTCACCGAGGCGACCTGGCGGGACGCGACCGCGGCGCAGCCGCATTTCGTGATCTCGGAGACGCCGCGGTTCCTCGGGCGCGCGGTGGCGGCGCTCGCCTCGGACCCGGATCGGGCGCGCTGGTCGGGGCAGTCGCTGTCGAGCGGCGAGCTGGCGAAGGTCTACGGCTTCACCGATCTCGACGGCTCGCGCCCGGATTGCTGGCGCTACCTGGTCGAGGTCGAGGAGGGCGGGCGGCCCGCCGACGCGACCGGCTATCGGTGACCGCCGCCGGCGACCCGGCGCGCTTCAGGGAAGCGGTCGTCGCGCATTTCCCCGAGCTCGCGGGCGCGCGGTTCCGGCTGCTGCCGCCGGGGTGGCACTCGGTGGCCGTCGACGTCGACGACCGGCTGATCTTCAAGTTCCCCAAAGACGCGGTGGCCGAGGCGGCGCTGCGGCGCGAGGCGGGGCTGCTGCGCGCCCTGCGCGGGGCGGTGACGCTGCCGATCCCCGAGCTGACGCTGCACGGGCCGCCGCTCTTCTCCCGTCACCGCAAGATCCCCGGCGAGCCGCTGCTCGGCACCGACTACGAGCGGTTGAGCGAGGGCGGGCGGCGGCGTCTCGCCGACGCACTGGCGCGGTTCCACGCCGAGCTGCATGCGCTCGACCGCGCGCGGATGGCGGCGGCAGGCGCGACGCCGATCGGGCCGTGGTCGGCGCCGGACGACATCCTCCGGCGGATGCTGCCGGTCCTGCCGCGCCGGCTGCACGGCTTTGCCGAGGCGACGCTCGACGAGTGGCGGGCGATGCCCGCGGACCCGCGCGGCACGGTCTACGGCTTCTTCGACGGGCATGGCTGGAACATGGCCTTCGACCATGCGCGCGGGCGGCTGAACGGAATCTTCGACTTCGCCAACTCGGGCTTCGGCGACCTGCACCAGGACTTCGTCTATGCGAGCTTCGTCTCGGCCGACCTGACGCGGCGGGTCGTCGATGCCTACGAGCGGCTGACGGCGCGGAGCCTCGACCGGCGCCGCATCGCGGTGCTGACCGGCATGCTGCGGCTGTGGGAGCTGGCGGAGGAGGCGGACAATCCGGCTGCCCGCGGGACGATGCTGGCGGCCGTGGAGGCCTGGGCAGGACTTTGACGGCTCCGGCCTCGCGGCGTATGGTCGCGGATCGTGGCGATGGATGCGTCAGAGACGGCGACTGCGGCCCTGGCCGAGCGGTATCGCCGCTTCGCCGCGGAGGAGGCGCGCGGCTCCTCGCCGCTCTACGAGGCCCTCTCGAACCACGTCGCCGAGAGCCCTGCCCTGCTCGGGTTCCTCACCCGGTTTCCGGCCGAGCTGCAGCAGCCCAACCTCTTTCTCGCGGCCGTGCGGCACGTGGCGGGAACGCCCTCCGGTCCCGAGCACCTCGAGGACATCGTCGCGCGGCGCGGCGCGGACATCGCCCGGACGATGCGCAGCCGGAGCACTCAGACCAACGAGCCGGGCCGATGCGCCGCGCTGCTCCCGGTCCTGTCCGCGATCCCCGGTCCGATCGCCCTGCTCGAGGTCGGCGCCGCGGCCGGTCTCTGCCTGCTTCCCGACAAGTACGGCTATGACTACGGCCGCCTCGAGATCGGCGCTCCCGACGATACGCGTGGGGTCGCGCCCGTGCTCCGGTGCGAGGCCTCGGCGGACACGCCATTGCCCCGCACGCTTCCTGCCGTCGCCTTGCGGGCGGGACTGGATCTGAACCCCCGCAGCGTCCATGTCGCCGACGACATGGCGTGGCTGGAGACCCTGGTCTGGCCGGAGCAGGCGGCACGGCTGGCGCGGCTCCGGTCGGCGGCCGCGGTCGCGAGGATGGTCGATCCGGGGGTGATCCGCGGCGACCTCCGCACCGATCTGGAGGCCCTCGCCAGCCGGGCGCCCGCGGACGCGACGCTGGTGGTGTTTCACACGGCGGTCCTCGCCTACGTCACCTCGCAGGACGACCGCGACGCCTTCGCCCGCGCCTGCCGGGAACTCGGCGCGACCTGGATTTGCAACGAGTTTCCCTCCGTCTATCCCTGGATCGAGGCAAAGGTTCGCGGGCCGCACCGGAAGGGGATGTTCCTGCTGTCGGTGGACGCGCAGCCGGTGGCCTGGACGGCGCCGCACGGCCAAAGGATCGAGTGGCTGTAAGTCGGGCGCGCCCGCACGGGGGGCGTCTGGTCAAGGCGCCGCAGGGGGGGGAGCGCCGGCCTCGGGGAGCCGCAAGGGCTCCCGCTCGGCCGGCGCTTGGCGGTCGGCCGCCTTTGCGGCCTCCCTCCGGCGGAAGCGGGCTTGCGCCCGCTGAGAAGGGATTCTCCCCGCCTGTTGGCGGGGCCCCGTTCCTGCCCGATAGGGTTTCTGCCAGTATGAATACCTAAGCAGGATCGCGGATCTACCCGGCCGGGGCCGCAGGGCCGGCGCCGGCGGGCGGCAGAGGGAAGCCGGCCGAGTCCGGTCGATCGGACTCGCTAATCGCGCTCGCCGATGTAGTAGCCGGCGCCGCGGACGGTGTGGATCAGCGGCGTGACCTCGCCCTCGTCGACCTTCTTGCGCAGGTAGCGGATGAAGACGTCGACGACCTTGGTGCCCGGATCGAAGCCGTAGCCCCAGTTGTCGTTGAGGATCTGCGAGCGGCTGAGCACCGCGCCCGCGTGCTCCATCAGGTAGCGCAGCAGCGCGTACTCCTTCGGCGTCAGCTCGATCTGGCGCGCGCCGCGCACGACCTGGCGGGTCGCCGGGACGAGCATGAGGTCGCCGACGCGCAGGTCGGGCTCGTGGCGGTGCAGCTCGCTGCGCCTGAGCAGCGCCTCGATGCGGGCGACGAACTCGGCGAAGGAGAACGGCTTGGTCAGGTAGTCGTCGGCACCGGCGCGCAGGCCGCCGATCTTGTCGCCGACGGCGTCCTTGGCGGTCAGCATCAGGATGCGGGTGCCGACGCGCTCCTGGCGGAGCTGGCGGCAGATCTCGACCCCGTCCATGTCCGGCAGCATGCGGTCGAGGATCATCAGTGGGTAGGCGCGCGTGCGCCCGAGCGCCAGGCCGGCGGCGCCGGTGCCGGCCACGTCGAGCACGTGGCCCTCGGCGCTGAGCCCGCGCTCGATGAAGCTGACGATGCGCGGGTCGTCCTCGACGAGAAGCAGCTTGGCCATGGGGTCCTCAGGCGATCAGCGGGAGGTGGATCGTCACCAGCGTCTCCTGCGCGCCGCTCTCCACCGCGATCCGGCCGCCGTGCGTGTCGACGATCCACTTGGCGATGGGCAGTCCGAGCCCGGTGCCGGAGGCGTGGCCGTTCGGTCCCTCGCGACCACGATAGAACCGGTTGAAGACATAGGGAAGGTCGCTCGGCGGGATGCCGGCACCGAGGTTCCTCAGCGTCACCTCGGCCTCGGCGCCGGTCGTGCGCAGCGTCAGGTCCACGGCGCGGCCCGGGTCGGAATACTTCACCGAGTTGTCGAGCACGATCAGGAAGGCCTGGGTCAGGCGCTCCGCGTCGGCCTCGACGCGGCACGGCTCCGTCGGCAGCTGCGGCTCGATCAGGACCCCGCGCTCCGACGCCAGGAAGCGCGCCTCGCCGAGCGCGACCTCGAGCACGTCCTGCAGCTCGATCGGCTGCATCTCGAAGCGGACCGCGCCGACCTCGGCGCGGGCGAGGAACAGGAGGTCCTCCACCAGCCGGCCCATCTGCTGGGCGGGCTGCACGATGCGCCGCAGGGTCTCGAGGTGCTCCTCGATCGGCCGCTCGCCGCGCAGCGCGACCTCGGCCTCCCCGCGCAGCACGGTCAGGGGCGTGCGCAGCTCGTGGCCGATTTCCGCCAGGAACAGCATGCGCATGTGGTCGAGCCGCTGCAGCCGGCCGTTGGCTTCCTCGAGCTCGCCGGTGCGGCGCGCCACCTCGTCCTCGAGGCCGGCCTGGACGTCGAGGAGCTTGCGCCGCTGTGCGTCCAGCCGTCCGACGGTGGCGTTGAACTGCTGCGCGAGGTCCGCGAACTCGTCACGGCGGCCGTAGTCGATGCGGTAGCTGAGGTCGCCCTCGCCGATCGCCCGGGTGCCCGCGATCAGTTCGCGGATCGGTCGGGTCAGGGCGCGCGACAGGATGGCCCCGGCGACTCCCGCAGCGAGGAGCGCCGCAACCGAGACCGCGACGACCAGGAGCGCCAGCCGGCGCTCGAGCTGGTTGGTACGGGCCTCGATCCCCCGCAGTTCCGCCTCCTCGTCGGCGATCGCGGCGGCGACGTGGTCCTCGAGCTCGGCGTCGAGGCTTTCCTCGATACCCTCCCGGAACAGCCGGGTGGCCTCCTCCAGGCGCCCCTGTTCACGCAGGAACAGGAGCCGCTGCGCCGTGAGGTCGATGTCGGCAAAGAGCTCCTGCATGCGCCCGACGCGGGCCAGCTCCTCGCGCTCCTCCTCGCGTTCCTCCGGGGAGCGGATGAACGCGACCTCGTCCTCGATCAGCGAGGTCAGAAGGGCGAGGCTGTCCTCGAGGCTGCTGCGCGCCGCGTGGAAGTCGTCAAGCTCGGTCCTTCCGAGCAGCAAGAGCTCGGCGATGTTCTCCGAATAGCGGTTCATGTGCGCCGACAGCCGCACAACCGTATCCATCTGCTGGCGCGCGATCCGGTTCCGGTCGAAGTAGTAGTCCATGCGTTCGATCGAGATGTAGGTGGCCGCCGCGGTGCTCAGCAGCATCACCGCCATCAGCACCTGGTAGAGGACGATCTTCAGCCGGATGCTCATGCCGCCTCGGGAGCCGCGTGCCGCGGTCGGAGGCGATCCTAGCATCTTGAACTGTGATGACACGTGCTGACGCATGGATCGTCTCCGGCCGGTGCGCGACCACGATGCGGGTCAGCGCCATTTCCCTGAGCGCGGTGTTCACCGCCTTCTCGCGGGCGACGTCGAGATGGCTCGTCGCTTCGTCGAGCAGCAGGACCGCGGGCGCGCGGTAGAGCGCGCGGGCGAGCAGGACCCGTTGCTTCTGCCCGCCGGACAGCACGGTCCCCATGTCGCCGATCAGCGTCCCGTACCCCATCGGCATGGCGCTGATGTCGTCGTGGACCGCCGCCGCGCGGGCCGCCGCCGTGATGCGCGCCCGGTCGGCGTCGGCCGCGAAGAAGGCGATGTTGTCGGCGATCGAGCCGGCGAACAGGTTGTCGTCCTGCATGACGACGCCGATCATGCCGCGCCACGCCTCGGCGCCGAGCCGCTCGAGCGGCTCGCCGTTGACGAGGATCGTCCCCTCGGTCGGCTGGAGCAGCCCGGCGAGGAGCTTGAGCAGCGTCGACTTGCCGCAGCCGGACGGCCCGGCGATCGCCAGCGACTCGCCGTACGCGACCTGGAAGCTCAGGTCCCGGAACACCCAGGGATCGCCGGCGCCGTAGCGGAACGAGACGCCGCGGACCTCGATCGCGACCTCGGGCGGGCGCTCCGGGCGCGGCTCGCCCGGCGGCTCCGGCGCGGTCAGCGCGATGTCGGCGAGCCGCTCGGCGTGGAGGCCGAGCATGCGCAGGTCGACGGCCGTGTCGATCAGGTCGCTGATGCGCCGCACGAACAGGCCCTGGTAGGCGATGAACGCGATCAGGAGCCCGATCGAGAAGGTGTTGGCCATGATCATCCGGGCGGCGAGAAAGACCACCACGATGCCGAGCAGCCCCAGCACCAGGCCGTTGGCGGTTCGGAACAGGAGGTCGAGGCGCTCGGTGGTGAGCTGGCGGTTGACCGTCTCTACCAGCAGGTTCAGCCAGTGCGCGCGGCGGTCGCGCTGGCCGTTGAAGAGCTTGATCGTCTTGATGCCGCGCAGGCTCTCGAGGAAGTGGCTGTCGCGCCGCGCCGCCCAGATGATCGCTTCCGACGAGGCCTGCCGCAGCGGGGCGTAGGACACCCAGCGCAGCAGCCCGTAGAGCGCCGCGCCGATCACGACGACGGTGGCGAGCATCGGCGCGAGCGCGAACATCACGGCGAGCGTGACCACGCACATCACCCCGTCGAGGATCGCGACCACGAGGTCGGTGGTCAGCGCCTGCAGGATGGTCTCCTGCGAGTCGAAGCGCGACATCACGTCGGCGACGTGCCGCCCTTCGAAGTAGCTCGCGGGCAGCGTGGTGAGGTGGGAGAAGAGGTTGGTGCGCGCCTGCACCTTCAGCGAGGCGCCGAGGGTGATCAGCATCCAGCCGCGCAGCGCGTCGACGCCGGTCTGCAGCAGGAGCAGGAGCCCGAATGCCAGCGCCAGCGTCAGGAGCAGGCCCCGGTCGGCGGAGACGATGGCGTGGTCGACGGTCAGCCCGAGGAAGAGCGGGCTGAGGAGCGCGAAGACCTCGATCGCGAAGGCGAGGAGCAGGAGATGCCCGAGCGCCCGGCGCAGGCCGGTGACATGGCCGAGGAGCGCGCGGATCCGCACCTTCGGGGGTGCCGCGGCGGGCTCGAACCCGCCGGTCGGCGTGAGCTCGAGCGCGACGCCGGTGACGTGGCGCGATGCCTGCTCGAAGGTGAGCTTGCGCACGCCCTCGGCCGGGTCGTGCACGGTGATGCCGGTGCGGCCGACCAACTCCAGCACGACGAAGTGGTTGAGATCCCAGTGCAGCACGCAGGGCGTGCGCAGCATGGCGAGCTCATCGAGCTCGACGCGCACCGGCCGCGAGGCGAGCCCGATCCGGTCGGCGACGCCGATCAGGTCCTTCAGCGTCGCGCCCTTGAGCGAGAAGCCGAACCGGCGGCGCAGCGCGGTCGGATCGGCGTGCTGGCCGTGGTAGCCCGAGATCATCGACAGGCAGGCGAGACCGCATTCGGCGGCCTCGGCCTGCAGGACCATGGGCAGCCGCCGGCCCCATCCGAAGTTCAGCCCTGCAGCGGCGTTCATGCCTGGCTCCCCGAAAGCGAGTACAGCGGATCGAGCACCCACTGGTAGAGCCGCCGCGTCTCGATCAGGACGTCGGCCTCGAGCTGCATGCCCGGCTGCAGCGCCACCGGCTCGCCGTAGGCGGTCGCGGTCTGGGCCGCGAGGTCGACGGTCACGCGATAGACCGGCTCGCCGGCGGTGAGGCCCGGCAGCGCCGCCCCGTCGCCGGCGAGCTCCGCCGACCCGACCGTGCTGCGAGAGACGCTGCGCACGACGCCGTCGTACTGCCCGAACTTCTGGTGCGGAAACGCCTCGTAGCGCAGCCGCACCCGCTGCCCGGGCCGGATGAAGCCGATCGCCCGGCTCGGCCCGTAGAGGCGGGCCTCGAGGCGGGCTCCGGCCGGGACGAGGGTCATCAGCGGCGCGTCCGGCCCGACGCTGCTGCCCGAGGCCGCGCGCAGGCCGGTCACCGTGCCCGCCTCGGGCGCGGTGATGACGATCTCGCGCGCCGCCTCCGCCTCGGCCAGCGCCTGGTCGAGCGCGGCGATGGCGCGATCGGTGTCGGCGAGCTGCATCGCGCGGCGCAGCGGCAGCGCGTCGCGCTCCGCCTCGATCTCGAGCCGGGCGTGGCCGAGCGTGGCGCGGTTGCGTTCGAGCGCCTGCAGCGCCACCGCCTGGTCGAGCGCGTCCTGCTCGGCCTCGAGCAGGTTCTGCTCGGTGGCGATGGCGCGGTCGCGCAGGCCGCGCTGGCGCTCCGCCGCCCGCTCGGCGAGCGCGAGGCGGTCCCGCTGCAGGCCCTCCTCGCGCGCGAGCTCCGCCGCCTCGGCCTCGGTCGCCCTGAGGCGCGCCCCGAGGGTTGCCTCCTGCTGGGAGAAGAGCACCTCGTGCCGCCGCCGCTCGCCGACGAGGCTGTCGCGCTGCGCCCGGAGCTGGCGCAGGACCGTGACCTGCGTCGCCCCGATCAGCTCGCTCTGCCGCTCGGCCGAAACCACGGCGAGCGGCGCGCCCGCGGCGACCTCCAGTCCCTCCCGGGCCTCGAGCCGGGTCAGGACGCCGGATTGCGGCGGCACGATCTCGATGAGCCCGGCCTCGGGCGCGAGCCAGCCGTCGATCCGCGCCTTGCGCGTGTATTCGCCGAAGGCGAAGAGACCGACGATCCCGGCGACGATCAGCGCCACGAATCCGGCGAGGACCGTGTGCGAGGCCCTCGGCACGAGCAGCACCGTGCCGAGCCAGCGATCCTGCTGCTCGGCGACGGCCTCGGGGCGGAACAGGGCCCCGGATCGCTGCGCCTCGATGTCACCGCCGTCCATGCTCAGGCCTGCGGGACATCGTACTCGTTGAACTCGAAGGTGACCTCGATGAGCTTCTCCATCCGCCGCACCTGCAGCACCTTGGTGAGCTCCGGATCGGAGAAGTCCTTGAGCAGCGGCGGCCGCTTCGCCGCGAAGTAGAAGGCCGGGTCGTCGACCACCGGCTGCGACGCCACCAGCGCCAGCTCGTCCCGCCGCGTCACCGTCCGGATCACGGCCGGAGCGTGGGTGATGCCCGCAGCCCTGAGCGCGCAGGCGCGATGATAGCCGTTGTGCAAGAGCATCCGCTTGTCCGACCGGACCACGCTGAGGAAGTTCGACCCGAAGCCGACCGCGAGCCCGACGACCGCGCTGACCGGCCCGAACGAGTCAAGGCCCGTGATCTGCTCGGGCCGCAGCAGCGCCGCCTCGTGAAAGCGAAAGTCGGTCGACGCGCTGGTGAACTGGTACCGCCGGTCGCCGAGGCGCCGCACCGTCACCGGCGGGTCCCGGCGCTCGAGCGGCTGGCAGAAACGGAACAGCCCTTCGGCATCGGGCGCCGGCGCGAGCCGCGCCTGCAGCGTCTCGACGAAGGGCAGCGTGACGTGCGGCTGGTACACGATCAGCCGGCCGAGCTCGACCATGCCGAAGGTCGCCGGCAGGTACTCGCTGGTGTGGCGGAAGTGCGGGTGGCGGGCGAGCTCGTCGGCGAGCGGCCGCATCGCCGCCGGAAGCTCCAGGCACTCGGCCGCATCGACGTAGCCCGCCTCGCTTCGCTCCAGGTCGTAGTAGCGGTCGTTCGCGACCCGCCATTCGTCGCAGAGCGCCCGCTGGTCCATCGCGTCGCCGCCCACCACCGACTCGCGGACGAAGTCCAGGTAGTCGCGCAGCGGCGGCTGGCCGAGCAGCCACAGCTCGGGCCCGATCGCGCCCCCGGCGGGTGCCGCGAAGACATTCTCCCTCACGTCCGTCTCGAATGGCATGCTCGTTCCCCTGCCTCAATGGAACGCGCGCCCCGGATCAGGATCCGAGGCGCGCGCCGATTTAGCTGTTGCTGCGGCTGCCGCCGCCGCGACGGTTCCTGCGCTTCTTGTTCCGCTTCCGGTTCCTGCGCCGTCCGGAGTTGCTGTTGGAGTTGCTGCCGCCGCGCCTGGCGGCCGCGGCTTTGCCGCTCCCCCCCGCCCCGTAGACGTGGCCGAGTTCGTCGATCAACAGATCGCGCATGTCGTCGCTCCTCTTGTTGCGGGCACCATCGCGGCGCCTGCGGGGTACATCGGGCAGCGATCGCGGACTGAAAAGGTGGGCGGGCCGACGAAACGGGTTCCTTTCGAGAACCTT
This sequence comes from uncultured Alphaproteobacteria bacterium, assembly GCA_963763295.1. Lineage (GTDB taxonomy): Bacteria > Pseudomonadota > Alphaproteobacteria > Rhodobacterales > Rhodobacteraceae > Amaricoccus. The sequence continues at coordinate 46,047 of CAVXOH010000013.1, forward strand.
AATCTGAGGCTTTGCGAGCGTTAACCTTTCGGGGTGAAAAGCAGGAGGGGCCGCCGAGGCGGCCCCTCCCCAGCCGGCCTTCGCCGGATCGAGCTCAGGCGGCGGCCAGCTGCGGCAGGCCTTCCTCGTCGGTCTCGACCGTGCCGTCGAGCACCGCGGCCAGGCGAGCCTCGTCGAGCTCGCCCTCCCAGCGCGCCACCACCAGCGTCGCGACCGCGTTGCCGATGAAGTTCGTGAGCGCCCGGACCTCCGACATGAAGCGGTCGACCCCGAGGATCAGCGCCATGCCGGCGACCGGAACCGAGGGGACGACCGAGAGGGTCGCGGCCAGGGTGATGAAGCCGGCGCCGGTGATGCCCGCGGCCCCCTTCGACGACAGCATGGCGACGAGGAGGAGCAGGATCTGGTCGCCGAGCGAGAGGTCGATGTTGCAGGCCTGGGCGATGAAGAGGGCGGCCAGGGTCATGTAGATGTTGGTGCCGTCGAGGTTGAAGCTGTAGCCGGTCGGGACGACGAGGCCGACGACCGAGCGCTTCGCGCCGGCGAGCTCCATCTTCTCCATCAGCGAGGGGAGTGCTGCTTCCGACGACGAGGTGCCGAGGACGAGGAGCAGCTCCTCCTTGAGATAGCGGATCAGCTTGAAGATCGAGAAGCCGTTCCACCAGGCGACGGCGCCGAGGACGACGGCGACGAAGAGGAAGGCGGTCAGGTAGAAGGTGCCGACCAGCATCGCGAGGTTCAGGACCGAGGCGATGCCGTACTTGCCGATGGTGAAGGCCATCGCGCCGAAGGCACCGACCGGGGCCGCCTTCATCAGGATCTCGACCAGCTTGAAGATCGGGTTGGTCATCGCCTGGAGGAAGTTCAGCACCGGGGCGCCCCGCTCGCCCACCGCCGCCAGCGCGATGCCGAAGAGCACCGAGAAGAACAGCACCTGCAGGATGTTGCCCTCGGCGAAGGCGCCGACGACGGTCGCCGGGATGATGCCGGAGAGGAAGCCCACGATCGTCGAGTCGTGCGCCTTGGCGGCGTAGTCGGCGACCGCGGCGCCGTCGAGGGTCGCGGGGTCGATGTTGAGCCCGGCGCCCGGCTGGATGAAGTTGCCGACGACGAGGCCGACGACGAGGGCGAGCGTCGAGAAGGTGAGGAAGTAGGCGAAGGCCTTGCCGGCGACGCGGCCGACCTTCTTCAGGTCCGACATGCCGGCGATGCCGGTGGTGACGGTCAGGAAGATCACCGGGGCGATGATCATCTTCACGAGCTTGACGAAGCCGTCGCCGAGCGGCTTCAGGCTCGCGCCGATCTCGGGCCAGAAGTGGCCGACGGTGACACCGAGCACGATGGCCGCCAGCACCTGGAAATAGAGCTGGCGGTAGATGGGCTTCGGCGCGTGCGACTCTGCCGGATGATGGGCCGCTAGGTGCATGTCTTCCTCCGTTTTCGGGGCGCCGCAGCGCCCGCCGGTGCTTGGGGTCCGCGCCCGAAGGACGCGGACGCAGCAATACCAAAGCAAGGATCATGCCAAGGTGTGCGTTCTAACTTGTTGTTCAAGATCAAACCGTTATGACTTCAGCCCCACGGCGGGACCGTGCGGTTTCCCGCACAGACCTGCTGTTCAAGGGCGGCGATCCGCACTAGGATCCGCAGTCGGAGGAGGCGGCGATGGTGATCACGCAGGCGGCGGCGCCGGCCGGACGGCGCGACCAGCCCGGTCGCCTCGGGTCCGTCCTGCTCGCCCTCGCGGTGCTCGGGCTGCTGGTCGCCGTGGCGGTCGCGGTTGGGCGGCTGGCGCGGGAGCGCGCGGCGGCGGAGCTCGCCGATCGCGCCGCGGCGGCGCTGCCGCTCGCCGGCGGCGCGCTGGCGGCGGTGATCGAGAAGCAGCGTCTCGTGCCGACGGTGCTCGCCCGCGATCCGGAGGTGACGGCGCTCCTCGCCGCTCCGGCCGAGGCCGCCCGCGACCGGCTCAATGCCAAGCTTGCCGAGATCGCGGCCGAGGCCGGCGCATCGGTCATCTATCTCGTCGGTCGCGACGGCATCGCCATTGCGGCCAGCAACGCCGGGACCCCCGAAACCTTCGTCGGCAGCGACTACGCCTTTCGCACCTACTTCATCCGGGCGATGGCCGAGGGGGCGGCGCAGCAGTATGCGCTCGGCACCGTCAGCCGCCGGCCCGGGCTCTATCTGTCGCACCGCGTCGACAGCGTGCTCGGGCCGCTCGGCGTCGTCGTCGACAAGGTGGAGCTCGACGATCTGGAGGCACGCTGGCGCGCGAGCGGGCTCGTGGTGGTGGTGGCCGACCAGGACGGGGTCGTGCTCGCCACCACCGAGCCCGGCTGGCGCTTCGGCACCACCCGGCTGCTGGCGGACGCCGCGGCCGCCCGCGCGGCGCTGCAGGTGGGCGACGCCGCGCTCGCCCCGGTGCCCGTCGCCATGGGCGAGGACGGGACGGCCCGGATCGACGGCCGCCTCCACGTCGCCGCCGACGCTGCCGTCGGTCCCTCGGCGCCCGGATGGCGGATCACCGTGCTGCTTCCGGCCGAGCCGGCGCTGACGGCGGCGGCGCGCGGGGCGCAGGTGACGGCGCTCCTCGCCGGGCTCCTCGTCACGCTCATCGGGGTTGCGACGCTGCGCCGCCGGCGCTGGGCGCTCGCGCGCCAGGCCGCGCTCGCCGGGATGAATGCCGAGCTCGAGCGCCGCGTCGCCGGCCGCACCGACGAGCTCAACCGGTCGAATGCCGCCCTCGCCGCCGAGATCGCCGAGCGCGAGGCGGCGGAGGTCCGGGCGCGGCGGCTGCGCGATGACCTCGCGCAGGCGAACCGGCTGTCGATCCTCGGCCAGGTCTCGGCCGGGGTCGCGCACGAGATCAACCAGCCGCTGGCGGCGATCCGCGCCTATGCCGAGACCGGCGGGCGGCTGCTCGATGCCGGCGAGACCGGCGAGGCGCGGGGCAACCTGCGCGAGATCGTCGGCGTCACCGAGCGGATCGGGGCGATCACCCAGACGCTGCGTGGCTTCGCGCGGCGGGGCGTCGGCGAGCTGCGGCCGGTCGAGGTCGAGGCGGCGGTCGACGGGGCGCTGACGCTGCTCGCCGGGCGGGTCCGGGACGCCGGGGTCACCGTCGTCCGCGCCCCGCGCGTCCCCGGCGCCGAAGTGACGGCCGGGCGCATCCGCCTCGAGCAGATCCTGGTGAACCTGCTGCAGAACGCGCTCGACGCGGTCCGCGACGTCGCCGACCCGACGATCCGCATCGAGGTCAGGGCCGGGACCGGGACCGTCGCGGTCAGCGTCGCCGACAATGGTCCCGGCATCGCGGCGGAGGTGCGCGACCAGCTGTTCATGCCGTTCACCACCACCAAGGCGACCGGCCTCGGGCTCGGGCTCGTCATCTCCGGCGACATCGCCGCCGAGTTCGGCGGCGTGCTGCGGCTCGAGCCGACCGAAGGCGCCGGCGCCGCGTTCACGCTCGAACTGCCGAGGGCGGCATGAGCGGCGGGCCGGTGATCTTCGTCGACGACGACCCCGATCTCCGGCGGGCGACGACGCAGGTGCTGACCCTCGCGGGCTTCGAGGTGCGGGCCTACGACGGCGCCGAGGCGGCGCTCGCCGCGCTCGACGACGGCTTCGCCGGACCGATCGTCACCGACATCCGGATGCCGCGGATGAACGGCCTGCAGCTGTTCCAGCGCATCAAGGCGCTCGACAGCGAGCTGCCGGTGCTGCTCGTGACCGGGCACGGCGACGTCGAGCTGGCGGTGGCGGCGCTGAAGGACGGCGCCTACGACTTCATCTCCAAGCCGTTCGACGGCGAGCGCCTCGCCACCGCCGTCGCCCATGCCGCCGAGAAGCGGCGGCTGGTGCTCGAGAACCGGCGGCTGCGGGCAGCGGCGGCCGAGACGCCGGCCGACCTGCCGCTGATCGGCGATGCCCCCGGCATCCGCCGGCTGCGCGAGACGATCCGCCAGGTCGCCGACGCCGATGTCGACGTGCTGGTGCTCGGCGAGACCGGTACGGGCAAGGAGGTGGTGGCGCGGCTGCTGCACGACTGGAGCCGGCGGAAGGCGCGCAACCTCGTCGCGCTCAACTGCGGCGCGCTGCCCGAGACGGTGCTCGAGAGCGAGCTCTTCGGGCACGAGGCCGGAGCCTTCACCGGTGCCGACCGCAAGCGCGTCGGCCGGATCGAGCACGCGAACGGCGGCACGCTGTTCCTCGACGAGATCGAGTCGTGCCCGCCGGCGATCCAGGTCAAGCTCCTGCGCGTGCTCGAGACCCGCGAGGTCGAGCCGCTCGGCACCAACGAACGGCGGCGGCTCGACCTGCGCGTGGTCGCGGCGACGAAGGTCGATCTCGGCGATCCGGCCGCGCGCGGCGGCTTCCGCGAGGACCTCTACTACCGGCTGAACGTGGTCACCTTGCGCATCCCGCCCTTGCGCGAGCGGCGGGGCGACATCGCCCTCCTCTTCGCGCATTTCCTCAAGCGCGCCGCCGAGCGCTTCGGCCGGCCGGCGCCCGAGCTGACCGCCGCGGTGCGCGACTACCTCGCGCGGCACGACTGGCCGGGCAACGTCCGCGAGCTCTTGCACTTCGCCGACCGGGTCGCGCTCGGCCTCGAGCCGGAGGAGGAGGCCGCGCCGCCGGCGGTCGCGGCTCCCGCGGACGGGAGCCTTCCCGAGCGGGTCGACCGCTTCGAGGCCGGACTGATCCGCGACGCGCTCACTGCGCATGGCGGCGACGTCCGGGCGACGATCGAGACGCTGGGGGTGCCGCGCAAGACCTTCTACGACAAGCTCAAGCGCCACGGCATCCGGCGCGGCGACTACGAGCCGCCGCCGTGACGGCCTCGGCGGAGATCCTCGCCCGGCTGGTCAGGTTCGAGACGGTCAGCGCCGCGTCGAACCTCGAGCTCGTCGAATGGGTCCGGGGCTTCCTCGCCGGGCATGGCGTGGAGAGCGCGCTCGTGCGCGACCACACCGGCCGCAAGGCGGGGCTGCTCGCGACCATCGGGCCGGCGGACCGCCCCGGCGTGCTGCTCTCGGGGCACACCGATGTGGTGCCGGTCGAGGGGCAGGCGTGGAGCTCGGACCCGTTCGTCCTCCGCGCGGCGGACGGCCGGCTCTACGGGCGCGGGGCGGCCGACATGAAGGGGTTCCTCGCCTGCGCGCTCAACGCCGCGGCCGCCGCGGCTTCGGGCTCGCTCAGGACGCCGCTCAACCTCGCGCTCTCCTACGACGAGGAGGTCGGCTGCGTCGGGGTGCGCCGGGTGATCGAGGCGATGGACCGGTTCGGCATGCGGCCGCGCCTCTGCATCGTCGGCGAGCCGACCTCGATGGCGGTCGCCATCGGGCACAAGGGCAAGACGGCCGCCCGCGCCGTCTGCACCGGGCGCGAGGGGCACTCGGCGCTGGCGCCGCGAGCGACGAACGCCATCCACCTCGCCTGCGACCTCGTCGCCGCGATCCGGGCGCGGCAGGCGGCGATCGCCGCGCACGGCCATCGCGACGCGGCCTACGACGTGCCCTACACCACGCTCCATGTCGGGCGGATCGCCGGCGGGGTCGCGCTCAACATCGTGCCGAACCGCTGCGAGATCGAGTTCGAAATCCGCAACCTCGCCGCCGACGACCCGCAGGCGCTGCTCGACGGCCTCGCCGCGGAGGCGGCCCGGATCGCGGAGGCGACGGGCGTACCGGAGGCCGGGATCGAGATCGCGGTGACGAACGCCTATCCGGGCCTCGACACGCCGCCCGCCTCGGAGGCGGTCCGGCTGGTGTCCGCGCTGGCCGGGACCGGCACGACCAAGGTCGCCTACGGCACCGAGGGCGGGCTCTTCGCCGAGACGCTCGGCCTGGCGACGGTGGTATGCGGCCCGGGGGACATGGCGCAGGGGCACAAGCCCGACGAGTTCGTGACCGAGGCGCAGCTCGCCGCCTGCGACGCCATGCTCGGGCGGCTAGTCGAGCGGCTGCGCGGCGGACTCTAGCGGGCGGCGCAGGGTGTTCGATTGTAACCGGTTGGCAGGAAGCGTGCGTGGCGTGGTAGGATCAGCGAGCCAGGGGAACGAGGCGGGCAATGGAGCAGCCGAGGCAGAACGAATTCACCGCCGACGAGTTCATCGCCTGGGCGTTGCAGCAGCCCGAAGGACGCTTCGAGCTCGACAACGGCGTCGTGGTCGCAATGGCGCCGGAGCGGATGAGCCATACCCGGGCGAAGAGCCAGGCCTGGCTCGCGCTGCGCACCGCAATCGCGACTCGAGGCCTTCCCTGCGAGGCCCTCCCCGACGGCGCGACGGTCAGGGTGAACGACCGGACGGTCTACGAGCCCGACGCCCTCATCCGCTGCGGCCCGCCCCTGCCCGGGGATGCGATCGAGGCCACGGACCCGATCATCGTGGTCGAGGTCGTCTCGCCATCGAGCCGGGGGATCGACAGGGGCGTGAAGCTCGCGGGCTACTTCTCGCTGTCGAGCGTGCGGCATTACCTGATCGTCGACACCGACAACCGGGTCATCATCCATCATCGGCGAGCCGAGGAAGGCTCGATCGAAGTCCGTATCGTCCATGAGGGGTCCTTGGCGCTCGACCCCCCCGGGCTCGAGATCGACATGCGAGAGGTTTTCGGCGGCCTCTGAGGCCGCGCTACGCGAAGCCTACTCCGCGAGCCCGGGGAGCGCGCCGCCGGCGATCCGCTCGCGGCAGTGCGCCTCGAAGGCGGTGACGATGCGGGTCCGGCGCTCGCTGCGCATGGTGGCGATGCCAAGCGCCATCGGCCGCGGGTCGCCGGCGAGGCGGACCAGCGACAGCGGCCGGCCGTCGGGCGCGCGGTCGGTGCGCAGCCGGAGGTTGGCGAGCGCGTAGCCGTAGCCGTTGGCGACCAGGCTGCGCATCACCGCCATGTCGCGGGTCCGCTCGGCGATGCGCGGCCTGAGGCCGGCGGCGGCGAAGAGCGAGAGGAAGTAGTCGCGGCTGAGCGGCAGGTCGAGGAGCACCATCGGCTCGGCGGCGAGCGCCTCGATCGGCACGGAAGGTAGCCCGGCGAAGCGGTGGTCCGCGGCGACCATCGCGTGCGGCGGCAGCGAGGCGAGCGGCGCGAAGGCGACGTCCTGCGGGATCTCGAGGTCGTAGGTGATCGCGACGTCGATCTCGGCCCGGCGCAGCATCGCGAGGAGGCGCTCCTGGTCGCCCTCGCTCTGCACTACCCGGACGCCCGGATGGGCGGCCTCGAAGCTGCGCCGCAGCGAGGCGAGGATCAGCGGCGCCAGCGTGACGAAGCAGCCGATGCCGATCGGGCCGCGGGCGGCGTGCGCGATGTCGGCGGCGAGGTCGTGCAGGCCGTCGGCCGCCTCGAGCAGGAGCTTCGCCTCGCCGAAGAACCGCCGGCCGCCCGGGGTCAGCGACAGCCCCTGCGCGTGCTGGCGGACGAAGAGCTGGATGCCGAACTCGGCCTCGAGCTGGGCGATCGCCGCCGAGATCGACGGCGAGGAGACGTTGATCGCCTCGGAGGCGGCGGCGATGCTGCCCGCCTGGCCGACCGCCACGAAATACTCGAGCTGGCGCAAGGTGAAGCGGCGCGGCATGGCGCGAGAATGCCGGCCGTCCCCGGCGCGCGCAAGCCGGCTACTCGTCGCCCGGGACGCCATAGCTCGGGGCGGCGGTCGGGTCGAGCGCGCGGGTCACGTAGGCGTCGAGCTGCGGGCGGTAGAGCGCCCAGAGCGCTGCGAGCTCGGCGACCGGGTCGGCTTCGGTCCAGTCGATGCGGAGGTCGGCGACCGGCCAGGGCACGCGGTCGACGATCTTGAGGCCGATCGAGTGGATCGGGCCGGCTTCGCCGCCGGCGTCGAGGCCGGCCTGCATCGCCGTGAGGAGCCGGTCGCCGAGGTGGCCGGAGCTGCCGAGGAAGCCGTCGACGATGGCACGGGGCACGCCTTCGTCGGCGAGGAGGTTGCCGCCGCTCGCGACGTCGTGGTCGCGCGCCTCTGCCCAGATGCCGAGCGCATTGGTCCCGGAGTGGACGGCGCTGAGCCCCGTCGCGTCGACGGCGAGGACCTGGCGGTGGGCGGCGAGGGGGTCGCGGGCGACAATGGCGACGGCCTCGGCGGCGGTCGCGCCGCGTTCCATGAGATCGAGGGTCCGGGGGCCGAGGCGGGGGTCGGTGACGTTCTGGCTCGCCACCGCGCCGACCCCCGCGCGGGCGTAGGCGCAGCGGGCGGCGACGGCCGGGGAGGAGGAGGCGATGGCGAGGCCGAAGCGGCCGGTTTCGCGGCAGCGGGCGACGAGGGAGAAGGTCATGTGCGCGGTCCCGGGCACGCGCGGGCACGCGTGCCCGAAACGCGCATCTGAATTCGTCGAGGGCTGGCCTGTGCGCCAACCGGGTCTTCAGGACGGCGAGACGGCGCGCACGGCTCGGCGCGCCCTCCCCCAGCGGCCCGACCGGGCTTCAGCCCGGTCAGCGCCCGCCCCGCCCCCAGGCGGGCGCTTCTCGCCCGCCGGGTCGGGCGCTGACCTTCGCGCCTGGTGCGGGCGTCGCTACAAGGCATCGCTCGATCCGGGATCACGGCGGTGGCGGGGGTCAGTGAGGTTCTCGCTCGCCAGCGCGCCGGCAATGGCGAGGCCGAAGCGGCAAGTTTCGCGGCAGCGGGCGACGAGGGGGAAGGTCATGGGATCCAGCTCGCGCAGCGGGTCGCCGCCGTCGATGTAGAGGCGGCCGCCGGGCTTCAGCGCGGCGGCGATGCGCGGCAGGGCAGCGCGGCCGGCTTCCGGATGGCGGCCGTCGAGGGCGCCGACCCGGATGGCGAGCGCGAGGTCGTAGGGGGCTTCGCCGGGGGCGAGGACGAGGTCCTCGGCGGCGGTGCAGCGGAACTCGAGCAGGCCGGCGGCGACCTCGGCCCGGCCGGCGGCGGTCGCCTGGGCCATGGCGGTTGGCGAGCGGTCGATGCCGAGCACCCGGCCCGGGTCGACGCGGCGGGCGATCTCGCGCGCCGCGGCGCCGGGGCCGCAGCCGATCTCGAGCACGCGCGCGCCCGGAAACAGCGGCAGCGCGTCGACGGCTGCCCGGAGGCGTGGCGAGAGCGCGGCCACCGGGCTCAGTCCGGGATGACGGCGGTGGCGTCGATCTCGACCAGCCACTCGGGGCGGGCCAGCGCCGACACGACTAGGCCGGTCGAGACCGGGTGCACGCCGCGGATGTACTCGCCCATCGTGCGGTAGACCGCCTCGCGGTGGCGGACGTCGGTCAGGTAGACGACGACCTTGACGAGATGCTCCATCCGGCCGCCCGACTCCTCGATCAGCTGGCGGATGTTCTGCATGACCTTGTGGGTCTGCTCGACCGGGTCATGGCTCTCGATGTTCGCCGCGGTGTCGAGGTCCTGCGGGCATTGGCCGCGGAGGAAGATCGTCGCGCCGCGGGCGACGACGGCCTGGGCGAGGTCGTTGTCGAGGTTCTGCTCGGGATAGGTGTCGCGGGTGTTGAACTTGCGGATGCGGGTGTGTGCCATCGGTCTCTCGGTGTGATCGGTCAGGCGACGCCGGCCGCCGGCCGGGTGGTCTCGGCCTCCCGCGTGCCGGTCGGGGCGTAGGCGCGGTAGGCCCGCTGGGTCGCGATGTGGTCGGCCACGAACTTCGCGTCGTGCCAGACGCCCCAGATGAACGACGAGCCCCGCCGCGACAGCCACGGCAGGCCGAGGAAATAGACCCCGGGCTCGGCCGAGACGCCGCGCTGGTGCCTCGGCCGGCCGGTCTCGTCGAAGGCGTCGACCTTGAGCCAGCCGAAGTCGAGCGTGTAGCCCGTCGCCCAGACGATCGCGGCAATGCCCTCGGCCGCGAGGTCGAGCGAAGGGATCGGATCGGTCACGCAGTCCGGGTCGGGCGGGATGGCGCGGGCCTCCGGCTCCTCGGGCAGGTCGAGGCCGTTGCGGGCGACCCAGGCGTCGGCCTCGTCGAGCACCGAGAGATAGTTCCGGTCCCCGGTCGCGAGGTTCTCCGCGAGCCCCGGCTCGAAGGTCATCACGCCGTCCGCGAAGGACGCGGCCCGGCCGAGCAGCGTCATGCCCCGCGCCGCGAGACGCCGGTAGTCGACGGTGGCGCCGCCGTAGGCGCCGCTGACCGCGAAGGTGACGTGCTTCGTGCCCGGCGGGGCCTCCGCGTCCCATTTGTTGAGGACGCCGAGCCACCAGACGTTGTCGCGCTCGCGGTAGCGGCGCGGCGGGCGGTCGTGCGGGCCGATCGAGATGAAGACGCGCCGGCCGGCCCGCAGCAGCTCCTCGGCGATCTGCGCGCCGGAGGCGCCCGCGCCCACCACGAGCACCGCCCCTTCCGGGAGCTGGCCGGGATTGCGGTAGGCGGCGGAATGCATCTGGGTGATCCCCGCGCCCTCGGGCACGAACCCCGGGTGGACCGGGCGCTGGAACGGACCGGTGGCGGCGATCACATGGTCGGCCTCGATCACGCCGTCCGAGGTCTCGACCCGGAACCCCGGCCGGCCCTCGTTGCGCCGGACCTCCCGCACCTCGACGCCGCAGCGGATCGGGTGCGTCGAATTTTCGCGCGTAGGCGACGAAGTAGTCGGCGACCGCCTCCTTCGGCGCGAAGGCGTCGGGATCGCCTTCGAACGCGAGCCCCGGGAAGCGGTCGTGCCAGGCGGGGCCGTTCGCGACGAGCGAATCCCAGCGCCCGGTCCGCCAGCGCTCGGCGATCCGGTCGCGCTCGAGCACCAGGTGCGGGATGCCGGCCCGGGTCAGATGCTCGCTCATCGCCACGCCGGCTTGGCCGGCGCCGACGACGAGCGCCTCGACCTTCTCCACGGCCGGAGCGGGGCCGTCGGCCGCCAGGAGGTGCACCGGCGCGCTCACGACACCAGCCGGTCGGCGAGGTAGCGGGAGAAGTCGTAGAGCGGGCGCTCGAGATGGCTCATCGGCCCCGGCGCCGCGAGGCGCGAGGAGACGCCGCTGGAAGACCCGCTCGGTGCAGCCCTTGTCCTCGGCGTTGACCTCATCGAGCAGCTTCTTCGTCGCCGCCATGTGCGCCTCGTGGTCGGGATCGGCGAGGAAGTCGGGCGAGAGGCCGCCGCCGAAGGTGATGTGGACCTGGCCCGGTCCCTTCGGGTGCAGCGACAGGTACCAGAAGTAGCCGGGGGTGAGGGTGATCATCAGCGACGGATAGACGGCGAAGACCGCGGTCTTCAGGCGCCATTCGCCTTCGAGGGTCGTGTTGTTGGGGTGGGCCACCGAGAGGGTGAAGGCCGGGTCCTTGGTGATGAAGTGGATGTTGTAGGCCGGCGCGCCCTCGGGCATCTCGGCGTCGGCGATCGAGGAGACGCCGCCGATCGTCGCCGCGTGGCAGGCGGGCAGGTGGTAGCTCTCCATGAAGTTCTCGGCGAGCACCTTCCAGTTGGTGTCCCAGAGGTGGGTCTCGCGGAAGAGCTCGGTGTAGGCCTCCATGCCGAAGGGCGCGATGTCGGCGGCGAGGTCGCTCAACGTCTCCGCGACCGGGCGCGCCTCCGGGTTCAGGGTGATGAAGATCCAGCCGAGCCAGACCTCGGAGCGGATCTGGGGTAGCTGCATCCCCTCGCGGTGGAAGCACTCGTTCCGGTCCATGTAGGTCGCGTTCTTCAGCGTCCCGTCGAGGTCGTACATCCAGGCGTGGTAGGGGCAGGTGATGACCTTGCGCCGGCCGGTGCCGGTGAGCAGCGTCGACATCCGGTGCAGGCAGACGTTCGACATCGCCCGGATGGCGCCGTCGTTGTCGCGCAGCACGATCACCGGCTGGCCGGCGAGGTCGTAGGTCAGGTAGTCGCCCTTCTTCGGAGCGACTCGGCGCGGCCGACGCAGATCCAGTCGCGGGCGAAGATGCGGTCGAGCTCGGCGGCGGTCACCGCTTGCGAAGTGTAGACCGACGGCGGCATCGCCATCGCCTCGGTGAACGGGCGGGACGCGGTGGCGCGCAGCGCGGCGATCGGGTCGACGGGGTCCATCCGGGTCATCGGCCTGCTCCTGGTTCTCGGGGCTGCGAATTCGCGCGATGATCGGCGGTGCGCTGCTTCGGATCAAGCATTGCTTTTCGCACTGCTGCTTCGGAAATTCCAAAGCCGCGAGGATAGCGGACGATCTCGGCCGGCTCTGATACGACGGGGGCGACGAATCGCTCGGAGGCGGAATGAAATTCGGGACGAGCGGCCTGCGCGGGCTGGTGTCGGAGATGCGCGATGCCGTCTGCGAGGCGTATGCGGCCGCGTTCGTCGAGCATCTGCGAAACGCCGGCGCGCCGCCCGACGCGGTGCTCGTGGGGCGGGACCTGCGGCCGAGCTCGCCGCGGATCGCCGCCGCCTGCCTCCGGGCGCTCCGGGCCCAGGGCGTGCGCGCGATCGACTGCGGCGCCCTTCCGACGCCGGCGCTGGCGCTCGAGGCGGCGCGGCGCGGGGCCGCCGCGGTCATGGTCACCGGCAGCCATATCCCGTTCGACCGCAACGGGATCAAGTTCTACCGCGCCGACGGCGAGATCACCAAGGCGGACGAGGCCGGCATCGCCGCCGCCCTCGCGGCGCCCGGGCCGGCGGCCGGCGGTGCGGCGCCGGCGGTCGCCGGGATCGGGGCCGAGGTCTGCGAACGCTACATCGCGCGCTATGTCGACTTCTTCGGGCCGGGCCGCCTCGCCGGCCGCAGGATCGGCGTCTACCAGCACAGCGCCGCCGGCCGCGACCTCTTGAGCGCGACCCTGCGCCGGCTCGGGGCCGAGGTGATCGACATCGGGCGGACCGACCGGTTCGTGCCCATCGACACCGAAGCCGTCGCGCCGGAGGACGCGGCGCGGCTCCGGGACTGGGTCCAGGAGCACCGGCTGGAGGCGCTGGTCTCGACCGACGGGGACGGCGACCGGCCGCTGATCGCCAACGAGACCGGAACGACGCTGCGCGGCGACGCCGTCGGCGCCCTGACCGCGCGGTTCCTCGGGGCGGACGCGGTCGCGACGCCCTTGAGCTCGAGCACAGCGGTCGAGCGCTGCGGCTGGTTCCCCACCGTGCGCCGTACCCGGATCGGCTCGCCCTGGGTCATCGAGGCCATCGTCGAGATGAAGCGCGCGGGCGCGCGGCTGCCGGTGGGATACGAAGCCAACGGCGGCTTCCTGCTCGGAGGAACTGCCGTCGCCCCCGATGGCCGGACCCTCCCTGCCCTGCCAACGCGGGACGCGATGACGCCGATCGTCGCGCTGCTGTCGGCGATGGCGGCGGACGGCCGCACGCTCGCGGAGCTCGCAGCGGATCTGCCGTCGCGGGTGACGGCAAGCGATCGGGTCCCCGAGGTGCCCGAGGAGGTCTCCGGCCGCCTGCTCGCGGCTCTCTCGGCCGATGCGGCTGCCCGGTGGGCCCTTCTCGACGGCATTGCCGCGCCGCCCGCGGCCGTCGACACCCTTGACGGCGTTCGCATGACCCTGGCGTCGGGCGAGATCGTCCACCTGCGGGCGTCGGGCAACGCGCCCGAGCTGCGCTGCTACACCGAGGCCGACAGCCGGCCGGACGCGGAGCGCCTGCTCGGAGAGGTTGTCCGCCGCGTCGAGGTGCTGCTCGGTCGGGTTCGTGCCGGAGCGAGCTCCACTTGACGGCGCGCCCATCGGCCCCACGGGAGGGTGGGCCAGTGGATATCGAGAAAAGCGTTCCTATACCGACGTTTCCGATATGCGCCACGAAATGTGGCGCAGGCACCGTTTCACTTTATTTTCACCTTCTTGATAGAGCCCTCTGCAAAACTCACGGATTCCGTTGGGGATCTCGATGGGTTAAGCTCTTTGGCATGAGAAAGAGCTTTGCGACGCAACCCGCCCTTTTCGCCGGCCCCGAGCTGTTCGATCACCCCGCGCTGAAGGCGCTCGACCCGGTGGAGGCGCTTTTCGACTGGGAGGCGCTGGCGGGGCTGCTGGTCGACGAGGGCAAGAAGGCGACCGGCCGCCCCGGCTATCCGGTCCAGACGCTGCTCAGGGCGCTGCTACTCGGCATCTGGCACGGGCTTTCGGACGAGCAGCTGGCGGCGCAGCTGGCGCGGGATCTCTTGTTCCGCAAGTTCTGCCGGCTGGAGCTCGATGCCGCGACCCCGGATGCGACCACGATCGGCCGCTTCCGGGCGCAGCTGGAGACGGAGGGGCAGCTCGCGGCACTGTTCGCGGCGGTGACGGAGCAGCTCGCGGCGAAGAAGGTGATCATTGGCGAGGGACGGGTGGCGATCATCGACGCCACGGTGGTCGAGGCGGCGCGGACCGGGCGGGGGAAGCTCGGCGAGGGCGAGACGGACGGCCGGGACCCGGAGGCGGGGGCGCACGTGAAGATCAATGCGCGCGGGCGCAAGGTCGGGACCTGGGGCTACCAGTTCCAGGTCAACGCCGACGAGGACGGCTTCATCCACGCGCAGACGGTGACGCCGGGCAACGCGCACGAGATCAAGAGCTGGAAGGGGCTGATGACCGGGGGCGAGACCGAGCTCTACGCCGACTGCGCCTATTCGGCGCAGGAGACGCGCGACACCCTGGCTGCCCGCGGTGTCGCCGACCGGGTGCAACGCAAGGGCTACCGCAACGCCCCGCTGCTGGCGGCGGAGGTCGCGCGCAACAAGGAGATCGGGGTGACGCGCGCCGGGGTCGAGCGCATCTTCGGCCATGGCAAGCAGGTGTGGCGGCTGGCGCGCACCCGCTTCCTCGGGCTGGCGCGCAACCGGACCCACTTCACCCTGGTCGCCATCGCCTGGAACGTCTGGAAGGGCGGGCGCTTCCTCAGGCTCTATGGCCTCCGCCCGTCCTGAGATCCCCCACACGCCACCGATTCCGATCTCGTCCACCGAAAAACCTCGAAGCGAGACCAACGAGGTCTCAGCTCCAGAGTTCATCGAACGATCCGCGGCCGCCTGTCCGGCCATAATTCGGCGTTTTGCAGGCGTCTCTGATAAATATATTTCGAAAAATATACTTCACGCGACGGTGCCACGCAGGCATGCGCACCCGCAATCATCCTTCCAGAACCTTCGATAATACTCTGTGCAGTCGGGCGAACCCCCGCTCGTTGCGCGCTTGCGGCGGTGAGGGCCTACCCGGTATCCGGACGGGTCGTGCTTCGCTTCCCCGTTGTGCCGCCACTCGTGCCACGGTATCGTGGCCGGGCTCCGTGCGCGGTTTCCGGGCGGGGCGGCCGCCACCTGTCGCTCCCTGTGCCATGAGACCGCCCCGCAGCGTCGCCCGCGAGATCAGCTACGCCTCCTCGGCCCGCACCCGTGCGGGGCGGGCGGTGATCCGGTCGCTGGAGAACATCACCGGCCGGCTCCGGCTGATCCACATGGCGCGCGGCTACGACCTCGAGGTGGCGCGGGGCCGCGATTTCTGGGAGGTGATGGTCGAGCGCTACGGCCTGAGCCTCGCGGTGACGCGCGGCAGCCTCGACGACATCCCGCGCCAGGGGCCGCTGATCGTCATCTCCAACCACCCCTACGGCATCCTCGACGGCCTGATGCTCGGCCATATCCTGTCACGGACCCGCGGCGACTTCCGCATCCTCGCCCACCGCGTCTTCCGCAAGGCGGCCGAGCTCGACCGCGTCATCCTGCCGATCAGCTTCGACGAGAGCCGCGAGGCGCAGGCGGTCAACATCGAGACCCGCCGCCTCGCGCTCGGCTACCTCGCCAACGGCGGCTGCATCGGCATCTTCCCCGGCGGCACCGTCTCGACCGCGCTCAGGCCGTTCGGCCGGCCGATGGACCCGTCCTGGCGACGCTTCACCGCGCGGCTGATCGCCAAGTCGGGCGCGACCGTGGTGCCGATCTTCTTCGAAGGCCGCAACAGCCGGCTGTTCCAGCTGGCGAGCCACCTGCACACCACGCTTCGCATGGCGCTGCTCGTCAACGAGTTCAAGGTGCGCGTCGGCGAGCCGGTCAGGGTCGTCGTCGGCCGCCCGCTCGACCCGGCCAGGCTCGCCGCCCATGCCGGCGACGCCCGCGGCATGATGGACTACCTGCGCGCCGAGACCTACCGGCTGTCGCCGACGCCGATCCCCGATCTCGGCTACGGCTTCGAGTTCGAGGACATCCGCTAGCCATGCCGATCGGCGTCTTCGACAGCGGGCTCGGCGGCCTGACGGTGCTCGGCGCGCTGACCCGGGCGCTGCCCGAGCAGGACTTCGTCTATCTCGGGGACAACGCCCACGCCCCCTATGGCGTGAAGTCGCCGGCCGAGGTCTACAACCTGACGATCGCCGGGGTGGAGCGGCTGTTCGCCGCGGGCTGCGGGCTGGTGGTCCTCGCCTGCAACACCGCCTCGGCGGTGGCGCTGCACGACCTGCAGGTGAACTGGCTGAACCCGCAGACCCACCGCGTGCTCGGGGTCTTCGTGCCGGTCATCGAGCACCTGACCCGGCGCGACTGGGGCGACAACACGCCGCCGACCCACACCGGCCTTCGCGACGTCGCGCTCTTCGCAACGCCCGCCACCGTGCGCAGCGGCGCCTTCCCGCGCGAGCTGCGCTTCCGCGCCCGCGACGTTACGGTGGCGCCGCAGGCCTGCACCGGCCTCGTCGAGGCGATCGAGGCGGGCGAGCTCGACCGGGCGGCGGAGGTGGCGCGCGAGCATGTCGCGGCCCTCCTCGCCCGGCTGCCGGCGCCGCAATCCGCGGTGCTCGGCTGCACCCACTACCCGCTGGTCGAGGCGGCGTTCCGGGCGGCGCTGCCGCCGGTGACCACGCTCGTCTCGCAGCCCGAGCTCGTCGCCGCCAGCCTCTCGAACTACCTCGGCCGCCACCCGAACTTCCGCGGCGGCTCGGGGAGCGTCAGCTACCTGACCTCCGGCGACCCCGCCGAGGTCGGCGCCCGCGCGGCCGTCTTCACCGGCGCCCCCCTCCCCTTCCGCGCCGCCTGACGGCGCGATGACCGCGCTCCCGACGCTGCGCGTCGCGCGCCCGAGCGACGATCCGGACCGGCTGCTGCCGTTCTACCGCGACGGTCTCGGCCTCGACCTCCTCGACCCCTTCGAAGACCACGACGGGTTCGACGGCATCATGCTGGGCCGCGCCGGCGCCCCCTATCACCTCGAGTTCACCCGCGCACACGGTCACGTCGCGGGCCGGGCGCCGACGCGGGACAACCTGCTCGTCTTCTACCTGCCCGACCCCGCCGAATGGTCCGCCGCGGTCCGCCGCATGGCGACGGCCGGGTTCGCGCCGGTGCCGGCCTTCAATCCCTGCTGGGACCGGCATGGACGCACGTTCGAGGATCCCGACGGCTACCGCGTCGTGCTGCAGCACGGCACCTGGCCCGGCTGAGGGCAGTCCGCCGCCGGGGGACGGTGTTAACGATCCAATCCCGAGTGTTTTGCTACCGATATGCATTCCATACCGGTTCCATATGGGTTCCATATGACGCAGATCCTCGTAAACCTTTGACATCCCCGCGCTCCGCATCCCTGACGGCGAGCAGATTGATCGCCGCCGGCGTTTGCCGTAAACGGGCCCCTCGGAGCCGGTGCGAGGGACAAGCATGAGCGAGACCCACGACGTCGCCATCCTCGGCGCCAGCGGCTACACCGGCGCCGAGCTCGTGCGCCTGATCGCGACCCATCCGGGCCTGCGGATCGCCGCGCTGACCGCCGACCGCAAGGCCGGGCAGTCGATGGGCGAGGTCTTCCCCCACCTGCGCCACCTCGACCTGCCGGCGCTGACCAGCATCGACGCGTTCGACCCCGGCGGCATCGACCTCGCCTTCTGCGCCCTGCCGCACGCGACGAGCCAGGAGGTCATCGCCAGGCTGCCGCGAAGCCTCAAGGTCGTCGACCTCTCCGCCGACTTCCGGCTGCGCGACCCCGCCGTCTACGAGCACTGGTACGGCCATCCCCACCTCGCGCTCGACCTGCAGGCCGAGGCGGTCTACGGCCTGACCGAGTTCTACCGCGACGAGATCCGCGCCGCCCGGCTGGTCGCCGGCACCGGCTGCAACTCGGCGACCGGCCTCTACGCGCTGCTGCCGCTGCTGAAGGCCGGGGTGATCGATCCCGACGACATCATCATCGACCTCGCCACCGGCGTCTCCGGCGCCGGCCGCTCGCCGAAGGAGGGCATGCTGCACTCCGAGGTCTCCGAGGGCTACCACGCCTACAACGTCGCGAAGCACCGCCACCTCGCCGAGTTCGACCAGGAGTTCGAGAAGGTGGCCGGCCGCAAGGTCGAGGTCACCTTCGTCCCGCACCTGCTGCCGCAGAACCGCGGCATCCTCGCCACCATCTACGTCCGCGGCGAGGGACCGGCGATCCATGCGGCACTGCAGGCCGCCTACGCCGACGAGCCCTTCATCGTCGTCCTGCCCTACGGCGAGGCGCCGGCGACGCGGCACGTGCGCGGGTCGAACTTCGTCCACCTCGGGGTGATCGCCGACCGCAGGCCCGGCCGGGTCATGGTCTTCTCCGCGCTCGACAACCTCACCAAGGGGTCCTCCGGCCAGGCGATCCAGAACGCCAACCTGATGCTCGGCCTGCCCGAGACCATGGGGCTGATGGCGGCCCCGCTGTTTCCGTGAGGCGACTCCGCCGGGCGCTGCGCGTCCTCTGGGTGGCGGGGGACCGGTTCAACCGCAACGACGGCTGGTCGATGTCCGGCTTCATCGCCTTCTCCGGCCTGCTGTCGCTGTTCCCGTTCCTGATCTTCGCCGCGACGCTGATCGGCATCATGGTCGGCTCCGAGCGCTCGGAGCCGATCATCGAGGCGCTGTTCGAGATCGCGCCCGAGCACGTCGCCCTGACGATCGCCCCGGTGGTCGAGGAGGTGCTCGGCAAGCAGAGCAGCGAGGTGCTGACGCTTTCGGCGCTGTTCGCGATCTGGGTCGCCTCGAACGCGGTCGAGGCGTTCCGCATCGCCTTCGACCGCGCCTACGCGGTGCCCGACCCGCGCAACTTCTTCGAGAACCGCGCGCTGGCGATCGGGATCGTCTTCCTCGGCGCGGTCGTCGCCGCGCTGCTCGGCGTCTCGATCCTGTTCAGCCCGCTGATCCTGCGCTTCGTCCAGGAGGTCCTCCTCGTGCCGGTCCCGGCGGTGACCAGCTACCTGACGAGCGCCTTCGGCGTCCTGGTCTTCATCGGGTTCCTCATGGTGATGCACCGGACCCTGCCCGGCCGCCGCCCGAAGTCCTCCCGGCTCTGGCCCGGCGTGCTCGTCACCACCATCCTCTGGGTGGCCTTCGCCTCGGGCTTCTCGCTCTACCTGAGCTTCAGCCCGAACTACACCGTCACCTACGGCACGCTCGCCGGGGTGATCATCACGCTGATGTTCTTCTACCTGACCGGAGCCACCATTATATTCGGGGCCGAGTTCAACGCGGCGCTCCACCAGGTCGGTCGGGCGGAACGCGGCTGAGCGGGAAGGAACCATGGCCACCGGTCTGAAGAAGCGCCGCCGCATCCAGCTCGTCATCCTCGGCGCGGCGCTGCTCGTGGCGGCGACCGCCCTCGTCGGCTACGCGATGCGCGACGGCATCGAGTTCTTCCGCAGCCCGTCGCAGGTCGTGAGCGAGCCGCCGCGCGCCGGCGAGCGGTTCCGCCTCGGCGGCCTCGTCTCCGAAGGCTCGGTCGCGCGCGAGGGCGGCGAGGTCCGCTTCGCCGTCACCGACGGCACCGCCACCCTGCCGGTCGTCTTCGCCGGCATCCCGCCCGATCTCTTCCGCGAGGGCCAGGGCGTCGTCGCCACCGGCCGCATCGAGGGCGGCGTCTTCGTCGCGAGCGAGATCCTCGCCAAGCACGACGAGAACTACATGCCGAAGGAAGTCGCCGACGCGCTGAAGGCGCAGGGCCATTTCAGGCCGGATGCGGCCGATTCCGGAAGCTGATCAATCGAATTTTAGCGGCCTTGTGCCAGTCTCTCCCGATTCCATCACATCGACAGGAGCGGGACATGCACTCGGTCGAGAGCATCGCGGCGGAGATCGTCCGTCGTGAAGGGGGGTTCGTCAACGACCCCGACGATCCGGGCGGCGCGACCAACCACGGCGTCACCATCCACACCATGCGCCGGCTCGGGCTCGACCTGACCGGCGACCACAAGGTCGATACCGCCGACGTCCGGGCGCTCGGCCCGGCGAAGGCGGCGGAGATCTACATCCGCCACTACTTCCGCGAGCCGAAGATCGACCTCTTGCCGGCGCCGCTGCAGCCGAGCGTCTTCGACATGCAGGTCAACGCCGGCGCCAACGCCGTGCGCATCCTGCAGCGGCTGGTGGCGGCCTTCGGGCTCAGCCTGAAGGACGACGGCGTCATCGGCCCGACGACCGCGCGCGTCGTCGGCGAGGCGATGGCCGCGGCCCCCGACCACCTGGTCGACGCCTACGGCATCGCCCGGCGCAACTACTACTACCGGCTTGCCGACCAGCGGCCGGCGAGCCGCAAGTACGCGCGCACGCGCGACGGCGGCAAGGGCGGCTGGATCCTGCGGGCGGAGGAGTTCATCTCCGAGCGATTCCGGCTCACCCGGGCGCAGCACGAGGCGAGGGTCGCGGCATGGGGCTGATCAGCACGATCCTCGGCGCCGGCGGCGCCGCCCGGCAGGTCGGCGAGGCGGTCGGCGGCGTCGCCGAGGTCTTCGTCGGCAACCGCGCCGCCCGCGACGAGGCCGCGAGCCAGCAGTATCTGGCCGCGGTCGGCGCCTATGGCGCCGAGTTCGCCGCCCCGGCGGGCGGCCCGTTCGACCGCTTCGTCAACGCGCTGAACCGCCTGCCGCGGCCGATGCTGGCGCTCGGCACCCTCGGGCTCTTCGTCTATGCGATGGCGGAGCCCGCCGGCTTCTCGACCCGGATGCAGGGGCTCGCGCTGGTGCCCGAGCCGCTCTGGTGGCTGCTCGGCGCCATCGTCTCCTTCTACTTCGGCGCCCGCGAGCTGCACCACCAGCGGAGCCGCCAGGCGACCGCCCGCCCCGCCGCCGCCGACTGCCGGCGGCGTCGCTGGCGCCGCGCTCCTCGGCCAGCTCCGACGGCCGTCGACCCCGAGCACAACGCCGCGGTCGAGGAGTGGCGCAGCCTGCGCCGGTGAATCCCGGGCCGCAGGCGGCGCCCGCGGCCCGAAACCTTCGCGACGGCCGCTCCGTATCTCGATGCGTCTGCAATCGTATCGAACGGAGGATCCCGATGCCCAAGTGCTGCGCCCGAACTCGCCGCCATCGTCACCGCCCTCGCTGTCCTAACCGGGACGTTGGACGGGGTTGCCCTGCCCGCCCAGGCGGGAATCACGGCTTCCGGGGTCGACTAGCCCCGGTCATGGCATCGGTCGCCGGCAGGTTTCGGGCCGGCGGCCGCTACCGCACGCGCGGCCTGAAACCTTCGCGACCACCCCTCCGTATGCCGCACCAGCCTCGCCGCCATCGCCACCGCCCTCGCCGTCATGGCCGGGACCCTGGGCGGGTTCGCCCTGCCCGCCCAGGCGGGAATTACCGCGACCGGGGCCGACTAGCCGTCGCCCGCTCCGCCCCGCGCGCTTAGGCCTTCCGCAACGAAACCGTCCTAGAACTCCGGACCGTTTCCGCCATGGAGGGGCCCGTGAGCCGGCAGGCCGCCCAGACGACCATCGAGACCCCGCTGGCCTGGGCCTGCCTCGCCTATGCGGCCGCCGCCGTGGCGCTCTTTCCCGGGACCTACGTCGCTCTCGGCACCCCCTATGCCGCGACCCTCGTCCGCACCCTGCCGCCGATGCTTCTGTTCGGCCTCGCCGTCGCCGCGATGGTCGCGCGGCCGGCGGCGCCGTTCGCCTTCATCCGCGAGCTCTGGGGACGACGCTGCCGCGGTGCGGCGGGGACCGTCGTGGTGTTCTTCATCGGCATGACGGCGTTCTCGACCTTCAAGCATCACCTGCCGCCGATGGCCGGCTTCTACGCCGACCCGTGGCTCGCCGATCTCGACGAGGCGCTGCACGGCGGTCCGGCCTGGGCCCGGGCGCACGCCGTCGCCCCCGACGGCGCGGGCGCCGTCCTCTTCTGGCTCTACGGGCCGGTCTGGTTCGCCCAGTGGTTCGGCTTCGTGCTCTTCGCCGCCTTCCTGCCGCGCGACCGGCTCCGCGCCCGCTACCTCCTGTCCTTCGCCGCGACCCTCTTCGTCCTCGGCACGCTCACCGCCGCGGCCGCTGCCTCCGGCGGACCGATCCTCTACGACCGGATCGCGGGGAGCGAGCGGTTCGCCGCACTCCTCGCCAGCCTCGGCGCCGACCCCTACGGCGGCGCGATGCTGCGCGC
This sequence comes from uncultured Alphaproteobacteria bacterium, assembly GCA_963763295.1. Taxonomy (GTDB): domain Bacteria; phylum Pseudomonadota; class Alphaproteobacteria; order Rhodobacterales; family Rhodobacteraceae; genus Amaricoccus. The sequence goes on from CAVXOH010000013.1 coordinate 68,258, forward strand.
CTCCGACTACCTCTTCGCCTCCTATCTCTCCGGATGCCGGCGTCTTCGGCAACGGCATCTCGGCGATGCCGAGCATCCACGTCGCCGCCGCGACCCTGAACGCGCTGCTGCTGGCCTCCCTCGACCGCCGGCTCGGCCTCGTCGGGCTCGGCTATGCCGGCGCGATCCTGTTCGGCTCGGTCTATTTCGGCTGGCACTATGCGCTCGACGGCTACGTCTCGATCGCGGGCGTGCTTGCGATCTGGGGCGTCGCCGGCCTCCTGACCGGCCGGCGCGCGCAGGATCGCAGGGTCGTGACGTCCGCTCCGGTTTGACCCCGCCGGCTTTCGGCGCATACTCCGCGCTCGTGACGGGCGGGGAGCATAGATGATCGTCGAACTCGGGCACCTCGCCCTGATCCTGGCCTTCCTGGTCGCCATCGTGCAGATGATCGTGCCGATGGTCGGCGCGAGCCGCGGCTGGTCCGACTGGATGCGCGCCGCCGTGCCCGCGGCGATCGTGCAGTTCGCGCTCACGCTGGCCGCCTTCCTCGCGCTGATGCGCGCCTTCGCCCTCGACGACTTCTCGGTCCGGCTGGTCGCGCTGAACTCGAACTCGGCGCAGCCGATGATCTACAAGCTCGCCGCGACCTGGGGCAACCACGAGGGCTCGATGCTGCTCTGGATGCTGATCCTGACGCTTTTCGGCGCCATGGTCGCGGTCTGGGGCGGCAACCTGCCTCCCGCCCTGCGCGCCCGCGTCCTTTCGGTCCAGGCGACGGTCGCCACCGCCTTCTTCGCCTTCATCCTGCTCACCTCGAACCCGTTCGTCCGCCTGCTCGAGCCGCCGGTCGACGGCAACGACCTGAACCCGCTGCTGCAGGACCCCGGCCTCGCCTTCCACCCGCCGTTCCTCTACCTCGGCTATGTCGGGCTCTCGATGGCCTATTCCTTCGCCATCGCCGCGCTGATCGAGGGCCGGGTCGACGCCGCCTGGGCGCGCTGGGTGCGGCCCTGGACGCTGCTCGCCTGGGTGTTCCTCACCATCGGCATCGCCTTCGGCTCGATCTGGGCCTACTACGAGCTCGGCTGGGGCGGCTGGTGGTTCTGGGACCCGGTCGAGAACGTCAGCTTCATGCCCTGGCTGATCTCGGCCGCGCTGCTCCACTCGGCCATCGTCGTCGAGAAGCGCGACACCCTGAAGAGCTGGACCATCCTGCTCGCGATCCTCGCCTTCTCGTTCTCCCTCGTCGGCGCGTTCATCGTCCGCTCGGGGATCCTCACCAGCGTGCACGCCTTCGCCGACGACCCCGAGCGCGGGGTCTATCTGCTCTGGATCCTCGCCTTCTTCATCGGCGGGTCGCTGACGCTCTACGCCTGGCGGGCGCCGATGCTGCGCTCGACCACGGCCTTCGCGACGATCAGCCGCGAGAGCGGCCTCGTCCTCAACAACCTCCTCCTCGTCGTCGCGACCTTCGTCGTCTTCTTCGGCACCATGTGGCCGCTGGTCGCCGAGGTGGTGACCGGCCGAAAGGTCTCGGTCGGGCCGCCGTTCTTCAACCTCGCCTTCACCCCGTTCATGGTGGCGCTCGCCACGATCCTGCCGCTTTTCGCCGCCCTCCCGTGGAAGCGCGGCAGCCTCGAGCGCGCGATGCAGCCGCTCTGGGGCGTGCTCGCGCTCTCCGTGGCGCTCGGCGCGCTCGCCTGGGCGCTGCAGACCGGCCGCTCGATGCTCGCGCCGATCGGCGCCACCCTCGCCGCCTGGCTGGTGCTCGGCGCCCTCGCCGAGATCGCCGGCCGGATCCGCCTCGGCCGCGCCGGCGCGGCCGAGACGCTGCGCCGCGCCTGGAACCTGCCGCGCGCCGACTGGGGCAAGGCGCTCGCCCATGCCGGCTTCGGCGTCAGCGTCTTCGGGATCGCCGCGATCACCGCCTGGGCGGTCGAGGACATCCGCGCCGTCCGGCCCGGCGACGCGGTGCCGTTCGCCGGCTACGAGCTGCGCTTCGACGGCGTCGAGGCCAGCCGCGGCGCGAACTACGCCACCGACGTCGCGACCGTCACGATCCTGCGCGACGGCCGCGCGCTCGGCACCCTGCACCCCGAGCGGCGCCTCTACGACGTCCAGGGCATGGCGACCACCGAGGCCGGCATCGACCGCGGCCTCACCCGCGACCTCTACGTCGCGCTCGGCGAGCCGCAGCAGGACGGCGCCTGGGCGCTCAGGACCTACCTCAAGCCGTTCGCCAACTGGATCTGGCTCGGCGCGATGATCATGGCGGTCGGCGGCGTGCGTCAGCCTGACCGACCGGCGCTACCGCGTCGGCGCGCCCGCCCGGTCGACGCCGCCCCGTTCGGCGGTGCCGGCCGAGTGACGCCGATGCGCGCCGCCCTCCTCGCGCTCGCGCTCTGCCTCGCGCCGCTCGGCGCGAGCGCGGTGCAGCCCGACGAGGTGCTGCCCGACCCCGCGCTCGAGGCACGGGCGCGCGCGATCACCCGCGAGCTGCGCTGCGTCGTCTGCCGGAGCGAATCGATCGACGAGTTCGAACGCCGACATCGCCCGCGACCTCCGGCTCCTCGTGCGCGAGCGCATCGTGGCCGGCGACAGCGACGCCGAGGTGCTCGACTTCGTCGTCGACCGCTACGGCGAGTACGTGCTGTTCCGCCCGCCGTTCACCTGGGGCAACGCCGCGCTCTGGCTCGCCGCCCCGGCGCTGCTCCTGCTCGGCGGCGGCCTTGCCTTCGGCTTCATCCGCCGCCGCGCCCGCACCGTGCCCCCGCCGCGGCCGCCGCTGACGCCGGAGGAGGAGGCGCGGCTCAAGGAGCTGACCGGCGGCTGACGTGCGGTCGCGGGTTCCCGATCCGCCGCCACGCCGCTATCGTCGCGCCCGGAAACCCGGGAGCGGGAGCGATCCATGACCTACGAGACCATCCTCGTCGACCTCGCCGACGACGTCGCCACCATCACGCTGAACCGGCCCGAGGTGATGAACGGGCTGAACTCCGCCATGCGTCTCGAGATCCGCGAGGCCGTCAATGCCGCCGCCGCCACCGCCCGGGTGCTGGTGCTGACCGGCGCAGGGCGCGGCTTCTGCTCCGGCCAGGACCTCGACCCGCGCCAGATCAACGACGACCTCGACCTCGCGGCCACGCTCCGCGACGAATACGAGCCGATGCTGAACGCGATCTACGACTGCCCGATCCCGACGATCGCCGCCGTCAACGGCCCCGCGGCCGGCGCCGGCGCCAACCTCGCGCTCGCCGCCGACGTGGTCATCGCCGCCCACTCGGCCGTCTTCATCCAGGCCTTCGCCCGCATCGGCCTGATCCCGGACGCCGGCGGCACCTACTGGCTGCCCCGGCAGGTCGGCTTCGCCCGCGCCATGGGCGCGGCGCTCTTCGCCGAGCCGGTGAGCGCCGAGGAAGCCGCCGCCTGGGGGATGATCTGGCAGGCCGTGCCCGACGCCGACTTCGCCGCCACCGTCGACGCGCGCGCCCGCCAGCTCGCACGCGGCCCGGCCGTCGCCTACCGCCTGATCAAGGCCGCGCTGCGCGGCAGCCTCGCCAACGACCTCCCGGCGCAGCTGGCGCTCGAGGCCGAGCTCCAGGGCGAGGCCGGCCGCAGCCGCGACTTCCGCGAAGGGGTCGCCGCCTTCATCGAGAAGCGCCCGGCACGCTATGAAGGCCGCTGAAGCGGCGATGCCCGGCGCCCTCGCCGACCGCATCGCGCGCGCGCCGCGCCCGCACGACCTCGCGCTCGTGCCCGACATCGCCGCCGCCTTCGCCGACCTGCCCGGCCCGGCCCGCGCGCTCCTCGAAGGCACCGCCGGCTGCTCGACCTTCCTCGCCGGCCTGATCGAGCGCGAGGCCGAGTGGCTGCGCGCCGCGCTCGCCGAGCCGCCCGAGGACGCCTTCGCCGCCATCCTCGCCGCCATGCCCGCCGACGGCGTCGCCGCCCTCGCCGACGCGCTGCGCGTCGCCCGCCGCCGCGCCGCGCTCCTGATCGCGCTCGCCGACCTCGGCGGCGCCTGGGATCTCGCCGCGGTCACCTGCGGCGCTCAGCGCGCTCGCCGACCGCGCCGTCCAGCTCGGCCTCGAGGCCCTCGTCGCCGCCGAGATCGCTCGCGGCAAGCTCCCCGGCGTCACCGAGGCGGAGATCCCCGAGGCCGGCGGCATGTTCGCCCTCGCCATGGGCAAGCTCGGCGCCGGCGAGCTCAACTACTCGTCCGACATCGACCTCATCATGCTCTTCGACGAGACCCGCCACGACCCCAGCGACTACGCCGACCTCCGCCGCGGCTTCATCCGCGTCACCCAGAACCTGGTGAAGCTGCTCTCGGAGACCACCGCCGAGGGCTACGTCTTCCGCGTCGACCTCCGGCTGCGACCCGACCCCGCCGTCACGCCGGTCTGCATCGCCACCGAGCCGGCCGAGCACTACTACGAGAGCGTCGGCCGCACCTGGGAGCGCGCCGCCTACATCAAGGCCCGCCCCTGCGCCGGCGCGATCGAGGCCGGCGAGCGCTTCCTGGAGCGCCTCCGCCCCTTCGTCTGGCGCCGCCACCTCGACTTCGCCGCGATCGAGGACGCGCAGGACATGCGCCGCCGCATCCGCGCCCACAAGGGCCTGACCGGCCCGATCCGGGTGCCCGGCCACGACCTCAAGCTCGGCCAGGGCGGCATCCGCGAGATCGAGTTCTTCACCCAGACCCGCCAGCTCATCGTCGGCGGCCGCGATCCGGAGCTGCGCCAGCGCGAGACGCTGACCGCGCTGGCCGCGCTCGCCGAAAAGGGCTGGGTCGACCGTCCCGCCGCCGCCGCCCTCGCCGACGCCTACATCGCCCACCGCAACCTCGAGCACCGGCTGCAGATGATCGAGGACGCCCAGACCCAGCGCCTGCCCGAGGCGCCCGACGACCTCGACCGCCTCGCCGACTTCAGCGGCGAGGACCGCGCGACCTTCCGGCGCGACATCGCCGACCGGCTCGAGACCGTGCACGGGCTCACCGAGACCTTCTTCGTCCCCGAGGCCCGTGCCAAGGCGGCGCCGCCGCCGGAGGCGATCTTCGCCGATCCCGCCGCCGCCGAGGCGAAGATCGCCGCATGGCAGCGCCTGCCGGCATTGCGCAGCGAGCGCGCCCGCACCATCTTCGCCCGGCTCGAGCCCGAGCTCATGCGCCGCATCGCCGGCGCCGCCAGCCCCGACGCCGCGCTCGCCTCGCTCGACGCCTTCTTCGCCCGCCTCCCCGCGGGCGTGCAGCTCTTCTCGATGATGGAGGCGAACCCGCCGCTTCTCGACCTCCTCGTCGACATCTGCGGCTCGGCGCCCGAGCTTGCCCGCTACCTCGGCGCCAACGCCGGCGTGCTCGACGCGGTGATCAGCCGCGACTTCTACCGCCCGCTCCGCGGCGCCTCGGAGCTGCGCGCCGGCCTGACCGAGCGGCTCGCCCAGGCGCCCGACTACGAGGCCAGGCTCGACGCCGCCCGCGTCTGGATGAAGGAGCGCCACTTCCGCATCGGCGTCCACCTGCTGCGCGGCCTCGCCGACGCCGAGGAGGCCGCCGCCGCCTATTCCGCCGTCGCCGACGCGGTCCTGGCCGGCCTCTGGCCCGTCGTCACCGACGACTTCGCCACCCGCCACGGCCCGCCGCCCGGCGCCGGCGCCGTCGTCGTCGCCATGGGCAAGCTCGGCAGCCGCGAGATGACGGTGAGCTCCGACCTCGACCTCATCGTCATCTACGACGCCGAGGGCGCCGAGGCCTCGCAGGGCAGGCGCCCGCTCGCCCCGACGGTCTACTATGCCCGGCTGACCCAGGCGCTGATCTCGGCGCTCTCCGCGCCGACCGCCGAGGGCATCCTCTACAAGGTCGACATGCGCCTGCGCCCCTCCGGCCGCCAGGGGCCGCTCGCCACCACGCTCGCGGCCTTCCGCCGCTACCACGCCGAGGACGCCTGGACCTGGGAGCACATGGCGCTGACCCGCGCCCGCATCGTCGCCGGCCCCGCGCAGCTCGGCCTTGAGGTCGGCGCCGCGATCGCCGAGGTGCGCGAGCGCCCCTACGACGCCGCCAAGGTCCTCGCCGACGCCGAGGACATGCGCCGCCGGCTGGCCGAGGCGCACGAGAGCGCCGCGGCGGACCCCTGGGAGGTCAAGCTCGGCCCCGGCCGGATGATGGACATCGAGCTCATCGCCCAGGCCGGCGCGCTGATCCACGGGCAAGTCGCCACCCGCCGGCCGCGGCAGATGCTCGACCGGCTCGGCCGCCTCGGCTGGCTGACGCGTCCCGACGCCACCCATCTCGCCCGCTCGCTCGACCAGCTCGCCACGCTGCAGCAGCTCGGCCGGCTGGCCAGCGACCACACGATCGACCCGGCCGAGGGCGGCGAGGGCCTCGTGCGCCTCGTCCTCGCGGCGACCGAGGCGCCGGACCTCGCCGCGCTCGGCCGCGCCCTCGCCGACGACGCCGCCCGCAGCGCCGCCATCATCGACGACCGGATCGCCCGCCGTTAGGCGCTCGCCGGGAAACCCGCCGGCCGCAGCGCCGTGCCGCAATCAGCCCGGAGGTGCGTTATACGCTCTCCTTCCGAACGCTTCGCGCCTGCGTTAACAATTCAATCCTGACCGTTTCAGGAGCCATACGGATTCCATATGGATTCCATATGCGTTCCAGATCGAGCGAATCCGCGTAAACCTTTGGCATCGAAGCCTCACCCATGCCGCTCCCGATCGTCTTCCACCCCGACTACCTCGCGCCGCTGCGCCGCGGGCATCCGTTCCCGATGTCGAAGTACGGCTACCTGCGCGAGGTGCTGGTCGCCCGCCGCCTGCTGCCGGCGACCGGCGGCTACCTCGCCCCGGCCCCGGTCAGCATCGGCCGCGCCGCCGCGGTGCACGCGCTCGACTACGTCGAGCGGGTGGCGAACCAGGCGCTGAGCGCCGCCGAGGAGCGCCGGATCGGCCTCCCGAACACCGCTGCCGTCGCGCGGCGCGCCTTCCTTTCCTCGGCCGGGACGCTGCTCGCCGCCCGCCTCGCGCTCGAGCACGGCATCGCCTGCAACATGGCCGGCGGCTCGCACCACGCCGGTCACGAGGGCGGCTCGGGCTTCTGCGTCTTCAACGACGTCGCCATCGCCGCCCAGGCGCTCCTCGACGAGGGCCGCGCCGCCCGCGTCCTGATCGTCGACTGCGACGTCCACCAGGGCGACGGCACCGCCCGCATCTTCGCCGGCCGCCGCGACGTGCTGACGCTCTCGCTCCACGCCGAGTCGAACTTCCCCGCCCGCAAGGCGCGCTCGCACCTCGACTTCCCGCTGCCCGACCGCCTCGGCGACCGCGCCTACCTCGAGGTCCTCCGCCACGCGCTCGCCGCGGTCGCGGCCTTCCGCCCCGACCTCGTCTTCTACAACGCCGGCGTCGATCCGCACGCCGGCGACCGGCTCGGCCGCCTCGCCCTCACCGACGACGGCCTGCGCGCCCGCGACGCGCTGGTGATCGGCTGGGCGCGGGCGCGCGGCCTGCCGCTGGCGGGCGTCCTCGGCGGCGGGTACGACAACGACCCCGAACGGCTGGCCGCCCGCCACGCGATCCTGTTCGAGGAGGCGGCGCGGGCGGCGGCGTGACGCGTCAGCCGGCGGCGGCCAGCGCCTCCGGCAGCGCGGCGGCGAAGGCGTCGAGGTCGGCGGCCCGGCCGACGGTGACGCGGATGCAGCGGTCCTGCGGCGCGACGAGTGGCTTGCGCACGAAGATGCCGCGGGCAACGAGCCCGTCCAGCACCGCCCTGGCGAAGCCGCCGTCGCGTCCGCAGTCGACCGCGACGAAGTTCGTCGCCGAGGGCAGGGTCCTGAGCCCGCTGGCGGCGGCGATCTCGCCGATCCTGCGCCGCCCCTCCGCCACCTCCGCCACCACCCGGGCGAGCCAGGCCCGATCGGCCAGCGCCGCCTGCGCGCCGGCCGCCCCGATGGCGTTGACGCCGAAATGGTTGCGCACCCGGTCGAAGGCCGCGATCAGCTCGGGATGGCCGAGCGCGTAGCCGATCCGCGCCCCGGCCATCCCGTGCGCCTTGGAGAAGGTCCGCATCCGGATCACCCGCGGCTCGGCGACGTCGAGCGGCGGGATCGCCTCCGGCGGCGCGAAGTCGGCATAGGCCTCGTCGAGGCAGAGCACCGCGCCGCCGGGCAGCCGGGCGATCATCTCGGCGATGCGGGCGCCGCCGTGCCAGCTCCCCATCGGATTGTCCGGATTGGCGAGGTAGAGCAGCGGCGCCCCGGCCTTGCGCGCGGCGAGGAGCAGCGCCTCCGGGTCCTCGGCATCGTCGCGGTAGGGCACGGTGACGAGCTGCCCGCCAAATCCCGCCACGTGGTAGGCGAAGGTCGGATAGGCGCCCGCCGAGGTCACGACCGGCGTGCCCGGCGCCACCATCAGCCGCACCAGGTTGCCGAGCAGGCCGTCGATCCCCTCGCCGACGCTGACATTGGCGGGCCTCACCCCGTGATGCGCGGCCAGCGCGGCCTTCAGATCGTGGATCTCGGGATCGCCGTAGCGCCAGCAGGTCGCGGCCGACGCGGCCATCGCCGCGATCGCCTTGGGCGACGGCCCGAACACGCTCTCGTTGGCGCCGATCCGGGCGGCGAACGGCCGCCCCATCGCCCGCTCCTGCGTCTCCGGCCCGACGAAAGGCACCGTCGGCGGCAGGCTGGCGGCCAGCGGCGTCAGGCGCATGGCAGGCGGGCTCCGGCCGCGCTGGACGGCCCTGAAATGCCAGAGTTTCCGCATATCCTCATGATAACGCTCGGATTCATCCTCGGGTGGCGTGCCGGCTTGCCTCCGCCGAGAGCATGGTCCGGAATCCGCGCCGGGCGCAAGTCACCTTGGACACTCAAGTGGCGGCTTGACTATTCCCGCGACTCAGCATAGTTAAGTGCGTGCTTAAGCATCGGGATGTCGACACCCTTCTGCGCGCGCTGGCGGAGCCGACCCGCCGAGCGATCATCGAGCGCCTGAGCCAGTCGCCGGCCGCTGTCGGGGAGCTGGCCAAGCCCTTCGACATGTCGCTCGCGGCGGTCATGCAGCACCTCGCGGTGCTCGAGGCCGCCGGGATCGTCGCGAGCGAGAAGACCGGGCGCGTCCGCGTCTGCCGGCTCGAACCCGGCGGCATGGATGCGCTCGCCCTCTGGATCGAAGCCCGCCGCCACCCTTCCGAGCGCCGTCTCGACCGGCTGGCGGCCTACCTAGACGAAGAAGGAAAGGACGAGACATGACCACGAAAACCGAAGCCCGTGCCGCCGTGCACAGCACCTTCCGGCTCGAGCGCGCATATGCGGTGCCGCCGGCCCGGGTCTTCCGCGCCTTCGCGGAGACGGAGGCCAAGCGCCGCTGGTTCGTCGAGGGCGAGGGCTGGGAGGTCTTCGAGTACACGGCCGACTTCCGCGCCGGCGGCCACGAGGTCTCGCGCTTCCGCTTCGGCACCGGGCCCGAGATCGTCAACGAATGCGTCTACCTCGACATCGTGCCGGACGAGCGCCTGATCTTCGCCTACCGGATGGCGACCGGGGAGGTGCCGATGTCCGCCTCGCTCACCACGATCGAGCTGGTGCCGCAGGGCAGCGGCACCCTGCTGATCCAGACCGAGCAGGGCGCCTATCTCGACGGCGCCGACGACGGCACCAACCGCGAGGCCGGATGGCGCGAGCTGCTCGAGTCCCTCGCGCGCGAGGTCGAGGGCTGACGGCAGCCGCGGCCCGAACGGGCGGGGCTCCATCGGGGGCCTCGCCTTTCAATGGAGGTCAGAGGCCCGCGAGCCGGGCGCGGGCGGCGAGGAGGATCGCCGTCTCCTCTTCGGCGGCCTCGAGGCGGGCGCGCTGCTCGTCAACGACCTCCTCCGGCGCGCGCGCGACGAAGGCCTCGTTCGCGAGCTTGCCGCGGATGCCCTTGGCCTCCTTCTCGAGCTTGTCGATCGCCTTGCCGAGCCGCTCGCGCTCGGCCGCGATGTCGATGACGTCGGCGAGCGGCAGGCAGAAGCTCGCGCCCTGCACCGTCAGCGTCACCGCCCCCTGCGGCGCCTCGGCCGCGGCCTCGAAGCGCTCGACCCGCGCGAGCCGGGCGACCATCGCCCGGTTGCGCTCCAGCGCCTCCATCTGCGCTTCGGAGCGGCCGAGCTCGACGAGCGTCACCCGGGCGCCGGCCGGCACATGCATCTGCGCGCGGACCGAGCGGATCTCCTCGATGAGCCCGATCACCCAGTTCATCTCCGCGTCGGCGGCCGGGTCGATCAGCTCTTCCCCGTAGCCGGGCCAGTCGGCATGGCAGAGCAGCTTCGCCCGCGCCCCGGTCTGCCCCCACAGCGCCTCGGTCATGAACGGCATGATCGGGTGCATCAAGATCAGGCACTGGTCGAGCACCCAGGCCATCGTCGCGCGGGTCTCGGCCGCGCCCTCACCGTCGAAGAGTGGCTTGGCGAGCTCGACGTACCAGTCGCAGACCTTGCCCCAGACATGGGCATAGAGCGCGTTCGCCGCGTCGTTGAACCGATAGGCGGCGAGTGCCGCGTCGAGCGTCTCGCGCAGCCGGCCGGTCTCGCCGACGATCCATTTGTTCGCCGTCAGCGTCACCGCCTTCGGATCGAAGGCCGGATCCGGCCGACAGTCGTTCAGCTCGGCGAATCGCGCCGCGTTCCATAGCTTGGTGCCGAAGTTCCGGTACCCGGCAATGCGGTCGCGACTGAGCTTGAGGTCGCGCCCCATCGCCGCCATCGCCGTCAGGGTGAAGCGCACGGCGTCGGCGCCGAACTCGTCGATCAGCTCGAGCGGGTCGAGGATGTTGCCGAGCGACTTCGACATCTTCTTGCCTTTCTCGTCGCGGACCAGGGCGTGGATGTAGACCTCCTTGAACGGCACCTCGCCGGTGAGCTCGAGCTGCATCATCACCATCCGCGCGACCCAGAAGAAGATGATGTCGAACCCGGTGACCAGCGTCGAGGTCGGGTAATAGCGGCGAAGTTCGGGGGTATCCTCCGGCCAGCCCAGCGTCCCGATCGGCCAGATGCCCGACGAGAACCAGGTGTCGAGCACGTCGGGGTCACGAATCAAACCGATCTTGCGTCGACCATCCTCTAGTCCGCCGATTCCTCCTCCAAGGACGTTCTCATGCGCGAAGTGGCCCTCATAGTGCTGCTCATAGAAATCACAATTCTCGGGATACCTACTCCGAATGAACTCGACGGCTTCCCCGAACGTCGGAGCACATGCCTCAACTCTCTCAAACGATACGCGCGTATCTTCCGGATATGTCCATTCCTTATCGCCAGCGGCGGAGCGCTCCTTGTTGAAGGCGATATGTTTGTCCAGCTTCTCAAAGCTGTCCGGGAGAACAGCGTACCAGACCGGGATCTGGTGCCCCCACCAGAGCTGGCGCGAGATGCACCAGGGCTCGATATTCTCGAGCCAGTGGAAGTAGGTCTTCTCGTCGCGCTCGGGCAGGATCCGCGTGCGCCCGTCGCGCACCGCCTCGAGCGCGGGCTTGGCCAGCGTCGCGGCGTCGACGTACCACTGGTCGGTCAGGAACGGCTCGACCGCCACCTTCGAGCGGTCGGCGTGCGGGACCATGTGCGTCTCGTTGTCGATGCCGTCGAGCCAGCCCTGGGCTTCCGCCAGAGTGATGACGAGCTCGCGCGCCTCGTAGCGGTCGAGGCCGTCGAAATCGGACAGCTCCTCGGCCGGGTTCGCGCCGTCCCAGAACGCCGCGTTGTCCTTCAGCGCGATGCGAGCCCGCGTGTCCATCACGTTGATCGCACGCAGGTTCTGGCGCTGGCCGACGTCCCAGTCATTGAAGTCGTGCGCCGGCGTGATCTTGACCGCGCCGGTCCCCTTCTCCGGGTCGGCGTAGGCGTCCGCGACGATCGGAATGCTGCGCCCGACCAGCGGCAGCCGCACCGTCTTGCCGACGAGATGGGCGTAGCGCGGGTCGTCGGGATGCACAGCGACCCCGGAGTCGCCGAGCATGGTCTCGGGACGCGTCGTCGCGACGACGAGGTAGTCGCGCGTCTCGAACCCCGTCGGCCGGCCCTCCTCGTCGAATGCGACCGGGTGCTCGTAGGTCGCGCCGTTCTCGAGCCGATAGCGCAGCCGCCAGAGGTGGCCCTTGGTCTCGACCTGCTCGACCTCGAGATCGGAGATCGCCGTCTCGAAATGCGGGTCCCAGTTGACCAGCCGCTTGCCGCGGTAGATGAGCCCCTTGCGATAGAAGTCGACAAACACACGCAAAACCGCGTCGTGGAACCCCTCGTCCATCGTGAAGCGGTTGCGCGACAGATCGAATGAATCCCCGAGCCGGCGCGACTGCTCGAGGATGGTGCCACCCGACTGCTCCTTCCACTCCCAGACCCTCTTGACGAATGCCTCGCGCCCCATCTCGCGGCGGCTGATGTTGCCGGTGCGGGCGAGCTCGCGCTCGACCACCATCTGCGTGGCGATACCGGCATGGTCGAGCCCCGGCTGCCAGAGCACGTCGAAGCCCCGCATCCGGTGCCAGCGCGCGAGGATGTCCATCAGCGTGTGGTTGAAGGCGTGGCCCATGTGCAGGCTGCCGGTGACGTTCGGCGGCGGCAGCAGGATGCAGAACGGCTCGGCGCCCGGCTTCGCGTTCGCGCCGGCGCGAAAGGCGTCGGCGGCTTCCCAGGCGGCGCTGACCGCGGGCTCCGCGGACGCGGCGTCGAAGGTCTTTTCCATCGGGGTCGGCTCCTCGTCGGCCGTCTCATAGCGCCGGACGGCTGCGAGGAAAAGAGGCGGGCGGAACCGACAATTTCCGGCGCCGGCTATGGACGAGGCCGGCAAAGCCGCTAGTCTGCCCGCGACCCCCGAAGACGCGAGGAGACCGCCGGTGAGCAAGTTCGGAACCAGTCAGAGTGTGCCGCGCAAGGAGGACATTCGGTTCCTGGTCGGCACCGGGCGCTTCATGGAGGACGTGGCGCCTGCCGGCGCGCTGCACGCGGTCTTCTTCCGCAGCCCGGTGGCGCACGGGCGGATCGACGGGCTCGACCTCGGCGACGCGGCGAGCGCCCCGGGCGTCGTCGCGGTCTATGCCGCGGCCGATCTCGACGGCAAGCTCGAGAACGCGATGGACTTCGCCACCGTGCGCAACCGCGACGGCTCGCGGGGGGCCAAGCCGCGCCGGCCGATGCTCGCCGACGATCGCGTCTGCCACGCCGGCGAGGCGATCGCGGTGGTTGTCGCCGAGACCAAGGCGGCAGCGCTCGACGCGATGGAGATGATCGGTTGCGACTTCAGCGATCTCCCCGTGCACATGGCGACCGCCGAGGGCGGGCCACAGATCCACCCCGAGGCACCGGGGAACGTCGGCTATGACTGGTCGTTCGGCGATGAGGCCGAGGTCGCCGGCATCTTCGCGCGCGCCGCGCACGCCACCCGGCTCGAGCTGATCGACAACCGGGTGATGGCGATGCCGATGGAGGTGCGCGGCTGCTTCGCCGAATGGGACGGCACGCGGCTCCATGTCGGCTTCTCCGGCCAGGGGGTCTGGGGGCTGAAGGACGAGCTGATCGAGAAGCTCGGACTGCCGGCGGAGGCGGTGCGGGTGACGACGCCCGACGTCGGCGGCGGCTTCGGGATCAAGGGCTGCACCTATCCCGAGTACTTCCTCGTCGCCTTCGCCGCCCGCGAGCTCGGCCGGCCGGTGTTCTGGATGAGCACCCGCGGCGAGGCGATGCTCTCCGACAACGGCGGCCGCGACCACGCGACCGTCGCCGAGGCCGCCTTCGACGCCGACTACCGCTTGGAGGCGATCCGCATCACCTGCGTCTCGAACCTCGGCGCCTACAACGCGCCCTACGGCCAGCACATCGCCTCGTCGCTGGCGCTGAAGGTGATGCCCGGGGTCTACGACGTGCAGAAGGCGTTCTTCGCGGTGAAGGGCGTTTACACCAACACGACGCCGCTCGACGCCTATCGCGGAGCCGGACGGCCGGAGGCGATCTACGTGATCGAGCGGCTGATGGACTTCTCGGCCCGCGACCTCGGCCTCGATCCCGTGGAGCTGCGCCGGCGGAACTTCATCCCGAAGGAAAGCTTCCCCTACCGCAGCGTCTCCGGTGAGACCTACGATGTCGGCGACTTCAACCGGGTGCTCGACCGGGCGCTCAAGGAGGCTGACGTCGCGGGCTTCGCGGCGCGCCGGAAGGCGAGCGCGCGTACGGGCAAGCTTCGCGGCCTGGGCTTGAGCTACTACATCGAATCGATCCTCGGCGACCAGAACGAGACCACCTCGATCGTCTTCGCCGAGGACGGCATGGTCGAGCTCGCCGTCGGCACCCAGTCGAACGGCCAGGGCCACGAGACCGTGTTCGCTCAGATCCTGCAGGAGCGCAGCGGCATCCCCTTCGACAAGGTCCGCTTCATCCAGGGCGACAGCGACCGCATCGCCAAGGGCGGCGGCACCGGCGGCTCGCGCTCGGTGACGATGCAGGGCAACTCGATCAACTTCGCCGCCGACGTCGTCATCGACCGCTTCCGGCCGCTCGCCGAGGACGAGCTCGAGGTCGCCGGCGCCGATCTCGTCTTCGAGGAAGGCGCCTTCCGCATCGCCGGCACCGACCGGGCGGTAACGCTGATGGAGCTCGCCGAGGTGGCGCGCCGCGACGGCAAGGTCAAGCTCCTCACCACGACGCGCGAGTTCGTGGTGCCGGGGCGCTCGTATCCGAACGGTGCGCATTTCGCCGAGGTCGAGGTCGACACCGCCACCGGCCGCACCGAGGTGGTCAAGTACACGGTCGTCGACGACTTCGGCTACCTGATCAACCCGATGCTCGCCGAGGGCCAGGTGCACGGCGGCGTCGCCCAGGGCATCGGGCAGGCGATCACCGAGGAAGTGACGTTCTCCGCCGAAGGCCAGCTGCTCTCGGGCTCGTTCATGGACTACGCGATGCCGCGCGCCTCCGACGTGCCGAACATGGCCTTCCATGCCGAGCTGGTGCCATCGACGGCGAATGCGATCGGCATGAAGGGCTGCGGCGAGGCCGGTACCGTGGGCGCGCTCGCGGCCGTCACCAACGCCGCGCTCGACGCGGTCTGGGAGGCGGGGGTGCGCCATGTCGACATGCCGCTGACGCCGCTCCGGGTCTGGAGCTGGCTGCAGGCGGCGGGCGGGAACGCCGCCGCCTGAGCTTGCTTCGAGGGCCTGCGATCAGCCGGCGAGCGCCAGCTTGCCGCCCGGCATCATCGAGCGCACCGCCATCTGCAGCGCCGCGTTCTCCACCTCCTGCACGCGGGCCATCCAGCCCTTGCCGAAGGTGCCGAAGGTCTTGAGGTTGCGGTAGAACTCCCGGCGCCGGTCGCTGAACTTGCGCACGGTGTCGTCCGCCTTGAACTTTTGCACCGCGCCGATCGTCACCGGCCCGATCACCCCGTCGTCGCCGGCGCCGACGCTGCGCTGCAGCGTCTTCGCCGCCCGGCCGACCCCGGCGTTGACGCCGAAGTCGAAGACCACGAGGTCGACCCCGTCGGGGAGCTCGTCGCAGCGCAGCGCGTTCCAGTAGTTGGCGTAGTAGATGTCCTTCGCCTCCTCGACCGTGAGGTCCTTGACGTCCTGCTTGGTGATCGGCTGATCGCGCCACGCCTTCAGCGTCGCAAAGGTGATCCCCCGGTTGGTGGCGCCGCCCGGGTCCTGCGGGTGGTCAACGTAGCCGCCCTCGTGCTTGAGGATCATCTCGACGCAGCGCTCGAACCGCTCGCCGGCCGAGCGCTTCACCTGCGCCGGCTCGCCGGGTGCGCCGCCTTCGGTCTTCGCGATCGCCTGCTGCGCAATGCGCTCGACCTGCTCGTTCTGCTTAGTGACCATCGCGTCCTGCTGGCTCTGCTGCCGGGCCTGGAGCTCAAACACCGCCGCGTCCTTCGAGCGCGAGCTCTGCGACGAGCCGAGCCAGAAGCTGACCACCGTCGCGAAGGCCGCGGTCAGTGCCCCGAAGGTGATGTTCATCAGCTGCAGCCCGGCGGCATTCTTCTGCGGGTCGATGGCGAAGGCGTCGGGCTTGTAGGACATCCAGCCAAGGATGCCGACGAACGCAACGGCGACGATGAACGAGATCCCGAGCGAGCCCCAGATCATCGGCCCGCCGGCGCGGGTGAGGTTCAGCGCGAAGCTTCGTGCCCCCTCGGTGTCTTCGAGCCGGGTCCTGTCGGCGTCGCGCTCGTTGGCGCGGCCGTCCTTGCGGTCGGGCAAGGACCGCACGGAGCTGCTCGAGTTCGAGCGCGCGCTGCTCGGTTGCCGCCTGCGCGCCGATCCGCGCAAGCTCAACGCGAAGCGCCGCGGCCTTCGCCGGATCGGCGAGTGCCCGTTCGGCCAGGACCGGGTCGTTCGTCCCCCTGACGGTCTCGACGACCTTGGCGACGTTGGCGGCGACGCCGCCCTTTCCGTCCGGTCCGATGAAGCGCATCAGGTCCGGGAGGAACTGCAGCGCGACGCCTATGAGTGGGGTCATATCCAGTCTCCAATCGAAAATGCGTGACATGCACGTGGCAACCCCAGATCCGGGGTGCTTGGTCCAATCATCGATGAAGGCGGTGCCTCGGCGGAGGCAAAAGGCGAATGTATTCAAATCAGCAGTCTGAATGTGACGATCTATACCACAATTCGCGTGCCGAGGGATCTGTCCGTATCGCGTCGCTTGTACCCACCCCGCGACGCGGCGATGCTGTTCCGACAGCGACGCTCCCACGCATGTCACAGGCGCCTACCCTGTCTCGTCATATGGTCGGAACCAGTGAAAGGACCTGACCCATGACTGCAATGCTCGACGTGATGGCCGCCGCGCCTTCGGCGATGAAGGACTGGATGCGCGCCTCGCTGGCCATCAACGCCAGCCTCGAACCCTCGCTCGTGGAGCTGGTGAAGATCCGCGCCTCGCAGATCAACGGCTGTGCCAACTGCCTCAACATGCACACCGCCGAGGCGCGGGCGAAGGGCGAGACCGAGCAGCGCATCTACCTGCTCTCGGCCTGGCGCGAGGCGCCCGTCTATACCGCGCGCGAGCGCGCGGCGCTGGCCTGGACGGACGCCCTGACCCAGCTCTCGCAGGGGCACACCCACGAGGCCGCCCATGCGGCGCTCAGCGCGGAGTTCTCCGAGGAGGAGCAGGTCAGGCTCACCCTCGTGATCAACGTCATCAACGGCTGGAACCGCCTGGCGGTCGGCTTCGGCACCTAGCTCGAGCAGCCGGCGAGGAACGCCGCGGCGTGATCGACGAGGCTGACCATCAGGACGCGGCGGCGAGCTTCGATCCGCTGCGTCCCCGGCTCACCCGCGTCGCCTACCGCATGCTCGGCTCGGTCGCCGATGCCGAGGACGTCGTGCAGGAGGCGTTCATCCGCTGGATGCGGGCCCGCCGCAGCGAGGTGCGCGAGCCCGAAGCCTTCCTGCGCCGCACCGTGACGCGGCTCTGCCTCGATCAGCTCAAGTCGGCGCGGCGCCAGCGCGAGGTCTACGCCGGCCCGTGGCTTCCGGAGCCGGTCGTCGAGGAGGCCGACGAGGAGGAAGACGTCACCCTGCCGCTGATGCTGGCGCTCGAGCGGCTGTCGCCGCTCGAGCGCGCCGCCTTCCTGCTCCACGACGTCTTCGGGGTCGGCTTCGAGGAGATCGCGGACACGGTCCAGCGCAGCCCGGCCGCCTGCCGGCAGCTCGCCGCCCGGGCGCGGGCGCACGTCCGCGAGGCCCGCCTGCGGTTCCGGGTCGAGAAGCAGCGCGGCCTCGCGATAGCCGACGCCTTCTTCGCCGCCTCGCGGAGCGGCGACATGGCCGGGCTCGGCGCCATGCTCGCCGCCGACGTCAGCCTGCATGCCGACGGCGGCGGCAAGCGGCCCGCGGCATCGCGGCCGATCCTCGGCTTCGACGAGGTGATGCGGGTGCACGAGTCGCTGGCCGTGCTGTTCCGCAAGCAGGGCTCGACCTTGGTGCGCACCGCCTTCATCAACGGCCTGCCGGGCTTCGTGACCCGCGAGGCCGATGGCGAGCTCGCGACGACCGCCCTCGAGATCGAGGACGGGAAGGTCGCGGCGATCTACGTGATGCGGAATCCGGACAAGCTCAGGCACCTCCATCAGGCGGCCGGGAACGCGGCGGTCCGGCCCGGCGGGCGGCCGCGCGCCCCTTGAAAATCCGGGCACGGCGGCCGAAGCTCGCGCCATGGCGAAGCCCCCCACCCCGCTCGGCCTGCGCATCCGGCTCGTGCTCGGCCGCGACGTGATGATCGGGCCCGGCAAGGCCGACCTCCTCGAGGGCATCCGCGACACCGGCTCGATCGCCGCGGCCGGCCGGCGGATGGGGATGAGCTACAAGCGCGCCTGGACGCTGGTCGAGGGGATGAACGCGGCCTATCGGGCGCCGCTGGTCGCCACCGCGCGCGGCGGCGCGGGGCATGGCGGCGCGAGCCTGACGCCGCTCGGCCTCGAGGTGCTCGCGGCCTATCGCGGCATGGCGGCCAAGGCCGCCGACGCGGCCGGCCCGGAGATCGCGGCGCTGCAGGCCGCGCTTCCGGACACGTCCGGCGAGAGATGAAACGGGAGGCTTCGGCGTCAAAGGTTTACGCGGATTCGCTCGATATGGAACGCGTATGGAGTACGTATGGAATCCATATGGCACCTGAAAGAGTCAGGATTGAATCGTTAACGCCAGGAAGGACGGCCGGCTGGACGCCGGGCTCGTCGCGCGCTTTGATCGCGCCATGCCCGACCGTCTCCACCCCGCCCCCGAATCCGAAGCGCTTGCGCTGAAGGCGCTCTCCATCCGCCGGCGGCAGCTGACCGAGCTGGTCGCCATGGAGAAGCCCCGCCTCGGTCGGGCGCTCGACGACGGCCTCGCGACAAGCCATCGCGCCGTGATCGCGACCCTGGAGGCCGCCTGCGCCGAGGTGGAGGGACGCCTCGAGGCCGCGATCGCGGCCGACCCGGCGCTCGCCCGCAAGCGCGAGATTCTCGTCTAGATCCCCGGCGTCAGCGCCCGCATCGCCGGCGTCGTCCTCGCCGACATGCCCGAACTCGGCACGCTCGACCGCAAGGCCGCCGCCAGCCTCGCCGGCATGGTGCCGCACCCCAACCAGAGCGGGCCATTGGCCGGCCGCAACGCCATTTCCGGCGGGCGGCCCTGCCTCAGGACCGCCTTCTACATGGCCGGCATGGTGGCCATCCGATGCCACCCGACCTTCCGGGCGCAGTATCGCGCGATGCGCGAGGCGGGAAAGCCGGCCAAGGTAGCCATTGTCGCCACAGGCCGCCGTCTCGTCACCATCGCGAACGCCCTCATCCGAGAGGACAGGACCTTCGACGAAAGCCGGCTCGCCTCCTGACCGAGGCGATGACCTGAGACGGTATCACGCCCTCCCCGGCGCAAAGACCTCGAGCGCCTTCGGCATCACCTTGAAGACCGCCGGCGTGTCGGCCAGCAGCTCGCCGTCGGCGTTGACCGGACGCGGGCTGCTGGTGCGGATCTCGAACTCGGTGCCGCGCAGCTGTGCGCACCTCCGACCAGGCGCCATGCTCGCCCGAGCGGAAGGCGGTGAGCATCAGCGCCAGGCGCCAGACGGTGCGGAACTCGAGGCTGTAGAGGTCGAGGTGCCCGTCGTCGATCGTCGCGTCGGCGTGGACGACGGTGCCGCCGCCGTAGAAGCGGCCGTTGCCCACCGCGATCTGCAGCGTCCGGGTGCGCATCACGTCGCCGTTCTCGCTGATCCAGGCCGAGAACCGCCGCGCCTTCGCCAGCGCCCGCACCGCCGCCACCGCGTAGCCGAGCCGCCCCCACCGCTGCTTGAGGTCGGACGAAAGCTCGCGCGCGAGGTCGGTCGCGAGCCCGATCGAGGCGACGTTGAAGAACGGATGGCCGTTGACGCTGCCGAGGTCGATCCGTCGGCGGTGCCCGGCAATGACGATGTCGGCCGCCTGCTCGAGGTCGTCGGGGATGCCAAGGGTGCGGGCGAGGTCGTTCGCCGTGCCCATCGGCATGATCCCGAGCGCCGCCCCCGTCGCGAGCAGCGCCGGGGCGGACCGGCACAGGCTCCCGTCGCCGCCGCAGACGATCACCGTGTCGACCGGGTCTGGCGCGTCCCGGACGATCCGCCCGAGCTCGTCGGGGGACGACGCCGGCTCGCCGGTCAGCGCGATGCCGCCGGCACCGAGCCGGGCGACGATCCCGTCGATCCGCTGGTCGCCGCGCCGCGCCTCCGGGTTGACCAGGAGGACCGCCCGGCGCGGCGGCGCCGCCTCCGCGACACTGCCGCTCATCGCATCCCCCTCCGCGAGCCGGCGGCCGGCTCCGCCGGACTCAGCCCTTGCGCTGCTCCTCGAGAACCTCGGCGATCTCGCGGCGGATCAGCTTGCGCAGGTTGCGGCTGATCCGGTCGCCGAGCTCGCCCTGCAGCTCCTCGCGGACAATGGCATTGATCATCTCGCGCAGCGACGCCTCATCGAGGATCGGCGCCTGTCCGCCGGCGGCCGCGTCCCCGAGCCCCTCCGCCAGCAGATCGCCGCGCGGCCGGTCGGTACGCATGTCCGGCGTCAGCATCAAGACGGTGTCCGTCTCGCCGGCGCCGACCACCCGCGCCTCGGTCTCGGCCGAGACCAGCGCCCGGATCGAGGCCAGCACCTCGGCGAGCAATTCCGGCTCGCCGACGCCGCCGCGCCCGCGGTCGCCGTCGGTCCGCCCCGCCTCTTCGACCGGCATCGCTCAGTTGCGCTCCCAGCGCGCCCGGATCCGGTCGACGGCCGAGGTGTCGTAGCCGCCGCGCGGGCCGCTCTGCACCTGCTTGAAGTAGACGTCCGGATCATAGGTCTCGATGCCGAGCTTCAGGTGCTCGACCGTGAGCAGGCCCATCGCCTGCAGGAGCGCGTAGGTCGCCACGTACTCGTCGCGCAGCGCCTGAACCACCTCGGCCTCGGCCTGCAGCCGCTCCTGGTCGGCGTCGAGAACGTCGAGCGTCGAGCGGGCGCCGAGGCGCGCCTCCTCGGCGACGCCCTCCGCCGCGATGCGCGCCGCCTCCACCTGCTCGCGGCGCGCGATGATCGACGCGCGCGCGACATCGAGCTGGAACCAGGCCGCCGCCACCTCCTGGGTGACCGCGCGCCCCTCGTCCTGCAGCTCGAAGCGGCGCTGGTCGAGCAGCGCCTGCGCCTGGCGCACGATGCTGTCGTTGCGGCCGCCGCTGTAGAGCGGGACCGACGCCTCGAGGCCGACCTCGCCGAAGGCGTCGCTGTCCCAGCCGATCTGGTTCTCCCGCTCGGCGCCGACGGCGACGCTGGCGCTCACCGTCAGGCCCTTGGCCGCCAGCGCCCGGTCGAAGTCGTAGACCGCCGAGCGCTCGGAGAACTGCGCGGCGATGATCCGCGGGTTGCGCTGGACGCCGACATTGATCGCGTCCTGCACCACGGCCGGCACCTGCGGCAACGGCGGCGCCCGCTCGAGATCGCCCGGCAGCGTGCCGACCGCCTGCCGGTAGTTCTGGCGCGAAATCTCGAGCGCACCCTCGGCGTCGGCCAGCGTCGAGCGCGAGGCGGCGAGCCGGGATTCGCTCTGGCTGACGTCGGTGCGGGTCACCTCGCCGACATCGAAGCGATTCTGCGTCGCATCCAGCGTCTCCATGAGCCGGTCGACGTCGTTGTTGGCCAAGCGGACGAACTCCTGGTCGCGGAGCACGTCGACATAGGCCTGCACCGCGTTGAAGAGCACGAGCTGCTCGACGTCCTTCAGCGTCGCCCGCCCGGCGGCGATCTGGTTGCGCGCCAACTCCACCGCCGCCTTGGTCTGGCCGTTGTCGAAGAGGAGCAGGCTCGCGCTCAGCGCCGCCTGGGCCTGGTTGAGCTGGTCTTCCTTGAAGTCCTCCGCCGTCGTCTGCGACGACAGCGAGGCGCCGATGTCGACCTGCGGCCGCTTGTCGGCGCGCGCCTGCGGCACGCTCTCGTCGAGCCCGCGCAGCGCCGCCCGGTTCGATTCCAGGAGCGGGCTGGTCTGGTAGGCCTTGATCAGCGCATCGGTGAGGCTCTCCGCCCCGGCGGTCCCGCCGCTCAGCGCCAGCACCGCGGCGAGAGCCGTCGTCAGAAGCAGCGATCTCATACCTTGCCTGCCCATGTCGATCCTCCGGCGCTGCCCGCGCCGCCTGCCCGTTGCCCGGGCGTTTCGGCCCGCACTATCGGGCGGATGCCCTCAGAACTCAAATGCTTTCGTCGCCGCGAAGCCCGGCAGCACCGGCGCCGTTGCATCGAAGATACGCCGCCAGGCGATGCCGCCGTCGGCGGCGATGCCGAGCCGGGCCTGCCCGGCGCTGCCTTCGACGAAGATCGCCGCGATCCGCCCGCCCGGCTTGAGCTGACCGGCGAGCCCCGACGGCAGCACCTCGACCGCGCCATTGACGAGGATCGCGTCGAAGGGCGCATGCTCGGCGTCGCCGCGCGCGAACGGTCCGACCTGCACGACGGCGTTGTCGACCGGAACGGCGGCGAGCGCCGCCTCCGCGTCCGCCGCCATCGCCGGATCCTCCTCGAGCGCCACCACCGCCTCGGCCATCCGTGCCAGCACCGCTGTCGAGTAGCCGAGCCCGCAGCCGACATCGAGCACGAGGTCGCGCGGCCCGACGTTCAGCGCGTCGAGCAGCTTGGCGAACACCCGCGGATCGAGCAGCACCCGCCCGGGCGCCAGCGGCACGTGCTCGCCGAGATAGGCGACGGGCTTGAGCTCGAGCGGCACGAAATCCTCCCGCGCCACCGCGAGCATCGCGTCGATGATCGGGTAGAGCGTCACGTCGGCGGTCCGGACCTGGCGGTCCACCATCGCTTCGCGGGCGGCGGCGTAGTCGATCATGGCTTGGCAAACCCCTCGCGGACACCTCGGCGAGCGATCGCACATTTCCCCGGCCGGGGCAACGCACCGGCGCCATCGTGGCAGGGTCGGTGGCCTCGGCAAGCGGCGCCGCCCTCTTCGCCCGGCTGAACTTCGCCACCGGCTCTTTCTCGCCCTTTGCGCGCTTAGGGCTCTCTTCTTGACCCGACGCGAGATCGACCATCCCCCGATACGGCTTTTTCTCTAGCCGGTCTCCGGTTAGAGTGCGAGGCCCGCGCGGCATGGTCCTGGCCGGGATTGGCGCCGGCCGAGGCCCATACAAAAGACCACATAGGGAGGAGAACCATGATCAGATCCATCGGGGCCCTACTTCTAGGTGCCGCCGCGATCGCCGCAGGCCTGCCTGCGGCGGCCGACACCGCGGACAAGCGCATTGCCTTGTCCAACAACTACGCCGGCAACTCCTGGCGCCAGGCGATGCTGAAGAGCTGGGAGAAAGTGACGGCCCCCGCGGTGGCCGATGGCACCGTGGCGGCAGCCGACGCCTTCACCACCGCCGAGAACCAGGTCACCGAGCAGGCGGCGCAGATCCAGAACCTGATCCTGCAGGGCTACGATGCGATCGTGCTGAACGCCGCGTCGCCGGAGGGGCTGAACGGCGCCGTGAAGGAGGCCTGCGACGCTGGTATCACCGTGGTGTCCTTCGACGGCATCGTGACGGAGCCCTGCGCCTGGCGGATCGCGGTCGACTTCAAGCAAATGGGCAAGGACGAGGTGCTCTACCTCGCCGAGAAAATGCCGGAGGGTGGCAACCTGCTCGAGATCCGCGGCCTCGCGGGCGTCTTCGTCGACGATGCGATCTCGTCGGGCATCCACGAAGGCGTCGCCGAGAATCCGCAGTTCAAGATCGTCGGCTCGGTGCATGGCGACTGGGCGCAGGACGTGGCGCAGAAGGCGGTCGCCGGCGTCCTGCCTAGCCTGCCGGACATCGTCGCCGTGGTCACCCAGGGCGGCGACGGCTACGGAGCGGCCCAGGCGATCAAGGCCGCCGGCCGGGAGATGCCGACCATTATCATGGGCAACCGGCAGGACGAGCTGCAGTGGTGGAAGGAGCAGAAGGACGCCAGCGGCTACGAGACGATGTCGGTCTCAATCGCGCCCGGGGTCTCGACGCTCGCCTTCTGGGTGGCGCAGCAGATCCTCGACGGCAAGGATGTCCCGAAAGACCTGACGGTGCCGTTCCTGCGCATCGACCAGGATACCCTCGAGGCGAGCCTTGCCACTACCGAGGCGGGCGGGGTCGCCAATGTCGAATACACCCTCGAAGACGCCCAAGGGGTGATTTCCGGAGCGGCGATGTAGCGCTGCCGCGGGGCGCCTTTGGACGCATCTCCAATCGCGCAGCTGGACGGCGTCGAAAAGCATTTCGGCGCCGTCCGCGCATTGGCGGGCGTCGACATGGCGGTCGCGGCCGGCGAATGCCTGGGGCTCGTCGGCCACAACGGTGCCGGCAAATCGACGCTGATGAACGTGCTGGCCGGCGTAACCGCGCCGGACGCCGGACGGATCGCCGTCGACGGCATCGACCTGACCGCCGGCTACTCGGTGCGGGTCGCGCATGCCGCCGGCGTTCGCTGCGTCTTCCAGGAGCTGTCGCTCTGCGCGAACCTGACGGTGGCCGAGAACGGGCGGATCATGCACCCAACGATGCGAAACCTCGGCTGGCGCGGCCGCGCTGCGAGGCTGATGGGCGACATGCTCGACGCGATCTTCCCCACCAACGGCATCAAAACGGGGGCGCAGGTGGGCGACCTCTCGATAGCCCGCCGCCAGATGGTGGAGATCGCCCGCGCCTTCTCCGTTACGGACACGCCAGCGAAACTTGTCATCCTCGACGAGCCGACGTCGTCGCTCGACAGCGTCCTCGCCGACCAGCTCCTCGCTTACGTCCGCCGCTTCACCGCGGCCGGGGGCAGCGTGATCCTGATCTCGCATCTCCTGGGCGAAATACTGGCGACTGCAGACCGGATCGCCGTGATGCGCGACGGCCAGGTCTTGGCACTCGACGTCGCTGCGGCCTTCGATCGGACGTCGCTCGTCAGGGCCATGGGCAGCGTCGGAACTCGGGCGGCCGCTGAGGTCGGGCCAATCGCTCTGCGCGCCGATGCCCCGCCGATGGTGCGTGCTCGACCGCGCGGCCGGGCGGACACGGGCGAGCTCGTCGCACACGCCGGCGAGGTCGTGGGCCTCGGCGGGCTCAGCGGGCACGGCCAGACAGAGTTCCTCCTCCAAGTCTTCGGGCGCGCCGACGGCGCACATGTCGCCGCGCCGGTGGCGCTAGTCTCCGGGGACCGCCAGAGCGACGGCATCTTTCCCCTCTGGTCGATCGCGGAAAACATCGGGGTCAGCTCGCTCGCCCGCTTCCTCACCGGCGGGCTGCTCGATCCGGGGCGGGAGCACGCCTTCGCCGAGGACTGGCGGGGGCGCATCGGGATCCGCACGGCCGATGTCGGCAACCCGATCCTGTCGCTGTCCGGCGGTAATCAGCAGAAGGTGCTGTTTGCCCGCGCGCTCGGTTCCGATGCGCGCATCGTCATCATGGACGACCCGATGCGCGGTGTCGACGTCGGAACCAAGCAGGAGGTCTACGCGATGATCCGCGACGAAGCGGCGCGCGGCCGGACTTTCCTCTGGTACACCACGGAGATGGACGAGCTCGCGAAATGCGATCACGTCTACGTCTTCCGCGAGGGTGCCATCGTCGCGGACCTCGCACGCGGTGAGATGACCGAGGAGAAGGTCATCCACGCCTCGTTCCGGGCTGACGCGTGAGGCTGTCGCCCCAGTTCCTCCGCGTCGTCCTGCCCGCCGCGTCGCTGGCGCTGTTACTCGCCGCGATCTTCTGGCTGCAGCCGCGCACGATGAGCTATTTCGGTCTGAACCTGCTCTTGAACCTCGCGGTTCCGATTGCGCTCGCCACCGTCGCGCAGATGTTTCTGCTCTGCATCAACGACCTCGACCTGTCGATCGGGTCGTTCGTGAGCCTTGTCGCGTGCATCGCCTCGACTTGGCTCCACGACACCCCCGCCCTCGGCCTGCTGGCTCTGGCAGGACTGGTGGCCGCCTATGCGGGGATGGGCGCGCTGATCGAACTCCGCAACCTGCCGTCGATCGTCGTGACCCTCGGCATGTCCTTCGTCTGGCTCGGCCTCGCCGTGCTGGTGTTGCCGACCCCGGGAGGCAAGGCGCCGGACTGGGTCAGGGCGCTGATGACGCTGAAGACGTGGTTGGTGCCGTTTCCGATTCTCGCCTCGATCGCGCTCGCCGCGGTCGTCCACGTCGGGCTGATGCGTTCGTCCTATGGCGTGGTGCTGCGCGGCGCCGGCGGCAATCCGCGGGCGGTCGCGCGCGCCGGCTGGTCGATGCTGCGCGTCAGGATGACGATGTTCGCACTGGCGGGCTGCTTTGGTGTGCTCTCCGGCATCGCGCTCGTCGGCCTCACGACCTCGGCCGATGCCAACATCGCGCTGCGGTACACGCTGCTCTCGATCGCCGGGGTGATCCTCGGCGGCGGCGAGTTTGTCGGCGGCCGGGTCTCGCCGATCGGGGCCGTGATCGGGGCGATGACCCTGACGCTCGCCGGCTCGTTCCTGTCCTTCCTGCGCCTCAATCCCGATTGGCAGATCGGCGCCCAGGGCGCGATCCTAATCTTGGTGCTTGCGCTGCGCGTCCTCATCTCGCGTGCGGAGGCGCGAGCGTGACGGCCCTCCGCCGCCTCGCCGGGCAGCCCTGGCTCTGGTCGTGGCTCGGTGCGCTCGCGGTCTGGCTCGGGATCGTGGCCTTCACCGGCGGCCAGGGTGGCGCCGGCGTGCTCAGCGCCGCTCTGACGTTTGCCACCTTCTACGTCCTTGTCGCGCTCGGCCAGATGTTCGTCGTGACGCTCGGCCCCGGCAACGTCGACTTGTCGATCCCGGCCTGCATGACGCTCGCCGGCACCGTTGCCATGAAGGTCATGCACGAAGCGAACCCACTGATCCTGCCCGGCCTCGTCCTCGCCGTCGTGATGGGGGTGGGCGTCGGCGTGATCAACTACTCGCTGATCCGCTTACTGCGCATCCCGCCGATCATCGCCACGCTCAGCTCCAGCTTCGTCTTTC
This sequence comes from uncultured Alphaproteobacteria bacterium, assembly GCA_963763295.1. Lineage (GTDB taxonomy): Bacteria > Pseudomonadota > Alphaproteobacteria > Rhodobacterales > Rhodobacteraceae > Amaricoccus. Next base: position 95,215 of record CAVXOH010000013.1, read on the forward strand.
AGTCCGCGGCGATCTGGTACAACCGCGGCCTGCGCATCAAACCGCCGCCGATGCTCGCGGACTTCAGCACCATGATGGTCGGCGGCGTTCCCATTCTCGCCCTGGTGGTGCTGGTCGCGTCGGCCCTGCTGCATCTCGTCCTGACCCGTACGATCTACGGCCGCAACGTCATCGCCATCGGCCAGAACGCCCGCGCCGCCCGGCTGGCCGGCGTCCCGGTCGAGCGAACCCACTTCCTGACCTACGTCATGTGCGCCGTCCTCGCGGCGCTCTGCGGCTATTTCGTGGCCGGTTTCTCCGGCGGCGCGGCGCTCAACATGGGCCAGGAGTATCTCCTGTCGTCGATCGCGGTCGTTGTGATCGGCGGCACCTCGGTCAGCGGCGGCTTCGCCAACGTCCCCGGACTCTGGGGTGCCGCCATGTTCCTCTTTCTCCTCGTGACAATGCTCAACATCTGGGGCTTTGGGGCCGGCATGCGCCTGGTATTGACCGGCCTTGTCATCATCGCGGTCATTGTCGCCGCCAGCAGCCGGAGACGGCCGGACTGACCAGCAGCGGGATGCGGCGGCGGCGAGAATGGTCTGGGTCTCGGAAAGCTGGTCATCTGTCGGATCCCTCTTCGCGTGGAGGAGCCGGGACCGTCCCGATCTCAGTGCTTTCGAGCCTGTACAAGGTACCCCTCGATGGTCTTCTCCCCGAGGGCCTTTAGGGCCTCCAGCCGGTGGAAACCCTCCACCAGGACAAAGCGATCGCCATCGGCCCGAACCAGAATTGGGGTTGTCTGACCTTCCTCCAGAATGCTCTCGGCGATCTGACGAACCCTGCCCGCATCCAGCGTCCTGGTGCGCTTCACGGGAACGCGGATCGTCGTGATCTGAAAAAGCTGCTTCTTCAGCATACCGACCCCTTATACGATGCGTTCCGCGTCGTGGCCGCCTCTCGCCGCAATAGCGTGCTCCCGCGCGCCGCTACCGGGGGCGCGCGGGAATGGCATCATGCGGCTCTCCTTCAGCAGCCGTCCACCGAGAAATCGTGACCATCGCAGTTCCGCAATCGGAGTTCTCGTGCTCCTTGCGGGAGCGTTCAGGGCTGTCTCGGCTTCAGGTCGGGAACCTTCGGACGCCGGGCCGGATCTTCCCAGCGTTTCCAAGTTCCACGATATAGCCAAAGTCCTTCTCGGTATCGAGGTAGTAGTGCTCGTCCTCATCGTAGCGGCCGCTCTGGATCACCGGATAGCCTTTTGCGGCGTAGTCGGCGGCAGCCTTCTTCGTGTCGGCATAGAACAGCTTGATATGGTGAAGCTTCTCGCCGTGCTTTTCGAGATGCTCGTCGTAGATCGAATATCCGCTGATCGGCTGGATCAACTCGACCTGCGTGTCGCCGCTCCAGGCGCAGCCGATCAGGCAGGAATGGGTCGCCGGCTTGCCGCGATAGATGTAGTCGCGGACCGTGTCCGGATTGAACTCCCAGATGTCCCACGGGCCGATCCCGAACACCTCCCAGTGGCGCTTCATCGCCGCTTCGAGGTCCCGCACGATCGAGGCCACCTGCATGGCGGCGCCCTCGTTGAATTGCCGCATCGTTGCTTCCTCCCTCAAATATGCAAGGCGTTCGGCCCTCAGTCGCGTCGGCCGGTGCCAGGGTCGACGATGGCTTCGACGATCAGCGCCATGGCAAGCATGCCGGGGTCGTCGAGACCACGGCTCTTGTCGGCGAAGATGCGGGCGCGTCCGACGGTTGCCGGACGTGCGCGAAAGGCGTCGAGGGCCTCGCGTGTCGCCCGGGGGGCGGCCTCGGCCGCGGCGGCCGGGTCGGCGATGCCGTCGAGCGCTTTCGCGACCGCGTCGATGCTGTCGAGCACGGTCTTGCCGCCGAGCTCGGCCTTGCCGCGGGCGATCATCGCGTCGCGGGCGGCGCCGACCATGCCGGACAGCTCGGCGACCTCGATCGTGGTCCGGCCCCTGGTCGCCTTGGCCATCGCCATCAGCCCGGTCGCGAGCAGCGTGCCGTAGGACGAGCCCGACGATTTGGTGAAGGCCTGGGCGCAGCGCAGCAGCGCCTGGCCGAGATCGTCGGGCAGCTCCGGCGCCGCCTCGGCGACCAGCGCCATGCCGCGGGTCATCGTCACCCCGAGGTCGCCGTCGCCGAGCGCCCCGTCGGCGGCGTTGAGGCGGTCGAACTCGCGGTCCATCGCCGCCCTCAGGCGGTCGATGGCGGGCAGGAGGGTGGCGCGGTCGATCGTCACCGCACGCTCCAGAACGCACAGTCGCACGGCGCCTTCAGCAACCCCTCGAGCTCGTCGTCGAGCCGGATCAGCGTGAACGAGACGCCCGCCATCTCCATCGACGTCGCGTAGCGCCCGACCAGCGGCATGACGATCGCCGCCCCCGCCGCGTCGAGCCGAGCCTTCACCACCCGGTAGAGGATGTAGAGCTCCTCGGGCGGCGTCGCCCCGAGGCTGTTGACCAGCACCGACACCCGGTCGCCCGCCGCCACCGGCTGGTCGGCGAGCAGCCGGTCCATCAGCTCGCCGGCGATCGCATCGGCGGGCCGCAGCTTGTCCCGCCAGACCCCGGGCTCGCCGTGGATGCCCATGCCCATCTCCATCTCGTCGTCGGCGATCTCGAAGGTCGGCCGCCCGGCCTGCGGCACCGTGCAGGGCGACAGCGCCGCCCCGACCGAGCGGCAGGCGTCCGCCGCCTTCTGCGCGATCCGCGTGACCTCGCCGAGGTCACGCCCGGCCTCCGCCGCCGCCCCGGCGATCTTGAACGCATAGACCATCCCGGCGACCCCCCGCCGCTTCTCCCGCTCCTCCGGTCCCGCGGAGGCGACGTCGTCGGCGAGGAGCACGGTGGTCGTCGCGATGTCCTCGAACTCGACCAGATCGCCCGCCATGTCGAAATTCATCACGTCGCCACCGTAGTTGCCGTAGAGCCGCAGCACGCCCGCCCCCTGGTGAGCGGCGCGGATCGCGTCCGCCATCTGCTCGGCGCTGGGCGAGGCGAAGACGTCGCCGATGGCGCAGGCGTCGAGCAGCCCCGCGCCGACGTATCCGGTGAAGATCGGCAGGTGCCCCGATCCGCCGCCCGAGACGATGCCGACCTTGCCCGCCCGCCCCGGCGTCGCGCGGGCGATCACCCGGTGGCTGTCGCCGTGGAGGCGATAGTGTTCGGGATGGGCGGTTACGAGGCCGTCGAGCATCTCGTCGACGTAGTCGGCGGGGCGGTTCAGGATCTTCTTCATCATGCCTCCGTTCCGGGCGAGGGTTGCAGGCCGGGCTCTGCGGCGCCGCGCGGCCGGGCGCGCAGGCGCGGCCACGTCCCCGCGTTCACCACCATGACGAGGAGGAGCAGCGCTCCCCAGATCAGCTCGCGGGCGAAGTTCGAGACGCCGAGCATGTTGAGCCCCGAGGACAGGAACTGCATGGAGAGGACCGCCAGCACCACGCCGATGACGCGGCCGTAGCCGCCGTAGGGGTTCACGCCGCCGAGCACGGCGATGAGCACGGCGAGGAGCAGGTAGGACGAGCCGTAGTCGGCCTTGGCCGAGTTTGCGCGGCTCATCACCAGCAGGCCGGCGGTGGCCGCGAAGAGGCCGGAAATGGCATAGACGCGGACGAGGAGGCGCGTGACGTCGACGGCCGCGAAATGCGCGGCGAGCGGGTTGGCGCCGTACATCTGCACCTTGAGCCCGAAGGCGGTCCGGGCGAGCAGGAAGGCAAGGCCGGCGGCGAGGACCGCGAAGAGCACGAGCGGCACCGGCACGCCGGCGAGCGTGGCGTTGCCGAGCCAGGCGGTTGCCGCGGGGAAGCCCATCACCGCCGACCCGCCGGTCAGCGCGATGGCGATGCCGGTGAAGATGAGCCCCGAACCGAGGGTGGCGAGGATCGGCGGCAGGCCGAAGACCGCGACCGCGACGCCGTTGAAAAGGCCGGCGGCAAGGCCGACGGCGAGGGCGGCGGCCATTGCGAGGGCGAGCCAGAGGAGCGCGTTGGGACCGGTGGCGCCGCCCGCGAGGCGGGTCAGGATCAACGCCGCGACGATCGCCGAGAGGTTGGCGACGCCCACGACGGAGAGGTCGATTCCGCCGGTCAGCATGGTGATCGTCATAGCGAGGGCGAGGATGGCGAACTCGGGGAACTGGAACGCCATCGAGGTGATGTTCTGCGCCGAGAGGAAACGATCTGGCGCGAGCAGCGAGAGGGCGGCGAAGACCACGATGGTAATCGCCGCGAGGCGGGCCTCGGGGGCGGCGAGGAGCCGTCTCATGCCGCGCTCGCAGCGGCGCGTTTGGCCTGCCATGCCGGCAGGCCGGTGCCGATCAGGATCAGGACGCCGACGGCGACCGACTGCAGGGTCGAGGGGATGCCGAGCACGATCAGCGAGTTGCGCACGAGCACAATCAGCGCCACCCCGAGCAGCGTGCCGGTCAGCGTGCCGTAGCCGCCGGCGAGCCGGGCGCCGCCGAGCACCACCGCGGCAATCACCGAGAGCTCGAGCCCGACGAGATCGAACGGATTGGCGACGCGCGCCATCGAGGCATGGATGATGCCGGCGAGCCCGGCGAGCGTGCCGACGTAGACGTAGACGAAGAGCTGGGTGGCCCGGACGGGAATGCCGATGCGCCGGGCGCTCTCGATCGAGCCGCCCATGGCGAAGATCGCCCGCCCGAGCATGGTGCGGTGGAGGATCGCCCAGGTCAGCACGACGACGCCGACGAGGAAGGCGAAGGCCCAGGGCAAGGAGTAGAAGGACCCGTCGGCATTGGTGCCGCGGACCATCATCAGCCGCGAGAAGTCGCGCATCCCCGGCGGCAGGTTGGAGATCAGCTTGCTGCCGACGAAGGTCAGCAGGAAGCCGCGGAAGATCGAGAGCGTGCCGAGGGTGACAATGAGCGTCGGCAGCCCGAAGCCGGCGATGAAGAGGCCGTTGAAGGCACCGAGCGCCGCGCCGATCGCCATGGCGATCAGGAAGGCGGCCGGCCAGGGCAGGTCCGGCGCCCATGTCACCAGCATGAGCGCCGTCGTGTACATGGCGAAGACGGCGACGGCGGTGAAGCTCACGTCGATGCCGCCCGAGACCAGCACCAGCATGGCGCCGACCGCGAAGATGCCGAGCACGATGCCGCCGCGCAGCAGGTCGGTCAGCGTCGGCATGGACAGAAAGCCCGGATCGACGACGGCCGCCACGGCGCAGAAGGCCAGGATCACCCCCGCCACCAGCGTCTCGTTGCGGGTAAGATCCAGCTTCATGAGGCGAGCCGGTGCGCGAGGTCCGCCTCGCTCGTCGCCCCCCCGGCCAGGTCGTCGGTGATGCGCCCCTCCTTCATCACCAGGATACGGTGACAGGTGGCCAGCAGCTCGGGCAGGTCATCGGAGATGACGAGCACTCCGAGGCCGCGGCCGGCGAGGTCGCGGATGATCCCGTGGATCTCGGCCTTCGAACCGACGTCGACGCCGACGGTCGGACCGTTCAGCACCAGCACCCGCGGCGCCCGCGCCAGCCAGCGCGCGAGCACCACCCGCTGCTGGTTGCCGCCCGAGAGCGAGCGGACCGGCGCCGCCGGATCGGGCGCCTTGACCGCCAGCCGCCGCAACCACTCCTCCGCCTCGCCCCACAGTCCGCGCAGGTCGAGGAGCGGGCCACGCACGTGCGCCGCCATTCGCGTGATGCCGACGTTACGCACGATCGACTGGGTCAGGAACAGCCCCTCGGTCAGCCGGTCCTCGGGCACATAGCCGATGCCCGCCTCCGCCGCGGCGAGGGGATCGCCGAGCGGCACGGCGCGGCCGTCGATCGTCACGCCGCCGGCATCCGGCGCCACGAGGCCGAAGAGCGCCTTGGCGAGCGCCGTGCGCCCGGAGCCGAGCAGCCCCGAGACCCCGAGCACCTCGCCGGCATGCAGGTCGAAGCCGATGACGTGAAAGGCGCCGGCCTTGGAGAGCCCCCGCACCTCCAGCAGGCGCGGCGCGCCGGCGTCGAGCGGCGCCGGCGGTGTCTCCGCCACGTCGCGCCCGGTCATGTGCCGGGTGAGAGCGGCGGCGCCGAACTCCGCCGCCGGCCCCTCCGCGACCTTCCGCCCGTTGCGCAGCACCACGACGTGCTCGCAGACCCCGAGCACTTCGGCGAGCTTGTGGCTCACGAATAGCACTGCCACCCCGTCCGCCTTGAGCCGGCGGATGATCCCGAGCAGCACCCGCACCTCCCGCTCCGTGAGCGCGGAAGTCGGCTCGTCCATGATGATGAGCCGCGCATCCGAGGCGAGCGCCCGGCAGATCGCGACCAATTGCTTGTGCGCCACCGACAGCGTCTCGACCCGCGCCTCGAGCGGGATCTCCACCCCCACCCGCTCCAGCATCCGCGCCGCCAGCGCGCGCACCCGCCGCCGGTCGACCAGTCGCCGCCCGGCATGCAGCTCGGCGCTGAAGCCGATGTTCTCGGCAACCGAGAGGTTCGGGAAGAGCGAGAAGTCCTGGAAGATCACCATGATCCCCGCCGCCGCCGACTGCCGCGGCGTCAGCCGTGCGAAGCGCTCGCCGGCCACTGTGATGCTCGCCGTGTCGGGCTCCTCGACGCCCGCGAGGATCTTGATCAGCGTCGACTTGCCGCTGCCGTTCTCACCAGCGAGCGACACCGCCTCGCCTTCGCGGATCGTGAGCCCGACTCCGTCGAGCGCCCGGATCCCGGCGTAGCTCTTCATCACGCCCTCGAGGACGATGAACGGCTCGGTCACCGGCGGTCGCAATCCGCCGGCGTCAACCTTCTGTCAACGCGCAGCCACAGGGATTCCATACGCTGTCCATATCGGATTTTTCCAGCCTTTTCAGCTATCAGAGGCGAAGCTGGCGGGCGAGGCCCCGGGAGCCATATCCCAGGGCCGGAACCCGCTCAGAACGGATAGTCGGCCATATTGTCCTTGTCGACGTTGACCCAAGCCTGGCCGTAGATCACCTTCCCGTCGAGGCTGACCGCGTTATAGCCCTCGAGGCCGAGGTCCATGCCGTCCGTCACCTCCTCGCCGTTGATCACCATGGCGGCGAGCTTGTTCATCGCATAGCCCGCAAGCGACGGATCCCAGAAGCCGATGCCGTCCACGGCACCGGTCTCCAGGTACTGCCCAGCGATCGACGGCAACGAGGTCCCGATCACGCAGGTCTGCTCCTCGAGCCCGCGCTCCTCGATGGCGAGCCCGATCCCCGCCACGTCCGTCGAGGCAGACCCTTGGAATCCTTTGACGTTCGGGAAGGCGCGCAGCACCTCCTGCGCCTTGGCGTACGCGTTCTGCTGGTCGTCGAAGGTCTCGTTCTTGTCCCCGACCAGCGTCATGTTCGGGTACTTCTCCTTCTGGTAGGCGATCGCGCCGTCAACCCACTGGTTGTGGGTCTGCGACGTCAGCGAGCCGACGAAGACCGCGTACTCGCCCTCACCACCCATGCAGGTGGCGAGCCTTTCCATCAGATTGGCGCCAAAGTCCTCGTTCTGGAACGCCTCGATGTCCCAGTTGGTGTTCTGCTGGCTCGCCGCCTCGTGAGTGATGACGGCTATCCCCTGCTGCATCGCGCGGCCGAGCACAGGTTCCAACGCCTCGGGCGACATCGGCACGACCGCGAGCGCGTTGACGCCTTGGGCGATCATGTCCTCGATGAGCGCCACCTGCTGCTGCGGATCGGCCTGGGCAGGCCCGACCAGGAAGGCGTCGTCGCCGGTGTCGGCAGCGAACTGCTTGACGCCTTCCTCCATCCGGTTGAACCACTGAATCCCAGCGATCTTCACCACCGTCGCGATCCTGGGCTTGTCCTGCGCCGCAAGGGGCATGGCGAGGGCGGCGCCGGCGGCTGCGGTGCAGGCGACGAGCTTCAGCTTGGTCTTCATTGTGGTCCTCCCATTGGTCCCCGCATCGACGGGGGTTGCTGCTCATTTGGCACATCATGGCGTCTTTCCGCCACGGGTCCGCGCGAGTCTCATCTCGTAGGATCAGGGCGAACCCGTTGCGAAGTAAAGACGGCGCATCGTCTTGCGAAACATACGGACTCGACGGGAAGAAAAGCCAGGCATGACAATGATGGGCGGCTCGGCCGCCGCGCTCGCGCAAGCGCCGTGGAACGTGCGGTCGAGGAAGCCCAGAAGTATCGGGGAACGACGATAAACATCGTCCGGAGGGCCACCCCGCAGCTTCGATGAGCATGGTCGCGCCATGATCGAAAAACGCGAAGAAGCGCGGATTGAACACTATCCCGGCGGGCTCGCGGTCGCCCCACCCGATCCCCGGTCATGCGTGTTGCTGAACATGGCGGGCCTCCGCTACCTTGCAGGCTCGATCAGGATTGCGCGGAAGTCGTTCACATTCGTCAGGGTCGGCCCGGTAACGACCTGATCTCCTATGGCCCCGAAGAAACCGTGGGCGTCGTTCCGTGCAAGCGCCACAATCGGGTCGATCCCGACGCTTGCGGCCCTCGCCAGGGTGTCTGGCGTGACGATTGCTCCCGCGAGCTCTGCCGCGCCATCCACGCCATCGGTGTCGCAGGCGAGGGCGCAGATCCCCGGTGCGCCGCCGAGGGCGACGGCGAGTCCGAGGCAGAACTCGGCATTCGGACCGCCGATGCCGTCACCCCGGCGGGTCACCGTGCATTCCCCGCCCGAGAGCAGCAGCACGGGCCGGGCGGCGGCAGCCTGGACCTGCCGTGCCAGCCGGGCCTGGTCCGCCGCGACCTCGCGGGCCTCCCCCTCCAGCGCGTCGCCGAGGAGGCGCACCTCGCATCCGGCGGCCGCTGCCAGCGTTGCCGCCGCCGCGAGCGACTGCGCGGGGGCTGCGATCACGCGGTTCTCGGTCCGGGCGAGCGCCGGCGCGCCGGGCGGCAGCACGCCGGTCGTGGCGGCGAGTACCGCCTCGACGGAGGGCGGCACGGCGATGTGCCAGCGGTCGAGGATCGTGCGGGCGTCGGCGGGGGTGGAGGTGTCCCCCAACGTGGGGCCGGAAGCGATGAGCGCGGGGTCGTCGCCGGGGATGTCCGAGATCATCAGCGCCAGCACCCGCGCGGGCCATGCGGCGGCCGCGAGCTGGCCGCCCTTCACGCGCGACAGGTGCTTGCGCACGATGTTCATCTCGCCGATCGGCGCACCCGAGGCGAGCAGTGCGTCATTGACCGCCTGCTTCTCGGCGAGGGTGATGGCACCTGCCGGCTGCACGAGCAGCGCTGAGCCGCCGCCCGAGACGAGCGCGAGCACGAATTCGTCCTCGCCGAGTTGCCCCACGAGCTTGAGCATCCGAGCGGTCGTCTCGAGCCCGCGCGCGTCGGGCACCGGATGGGCGGCCTCGACGATCTCGATGCCCCGCGTCGGCCGCCCGTAGCCGTAGCGCGTGAGGACCAGCCCCTCGCACGGACCCCAGGCGGCTTCGACGGCCTCGGCCATGCGGGCGGATGCCTTCCCGGCGCCGATCACCACCACTCGCCCGGCGGGTCTCGGGGGCAAAGCGGCGGGAACGCATTGCATCGGGTCGGCGGCGGCGACGGCGGCGTCGAAGAGTGAGCGCAGGAAGCAGCGCGGATCGGCGACGGTCATGTCAGAAGCCGATGCTGGACTGGCGCGGGATGAGCTCCACCGGCGCGAGACGGGTTTCGGGGGGACGCTCGCCATCCTCGAGCCACGCGAGCATAGCCTCGGCCGATTCGCGGCCGAAAAGCGCGACGTCGCAGCGGATGGAGGTAAGCTGCGGCCAGGTGAGCGCGCACTCCTCGATGTCATCGAAGCCGACGAGGCGGAAGTCGGTCCCGACCCGGACGCCGGCCTGCGCGAAGCCGGCGAGCATCCCGAGCGCGACGAGGTCGGAGAAGCAGATCGCGGCCTCGATGTCGGGATGCTCGGCGGCGAGGCGAAGCGCCATGTCGCGGCCGAACGCGCGCGACGGCCGGCCGTGGAACGCCACCGGCTCCAGCCCGGCTTCGGCCATGACGGCGAGATACCCTTCCATCCGCTCGGTGGTGACGGGGCGGCTCTCCAGTCCGCCGACGAAGGCGATGCGGCGCGCGCCGAGACGGGTCAGGTGCTCGGCGGCGAGCCGTCCGCCGGCGGCGTAGTCGTGCGAGGCAAAGGGAAAGATCTCGCTGCGGGTGTCGATCCGGCGAAGCACCTGGAGCGTGGGGATGCCGGCCCGGCGGACGGGCTCGAGCCCCAGCGCCTCGTCGACGTAGGTCGGTGAGATCAGGAAGCCGGAGACGCCATGCTCGACCATGGAGGCGATGACCTGCGCCTGCATCTCGGGGTTCTCGTCGGTGTTGGCGATGACGGTGGCGTAGCCGCGGCGGGCGAAGGTCATCTGCGCGCTCGCCGCGAACTCGGTGAAGAAGGGGTTGCGCAGGTCGTTGATGACGAGGCCGATCAGCTCGACGTCCGCACCCCGCAGGTTCGCGGCGGTGCGGTTGTAGACGTAGTCGAGCGCGCCCATCGCCTTCTCGACGGCCTCGCGGGTCGCCGGCTTCACCAGCGCGCTGTTCTGCAGGACGTTGGAGACCGTCGACTTGGAGACCCCGGCGTACCGGGCAACGTCCACGATCGTCGGTCGCTTGTTCATGGTCGCCTCAGTCGATCCCGTGCAGCCTGAGGAGGAGCGTCATCCGCTCCACCGCCAGATCCGGTTTGGACAACACGCGCGCCCGGTCCGCAAGCCGGAAGACCTCGGCATAGTGCGTGATCTCGCGGGAGGACTGGAAGCCGCCCGGCATGATGAAGTGGCTCTGGGCGCCGTTGAGCCACGCGAGCAACGCGATGCCGGCCTTGTAGAAGCGGGTCGGCGCCTTGAAGATCTCGCGGCTGAGCGGGACGGTCGGGGTGAGGAGCGCATGGTAGGCTTCCATGTCGCCTTCGGCGAGCGCCTCCAGCGCCTGCACGGCGGCTGGCGCGATCGCGGTGAACGCGCCCAGAAGCGCGTGGCTGTGGCGCGTGCCGTCGCCGGCGATCAGCTCGGCGTAGTTGAAGTCGTCGCCGGTGTAGAGCCGGACGCCCTCGGGGAGGCGGGCGCGGAACGCCTCCTCGTGCGCCTGGTCGAGCAGCGAGATCTTGATGCCGTCGACCTTGGCGGCATTCGCCTCGATGATCGCGAGCGCGGAGTCGGAGGCGGCATCGACGTCGCTCGAACCCCAGTAGCCTTTGAGCGCCGGATCGAACATGTCGCCGAGCCAGTGCAGGATCACCGGCGCCTCGGCGTCCTGGAGCAGCCGTCCGTAGACGCGGGCGTAGGCGTCGGCGTCGGCGCCGATGGCGGGAAACGCCCGCGACGCCATCAGGATCACCTGGCCGCCCGCCGCCTCGATCGCCTCCATCTGCTCGGAATAGGCGGCGATCAGGCCCGTCTCGTCCCTGATCTCGCCAGGCGCCCGCTGGTCGGTGCCGGCGCCGCACGCGACGCGCGGCTTCATCGGGTGCGCCTTCGCCTCGCGCATGGTACGCTCGATCAGCTCCCTGGCGGTCGGCCAGTCGACGCCCATGCCACGCTGCGCCGTGTCCATCGCCTCGGCGAGGCCGAGGCCCTGGTCCCAGAGCCAGCGCCGGAAGCCGAGCGTGTTCTCCCAATCCACCGCCGGCTTGCCCATCCAGGGGTCGCGCTCGGCGACCGGGTCGGAAACCACGTGCGCCGCGGCGAAGGCGGTCCGGGTCAGCGGCACCCGCGGCGGGCGGGGCGTCAGCGGGTCGCCCGAGGGGGCGTAGGTCTCGAGGGTTCCGGCATAGGTCGGCAGGCGCATGGGGCGGCTCCTCACGGGTGATCGGCGCGGATCATGTCGGCGGCCTTTTCCGCGATCATGATCGTGGCCGCGTTGGTGTTGGACGAGACGACGGTCGGCATGATCGAGGCGTCGACGACGCGGAGGCCCTCGATGCCGTTGAAGCGCAGGCGCGGGATCGACCACAGCGCCGCGTCGGAGCCCATCCGGCAGGTGCCGGCCGGGTGGTGGTCGGTCTTCGAGTGCCGGCAGGCGAACTCGAAGTAGTCCTGCTCGCTGCGCACCTCCGGCCCCGGCAGCCGCTCGGCGAGGACGTAGGGCGCGAGCGACGCCTGGCGCATGATCTCCTGCGCGAGCTTCAGCCCCTCGATCGAGCGCAGCCGGTCGTGCGGGTCCTCCCAGTAGTTCGGGTCGATCAGCGGCGGCGGCCGCCGGATCGGCGCTCGCGAGCCGGATGGTGCCGCGCGACCGGGGGCGCAGGTAGGCCGAATTGAGCGTGACGCCGCCGTTCGGCATCGCCGCGACGCCGGCTTCGATCCCGGAGCCGAGGCCGAGGTGGAGCTGGATGTCCGGCGAGCGCGGCGTCCTTGTCGGCGTACCAGAAGCCGCCGGTCTCGAAGAGGCTCGAGGCCACCGGCCCCTTGCGCGTCAGCAGGTACTGGAGCCCCGCGACCGCCGACCAGTGGAGTTTGGCGTAGCGGTCGTAGGTGTGCGGCCCCGTCACCTCGCAGACTACGAAGAGGTCGAGGTGATCCTGGAAGTTCGAACCCACGCCGGGCTGGTCGAGCACCGTCGTCACGCCGACCTCCGCCAGGTGGTCCGCCGGGCCGATGCCCGAGAGCATCAGCATGCGCGGCGAACCGATCGCGCCGGCGGAGAGGATGACCTCGGAGGCCGCGGTGATCCGGCTGCCGTCCATCATCTCGACGCCGCCGGCCCGGCCGCCCTCGACCAGGATCCGCCGGACCTGCGCGCCGGTGCGGACGGTCAGGTTGGCCCGGCCCCGGTTGGGCGCGAGGTAGGCCATCGCCGCCGACGAGCGTCGGGCGTTCCGCTGGGTCAGCTGGTAGTAGCCGACGCCGTCCTGGCGCTCGCCGGTCATGTCGTCGTTGCGCGGGATGCCGAGCTCGGCCGCCGCCGCGAAATACGCCTCGCAGATCGGCAGGGGCGCTGACGGCTTCGACACGCCGAGCGGGCCGCCCTTGCCGTGCCAGCGGTTGTCCCAGGTGTCGTTGTCCTCGGCCTTGCGGAAATACGGCAGCACGTCCTCGTACGACCAGCCGTCGCAGCCCATCTGCCGCCAGCCGTCGTAGTCGAGCGCATTGCCGCGGGTGTAGATCTGCGCGTTGATCGCCGACCCGCCGCCGATCACCTTCGCCTGGGTGTAGCGGATCGTCATGCCGTTCATGTGCCGCTGCGGCACCGTCTGCCAGCCCCAGGACCCGATGCCCTTGGTCATCTTCGCGAAGCCCGCGGGCAGGTGGTAGAACGGATGCCGGTCAGTGCCGCCCGCCTCCAGCAGCAGCACCCGCGCGGCGGGGGCCTCGGAGAGGCGCGCCGCCAGCACGCAGCCGGCCGAGCCGCCGCCGACGATGATGAAGTCGTATCCTTCCGCCATGATCTCAGAGCCTCGCAATCGAGAGACCGCCATCGACGGGGATCACCGCGCCGTTGGCGAAGGCCATGTCGCCGCGCACCAGCGGCACGACGACGGCGCCGATGTCCGCCGGCTGCCCCCAGCGCGCCGCCGGGACGAGGCCGCCCTCGATGCGGGCGGTGTATTTGTCCTTCACCCCGGCGGTCATGCCGGTCTCGATGATGCCGGGCCGGATCTCGAAGACGCCGATGCCGTGCGGCGCCAGCCTGACCGCGTAGAGCTCCGCCATCATCGCGGCGCCGGCCTTGGAGATGCAGTATTCGGCGCGTTCGATCGAGGCCATCGCAGCGCTGACCGAGGTCACGAAGACGATCGAGCGATAGGGCTCCGGAGCCAGCTTCAGCATCCGGCGCGCCATCTCCTGCGCCAGGAAGAAGGTGCCGCGCAGATTGACGCCGAGCACGAAGTCGAAGCTGTCCTGCGCGAGGTCGAGCATGTCGCCCCGCACCTTCGCCGGCACGCCGGCGTTGGAGACGAGCGACACCACCGGTCCCATCTCCGCCTCGATCCGGTCGAGCAGCGCCGGCACTCCTGCCACCTCCTGCAGGTCGTGGCGAAAGTAGCGGGCGTCCGGACCGAGCGCGCCGAGCGCCTCGCGGACCGCGTCGGTCGCCGGATCGCTGCGCGAGGCGATCGCCACCGCAAAGCCCGCGCCGACCAGGGTGGAGGCGATGCCGAGGCCGATGCCCTGCTGGCCGCCGGTGACGAGAGCGACGGGTTTCATGCCGCCAGATCCTTCCTGATGATGTGGTCGGCCGACCGCAGCGCCTGCGCGGCGATGGTCAGTGCCGGGTTCACCGCCGCCGAGGTCGGCAGGAAGCTTGCATCGACGACAAAGAGGTTCGGATGGTCGTGGGCACGGCAGAAGATGTCGACGACGCTCGTTCCCGGGTCCGTCCCCATTCGCGCCGTCCCGCACTGGTGCGAGGGCGTGCGCCGATCGAAGGGCTTCGACAGAACCACGGGGAAGCCTGCCCGTCGCAGCACCGCCCTGAGCTTCGCCACCAGCGCCTCGTGCGCCTCCCAGTTCGACCGCCGCCAGTCCAGCACGATCCGCTCGCCCTCGACCGTGACCCGGCTGCGCGGGTCGGGCAGGTCCTCGCTCATCGCGTAGAAGTCGACCGCGTGGTCTGCGAGCCAGCCCGCCACCGGCCGGGGCACGCCGCCAGTCGCCGCAAGGATGCGCCCGGAGACCTTGCCGAGGAGCTGCATGTTGCCGAGCGGCGCCCCGTCGGGGCCGCCGGTCAGGTAGAAATCATTGACGAGGAAGGTCTTCTGATAGACCGCGCCGCTGCGGCGGAACGGATGCACCGCCATCACCGCCGAGCAGTTGTGGTTCATGAAGTTCCGGCCGACCTGGTCGGATCGGTTGGCGATCCCCGAGCGCAGCAGCAGGACGGCGGAGTTCACCGCCCCGGCCGCGAGCACCACCGTTCCCGCCGACAGCCGCCGGGTCTCGCCGTGCTTGCGGTATTCGACCGTGGTGATCCGCCCATCCCCTCCGGCGAGCAGCCGGGTGACGAGCGCACCCGTCTCCAGGGTGACGTTCGGATGTGCAAGCGCCTTCGCGATCCCCACGGTCTCGCCATCGCGCTTGGCGCCGGTCGTATCGGGAAAGGCGTCCCAGGGCGTCGCCGCCCGCTTCAGCCAGGCGTCGAGGTCGATCCCGAGCGGCAGCGACGACGGCGTGACGCCGGCGGCCCTGAGCCGCGCCCGCACCGCGGCGATGCCTGGCTCGTCCGGCACCGGCCGAAACGGATAGCTTCGGGAGTGCCGCGGCTCGGTCGGATCCTGCCCGGCATCGCCATGGACGCCGTAGAGCTCCTCGGCCGCCTGATACCAGGGCTCGAGCTCATCATAGGTGATCGGCCAGCCGGGCGTGGTCCCGCCGAGATGCGAGATCGGCCGGAAGTCCTCGGCGCGGTAGCGGATCAGCACCGCGCCGTAGAGCTTCGAGTTGCCGCCGACGTAGTAGTAGTTGCCCGGGTTGAACGCCTCTCCCTCGGGCGTGTGCCAGCTTTCCTCCGGCCGGAAGTGGCCGCGCTCGAAGATCGCGCGGTCGTCGCGCGCCTCGGCGCAATCGGCGAGCCGCTCGCCGCGCTCGAGGATGACGATGCGCCGCCCGGAGGCGGCGAGGGCCGCCGCCATCGTGCCGCCGCCGATCCCGGAGCCGATGATCACGATGTCCGGGCCGTCGCGCATCACGAGATCCGCATCTCGGTCTTGGGGTCGAAGGCAACCGCCTTCTCCATGTTGATCGCGAAGGGGAAGGTCCGGCCGGGATGCACATCGACGTCGGCACGGAACCGGCCGGTGACTTCCTTGCCGCCGAGATGGGTGACGACGAAGGTGTCCGAGCCAGCCGGCTCGGTCACCTCGACCGGCGCCTCAACCACATGGACCGACTTGCTGTGGCGGTCGGCGCCGTCGCGGTCGGTGATCGCTTCCGGCCGCAGGCCGAGCACGATGTCGCGGCCGGCGTGGCGCTCGAAGCCGCGGTCTTCAGCGAACGGCAGCGTCGCCTCGCCCCCGCCGGCGAGCAACGCCTTCGCCACCGGATGGCCGTTCTCCACCGCGATCTTCGCCGGGAACAGGTTCATCGACGGCGAGCCCATGAAGCCGGCGACGAAGATGTTGGCCGGGTTGTCATAGATTTCCTTCGGCGTCCCGAGCTGCTGCACGTGCCCGCCGAACATCACCGCGATCCGCGTCGAGAGCGTCAGCGCCTCGATCTGGTCGTGCGTGACGTAGACGATGGTGGTCTTCAGCTTCTGGTGCAGCTTCTTGATCTCGGTGCGCATGTCGACGCGCAGCTTGGCGTCGAGGTTCGACAGCGGCTCGTCGAAGAGAAACACGTCGGGATCGCGGACCAGCGCCCGGCCCATGGCGACGCGCTGGCGCTGGCCGCCGGAGAGCTGGCCGGGCTTGCGGTCGAGCAGGTGCTTGATCTGCAGCAGCTCGGCGACCTGGTTCATCGCCTTGTCGCGCTCGGGCTTCGGCACCCCGTGCATCTCGAGCCCGAAGACGATGTTCTGTCCGACGTTCATGTTCGGGTAGAGCGCGTAGGACTGGAACACCATCGCGATGTTGCGCTCCGCCGGCCTGACCCCGGTCATCGACCGCCCCTTGATCGAGATGTCGCCGGAGGTGACCTCCTCCAGTCCCGCGATCATGTTGAGGAGCGTGGACTTGCCGCAGCCCGAGGGGCCGACCAGCACCAGGAACTCGCCCTCCTCGATCGAGATGTCGGTCTCGTGGAGGATCTTCACCGCGCCGTAGGACTTGGTCGCGCGCTTGATGTCGAGAAATCCCATGATCTTATCCTTTCACGGAGCCCGCCATCAGCCCGCGTACGAAGTACCGGCCGGCGACGATGTAGACGAGGAGGGTGGGCAGGGCGGCCATGATCGCCCCGGCGAAATGCACGTTGTATTCCTTCACCCCGGTCGAGGACTGGACGAGGTTGTTGAGCGCCACCGTCATCGGCTGGCTGTCGAAGTCGGAGAACGAGGCGCCGAACAGGAAGTCGTTCCAGATGTTCGTGAACTGCCAGATGATGCAGACCACCGCGATCGGTCCCGAGGACGGCAGCATGATCCGGCGGAAGATGGTGAAGAACCCGGCGCCGTCGATCATCGCCGCGCGGACCAGCTCGGTCGGGAACTGCTGGTAGTAGTTCTTGAAGTAGAGGGTCGAGAAGCCGA
Organism: uncultured Alphaproteobacteria bacterium; assembly: GCA_963763295.1. GTDB lineage: Bacteria > Pseudomonadota > Alphaproteobacteria > Rhodobacterales > Rhodobacteraceae > Amaricoccus. The sequence goes on from CAVXOH010000013.1 coordinate 112,292, forward strand.
TGCCGTAGACCAGGTGCACGAAGATCAGCCCCGGCACGGTCCCGGCGATCCCCATCAGACCGAGCATCCGCGCCATCGGGATCAGCACCATCTGGAAGGGGATGAAGCAGCCGAAGAGCAGCAGGCCGAACACCCAGACGTCACCGCGGAACCGCCACTTCGTCAGGACGTAGCCGTTGAGCGCCCCGAGCACGGTCGAGATCGCGACGGCGGGGACCACCATCAGGATCGAGTTCAGGAAGAACGGCCTGAGCCCGGTCGCCGCGACGCCGATCTGCGCCGTCGACCAGGCGCTCGCCCAGGGCGCGAGCGTCCACTCCCGCGGCAGCGACATCATGCCGCCGGCCTGGATCTCGCTCAGCGGCTTCAGCGAGTTGACCGCCATGACGTAGAGCGGCAAGAGGTAGTAGAGGCAGAAGATCACCAAGATCGTGTAGATCACGAAGCGGGCTCCGGCGCCGGTGCGGATGACCTGGGACGCGGCGGCGGTCGAGGCGGTTGCGGTTGCGGTCGCCATCACTTCTTCTCCCTGAGCTCGGACCAGATGAAGGGCACCATGATCGCCGCGATCGACATGAGCATGATCACCGCCGAGGCAGCGCCGATGCCCATCTGGTTGCGGGTGAAGGTGTAGGAGTACATGAAGGTCGCCGGCAGCTCGGTCGCCGTCCCGGGCCCGCCGCCGGTCAGGGCGATGACCAGGTCGTAGGACTTGATCGCCATGTGCGCGAGCACCACGAAGGCCGACATGAACGCGGGGCGGAGCTGCGGGATCACGATCCGGCGGTAGAGCGCGAAGGTCGAGGCGCCGTCGATCTGCGCCGCCTTCATCACCTCGTTGTCGATGCCGCGCAGCCCGGCGAGGAACATCGCCATCACGAAGCCGGATGTCTGCCAGACCGCGGCGATGACGATGGTGTAGATCGCCATGTCGCTGTCCTTGATCCACTCGAAGGTGAAGCTCTCCCAGCCCCAGCTGCGGACCACCGCCTGCAGCCCGATGCCCGGATCGAGGAACCACTTCCACGCCGTGCCGGTAACGATGAAGGAGAGCGCCATCGGGTAGAGGTAGATCGTGCGGATGAAGCCCTCGGCGCGGATCTTCTGGTCGAGCAGGATCGCCAGCATCAGTCCGAGCGCACAGCAGATCACGATGTAGAGCGAGCCGAAGATCAAGCAGGTTGTTGACCGCTATCCCCCAGGCGCGCAGCCCGAACAGCTTCTGGTAGTTCTGCCAGTCCCACCCAGCCGAAGCTCGGCAGGATCTTGCTGTCGGTGAACGACAGGTAGAGCGTGAACAGGATGAAGCCGTAGACGAAGACCAGCACGATCGCGAAGCTCGGGCTGAGCACCAGCTTCGGCAGCGCATCGCGCAGCCATTCCCGGCCACTGATGCGGGTCTGCACGGTGTGTGCCATTGGGTGTTCCCCCTCGAAAGGATCAGGAGGGCGGCTGTCCCGCCCTCCGGAAGCCTGCGTCTACTGCGACAGCTCGACCGCGCTGACCATCTCGCCCACGGCGGTTTCGGCGTCGTACTCGCCGTTGAACTGCGCGGTGATCACGTCGTAGATCGCGTTCTTCACCGACGCCGGGTTGGCGTGCCCGTGCGCGTTCGAGCCGAAGAGGTTGCCGGAAGCGGAGGCCGCCTTCAGCTCCTCGTAGGCCTTCTGGCCGCAGGCGTCGAAGCTCTCGACCGAGACGTCGGTCCGCGCCGGCACCGAGCCCTTCACGTTGTTGAAGGCGATCTGGAACTCCGGCGACATGATCGCCTCGGCGAGCGCCGCCTGCTCCGGCGTCACGCTGTCGCCCTGCTTGAACACGGCGAACTGGTCGGTAGTTGAAGGTGACCTGGTCCTGGGTGCCCGGGAAGCGGAAGCAGAGGAAGTCCTGGTCCGGGACCTTGCCCGCGTTCAGGAACTCGCCCTTCGCCCAGTCGCCCATGAACTGGAACGCCGCCTCGCCGTTGATCACCATGGCGCTCGGCGAGGTTCCAGTCGCGGCCGGAGAAGTTGTCGTCGACGAAGCCGCGGATCACCGTCATCCGGTCGAAGACCTGCTTCATCGTGTCGGACCCGAGAGTCTCCGGGTCAAGGTCGATGAAGGCCTTCTTGTAGAACTCCGGGCCGCCGGTCGACATGGCGACCGCGTCGAAGATCGTCGCGTCCTGCCAGGGCTGGCCGCCGTGGGCGACGGCGATCTTGCCGGAATCCTTCACCTTCTGCATCGCCGCGACCAGCTCGTCCCAGGTCGTGCGGCGGGGCGATGCCAAGCTCGTCGAGCAGCGGCTTGTTCGCCCAGACCCAGTTCGTCGAGTGGATGTTGACCGGGACCGCGATCCATTCGCCGTCGTACTTGGAGAACTGCTGCAGCGCCTCCGGGACCACGGCGTCCCAGCCGCCCGCCTCGGCGATCGCGTTGAGGTTGGCGAGCGCGCCTTCGTTGGCCCAGTCGGTGATGTCGAAGCCGAGCATCTGCACCGCGGACGGCGGGTTGCCCGAGGTGACCCGGGCCCGGAGCACCGTCATCGCCTGGGTGCCACCGCCGCCGGCGACCGGCATGTCCTGCCAGCCGATGCCCTGCTCCTGCAGGTCCTGCTTCAGGACGTTAAGCGCGCCGGCCTCGCCGCCGCTGGTCCACCAGTGCAGCACCTCGACGTCCGCCGCGAGCGCCAGGCTCGTCGAGGTCACGAGTGCCGCGAGGGCACAGGTCGTCCGTGCGAAGAATCGCATTCTTTCATTCCTCCGTTGTGTTGGCCTTATGCCGCTGCCCCGATCCGGGTCAGCGGGTCGTCACCCAAGGCGACCGTATGCGGCCGATCCGCATCTGCACGGTCTTCACCTCAAGGAATTCCTCCAGCCCGTAGGCGCCGAGCTCGCGCCCCTGGCCGCTCTCCTTCACTCCGCCGAAAGGCAGTTCGGCAAAGCCGTCCATCCAGCTGTTGGTCCAGACCGTCCCGGCCTGCGCCCGGCGGGCGAACGCCAGGCACGTATGGACATTTTCGCTCCAGACCCCGGCCGACAGGCCATAGGAGGCGGCGTTGGCGAGGTCGATCGCCTCGTCGAGCGACTTGAAAGTCAGAACCGCGAGAACCGGCCCGAACACCTCCTCCCGCGCGATCGCCATGTCCGGCGTGACGCCCGCGACCACGGTCGGCTGGTAGAACTGGCCACCGAGCCCCGGCACCTCGAGCGGCGCGCCACCGAGCCGCAGCGTGGCGCCGGCGGCGACCGCGCCCTTCACGTAGCCGTCGATCTTCGCCTGGTGCTCGGGCGAGACGATGGCGCCGACCTTGGTCGCCTCGTCGAGCGGGTCGCCGAAGGCGACCTTCCGCGACAGCGCCACCACCCGGGCCGTGACCTCCTCGGCGATCGAACTCGTGGACGATGATCCGCGAGCCGGAGTTGCAGCATTCGCCGGCGTTGAAGTAGACGCCGAACACGATCGCGTCGACCGCGCCCTCGAGGTCGGCGTCCGGGAAGATCACCTGCGGGTTCTTGCCGCCAAGCTCCAGCGACACCTTCTTCAGCGTCGGCGCCGCCGCCGCGACGATCGCCTTGCCGACCGCGGTCGAGCCGGTGAACGTCACCATGTCGACGCGCGGGTCGGTGGTCAGCATCGCCCCGACCGGCTGGCCGTAGCCGAGCACGATGTTGACGACCCCCGCCGGCAGCCCGGCCTCGACCAGCAGTTCGCCGAGGATCACCGTGGTCGACGGCGTCATCTCCGAGGGCTTCACCACGGCGGTGCAGCCGGCGGCGAGCGCGAAGGGCAGCTTCTGGCTGACGATCAGGAACGGGAAGTTCCACGGGCAGATGATCGCGGCGACGCCGATCGGCTCCTTCAGCACCACGCCGAGCATGTCGCGCCCGAGGCTGTTGTGGCTGTCGCCCGACAGCGTCCGCGCCAACGCCGCCGCATAGCGCCACAGGTCGGCCGCGCCCTCGATCTCCGCCCGTGCCTGGGCGATCGGCTTGCCCGCCTCCAGCGTCTCGACCCGCGCGATCCGCTCGCGGTCGCGGTCGATGAGGTCGGCGACCTTGAGCAGCAGCGTCGCACGGTCCTTGCCCGAGAGGTCCGACCAGCGTCCATCATCGAAGGCGGCCCGCGCCGCCGCGATGGCGGCCTCGGTCTCGCCGGCGCCGCCCTTCGCGGCGCGCGTGACCAGCACGTCATGGGCCGGGGAAATGCGGTCGAACGTCGCGCCGTCGGCGCTGTCGCGCCAGACGCCGTCGATCAGGTGGCGGGCGGCGAAGGGTTCCGCCGGCAGCGCGGCATTGGTCCCCGCGACCAGCGTCAGGTCCTGAACGGTCATTCTCATCTCCCCGGAAACTCTGGCTTCCGCTTCTCGCGGAAGGCGCCGACCCCTTCGGCGCGATCTTCGCTGGCTGTGATCATCCCGCCGCCGAGCGCCTCGATCAGCGCCGCCCGATCCTCGCCGGCGCCGGCGTGGATCATGTACTTCGCGACCTCGACGGCCCGCGGCGACAACGTCACCGCCCGCTCCGCGATCGACCGCGCCGCGGCCATTGCATCGACCGCCACCTCCGCGACGAACCCGAGCGCCAGCGCCCGCTCCGCCGAGATTCGCCGCCCGAAGAGCGCCATCTCCTTGACCACCGGCTCGGGCAGCAGCCGCGCCACCCGCTGCGTCCCCGACCAGCCCGGCACGATCCCGACGCCGGCCTCGGGCAGCGCCAGCATCGCCTTCGGCGTCATCACCCGGACGTCGCAGGCCGCGGCCAGCTCCAGCCCACCGCCGAAGGTGTGCCCGTTCAGCGCCGCGATGGTCGGCTTGGAGAGCCGCGCCAACCGGTCGAAGATCCGGTGTCCCTCGCGCACCCAGTGCCGCGCGAAGTCGAAGGGTGCGAGCGGCCCCCAGGCGGTGATATCGGCCCCGGTGCAGAACGCCGTCTCGCCGGTCCCGGTGACAATCACGACCCGCACCTCGGGTCGCTTCTCGAGCGTGCCGCAGTGCGCTTCGAGCGCCTCCAGCATCGGCACGGTCAGCGCGTTGAGCTTCGCCGGGTTGTCGAGCCGAAGCTCGGCCACCGCGCCGTCGATCGTCAGGTGCAGCGCGCTCACGACGCGGCTCTGATCCGCGGCCCGGCCTGCTCCCGAGCAGCGGGGATTGCCATCGTCCGGTTGTAGGGTTCCAGCACGAGCCCCATCGGCCCGGTGCCAAGCAGGCTCGCCGGCAGGGTCTTCGCGTCAGGCGTGAGGCTCACCCGGCCGAAGGAGGCACCAACGATGTCGCGCCGGGGATCGATCCCGGGCATTATCTCGGTCGCGACCAGGCCCTTGTCGGTCAACCGGATCACGCACCGCTCCGTGACGTAAAGGACCTCCTGCCCAAGGTCCCTGGCCCGGCGGCCGGAGAAGGTCACATGCTCGACCTTCTCGACCATCTTCGGGAACTTCCCCGGCTTCACCACCCGGATGGTGCCTTCGCAAAGGTCGAGTTGCGCCCCGGCCTCAAACTGGCCCGCGAAGACGATCTTCTTGGCGTTCGCTGTGATGTCGACGAAACCGCCGCAGCCGGCCGTCAGATACGGCTTCTTGCCGAGCTTCGAGACGTTGACGTTGCCCTCGAGGTCGACCTCGAGGAACGACAGGAAGGTCACGTCGAAGCCGCCGCCCTGAAAGTAGGTGAACTGGCTCGGTGACGGCATGAAGGCATCGGCGTTCGACGCGCAGCCGAAGGCGAACCCCATCAACGGCATGCCTCCGACGGCGCCCTGCTCGATCGCCCACGTCACGGCCTGCGGGCAGCCTTCCTCCATCAGGATGCGCGGCACCATCGAGCAGATCCCGAAGCCGAGGTTCGCGGTCATGCCGTCCTTCAGCTCCATCGCGGCCCGACGGGCGACGATCTTCTCCACCCCATGCTCGGCAAGATTGAAACTCGACCAGGGTCGCATGACCTCCCCCGAGATCGCGGGGTCGTAGGGCGTCTCGGTCGTCTGCAGTTGATCCGGGTCAACGACCACGAGGTCGACGAGATGCCCCGGCACCCGCACATCGTGCGGCCTGAGCGACCCCCCCGCGGTCACTCTCTTGACCTGCGCGATGACGAGCCCGCCGTGGTTTCTGACTGCGATCGCCTGGTCGAGCCCGCCGAGATAGGCGCCCTCATGCTCGTAGGTGAGGTTTCCCCGCTCGTCGGCGGTCGTCGCGCGAATGATCGCCACGTTCGGAACGATGTTCGGGAAATGCAGCCAGGTCTCGCCCCCGAACTCGACGCGGTTGACGATCGGCCTTTCCGAAGCGGCCGCGTTCATCGCGCAGCCTTCGCGGATCGGATCGGCGAAGGTGTCGAGTCCGACCTGGGTCAGAACCCCCGGTCGCCGCGCCGCGACGTCCCGGTGCATGTCGAAGAGGATGCCCGACGGCACGTTGTAGGCGGCGACGCGATCCTCGGTCAGCATCCGCCAGATCTCCGGCATCGGCAGCGACGACGGCCCGCTCGGATAGGAGCCGGCGATGATCGTCGAGAGCAGGCCGTCCTTGGCGATATGGTCGATGCCCTTGATCCCGTACATGTCGCCGGCCGCGATCGGATGCAGCGTCGTCAGGTTCCGCGGATGCCCCTCTGCGTCGAACCGTGCGCCAATGGCGGAGAGCACCTTGTCCGGGCAACCGAGCCCGGAGGAGGAGGAGACCGTGACCACGGCCCCATCCGGGACCCGCGCCGCCGCTGCTTCGGCCGAGACGATCTTCGATGCCATTTCTCAGAATCCCTCGTAGTTGACGCGCACTGCGCGTCCTGTCTGCGCCGCCTCGCGGACCGCCAGCGCGACGGCGAGCGACTTTATCCCGTCGACGCCGTCGGCCGAGGGGCGGCCACGCCCCGCCACCGCGTCGGCGAAGAACGCGAGCGACCGCGCATAGAGGTCGTGCGTGTCGAACCCGATCTCTTCCCGCCCGCCCGCGTTCACGAGGACGACCTCGCCCACCGGCTTCTGCGTCATGATCCCGCGACCGAAGATCGATCCTTCGGTCCCGTGGATCTCGACGCCCGAGCCGGCGAAGGGATGGGTGAAGCTCTCGTGGGTCTGGACCATGACACCCGAGGGCATCGTCCAGACCGACATGACGCTGTCCTCGACGCCCGCGCCCATGCCCGAGGTGCCGGCCAGGGCCACGACCTGGGCCGGGTCTTCGGAGAGGTAGAAGCGAACCGTGTCGGCGTCGTGAACGGTGATGTCCGGGATCACACCGCCCCCGGCCGCGGCGTCGTTGATCCGCCAGCCCTGGAGGTGCGGCGGCAAGTGTACGGCGTGGAATACCCGCACGCTCAGCACCTTCCCGATCCGGCCGTCAGCGACAAGGTCGCGGATGGCCAGATGCGAGCCTGCGTTCCGAAGGTGATGATTGGTGGCAAAGACGACGTCCTTCGCCTCCGCCGCACCGACCATCTCCGCCGCCTCGGCGGTTGTCATCGCGAGCGGCTTCTCGCAAAGCACGTGCTTGCCGGCGGCGATGGCCGCCATGGCCTGGGGGTGGTGCTTCTCGTTCGTGGTGGAGATGTAGACGGCACCGATCTCAGGGTTGTCCAGCATTTGCTGGAGATCGGTGGTGCTGTCCGCGATCGCATGCCGCTTGGCATACGCGTCACCGCGCGTCGCATCCCCACTCATGACGGAGGCGATCTCGAAGCCCTGGGACCTGATGGCCCCGATGACATACTCCGAAGCGATCGTGCTAGCTCCGATCAGGCCCCACTTCATCGGCTTCCCCACCACCCATTTTGGCACGTTCCAAATCTTACGAATCGTATAATGGAACGTGACAATCTTGTCAATCTCCCATTTGGAACGTGCCACATTGCGCTGCGGACCGCAGGTCTCGCGGGCTAGCGCTGATCCCGCCAGCCTGCGCCATCATCTCCGCCGTCCATGCGTGGTCTTGAGGGGCGCGAGACAGCATGCACGGAACCATGACCGGGATGATAACCGCTTGACCCCCAGAACCGGAAAACCTAATGCGTACAGCCGCAAGGCGACGTGGCGGAGTGGTTACGCAGCGGATTGCAAATCCGTGCACACCGGTTCGATTCCGGTCGTCGCCTCCAGCCTTTTCAGGCGCTTAAGGGTTTTCGGCGTAAAGACTTCCATTCGGGGGTCGGTTTGGGGTCGGTGGCATCCAAGGATCGGCCGCTTCCTCGGTTCGGGCGCTCGACTTGGATGAATGAGCCTCTTGGAGTGCCCCCCGCCCATCCTTGGGGGCCGGGGGAAGGCCGAGTTGAGCGTCCATTGCCTCTGCCGGCTAGGCTCGTTCCCCCAGCCGCCCCTCGCTCCGGATAAACTGCGTCGCACCGACTGCGCCGTCCCCGCCCCCTGGCCACCCCCCAGTGCGCGTCTCAGAAGTCGGGCATGGCCCGCTTACATAATTTCCGGCGTGGATGCCTCTTTCAGGCTGAAAGTGTCCAAGCTACGCCGTGTGGAGTGTGGGGCGGCAACCCGCTAGTCGGCGCCGGCTGCTATCGCCGCCGATAGTCCCCGACCAAGGGGGTGCGATTGGCAGCAGACTTGATCAAGGGCGGGCGTTGTCGGAAACCCGGCACAGACGGCAATGGCTGCCGCAGGGAGTCTTGGAAGTGGGACCCGGGCTGGAGGCTGAGCGCTTCAGATCGCTCCATCGGTTCGGTTCGCTTCCTGAGGCCATCCTGGCGGCGCGCCGGATGCATGGTTCCGCCAAGGTCGTGCTCGAGGACATCGAGGGGAACGCCCTGACCTACGGCCAGCTGGCACTTGCCGGGGCGGTGCTCGAGCGCGCGCTCAGGGCGCGGTTCCCGCCGGGGGACCGGGTTGGCCTGCTCCTCCCGACCGCGCCGGGCGCCGCCGCAGTGCTGCTCGGCTTCTGGCGGGCCGGGCGGGTGCCGGCGATGCTCAACCCTACGGTGGGCGTGGGGCCGATGCTGTCGGCGCTGCGCATCGCCGGATGCACGACCGTGATCTCAAGCCGGGCCTACGTCGACAAGGGCGGCCTCGGCGAGCTGGTGGAAGCGGTGCGAGCAGCGGGCTTCGATCTGCTCTGGACCGAGGATTTGAAGGCCGCCGTCACCCGCTTCGACAAGCTGGCGGGGTTCTTCGGCTCCCGGATCACGCCGCGCGACCTTCGACGGGAGACAGAAGCGGCGGTGCTCTTCACTTCGGGCACCGAGGGCGCGCCGAAAGGGGTCGTGCTGACGCACGGCAATCTACTCGCCAACGTCGCCCAGCTGCAGGCGCGGGCGCCGATCGGCCCGACGGACCGCGTGGTCTCGGCGCTGCCGCTCTTCCATAGCTTCGGACTGACGGCAGGGCTCGTCCTGATGCTCGCCACCGGCATCCGCACCGGACTGCATCCCTCGCCGCTGCACTACCGGGTCATCCCCGAGCTCGTGAAGAGGCTTCAGGCGACGATCCTGATCGGCACCGACACATTCCTGACCGCTTGGGGACGGCGCGCCACCGCGGAGCATTTCGCCTCACTCCGCGCCGTGGTCGCCGGCGCCGAGCCTGTCAAGGCGACGACCCGCGCCGACTGGTCCGAGCGGTTCGGGGTGACGATCCTCGAGGGCTACGGCGCGACCGAGACCAGCCCGGTGCTGGCGCTCAATGACCTCGAGGATCAGCGGATCGGGACCGTCGGCCGGCTGCTTCCCGGGATTGAGCATCGGCTGGAACCGGTGGCCGGGGTGGATGGCAGCCGGCTCTTGGTGCGCGGTCCGAACGTCATGGTCGGCTACCTCCGGCCCGAGGGCGGCGGGCGGATCGAACCGCCTGAGGATGGCTGGTACGACACCGGCGACATCGTGCGGATCGGCGAGGAAGGTCACCTGACAATCGTCGGCAGGGCCAAGCGGTTTGCCAAGGTCGGCGGCGAGATGGTCTCGCTGGCCGCGGTGGAGGCGCTCGCTGCCGAGGTCTGGCCGGGCGAGGCACTCGGGGCGGCGGCGCTTCCTTGCCCACGCAAGGGACAGAGGGTAGTGGTGGCAATCGCCAATCCCCTAGCCGGTCTCGACGCCTTGCGAGCGCATGCGCGGGAAGCCGGGGTGGCGGAGATACAGCTGCCGTCGGAGCTGCGCATCCTGTCGGAGATTCCGCTCATGGCGTCCGGCAAGACCGATTTCCCGCGACTGCAGGCCCTGCTCGAAGCCAACGCCAGCTGATCATCGCCTTGGTCGCCGAAGAAACACCGAGGGGCGAGCGGGCCGGGCACAAGCCAGGCAGCACGGTGCTCGCCGCACCGCCGATCATTCCCGCGGGCCGGCGGTTTCGGCAATTTAGAGAGCGGTTGCTCGTCGCGCTCGATACGCCAAGGTCGCTGCCGCGCAGTCCGGCATCCTCCGATAATCTGCGCGCGAAGTTGACGGCGCCGACAACGGGGCGCATCATGACAGCATGACGATTCCCTTCTCGTTCATGGCCCCGAAGCTTAAGCGCACATTGCACTTAGGAGATTGCGCTAGCTGGGCGATCTAGGAGCCAGTTGACGCGTCCAGATGTGACGCTCTCAACTCTAACGGAGGGAAATATGAGGAACTTTTCGGACGAGAACGTAAGCTTCGCGCGTGCTTTAGCTCTTTTCATTTCTGAACAGGGCGAAAGGTCCGGAATTGACAAGGAAGATCGTCTACTGCTTGCTTTGGAGCTTGCCGCCCACGATCGATACGCGGAGGTGGGCATTGTTCAATGCGCAGGCGAGATGCAGGCTATACAGGTAGAACTGCTGCTCGAGGTGGCCCAGCTCGGCGCTTCCATTGCCCTCGATGAGCGTTTGGGTGAGAACCGACACGGTTGAGCATCGCGCGATCTGAGTAGCTGGTGATCTCGCAAACTCTTGCAGAGTATTCGCGGTGGCCGCGGCCGACGAAAGTCGTCGCGGCCACGGCACAGAGCCCATCTAGTGGATCGAATCCAACGTTTGGTGCCCTCGTTTGACGGCTGCGATGATCCTGTCCGGATCGGCGGTCCAGACGAAGGGCTTCGGTTCTGTGTTGTGCTCGCTGACGAAGCGGTTGATGGCGGCCTGGAGGTCGACGATGGAGCGGAAGACGCCGCGCTTGAGCCGGCGCTTCGAGAGCTTGGCGAAGAAGCCTTCGACGGCGTTGAGCCAGGAGCAGGATGTCGGCACGAAGTGGAAGGTCCAGCGCGGGTGGCGGTCGAGCCACCGGCGGACCTTCGGGTGTTTGTGCGCGGCGTAGTTGTCGAGGATCGCGTGGACGTGCTTGCCATCCGGGACCGCGGCCTCGATGGCGTTGAGGAAGCGGATGAACTCCTGATGGCGATGCCGGGCCATGTTGCGGCCGATCACGGTTCCGTCGAGGACGTTCAGCGCCGCGAAGAGCGTCGTCGTGCCATGCCGCTTGTAGTCGTGGGTCATCGTGCCGGCGCGACCCTTCTTCAGCGGCAGACCGGGCTGGGTCCGGTCGAGCGCCTGGATCTGGCTCTTCTCGTCGACCGAGAGCACGATGGCGTGCGCCGGCGGGTCGAGGTAGAGCCCGACCACGTCACGCAGCTTCTCGACGAACCGCGGATCGTTGGAGAGCTTGAACTGCCGGACCCGGTGCGGCTGGAGCCCGTGGGCGCGCCAGATGCGCTGGACCGAGCTGACGCTGATGCCGGCCGCCTTCGCCATCATCGCGGCGGTCCAGTGGGTGGTCTCCGCCGGCGGATCGGTCAGCGTCAGCGCGACCACGCGCTCCGCCACTTCAGCCCCGAGCCGGGGGATGCGCGGCGGCCGCGTCTTGTCGCGCAGGAGGCCTTCGCAGCCTTCCTCGGCAAAGCGCTCCTGCCAGCGCCAGACGCAGGTCTTCGACTTGCCCGTCCGGCGCATGATCGCGACCGTGCCGAGGCCGTCGGCGCTGAGCAGAACGATCTCGGCCCGCCAGACGTGCTTCTGGGCCGTGTTGCGGTCGCGGACCAGCGCCTCCAGGCGGCGGCGGTCGGCGGGCGAGACGTCGAGGGAGATTCCGGTGCGCATGCACCAAACTCGCACGCCATTCAGCTGGCGGGAATCCCCCGCCGGACTCCACCGTCAGATTTCATCCACTAGGTCGGAGAGCCCGGTCTCGCGACAACTCTGACTGTCGTCATCGGCGCCGTCCTTGCCTTCGACCACTGGATCAATGCGACCGTACTGCCGCCGCTAACGCCGGACCTCGGCGGTTGTCCTCGACCGGCGCGGCACGCTCCTCTCCGCGTACACCGTGACAGACGGCCGATGGCGACTGCCGGTCGCCTTCGATGCCGTCGACCGCGGCTACCTCGACCAACTCGTCGTCTTCGAGGACAAGCAATTCCGCCGCCACCACGGCGTCGATCCCCTCGCCCTCACCCGTGCCGCGCTCCAGGCGTTCGAAGCGGGGCAAGTCGTGTCGGGCGGTTCCACGCTGACAATGCAGGTCGCTCGCCTCCTCGAGGAGGGGCCAACCGGGACGTTTTCACGGAAACTCCGGCAGGTCCGGGTGGCGCTCGCGCTGGAGCGCCAGGCTCGACAAGAACGCGATCCTGTCGCTCTACCTCACGCTCGTGCCCTATGTGGGCAATCTAGAGGGGCTTGCGCGCGGCCAGCCTCGCCTGGCTCGGCAAGGAGCCGTGGCGGCTGTCCGCAGCCGAGGCGGCCCTGCTCGTCGCCCTGCCATAGTCGCCCGAAAACGCGCCGGCCTGACCGCGCGCCGGAAGTGGCACGGACGGCGCGCGACCGGGTCCTGGTGCGCGCGGCCGCGGCCGGCGCGCTCGACCAGGAGGAGGCCGCCGCGGCCCGGGGCGAGCGCGTCCCGACCGCGCGGCGGCCGTTCCCGGGGGCTGGCACCTCATCTCGCAGACCGCCTGGTCGCGGCGGGGCTGGGCGCAGGCGAGATCGCGACGACGCTCGATGCTGGGCTGCAGGTGCGGCTCGAGGCGCTGGCGGCCGAGTGGGCGCAGAGCGTCGGCCCCGGGATCAGCGCTGCCCTGATCGTCGCCGATCACCGGACCGGCGAAATCCTGGCGCGGGTCGGCGCTGCCGACCGGCTCGACCCAAGCCGCGGCGGCTTCATCGACATGAGCCTGGCGGTGCGACCGGCACCAGCTACTGTCATCGCGACGCCTGGGCGATCGGCTTTGACGGCGCCTACGTGATCGGCGTCTGGTTCGGACGTCCGGACGGCGCTTCGGTGCCCGGCGCCCTCGGCATGGAAGCGGCAGCGCCGGCGCTCTTCGATGCCTTTGCCCGGCTCTCACCGGAGCCTGCGCCCCTCCCGCCCCCGCCGCCCTCACCATCACGGCCGCCGAGCTACCCGCACCACTCCAACGGTTCCACGCTCGCGGCGCGGCAGACTTGGCCGGTGACCCGGAAATCGCCTTCCCGCCGGCCGGCGCCGACGTCGACCTCGGAATCGGCCGTGGCGCAGGCCAGCCGCTCGCGATCCGCCTCGGTGCCACGCCCTTCCGCTGGCTCGTCGACGGCGCGCCAATTCCAGTCGACCCGTTCGCGCGCCAGGCGGATTGGCGCCCAGATTGCGTCGGGTTCGTCGATCTCGCAGTGATCGACGCAACAGGTGCGCGCGGCGCGGATCAAATTGTTCCTGGAGGACTTTGCGGACAGCCCACTGCGGCGGCCGTTGTCCGCTACCGGCCCCGAAGCGGCCTCCACCTCAGGGCTGAGGGCAGAAAATGCGCCGATAGCGGACCTCGCTTGCGCCGCATAGCGCGCACGGCGCCTGGTGCGGCCCGCTCGCGGCGTGCGTAGACTCGGGTATTCGGCCCATGAGTCGCGCCGACGGGTGCAGTGATGATGAAGGACGGCTATCTTCTCGGCCGGAGCGCCGGCGAGCTCGCGCAGCTCGGGCGGCAGGCCGCGCTCGTGCAGGCGGAGACCGAGGCGCTGTTCCTGAGGGCGGGTGTCGGGGCGGGGCAGAGAGTTCCTGGAGATCGGCAGCCACACCGGAGACGTCGCGATGCTCGTGGGGCGGTTGGTGCGACCTGACGGCCCGGTACTCGGGATCGAGCGATCGGAGGATTCGGCGGCGCTGGCGAACGCCCGGATTGCGGCCGCCGGTCACCTGCCGGGGCGAGCCGAGGTGGGTGACGTCGATCGCTATGTCCCCCCGGCCTGTTTTGACGCGCTGGTTGGACGCTTTGTGCTGCCTTACCCCGCCGATCCGGTCGGGGCCCGAGCGAGGCTAGCAGGGCTTGGGCCGAGGCCGTCACCGTAGAGTTCTGGGACCAGGATGACATCGGCACATTCACACGAGAGTAGGAGCGCCGGCCGCGATGGCACGCGGCTCGGCGGCCGCCTGATTCTGGTGCTGTTGACGCTCTACGCGGTCGCGATGATCGCGCCCGACTTCCTGCGCACCGTGCGTCCGCTCAGCTCGCTCGGGCTCACCAGCAACGCCGATGGCCTGGTGTTCGATGTGCAGGGGCCCTTTGAAACGCAAGCCGAGTCGCCCGCCTGGCGGGCCGGCCTGCGCGCCGGCGACCGGGTCGATCCTAAGCGGATGCGCTGCACCGAGGTCCGCAACGAGTTCTGCCCTGCGACGCTCGCGCTCTGGGGCGGGGTAAATTACCTGTTTCCCGGCCGAGAGCTCACCCTCGCCCTCCGGGCCGACGAAGAGCGTCCGGCCCGAACCGTCACCCTCACGGCCGAGCCACGGCCGAGCAACTGGCTGCTCCGCATCATCCTTCTGCTCCAGCAGGCGGCGGGCGTCGCGGTCGTGCTTGGAGCGGCCTGGCTGGTCTGGATACGACCCGCGCCGATGACCTGGGGCTTCTTCGCCTACGTCGTCTTCTTCAACCCTGGGCAGGCCTTCGTATTCTACGCTTGGCTACAGCAATGGCCGGCGGCGCTCCTCGCCCAGCACGTCGCCTCCTGCTTCCTGCAAGCCGCGGGCTACACCGGCCTCCTGCTCTTCGCGCTGCGTGCACCGGTCGACCGCGTCGAGGGCGGCTGGCGGCGGTTGGAGCAGGCGTTGCCGGTCTTCGCCACCGCCTTCCTGCTCGTCTCCCTCGCGACTCTTGCGAGCCTCTTCGGCCACCCGGCTGAGCTCGCGATGCGCGCCTCGATGCTCCTAGGGTTTGCGGTCAGTATCGCCGCGGTCGCGATCTTGATCGGCCGGCGGCACCTGCTCACGCCACGCGACTACCAGCGAATCCGCTGGGTGATCTGGGGCGGCCTCATCGGCCTGCCGGCCTTTCTCTTCGCCGAGCTATTGCTAGAGACCTCGCTCTTCGACGGCCTCATCGACGATGGACCTGGGCTCGATGAACTCACTGGCGCGCTTTACATCGTCAACGGCGTCCTCTGCCTCTTCGTCGTCGAGGCGGTGCGCCGTTCGACGGTCGTGAACGTGGCGATCCCGCTCCGCCGGGCGACCGTGCTCGGGCTGTTGCTGAGCGTTCCGACGCTGCTTCTGCACCGGCAGATCGAGGCGATCGACCATTACTTCCACATGCCGGAATGGGCCTGGTTGCTGGTCGCTTCCGGCCTTATTTACCTGCTAGCTCGGCTGCACGAGTTCGCGACGGAGACGGTCGAGCAGCTCCTCGACTTTCGCTTCCGCCGCGCCGAGCACGAACTGCTCGCCGTGGGCGAGGCGATCGAGCGCGTCGGCTCAGTGGACGAGATTGACCGCGCCCTGGCGGAGGAGCCGGTGCGCGCGCTCCGCCTCGCGTCGGCCGCAGTCTTTCGCGAGGAGGAGAGCGGCGACTTTCGGCGCAGCGCCAGCGCCGGCTGGGATGCTCGTGATCTAGCCGCCCTCCCGCAAGGCCACCCGCTGCTGCGGGAGCGCTTCTCCCCTGAGCCCTACCGCGTCGAGATCGCCGCCCTGCCGGAAGCGGCCGGTTTGCCCGAGGACCTCGCGCGGCCGGTGCTTGCCGCGCCGGTCGCCAACCCTAGGCGCTGCTTCGCGGTCGTGCTTTATGGCGGGCACGAAGCCGGCACCGATCTTAACCACGCCGAACGCGATCTGCTCGGGCGCCTCGCCAAGAGCGCCGAGATCGCCTACGCGCAGGTCGAGGACGACACTCTGCGTACCCGCATCACCGCGCTCGAACGGGCGTTAGAACAGGCACGCAGCGCGCAGCGCCTGGGAACAAAATGACAATGCTCAGTGTGGGCATCCTCGATGCACGGGTGACCTCTTGAGGTTCAGGAAGCCGATCTCACTGGAGCAAAGGGAACTGGGATCAACCTTCTCCACCTGTAGAGCCATTGATCCTTCTAGATTGGCGATTGAGGTGGTGCCTGCGTTCACGGCACAGCCTTGCGGACCCGTTGGGCGTTGAGCATAGTCGCACCTTCACCGCGGGCGGCCACCGCCCGAAGCAGCAGGGCGGTCTTCATCCTCGCGCGATGGTCCCTCACTGCCAGAAGCGCGTTCGGCCTCCCCTTGGCCGCGCTGCTTCTACTCGCCGGTCTCCCCGGCATCGCCGCGGCCCAGCCGCGGGATGTCGAGGTCGGCGGCTTCGTGTCCTCTCTCTCCGACATCAACCCGAGTGGCGGCAGCTTCCGCGTCGTGCTCTACGTCTGGTTCAACGACCCCGCCGGACGCTTCAACGTCGAGCGAGACCTATACCTCATCGCGCGGACCGCGTCGATCGATGCGATCGATACGGAACCGGCCCCAGGCGGCGGCAGCTACACATATGCGCGTATCGAGGCGGAGGTTCCGCAGGAGTTCGACTTCAGCGACTTCCCGTTCGACCGGCAGCGGCTCACAGTGCGGATGGAGGCGTCGGAGACCGTCGAGGAACTGCGCTTCGTCCCGGACCATGAGGATACCGACGCGTCGGACTACCTTCCGCTGCTCGGCTGGACGCTCGATGGCGTCTCCATCGACGTTCAGGAGCACGCCTACGACAGTGACTTCGGCTATTGGTCCGGGCGTGGCGCCGGGTATTCGCAGGTTCAGCTTTCGCTGGACGTCAGCCGCGACCGCTCGCCGGTGCTGATCGACGACTTCCTCGGCTTCGTGTTCGCCTTCATGATCACGAGCCTGACATTTCTCGTCTCCGCGACCGAGCTGGGGCTGCGGATCGGCATGAACACCGGAGCGCTGTTCGCGGCGGTAGTGAACCTCGGTCGTCTGCACGAGTCAGCGGGTTTTCGTCCGGACTTCGGCCTCGTGGATCGGTTGGCCTTCCTGGTTTTCGGTGCCATCCTCTGCTCGCTGATCATCGCGATCACGACCCACCGGTTCGCCAAGCGCGGTGATGCCAATCGCGTGAACCGGATCAACTCCGCGATCGGCGCGGCGATGGTCCTGACCTTCGGTGTGCTGATCGCCCTGGCCTTGCGCGGGTCGCTGATCTGAGCCCCGATCAGCAGGTCATAGCCGCGCGCTCCGCCTTTAGACAGCGATCGGCGTCCTTGCCCAGCCGCTGCCGCCCGCCGTCTCCGGCCAGCGCCCCATCTACCACGTAACCAGCCGCCCGTGGAAGAACTGCCGGAAACGCCATGCATCTCCGATGCGATCGAAGACATAGATGAGGTCGTAGCGGTCTTCGGGCCAGCTCTGCGGCACGGTCGTGTTGTTGCCGACAATGAGGTTGCCGATCGTCGCGATGTTCTCGTGCTGCCAGCAGATCAGGACGGTGCCCGGGCGACCGAGCGCATCGGCGACCAGCGCCGGCTCTTCGCCCTTCGTGTGGGTCGTCACCGGCGCTAGCTTGAGCGCCTCCGCCAATGGGGTAACGGTCTGAAGAGGGCGCCTGCTGTGGCTGCCGACTTCCACTTCCTTTTCACCGATCCGTGCCTTCTTTTTTCCCGCTCCGGCCGCGAAAATCACATCGGGGCGCGCCACGAGCACATCGGCCTGACCCGACCCCGGGCCGGCGAAGACCGCTGCCAGCGCCCCGGCATGCTGCCAGCCGCGAACGGTCAGGGATTCGGGGTCGGCGGTCCCTTCTTCCCGGATGCCGATGTGCTTCGGCTTATGCGTCGGCTTCTGGGCGTGACGGATGACGATGATCTGATCGGCCGGCATCGCTCAACCCCGCAGATGGGCCTCGGGTCCGGAGACTCCACTCGGGCGCGCGGCCCGTCAACCTTGGCGACGCGTTTGGTGATGCGGGCAAGGATGTGAAGGTGTGCAATCCGCGCCCGAACATTACCCCGGGGTTTGCTGGTGCGACATCCGAAGCCAGTTGCCGTTATCGTTCAGGTAGGTCGAGGCGCAGAGCGCTTCGTAAATCGGCGCGCCCTCGCGTTCGGCAGAAACGCGATAGGCGAGAACGACGATGTCATCCTTGCGCGACAAGACCCGATCACTCATCTCAACGGACCGCCACCGCCGGACAGCCGTCTCGTCGCTCCAGAGAGCCTCTCCCTGAAGAATCCCGGTCGGATATGGGACGACTACGACCGCTCCCTTTGCCGTAAGCGCGCGCGCACTGTCCGCGCCGCCTGTCCAGAACCGCTCCTCCAGAGCCCAAAGTTCGTCGTCGTTTGTCATGTAGAGCGCCCTTCCAGGTGATGGCGTTTGGCCTGCCACTCAGTCCTTCGGCCGGCCGGATTCTGGATTTCTCAGGCTATACCCTTGCCGGGTCAGTTGGAGCAACCGACCCCGAAGCGGCGCTTGTCACTATGGGCGTTCAGGCAGGCAATCGGGTAGGTTATTGGCTCTAGGTATCCGGGTGCCCAGTGGGTGATCCCGGATGACTGCTGTCGGCCCCATAGCCGCTATGCGCCCAAGTTTGAGCGCTTGCACAACACTTCAATAGCGGACTTTTCGTCTGCTGGCTCACTCGGTAGCAGCGAGCGGATAGCCAACTGGAAGCCAAGACGATAAACGACCGCTAAGCGCCGCTCTGCAGGCCGTGCGATCGGCGTGCGTGTCGGAAGTATCCGCCAAATCGACATCGTACCTCTTTCTCTGCTGGATCGAATCATTCGCCGGTGCTATGACACCGGTGTCATGACATCGATGTCGGATTGGTGAGAGGGAGGCAGATGACAACGATCTACGACGTAGCGCGCGCGGCCGGTGTCTCTCCGAAGACCGTTTCCCGCGTCATGAACGGCGATGCGCCGGTCAATGTCCGAACGAAAGAGGCCGTTGAGGCGGCAATAGGGCAGCTCGGCTACGTGCCGTCGAATGCCGCGCGGGCGATGCGCTCGCAGCGGACAGGGCTGGTGGGCCTCGTGACGGGGGCAATCAGCGGGCCACAGGCGGCCGGGGGGGCGACCGGGCTGCCGGACCTGCAGATCGTGCAGGGTATTCAGCGGATGCTGGGTGAGGCGGGGCTGACGCTGCTGATCTCCGATACCGGCGGTGACGCCGCGCGCATACCGCAACTGGTGCGGACGCTGCGTGAGCATCGGGTAGAAGGCCTGTTCTATGTGGCCGACTACCACCAGCGGATCGAGATCGCGGCGGCAGCACGAGCGGAACGACTTGTGCTGGTAAACGCCTTTGATGACGCCGGCACGCCTTGCGTCTTGCCGGACGACCGGCAGGGGGAGCGTGACTTGGTGGCGGCGCTGATTGCCGCGGGGCATCGCCGCATCGGCTTTCTGACGCTGCCGCCATCGCTGGTCGCGCACGGCCTGCGGCTGGAGGGGTATCGGCAGGCCCTGACGGAGGCCGGCATCGCGTGGGATCCGGCGCTGGCCATCGACGCGGACCGGGACGGCGCGCCCGAGGAGCGAGTGGCGATCCAGGCTGCCCTCGACGCCATGCTGGCGCTGCCGGAGCCGCCGACCGTGGTCTGCTGCGGCAACGACCGCATGGCAGTGACCGTTTACGGCGTCCTTCGGGCACGCGGTGTCGCGCTGCCGGAGGGGATGTCGGTGGCGGGGTTCGACGACTACCGGGTTATCTCGGAGACGCTGTTTCCGCAGCTGACCACCATGGAGCTGCCTTACGCCCGCATGGGCGAGGCGGCGGCGCGACTGATGCTGAACGAACTGCGCGGTGGCGAGACGGTGCCGGTCGGCACCCGCATAGTCATCAAGGGCGAACTACGCTGGCGCGCCTCGGTGATGCCGGGGCCGGCACTCGCGACTAAATAAGCAACCTCAGGAGGAAGACCATGACCATACTGACGCGGATCACCGCTGGACTGCTCGCGACCACGTGCCTCGCCAGCGGTGCGGCGGCGCAGACGGAGCTGAGCCTTTGGTACCACGGCGCCGGCAACGAGGTGGAGCGCAACATCCTCTCGGGGATCGTCGATGACTTCAACGCCTCGCAGGCGGACTGGAAGGTCGTCATCGAGCAGTTCCCGCAGGCCGCCTATAACGACTCGGTGACCGCGGCGGCGCTGTCGGGCGAATTGCCCGACATTCTCGACGTGGATGGGCCGATCATGCCCAACTGGGCGTGGGCGGGGTATCTCGCACCGCTGACAATCGATCCGGCGAAGTTCGAGGGGTTCCTGCCGGGCGTCGTCGGCAAGTGGAACGACCAGGTCTATTCGGTGGGCTTCTGGGACGCGGCGCTGGCGATGTTCGCGCGCAAGTCGGTGCTGGAGGAGAACGGGATCCGCATCCCGACGCTCGACCAGCCCTGGACCGGCGAGGAGTTCGACGAAATCCTGGTGAAGTTGAAGGATGGCGGCAAGTACGAGTATCCGCTGAACATGGGCATGGCCGACAAGGGTGAGTGGTATCCCTATGCCTTCCTGCCGTTCCTTTGGAGCAGCGGCGGCAACCTTGTAGATCGCTCGGCCTACCAGACGGCCGAGGGCGCACTGAACGGCGACGCCGCGATCGAGTGGGGCGAGTGGTTCCAGAGCCTCTTCACCCGCGAACTTGTGCCGGGCACGTCGCAGAGCCTCGCCGACCATCAGAACGGCTTCGCCGAGGGCAAGTACGCGCTGAACTGGACCGGCAACTGGCTGGCGCTCTCCTCGCTCGACAAGTTCGGCGACGATCTCCTGTTCCTGCCGGCGCCCGACTTCGGGCAGGGCGGCAAGATCGGGGCGGCCTCCTGGCAGTTCGCGGTGTCGGCGGCGGGCGAGCACCAGGACGGCGCCAACGCCTTCATCGAGTTCGCCCTGCAGGACAAGTACTTCACCGCTTTCTCCGACGGCATCGGGCTCATTCCGCCGACCCGGGCGTCCGCGGAGGCGAGCAAGTACTACGCCCCGGGCAAGCCGATGGAGATCTTCTACGACCTGTCGGAGAAGCAGGGGATGCTGCGGCCGGTGACGCCGGGCTACGTGGTGCAGAGCCAGGTGTTTCAGAAGGCGGCGGCCGACATCGCAGACGGCGCCGATGTGGCGACCGTGCTCGATACCGCCGTCGACGAGATCGACGCCGACATCGAGAACAACAAAGGCTACGGGCACCAGTGAGCCCACCCGGGGGCGCCCACTAAAGATCGAGCGTCTGATCTAAAGCAATAAATCAGCGCGGTGCCAGCCTCAGTCCTGGTGGGCACCGCCCGCATACCCTCACGCAAACCCCGGGGAGGAAGGCATGGCCGCATCCGGCTCTCGCCTGTTGTCTTCGAATCGCGCCGGCTGGGCGATGTCCGCCCCTGCTGTCGGCCTGATCCTGCTCTTCATCATCGTGCCGTTCGCGCTGGCCTTCGGGCTCAGTTTCACCAACCAGCGGCTCTTCTCGCCGAACCCGACGGAATGGGTGGGAACGGCCAACTTCAAGCAGCTGCTCAGCCTGGGCGTGCTAACCCTCGACCCGGAGAAAGACGAGAGCGGCGCGGTCAAGCTCGACAACGACGGCCAGCCCATCTATCCGCGGCTGCGCGGCTATACCCGCAACAACCCGGACTATCCGCGCCTGCAGGGGATGCAGGAGTGGTTCAGCTTCGGGCATGGCGAGAAGCGCACCTACGTGCTGGCCAGCGACGTCGTCTTCATGAAGGCGCTGCGCAACACCTTCGTCTTCGTGCTGTTCGTGGCGCCGCTGCAGGGCGGCCTGGCATTGCTCCTGGCCCTAATGGTCAATCAGAAGCTCCGGGGGATAAACTTCTTCCGGGCGGTCTACTTCATGCCGGTCGTGGTCTCGATCGTCGTGGTCTCGCTGCTCTGGCGCTTCATCTACGCCGGCGACAACGGCCTCCTGAACAACGTGCTGTCCTGGGTGACCTTCGGCGCGTTCAAGCCCGTCGACTGGCTGGGGAACGCCTCGACGGCACTCCCCGCGATCATCGCCATGTCGATCTGGCAGGCGGTGGGCTTTCACATGGTGATCTGGCTGGCCGGGCTGCAGACCATCCCGCCGACGCTATACGAGGCGGCGAACATCGAGGGCGCCACCCGCTTCCAGACCTTCCGCTACGTGACCTGGCCGGGCCTGCGGAACACCGCGGTGCTGGTCCTCATCGTCATCACCATGCAGGCCTTCGCCCTCTTCGCCCAGATCGACGTAATGACCGCGGGCGGGCCGCTCAACTCCACGCAGACCATGGTATTCCAGGCGGTCGAGCGCGGTTATCGCAAGCAGGACATCGCGGCGGGATCGGTGATCTCGGTGGTCCTGTTCCTGATCGTCCTCTCCATCTCGCTGATCCAGCGCTACCTGACCCGGGAGAAGAACTGATGGCAACCGTCGAAGGCCAGAACCGGGGGTTTGACCGCACCTGGCGGTATGCACTCCTCGTGCTCGGAGCAGTAATCTTCATCGGCCCGCTCCTGTTCATGGTCATGTCCTCGCTCAAGCCGGACGGGCAGCTCCTCAGCGACACGTCGAGCCTGCGTGCCTTCCTGCCGGTCGGGGACATCTCGCTTTCTAACTACGTCTCGGCCTTTCAGCGGGCGCCGGTGGCGACCTTCATCTTCAACTCGGTCTTCGTGACCGGGCTGACGGTGGTGCTGTCGCTGTTCGTCTGCTCGCTGGCCGCCTTTTCCTTCGTCTTCATGAAGTGGCGCGGGCGGGACGTCGTGCTGGCGATCATCATCGCGACGCTGATCGTGCCGTTCGAGACCATCGCCATCCCGATGCTGATCGTCGTCAACAATCTGCCCTGGATCGGGCCGGAGGGCTTCAGCGTCGGCTGGCTGAACAGCTACCGGGTCCAGATCGTGCCCTTCATCTCGGACGGCCTGACGATCTTTCTCTTCGTGCAGTTCTTCAAGGACCTGCCGCGCGAGCTGATCGAGGCCTGCCGGGTGGAGGGGGCGACCTGGTTCCAAATCTACTGGCGGGTGGTCATGCCGCTGTCGGGTCCGGTGATCGCGACGGCGGCGATCCTGAAGTTCCTCTACATGTACAACCAGTATCTCTGGCCGTTGATGGTGACCCAGGCCGAGGGCTACCGGCCGGTCATGGTAGGCCTGCAGTACTTCTTCCAGCTCAACACCGCCTGGGGCGAGCTGATGGCCTATCTCTCGGTCATCACCGTGCCGGTGCTGGCGTTTTATCTGATCCTGCAGCGGGCGTTCATCTCCTCGATCGCCTCGACCGGCGTGAAAGGCTGACCGAGATGACTCTCGCACTTCCGACCAAGTGGATTTGGGACAGCTGGTACGTCCAGGACGGCGGCCTCTGGCACGGGTTCTTTCTGCAGGCCGACAAGAGCCTGGAAGACCCGGACCTGCGGCACTTCAACGTGACGCAGGGCCACGCAACCAGCCGGGACCTGATGACCTGGGACTACAAGGGAACGATGTTCGCGCCGGCCGAAGGGCCGGCGTGGGACGACTACACCACCTGGACCGGATCGGTGGTGCCGGGCGAGGACGGGCTCTGGCACCTGTTCTACACCGGCACCAACCATGCCGAGGACGGGCTAAAGCAGCGGATCGGACATGCGACGAGCACCGACCTGCACAACTGGACGCGCGCGGGGGACGGCCTCGCGCTCGACATCGACGACCGCTACGAGCATTACGCGCCGGGGCATTGGCACGACCAGGCCATGCGCGACCCCTGGGTCATGCGCGACCCAACAGGCGGCTGGATGATGTTCTTCACCGGCCGCAAGCCGGGGATCAAGGAGCCTAACGCCGGCGGCGTGGTCGGCTTCGCGACCTCGCCGGACCTCTACGACTGGACGCTGCAGGACCCGGTCTATGACGGGGGCACCTTCGGACAGATGGAGGTGCCGCAGGTCTTCGAGACGGCAGGGCGATGGTACTGCCTGTTCTGCACCGACAGCAGCCACTATTCCAAGGCCTATGCCGCCGCCTATCCTGGCGCGCCGGTGCAAGGCACGCACTACCTGCGGGCTCATAATCCGCGCGGACCCTGGGAGGTGGCGCCGGGGCCGTTCCTCGACGGCGACCCGGCAACCAACCGCTACGCGGCGCGGATCGTCGATACCGGCGAGGGCCTCAAGCTCCTCGGCTTCTTGCACAACCCCGGCGGCGGCCCCTTCGTCGGGGAGATCACCGACCCGGTGCCGGTGACCATCGACGCGAACGGCTGGCTGAAGCTCGGTTGATCCCAAACTTCGGAGGAAAGAAAATGGCGGATGTGAAGCTTGTCGATCTCAAGAAGAGCTACGGCAACGTCGACATCATCAAGGGCGTGAGTCTCGACATCAAGCACGGGGAGTTCGTGGTCTTCGTCGGACCTTCGGGCTGCGGCAAGTCCACGCTGCTCAGGATGATCTCGGGGCTGGAGGAGATCACCGACGGCGACCTCTACATCGCTGGCAAGCGTGTGAACGACGAGCAGCCGCGCGAACGCGGCATCGCAATGGTGTTCCAGAGCTACGCGATCTTCCCGCACATGACAGTGGGCGAGAACATCGGCTTCGGGTTGACGCTGGCCGGGGTGCCGAAGGCCGAGAAAAAGCGGGCGGTGGACGAGGCGGCGCGCATCCTTCAGATGGAGCACCTCCTGGAGCGCAAGCCGAGCCAGCTCTCCGGCGGGCAGCGTCAGCGGGTGGCGATCGGACGGTCGATCGTGCGGAAGCCGCAGGTGTTCCTGTTCGACGAGCCCCTGTCGAACCTCGACGCGGCGTTGCGCGTCGACATGCGCATGGAGATCGGCAAGCTGCACAAGGACCTCGGTGCGACGATGATCTACGTCACCCACGACCAGGTCGAGGCGATGACGCTCGCCGACAAGATCGTGGTGCTGCGCGCCGGCGAAGTGATGCAGGTCGGCACGCCGCTGGAGCTCTACCACAACCCGGCCAATCAGTTTGTGGCGGGGTTCCTCGGGTCGCCGAAGATGAACTTCCTCGAGGTTGATGTGAAGGAGGCCGGCGACGGGCGCGTCACGGTGGCCTCGCCGGCCCTGGAGCCGGTGTCGATCCCGCACGCGGTCGGGCAGTTCCGCGCCGGCGGCAAGGCTATCCTCGGGGTGCGGCCGCAATACCTGCATCCGGGCCAGTTCGCAGACCGCGGCCATGTGCACGGCCGGGTCAGCCTGGTCGAGCGGCTCGGGACCGAGACGGTGCTGAATGTTGATGTCACGGCCGGCGGGCGAATCGTCGTGGCCCTTGACGGCGACCGGCCGTTCGACCTCGGCTCCGAATTGCTGGTGGGCTTCGAGCCCGAACGTGCGCATCTGTTCGAAGCCGCCTGAGCGCGGGCCAAGCGCGCTTGCGCGAGAATTCCGATCGCCGTTGAAGACTGTGCTTCGCGGTGACTCGACAGGCGTCTCGACTACCCGGCCGGGCAACCTGCCCGAGGAGGCGTCGCCGCGATGCGTGGTGCATCATCAGGTCCTACGGCCGGAGCCCGGTCGCGCGGCGCTAATGACAGCTCTTGGGAGCGGACCTCCCTTTGGCGGCATCGCAAGGAAAGGCCGCTTCCGCCCCAAGGGGTCCTTCGGTCCCGGCGCGCTCTTGGGGCAATTGGCCGTCGGCTGACCCATTTTTTGTGTGATCACGTGCCTCGGTATTGCACGCTGCCAACCCCCTATCGAATCCATTGTCGCGGCGCGGCGCGAAACTCCAGCGTCGCGGCGGAACGGCGACCTGGAGCTCTGGCCATCCCCAAGGGGGTCTTCCTCAACCACTGGCACGTCACCTACGACACGGCTTCATTCGCCGCGCTCCTGGCCCTCAGGCGGTGGGCTGAGCACCGGCTTCGAGGCGTGGAAGAGCATCAGGTCGGCCTTGCACCAGACGGCGTAGCAGACCAGGAGCGCCATCGGCGTCAGCCAGGCGCTGGCCGGCGTGGCGGCGTTGGCGCTCGCGACGGCGTGGGCGAGGTCGAGCGAGCTGGCGAGGATCGCGGGGACGCGGCTCGCGAGCACCAGGGTGCGGAAGCAGTCGGGCCAGGTCGCGCGCCAGCCGGGGATGGGCCGCCACTTGCCTGCGCTGCCGAACTTGCCGAGGGCATGCAGGAGGCCGGCGGTCACCGCCAGCATCACGTGGCCGAGGCTGAGCAGCGCCACGAAAAGGATGAGTGCGCCGAGGCCGGAGGAGAGGTCGCCGCGGCGGTTCAGAACCGGGTTCGGCGGCGCACCGTTGGCCCAGGCGCGGTGGTACATCTCGCCGCTCCAGAAGAAGACGGCGGTGCCGAGGGTGAGCGCGGTGGCGGCGGGGTTGCCGAGGAGGTAGGAGGTGGCGGCATCGGCGGCGGCCTCAAGGCCGCTGCGCCCGGCGGGGATGCTCTCCATCTGGAGCGCGATGCCCATCCCGAGGCCGAAGGCGTTGCCGATGTTGTAGTAGCCGCCCGGGCCGCGCAGCCGCGCTGCGGCCTGGTGCACGAGGGCCGCTATGCGCTCGCGCCAGCTGGGGATCGTCTGCTCGGTCGACGTCCAGGCCATCTCGTCCTCCTCGTTCGCAAGCATGCGGTTTCGCGCGGTCCCGAGGAGGTGGATAGCACGGGGAATCGCGCCGATGTTGTGACGCCCGTCACGGCGGCGGACGGAAAATTACCCGACGCTGGCCGCGAGCGCGTCGACCAGCGCCGCCGCTTTGGCGGTCTGGCGGGCGGGCCGTTGAAGGGCCGCGAAACATGTGGTGGGGGGTCTCGCCAAACCCGATCTCGGCACAAACCTGCGTAAGCGTCGTACGCGTGTGGCCGCTATCGGCCGAAGCGGTCATCCGCGCCAGCTTACCGATCGCCAGAAATGGGCGAGACGGCGTCGCAAATAAAGTGCCTAGGGCGGCCGGGGCCCTGGCTGGCGGCGGTCGCGCTCGACCCGAGTTCAATCGGACCTGAGCGCCACCGCGAGCCGGCTGCGCCAGGCCGCTGGGGAAAGGCCTGCGGCCTTCTTGAAGGCGCGACAGAAGGCGGCCTCCGACTCGTAGCCGACAGCATGGGCTATGGCGTTCACTCGGGCTCCCGGCTCGTCGAGGCGACGGGCAGCGCATTGCATGCGCCAGCGGGTGAGATACTGCATTGGGGGGCAGGTGACCCGCTCGGCGAAGCGGCTCGCCAGTATCGCGCGGGAGGTGCCGGCGGCGCGGGCGAGCGCATCGAGCGTCCAAGGCCGCGCCGGATCGGCGTGCAAGAGCGCGAGCGCCCGACCCACGATCGGGTCGCGTAGGCCAGCTAGCCAACCTTCTTCGGTCTCGGAGAGCCCTCGGAGATAGCGGCGAAGCGCCTCGACGAAGACGAGCTCGCAGAGTCGCAGGCGCACGTTCGCGCTGCCTGGTTCGCCGAGATCGGGTCGAGCGAACGCAAGATCGAGCATCCGGTCCAGGAGGTCGGCCTCGGAGTCGCTGGTTCGTGGTATGCGCAGGAAGCGCGGTAGGGCGGCGAGCACCGGGTTGAACGGTCCGGCATCACACCCGAGATAGCCGCAGGCATAGCGGGTGGGGGGCGGATCGCCGCCGCCCTCGACCACTTCGAAGGGCAGCCGGCCCGCGGCCATGTCGCGGAAAAAGGCGATGGCGTCTTCCTCGGGGTACTCTGCCGCGACCTCGGGCTCGCTCGTCAGACTGTAGGGATCGCCGTGTGGGAAGATGAGCACCTCGCCGGGTCCGAAGCCGGCGGGTTCGGCGCCCGGCATCACCACCCAGCCGGTTCCCTCCAGAACCACGTGGTAGGAAATAATCGCGGCCGACCGCGGTAGGATGATGCTTCCGAAAGCCCGGGCCGCGGGGACATCGATGCCCCAGGGCCGGGAGGCCCGGACGCGGAAGAAGAGCGCGCCGGTCAGTCGAACGCCTTGGAGGACGTCTGAAAGCGGGTCCGGCAACGCTCCGACAGACGGCCAAGCAATTGATTGAGACGCCGGGTCATGGGTCCTCATCATGCCCGAGAGTATCATTGAGATGGTCGCGTATCCAAGGAGGACAGCATGGAAGCCGTAGTGGAGGCCGGGCCGGCCGAGGTCTACGACCGTGCCTTCGTGCCGGCGCTCTTCGCACAGTGGGGACCGGTGGTGGCCGCGGCGGCGGGGGTCGCAGCGGGCGCCCGCGTCCTCGACGTCGGCTGCGGTACCGGCGCTGCGACTGTGACCGCCGCCGCGCTGGCGGGTCGGGATGGCCGGGTCGTCGGGCTTGACCCGAACCCTGAGATGCTGACGGTCGCCCGCCGGAAGCCCGGCATCGAGTGGGTCGAAGGGAGGGCGGAGAAGCTTCCCTTCGGTGATGCGGAGTTCGATGCCGTGGTCAGCCAGTTCGCGATGATGTTCTTCGACGATCGGGTGTCGGCATTGCGGGAGATGCAACGAGTCCTCGCCCCGGGAGGGCGCATGGCGGTGGCAGTCTGCGGCACCCTAGCGGCTTCGCCGGGTTACAGCGCACTTGCAGCGCTGCTGGACCGGCTGTTCGGGATCGGCGTGGGGGATGCATTTCGGGCGCCCTTCGTGCTGGGGGACGCGAGGGCGATGCAGGCGCTTGCCGCAGACGCCGGACTCGAGATGCATCGGTGGTGAAGCGGGTCGGCGAGGTGCGCTTCCCCTCGATCGCCGACCTGGTAGCGACCGAGCGGGCTTGCGTGTGGACGCTCGGCGGGCTGCTCGACGAGGAGCAGTTCGCTTGCTTGCGAGACGCGGCGGAGCGAGAGCTCGCGCCTTTTTTCACGGATGGCGGTATCGCATTCACCATGCCGGCATTGATCCTGACCACCACCGGGCGCTGAAAAAGCGCGCCGCCGCTCTTGGCGCATACCCGACATACAGGCGCCACAGTTTATGAGTACACACCCTGAGGATGTGTCCTGATAAGAGTGGCGCGCCTGTGTGTCCGCTTTGCGCCGAGGCTGTGCGAAAACTCAACTCTGCCCAACCGCCGGAGAATTTCATTTTGATTTGGCGACTCCATAAGGAAGTCGGCACTGCACGGACGCGTATTGTGGCGCTTGTTTAGGAGAATGTTCTGGTCTCAGACTGCGGCAGTACGTTTTCACACGGCCTCC
>CAVXOH010000014.1:0-46213 GCA_963763295.1 uncultured Alphaproteobacteria bacterium
GTAAGCGGATATGGACGGTGATCGTCTCGCCGTCGACCGAGACCGCCCCGCCTTCACGCTGCCCTTCTCCGGTGCGAATGTTCGAGCAGCCAATGACGGCCGAGGGTTGGCGAAGGTCTGAGATGGGCGTTCACGAAGCCGACCAGGGTCGCCGGATCACCGTGCCTCTACACCCAGCAGACGCGGCGGCATCACCATGATCGTCGGCTGCCGAGGCAGTCCGCGCAGCGACACGTCGATGAAGGGCTCGTCGCGGACGTCGATGCGGAACTGACCCTCCATGCCGGCAAGGAAGTCCTGCAGCGAGCCCATGGAGAACCAGTGCATCGGGATGACGATCGCCGAGCGCACGTGCTTCAGCAGCGCGATCATCTCGGGCAGCGGCAGCGTCAGGCCTCCGTCCACCGGGGCCATGACCACGTCGAGCCGACCGATCGCCGCGTATTGCTCCGGCGTCGGCGTGTGGTGGAGATGGCCGAGGTGGCCGATGCAGAGGCCTTCCACCTCGAAGACGAAGATCGAGTTGCCGTAAGCCTCCGGCGGTCCGCCGAAACGGCCCCGGATGTCGGTGGGCACGTTGCGCACCAGCATCTCGCCGAGATCGAGGCGGTGCTCCGCTGGACCGTCCCCGTCAGGGTTCCAGCCCCGCAGCACATGCGGGATTCGCGGGTCCGGCGCGGCGGTCCAGTGCGTGCCGTGGGCGTGGTTCATCGTCACGACGTCGGGGATGAATTCCGCTGGCCCGATGAAGCCATTGTAGTCGGTCACGACGGAAAGGCCGCCGGGCGTCTGGATCAGAAACATCGAATGGTCGATGTAGCTGATGCGCACGGTCTCGGGCGGCACGACGCGACCGATAGTCGACTGCGCGCGCCTCGTCGGTTGCCGCGGCCCGGATCACCTCGAAGCCGGGCGTGTTCTCCACGAACGCAATGCAGTGCGACGGCGGCCGGCCCTCCGCCGCTTCCTGCGCCAGGGCCAGCCCGGTTATCACAGAGAGATGGCGATCAGCGACAACAGCGTGCGTCGCATCGGGCACCTCCTTCCAGCTTATGATAGGGAGCTAGGCCGGAGCGGCGGCGCGGCAAAGGATCGTGGCCGCCAACCGCTGCCGCAGCCAGACGGCCGGACTGGGCTATCAGCCGAAGAGGAGTGCTGTACTCCCCACTCCAACGGGACCCCTCCAGCAGATCGTCCAGCTGCAGCTCCGCCGGCTGCCGCCCGTCGAGGATCGCCTCGACGATGTCCGGCGCAAGCAGCGTCAGCCGCAGCACGCGGCTGACGTAGGTCGCGTGCACGCCTTGGCTCGGGCCAGATCCTCCAGCGTCCCGTGCACGCCCTCGTCCAGCATCTTCCGCCACCGGAACGCCCGCGCCAGCGCCTTGACCATGGCGTTGTCGACGCGCGGCCGCGGCGCCCACTCGGCACCGTCCGGCGTCACCACCAGCTTCCGACCGCCGCGCTTCCGGAACGTCAGCAGGGTGTGCACCGTGATCGTCTCGCCGTCTGCCGATACCGTCGCCCGCGTCACGCCGCTGCCCTCCTGCTGCCCGCCACCTCACGTACCAGCCCGGCGAGCCCGTTCGGCCGCAACCGGACCTCGACGCCGTGCATCCGCACGTCGACCCGCTCCAGCAGCAGCTGCACGATCCGCGCCTGCTCTGCCGGAAACAGCTCATCCCACAGCGGGTCGAGCTGCATGAGCGCCTCGCGCGCCTCGTCCTCAGTGACGTCGTCCTTCTCGGCCCGCGCCGCGCGCCACGTTCCGACGACAATCTCCGGCTGCCGGAAGATGCCCCGCAGCTGGTCGATCACCGCCGCCTCGATCTCCGCTGCGGGCACGCGGCCGATCGGGCATGCCTCCGGCCCGTGCTTCAGCACGTCCTGGCTGACGTAGTAGTCGGCCCGAAGATCGGCCCCTTCAGCAGCGCCGGCGTCTGCGCTCGCGTCCGTGCGGATCGTCCCATCTTGCAGGATGGCATGGACCTTGTCCCAGAGCGCCATATCGATGATCGGCCCAGTGCTCGCCCGGACAGGCCGTGTCCTATCCACCGCCATGCAGATGTGGACCGGGTTGTTCAACAGCTTGTAGAGGTCCCGAAGGTCGATAAGAACCCAACATCGTCAACCGCCTGGGAGGCCGCTGCAAGCGCGCAGTCTCAATCGCCTTGCGTCTCGCTGGCCGATCGTCCGCCGGTTGTGTTAACGTCCTTCGTTCACCGATCGTCTCGGCCGATGAGTTGCCGGCCACGCTCGGCTGTGCACGCAGCCGCATCCCCGAAAGCGGCCCGCGATCCATCTTCTTGGGCCCACGCTCAGCCAGGGAGGGAAGCATGCAGACGCCGACGTTGACAAGGGTTGCCGCGCTCATGGCGGCCGCCTTGGCCTGTCAGTGCGGACAGGCATGGGCGCAGGCGGCCACGACCGAGGAGAAGCCTTTCGCCGCCGGCACGCCGCTCGGGGTCACCGTCGAAGGCGTCACGACGCCGATGTCGTCGAACGTGAAGGTCTTCGGCTCCATCATCAACGCCGAGAGCTGCGTCTACGACGAGGACCGCGGCCTGATCCTTGCGGTCAACCGCGGCGCCGCGCAGAACCAGGCACCGAACGACGGCTATGTCTCACTGGTCAACCACGACGGATCGGTGCACACCGCCAAGTGGATCGGCGTCACCCGCGACGGGCTGGTGTTGAACCAACCGTTCGGCAGCGCCATCGCCAACGGCACGCTCTACGTCGCGGATCGCGACGGCGGCACATCCGACACCGATCCGAGCGTCTCCGTCCTCCGGATGTTCGACATGGCGACAGGCGCACCGAAGGGCGAGATCAAGGCGGCCGACTTACCCGGCTTCAACGACATCGCCGTCGCGGCCGACGGAACGATCTATGCGACCCAGACCAACCTCGGGATCCAGGGTGCGCCACCCGATCCGGCGACCTGGAAGGTCTTCAAGGTAACTCCGGCGGGCGAGGTCTCGGTGCTGATCGAGGACGCACCGCTCTCGCAGCCGAACGGGATCGAGCTCGACGGCGACGGCAACCTCGTCGTCGTCAACATCGGCGACGACGCGGTGCTGACCTTCTCGCCCGAGGGCGAGCTCATCGGCACCGAGCACGCGGCGCTGGCCGGCAACGACGGCCTCGTCATCATGGAGGACGGAACCAAGTACATCAGCAGCGTGCGGCAGGGCGGCGTGTCGCGTATCCGCCCCGGGCAGGCCGCCGAGCTGATCGCGACCGGCATCCCGATGGCCGCTTCGATGTGCCTCGATTCCGGCGCCAACCAGCTCGTAATCCCGATGAACGCCAACAACGCGCTCGCCTTCGTGCCGCTCGACTGAGCGGCACGCCGATCGCCTATCCCCGAGGCGTCCATGATCACCGCCCGATCGGCGGTCAGTCGGAAGAACGCCTCGGCCAGGTCCGCGATTGCCCCCGGCCCAGCGTGGAACGCCGCCGGCGTCCCGTCGAATTTCATCCGGGCCTGGTGCAGAACGACGATGGGTCCCGCTCGCTCGTCCCGTCCACCAGGTGCGCGATGCGGAGCCAAGCTGAGTTAGCCGGGGTCGCGCGCCAATCGCCATGAGGTCCAATGGCCGCGACCGTGTGGCAGGACCCCGAGCCCTTGTGTATTCTCGCGCCAGCACGTGCAGCCGCGGGAAGGAGGAAGGAGAGGCGGATGCGCATGGCCTCCGTTGCCGCGATCGGCCTGCCGCTCGGTCTTCTGGCCCTGCTCGGCGGTTGTGCCGCGGCGGTTTCGGAGGGCCCCGCGGTCACCTTCCGCAATCCTACGGGAGCCGAGGCGACGACGTGGCTTCCGGCGGCGCAGCCGCACCGCCGCATCCGTTACGCTGGCGACAGCCCTGTCCAGTACGGCGACCTGCGCCTGCCGGCTGGTCGCGCGCCGGCCGCCGGCTATCCCGTCGCGGTGGTCATTCACGGTGGCGCTTGGCACGCCGATTGGACGAGCGACTACACCAGCGGCTTTGCCGAGGCGCTTACCGGGCCCGGCATCGCCACATGGAACATCGAGTTCCGCAGGATCGGCAACCGCGGCGGCGGCTATCCCGGCACCTTCACCGATGTCGGGCTGGCCACCGACTTCCTGCGCACGCTAGCCGAGTCCCATCCGCTTGATCTCGGCCGGGTCGTCGTGGTCGGCCACTCATCGGGCGGGCACCTGGCGCTTTGGGTCGCCGGCCGCAGGAACCTGCCCGAAGGCAGCGCCATCCGCGGACCCGATCCGCTCCCGCTCGCGGGCGTCATATCGCTCGCCGGGGTCAACGATCTCGAAGGCGCGTTGGAGTTCGGCAATCGGACGGATGTGTTTGATCTCATCGGGACGGGGGCCGGTGCACGCCTCGCGACGACCTCGCCGGGGCGGCTTCTGCCGCTCGGCGTGCCGCAGGTGCTGATGGTCGGTACTCGGGACGAGGCATGGCGCATTGAGACGACGCGGAGCTATGCCGCCGCGGCGGCCGAGGCGGGCGACGAGGTCGAGCTGCTCGTCCTGGAGGGCGCCAATCACGCCGACGTTGTGGATCCGCACGGACCCGCGCCGGCGATGACCGCGCGGGCCGTGCTTTCGCTGGTGAACCCCGAACGTCGACTCCAGTTCTCGTCTGGCCGCTGACCTTCACAGGGTCGTCTAGCGGCGCGAGAATTGGCCGCCCGGGGGATAGAGACCGCAGGTTGATCCAAATCGGCGCGGGAACGGAGGGTTCCAAGATTGGTGTTGGGAAAGCCCGATCGAAGGGCGGCCGTCCCTCAGAGCCGGCTGAGCAGCTCGGCCTTCTTGGCCTCGAACTCCTGGTCGGTCAGGATGTCCTTGGCGCGCAGCGCCGCAAGCCGCTCGATCTTGGCGAAGATGTCGTCCGCCTCTGCAGGCGCCGCGGGAGCCGCCGGCGCCGGCGCGGCAGGCGCGGAGCCGACCACCACCCCGGGCAGGTCGGCCACCCGCACCAGGCCGTGCTGGCTGGTGAAGGTCAGCGACTGGTCGCCGCTCTGCTGCTGAGCGAACCCGCCGATCCGGTGATCGCCGGTGTCGTAGACCGTCACCTGTCCGCCCCGCGCGATGGCGGGGCGTCGCGCCGCCGGGAAGAAGGCGTAGCGAAGGTCGTTCTGCGCCCCGACCGAGGCCGGGCTGCCGAGATCGGCGAGCCACCATTCGGCCGAGGCCAGCGATCCCGGCACGAACACGCTGACGCCGATGCCGCCCGGCTGGCCCTGCAACTGGGACTGGAGGGACGCGACGGCCGGGGCGAAGATGTCGGCGGCGGGCAGCAGCCCTGCGAGCTCGGCGCAGAGCGCGTCCACCCTTGCCTTCAGCGCGTTGTTGAACATGTCGCCGACCATGACCATGCCGCCCTGCGACCACTGGCCCATGCCGCCGAGGTCGGGGGGGTTGAACTGCGCTTGGCTCCCGCCGCCGGCGACCAGCGCCGCGAGCAGCTCCAGGACGGCGCCCTCGCTGACACCGTGGCGTCGTGCAATGTCCCCGACGATGCGGCGCCCCTCGGCGGTCAACTCTGGCATGATGGCTGTTCCCGACCAGCCCGACCGCGTACCCGGCTCCGACCGACGGCCTACCACGGCCGGCGCGGAGTTGGTAGGGGCGACACGACGCCAGATCGGAACCTGAGCGGTCAGATTGTAAGCCTGAGGTGCGCCTTCTGTCGCTGCCACTCCAGCGGAAACTCTTCAAGCAAATCCCCCGGCGCCGTCTCCTGCCCAGCGTTCAATCTACGCCGGCCGCAGGTCGACGCCGGCTGCCAGCGCTTCCAGGTCGCGCCGGGACAAGACACAGAGCTCACCACGACCTCGCTCATCCTCCACGAAGCTGGCCGACAGGTCGGGAAGGCACTTGTCCAGCAGCGTGGCGAAAACCCGTGCCTGCGTCGGGCTCCACTCGAGTTCCCCCATGACGACCCGATGCGCGCAGGGTATCTGTGCCCGCAGCATCCCGAAGACATAGGCCCGGACCTTGGCTGACTGCGCCGGGGTCAGCGGCTGCGCCACCGACATGTCGATGAGCTCCGCCGGACGCTCGGCGACCCCCTGCTCACGCGGGCGCCGGCCATGCACAGCGGCGGCTGTCATCCGTTCGGCGTTGGCGGCCGCCGTCCGATGTGCCCCGGCGCAGCGCTTGGAGCAGAAGCGCCTCGGGCTGACACCGCGCTGGTCGTGGACGGGCTTGGCGCGGAAGTCCCGGCCGCAATGCGCACAGGTGAAGTCCCGCCGGGCACGACGCCCGCCGGCGGAGCCGGGCGTCTTCGCATAGGGCCGGGTGTTCTCGCGGTCGTCCTTGTGGTCCGGCGTTTCCATTTTTGCCTCGCGTCAGGTGCGTTCAGGGGAGGTGACCGCCGCGAGCGGGTTGCGGCGGGTCGAACCCTCCCCCGGGGGGTGTTCGCTCACGATGGCACGAAGCCGCGAAGCGGTCGTCCCGCTTGCGCGTGGTGGCCCCGGCTTGTGCCAGCCTTGGTCTTCGCCCCGTCGCTCAAACCTCCGGACGGCCTGCGCCGCGCAGGATTTCTAAGGGAAAGTAGATTTGATGGGAGGAGGTCGGCGACACTGCTGCCGTCCCTTCCCGCATTTCCAGCACAACGGAAGGAGTAACGATCATGCCCGCTTATCTGCTTCGCTATGCCGGCACCGACCACTTCGCCGGTTTCTACGCCGCCGACAGCCAGGACCACCTGTTCTTTCTCATCGACGAAGAGACCGACCCGTTCGAGTACGAGTACGCCGTGATCAAGTACGGCTACGGCATCGAGTTCCGCAAGCGCGGCTGGAACGTCAAGTACAAGATCGGCAAGGGCCAACGGGCGCTGGCCACGGCTCTCGGCAAGGCCGACGGCGTTTACATCACCGAAGCCGCCTACTACGCGCTCACGAGCGGCGAGGACCTGACCTGGCAACGGCTGCACCGGCCTTACTGAAGACAGGGAGGGCGGGGCTAACCCCCGCCCTCACTCCGGCTCGAAGAGGGTGGATCAGCGGGTGGATACCCGATCAATAGAATCTGCAAACCCATTATACATCAATGGGTTGCCACTATTTGGTGGTGCGGGTGGTCGGGATCGAACCGACACTCTGTCGCCAGAACCGGATTTTGAGTCCGGCGCGTCTACCAGTTCCGCCACACCCGCGCAGGCGCCGCACCATAGCGGCTCCCGCTCCCGCCCCGCAAGCAGCCCCGCCGGACGCGCCCCCGCCGCGTCCCACCTTCCCTTCGCGAGTCGGGCCGGGGTCAAGGGCGGCGAAGCCGCGGGCGCAAGCCCGCCTGCCCTTGACGCCGGCCCAACTCGCATCCCCACAATCGGAAAGGCGCCTGATGAAGCAGCCGCTTCATCAGCGCCTCGGCGCAGATCTTCCTTCTCTTCCTTGCGACGGCGAAACCCGCGCGACGCCGCAGCGCGGCGCGGGCGCGGCGCCGCCACCCGCGCGACGCCGGCGCGCCGCTTCCGCCGGCGGGCGCCGACCGCCGGCCTCGCCTGCGCTGCCTGCTTCAGGCGATCGCCCGGCGGCTGGACAGGCGGCGCGCGCGTCGCACATGGTGCCGGCATGGAGAGCAACGACATCTGGGACGCCGAGGCCGCCGCCGGCTACGACACGCCGGGCAGCGGCATGTTCGCGGCGAAGGTGCTCGGCCCGACGGTGGACCGGCTCGCGGAGCTCGCCGCGGGCGGGCGGGCGCTCGAGCTCGCGATCGGCACCGGCCGCGTCGCGGTGTTGCTCCGCGAACGCGGGGTGCCGGTCGCCGGGATCGAGCTGTCGCCGGCGATGGTGGCGGAGCTGCGCGGCAAGGCCGACGACGCGGCGATCCCGGTCGTCCTCGGCGACATGACGACGGCGGAGGCACCAGGGCGCTACGCGCTCGTCTATCTGGTCTACAACACGATCTCGAACCTGCTGACCCAGGCCGGGCAGGTCGCCTGCTTCCGCAACGCCGCCCGCCACCTCGGGCCCGGCGGCCGGTTCGTCGTCGAGCTCTGGGTGCCGGAGCTGCGCAAGCTGCCCCCCGGCCAGCAGGCGGTGGTCTGGCGGGTCGAGCCCGGCTATATCGGCCTCGACACCTACGACGTGCTGAACCAGCAGGTCGTGTCGCACCATGTCCGGATCAGTGAGGAGCGGGGGGCGCGGCTGTTCCGCTCGCCGCACCGCTACATCTGGCCGGCGGAGCTGGACCTGATGGCGCAGCTCGCCGGCTTCGAGCTCGAGAGCCGGCACGCGGACTGGGTCGGGTCCGCCTTCACCGCCAACTCGCCGTCGCACGTATCGGTGTACCGGCTTCCCGAGTAGCCGGCGCCGCCGACCGGCATGCAACCCGCGGCGGGCGCGGGCGTTACCAAGGCCGTGGGGCCACGACGCCTCGGTACCGGGAGACAAGTGATGCCCAAGATCGTTTTCGCCATCCTCGCGATGCTCACGCTCGCGGCCTGCAACACGGTGCGCGGCGCCGGCCAGGACGTGCAATCCGCCGGGGGCGCGATCAGCGACCAGGCGGCGGAGACGCAGAGCGAGATGTAGTATCCTCCTGCCGCTGGTGCGCAGCCACGGCTGCGCTTCAGGTGCAGGAGCGCCGGCTCAGGCCGCCTCGGCGAGAAGCTGGCCCTCGCGTTGCCCGACGATCCGGGCGTCGATGAGCGCGCCGGGGGCGTGCTCGCCGGCGAGGCGGGTCTGCGCGAAGCCCTCGGTCCGCCCGAGATCGGGCCGTTCCATCAGGAGCCGGACCTTGCGGCCCTGCATCGCGGCGAGATGGGCCGCGACGCGCGTCGCGCCGGCCGCGCGCAGGCGGCCGGCGCGCTCGCGGACCACGGCGCCCTGAAGCTGCGGCATCCGCGCCGCCGGCGTACCGGCGCGGGGGCTGAACGGGAAGACATGCAGCCAGGTCAGCCCGCATTCCTCGACGAGTTGCAGCGAGTTGGCGAACATCGCCTCGGTCTCGGTCGGGAAGCCGGCGATGATGTCGGCGCCGAAGACCATCTCCGGCCGCGCCGCCCGCACCGCGTCGCAGAAGGCGATGGCGTCGTCGCGCAGGTGCCGCCGCTTCATCCGCTTCAGGATCATGTCGTCGCCGGCCTGCAGCGACAGGTGCAGGTGCGGCATCAGCCGCGGCTCGGCCCCGATCGCCTCGACCAACCGCGGGTCGGCCTCGACCGAGTCGATCGAGGAGAGCCGGAGCCGCGGCAGGTCCGGGACCCGCGCGAGCAGCAGCGCGACGAGGTCGCCGAGGCGCGGCGTCCCCTCGAGGTCCGCGCCCCAGCTGGTCAGGTCGACGCCGGTCAGCACCACCTCGTTGAAGCCGCGGCCGACGAGCCGCGCCACCTGCTCGACCACGGTCGCCGCCGGCACGCTGCGCGAGTTGCCCCGGCCGTAGGGGATGATGCAGAAGGTGCAGCGGTGGTCGCAGCCGGTCTGCACCTGGACGTAGGCACGCGCCCGGGTGCCGAGGCCGTCGATCAGCGGCGCCGCCGGCCGGCGCTCGGCCATGATGTCGCCGACGTCAACTCGGGCCGCGACACGCGCCTCGGCCCCGCCGGCCAGCCGCGCCCAGGCGCCGGGCGTGAGCTTCTCGGCGTTGCCAAGCACGACGTCGACCTCGGGCATCGCCGCGAAGGCCGCGGGCTCGGTCTGCGCCGCGCAGCCGGTGACGACGAGCCGCGCCGCCGGGTTGTCGCGGCGCAGGCGCCGGATTTGCTGGCGGGCCTGGCGCACCGCCTCGCCGGTGACCGCGCAACTGTTGACGACGACGGCGTCGGCGACGCCCGCCGCGGCGGCGAGCCCCTTCATCGCCTCGGTCTCGTAGGCGTTCAGCCGGCAGCCGAAGGTGGCGAAGACCGGCGCCGTCACGCCAGCGCCTCGAGATAATCGGCGCCGAGCCGCCCCTCGAACACCAGCGTCGTCGGCCCGGTCATCCAGACGCCGTCGTCGCGCCAGTCGATGCCGAGCTCGCCGCCGTCGAGCCGCACCGTGACCTGCCGGCCGGTCAGCCCGCGTTGCGCCGTCACCACGGCGGAGGCGCAGGCCCCCGAGCCGCAGGCGAGCGTGATCATGCCGCCGCGCTCCCAGACCCGCATCCGGATGGTCGCGCGGTCGATCACCTCGACGAACTCGACGTTGGTCCGCTCCGGGAACAGCGGGTGGTGCTCGAAGCGCGGTCCCGCCGCGGCGAGGTCGACCGCCGCGACGTCGGGCACCACGAAGACGCAGTGCGGATTGCCCATCCCGATCGCGGCCGGCGCGCCCTCGAGCGGCAGCGGGTCGAGCGCCATCTCGCGCGCCAGCGGCACCGCATCCCAGCTGAGCTCCGGCGGCCCCATGTTGACCCGGGTCAGCCCGTCGCCGGCATCCTCGGCCCTGAGCACGCCGCGCCCGGTCCTGAGCTCGAGCACCGCCGCGCCGCTCTCGGCCATCAGCATGCGCGCGACGCAACGGGTGGCGTTGCCGCAGGCGTCGGCCGGGGTGCCGTCGGCGTTCCAGAAGTCGACCTCCGCCGCCACCCCGGGGCCCTTGCGGATCACCGCGAGCTGGTCGAAGCCGATGCCGCGGTTGCGGTCGCCGAGCGCGCGCGCGAGCGCCGGCGTCACCGCGGCGCCGCCCACGCGGGCGTCGACGACGACGAAGTCGTTGCCGAGCCCGTGCATCTTGAGGAACCTGAAATCGCGGGCTTGACGCGGGGTGTGAGATTCGCCATCCATGCGCCGCTATATAGGCGAAGGGGGCGCGGCAGGCCAATGGGCGGTCCGCACGGGGTGATTGGCGCTTGACCGGCGCAGACCACCCGCTTAACTCGGCGCCAGCTTCCGGGCCCGTAGCTCAGTGGTAGAGCAGTTGACTCTTAATCAATTGGTCGAAGGTTCGAATCCTTCCGGGCTCACCAGCATCTTCGGCATCGGGCCCGTAGCTCAGTGGTAGAGCAGTAGACTTTTAATCTATTGGTCCGGGGTTCGAATCCCCGCGGGCTCACCAGCAACCACCTGAAATTCATTATGAACTTCTACCGCGTCAATTATAGCGTGCGCGCTACAAGACACCTCGGAAGGAAGCGCGCCGGCTCAACCGTCCCGCCCGGGCCCCGAGCCCGGGCAGCGGCCGACCGCCCCCCGGGCGGCCGCTTCTCGGCCGCCCGCGGTCGCGCCGCTACCCTCTTCGCGGGCGGATGCCGGGTTCGGGATGGCGAGCCGCCTGATCAGCGGCCCCCCTCGATCTTGCGGTGCCGCTGGGCGGCGCCGCGCGCGCCGTAGGGGTAGGCGGCGATGTCGGGTGCGCTCGCCTCGCCGAGGCCGGCGAGCTCCTCGGGGGTGAGGCGAAGCTCGGCGGCCTTCAGGTTGTCGGCGAGCTGGGCGGGGCTGCGGACCCCGAGGATCACCGAGGTGACCGCCGGCTGGGCGAGGACCCAGGCGAGCGCCACCGCGGCCGGGGCCGCGCCCCGCGCGGCGGCGAGGTCGGTCACGGCGCCGATGATCCGCCAGGTCCGCTCCTCGGCATTGCGCGCCGCGTAGGCCTCCATGCCGCGCTGCGGGTTCTCGCCGAGCCGGGTGGCGCCGGTCGGCAGCACGTCGCGCTGGTACTTGCCGGCGAGCCAGCCGCCGCCGAGCGGCGACCACGGCAGCAGGCCGATGCCGGCGTCGAGGCAGGCGGGCACGATCTCGTGCTCGATCCCGCGCACCAGGAGGTTGTATTGCGGCTGCAGCGTCACCGGCGGCGCGAAGCCCCGCGCGCGGGCGACGTGCACGGCCTTGGTGATGTGCCAGCCGAGGAAGTTCGAGAAGCCGTAATAGGCGATCTTGCCGGCGCTCGTCGCGTCGTCGAGGAAGCGCAGCGTCTCCTCGAGCGGCGTGAGCGCGTCCCAGGCGTGCATCTGGTAGAGGTCGATCTGCTCGAGCTGCAGCCGCTTCAGCGAGGCGTCGAGCGCGTGGGTCAGGTGGCGCCGCGAGGTGCCGAGGTCGTTCGGCCCCGGCCCGGTCGGGAAGCGTCCCTTGGTCGCGATCACCACCTGCCGCGCCTCGGCCGGGTGTGCGGCGAGCCAGCGGCCGATGATCGCCTCCGACTCGGTGTCGGCATAGGTGTCGGCGGTGTCGATGAAGGTGCCGCCCGCAGCGACGAAGTCGTCGATCAGCCGGTGCGAGGTCGCCTCGTCCGCCTCCTTGCCGAAGGTCATCGTCCCGAGGCAGAGCGCCGAGACGGCGCAGCCGCTGTTGCCGAGCGTCCTGTAGTCCATTTCGCTTCCCTCCTTGCGCGCGACGATGCGCGCCTATTCCTCCGGCTTCTCCGCCTCGCTGTGGTCGATCGAGTCGCCCTCGGCGCCGGCCGGCGGCGGCGCGATCCGGCTCGACAGCCACTGGAAGGCGCCGAGCGCGATCAGCGCGAACATCGCGGCCGCGAACAGCGCCGCCGGGTAGATCGCCTCGGTGATGTCGCCGTGGCTGGTCTCGAAGATCATCACCAGCGCCTCGAGCGACGCCGCGATGACGATGATGGTGATGAACTTGGTCAGCGAGCGCCGCGATTCCACCGCCGAGCGCAGCTCCTTGCGCCGCAGGATCTCCTCCTCGGCGACGAACTTCGCCGTCTCGATGATCGCGAAGCCGATGATGACGAGGCCGACACTCTCGAGCACCTGCACCACCTCGCCGCCGGCGACGGCCTTCGCCATCTCCCAGACCGCGCTGCCGAGCAGCAGCATAGCCACCGCCATCAGGAACAGCGTGGCGAGCGTGAAATAGACCAGCGCGATCCTGTCGTAGAAACCTTGCATCCTCGGGACGCCTCCTTGGCCGCTAGAACTTCTGGAACACGAACCACGCGCCGAGCGCGATGAAGCCGAAGCCGATCGCATGGTTCCAGCGCAGCGGCTCGCCGAGCCAGAGCGCCGAGAACACCATGAAGATCGTGAGCGTGATGACCTCCTGGATGGTCTTCAGCTGCGCGGCGTTGAACGTGCCGTAACCGATGCGGTTCGCCGGCACCTGCAGGATGTACTCGAAGAGCGCGATGCCCCAGCTGATCAGGATCGCGAGGGCGAGCGGCATCTTCTTGAACCTGAGGTGCCCATACCAGGCGAAGGTCATGAAGACGTTCGAGAGCACAAGCAGCCCGATCGTCTGAACGGGGACCGGGATGGCGGGCATGGGGACCTTCGGGCGCGAACGGCACGCACGCGACCTAGACGGTCGCGGCCGGGCGGCGCAAGCGGCAAAATGCCCGGCGGCCTCCAGTTCGCCTGCCCGCCGCGGCCGGCCGGCACGCGCGCCTTGCGTTTGCCGGCACGGCGCCGCAGATCTTCGGCCGGGCGTGAGGCGCGCCCGCTCCGGGAACCACCGATGACGCTCCGACCACGCCGATGATCGACCTGCCGGAGCCGCTGCGCCGGCGGCTGTCGCGGCGGCTGGTGCGCGCCGCGCGCGATCCGCGCGACCGCGCCGACCAGATGACGATCGGGGCGCTCCTCGACAGCCTCGGCGAGCGCTCGTTCGGCTGGTGCCTGCTGATCTTCTCGCTCCTCAACCTCCTGCCGGTGCCGGTCGGCACCAACATGATCACGTCGATCCCGCTCATCGTCCTGACCGCGCAGATGGCACTCGGCTATGACCAGGTCCTGCTGCCGGGCTTCATCGCGCGCCGCGGGATCGGCCGGCGGCGGTTCCAGAAGCTGGTGCTCCGGCTCGGGCCCCTGATCCGGCCGGTGGAGCGGATCGTCCGCCCGCGCCTCCCCTTCATCCTCGCGCCGCGGGCCGAGCGGCTGCTCGGCGGCTTCCTCTTCGTGGTCGCGGTCGCGCTCTTCGTGCCGCTGCCGCTGATCAGCTACCTGCCCGCCGCCGCGCTTTGCCTCGCCGGCATCGGCCTCGTCGAGCGCGACGGCCTTGTAACCCTGGCCGCGGTCGCGCTCGGCGTCGTCGCCGTCATCGCCGTCCTCGCGGCCGGCGCCGCGCTGATCGCCGGCGTCCAGGTGATCGGGCGCTGACCCAGATCGGCCTGCCGGCGGCCACCGGTTTCTGAGAGGGTGGCCGCACAACCAGAGGGAGACTACTCCATGCGGAGGCAACTCGTCCTGCTGGCAGTCGTGGCCGCCCTCCTCGCCGCCTGCGCCCCGGCGCCGCCGACGACCCGCGCGCTCCAGCCGCGCCCCTGCGACGACGGCGGCAGCGGCGGCGTGCTGATCGACGGGGTCTGCCTCTGATCGCCGCCCCTTGCAAGCCCGCCGGGCGCTCTCTAGCGTTTGGCGGGAAAGCGCTTTTCGGGGGGACGATGCGGGGCAGACTGACGCTGGGCGACCTCGAGCAGGCCGTCGCCGAAGGCACGATCGACACCGTCCTCGTCGCGCAGACCGACATGCAGGGCCGGCTGATGGGCAAGCGCTTCCAGGCCGAGTTCTTCCTCGACGGCGGCCACGCCGAGACTCACGGCTGCAACTACCTGCTCGCCACCGACTACGAGATGGAGACGGTGCCCGGCTACAAGGCGACGAGCTGGGCCGCCGGCTACGGCGACTACGCGATGCGCCCCGACCTCGCGACGCTGCGCCGCGTGCCCTGGCTCGAGGGCACCGCGCTCGTCCTCTGCGACGTCCTCGACCACCACGGCCACGCCGAGGTGCCGCATTCGCCACGGGCGGTCCTCAAGCGGCAGATCGCCCGGCTCGCGGCGATGGGCTTCGCGCCGATGATGGCGTCGGAGCTCGAGTTCTTCCTCTTCACCCAGTCCTACGCCGAGCTCCACGCCGCCGGCTACCGCGGCATGAGCCCGATCGGCCCGTACAACGAGGACTACCACATCTTCCAGACCACCAAGGAGGAGGAGGTGATGCGGGCGGTCCGCACCGGGCTCAACGCCGCCGGCATCCCGGTCGAGTCCTCCAAGGGCGAGGCGAGCGCCGGGCAGGAGGAGATCAACGTCCGCTACGCCGACGCGCTCGCCGCAGCCGACGCCCACGTCGTCGTCAAGAACGCGGTCAAGGAGATCGCCTGGGCCAAGGGCCGCGCGGTCACCTTCATGGCCAAGGTCGCGCAAGGTGCCGCCGGCTCGTCTTGCCACATCCACCAGTCGCTGCAGGGCGCCGGCGGCCACGCCGCCTTCCACGACCCGGCCGCGCCGCACGGCATGTCGGGGATGATGCGCGCCTGGCTCGCCGGGCTCCTCGCCCACGCCGCCGAGACCACTTATTTCCTCGCGCCCAACGTCAACAGCTACAAGCGCTTCGTCGCCGGTACCTTCGCCCCGACGCGCACAGTCTGGTCGATCGACAACCGCACCGCCGGCTTCCGCCTGGTCGGCGCCGACTCGCCCGCGGTCCGGGTCGAGTGCCGGATCGGCGGCGCCGACCTCAACCCCTATCTCGGCTTCGCCGCCCAGCTCGCCGCCGGCATCGCCGGCATCGAGGCCGGGCTCGAGCTCGGCCCCGAATTCACCGGCGACGCCTACCGGGGCGCCCGCCTGCCCGAGATCCCCAAGACGCTGCGCGATGCCACCGAGGCGCTGCGCCGCTCGCGGATGCTGCGCGACGCCTTCGGCGACGACGTCGTCGAGCACTACGTCCACGCCGCCCGCTGGGAGCAGGCGGAATGCGACCGCCGGGTGACCGACTGGGAAATCGCCCGCGGCTTCGAACGGGCCTGAGGGAGGAGCCTATGCCGGAGATCACCTGCATCTCGCCGGTCGACGGCAGCGTCTACGCGACGCGCCCGGTCGAGCCGGCCGACAGCGCCCGGCGCAAGCTCGCGGCCGCGCGCGATGCGCAGAAGGCCTGGGCCGC
Organism: uncultured Alphaproteobacteria bacterium; assembly: GCA_963763295.1. Classification (GTDB taxonomy): domain Bacteria; phylum Pseudomonadota; class Alphaproteobacteria; order Rhodobacterales; family Rhodobacteraceae; genus Amaricoccus. The sequence goes on from CAVXOH010000014.1 coordinate 15,758, forward strand.
CCGCCCGCTCGCCGAGCGGACCCGGCTCGTCGAGGAGGGCGTCGCCCGCCTCGACCGGGTCAACGCCGACCTCGTCACCGAGCTCGCCTGGCAGATGGGCCGGCCCGTCCGCTACGGCGGCGAGATGGGCGGCGTGCGCGAGCGCACCGCCTACATGGCCGGGATCGCGGAGCGCGCGCTGGCCCCGGAGGTGATCGAGGACAGCGAGAAGTTCCGCCGGGTGCTGGCCCGCGGGCCGCTCGGCCTCGTCTTCGTCATCGCGCCCTGGAACTACCCGTTCCTGACCGCGATCAACACCATCGTACCGGCGCTAATCGCCGGCAACGCCGTCGTGCTCAAGCACGCGAGCCAGACGCCGCTCGCCGGCGAACGGCTGGCGCAGGCCTTCGCCCACCTGCCCGAGGGCCTCTTCACCAACCTCTTCCTCGATCACGCCACCACCGCCGAGCTGATCGCCGGCCGCGCCTTCGACTTCATGAACTTCACCGGCTCCGTCCGCGGCGGACAGGAGATCGAGCGCGCCGCCGCCGGCACCTTCACCGGCCTCGGCCTCGAGCTCGGCGGCAAGGACCCGGGCTACGTCCGCGCCGACGCGAACCTCGACGCCGCCGTCGAGGTGCTGATGGACGGCGCGATGTACAATTCCGGCCAGTGCTGCTGCGGGATCGAGCGCATCTACGTCCACGAGAGCCTCTACGACGCCTTCGTCGAGAAGTCGGTCGCGCTCGTCTCCGGCTACAGGCTCGGGAGCCCGCTCGACCCCGAGACCACCCTCGGGCCGATGGCGAGCGCCCGCTTCGCCGACACCGTGCGCGGCCAGACCGCCGAGGCGGTGGCCGCCGGGGCGAAGCCGCTGATCGACGCGACGCGCTTCCCGGCCGACACCGGGGCCGGTCCGTACCTCGCGCCGCAGATCCTGACGGGCGTCGACCATTCGATGCGGGTGATGACCGAGGAGAGCTTCGGCCCGGTGGTCGGGATCATGCCGGTTCGGGACGACGACGCGGCGATCCGCCTGATGAACGACTGCCGTTACGGGCTCACCGCCTCGATCTGGACCGAGGACGCCGACACCGCCGCCGCGATCGGCGCCCGCATCGAGACCGGCACCGTCTTCATGAACCGCGCCGACTACCTCGACCCCGCGCTGTGCTGGACCGGCTGCAAGGAGACCGGCCGCGGCGCCGCGCTGTCGCACCTCGGCTACCTGAGCGTCACCCGGCCGAAGTCCTACCACCTGCGGAAGCTCTGAGCATGGTCGCGCCGGTCAACTGGAACTACCCGACCGCCATCCGCTTCGGCCCCGGCCGGATCGACGAGCTCGCCGACGCCTGCGCCGCGGCGCGGATCAGCCGGCCGCTCTTCGTCACCGACCCGGGGCTCGCCAGGCTCGAGATGACCTGCCGGGCGCTCGGCGCCCTCGCCGCCGCCGGGCTGCCGGCCGCGGTCTTCGCCGAGGTCCAGCCCAACCCGACCGACGCCAACGTCGCCGCCGGGCTCGCGGCGATGCGCGACGGCGGCCACGACGGAGTGGTGGCCTTCGGCGGCGGCTCGGCGCTCGACGCCGGGAAGGTCATCGCCTTCATGCGCGGCCAGACCCGGCCAATGTGGGACTTCGAGGACGTCGGCGACTGGTGGACCCGCGCCGATCCCGCCGGCATCGCGCCGATCGTCGCGGTGCCGACCACTGCCGGCACCGGCTCCGAGGTCGGCCGGGCCGGGGTCATCACCAACCTCGCGACCCGGACCAAGAAGGTGATCTTCCACCCGAAGATGATGCCGGCTCAGGTGATCCTCGACCCCGAGCTCACCCTCGGCCTGCCGCCGGCGCTGACCGCCGGCACCGGCATGGACGCCTTCGCCCACTGCCTCGAGGCCTATGCGACCCCTGCCTTTCACCCGATCGCCGAGGGCATCGCCGTCGAGGGCCTGCGGCTCTGCAAGGAATACCTGCCGCGCGCCTACCGCGACGGCAGCGACCTCGAGGCGCGCGCCAGCATGCTCGCCGCCGCCGCGATGGGCGCGACCGCCTTCCAGAAGGGGCTCGGCGCCATCCACGCGCTGTCGCACCCGGTCGGCGCGCTCTACGACACCCACCACGGCCTGACCAACGCCGTCTTCATGCCCTACGTCCTCGACTTCAACCGCGAGGCGCTCTGGGACAAGGTCGACCGGCTCGCCGCCTGGCTCGGCATCGAGGGCGGTTTCTCCGGCTTCCTCGACTTCGTGCTGCGGCTGCGCCGCGACCTCGGCGTGCCGCACACCCTCGACCGCATCGGCGTCGACGACGCCCGTTTCGCCGAGATGGCCGCGATGGCGGTCGCCGACCCCACCGCCGGCGGCAACCCCCGGCCCCTCACGCTCGACGACGCCCGCGACCTCTACCGGCGCGCCCTCGACGGCCGCCTCGGTTGAGCCGGCCTCCGGGTGATATGGGCAATCCGGCCGATCGATTGGGCCCGATGCGAGCGTTGGCCTCGGCGACGGTTGCCGAGGCACGGCCTGCGTCTGCCTGGGCGGGCGCACCCTGCCGTACGGCAACCCCGCACGGGCGCTCGGGCAAGCAACCGACGCTGCGTCCTGCACGACGGCCGGGTGCGCCTGCCCGGGGGGCAGGCAGCCGCATGCCGTGCTTGCGCACGGCCGGGGATGGGGGCGGCGGGGCGCTACACTCGGAGGCGACATGAGCCTACTTCCAGGCTATCGTATGAGACACCGGTAGGAACTCCGATGACGACCGACCTCCGCGGGATCCAAGGCTCGATTCGCCCCGGCGAGCGCGCGACCGACCGGCCGCTCCGGGCCGATGCGGCGCTGACCTTCATCGGCACGATCCGCACCCCGTGGACGACCCGCGAGGACTGCCCGCGCCAGGGCCAGCCGGACGGCCCCGAATGCCGTCTGCTCGTCGAGGCGCCCTGGGACGCCGCGCTCGAGGGCATCGAGGCCTACGACACGCTCGACGTCCTCTACTGGCTCAACCGGGCGCGCCGCGACCTCGTGCTGCAGACCCCGGCGCAGGCCGAGGGCCCGCGCGGCACCTTCGCGCTGCGCTCGCCGGTCCGGCCGAACCCGATCGGGCTTGCCCGCGTCCGCCTCGTCCGCCGCGAGGGCGCCGCGCTCGTCGTCCGCGGCCTCGACTGCCTCGACGGCACGCCGCTCCTCGACATCAAGCCCGACCGCTGCGCCCACAGCGGCTGATCGCGGCTCACGCCTCCGCCGCCGCGAGCCGCTCCGCCACCACCCGGTAGTCGGCGGCCCCGAGCTCGGCGAACCCGGCGATGCCGAGCGCCTGCCGCACCGTCCCGTCGAGCCCGGCGAGCGCCGCCCGCACCGCCCGGCGATGCCGCGGGACATCGGTGCCGGCGGCCGCGATCAGCGGCAGCCCCGGGGTCGGGTCGGTCAGCATCAGCACCCGGAGCCCGGCGGCCTCCGGCCGGAACCGCCGGGCATAGCCCCAGCTCACGAAGTCGATCGCCGCGAAGTCCGCCGCCCCGCCGGCGACCATCCGCACCGACTCGGCATGCGCGCCGCTGACGACGATCTCGCCGGCGAACCGGCCGCCCCGCGCCAGCGGCGCCGCGTGGTGCAGGATCGATCCCCAGCCCGACTGCGAATCGGTGCCGTTGACCGCCAGCCGCGCGCCGCGGAAGTCCGCCAGCGTCGTCCGCGCGTCGCCCGCGCGCACGACAACCGCGCTCCGATACCAGCCCGGCGGGCAGCCCGGCACCGCGTAGTCGAGCGCGCCCACCACCGCGACCCGCCCCGCGAGCTCGCGCACCAGCGGCAGCCCGCAGGTCTGCCCGAGGACCAGCCCCGGATCGGTCCAGCCGTCCACCAGCGGAAGGTCGCGGCTCAACGCCTCCGGCGCCGCGACGCCTTCGGCCCGCAGGGCATCGCGCAGCGCCGCCCACAGGCCGTCGGTGGCGCCGGTGAGCTCCGGCCAGTCGTACATCGGCAGGGCGGCGAGCGCCGCCGTCATTGCCGGAGCGGCCGCCCCGAGACCGGATGCAGGCCACGCCGCCCGGGCTCGGGCGGGGTCCAGATCGGGTGCGCCACCGGATCCTTGCGCCGCAGGAAGTGGCGCATGAAGACGTCGGCGTAGGAGCGGTAGGCGTAGCCGTCGTTGCGCCGCAGCCACCACTCCCGCCGCCGCGCATACTCGGCGGGCAGCCGGTACCAGGGCAGCTTCGGATTGGCGTGGTGGACCGCGTGGAAGTTGTTGTTGAGGAAGAGCAGCGCCAGCGGCCCGCGATCCTCGATGATGACGCTGCGCGCCCCGGCCCGCTCGTGGGCCTGGTGCTCGAGGAAGGTCCGGATGCGCAGGATCGACAATGCGAGCCAGCAGCCGAGCAGATAGGCCCAGCCCGGCATCCGCCCGACCGCCGCCAGCCAGAGGACCACCGGCACGATCCCGGCGGCATGCAGAAGGTAGGCCCGCGCCACCCGCCGGTCGCCGTCCCTGAGCGCCCGGAGGTCGTCGCGCCAGAGGCAGAACATGCCGAGGAACGGCCCGATCAGCATCCGCCCGAAGAGCGTGTTGTTCACGGCCAGCACCGCCCGGACCGGCCGCCGCAGCCGCGCCCAGACCTCCGGGTCGAGGTAGTTGGTCTCGGGGTCGTCGTGCGGATCGGTCAGCAGCGGGTCGTAGTGATGCGCGAGGTGCTGGTCGCGGAACCGCTCGAACGGCAGCAGCAGCCCGAGCGCCGGGAACACCAGCGCCTCGTTCAGCCGCTGGTTCCGCGTCGGATGGCCGTGGATGATCTCGTGCTGGAGCGACGAGTGCTGGGCGAGGATCAGCGCGAGGGCCGGCACCGCGATCCAGAGGGTGAGGGTGGGCGCAAAGGCCGTGACGCCGGCCCAGGCCGCATAGGTGAGGACGAGGAGCACCACAGTAGGCCACTCGACACGCGCGTCCACGCGGGCCGGCACCGGATAGTCTCGCGACATTTTCCGTTGTTCCGCAGGAGTTTGACCCATCCTACGGCGGAACGGCCACCGGAGCAATTACGTGAATGTCTGGCGCAATCGGCCATACTGTGTGAAAACAAGAAGTATGTAGCGGATTCACGTCAAGCCCGGGAGACTCCACATGGACAAGCGCTCCGTTGCCGCCGCCTTCCGCGAGCGCCTGCAGGCGCTGCTCGGCGAGGAGCGCGGCGGCGTCGCGGGCTTCCTGCGCGACACCGGCATCGACCGATCGGCCTTGAGCCAGTTCCTCGACCCCGGCATCGACCGCATGCCGCGCGCCGAGACGCTGCGCCGGATCGCCGAGGCGCGTGGCGTCACCGCCGACTGGCTGCTCAGCCTCTCAAACGTGCCGGAGGGGCAGCAGGAGGTCACGCCCTCGGTGCGCATCGAATCGGCCCAGTCGCCGGAGGGCGGCTCGCCGATCGACCAGTGGCGCCGGGAGGCGGCGGGGATGAAGCTGCGCTACGTGCCGTCGAGCCTGCCCGACATGCTCGGCCTCGCCGACGACGCGCCCGTGCCCGATCCGGCGCCCGCCGGCCAGCCGGAGAACATCCTCGGCGGCTTCCGCCTCGGCGAGATGGACGTCGAGATCGCCATGCCGGTGCAGACGCTCGAGGACCTCTCGCAGGGCGCGGGCCTCTGGCGGGGGATGAACCCCGCCCTCCGCCGCCGCCAGCTCGCCCATATGGCGGCGACCTGCGCCGAGACCTACCCGACGTTGCGGCTGCACCTTTACGACGGCCGGCACACCTTCGCCGCGCCGTTCACGGTCTTCGGCCGCTTTCGCGCCGCGCTCTACCTCGGCGAGGCCTATCTCGTCGTCACCTCGGCCGAGCAGGTCGCGGCGCTGACCCGGCTCTTCGACAACCTGGTGCGCCGCGCCGTCGTCGGCCCGGAGCGCGTGCAGGACATGCTCTACGAGCTCGCCGACGGCGCCTGATTCCGCTGATCGTCGGCGCGAGTCCGCGCCCTCCCCATCTGTCCCGCCCGGCCCCCTCGGGCCGGGCAGCGCAGTAGTGTCCAGCTTTTTCTGCAAATTGGCATCATGCCCGCTGGGTCGGGCGCTGCCCTCCGCGCCCTGGATCGGCGCCTCGACGGGGTCCCGGGTTCTTCAGCGCCGCGCTAGATCCGGACCAGGTGGTTGTCGAAGGCGAGCCGCTCGAAGCGCACCGCGTCACCGGCAGCCGCCGCCCGGCCGGCTGTCAGGAACACGCCTTCGCCGGTCGAGCAGGCGAAGCCGGCCGCGGCAGCGGCGACGCCGCAGATGTCGGTCGCCTCGACCACCTCGACGCCGGACGCCGCGAGATCGAAGACGAGCATCAGGTTGCCGCGCGGCGCGGTGATCGCCGCCCGCCGGCCGTCGTCGCTGACCGCGACGCTGCCGGCGTAGTTGCGCGCCCGCCGCTGCACCAGCGGCTCCGCCGACAGCGTCTCGAGGCCGAGCGCGCCGGGTCGGTGCACGGCAAGGAGCGGCGGGTGCTCGAGCTCGGAGCCCTGCCACTGCAACGCCACGGCGAGCGTCCCGTCGCGCCCGGCGGCGATGTGGCGCAGCGAGTTCAGCCGCAGCGGCTCGGGCAGCTCGAGCACCTCGACGACCTCGCCGCTCGCCGCGTCGAGATAGGCGAGGTTCGAGCGCATCGTCGCGAGGTTGAGCTCGGCCCGCCCCGAGGTCGGGTCGGTCTCGATGCCGCCGTTCGCGACCGCGAAGCGGCGCCCGTCCGGCATCAGCCGCACCTCGTGCGGGCCGGTGCCGCCGGTCGGCACCTCGCCGATCCGCCGGTAGCCGGCGTCGGCGTCCCAGATGCCAAGCCGGCCGGTGCCCTCGGCGATCGCGTTCTCGGTGGTGAAGAGCAGGCTGCCATCCGGCGTGAAGGCGCCGTGGCCGTAGAAATGCCGGTCCTCGGGCGAATGCAGCCGCGCCACCTCCCGCCCCTCGGCGCAGTCGATGACGAGCGCGAACGTGCCCGGCCGCCGAGCGAAGGCGACCGCCTCCGGCCGCGCGGGGTGCGCGGCGGCGGCGTGGCCGCGGTCGGGCAGCGGCAGGCGGAAGCACTCGAGCCCGTCGCCGGTCAGCCCGACCAGGCAGAAGCCGCCGTCGGGCAGCCCGGCCGCCGCGAGATAGTCGGGCGCGCCGGCCGCGGCCCAGCCGAGCTTCGGCATCAGGGTGGCGCTGCCGACCCCGGCGGCGCCGCGCAGGAAGGTCCGGCGGGTCGTGCTGGTCATGGCCTAGTCTCCGTCCATCGAGTTGAAGCCGCTGGTCACGCCGATCGTCGGGCCGACATGCTCGGCGATCTCGTTCTGCAGCCGGCGGACCGCGGTCTGCAGCGCCTCGACCCGGAACCGCCCCTGTGTCGTCGCCACCGCCACGTCGACCGGCTCACCGACGCGCCCGGCCGCCGCCAGCGCCGCGTCGAAGCTCGCGTCGACGGCTGCCGCGTGGTCCGGACCGATCGCCGGGGCGAAGACCGTCGCCGCGTAGCCGCGCAGCGCCTGCAGCGAGACCTCGACGTCGTGCAGCGAGCGCCCGGAGCGCCAAGCCTCGGCCCGGCGCGGCTGCGGCGCCTCGAAGGTGCCGAGCGGCCGGCCGAGCCGCAGGTCGGCGTCGACCTGCAGCGCCTCGGCCAGCGCCGCGTAGAGCGCGCGCGTCGACTCGTCGGGGGCGAGATAGACCGGGTTCTCCGGCGCCCCGGCCGAGGTCAGGATCCCGGCCCAGGGATCGCGCCAGCGCGCGAGCATCCGCGCCGCCGTCGCCGCCGCGTCGCGGGTGATCGCCATCAGCAGCCGGCAGCGGTAGCTTCCCGCCTCGATCGGCGCGGCCGCCGGATCGAACAGCAGGTAGTCGAGCGCGAAGAAGCCGCGCGCCGCCACCGAGACCCCGGCGAAGGCCGCCGGGTCGTCGACCACCGGGTCCTCGCCCGCGACCATCGCCTCGAGGGTGCGCGGGGTCGAGCCCTTGGTGTCGGGCCAGAACGCCAGCGCGAAGCCGGCGTTGTCCTCCTGCGCCGGACCGAAGCGCAGGTGCTCGACCGCGATCCAGGCGTCGAAGGCGCCGTTGTAGGCCTCGACGAGCGGGCCGGTCTCGATCGGCCCGGCGCCCGAGCAGGCGGCGTCCGCCTCGGCGGCCAGGACCCCGGTCGTGTGCGCGAGACGCTGGAAGCCGGGCAGGATCGACTGCTCGAGCCCGCGCCGGGCGATCGCCGCGTGATCGGTCTCGGCCAGCGCGGGCGCGGCGAGGAGGAGCAGGGCGGCGAGGGCGGCGCGAAGCATCAGAGCGACTCCAGGAACCGGATCAGCGCATCGCGCTCGGCCTTCGGCAACCGCGCCACGGTGTCGCGGGCGGCCTGCGCCTCGCCGCCATGCCAGAGCACCGCCTCCATCAGCGTCCGCGCCCGTCCGTCGTGCAGGAAGCTCGCCCGCCCGGTCACCGTCTCGGTCAGCCCGATCCCCCAGAGCGGCGCCGTCCGCCACTCGCGCCCGCTCGCGCGCACCTCCGGCCGGTGGTCGGCGAGCCCTTCGCCCATGTCGTGCAGCAACAGATCGGTATAGGGCCAGATCAGCTGGAAGCTCTGCTCCGGCTGGTCGCCGAGCCGGTCGGTGACAAACTTCGGCCGGTGGCAGCCGGTGCAGCCCGCCTCGTAGAAGACCCGCTTGCCCTCCAGCACCTGCGGGTCGCCCGGATCGCGCCGCGCCGGCACCGCGAGGTTGCGGCTGTAGAAGGTCACGAGGTCGAGCACCGTCGCGTCCGCCTCCGGCTCGCCGCCATGCGGCTGCGCCCGGCAGTCGGCCTCGGCCGCGGTGCAGTCGCCCCAGCCCTGCGGCTCGAGCGGCGTCGAGATGCCGATGTCGCCGGAGAACGCCGAGGCCGCCTGCGCGCGGATCGTCGGCTGCCCGGCCTTCCAGCCGAAGCGCCCGAGCATCGGCCGCCCGGCCTCCTCCGACCAGACGAGGTTCGGCCGCCCGCTGATCCCGTCGCCGTCGGCGTCGTCGGGATCGGCGAGCGCCAGGATGTCGGCTTCCGGCACCGCCTCGAGCAGCCCGAGCCCGATCATCTGCGGCGCCACCCGCGGCGAGAGCTGGGCGTCCGGCGCCAGCGGCCCGTAGGCGAGGTCGACGGCCGCGTAGCTCGGCCGGCGCAGCGACACCACCTCGCCGCCTTCGAGCGTCACCGGCAGCTCCGCGTAGTTCACCTGCATCCGCCCCTCGGCCGGCAGCCCCGGCACCGCGAAGTTCTGCAGCTGCCCGCCATAAGTCGGCTCCGGCAGCGTCGCCAGGTAATCCTCGATGCCGACGAAGGTCGCCGCCACCTCGGCGGGCTCCGCCGGCACCGACAGCCGCAGGAACATCCCGACCGCCGGGTCGTCCGGCCCGGTCGGCGGGTGCCCGCGGCCGTCCTTCAGGTGGCAGGACTGGCACGCGCGCGCGTTGAAGAGCGGCCCGAGCCCGTCCGACACCCGGGTCGAGGCCGGCGCCGTCACCCAGAGCTTGCGGAACAGGCCGTTGCCGACCTTGAAGTCGAGCTCGCGCTCGAACGACATGTTGGCGCTCGCATGCGAGAACGCGTTGGCGTCGGGCGGCTTCGTCGCGGTCGCCGCCCCGCCGGGCCGCGCCTCGAACGGCTCGGGCGTCGAGAAGTCGGACGCTGGCGCCGTCACCGCCGCCACCCGCGCCGCCTCCGCGGGCGTGCGCGGGATCACCGCGAGCCCGCCGGCGGCGGCACCGGCGATCGCGGCCGCCGGCCAGAGCGCGAAGGCGAGGGCCAGCCGGCGCATGCCTACTGGAACACCGCCTCCGGGTTGTCGAGGCTGTCGGAGCCCTCGAAGGCGATCGCCGCGAGGTCGAGCGCCGAGACCGCGCGCTCGATCGAGCGGGTCTGCGCGATCAGCGCATCGACGGCCGCCATCACCAGCGCCTCGCCCTCGGCGTTGCCGGTCGCGAGCAGCTGGTCGTAGTGCGTCCCGGCCTCGCCCGCGGTCTTGATCGCACCGAGCGCCGCCATCGTGCGGTCGAGCGCCGCGCGCAGCTCGACGTCGAGCGCGGGATCGACCTCGGCGACCAGCTCCGACACCGACGGCCCCTCGACGACGCTGCCGTCGATCCGCACGTAGCGGCCGAGATAGACGTTCCGCACGCCCATCCCGTCATAGTAGTGGCTGTTGTAGGTGTTGTCGGAGAAGCAGTCGTGCTCCTCCTCCGGGTCGTGCAGCATCAGTCCGAGCCGCATCCGCTCGCCCGCCTGCTCGCCGTAGGACAGGCTGCCCATCCCGGTCAGGATCGCCGCCACCCCGGCGGCCGGATCGCCCGTCACCGCCGCGCGCGCGGCGCCGCCGTCCTGCCACTGGGCGGCCATCCACTCGAGGTCGGAGAGCAGCAGGTCGGTCGCCGCCGTCAGGTAGGCGGCCCGCCGGTCGCAGTTGCCGCCGGTGCAGGCGTCCCCCGCCGCGTAGTCGGTCCAGGGCCGGTTGCCGGCGCCGGGCCCGGTGCCGTCCTGCCCCCAGAGCAGGAACTCGATCGCATGGTAGCCGGTGGCGACGTTCGCCTCGATCGCGTCCGCCTCCTGCAGCGTCCCTTCGAGCAGCTCGGGCGTGATCGCGCTCGCGTCGACCGCACCGCCCGAGAGCGTGAAGCTCGGGCTGGCGATGACGTTGATCGCGGCGTAGGGGTTCTCGTCGGTCGCCCCGCCATAGCTCGGGTCGACGTAGTCGATCAGCCCCTCGTCGAGCGGCCAGGCGTTCACCTTGCCCTCCCACTCGTCGACGATGGCGTTGCCGAAGCGATAGGCCTCGGTCTGCTGGTAGGGCACCCGCGCCGCCAGCCAGGCCGCCCGCGCCGCCTGCAGCGCCTCGGCCGAGGGCTCGGCGATCAGCGCGTCGACCGCGGCGCCGAGCCGCTGCGCCGTCTCGAGCGAGTCGGCGTACCCCGCCGCCGCGATATCGGCATAGGTCGCGACCACCTCCGCCCGGTCCGCCGCCGCGCCCGGCCCGGCCGCAAGCAGCGACGCTGCCCCGAGCAGAACTCCTGCCAGCTTCATGATTCGCGTCCCCCCGCCGTTGGTCGGGCGGACCTTAATTCCGATGGTTTGAGTCGGGAACCCTTTACCGAGCGATTTAGTCAGAAATCGGAAGAAGGTGCGCCGGCTGCACCGTCCCGCCCGGGCCCCGAGCCCGGGCGGCGGCCGACCGCCCCGCGAGCGGCCGCTTCTCGGCCGCCCGCGGTCGCGCCGCTGCCCTCTTCGCGGGTGGATGCCGGGTTCGGGACCCAGCTCATCCCTTGCCCCGCCACGGCACCAGCTTCCGCTCGGCCCAGCGCATCAGGAGCTCGATCGCGTAGCCGATCAACCCGATGATGGCGATGCCGATCACCACGGTGTCGGTCTGCAGGAAGTTCTTGGCGATCATGATCATCGACCCGAGCCCGCGGTCGGCGGCGACGAGCTCGGCCGCCACCACGGTCCCCCAGCACACGCCCATCGCGGTCCTGAGCCCGGTGAAGATCTCCGGAAGCGCGTTCGGCAGGATCACGTGCCGCAGGATCTGCGGCCGCGAGGCGCCGAGCGTGTAGGCGGCGTGCACCTTGGCGATATTGACCCCGGCCGCTCCGGCGCGCGCCGCGATGGTCATGATGAAGAGCGCGGCGAGGAAGAGCAGGACGATCTTCGCCGTCTCGTCGATGCCGAACCAGAGGATGATCAGCGGGATCAGCGCGAGCGGCGGGATCGGCCGCATCAGCTCGACGATCGGGTCGAAGATGCCGCGCGCGACCGACGAGAGCCCCATTGCGAAGCCGAGCGGGATGCCGACGAGCGCCCCGAAGAATACGCCGGCCAGCACCCTGAGCACGCTGATCCCGATGTGTTCCCAGAGCGGCACGTTGCGAAAGCCCTCGGTGGCGAGCCGCTGGAGCCGGGTCCAGGTGTCCCCCAGCGGCGGCCAGTAGAAAGGCTCGATCCAGTCGGAGGCCGAGGCGACGATCCAGAGGCCGAGGAGCGCGACGACGACGGCGATCGACCAGACCCGGCCCGAGCCGACGGCGCTGGCGTCGCCGAAGCGCGCCGTCTTCTGCCGGTTGAACGGATGGTCGGCGAGGCCGAGCCAGATCTCGAGCGCCCCGGGTTCGTCCTTCACCGCCGTCTCCCTATCGCCCGCCGCCCATGATCTGCTCCTCCATGGCCCAGATCATCGACAGCACCTCCTCGCGCGTGCGCACGAAGTCGGGCGAGGCCCGGATCGTTCGCGGCTCCGTGCACAGCGCCTCGCGCGCGAAAGGCAGGCGGAACTCCTTCTCGATCCGCCCGGGCCGCGGCGCCATCACCACCAGCCGCTCGCCGAGGAAGAGCGCCTCCTCGACCGAGTGGGTGATGAGCACGATCGTCGTGCCGGTCTCCCGCCAGAGCCTCAGCACCAGCCCCTGCATCCTCTCGCGGGTCAGCGCGTCGAGCGCCCCGAGCGGCTCGTCCATCAGGATGACCCGCGGGTCGTTGGCGAGGCAGCGCGCCAGCGCCACCCGCTGCTGCATGCCGCCCGAGAGCTGCCAGACCGGGGTGTCGGCGAAGCCCGCGAGCCCGACCCGCGCCAGCAGATCCTCGACCCGCGCCCGGATCTCGGCTGCCGGCCGCCCCGCCATCCGCGGGCCGAAGCCGACGTTCCCGGCGACCGAGAGCCATTCGAACAGCGCGCCCTGCTGGAACACCATGCCGCGGTCGGCGCCCGGCCCCCGCACCGGCGCCCCGTTGACGACGAGTCGCCCGGCGGTCGGGGCGAGGAAGCCGGCGAGGATGTTGAGCAGCGTCGTCTTGCCGCACCCCGAGGGCCCGAGCACGGTGACGAGCTCGCCCGGCTCGATGTCGAGCGAGATCCGGTCGAGCGCATGCACGCTGCCGCCGCCGGGCAGCGTGTAGACCATCGACACGTCGTCGATCTCGATGCTCGGCAGCGGATCGCTCCCCGGAAGCGGGGCGGCACGCGCCGCCCCGGCCGCCGTCACTGGAGGAAGCTCGCGTCGATGGCGGGTGAGTAGTCGTCGAGCGGCTTCTCGAGGTTGCCCGAGCCCACCATGACCTCGGCGACGCCCTTCGCGGCCTCCTGCAGGCCGCCGCCGAGCCAGTTCGGCCCCGCCTGCTCCTCGTTCGTCACATAGGCGAAGTTCGCCATCATCGCCTTGGTCGCGTCGAGGTCCATGCCCGCGGCGCCCGACACCTTCTCGTAGGCCGCCTCCGGGTCGGCCGCGTAGGCCGCGTTCGCCTGCTCGGTCACCTCGAGGAACGCCTTCACCAGGTCCGGATGCTCGGCGGCGAAGCTCTCGGTGACGCTGATGATGTCGAAGGTGTTGATCCCGGCCGCCTCCTGCTCGGCGCCGGTCATCAAGGGCTTGCCGACCGTCTTCATCCGGTCGAGCGGCCCGCCGAAGGCGCAGGCCATCGTCACGTCGCCCCGGACCAGCGCCACGGCGGCGTCGGCCCCGTTCATCTGCACGATCTCGACCTTCGACTGGTCGACCCCGAGATGGTCGAGGGTCCGCAAGAGCTTGTAGTGGGTGACGTTGCCGGTCGGCGTCGCCACCTTCTTCCCCTCGAGCTCCTTGGCGTTCGCCTGGGTGATCCCCGCGTCGTCGCGCACGATGCAGAGGTCGTTCTCGGCATAGGTGACCGCGATCCCGACCGCCTTCAAGGGCGCGCCGTTGGTCACCCCGACCACGAAGGGCACGATCCCCTGGCTGTAGGCGATGTCGACGTCGCCCGAGACCATCGCCTGGGTCATCTCGTTGCCGTTGCCGAAGGCGCGCCACTCGACCGGCACGCCGAGCGCCTCGGCATACGCCTCGTCGACCTGCGCCACCTGGTTAGCCGTCGGCCATTCCAGGAAATACGCCACCGTCACCGGGTCCTGCGCCGCAGCCGCACCCGCCGCCAGCATCGATCCTGCCAGGAGCAGGCCACCGATCCGTCCCGTCATCTTCAGTCTCCCTGACCGCCGGCAACGCCGGCCGCTTCCCCGGGTCCACCCCGCCGCCGGTCTTCGCGCCGGCCGGCGCCATTCAAATCGGTTTCGGCCGGACGATCAACGGTCGTTTCGGATCACGAAGGAAGGAGGTCCCTTGCTGGACTGGCGCGACGCCCTCACCAGACGGTGCTCACGCCGAGACCGGCGAAGACCGGGTCCCGCGTCACCAGGGGAACGCCCATCCGCAGGCAGGTCGCGGCCAGCAGCCGGTCGAACGGATCGCGGTGCGGCCACGCGGCACGGCCCGCGTCGAGGCAGATCTCGGGCGTCAACGACGCAAGCAGCGCACCTTGCTCGCGCAAGAGCTCCGGAAGCTCCGCCATGAACGGCTCCATCTCCGGCCATCGGCCGGTCCGCACCTTATGCCCGATCTCGAAGAAGCTGATCGAGATGGCGTTGCCCGATGCAAGCGCCACCCTGACCCGGCCCGAGAGAAGGTGAGGCTTTATCAGCGACCACGCCCAGGCATGGGTGTCGAGCAGGACATGGACCACTCAGCCGCCTTCCCAGAGCTTCAAATCCTCTTCGGACATCGGCTCGAAGAAGTCCGGCACCGTCCCGACCTTTTCCTCCAGCAGTCCGAACCGGAACCCCGACTGCGGGATTGGGACCAGCCGCACCACCGGCTTCGCGCCCTTGGTGATGACGACTTCCTCGCCGGCAAGGGGGGCCTCGATCAGCTTCGAGAGCTGGGTCTTCGCGGTGTGAACGGAGAACTGCATGGCTTTAGCTAAGTTAGCCAGGTCAACACCCGCCGTCACGCCTGCTCCCGCATGTCCTCCCGCCGGATCCCCGCCACTCGCACCGGCTTCTTCATCGCGTCGCGCCGGAACGGCTCGCCGAGCTCCTGGTTCAGGATCACCTCGATCAGCGTCGTCTCCCCCCGCGCCATCTGCGCCTCGACCGCCTCGGCCAGCGCCTGCGTCAGCTCCGCCATCGTCGTCGCCCGCACCCCCTTCAGCCCGCAGGCCCGCGCGATCGCCGCAAAGTCGACGTCGAGATCGAGCTCCGTCCCGACGAAGTTGTCGTCGAACCAGAGCGTCGAGTTCCGCTTCTCCGCCCCCCACTGGTAGTTGCGGAACACCACCATCGTCACCGCCGGCCAGCCCTCGCGGCCGCAGGCGGTCAGCTCGTTCACCGCGATCCCGAACGCCCCGTCGCCGGCGAAGCCCACGACCGGCACCTCCGGCCGCCCGATCTTGGCGCCGAGGATCGCCGGGAATCCGTAGCCGCACGGCCCGAACAGCCCCGGCGCCAGGTACTTCCGCCCCGCCTCGAAGGTCGGGTAGGCATTGCCGATCGCGCAGTTGTTGCCGATATCGGACGAAATGATCGCGTCCTTCGGCAGCGCCGCCTGGATCGCGCGCCAGGCCATCCGGGGCGACATCCGCTCCGGCTGCGCCGCCCGCGCCCGCGCGTTCCAGGTCGTCCCCGGATCGTCGTCCTCGTGGTCCATCGAGGAGAGCTGCTGCAGCCAGGCCGAACGCGTCCGGTGCACGAGCGCCTCCCGCTCCGCCCGCCCGGCATCCCCCGCCATCGGCCCGAGCGCGGCCAGCAGCTGCTCGGCGACCAGCTTCGCGTCGCCCTGGATCGCCACGGTCACCGACTTGGTCAGCCCGATGCGGTCGGCGTTCAGGTCGACCTGGATCACCTGCGCCGCCTTCGGCCAGTAGTCGATCCCGTAGCCCGGCAGCGTCGAGAACGGGTTGAGCCGCGTGCCGAGCGCCAGCACCACGTCCGCCTGTGCGATCAGCTCCATCGCCGCCTTCGACCCGTTGTAACCGAGCGGCCCCACCGAAAGCGGATGGCTGCCCGGAAACGCGTCGTTGTGCTGGTAGCCGCAGGCGACCGGAGCCGACAGCCGCTCAGCGAGCCGCGCCGAGGCCGCGATCCCGTCCGAGAGCACCACCCCTGCCCCGTTCAGGATCACCGGGAACCGCGCCGCGCCAAGCAGCCGCGCCGCCTCCGCCACCGCCTGCGCGCCCCCCGCCGGCTGCTCGATCACGACCGCCTGCGGCAGCTCGATGTCGACGACTTGGGTCCAGAAGTCGCGCGGCACGTTCACCTGCGCCGGCGCCGAGCCGCGCCGCGCCTTCTCGATTACCCGGTTCAGCACCTCGGCGATCCTCACCGGGTCGCGCACCTCCTCCTGGTAGCAGACCATGTCGCGGAACAGCGCCATCTGCTCGACCTCCTGGAAGCCGCCCTGGCCGATCGTCCGGTTCGCCGCCTGCGGCGTCACCAGGAGGAGCGGCGTGTGGTTCCAGTACGCCGTCTTCACCGGCGTCACGAAATTGGTGATCCCCGGCCCGTTCTGCGCGATCGCCATCGCCATCCGTCCGGTCGCCCGCGCGTATCCGTCCGCCATCATTCCGGCATTGCCCTCGTGGGCGCAGTCCCAGAAGGTGATGCCCGCCGCCGGGAACAGGTCCGAGATCGGCATCATCGCCGAGCCGATGATCCCGAAGGCATGGGCGATCCCATGCCGCTGCAGCACCTTCACGAAGGCCTCTTCCGTCGTCATCCGCATCGCATGTGCTCCCTGTCCGGCCGCAAGCCTACCGGCCCGCCGCCCCCGATGCCAACCGCCCTAAGCGCTCGCGCCAGCTCAGGCAGACCACGCTACACGACATTTCGGATGGAAGAGCGCCGGCTCGACCGTCCCGCCCGGGCCTCGAGCCCGGGCAGCGGCCGCCCGCCCCCCGGGGCGGCCGCTTCGCGCCCTCCCCGCAGGCGTGCCGCTGCCCTTCTCGCGGGCGGATGCCGGGTTCGGGGGCGGCGGGCGCTAGGCCCGTCACAGGCCCTGTCGTGTCCCCCTTGCGCCGACCCCGCCGCCCCTGCACTCTCCCCCGAAAACCCCGGGGGAGACAGCCGATGAATATCCAGCCGCCACGCGCGAACCAGGACCTCGAGGCGCACTGGATGCCGTTTACCGCCAACCGGGACTTCAAGGCGCGCCCGCGGCTCGTCACCCGCTCCGAGGGGATGTACCTGTGGAACCAGGACGGCGGGCGGCTGATCGACGGCTCCTCGGGGCTCTTCAACGTCGCCGCCGGCCACGGCCGCCGCGAGATCGCCGACGCCGTCCACGCCCAGATGCTCGCGAACGACTACACGCCGCCGTTCCAGCTCGGCCACCCCGGCGCCTTCGCGTTCGCCGACCGCGTGGCCCGGCTGCTGCCCGACCCCTTCAACCACGTCTTCTTCGCCAACTCCGGCTCCGAGGCGATCGACACCGCGCTGAAGATGGTCATGGCCTACCACCGCGCCCGCGGCGAGAGCCAGCGCCTCCGCTTCGTCTCCCGCGAGCGCGCCTACCACGGCGTCAACATCGGCGGCGTCTCCCTCGCCGGCATGGTCAGGAACCGCGAGACCTTCCCGGTCGTGATGCCGAACGTCGTGATGCTCCGCCACACCTGGGACGAGGCGCAGGCCTTCACCCGCGGCCAGCCCGAGCGCGGCGCCGACCTCGCCGACGACCTCCAGCGCTTCGCCGACGCCTACGGCGGCACCACGATCGCCGCCGTCTTCGTCGAGCCGGTCGCCGGCTCGACCGGCGTCCTCGTGCCGCCCCTGGGCTACCTCGAGCGCCTTCGCGCGATCTGCGACCGCCACGGCATCCTCCTCGTCTTCGACGAGGTCATCACCGGCTTCGGCCGCCTCGGCGCCCCGTTCGCCGCCCAGGCCTTCGGCGTCACCCCCGACCTCATCACCATGGCGAAGGCGCTGACCAACGGCGCGATCCCGATGGGCGCCGTCGCCGCCCGTGACGAAATCTACGAGACGATCACCGGTGCCGCGCCGGAGAACGCCATCGAGTTCTTCCACGGCTACACCTATTCCGGCCACCCCGCCGCCTGCGCCGCCGGCCTCGCCGCGCTCGACATCTACGAGCGCGAGGACCTCTTCGCCCGCGCCGCCGCCCTCTCCCCCTATTTCCTCGACGCCGTCTGGTCGCTGCGCGACCTCGCGATCGTCCGCGACATCCGCGGCATCGGCCTCCTCGCCGGCGTCGAGGTCCACGCCGTCGACGGCAAGCCCGGCCTCCGCGGCACCGAGCTGCAGAAGCGGCTGTTCCGGAACGGCTGCCATATCAAGTGGACCGGCGACACCGCCATCGTCGCCCCGTCCTTCATCGCCGAGCGCGCGCACATCGACGAGATCGTCGCCTGCCTGCGCCGCACCCTGGCTCAGTAGAGACCCTCGTCGGGGATCTTCAGCGTCTCGCCGCAGTGCTTGCAGTGGACGGCGTCGGTATCGTGGCGCATCAGCCCGCAGACCGGGCAGGTGAAGCGCACCTTGTGCGGCCGGAACAGCACCTGCGCCAGCCGCAGGAACAGCGTCACGCCGAAGATCATCGTGACGACCGAAAGCAGCCGCCCGGTCGTCCCCGGCAGCGTGATGTCGCCGAACCCCGTCGTCGTCAGTGTGGTCACGGTGAAGTAGAGCGCGTCGACGTAGTTGGTGATCTCCGGGTTGGACTGGTACTGGGTCGCGTAGATGAGCCCGGTCATCACGAACAGGAAGACCGCGAGGTTGACCGTCGCGATCACCACCTCCTCGTTCCGGCGGAAGAAGCTCGAGTCCCGCCGCAGCAGCCTCAGGATCTGGTAGGTGTGGAGCAGCCGCAGGGTCCTGAGGATCCGCAGGAAGCCCAGGCCCTCGCCGCTGACCGGGGCGAGGAACGAGGCGATCGCCACCATGTCGGCCAGCGTGGTCGGATAGCTCAGGTAGCGCAGCTTGCGCGGCGCGATCGCCACCCGGGCCGCGAAGTCGGCGAGGATCACGACGCCGAAGGCCACGTCGACCACCTCGACGATCCGACCGTGCTGCGAGAACGACGTGGCGATGACGTAGGCGATCGTCACGAGATCGAAGGCGAGCAGCGCGTAGCGGAAGCGGTTGGCCTCGCGGCTGTCCCCCTCGTAGAGCAGCCGCAGGCGATCCAGGAGCGGCCGCGGCCCGCGGGTCAACTGCCGGCCTCCCTCGCGGCGGCCGTCGCGTTGACGATCGGGAAATCGCCGTCCCGCACTCGACCGCCCTCCTTTGCCTCGCATCATCGACTTAAGTCGGTGCGGGCCGCAAGGCCGGACGATGGCCGGGATGGCTGCGCGCCGCGGGCCGGGCGACCCACAGCTTCCCGTCCCGGCGCGCCGGTCCGGCGCCGGCGGTTTGCCCCTTGTCATCGCGGGATGCCTCCCATATAGACGGCGCCCAGGACGCGGGTGTAGCTCAGGGGTAGAGCACAACCTTGCCAAGGTTGGGGTCGAGGGTTCGAATCCCTTCGCCCGCTCCACAGCGACAGGCTAACACCTTGCAGGTACTGCACTAATCGGACTAGTCCGCAAGCGTTGCCACCCAACGACCCACCAATACGATATCAGTGCCTCGGGAAGGCCGCATGGCCGGTCGCCTTCATTGATTGTAAGCGGGCCGCGGGTGCCGCGGACCCGGTCGTAGATCGAACCTCTCAGAAAAGGAGGGCGGGTTGGCCCGCCCTCCTTGCTTCAGTAAGGCCGATGCAGGCGTTGCCAGGTCAGACCCTCGCCGCTGATGAGCGCGTAGTAGGCGGCTTCGGTTATGTAGACGCCGTCGGCCTTGCCGAGGGCCGTGGCCAGCGCCCTTTCGCCCCTACCGATCTTGTACTGGACGTTCCAGCCGCGCTTGCGGAACTCGATGCCGTAGCCGTATTTGACCACGGCGTATTCGTAGTCGAACGGATCGGTCTCCTCATCGATGAGAAAGAACAGGTGGTCCTGGTTCTCGGCGGCGTAGAAGCCGGCGAAGTGGTCGGTGCCGGCATAGCGCAGCAGGTAAGCGGGCATGATCGTTACTCCTTCCGTTGTGCTGGAAATGCGGGAAGGGACGGCAGCAGTGTCGCCGACCTCCTCCCATCAAATTTACTTTCCCTTTAGTAATTCTGCGGCGCGCAGGCAGACCGCGTGTTGCCCGAACAGGCGAGGACCGGGACCGCCACGCGCAAGCGGGACGACCGCACCGCGGCTTCGTGCCATCGTGAGCGAACACCCCCCCGGGGGAGGTTCGACCCGCCGCACCCCGCTCGCAGCGGTCACCTCCCCTGAACGCACCTGACGCGAGGCAAAAATGGAAACGTCGGACCACAAGGACGACCGCGAGAACACCCGGCCCTATGCGAGGACGCCCGGCTCCGCCGGTGGACGTCGCGCCCGGCAGGACTTCACCTGTGAGCACTGCGGCCGGGACTTCCGCGCCAAGACGGTCCACGACCAGCGCGGCGTCAGCCCCCGGCGCTTCTGCTCCAAGCGCTGTGCCGGGGCACACCGGACAGCGGCCGCCAACGCGGAACGGATGACGGCCGCTGCCGACCGTGGCCGCCGCCCGCGCGAGCAGGGGGTCGCCGAGCGGCCGGCGGAGCTGATCGACATGTCGGTGGCGCAGCCGCTGACGCCGGCGCAGTCAGCCAAGGTCAGGGCCTACGTCTTCGGAATGCTGCGGGCGCAGATACCCTGCGCGCATCGGGTCGTGATGGGGGAACTCGAGTGGAGTCCGACGCAGGCACGGGTTTTCGCCACGCTGCTGGACAAGTGCCTTCCCGACCTGTCGGCCAGCTTCGTGGAGGATGAGCGCGGACGTGGCGAGCTCTGCGTCATGTCCCGGCGCGACCTCGAGGCATTGGCAGCCGGCATCGACCTGCGGACGGCGTAAATCCCTGGGCCGAAGGCCTGCCTTGCCGCCCTCCGTCGGCGGAAGCCCATGGTGGGTTGAGCAGGTGCCCGCTCAACGGTAGCGTCAGGCGATGGCGCGGTCGTCGGCGAATGGCCGCGCTTCGGCGGCGGGCAGGGGGAAGCATCGATGATCCGGGCAGATGTCCACGATAGTCCGGCGGACAACGGCACCGCGCTCGGGGAGAACCCAACCTTCCGGAGCCCCATCGCCCCGGATGGCAGGCCGGAGTCCGGCAGGCGCTACACAGTCCCCGCCCGAGAGGGCCGGGCAGTGCGTCTGTCGCGGGGGCAGAGCATCTCGGTCGTCAACACCCACGGCACGCAGGTCTGCGACCTCTGGAGCTTCTATGCGGCGAACCTCAACGAGTTCCTGTCGTGGGAACATGCGCGGGGGGGCATCAACCGCATTATCCCTAAGGTCGGAGACGCCCTCCTGACCAATCGCCGCCGTCCGATCCTGACGCTGACCGAGGACACCTCGCCGGGCGTGCACGACACGCTCATCGCCGCCTGCGACCTGTTCCGCTACATTGGCCTTGGCGTGGAAGTCTACCACGACAATTGCTCGGACAACCTGCGGATGTCGATGGCCGCCATCGGCGAGCGGGCGGCCGAGGTGCCGCAACCCTTTAACGTCTGGATGAACATCCCCGTCCAGGCGGACGGCTCGATCGATTGGCTGCCGACGGTTTCGAAACCGGGCGACCGAGTAACACTCCGTGCCGAGATGGACTGCATCGTCGTGATGTCTGCCTGCCCCCAGGACATGGTGCCGATCAATGGGCCGGACATGAAGCCGGTCGAGCTGCACTTCCGAGTGACCGCGTAGGCAGGCCGCCAGGCGCTAACGCGCCAACGAGAGCCTGCGGCCGACGGTCATGGCGTGGATGGGCCTTGTTCGCCCAAGGTTGGCTCGACGGCGCTGCCGGCGCGGGCGGGGGTTGCTACTAGGGAGGTGCGGATGACTCGAGTGGTTGTGACTGGCGGAAGTGGCAAGGTGGGGCGCGCCTGCGTGGCGGATTTGCTCGCCCACGGCTACGAGGTTGTGAACGTGGACGCGGCGCCGCCGGCCACAGCAAGGTGCCCGTTCGTGCAGGCCGACCTCAGCGACTTCGGACAGGCCTTCGAAGTCCTTTCGGAGGTAGACGACCGCCTGCGAAATATTGACGCGCTTGTGCATCTCGCGGCGATCCCGGCCCCCGGCAGGAACCCGAACGCGGTCATCTTCAAGGTCAATACGCTCAGTACCTACAACGTGTTTGAGGCATCTCGGCGCATGGGCATCCGGAACATCGTCTGGGCCTCGAGCGAAACCGTGCTCGGCCTTCCGTTTGACACGCCACCACCCTATGCCCCGGTGGACGAGGAATATGCTGGTCGACCTGAAAGCGCCTATTCGCTGTCCAAGCTGCTGGGCGAGGAGATGGCGAAGCAATTCTGCCGTTGGGACCCGGCGCTGAAGATCATCGGGCTGCGTTTCTCCAATGTCATGGAGCCGGAGGACTACGCGCGGTTCCCCTCCTTCGACGCCGATGCCCGCCTCCGCAGGTGGAATCTATGGGCCTACATCGATGCGCGGGACGCGGCCCAGGCGATCCGGCTGGCGCTCGAGGCCCCGATCAAGGGTGCTGAGGTCTTCATCATCGCAAACGGCGACACGGTCATGTCGCGCTCGAACGAGGAGCTGATGGCGGAAGTCTTCCCGGCGGTGCCGTTGAAGGAAGGCATCGGCGCCAACGAAACCCTGCTGTCGATCGAAAAGGCGCGACGGCTCCTGGGCTACGAGCCGCAGCATGGCTGGCGCGGCGCTTAAGGCTACCGCGCTGCGTCCTCAAGAAAGGACTCGGCGAGGGCAGGAGGAAGGTCGAACTCGGTGAGGGCGACGGCCCGAGCCTCGGGTGACATCTTGCGTGCGGTTTTGGCGACGATGCGCTCAATGTCTTCGTCAGCGTGCTTCACGGCGAAGTCGGCGAAATACCAGCGCAGGAAAACGAAGCAGATCACGTCTTCGAGCATCTGCGTCTCGGGGTTGCGTTTGATCCTCTCCTTGCGCAGCAGCCGCGCCGCGCGGTCACCGTCCTCGGGGCCATAGCCGGCGTCCGCCATCAAGCCAACCACCCGTTCGGCGTGGGCGCGGGCCTGGTCAGTCCGCCACCGGAGATAGCCGGCGCGCCCGTCCGGGTAGTCAGTGCGGGCGATCTTCCAGCGCTCGATGTGCTGGCCGCGAGCGGCGATCCGCAGGTGCTCGGACGCGTCGGGGGAGCGGCGCGTCAGCTGCTCCGACATCCGTTAGCCATAGACGAGCGCCGCCGGGCGGCCGTGGGGATCGGAATTCGGGTCGGCGGCGTTGGCCGCATCGATAGCGGCGAGTACCGCCAGCACGGCATCCTCCGGCATTGGATCTCCCGACAACTTCACCTCAAGTCAGCCAGCATTCGCCGACCTTCGCAGGGCCGCAACCCTTGTGTTGCGGCTCACGCTGCCCGCGCCGAACATCGTTGAGGCGATCCTCGTTGAGCGGCGGCCGGAGGGATACGCTGGAGGACCTGCTGGAGTGTCTGCCGGCGGAGACTCGCCCGGTGTGGGATGGGAGCGTCGAAGCGTCTCGGGAGAGCGGTCACGAACGTTAGGCGGTGCCGCGATAGGCCGGCGTCTTCCCCGCCCATCTTCGCGGCGATGAACGGAGTTGCTCTCGCCGCGACGCCGATCCGGCACCCTCCGCGTTGACCTAGCGACCAGTCGCCGACGGCTTTATGCTGCTCGCCAAAGAGCGGGAGGCGGGCATAACCCAGAGTGCCGAGATTCGTGCCGCGCAGGAGCGCGTCATCGCCGTCTTCCGCAAGAAGCCGACAGCGGCGTTCAGCTCCGTCCAGGCCAGCGCGCATGTCGGCGAAGGCTTGACCTGCAGATTCCGCCAAGGCGACCATGAGGCCGTCATGGACATGAGCCAGACCCTTGGCGGCGACGAGCAGGGGCCGACGCCGGGTTTCTTCATCCGCGCCGGGCTTGCCGGCTGCGTTGCGATCGGGATCAAGCTCACCGCCGCCCGCGAAGGGTTCGCGATTGATTCGATCGATGTCGAAGTCGAAATGGATTTCGACGACGGGGCGATGCTGGGCGTCGGCAGCAATACAGCCGCGCCGCTGCAAACCCGCTTCACGATCACGCTGGATAGCGCCGAGCCATGGGAAACGGTCACGGCGATGGTGGATCGCGCGCTGGCCGCCGATCCATACTTCCTCGCGCTTCGGGACGCGCAGAACGTCACCGCGCGGCTTGTTCCGACAAAGGGGTGACGCGCCATCGACCCGAAGCTCCAGGTCCGCGTGCAGCGCTATGGCTGGGATGCCGCCTCTGGATACTATGAGGACGGTTGGCGAGGACCGCTGGCGCCCGCCCAGCGGACGCTTCTCGAAATGGCCGCGCTTCAGACAGGCGAGCGCGTGATCGAAGCCGCCGCCGGTAGTGGCCTAGTCACGAAGATGATCGCCAGGATCGTTGGCCCGACCGGCGAGGTGATGGCGACCGACCTGTCGCAGAACATGGTCGATCTCACGGCGCGCGAATGTGCCGCCGAGGGTCTCGACTGGGTGAGGACGGCCAGGGTGAGCGCCGACGACCTCGCCGTCGAGGAAGGGCATTTCGATGCGGCGCTCTGCGCGCTGGGCCTCATGTATGTACCCGACCCGCGCCTCGCGATTGCGTCGATGCGGCGCGCGGTGCGGTCGGGCGGCCGCGTCGCCGCCACGGTCTGGGGCGAGCGCAAGAATTGTGGTTGGGCCGAGATTTTCCCGATCGTCGACGCGCGGGTCCAATCCGAGGTCTGCCCGATGTTCTATGGCTGCGGTGCCCCTGGAGCGCTCCACCGCGATTTCGAAGCGGCAGGCCTGCGCGATCTCCGGGAACACCGCCAGCAAGAGACGCTGGAATTCCGGAACGCCCGGGTTCTGTTGACCGCCATGCTGATCGGCGGGCCCGTGGCGCTGGCTGTCAAGCGTTTCACGCCTGAAGCCCTGAAAGAGGTGGAAACCGAGTTTCTCGCCTCGGTCGAGCAGCATCGCGTCACTGACGGGCGCTACCTTATTCCGGGCGAGTTCGCCACAGTGGTGGGGTGGCGCTAGATGCACCGCTGCTGCGAACGTCGAATGTGCGAGCGGCAGCACGCCAGTGACGCCGGAGCGCATGGAAATGGCACAGCCCATTTGCGCTCGACTCGAAGATGCCGATCTGGATTACGACCGTGGGATTAGGTTCGACGCGGATGTCGACGGCGTTGGTGCCGCCCCCGCACTCGCCCTGACCCTAGTACAAGTTGGCGGCATGCAGTCGCATGGATCGTTCGTCTGCGCGTGCCGAGACCGGGGCGAAAATCGTCGCACATAGTGCGAGGGAGTAGACGACGTTGCGCACCGGCGATCTCCGAGCTCCTTAGGGCTAGTGCAAGAGTGCGAGCAATGGCCCGCGCCATCAAAATGCACGCTGTTTGCTGAAACGACGTCCAACGCGCATCGATAGCCTCAGGCGCCTGGCCTCTTCATGGACTTGTACCGCCCCTGGATTCTGAGACACCCGATTGCGATTAGGCGGCCATCGGCATCGTGTCCATCATGTCGCGTCGGAACTGGGCCGGGGAGCGATGGCCGTGCCGCTCGATCAGCCAGCTTTCGTTGTAGGTCCGCCTGAACTCGATGAGGGCGAGGCGGAGTTCCTCTACGGTCCGGAAGGTCCTGACCCAGAGGAGGTTCTCCTTCAGCGTCCGGATGAACCGCTCGGCGCAGCCGTTGCCCTCGGGGGCGCGGACGAAGGCCGGCGACGACATGGCGCCGAGCCAGGCGATCTCCTTCTGGAAGTCGCGCGACATGTACTGGCTGCCGTGGTCGTGGCGGATGGCGAGACCCTGGGCAGCGTCCTTCTCGACCCCGCCGAAGTGTTCGGTGACGCCCTGGCGGACCGGCTCGAGCGCCTCGTGGCGGGTGCCGTGGAGGGCGGCATGGATGCCGACGCATGTCGCCGAGCAGTGATCGACGGCGACGAACACCGCGACCTGACCATCCTCGACAGTGAGGGCTGCGGTCATGTCGGTTCCCCACATCGCGTCGATGACCTCGGGGACAATCGTGCCGTCGTGGCTGCGCGGGCCGCGGGGGCGGCCCGCCCGGGTCGCCGCCGCGAGGCCGTTCTCGCGCATCAGCCGGCGCACGCGCTCCTTCGAGGTGCGCAACCCGGCATGGCGCAGCCGCGCCCACACCTTGCGGTAGCCCTCGCCATGAAAGGGGCTGTCGGCGAGCACCTGCCGGATCGCCTCGACGAGGTCGGCGTCAGACATCGCCCCCACGGGCCCCGGCCGACGTCGCGGCGGGGGCGGCGCCATCGCCGCCCGGCGACCACGGTAGATGCCTGCCCGGGCGACGCCCCAGACCCGGCAGACCCGGGCGACACCGTAGCGGCGTTCCGTGGAGATCGAGATGACGGTGCTCATCGCTTCGACCTCCGCGCCGCAAAAGGGGTGCCGCCCGCCTCCAGCCGCGCGATCTTCGTCTGCAGAAGCTCGGTGTCCATGGTCAGCTCGCCGACCTTGGTCCGCAGCCGGTCGATCGTCTCGTCGCGCGCATCCCGTGGCCGCGATTTCAGGCTCGCAGAGCCGCCGTCGAGGAAGGCGTCGCGCCAGCCGCTCAGGTCGGCCGCCGTCACCGCGAGCTCGCGCGCCACGAGCTCCAGCGGCTCGCCTCGCAGAAGCCGCAACACCGCCTCCCGCTTGCGACCCGCCGTCATCCGCCGCTCACGGCCCGGAGCCGCGACCGCTCCGATATTCGAGGTCTCCGCGCCCGCGGCTCCTCCGCTCTCAACGTCATCCATCAAGGCACCTCCATCCCGGCTCAATAGGCCGTCTGGGGTGTCTCAGGAAACTCTGGGGCGGGGGACTAGGTTGATCTCGGCTTGTTCGTCAGACAGGTGAAAAAGACGCGATCCGCAGACCGGACAAAAGCTACGCCCTTTGTAGTTGCGAACCTCGCCCGTGAAACTGAAAGCCGCCGGTTGCCAATCAGCGTAGGCGAGGAAGGCGCTTCCGGTCGCCTTTCGGCACTTGGTACAGTGGCACAGCCCGACCTTTAGCGGTTCGCCACGCAACTCGAAGCGGACCGCGCCGCAGCTGCATCCTCCTCGTCGTATGCGAACACCCTCCGGATCATAATCCGGCCCGCTGCCGATGAATGGCTCGTCTTCACCGGGGGTCATAAGCCGGACTGGTCTGATCCAATGGCTCGACATCGGCGTCCATGGGCGCTGCGACGTCCTGCCGCTCCTGATGAAGCTTCCGCTCAGCCGAGATCCGAGCAGCCTCTGCGGTCTCGGCTTCCACGTCACTCTCCCACACCTGTTCAACCTGATGTGCGTCGAGATAACGGATTATTGCGTGCCATCTCTTCATAACCGTTCCTCCTGTTGCCGCGTCGGAGATGGTTCGGCAACGCGCGAAGCTTTGGGATCGTTGCGTTCTCAAGGGCGCGTGGTGGGATGGAGCGTCTCTACTAAAGAACTCCTCCAGAAGCGCCCACGAGCCCACTTTAACTGGCCGTCGGTGGTCAGGCTGGAAGGCCGGGGTACGAAGCCGCCTTTAGTAAGCGAGCCAGATGTGCGGTGTTCGACGCCAACATCTCCAGGGTCGCATTGACCTCCTTCGGTACTTCCTTCAGGTCTACGTAGTTCACCGATTTCATGGCTTCGCCGACCCAATAGGCCCCGGCATTGGCCGGGATGGTAAACCCGACGTCGTTCAGTGCCTGGAAGCTGGCGGCGTGGCAGTGATGCGCCCCGTCTTCGTTGCCCACCACCGCTACAACCGCGACCTTTCCCGCAGCCGGCATCCGCTTGGCGTCGTCGGTCTCCTCGAGAAAAGCGTCCAACCTTTCCAGTACCCGCTTGGCGATGCTGGATGGTTGCCCAAGCCAGATCGGCATGCCGAGGATGAAGATGTCTGCCGCGAGGATGCGTTTGCGGAGCTCCGGCCAATCATCGCCTGCACCCTCGTCGCTCCTGACCCCAGGCTTGATGTTGTGATCCGCAACGCGAACGACTTCGCCTTGAACGCCGTAAGGCTCCATGGCAGCCAACATGTCGGCCAAAAGCTTGTCAGTCGAACTTGGGTCATCCGCCGACGATGCTTTCAGCGTGCAGTTCAGCGCGAGCGCGCTCAGTCTTTCCAATTTAGGCATGGAGGGGCTCCCAGGACGGGTGATGAAGAGGACCCGACGTTCTGTTGAACGCCGCGTGCGCGGATCGCTGCGCTCGGAACGGCCTCAAGCGCAGCGCGTTCCTTCGACACTGATCATAGCAAAGAGGAGACGCAGTTGGATCATTCCGCCCACCAGCCGCTTGCGGTCAGCGAGCTTACTGAAGCAAACCTCATGGAAGCGGTGATCTACGGCCCCGACGACGAGAAAGTCGGGACGGTTTCGCACGTTCACGGCATGGACCAAGCCAGCGAAGTCATCGTGGATGTAGGAGGGTTTCTAGGCGTTGGCGCGAAGCCCGTGGCTCTCGCTGTAAACCAGCTGAACTTCATGCGGGACGAGACCGGCAGTATCCATGCGACCACTTCCTTGACCAAGGATGAGGCCAAGGCACTGCCCGAACATCATCACTGACAAAGGCGGTGCGCGCACCGCATCCGATCGGACACTCTGGGCCGGTCCATGGCAGGACCGGCCTTCATCATGGAAATTGGGCACCGCCGCCCGTGCGCCGTGCTCGGCGCAAGCAGGCGCGTCCCTGGGCTCCGCCCGCGGGTATCGCCAGAACGGTGAACGCCATCGGGACATAGCGGCGCCGCAGTATTCGGCGCATTGCCCGCGGAACGTGCCGGTCCGATCGGCCTGCAACGAGAGGCGGTTCGAGGGGCTGGAACGCCGCCCTCCACGGTGGCGTTTTAGGCGCGGGAGGAAATGGAATGTTAACTGTCCGAAAGCCGCGACCCTCCTCCTCCACAATCCTATTCTCACCCCTCACTCCCCTCTGAGATACGTGCCAAGCTCGTCGGTATCAACCACATCGCGCTGGAAGTCGGAAACCTCGAGGAGGCGCTCGCCTTTGTACCGCCCCTGGAATCTGAGACACCCGATTGCGATTAGGCGGCCATCGGCATCGTGTCCATCATGTCGCGTCGGAACTGGGCCGGGGAGCGATGGCCGTGCCGCTCGATCAGCCAGCTTTCGTTGTAGGTCCGCCTGAACTCGATGAGGGCGAGGCGGAGTTCCTCTACGGTCCGGAATGTCCTGACCCAGAGGAGGTTCTCCTTCAGCGTCCGGATGAACCGCTCGGCGCAGCCGTTGCCCTCGGGGGCGCGGACGAAGGCCGGCGACGACATGGCGCCGAGCCAGGCGATCTCCTTCTGGAAGTCGCGCGACATGTACTGGCTGCCGTGGTCGTGGCGGATGGCGAGACCTGGGCAGCGTCCTTCTCGACCCCGCCGAAGTGTTCGGTGACGCCCTGGCGGACCGGCTCGAGCGCCTCGTGGCGGGTGCCGTGGAGGGCGGCATGGATGCCGACGCATGTCGCCGAGCAGTGATCGACGGCGACGAACACCGCGACCTGACCATCCTCGACGGTGAGGGCTGCGGTCATGTCGGTTCCCCACATCGCGTCGATGACCTCGGGGACAATCGTGCCGTCGTGGCTGCGCGGGCCGCGGGGCGGCCCGCCCGGGTCGCCGCCGCGAGGCCGTTCTCGCGCATCAGCCGGCGCACCCGCTCCTTCGAGGTGCGCAACCCGGCATGGCGCAGCCGCGCCCACACCTTGCGGTAGCCCTCGCCATGAAAGGGGCTGTCGGCGAGCACCTGCCGGATCGCCTCGACGAGGTCGGCGTCAGACATCGCCCCACGGGCCCCGGCCGACGTCGCGGCGGGGGCGGCGCCATCGCCGCCCGGCGACCACGGTAGATGCCTGCCCGGGCGACGCCCCAGACCCGGCAGACCCGGGCGACACCGTAGCGGCGTTCCGTGGAGATCGAGATGACGGTGCTCATCGCTTCGACCTCCGCGCCGCAAAAGGGGCGCCGCCCGCCTCCAGCCGCGCGATCTTCGTCTGCAGAAGCTCGGTGTCCATGGTCGGCTCGCCGACCTTGGTCCCAGCCGGTCGATCGTCTCGTCGCGCGCATCCCGTGGCCGCGATTTCAGGCTCGCAGAGCCGCCGTCGAGGAAGGCGTCGCGCCAGCCGCTCAGGTCGGCCGCCGTCACCGCGAGCTCGCGCGCCACCAGCTCCAGCGGCTCGCCTCGCAGGAGCCGCAGCACCGCCTCCCGCTTGCGACCCGCCGTCATCCGCCGCTCCCGGCCGGAGCCGCGACCGCTCCGATATCCGAGGTCTCCGCGCCCGCGGCTCCTCCGCTCTCAACGTCATCCATCAAGGCACCTCCATCCCGGCTCAATAGGCCGTCTGGGGTGTCTCGGAAACTCTGGGGCGGGGGACCTTCTATGCCCGCCTCTTCGAGTTCGAGTTGCGGGGCCGCGCGCCGAAGATGGCGTTCATCGACATGGGGGACCAGTTTATGGCGCTGTCCGAAGGGCGGCGGCAGGCACCGGACGATGATCGGCACTTCGGGCTTGTCGTCGACGACCGGAGCATGGTCCGGGCTGCTGCGGAGGCCGCCGGGGCCACCATCCTCCCGGGGCGTGGGCTCGACTTCCTCGACCCTTGGGGAAACCATATCCAGGTGGTGGAGTATCGCGATGTGCAGTTCAGCAAAACCGAAGGTGTGCTGCGGCACTTGGAAGTGTGCGACCAAGCAA